>CACZAD010000027.1 GCA_902779055.1 Fibrobacter succinogenes | reverse complement strand
TTCGCGGCCCTCGGTAGGCTCGTACATGGGCGCGCGCCTGAAGCCGAACATGCCAGCCACGATATTGCTCGGGAACACCTCGCAAGCGTTGTTGAACTCGCGGGTAGTGGAGTTGAAGAACCTACGGGCGGCGGAGAGCTTATTCTCGATATCGGCAAGCTCGTTCTGCAGCTGCAAGAAGCTCTGGTCGGCCTTGAGTTCAGGGTAAGCTTCCAAGGACACGCGGAGCCCGGCGAGCGCACCGGAAAGGGCCTTGTCGGCGGCGACCTTCTCATCGACCGTACTGGCGTTCATGGCGGCGGCACGGGCGGCAGTCACCTTTTCAAGAGTTTCCTTTTCGTGCGTGGCATAGCCCTTGACCGTATTCACCAGCTGCGGAACCAAGTCAAAGCGCTGCTTGAGCTGCACATCGATATTCGCGAAAGCGTTCTCGCGGTTGTTGCGAAGTTTCACGAGACCGTTGTACATGGAGATGAGCATCACGACGATGATGACAACTACGATGGCGACGATAATTCCGATAGTCATAAGGACTCCTTTTGCTAACCGTTTTAAGAAAAAAGTATATAATTTTCGCCTCAGAATAATATATCTTGTAAAAAAATCGGAGGTTTTACCATGCGCAAAGATCTCGGAGTCAAGGCTTTCCTTTACCCGCAACCCACGCTTGTCATCGCGACCTACAACGAAGACGGCACGCCCAACGCGATGGTCGCCGCATGGGGTTCCGTAAGCGATACGAACCAAGTGGCAATCTACGTGGCGGCATCGCACAAGACCATGCCGAACATCAAGGCGCGCAAGGCATTTACCGTGAGCATGGCGACCGCGAAGCACATCAAGGCAATCGACTACCTCGGCGTCACCTCCGGCAACAAGGTCCCCGACAAGTTCGCAAAATCCGGGTTCACCGCCATCAAGAGCGCGCACGTGGACGCCCCGCTCATCGCGGAGCTCCCGCTTACACTCGAATGCAAAATGGTGAGCTACGACGAGGAATCCGAACTCTTGATCGGCGAAGTCGTGAACGTGACCGCCGACGAATCCGCGCTGGATGCAAGCGGCAAACTTTCCGTGGAAAAACTCGAGCCGGTGTGTTACGATTCCGCGGGCCACGGCTACTACGTGATGGAACGCCGCGTCGGCAACGCCTTCAGCGACGGAAAAGAAATTAAATAAACCCGTGTTTGGTAAAGGAGACGTCATGAAATTTGCAAACAAGATTCTCATGGGAACGGCCTTCATGGCCGCAACGATGCTCGCCGCCTGTGCCGACAGCAATTCCAGCGGCGTTTCGACCGACTTGAGCGCAGGAAATACGCCTGAATCGAGCAGCGTTATTGAGCCGGAATCCAGCGAAACACTTCCGCTGTCCAGCGCCCCCCTCCCGACCGAATCGAGTTCCTCGACGACCGCACCGACCGACACCGTGTGGAACAAGGCATATCTCACGTGGTACATCTCGTGGCCGGATCCCGGCAGCGAGGAATGCATCGAGTACAACGGCTGCGAATGGGCGGGCTACTTTGCAGGCCTGAGCGACCAGCAGACCGAGGAATGGGTCAGCGAGCACAACATCATCTCCATCCACGAGAAAGACTGGGGAAAGTACAAGCTCAAAACCTTCAGGCTGCGCCAGAACGGAAAATCCATAGACGCCGTCGTCTACGACAAGTGCTCCGACAACGACTGCGAAGGATGCTGCACCAGGAACGCGGGCAATCTCGAATTCCTCATCGACGTCGAAAGCTACACCTGCGAACGCCTCACCGGCTCCAAGGAAGGCTGCGACGGCGTGGTCGAATGGACCTGCCTCGACTGCGAATAAGGCTGAAATCACCGGCATAAGATGAAAGTCCAAGTCCTCATAGACAACATCGCGGGCACGTGCTGCTCGCGCAAGCTGTTCGGCGAATGGGGACTTTCCGTGTACGTGGAATACGAAGGGCACAAGGTGCTGCTCGATACGGGAGCCTCGCACCTGTTCGCCAAAAACGCAAACGTGATGGGCATAGACCTCACGCAGGTCGACATCGGCGTGCTCAGCCACGCGCATTACGACCACGCGAACGGCATGGCGAAATTCTTCAAGGCGAATTCCGGCGCACCATTCTACCTGCGCAAGGGAGCTGCCGAAAACTGCTACCACACGGGGAAGCTGCTCGGGCGGTTCACATACCATTACTACATCGGCATTCACAAGGGATGGCTCGAACGGTTCGCCGACCGCATCCGCTTCGTGGAAGGCATCGCCGAAATCGCGCCGGGCATAACGCTCGTGCCGCATTCCACCCCGGGGCTGGAACGCATCGGCGAGATGGCGCACCTGAGCGTCAAGGAAAACGGCAAGTACCGCTACGACAACTTCGACCACGAACAGAGCCTGGTGTTCGATACCCCGCAGGGGCTGTTCATCATGAACAGTTGCAGCCATGCGGGCGCGGACAACATCGTGAAAGAAATCGAGGCCGCCTTCCCCGGCAAAAAGATTTACGCGATTCTCGGCGGGTTCCACCTTTTCCGTTACCCGGACGCACGCGTACGCGCCTTTGCCGAAAGGCTACGTGAACTCGACGTGCAGAAAATCTACACCGGGCATTGCACCGGCGACCGCGCCTACAGAATATTGCGGGAAGTCCTCGGCGAGCGCGCCGAGCAGATGCACACCGGAATGACGATTAATCTCTAAAGACGAGACCCAAGTTTTTTATTCCAGTCTCATTTTTTTTCGAGAAGCGAGTAGAGCAAGGCCGCAGGACCGAAGCTGTACAAATTGTACAGCGAGGCTCCGAGTACGCCGCTATACGAAGTTTCTCAGAAAAATTACTTCGCCTTGCGGGCAGCCTTCACTTCTTGCACCGCCGCTTTCAAAGCTTCTTTCTTGGCCTGTTCCTCTTCCGGCGTCGGCTTCGTGTCTTCGAGCAGGCGGTCAGCCCATTCGTCCCAGAAGCGGCAGCGTTCGCCTTCGAGCTTCATCTTCGCGAACTTCACCGGCTCGGTTTCCACGGCGAGCGTCACCACGGATTCCTTGTAGGCCTGCGGAAGGCCCGCCACGTGCGCCATGCGCTGTTTGAGTTCAGCGACGGTCGCATCCAAAATATCCACGTCGAAACGGCGTTCTATGTAACGGCGGGCAATGAACCCGAGAGCCATGAAGTAGTCGCCCTGGTTGCCTTCGGCGAGGTAGTTCTTCTGGCGGAGTTCCTTGAGCGCAAGCACCGCCTCTTCGTACGGAGGCAGGCGCGGAGCGGCCCCCTGCTTCGCAAACTTCTTGTGCAAGAACCAACCGAGGAACACGAGCAACAGCACGCCCAAAACAATCAGCACGATGTAGAGCCACTGCGGCAGGCGCGGGTCATCCAGCGGGTCTTCCACTTCCAAAATGTCCGTCTCTTCGCCTGTGGTGCGCATCGAAACCTTCACCGCCACCGGGTCGGTATTCGTCTTCACCGTATCGCTACCCACCACGGCGCTCACCTGCTGCGGCGCAATCAAAAAATCACCGCTCACGAACGTATTGAGCGTCGCGAGCCACACGAACTTCGCGGTACCCTTGGGCATGCCCTCGGTCACCTTCTCGTTCTTCATCTCCTTGACCTCGAAACTCCCGAGGTTGCCCACGAAACTCGGCAAATCCACGATGGCGTTTTCCGGGGCAGTCACCTGGATTTCGTAATTGAACATGTCGCCCACGAAAACCTGGGCGTTATCCACGTTCGCCTTGACAGACACGTCAAAAGCGAGCGCAGGAATGGCAAGAAGTGCTAAAAATGCAAAAAAACGCGAAAAACGGTACATAAAAACCTCTTCGGCAAGAATATACAAAAACACCATTACAAAAAACTAGCGGAGTATAACCAGGAAAGGCTAATCGCGGTACGAATCCCCCAAATCTTTTAAGATATACTTATCCGTAAGCAGCGCCTGTATAAGGATATCGCCCTGGTAAAACGTGTAATAGCGGCTCCCGATACGCGCTGAATCGTAGCGCTTTGAGCCCACCCTTAAATCGTTCCCGCTGTTGAACATCAAGTAATAGGATTTCCCCGACTTATAATGCCACACATTCTTGAACTTGAGCGTTTCCGTCTGCACGTACACCCGTTCCGTGCTCCGCGTGGGCAGTTCATGCAAATCGGAGAAGGCAAATGCGAAGGCCGTTACCACAAAAATGACGGCACCCCCAAAAGGCCCCAGGCCCTTGATTTTTTTCAGCTCTTCTTTAGAGCGGGAAAGCCCCCAAGCATAAAAGAGAATAGCCGCCAAAAAGAAAAGCCCGAACGCCATCACGCCATGACGCAGAGTCTCATAGAACTCAGCCTTCGCAAGGTTCTCCAGGAAAGTTTGGTCTATGATGAACCCCAGACGATACGACAGAGCCTTTTCTCCCGCCGCGATAAACACAACAACGAGACACACCTCGAAAACGATCGCCGAAATCAGAATCCACTTTTTGTACATAGATTAACTAAACTCTTCCGGCTCCAAATGTATCACCTTTTTCATGCACCGTCAACAAGATAAATGTATATTGGAAGGAAAAGGATCAAGCATGAAACCCGTAAGATTGGCAATATCGTTATTCGTCATAGAGCTGTTCATTATCTTCTGGATTTGGCTCAGGTACGATGACAGCTTCAACCCGAAGGCATTCGTCGCCATCGCATGCATTTCCGCCGTTGTCTTTATCGCCATCACCACTATAATCACCCTTTTCCCCAAAAAGACCGGCCTCATGCAGAACCAGGTTTTTAAAGGGATGCCCAGACCCGAAGACTTTTTGCCAGGTAAGCCCGCGCAAGATAAAGACGCGACTAATGGTGACTCGATGGATGAAGATGCGCTGGATGATTCTACAGTTGAAGAGGTCGAAGTAACTGAACTCCCGCCAAAAGTAGCCGAGTCAAAAGTCGCCTTATATAAAAGAAAAATGGCAAGGCTACGGAAGCGCCAACCCATGATATCCAAAATGATCTACTTTGTAGACGGTGAAAAAGATAAACCACAAAAAGACGGAATTATCAGCGACAATACTAACGATTATATCATTGAGACAAACGACCTCGATCGAGCAAATGATTACGACCCCGATTACAACAATAAATATCGCGAGGTCCTATTCCACCTTTACGACTACCATTGCCCCCTATGTCAAGAGAACCCCTGCGAACATCTGGACCACTTCTTTATCCCCAAATGCAAGGGCGGGAATTTTATAATGGTAACTACGAAGGGAGATTTTGTCAATAACGCCGTGCCCCTATGCAGCACGTGCAACTTGAAAAAAGGTAGGAAAAGTTACAAAGAGTTCTTTACACCCGAACAGCTGGGATACATTTCGCATCGAAACGCCATTATGACAGCCGTATTACGGCAAAGATCCTAAATACGTTTTAACGCTTGAGGTACCCATGAAAAATATATTGCGTACCACATTGAGCACGGCACTTTGCCTTGCGGCAACAGCATTCGCACAGACCGCCAATGCAATTTCTGCGGGCACGGTCTCGTTCGTCAACTTCGAGAACCGCACCCCCGGCGTGTACGGCAACGCCGAGGCCAAGGAAGACTTCAAGCGCAACAGCACCGATGGCAGCTGGTGGTACGCCATGGAAAAGAACAACGGCGAGAACTCGAAAATCGTGTACGACGGCGAGGAACACGGCAACGTGCTGCAGCTCAAATACCCCAAGGGCTGCGTAGGCCCCAACGACAACGACACCCCCGCCTGCGCAGGGCAGATAATACAGCCGCTCGTGAAGGTGGCCGACACCATGTGGAGCGCCTACGACATCTTCTTCGAAGACGGATTCGAATTCCTGCTGGGCGGCAAACTCCCCGGACTCTGCGGCGGAAAGTGCTACACCGGCAACGCCATGCCCCAAACCGGCGACGGCTGGAGCGCACGCATAATGTGGCGCAAAGATGGCAACGCCGTGCAGCTGATATACTTCATGGGGCAAAAATCCGAATACGGCGACGACTTTAAATGGGACCTGGGCGGCACCCAAGCGCAAAAACAGTTCACCACCGGCACCTGGCACCGCATAGTAAACAAGGTGACGATGAATACCGTAAGCACCCCCGGCAACGGCGACAAGAACGGCCGCGTGCAAACGTGGCTCGACGGCGAACTCGCGCTAGACATAGATACGCTGCGCCTGCGCGACTACGACACCGTACACGTGGACAAATTCTACCTCTCCACATTCCACGGCGGGAGCAGCGCTGAATGGGCCCCCACGCACGACTGCTACATACGATACGACAACTTCACCGTTTCGACGGACTCAATTGCTGTTACAGCAAGCGCTGCCGACACCAGCGAGACCTGCGGAGGCGAAAACTGCGGAAGCAATACTCCGGGTACCGACCGGATTACGCCGCGGGCACAAAACCGCGCCACAGTTGCCCCCGTTGAAACCTACCGCATCGACGGTACCTTTGTCGGCCGCAAGAACACCCTCCCCAACGCCGCCACGCACCAGCTCAAGAGCGAAAAGCGGGTGAAGGTTGTGAGGTAAGAATCTGAGGAAGAAATAGCCCCGTACTTATCCGCTTAGTTTACAGAATTATTAAAATAATATATATTTGTAAACTAAGGGGTACCTATGGCAAATCTTTCCATTTTCTCTGCTAGGCTTAAAAATGCCCGAGTCATGAAAGGGCTCTCAATGGACGAACTTTGCTCGGCCATGGGGAATATCGTCTCGAAGATGGCGATTTCAAAGTACGAGAACGGCCAGCTGGCACCGAACAGCAGAGTCATCATCGCACTATCCAAGGCGCTGGGCCTGCCTATCGATTACTTCTTCAGGCCCTTCACGGTGCAGGTAGATTCCGTGCGCTTCCGCAAAAAGAGCTCGCTCCCGCAGAAAAAGGAGAATAGCCTCCGCGAAACCATCGCCGACCTGATGGAACGCTACATCAACATCGAGGAAATCTGCAGCAGCTCTGCCGCGAAACACCTTATCCCCCAAATCAGAGCCAACTCCGCCGAAGAAGTCAAAATGGCCGCAGCGATTGTCCGTAAAGAATGGCGGCTCGGCCTCGCTGGCATCGTGAACGTCATCGACCTGCTTGAAAATCGCGGCATAAAGGTTATCGAAATCGACGCCCCGGAATCCTTCGACGGTATGAGCAGCCTGGTCAACGAAAAATTCCATGTTGTCATTCTGAACAAGGCTTTTTCCGCCGAGCGGAAACGCTTTACCGCGCTTCACGAACTCGGGCACCTCGTGCTTCGCCTACCCAAGTCCATCGAAAAAAAACAAGAAGAGTCTTTTTGCCACCTGTTCGCAAGTGAAATGCTTGTCCCGGAACCCGAACTCAAACGGATTCTCGGCAAGGCCCGCAGGGACATCTCGTACCAGGAACTGAGAGCCATCCAGCTCGTTTACGGAATTTCTTGCGACGCAATCATGTACAAGGCGAAGGAATGCGGCATTATTTCGGAACAGCGCTACCGCACCTTCTGCATCCAGAAAAACAAGGCGTCGAAATTCAGGGCGCTTATCGAAACGTCGCTGTACCACTACGAAGAATCCACCCGGTTCGTGAGCCTGGTCTATAAGGCGCTGAGCAAGGAACTCATCACCATATCCAAGGCCGCAAGCCTGTTGCATCAGAACATTGAACAAGTCCGTAGAGATCTCGCACTGGTATGATTGAAGAACGGATTGTCATAAGTGACGCGAACGTCATATTTGACCTACTTTCAGTCCAATTGCTGGAAGCGTTCTTTGCCCTACCCTGCGAAATTTGCACAACCGATTTGGTAATTAGCGAAATTGAGAGACCGGAACAACAACAGATAATTCAGAAGTTTATTAAATTGAAAAAGTTGGGTGTCGCGACATTTGATTTTGACGAATTTAGCGAAATTTTGCTTCTGCAATCTAACAGCAAAAACAACACATCTATTGCGGATTGCTCCGTTTGGTATTATGCCAAAAAGGTTGATGGACGGCTTTTGACGGGTGACGGCAAACTTCGCGCTGCTGCAGAAAAAGACAATGTGAAAGTCTCTGGAGTTCTTTACCTATTTGATAACTTCGTTGAATATGGATTATTGTCAACTTCAGAAGCAGCAGAGAATCTTGAAGCATTGATGACATTGAACATGCGATTGCCTAAAGCTGAATGCGAAATGCGAATTGCAAAATGGAGAAAGAAATAAAAGACCATTTTGCTGACGTCAACAAAATGGTCCTTATGTAGGTAACGTCTGCAGTGTATCCGTAGGTTTTATCCTATCTTATCCTATCATTTATTCTATCGTTTATCCTATCACCCAATCATTCACCCAACTTATTACCCAACCCATCACCCAACCGCCGTCTCGTTTCATTTGCGGACGAAAATTTCGACCGCAAAATTTCGGCTACTCGACCGACGATGTCGGAATAATGTCGGATTAATGTCGGAATAAAAGTGTATATTAAAATCCAGACGCCAAGGAGATTCCGCCATGACTCAGAAACTCTGGAAAAAATGCAAGAAGTGCGGCTGCGACAAGCCCGAAGACACCGAAAAGCTTTGCGAGCAGTGCAAGGCAAAACGGCGGCAGTTCTGGAGCGACCTCAAGAAGGTCGGCGGTGTTGCTGCAGGAGCACTCTTGGTGGTACTAGCTGGCGGGAAGATGAGGAAGCGATAATCCCCAATAAGGTTTAAAAACCTTTTCGAAGGTTATTATTCAGAATCTCTAAAATTTTCAAAGAAATCCACCCATTTCTTATTTTCTAGAATCGAAGACACCTCAATCTTTTTTGCGGGAATCCCAAACGCAGCGATTTTTTTCTTTAACGTTTCAGAAATACAAGTCGGCATTTTTTGCGTAAGAACAATCTTTTTTATAAAAGAATGGTCAAAAGCAATATCAAATGATGTCGTTTCCTCATCAAACAATTGAATAAATCGGAACTCCTTCTCACAAGCATATTGTTTACGTTTTGTAAATGGAATTTCATCTAATTTAAAATTTTCATTCAATTCTTTAAGATACTTATATTGAACAACTCCCATGTAAACATCAGGATAATTATCTGCTACATGATTGATAAATTTTCCAAAATCAAAAGCTATCATGCAACCATCTTCTTCCTTAGAAAAAGCATTCCAATGATAAATACTTTCATTACCATAACAAAAACAGGTTGCTAAAATTGACTTTTTATTCTTTTTTTTTTCGATATTGTTCCATTATTTTCCAATCATTACGATCTTCCCATTTTTTGGGATCCAGCAGTGCAATTCTCTTTCTAGCAAGGATGTCAAACAAGACCGGAATGGTCGTGTATTTTTTTAATGTGGATCTTTTGGAATCCATCATCTTTGTCATAATCGGGTTATAATAATAGTAATACACTTATTTTTACCATATCCTTATTAACTAAAGTTATTCACCAAAATTTTTCTAAAAAAACAAAATACAACTAACCCATTCTCGGTACTTTAACCGCAATCTTGTAGAAATTGGTGTAATTTCCAATCTCTTTTGCGTTATTCAGTATGCCGGCAGGGTCAAGAGTTGTTTCACCATTCTCATATTCCGGATATATTACAACACAAGGCGGAACTTCGGAAGCATTAACTTCACCATCTTTCACCCAACCTATTT
This sequence comes from Fibrobacter succinogenes, assembly GCA_902779055.1. Classification (GTDB taxonomy): domain Bacteria; phylum Fibrobacterota; class Fibrobacteria; order Fibrobacterales; family Fibrobacteraceae; genus Fibrobacter; species Fibrobacter succinogenes_K. Next base: position 46,992 of record CACZAD010000027.1, on the reverse strand, counting down.
TTTTCAGCAAATCCTTATCCCTGGCATATCCACTAATTTCTTGTATATCACTCCATTTAACATCTGCATTGCCTGTATAATATGGTTTGTACTTGGCATCCATAATCAAACGTTCAGATGAGCCATCAGTTGCGATTTTCAAGAAATCACAACGACCATCCGTTCCCTTTTCTTGAAATAACAGCTGTCGCGGATACACCTGATTCAATTTACTGTAAGCATACAATTCAAACAATCGCGGCATATCAATCCAGAACGGAGGCGTTTTGCTACTTTCTTTTTCGGCATTCGCAATAGAATTATCAAAATGTCGTAAAATCATTTTTGCCACACGAATTGCTTCCGCATAATGACGAAACAACTTATTATGTGAAACATGAACGACTTGACGAATCTCAACCTGATCTGATACATTTACAAATGCCGTCATCAGTTTATTCAGCCGACTTTGTAATTCAGCCCTTCTTCGGCCAAAACTCTTATAACACGCAATTGTACGACAAGTAAAAAGCAAGGCTTTTTTCAGCAATCGATTTTCTAAGGTATCCTCGGTATATTCTTGGAATCTACAATAAGTTCTATCTTCACGTTGATTACAAATATTTTTTTGAATATGTGCTGGGATATAAATGCGTCCACGAATCTTAGATTTCAGATTCTCTTCGCGGGTAACATACCCATGTTTCAATCCGCGTTTAACCAGATTTTCTAAAAGTTTTATATAATGAACTAAAATAAGTGGCGTGACTTGGCACAACTGTTTCGGGACAGTTATCCTCTGTGCATCTAAATCAATACCATAGCATTTACTAAAATAATCTGCTTCCGGGCCCGAATCAATCGCTAAAGCCGTAATAAACATTTCAATAAAGTCAATATTCTCTATAGACTTTTTGGGAGTAACGGCAACAGCGACCTCATTCTCAATAAGCCAAGAGGCTCCAATGTAGTAGTTACAGTGTAGCGAATCGTTAGAATCCCATTCAAGCCCCAAATACCTTGGCTTTTTCATATAGCCAACATGAGAAAAATGAAGCGCAGACACTTTTCCTCTGAGTTCATCACTCAAAGACTCTAATGATAACACTTCATGTTCTTGAGATTGGATTAATTCCATTAATTTACCGAGCTAATAAAGTCAGCCATTGAGCAGGTCGAAGGATTGGTCTTGATAATTCCATCCTTGTAGTATTCCTGCATTAAGGGCAATATTTCATATTCCCATTTCATATTCAAATCACCCATATCTTTAGCCAGGAAATAACTATGACCAACCATCATGTCGTCTATTTCCATATCAACTTTATTATCGTCAAGGAACTTCTTTACAGCATCAAAAAGTTTTAATGCATCATCTTTAGTTTCATCCGGATTTTCACTCCCAACAACACTGCGTTCTGCCTTCAATGTTTTAAAAGCAAATCTACGGCGAATAGCATAATCAATCGCACCGACGCTACGATCTGTCGTATTCATTGTTCCGATTATATAAAGATTTGACGGAATCGTAAATTCAATACCTGAATACGTCAATTTAGCCTTAACTTCATTAATCTCGCCTTCGCGTTTATCCGGCTCCAGTAAAGTAATGAGTTCTCCAAATATCTTTGAGACATTTCCTCTATTAATCTCATCAATAATCAAAACATATGGAACTTTTTCCGCTTCCGATTTGGGAGCATATTCTTTTTGCACGGCCGCTATGATTGCATCTGCATAATGGGGCCAGTTATTTTCGCCATGATCAAAATCACCATCAGCTTGATTCTTAATTTTATCAATGTTTAACGGTGCTGGCGCATGCGTCGGGTCCTTGAATGTTGAATTTACACTACGAACTTGAATAGTGCTACCACCTTCATACCAAACATATATTTGTGACCGGCCTGTAGACGAAGGAATAACTTTTTTATTCTCAAATCCCTTTATCGATTCAAGGTATTTATCAAAACACGAACTAAAAGATTCATCCTTTTTTGTTCTTGCACTGTCACAAATGGTTTTGAATATCCCCGGTCTCGGTTCATATGTCACACCACCAATATTTTTCTCATGCTCATCCTTTAATGGAATAGCTTTCAATCCTTCCACAAAAGATTCATAATCCATCGTTTGGTGGAATGTAACGAAGGCTATTCGACCTTCTTCAACACGTTTACGATACCGCTCCATAATCTTAGTGCGGTTTTCAAAAACACTTTCTTCTTCATTGAGGATTTGTAAAGCTAGAGTGGCGGTTTCATATGTTTTGCCTGTGCCGGGAGCTCCCTGCAAAATCAAATTTTTCTTTTTTAGAATAATTTCTCTTTCTTTATTTATTCTTTCAAACATTTTTTCCTCCTTCGCTTTATTTAAATAATCAGAATACATTTTTTCAAATTTCTTAAAGAAATCCTTCAACGATTCATTAGGAGGCAATTCATCATATAATCCTAACTCTTCCAGTGTTTTTGGGTCGCCCACATCAATTCTTGGCCCATCCTTTTGATATATATGCAACTGCAAAGAATCAATTTTATTCTCCTTAAGATTTACAATTACATTTAATCCCGTATCCTTCCAATTTAAATATGTCTGCTTTGTACAATACTTTCCATAATTCACATTAACATTTATGCAAATTGAGCCTATCGTATAATCAGCCCATTCTTGAATCTGAGATTGTATAGCATTACCATCATAACCTTTACCTGATTTCTTAAAAGAACCTACTTCCACAAGATTTTTTATATAAGTATCGTAGCCTTTAATATCGGTTCTTTCGTTTTCGCAGTATTCCAAATGTGCAACAAAATATTCTAGTAGACACTTAAACTTTTCTTCATCGGACATTTCAGGTTCTTTCTCTCTTTTAACGATATTGTAACCTCTCTCTTGAAGAAAATCTACAGCATTCCTTGTGTGAAAATCTTTCACATCAATCACACTTCCGTCTGCAATTTTTTGGGCAACGACCAGTACATATTTGGGAGGATACGGTTTTCCATCAACAACCAAATCAGCTGTTTTACTTTTATATCCTGGAGGCACTTTATTTTTTTCAATAAATTGTATTGCCTGATTAATATTTTCTTCAGTTAAATTCGAAAAATCCATATTCAATTCCGTTTTCCACTCAATTCAAAAATTTCTCACCTTCTCTTCTTAAAGTTCTCAGCCTGTTCAAAGATTTCACCATAGACTTCGTCGCGTTCGACGGGCGGGTAGCCGAATTCATCAAGAAGGATTATCAGGTCCACTTTCAGTGCGGATTTAATGTCGTCGCGCTTGTCCCAGTCGGGGTATGCGGCTTGTTCGTCAACAAGAATCTTGATGCGTTTCGAGAGGGCAATTAGCTTGTCTTCAGGATAGGTAAAGTGATACTTGACGCAGAGCGATTTTAGAATATCATAGAACGCGGTCTCTTCGAAGCTGAGGCCTTTTTCTTTGCCTTCGGTGAACGCCTTGCGGACTTGGACAATCATGTCGGTCAAGGTTTCGGCCATTTCTTCGTAGACTTCGCTTTTCAAGATGTCTTGTTCGGTGCGGTCGTTGTACTGCTCCACGAGCTGTTGCATTTTCTGCGTGAAGTTGACTCCCTTGACTTTGTTCACCTTGCGGATTTGCCCGATGGCTTTTTGCAGGAGCATTTGCAGCAGCTTGATTTTTGTATTCGGCAGCTTGATGCGATTGATGTGCTGCAGGTATTCGTCGTCAAAGATGTTCTGTTTTGCCTGGTCGGCTTCGGCATCGCTCAACTGCAGAACGTCTTCCACGCCTTCGCTCTGGAGCGCCGAAGCAATCATCTCGCGCACGCGGGCGTTCATCTGCGCAGTATCGGGCGCATTGCCCTTGGTGAGTTTATGCAAAATGGAGCGAATCGCGAAGTAGAAATGCGCGCGGTCGCGCTCGGCCTGCGTAATTCCCTCGTTGCCGACGCAAATGTCGTATGCGGCCTTCAGGCGTTTCGCGAGGCCCATAAAGCGAGCTTCCTTTTCCTTCGTGGTCTGCACGAATTCCTGCGCCTGCTTGAGGCTTTCCAGCTTTTTCAGTTCTGCGCCATTGCCCGTGCTCTTGAAATACGCCGACGCATCAAACTTGTACATCAACTTGTCAAGCAAATCCAGATGATTGCGGAATTCCGTAATCGCGGCGGTAATGTCTTCCACATTTTGCTCGGAACCGGCTCCGTACTGCTTTAGCGCCAGGTTCATCTTGCGCTTGATACCGATGTAATCGACGACAATTCCCTTGTCCTTGCCCGCAAACGTCCTGTTCACGCGGGAAATCGTCTGAATCAGGGAATGCTGCTGTATCGGCTTATCGATGTAAATGGCATCGAGACACGGAACGTCAAAACCCGTGAGCCACATATCCACAACAATCGCAATCTTGAAGTTGGAGCGTTCCTGTTTGAAAAGGCGGTCCAGTTCCTTGCGGGCGTCCTTGTCGCCAAGCAAGTCGTAAAGATCCTTTTCGTCGTCCTTGCTGCGGGTCATGACCATCTTGATTTTTTCGACCGGCTTCAGTTCCCGCTTTTCCTTGTCGGTAAGCTCGGTCGCCTCGCCCGCAAATTCCGCATCGTCGCAAATTTTCGCCACGCCCCATTCCGGGCGCAGTTCCAAGATGTTCTTGTACAGCGCATACGCAATCTGGCGACTGTAGCAAACGAACATCGCCTTGCCGCGAACGGTCGATTTTTCTTGAACGCGGGCCTCGTAATGCGCCACGAAATCCCTCGCCACGGCCTTCAAACGGTCGGGGTCACCAAGAATCACGCCCATCTGCGCTACATCTTGTTTGCTCTGGTCAATCTGGTATTCGTTGGCTCCCGCTTCTGCGGCTTCTTCGTAATACTTTTCAATCTCTTCGAGAACGGAATTGTTCAACACCACCTTGGCGGCACGGCCTTCGTAAACGATGGGTACCGTAATGCCGTCCTTCACCGATTCGGTCATGGTGTAAATATCGACCTCGGGGCCGAACACATCCAGCGTCGCATCAATCGGCGTTCCCGTAAAGCCCACGTAAGTCGCATTGGGCAGGGAATTGTGCAAGTAACGCGCAAAGCCGAAACTCGTCTTGACACCCTTATCAGTCACCGTAATTTTCTGGTCTAGGTTCGTCTGCGTACGGTGCGCTTCGTCCGAAATGCAGACAACATTATCACGGTCGGTCAGCAGCTCAATATCTTCGCTGAACTTCTGGATGGTCGTGAGGAACACGCCTCCGCTCTTGCGGCCCTGCAACTTTTCGCGCAGGTCGGCACGGCTCTCCACGCTTTCGACACGCTCGTCACCGATATACTTCTTGGATGCCGTAAACAGTCCCGAAAGTTGGTCGTCCAAATCGGTGCGGTCGGTAATCAGCACAATCGTCGGCGTCTTGAATTCTAGCGACTTCATGAGCAGCCGCGTCAAGAAGAGCATCGTAAAACTCTTGCCGCAACCCGTCGCACCAAAATACGTACCGCCCCTGCCGTCGCCATAAGGCTTGCGGGCCTTGCAAATGTTCTCGTACAAAGACCGCGCCGCATAATATTGCGGATAACGGCACAGAACTTTCTGCTCCTTTTTGCTGCTGTCCGGGAAATACTGGAAGTTCTTGAAAATGTCCAACAGGCGTTTGCGATTGAACATTCCCTGAATCATGGAATACAGACTCTCGATGCCCTCGGCCTCGATTCGCTTGTCGCCAAATTCCACGCGTCGCCACGCATAAAAGTAATCGTACTTGGCAAAGAAACTGCCCGCCCTGTTGTTCACGCCGTCGCTAATCACGCAAAAAGCGTTATAGACAAACAACTGCGGGATATCGCGACGATAGCGCACCGTCAACTGCTCATACGCATTGAAAACCGTAGCCTCTTCGCGCACGGCGCTCTTGAACTCGAATACCACAAGCGGAAGCCCGTTCACAAAAAGGATTGCGTCGGGAATACGCTTTTCGGAACCGACAATTTCAAATTGGTTTACAATCTTGACGATATTGCAGTTGGCGCAGTATTTCGCCGCCACATCGGCCGCCAGCGGCATCGCCTCTTCATCGGCATCGACACCGAATCCCGACTTTCTACGCTCACCCAGCGGCCTAAAATCCAAAAGCTCAATGAGAATGTCCTTGTCCTTCGGGTTCTCGCGTTTGAGCATAAAACCGTCCGAAAGCCAGGAGCAGAACTTCTTGTTGCTCTCGTAAAGCGCACTCGCCGAAAGATTCCGCAACTGCAAAATGACCGAACGGATTTCGTTCTCGGTAATGCCCTCGGAATCGTAACGACGGTGCAAGTAGTCGCGCAGGTCCTGCTCAATCAAGACTTCGCCCTCGCCACAGGCAATCGCCTCGCCGGGCACGTACTTGCAGCCCTCCTGAACCAGGAGGTCAATAAACACTTTCTCTAAGTCGGCTTCCTTGAACGCCATGCCGTAAAAATAAATTCATTGTTTTTCTGCGCAATAGGCAAAATAGCGATTTTGGGGCAAAAGCCCCTAATTCTTCTTTATTTTCCGGATTACCTTGTCGAAATCAGAGTCAATCTTTTGCGTGCGGTTGAAAATCTCGTATTCTCCGAAAGCTTTCTCGTCGGCCTGGTCCCGGCTGACTTTTCCATTGCCATCGAGAATATCGTAGCGCCTGAATTCCAGGAACTCGTTCACGCTTGCGGCAAACTGCTCCATGTTAAAAGCAATCTCCCGCTCTATCAAGTCTTCGATGTAGTCAAAATAACCGCTCACGGCGCGTTCCAGCTGACGGATCTGCTTCTCCGACAAATAATTCTTGGCAATGTTCACATCGCTTTTCAGCACACGGCCGCTCGGAGAATTTTTCCAAGTCGTAAGCCCCATGTGCTCTTTTTTGTGGTCGGCCCTCTCGTACACGATTTCCGCAGCAGTCTGCCCTGTTATCGCATAGTGGAACTTGTTCTGAACCGTGGCGAAAAACTTTTTCGTTATTTCAGAATCCTTGTCGTAGTCTATGGAACACTCGGCAAAAATATCCGTTATCTGCTGCCAAATGCGGCGTTCGCTCGCACGGATAGATCGGACTCTTTCCAAAAGTTCCTTGAAGTAGTCCTTACCGAAAACGGCGTTACCCTGCTTTAAGCGCTCGTCGTCGAGCACAAAACCCTTCTTAATGTATTCCTTCAGGATTCCCGTAGCCCAAATGCGGAACTTTGTGGCCTTCGCAGAATTTACACGGTAACCGACGGAAATAATTGCATCGAGGTTGTAGAAAGAGACATTGCGCTTTACAGAACGACCATTTTCATTTTGAACTGTTTCCAAAATGGAAACAGTTGCGGATTCACTAAGCTCTCCTTCCTCGTATATGTTTTTCAAATGCTTCGAAATGCCCGGAACATTAACATCAAACAACTCGGCCATAGCCTTCTGCGTCAGCCAGATGGTCTCGTCTTTGACCAAAGCCATGACCTTGACATCTTCTTCAGGACTACTGTAAAGAATATACGATATCTGCTTGGCTAGTTCGTTCGACATATCTCCGCCGTCTCTTTACTCACTTGTGCACTAAATATATATTCCTAGAGCAGATTTGTCAAGACCCTTATTCTGCTATTCAAACAGCTTGGAGAGTTTCAAATTTTTGGTTTAGAATCGCACTTGTACTTCACCTTTGATTCGCAAGCCTTGTTCAAGGCAAGTGTTCGATTCAAGTAACCGGCTAGTTCTAGTTCAATTGCATCTCGAACCACCCGGTCAAGGTATTCGTTCGTCGTCTTGTCTTCGCCTTCGGCCAACTTCCGAACAGTTTCCTGCAAATCGTACGGAACCTGGACTGTCATGTCCTTCATTGGAGTGATGTACAAATTCCCGCCGACAGCCCCTGCCATTTTCAGCAACTGCTTGTAGGAGGGATTCGTTTTCAGCGACGCTATGCGAGAAATCGCACTTTGCGTCGTTCCCATTTTATCGGCAATGTCCTTCTGCGTCAGCCCCAAAGAATCCTTCATGAAATCAAAATCAGTCAAGAACGAAGACAGAGCCTCGTACGTTTTCACAAACGAAGCCAATTTTTCGTCTTCTTTTTCGAGCGAATCCATGTAATCTAAGACTTGATCTTTTTTCACGACATGACTCCCTGTTTGACAAGTTCCTTGTACTGTTTCAATTTTTGCATCGCAACTTCAAGCTTCATCGGCTTTGTCTTATGCTTTAGTTCTGCACACAGCAAAAATTCCTTCGGGAATTTATAAATCTGCTCAATTCGCAAAAATGGGGTTAAATCACTAACTTTTAGCAGGACTTCCAAAAATGTTTTAACACGCAAATACAGGTCTCGATGACGTTTCGACAAATCCTTTATTTCCTTCCCGACATCTCCAGTTTGATCCTTAAACTCCCCTCTCTGGGGATCATAAGATTGCGGATCCGGAAAGAAAATGAACTCCATGAAATGGAATATAGCATATTTGCTATATTTAAGCAAGAGGTAACAGCAAAAAAAACGCACTTTCCAGTGTTTTTCTCTTTTTTTTGCAAATTTCAGCTTTTTTTTAAAATTCAAACAGCCTTGACGGTTCGAGTTGCTGGTCGGATTCGCCAAGGAGTTTGTAGAGATTCTGGCAGAGGATGTAGAGGGCGGCGAGGGCCCAAGCTTTCAGATTCTTAATGGTAAAAGATTTTTCTTTAAATGTTCTTTAGTTCTCTTATAGCAAAGGTTACATGCGAAGGATTAAACATCTTCTCCTTACGATGACTCCACTGCTGTATTTTCTGCACAAGGCGCTCTGTTACTTTGCGCTCGTCTGCATTCTTCCATCCCTTCATCTCAGGCTGATTCAACAAGTAATCTACAGTGGAGAGGAGTTCTAATGAATAATTGGAATAATTGCCACGCAGGAAATTCTTTGCACTGTCGCATATTTCATGCAAACAGCAGTCTTTATAATCATCTACGTACTTCTGAGCCTCTAATGCAGCATCATCAGTCAACCAGATGTAATCAAAAGGACGAACATCCATGCCCCCCATCCCTTTCACATAACTGCCGTTCATATAGTAAAGCATATGTGTCACCTTTCCACCAGAATAAGGACCATAATAATAGGGTTTGAATTCTATGCGGAAAATGTTTTTTGCGCCCAATCGTTGCAAGAAGTATATCAGCTTCTCTGCAGCAAAGACGGAAGCAAACTCTCCACAACGATTCATATCGGCAAACATCAGCAATAGCATGGCTCTGGCCGGAGTCAACTTAACACGTTCAGTCTTCATTCGCTCCACTATGGCTTCAGACGGTTCATATAAATACACATCACAATCAACATCAGCGAGGGCATGTTCGACCATCTGTTTTACCCGTAGCCAATCAAGACCTCCATTGTGAGAGCCAAGTGGAGGGATTGCTATCGAACGGATATGGCGAGAGACGATTTCCCTGTGCAACGATTGTAGGCCCTGCGCTATATATGAATATTCAGATGGAAGCCGCCAATGAGTCTTGGTCGGAAAATTCACTATTATCTTTGGCCCACTGGTCAAGTTAGAATCCTCTACTACCAGCACTTTCCCGATATGCAGTTCATTCTTCCGACAGGCATTATAATAGACACGGAAATTCTCTGGATAAGCCTCCTTAAACTGCAAGGCTATCCCTTTACCCATCACTCCAACGGTATTCACCGTATTGACCAAGGCTTCGGCCTTGCTTTCCAACAGGTTTCCTTTTACATAGTGTATCATAAACATGCCTTATTAAAAATAATAACCTGGCACAACGACAATCTTATCCAAAGCAATTCCCATGGACGCTAATCGTTGCTTTGCAGTTTCATTATAAACTACATATCCTTTCACGTATTGCGGAGCCAAATCTTCTTTTATCAACAATTCAGCCTCCTTGCGGCGTTTCAAATCAAGGTCACTTTCAAGATCCCACCGCGAAGAATACACATCATCATATTTTACTATCGTGTTGATGCTTGGCAACTGAATCTTCTTATAGAACTTGGTCAATTTATTCAATGCGTGACCATCTGTGAAAATACAGTCCACATTGTTACTGATTAGATCATCAATCCCGACTACACAGTAAACTATATTCTCTGGTTCCACACGGCATACCCCATTGTACCCATGCTGTATCACATATAACATGGGTGAGCGAGGGCCAAAATAAAAAGATATATAGTCGTTTAAATGATAGTCATTGACCGGACTTTCATTTCGACGATTTATGACCTGATTATCGCCTATGCTCACATAGTTTTCATCGCGCAAAGGTGATGAGGCGCGAACCAAGCCACAACGCACAATGTGCGGTATGTTGTCAATATGCGTCATGCGGAAAGCATATTTGATTTGCTTTACCATAACTACCCGTTCTTAAGTCCCATTACTTCATCTTTCATGGCTTTTGCTCCGCTGATAACGTTTTCTCCCCAGCCATTATTGATGGCTGTTACATCTGCTTTTGATATAGCGGTCAGCATATCGTAATCATCCTCGTTTTCAATCAAATCGGCAATCTGCTGCTTGTCGCGATCTTTTCCGCAACAATCACCAATAAGGTCATGATACACGACAAGCATACAAAGTCTGCGAATTTCATCTTCGCTTAATATCTTTATATCTTCCGTCAAGATGCGTTTGAGCATAGGTATGGCATCAGCGGGATGGTCGGGATAAGCTCGAGTCATCACTCCCTTATTTTTTTCCCACTTACTTGCCGGACCTTTTCCTATGTCGTGGAGGTATGCACCCAGCAATAATACATTCTTCACATCTTCCGTAGCATCTTTATAGTAGTCGCTCTTCTGTATTTCAGTAACCACTTTCTGAGTGTGAACGCCTACAGAATCATAGTGAGGATAATAGTTCTGAAAGATTTCCGCAGCATCCCTCAACTCCGGCAGTTTGGTCATGTCTCGGTTCAAAGCCTCCACGAGGGCTTTGACCGTTTCATATGGATAACTTCCTCGCTTTGCTGACCTGATTTCATTCACATCTTCAATTAGTTTTTTATACCGATGCAAAAGAAAGCATGGCCCCGAAACAAGAGTCTCTTTTTCTCTGCCGTTGATAAAGAATTTGGTATAGTAAAAACCATACCTTAGCATTCGCTCATTATGATCAAAAAGTAAATCTGGAGCTTTTATCTTATTTTCGTCAAACACTTGTTTGACCATTTTTTTTACATCATCGTTGTATACCACAATAGCATCAATCTCACTGACTTCAAGCTTTGTATGGATAAAAGCCTCCGCCATCTTCCTATGTTTTTCATCATCAGTCCACCCGCCCCACTTCCGATTAAATATCAATTCCCAATCCAAATCGTCAAGATGACTCGGATTGTCATAAAAGGTTGGTGGAGCAGCGGTATTGGCCGATGAGTTGGTGAATACCGCATCATCCTTGTCAAGGCGATTTATCTTGATGCATAGGTAGATAATCAGATTCTGGTCGCAGTTTTTTTGATTGAGTTTTGAAAGTAGCATCGGATTTATAGAAGAAAAATAAAAAGGCACATAATCGTGGATCTTACCACTAGGCCCAACCGTAACGTCCATATTTGCCCTGCGTTCCTGTATATCTTGATTCGCTATATTCAGGTGTTCTATTCCCAGTTCGTTCATCTTATTCGTGCACAACAATCCATTCTTGACAATGGAATCAAGATTCCGCACATCAGTGAAGTGAAAGATATATTTCCCTTTATGTTCGTCAGGTATTGCCATTTTTCACTTATTATTTTATTCTGCTCTATTATTCCGAAATCCGAACTTGTCCTATTTTAGTTGATAATTCAGATTTCCAACTAGTGTAAATCTAGGCTATTAAAGATTATCTGTCAAGTAGCTTTATACGTCCCCGGCCGGCTTCATAGGATAATTCACTCCGGAATACTCACATAAACAAATCAGATTTCATTTCTCGGTAAGGTCGGTTTAAATTGAACTTCTAATTTTAAAACATCTGCAATCCGTTGTTTTTTAGAACGTTCAATATTGTTTGTATAAATATAATTTCGAACTATATCACAAAGTAACTTATGAGCTAGTACATTTTTCTTGTAAAATTCATCCTGTAGCTCTTCTAATTTTTTCATATTAAATTTTCCAGAAGATAATGCTATAGAAAAAGCTGTTAATTTTGCAACGGGAGAATTTTCTTTAGAATTAATCTTTGATGCAGTTTCATCCGCTACTGAAGTAATGTTTTTTTGAGCAACTGCATTTGATATTTTATATATCATCATATGACAAATAAAATAGGAAAACATTCTTACGATATTATTTGCGGTCTGTTTTATTTTTTGAGGATCATCTTTTTTATTTTTCTTTTTTTCCAACTCTTTTGTTAAAGCCAAAACTAAATCGTCTTTTGCGCGAATTAATTCTTGACAAAAAAAGTCTAGTGTTCGAAAACCACATTCAAAAACATTTTGCATCATTTCCTGAAGTTTTTCCTTTTTTATTGATGCGTATCGATTTTTTATTATCTGTCCAAGAATTTCTGTTGATCTAAAGGATTGTAGAATAGGAGCAAGAACATCTGAAGAGTCCACATTACCTTCATTATCCTGAGTATCTTTATTTTCCACTTCATCTAAATCCTCTTGAATCTCTTTATGAGTTTCATAAGGATCTACATCTCCCTGGATGACAGAAGATGAAATTTTCTCAACAACCTCATTTATGAAGTTGAAATATTCACTCTTAACATCTAGGGTCGCTGTTTTATAATTTTCAAACGGCAACATTGTTGCAAAGGAAACCTCATCCAAGAGATTTTCACTTTCAGTATAATTAGCAATAAAAATTAAGATATTTGCATTTTCTAGTGAATTCAAATTTGAACACAGTTCTTCAACTATTTCTTTTCCTTCTTTCTTATCTATATTTTTAGCTATTTTTCCCGCAACTAGATAATAATAAATGTATCGATATGAAAAAGAATATAGCTCATCATCCTTTTTCAATATATTTACATTCAAAAAAGTAGATAAAAAAGCATTTGGACACTCAACTATATATTTTTGAGCATATTCTTGAGAAAATGAATCGTATTCTTCTTTTGTAAAACGAAGATCCTTTCTTTTATAAATCCAAAAGGATAACTCCTCCAAGAAACGAACTCGCATATTGACTTCATCATCCTTAATATAGCCACCCTTCATTAAAGCCAAATTAATTAACATCCTATAACATTCTGAGTAGGACGTCTTTTCAAAATTTCGAGCGGGGAAATTCTTTTGAGCCTGTAATAATGTTAAAATGTATATGGGATAAGATGGAATAATTCTGTTATGCATAATCTGTCTTAGCATAACGCAGCAATTCTTCAACAAGTCTAAATCATCATTCTCTTCTTTATCAAAATCTCTATTTTCATAAAAGGTGAAATATTTCTCACATAATTCACTTCTTTGTTTATTGTTAAATGGCAATATTTTGAAAAAGGACACATGTCCATCAAACAACCCTTTTAATTTTATTTGCCAATTCAAACTAGAGGTAGTGAAAATAAATATTTTTTCGAATACATTCTTAAGATATTCAAAAAAGACTCTAAAGTTTTCTTTTCCGAGAGATTCGATAGAAAAGTCATCAATGAATAGAATTTTATTTTCTTGTTGCTTAAACTCTTCAAATGATTTACAAGCAACCTCATATTGTTTTTCAAAGGATGTTTTGATAATTTTTTCAATATCTTCTTCCGCTTTATTTTTTCGAACGCGAATATCTTTATTTTTTAGAAAAAGCGACAATATAGATTTTTTTTCCGTATCAAGAAACAACTTTATAGCAAGAGAAGTTTTTCCACTTTGAGCGTCGCCATCAATGACAAGTATTTCAGAATCATCATCTAAAATTTTTCCTGAAGGATAATAATTTTTTTCATCAGAAGATGATGACTTTTCAAGATTTGGGTATATAAAAATATCCCTTAATACAGCTTGCTTTCCTTCTTTATTTGGTAATGTGAAATCGATTTTCTCTATATCATTAACAAAGTCTTTTTTGTGGTACTTACCTGTAATTCCCGAATCAAGTCTATCAATATTTAAAGAATCTTTATTTTTTTCACAGAACATATCATCTTTAAAATAATATGTTTTTATTTTTAGTTCCTTTGTTTCAGTATCAAATACTATTGTTTGAAATTCGGAACACACCTTGTCTTTTTCTTGAAAATTAAAAGAAGCGCCACAAATATCAACAAATCCTTTTCTTGTAGAAATATTTGTTTCTTCTCTAGCATTAAAATTGTGTTCGTGACCGCAAAATGCAAAATCAAAATTATTCTGCAAATATGTCCTAAACTCATTTTTGTTATTGTCTTCATTTTGCGACGTCAGCCAAGATAACGGATGATGAAATACAGCGACTCTAATTGTTCCATCAGAAGAAAAACGAGGAAAATTTTTTACAGGAACAAAAAGACGTGTTTCAGATTCGTTAAATACGGAAGTCATTGCAGTATTTATTTCACAAAAGCACAAATTACAATCAGTTGTTTCTTCAACCTCATAAAATATGGATTTTTCTATTTCTCTTGATTTTGAGTTTATACGCCTATAAAAATCCCAATAATCTGCTTGAATGCTTACACAATTGTCAATATAACTACGATCTAAATTTTTGTAACCATTTTCAAGTAAATCTTTCAAAATAATACTCCGAATATTCGTACTTTTTGTAAAATCACAATCATGGTTGCCAGGTGATAAATATACAGTTGTTTGAATTTTTATCCTTTCTTGTATTTCTAAGAGAATGGAACTAATCCATTTTTCTGCAATCTCATATTGCTCTTTACAACCAGAAAATGCAATATCCCCAGATAAAATCAAGTACAAATGTTTTACATCAAGCCAATCAGCTTTAATCGCAGAAACAACTTTTTCAGCCGGTTTTAATACGGTATCTTGCGTTATATGTAAATCAGTAAGATGAATAAATCCTATTTTTGCCATTTTTTTTCCTTTTTTTGATTTTAAACCATAGTACAAGCTTCAATAAACATTCTTCCAAATGGAGTTACGCTATAAAAACTTCTAGTTAGCATCGCATCTCTATATTTTGACGGAACATTTTGTTTTCCAATTTGATTGATTCTATGAAGCTCCATAATTTCAGCATAAAGCGGTTCATCAACCTTTTCCTTTGGAAAAGAATCCTTCAAAATACCCATGCTTTCCAAATTTGATAGATATGCCAACTCATTTTGGGGATATTGCAATGCAACATATTTTTGAATAGCAGTCACATGTTTAAGTATGGGGATGTATGCATCAGCAAGGACTCCATCAAAATCGCAATACAGAATGTCATTTGACTTTTGCATGGCATTCAATATACGGGCCTCGTCCGGAGATAACCGTTCAATCATTGAGACGAAAGAAGGATGCGCTAAATTAGCTCTATCTTCATTAGAAGCATTTGCGAGCAAATTGGTAAATAATCTTGCAATTTCATCATTCGTTGTATATGTCAATTTGTCTAAAATCGGTGTCCCCAGTTCAGGGGAAACTTTAGTTCTCTTTTCTTCCGGAATAGACTCTAATTTTTCTTTATACTCGTTCAATCTTTTGGCAAAAAGAAGTTTGGCTTTTTCATTAACCAACTTTAAAGGAAGGAGTATTGTAGAAGATAATTCTAATACCGTTCCAAGAGCCTGACCAACAGCTCTTACTCCAGGCTGAGCCAAATCCGTATATACCTGGGGAAGAATTGTTTTTGCACAATCTGTTAATACATTTTGAATTTCTGGATGAATATTACCCATTTTTTACTCTTTGCGCCGTGATAATTTTGAGCTATTTCAAATATAAAATAAGAACCGAAACCTAGGATTACCATTATTGGATTTTCAATTCTTTAAGATTTTGTCTAAAAATTTTAAAGAATTCAGCATCTTTCTTTAAATAATCTGGAACGGCCTTTATATCAAAAGACAAATAATCACAACCTGGAGGAATAAATATATATAAAATCTTATTTTGAGGCGTATCCAATTTAAAATTATAAACATCATCATTTCGCCCTGTAAAAATTGGCTCTAATAAATTTGTCTTGCTTGAAAAGAAATTTCTAATTCGAATATTAAAATCAGCATGTTCTCGATCTTTAAAATCCTTATGAACAGCATCCATGGAAGCATTTAACTCTACACGGACAAAATTGTTTTTTGAGCCGCTTGTACGCATATCAGATTCATATTTAAAATAAAGCAACTGAATACATTCTAATATTTCCGCACACATTAATGCATATGAGAATTTATGATTCTTCTCAGAATATTCGCAAAGACTTATATTATGTATGGAACTGACAGATTTTATGGCCTGTTTCAAATTACGCATAGGGATATCACACAAAACCTTTCTTATGAAATCCGCTACAAAAACCTTATTCAGTTTATCTTGTTCCTTATATTTTTTTTCAAGGGAGGAGAGTAAATCTACTTGCGGATCATTCAACGTTCCATTATTCAAAGACAATGTCATGTCGATAAATTTCTGCATATAATGGTCCGCAAAATACTCAACCATATTGAAATCCGTATTAGGATATCCAAAAGCCTTCGCGATACTCCCAGACATTTCCTTTTTGTTAATTGCAAGAATCTGAATTATTCTCGTATTGTCGCAAAAATGATGCAATCGCTCTAAAACCTTAATCGCATAATCAGGCAGACAGCGGTCCAGTTCATCAACCATTAGGACAATACCACGATTTTCAAAAGACGAGAGCGTTGCTAAATCATTTTGGATTTGCTCAATTAAGAATTCTATAGGAAGTTTATTGTTTACATCCTCATATTTTATCCGTTTTTCTTTAGCAATTTTACGGATAGAATTAACATATCTTACAGCGGACTTTATATCAAAACCGGTTCCAGCTTGAATCAATTTAGATGTTACATCCGAACATATTTTTCCTGCAATTTCCCACACTTTCTTTTCATTTTCTTCAAATTCAAAGGCTTGTTCTGCATTTATCGCTTTTGCAAATTCCGAAAGCAAGGCTATCAGGGGCTCTTCATAAAAATCGTATTTCCAGCAATTATACCGAATAACAAGATAACATTTTTTCAATCGTTCTTCCAACATATCAAGAACTGTAGTTTTTCCACAGCCCCATTCGCCATCAATAGCAAAAGAATAGCCTTCCCTTTGTTGAATTTTAGATTCAACGATATTGGAGACTACGGAGACGAAATGGTCACGACAAAGGAGATCTTCCAATATCATTGTTCTTCCCACATATTACTCATATTCGACCAATTTTTCCCAAATGCCGATTCCATACAACGCTTAAGTTCTTCATCATTTTTTTCTTGTAATTCTTTTTCATTATAAACTTCAAGAAAGCCCCTTGTCACATTCACTCCTGATCCATATTTATCTTTTTCATGCATCCGTGTTCCACCAAAGCAATAATGAAAAGGAGTACTAAAAGATGTTTCGTCATAATCTAAAACACCAACTACTTCAAAACCATTTTCATCCAATCTTCCACATTGCAAATCACCGCCTACATCTGAATTACTTTGTTTTTCCAAATCCTTAACAATCATTTTCATTAGCTGCAAAATATTACTTGGAAGACCCCGATTTTTATTCAGGATATCAAACTTTGATTGAGCCCATTCTTTTCCCGAGCCATAAAAAGAAACACTTTCTGTTATCAATTGTTTTCGTGCCTCTGGATTGTCCATCTCATCCTCAAATACAACTGAAAAAAGATATGATTCTAAATCATTTGTCTCCGAATTTTTTATAAAAAAACAGACATCCGTATCATCCATATATTTATCACATGTACTTTCATACAAATCTTTATACTCTTCAAAAGCAACATCAACAATAATATCCGAGAAACTTTTCTTGTTTAAAGTAGACACCTGCAAATACTCCATCACCCATTCTAAACGAGATTTGTATGTCAACATAAAATCAACATTTCCAGCGAACGCAATTCCTATCGAGCCCTGATAAAGAACCGAACATTCCTTTTTTTCGTTCAATGGGCCATCGATTTTTGTATTAAGTTTAAAAATCTTAGGTCCATTGTCAAGGAATATTTTTTCTGATGAATCTCCTTTCATCGAAACAACATCAAACGAATAGCGAGAATCACTGACTACAATTATTTCTTTTTTTCTTTTGTGTATTGCCAATACTGTCATATTTTTCCTTTTGTAAAGTTAACACATTGCTTTTAGGGCTCATTCTTTTTTCCATTCTTGTTCCAAACTCTCTAACATGCTTAAATACTCATATGTAGCAGATTTAAAATCATCATAAATATTATTATGAGATATGGCAATTCCTAAAAAATGACATTCAAAGCCCAAAATAGCAGTCAACAAGCACCAAGAATCATCATCTTCTTCAGATAAATTTCCCATAACATTCATAACTCTTTTATACGATGCAGGATGATCTATGCCAAAATTTTTTAAATCTATTCCAGCCGCATTTAAAATCAGCAATGCAATCTGCATGCCTATCTTCGCACTTAAAACATTTTCTTTTTTCCCTTCATTTAAATATTTCTCTTTATAAATTTCAAATGCATTTTTATCACAAAAATCCTCTTCCTGTTTTATTTTTTCTTCCTGAGTCCCATTAAATGTAATTCCATCCCTTTTAACAACAAAATGAGAATATTCGTGAAGAATAAAAAAATCTAGAGCACGTTTTGCTGTTGTATTAACTATTCCATAATCTTCTTTTTTCACCATAAATTGATTATCCGGAGAAACTTTATTTGAAATCTTTTCTATATACTTTGAAGAAAAAAAACTTTTCACTTCTCTTCTAAGAAAATCTAAATTGTTAATCAACACATCATTCGGTTTAAAACACAAATATGGTATCATTGGACCTAAATTCGCAATATAATTAGCATAAAAAACGTTATATATATAAGCCAAATGCCATACAACCTTTACCATTCCATAGGAAATCACAGTTGATCCAAACCAATTTCCCATTATCCATGTATCATCATTTCTATAAGAAATAGTATATCCTGATCTTTTTACAACATCGATTCTTATATCAGTAAACGGTTTATATTTTAAACAGTAAGAGTCTTTTTTCTTTTTCACTTAACCACCTATTTTAGAGAGGAGAAGGGTTTGCATTTGGGTTAGGGTTTGGTTTTCTTTTTCTTTTAAACGAAATTCATTCATTAACACTTTCACTTTATCAGCAAAAGATTCTACACACTTCACTGATGGCAGCAGGCATTCTTGATTATTCAATATCCCTTGTGTAATCAACGGTTGGCTCGAGCCTTCACTTTGGGCATTTAGATCCATGTTTTTCATATGCCAATACAAAAACTCTATGGGCAATCCCTTTGAAAAGCCCTTTATCGCATTATCATTTATCCAGCATTTATTCGGTTCAAGATAAAGACATCCGCAATTCACGCCAACTCGACCAATTACAATCACATTTTCTGCATTGAAATCATCAGTAAACCCGACAATCCCATTTCCACCATAAACAGGATATTCTCCATCGCACAATTCTGTCAATTTACCATTACCGAACTCAGCTATCTCACCCAAGAAGGTGTGGCGGTAGAGGGTTTGGGCGGTTTGTTCGAGGGTGGCGATGAGTTTCTTGTTGGTTTCGATGCGGGTGGCGAGGGTGTTGTATTCGGCGACGATTTCGCGCTGTTTTTCTATCGCGGGAACGGGGATTTGCATATCAAACAAAGCGTCCCTATCCATACCTCCGCGAACATCTCCGTCAGTATAGAACCAGGCATTCCGATCAAATTCTGAACGGGAGAACCACATCATCAGATATTCGGTCAACAAAACATTCGTATCAACGACTTCAAAAACAACATAGGCTGGCGAGACAATTATCGGCTCGTCATCCTTTTGCAAAGCGACTGGAATTTTTTCGTCGCGACCAACGTGCATCAAGTTGCAAGCAAATTGCCCTTTCGAAACAACCTTATAATTCGACAAATCCGTGCCGACAACATTTGCAACCGACGGCATAAATCGCTTTTCAATATTTATGCCCATCAACCGCGTCACTTTCAAGTCCCTGTTCCGCACATCTACGGGCCGTATGTAGTCACCAAGCCGTTTCATCATTCCACTTTTCCGATACCTTAAATTTGAAAATAGTTCATTTTTGTCGAAAATAACGCGTAAACCATAAAAAAGGCAAGAAAAACGGGAGTATTACTTCCGAAATTCAGCGAAAATCGGGAGTAGCAGTTCATCTAACGACCTTCGCTGTTAAGGCATGAAATCCGCTCCCATCTTAAAGAAGCCGCTCCAAAATTTACCAGCAATCCTATCTCCTTTTTCGTCGCTTTCAGATAGTCATATTTCTGTTCGCAATCGTTGGGAAGCCGTAAGTCATTTCAAGACAGATGAAGCATGGGTTTGCTTGACCGCCGCCAATGTGCAGACATTAAAACTTGATATTGCCCCGTTGTTGCCGCATAACACGCAAGACGAAAACGCAAAGAAATTCGATGTACTAGTTCTGGCAATTGAGCTAGGTTTTGTGAATGAGGAATTTAACGCTAGTAAGCCCATTGTTCATGTAAGGAATCTGGCAGAACGCTTGATGACCAAGGCGACTATCCCGCAAGTGGTTGCCAAGATGGATACCATCAAGGAAGTGCTGAATTCGACGGCATGGGACAATTTGTCGTTGCGCTGGCTGGAGAAAGTTCGTATGGAACTCCGCGACCTTATCAAGTTCCTGGTTGGTGACGGAGGCAAGACTTGGACGGTGGATATCGAAGATGTCGTAACCGACGACGGTGAAAGCGGCGGAATACAGACTCGTGTGACCTACAAGCAGAAGGTGATGGATTACCTTGCTAGCAAGGATGATAACCCGGTCCTACGAAAGATTTATAATCTGGAACAACTCACGAACGATGATATTATCGAACTAGAAAAGGTTATGTGGAAAGACCTGGGTTCCAAGGAAGATTATGCCAAGTTAACCAATGGCATGCCCTGTGGCGAGAATGTGGCGATTCTGATTCGCTCACTGATTGGCGTTAATCGGAAACATGCCATGGAACAGTTCAATGAATTTCTTACTGGCAGCGTATTGAACGCTGACCAAGAAAAGTTCTTGATGGATGTTATCGCTTATGTATGCGAGAACGGCGATATCGCACCGGAAACCGTCGTGAACGATGCCCCGTTTGACGAACGCCTGGAAGTATTCAGTGACAAATTGATTCCGTTAAGACGCTATCTCGAAAACATTCATAACGTTATATTGCCAAAATTAGGCAATTAGTAATTCACAAACATTCGTAAGTTATATATACACAATTGATTTGTAAAAAATATTTACCCAGCGCAACGATTTGGAAAAATCGTTGCTATTTTTGGCACAACATAACATCAACAAGGAATTACAATGATATCATTTCAGCCCAAAGAAAATTCTACGGAAGCAGAAAAATATCTTATTGACGAACTCAAAAAATTTATCAATCAATTGGGAGAAGCCTGTAATTTACTCACCGAAAGAGTTGAAATAATATTCATGAATAATAGCTTCTGTTCGGATATATGCAGCGATGCCGCATGTGATAGAGAGGCTTCTGATAATTCCAGGAATATTGCAGTTTTTCTCAGCCCCATTTATTTGAAGCGCGTCTTTCTTCTCACATGCAGACTTTACAACTATTACTTGTATAATATTCAACGCAAAGGCATTGTTGATTTCATTTCACCAAAAGCCAACGGAAATCTTCTTGCAGAAAAAAAACATATAAAGAACATACTTTCCATAAATCACTTAGACGAACGAGTGCTTAAGCGAAAAAAAGACATAAATATAAACCAAATGCTTCGCATTTTTCATTACCAAATTCTATTCTACATTCTTCACGAAATCGCACACAACAATTACTCACAAAACACCAATCCAAGCATTGAATTATGCTGCGACCAAGATGCACAAAAAAATTTTTTTGATATAGTTGAAAAAACAGGACATCCCGAAATAAAAGGCGATGCAAAAATAGGTATCCTCATAGCCCAAATAAATATTGGGCTATATTCTCTTTTCCAAAAAGAAAAACTGGATAATGCAATAAAAGAAACATCAATAGATCATCCGACAACAATAAAAAGAGTAAAGTCCTTAATAGAAAACGATGAATCTGCCGGTTATGATATTGATGAAAAATGTTATAGTATTCTTTTCCTGTATATCATAATTATATATGACCTAAATCTAAAAAAAATAATAAGCAAAAAAATAAACTTTGATCAATCAACTCATGACGCCTTAAAAAACCTTGAAGAAGGAAACTACAAAAGCATTTTTTTACCCAAGGACAATCAATGAACGAATACGATACAATCAATAGCTTTTCAGTAGACAATTCAAAAACTATAGATAGTTTTGATGATTATTTAAGTCTTTTTAAAAATAAAGAAAAGGCTTTAGAAAAAGCTCTAGATATCCGGAAATTTGAAATAGATTTATACTGGAAAAGGGCTACATATTTTTGGGCGTTTATAGCATTGGCCTTTGCCGCTTATTTTATGGTTTTTAAAGAATTTGAATTTATGGCTGAACACAAAACTTTCTATAATGAAATTCTCTTGGGAATATCAATGTTTGGCCTATTCTTGTCACTTTGCTGGTTTTGCGTGAATAAAGGAGCCAAATATTGGCAAGAAAACTGGGAAAAACATGTTGATTTACTTGAAGATGAAATTATAGGCCCCCTATATAAGACAACTGCGGATAATTTGCAAAATACATGGGATGTCATAAACCCTTTTTGTTCTTATAAGTTTTCAGTCGGAAAAATCAACCTGCTTTTGTCTTTTTTTGTTGTGTTCGTATGGATAGTTATCACTGGCAACAGACTTTGCATCATTCTAAAATTGCCCGAAAAATGGTCATGGGTAAACGAAACCCTTGTCATTGCTGCTGGACTAGTTTTCATAATAATGCTATTCAAAGGCTGCAAATCTAGCGGAACAAACGGGTCAAAAAAATTTGCCATGAAAAAAAGGAATATAATAGACAAATAAACCCGTATAACTTTAGAGTCCTTGATAACAGCGAAGCTAGTGGATTAGATGTGGTCTCCGAAAAGCTCAGCACAGAACCCAAGCTAGCGAGTTGGGAAAGCGAACTGATCAAACTCGATAAATCAGTGATTTAAGCGATTAATCACCCTACATACCTTCAACTAATTGCCGTTTTTCGTGTAAAAACGGCTTTTTCTGTTTGGTATGATTCTTACAAATATAGAGGGACGGTGCGGCAAAGAGATTTCATCTCTTTGATGTATTTTAATATGTATTGACATATGTATATACATAATTTATATTAAGGAGGGTAATGACGACTTTGATAACCGTAAGGAGAGCTCATGAAGACGAGGTGCAAGATGCAGAAGAAAACTAGGTTGCCCAAGGGCTTCAAGGTGGTAGACGATATCTACCCCAAGACGGTTGTCGAAAAGCTTGAAAAAGACACGAGCGTCAGAGATCCGATGACAATCTCCGGCGGTCACGAATCGGAGACTCTCGAAGAATCCATAGCCCGTATTAGGCGCGCTATTGCCGAGTCCAAGGAAGAAAAGAAGATGTACTCCATAAGGCTGAAGGTAAAAACCGTAGATGCGCTAAAACGTAAGGCCGCGGCGGCAGGCATTCCTTACCAAACGTACATGAATGCCGTGTTAGACATCGCTGCCTCGGCTTGAATAATTACTCCACAAATCGGCCCCCACTCTTAAATTCTATCTTTGCCAGCGGATTTAATTCGCAGGGAACATCGTGAATATCGCACTGATTATCTATCTCGTTGTCCTGGTGTTGATCGCTGTGCGCAGTGCGCGGCGCGTGAAGGACATTCCCGACTTTTTCGTGGCGCGCAAGGGTGCGTCGGCAAAGGCGGTCGCAGGGAGTCTCGTGGCCACGATTCTCGGCGGGTCGGCCGTCATCGGGGCAGTCGATTCCGGAACGAGGCTCGGCGGGGCCGCGAGCTGGTTCATGCTCACGGGTGCGCTAGGGCTCCTGGCGCTCATTCCGTTTGCTTCGCGGGCATACAGTCACGGTAAATACGCGTTGCCCGACCTGGTGGAAAATCTTTACGGCAAGGGTCCGCGGCTCGTCGCATCCATCGTGATTCCCGTCGCCTGGACGGGCATCGTGGCGGCACAGATTATCGCTGCGGCAAAGCTCCTGATGACTTTCACGCCGATGAGCTACACGGCGGCGGCAATCACGGCGGCGGCGGTATTCACGGGATACACGCTTGCGGGCGGGCAGTTCTCCATTCTGCGCACGGACTTTTTCCAGGCATGCCTGATTATCGCGGGTTTGCTGGTGCTTGCGGGCTTCGCGCTGTTCGGTGAGGCCTCGCAGGTTACCGACATCACGCAAACTGCGGGCACACTCGCCACGGCAGGCGCATCGGATGCCGCAAGCGCGGTTAACATACCGCCGTTCCCGTTCCATGCGAACTTCACGCCGTTCGACTTGTTCCTGCTGATTCTCACCTACGGCACCACGTACACTGCGGGGCCCGACATTTTCAGCCGCATGTTCTGCGCGAAGGATGTCGCGACGGCAAAGAAGGCCATCGCTGCGGCAGCCTGCACGCTCATCCCGGTGGCGTTCGTCATCGGGTTCCTCGCGGTCTATGGCGCGGGTCTCGGCGAAGTGCAGGGCGCACGCATCACGGCAATCGCGAATGCGGTGTTCCCGCCCGCGCTTATCCCGCTGTTTGCGCTTGCGCTTTTGAGCGTGGTGCTTTCGAGCGCCGATACCACGCTGCTCAGCAGCTCGGTGATTATTTGCGGGCTGTTGGGTGTCGGGAAAGAAACGGGGGCGACAAAGGGAAGGCCGCTCGCGAAGGCCCGCGCCATCATCCTCCTGAACGGCATCGTGGCGCTCCTCATCGCGCTGGTGTTCACGGATATCATCGGCACGCTGTTGCTCGCGCTCGCCGTCTATGCGGGCGCATTCACCGTACCCGTCCTGTGGGGGCTTCTCGGGCTCAAGGCAAAACCGAAATTCGTCGGCGCAGCAATCATCGTGGGCGGCGCGCTCGCACTCGCAGGCAAGTTCTGCCCCGCGCTGCCGGGAGCTCTCGGCGCGCATACGGGCGATTTTCTGATGGTTGCGGCATTTATCGTGAATGCGATTATCCTCGCAATCGGCCGCGAAAAGAAGACCAACTAGAGCCGGCGCATTTTATACCCGCGCATCTTTCAGCCCGCGCACATTTTATCCCATCAAATAACTAGCCCAACCGGCGCGCAGTTTATAAAACAGGGCGCACATTCCAACCCGCGCAACCTTCGCGCGTCCCCCTCTACTTATTCAGCAATCTCTTCTTGCGCAGCACCGCGGTCGGGTGCTCCCTGTAAACGAGCGCGAACAGCGGCGTATGCGGATATTCGCAGCGCGCAAGTTCCTGCAGGGCGTTCTTCGCAATCTTCTTGTCGGTCTTCTTTAACGCGTAACCGTCGGCCTCGTATTCCTGGGTCCAGCAGTAAAAATGGAAGAACACGCGGAACGGTATCGCGGCCAAATGCAGCCACAAAACGGCCTCCACAAAATTCGCCTGCCAGCGGACCATCAACGCGGCCAAAAACCAGATGGCCACAAGCGCGATGGCGACCTTCACCAAGTTCCGCAGAATGGAATGGTGCAGCATCTTGTGCCCTTCCTCGTGCATCGCCACGAAGTTGCCGACCTGCGGCTGCTCGCGGTTTTCCGGAAGCGGCACGATATCGTTTACCAGCGGAATCAGGCGCATCACCGTAAACGCGTTTACGCGGGCCTGCACGGCGCGGCACTCGCGCACCTCGAGCACAAGGCGCAACACGAATTCCAGGCAAAGCAAAATAACGAGGAGCATGCGGAAAAACTACCCGATGTTCTTGAGCACGTTCGAAAGGCGCTTCACCGATTCCTCGAAGCGGGCCTTTTCCCACTCCAAGAATGCGGTATCCACCGGATGCGCGCTGTCGTAGTCGTCGAATATTTCACGGCCGCGCTCGATATCCTTGTCGAGCCCGTGGAACACATTCTCGAACCAGTTCTTCTCGAGAATGCGGTAGCGCTTCACCAGTTCGTCGAGCGTATCGGGCAAGGCGATTACGCGGGCCACGTCGCGGTTCAAATCCCCGGTCAAAAGCTTGCGCAACTCGCGCGGGGTCTGCTTCAACAGCGTCTCGTCGCTTTCCACAAGCGCAATCAGCAATTCGAGCACGTAGCGTTCCAAGTACTCACTGTAAGCATGCAGCGCATCCTGGCGCACGCGTTCGCGCATAAAATTCTCGCCCAGGCCGTCGACATGTTCCTTCGTGTACAAGTCGCGCACCTGCGTCACCTGCAGGCGGTTGTAGGCGTCGAACACCTGGCGCACCGTCTCCGGGTGGAACATGCCGAAGAACGAGGCGGACACGCAGCCCTTGCCGCGCTGGGAATACTTGAAGAAGTTGCGGTCGAGCGCATAGGCGTTGCGCATGTAGTTCCAGCCGGGCACAATCTCGTTGAGGCGCGCGGGCACGCCCATCAACTGCGGGTCACCCGGGCGTATGAGCGAGAACGGGAACTTGAGCCTCTGCGGCAACGTCGTCACCCCGCTCGCGACGAGCGTGTAGGGGGACTCGCGGTAGTTCGCCGGGAACTTGATGTTCACGCCGAGCCCGAAGAACATCCCCTGCCCGGGCATGATTTCCTGGTCGGGCATGCGTCCCGTATGGTTGCTCCCGACATTCGCGCCGTAACCGATATTGCCGCAGCCATCAGGCCAGAGCGCCGCGATTAAAAGCGAATGGTGGTGCATCTGCACGAGCGGGCCCACGTACGAACTGTTGACCTCGCCTTCCTCGATATGGCAGCACGGCGCCAGAATGGAAGACTTGACAATCGCCTTGCAGCCCACCTTCACGCGGCTCATGAGCACGCTGCCCTGCACCTCGGCGCCGGTATGCACCTTCACGCCCATCTGCACGTCGGAATTCTCGATAATCACGGAATCGTAGATGTGCGTCGATTCCTCGAGCGAACTCAAGATGACCGTATTGCGAATCTTGGACGCGCCCTCGATTCGCGCATGCGAACC
This sequence comes from Fibrobacter succinogenes, assembly GCA_902779055.1. Taxonomy (GTDB): domain Bacteria; phylum Fibrobacterota; class Fibrobacteria; order Fibrobacterales; family Fibrobacteraceae; genus Fibrobacter; species Fibrobacter succinogenes_K. The sequence continues at coordinate 19,923 of CACZAD010000027.1, read as the reverse complement.
AATCCAGCTGTTGCGGACAATGTTCGTGTTGCTCACCACGGCTCCCTTGCCCACCACGCCGAACGGCAGCGCCGTCTCTTCGCGGAACAGCTTCAGCTGCTCGTCGAACGCGGCCTCGACGTCGGGTTCGCCCTTGTGGAAAAGCTGCACGTCCACGAGGTCGGCGGTGATGTCCGGGAACACGCGCACCTTGCGCGCACCCATCTCGTTGCCCACCGCGATAGAGGAACCGATCATGTAATTAATCTTGCCGCTGCTCACCAGCGAACCCACGTTCTGCACCACCGCGCTGTTGCGCACCAGCACGTTGCAGAGCATGCCCACCTTGTACACGAGCGCGTTCTCGACAATGCTGTTGTACACGAGGCTATCGTAAATTCCCGTCGGGAACGAGACATCGCCCGGCAAAAGGAGCGTGCCGTAAAAAGCGGGCAGGCGGACGTCGCCCATGAAAACGGAATTGCGTATACGGCCGGGAGCGAAATTCGCGTCGACCTGGACGCGGCTCCAGTCTTCACAACGGTTGCCGTCCTTCTCGAGCGCAGAGATTTCTTCTGCAGAAAGGGAACGGAACTTTCCGCCGTTGGCCTTCGCCGCCTTCAATCCTTCGGAGAGCGACGACAAAACGCTGTTCTTCAGCACTTTTTTCAATTTGAGCAAACGTTGCATATCCAAAAAATAGACTAATTTTACGTATGCGATGAAGCAAGAACTCTTCAAATTGATTAGAAAGCACCACTTTAATATTTCCATATACACGTCGGAAATATTCGAAAGGCGCTGCCAAGAAGAAATTATCCGCAGCGACGAGGATAAAAGTTCCTTCGTCTATATAGAATTCGACTTTTCCTCCATACGCAAAATCCTCCCGACCGAAGAAGAGAGCTCGCTATTCTGGGAGGTATTCCTCTCGGCGCTGAACAAGAACAACCGCGGTAGCGACATCCTCGGGTTCCTCGAGAACGACACCGGGCTCGGCATGCTCCTGCTCGATTCCAAGATCGAAGGCTGGATCCGCGTGAGGGGCAGAATCCTCCAGAAGGCCGACAGCCTTGGGCTCCCGTCCGCAGTCAGCGTGCTCGCGAACACCGTGAAGCCCATCGTCTACCCCACCTGCATCGCCGACGCGCAAGACCTGAACGCCATCACCGCCGTCTCGCAAGAACTCGCAAACGCAGCAGCCGCTGCCGCCACGACATAGAATGAAAGTCCTCGTCATAGGCTCCGTCTACCCCAGGTTCCACGAAGACGCCGAAGTCCCGTGGCTCCGCACCTCCATTGCACACCTCAAGAAAGCGGGCATCGGCATCCAGATACTCGCACCCGCCTACAAAGGCCTCAAGAGCCACGAAATCGACGGCGTGAAAGTGAACCGCTTCCGCTACGCGCCCGCAAGCTGGGAAATCCTCACGCACGAAGAAGGCGCCCCCTCCAAGATGGCAAGCAAGCCCTGGCTGCAACTGCTCGCCATCCCCTACATCATCAGCGGGTTCTTCAGGTGCCTCTCCATCTGCCGCAAGTGGAAGCCCGACGTGATTCACGCCCACTGGCCCTTCCCGCACGCCTACATCGCGCTCGGAGCCGCGAAGCTCTTCCGCATCCCGCTCGTGCTCAATTTCCACGGGGCCGAACTCCTGCTCATCCGCAAAAAGAAATGGGTGAAGCCGTTCCTCAAATTCGCCATCGGCCAGGCGCAGGCGGTGTTCGCGAACTCGAGCTTTACCGCGGGCAAAATCAAGGCGCTCCGCAACGTGGACGTGGAATGGAGCCCGTACGGCACGACACCGGCATCCGCTACCCCTTCTAGCGGGCGGACAGCACTTAGCGATTCATCGCTTAGTGCGCATGGTCCCCGGATGGTGGAGGGCACCCCGCAACGCCCCGTTCCGCACAAAGTAAAAGGCAAGTTCAAGATTCTTTTCGTGGGCCGCCACATCGAGCGCAAGGGCATCTGCTACCTCATCGAGGCCGCGAAGTACCTGCCCCGCGACAAGTTCGAAATACGCATCGTGGGCGTAGGCGACCTGACGGAAAAACTGAAGGAACAGGCTGCGCAAGTGGATGCCCTTGCCCCTGCGGGGCTGCGGCATGACGAGGGCGAAGCAACCCGCGTGGAGCTGCGGCATGACGAAGGCAACGCCGAAATCATCTTCACCGGAAAGCTCTCGCCGGAAGCGCTCGCCAACGAATACAAGACCGCGAACGTGTTCACGCTTCCCGCCATCGTCGACAGCAAGGGCGACACCGAAGGCCTCGGCGTCGTGCTCATCGAGGCGATGGAACTCGGGCTCCCCGTGGTGGCCAGCGACGTCGGCGGCATCCCCGACGTGGTCGTGGACGGCAAAAGCGGCATTCTCGTGCCGGAAAAAGACCCGCAGGCCCTCGCAAACGCGTACAAGCGGCTCGAAAGCGACCCCGCGCTCGTACAGCAGCTGCTCGAAGGCAGCCGCAGGCGCATCGCCGAATGTTTCACCTGGGATGGTATCGTCGCACGGCAAATCGAAACCTACAACAGGGTTGCCGGAACGGCGAAAAAAACATAGATTGTCAAGAAAAGCAAAAAAAGAAGGAGACATAATGCTGAAAAAGATTTTCCCGAAAATAGCGATTGTATCGGCTCTCGCAATCCTCGGCGCCTGTAGCGGCGCAGATGGCGTGGACGGCGTAGACGGCAAGGACGCCGCCGAAGTCAACGTCGACTCGCTCGCCGACGTGCTCCGAGACGAAATCACCGGCACCCTCTGGGACAGCCTCTATGCCAAACCCTACGTCGACACGGTCTACAAAGTCCTCTTCAACAACGCATTCGCCGACGCCTGGATGGATTCCGTCCGCGACGCGCTCCTCGACAGCCTCAAGCTCGCCGACTACGACTCGCTCTATGAAAAACTTTACGACAGCGTCTACACCGACATCTATTCGCGAGACGTGATCCACACTCTCGCCGGCTGGATCGCTTCTATCAAGCCAGAAATCAACGGCGCCTTCGCGAACCTCTACCCGCTCATGTACGGGGACCTCTCCAGCGGACAGGACAACGAAGCGGGCATACCTATCGGCGTGGGCCTGCGCCAAACATGCGACCGCAGCACCTCAACTGCCTGCCGCTGGAAAAAAGTGATGGTCAAGTCCTGGATCGAGGGATTCACCGATACGGCTACCGTCACGGGTTCCCTCAATCCCGACTCCAAAATCGTGCTCACACCCACCTACAAGTTCGACAACGACGCCCTCCTCGCAATTACGACCCCGACGAAGGCGAACATCCAGGTCGAAGCCTACGCGCTCGAAAACGACCACGAAATCCTCTTCTACTCCACCTCCGAACAGGTGACCATACACCCCATGCAAGTGAACGGCGGTGAAGTCGCCAGCGTCAAGAATCGCGAGTGGTACTCGGCCGTATGGGTAACCCCGAACATGGACTCCATCCCGCATATCCTCGACGAGGTGGCCGCGCTCCTCCCGGGAAACACGCTCAAGGTCTATCAGCAGTATTCCGAAGACGAAACGATGACGCAGAGTTCCTCGCGCGTGGTGAAGGCCGTTTTCGAAGTGCTGCAGAAGCGCAAAATCCACTACATCGAAAATAACGGCGCGGGCAGCATCGGGCAGAAGGTAAACTACCCCATCGAAGTGCTCCGCAGCAAGCAGGCCGTATGCAACGAGTTCTCGTACCTCGTGGCATCCGTCCTCGAAGCCATCGGGTTCCAAGTGTATATCGTACGCACCTCGAACCACATGTTCATCGGCTGGGCCGGCGAAAAGGGTAGCACGTCGCTCGGATTCCTCGAGACGACCATGCTCGCTCACGAAAACGCGACATTCGAAAATGCCTACGAATCGGCGTCCAACGAATTCGTGAAGCAGCAAGAAGAGGGCAACTTCGAGAACGGCAGTTCCGTCGTCTTCTTCCTGCAAGCCGCACGCGAATACGGAATCACGCCCAACAACATCCCGTAACCATAGCCCGGTACGCGCGATAACTTTCTATCTTATGGTGTCATGAACAAAGCCGCCATAATTGTCGCCGTATCCATGCTCCTGAGCCGCGTTCTCGGAATTTTCCGTGAAATGCTGCTCGCACACGCAGCGGGCGTCTCTCTCGAAAAGAACGCGCTCGACCTCGCCTTCATGGTTCCGGACATCCTGAACCATGTGGTGAGTACCGGGTTCCTCTCCATCATCTTCATCCCGATTTTCACGGGCTACAAGGTGGCAGGCGACGAGAAGGGCGGCTGGAAATTCTTCAGCAACGTCCTGAACACCTTCGGCATCGCGCTCCTGATTCTCGTGGTTCCCGCATTCATCTGGATGCAGGAACTCTTGCAGTTGCTTACCGTAGACGGCGCCACGCCGGAACTTATCGAGCGCGCCACGTACTATGGCCGCATTATCTTGCCGGGCCAGGTGTTCATCTTCGTGGGCAGCATCCTGGTGGCCGTGCAGCACACCCGCAAGCAGTTCCTTATCCCCTCGCTCACGGGCCTCATCTACAACGTGGCCATCGTGCTCGGCGGCATCGCGGGTATCGCGCTCGGCAAGTACACCGGCACGGATTACGGCCTGGAAGGATTCGCCTGGGGCGTGCCGGTGGGCGCCTTCGTCGGCTTCTTCGCGCTCCAGATTCTCGGCGCCCGGCGTGGCGGCGTGCACTACGAGCTTATCGTGCAGCCCACCCATCCCGATATCGTGCGCTACTTCAAGATGATGCTCCCGATGTCTCTCGGCGTGGGCTCCATGTTCGGGCTCGAATTCATCATCAGGAGCTTCGGCGCGAACTTCGGCACCGGCGGCATCTCGAGCCTCAACTACGCCTACCGCGTCATGTACACGCTGGTGGCGGTCTTCGGGTTCTCCGTAAGCGTCACGAGCTACCCCGACATGGCGCGTCTCGTCAAGGAAGGCGACTTCCCGCAGCTCAACCGCAAAATCTGGAAGAGCCTCTCGCGCATGTTCTGCATATTGATCCCCGCAGTGGTCGCCGTATGGGCCCTGAGCTTCCCGGCGGTGCGCATCCTCTTTGAACGCGGCGCCTTCCAGCGCGAAACCACCGAAGCCATTTCCGAAATCCTCCGCTGGTACCTGCCCGTAAGCCTCGGGCTCTGCCTGCAGGCCGTACTCGTGCGCAGCTTCTACGCCTGCGAACGCATGTGGGTGCCCACCCTCCTCAACACCGGCATCTTCGCCGCGACCATTCCCGCGTACATTTTGCTCGGCGCTCCCGAAGTGGGACTCGGCATCAAGAGCGTGCCCATCGTAGGCGCTACAGGCGCCATACTGCAGGTGCTCTCCATGATATTCATGTGGGCCAAAAAGAACGGCACCGACGGCATGAAGGACGCGCTCCTGAACATGGTCCGCGCGCTCGTCGCCTTCGGCATCATGATATTCGCCGCCATCGGCCTCGACCGCGTCTCCGGCGAGTTCGTCCGCAACACGAGCCTTGTACTGCTCGTCATCTACGCCTGCGCCGCCGGCATCGCGCTATTCACGCTCACGCTCATCATCCAGCGCTACCTCGGCAGCAAAGACGCGAAGGACATCCTGAACGAACTCCTCGGCAAGGTGCTCCGCAAGCTTCACCTCGCGCGTTAATCGTCGGCCCTCTCGGGCGGCAGGATTTCTTCGGGCAAGGGCTCCGCGCCCGCGAAGATGTCGTCTTCAAACCCGTTGAACATCCACTTGAAAAAGCCCACGGTACCGCCAAGAACGAATCCGGTGGTAAAACCCGCGGCAATACCAAGCAACCCGAATCCGGCAATCATATCGGCTTCCTCATCGGGATGGTCTTCGTCGCTTATCGCCCCGGCGAAACACAATGCGGCCATGCCCGGCCCCGCCAGAGTGGTTCCCGTATTCAGCGCATAACGAATCATGGGATTCGGATTACGGCTCACTGCACAGCCGACAAGGCTGAGCATAAGCAATACACAAACGATGGACTTCAACAAACGCATACCTGTAATATACACCTATTTCCCGAAAAATTCGGGCCAAAAAAAAGTTCCTGATAATCAGCAAAAAATACGGATAAAGTGCATCGCAAAAAAAGCGATGCCGGCATCAAGGCCGGCAAGGCAGTGTAAAAATGGATTCCCTGTCTCGCCGAATCAGAACGGAGATTCTATTCCATATCGAACATCTTGGGCGGGAGAACTCTTCTCCTTTCCGCTTCCAGGATATCCATCACGACTTTGGTCGTATTTCCATCGGCAAGAATAGTGTTTATTTCAACCTTCTTGAGTGTACCGGGAAGCGTACACGAATTGTCGCAGTATTCAAACGAACTTTCGGTATTCGCCCCGTTAAATTGCGATGTCATTTTTACGACGCGCTTCTTTGCAGCAGAATAGTATAGAGTCGGCCTTGAATCATCCTTCGGGACAAGTTTCCAGAGACTTCCTTCCTTGACAGGATTCTTGTAATCGGCAGGAGAACCCATCTTTTTCGTTATGCCAGCCGGATTTTGCTGTTTTACACTTTGAGCAGGAAGCGTCTTCCCCGATTTTAAATCAATGACCTTTATTCTATCGCCATTCTGAATGGTCTTCATCTGTATCATGCGGGAATAAATTGTCGTCATGGACTTATCATCGCCCGCATTAATCACGGACATGTCGACAGACTGCGGTTTTTGATTAGGGAGCGTGATTGTAGTCCGAATTTGCATTTCGCATGTATCCGGGAAGGCCGATTTCGCCTGATTGTCAAATACGGTCTTCAAATCCAAGGCGAACGACTGAACCGCCATCAGCAATACTCCAACACCAACAAATCTAATCATCTTTTTCATAATGTTTCCCTGTCTTAATCCTTTACCCACATGTCCTTTACGGAAGGCATCAAATCAATTCCATAGGACAGGATCCAACCGTCATGCCCAGGTTCCTCGATTTCATCTTCCATTTCGGCACAGGAGCCACCTATCAAATTATTTTCATTATCGAGGACAATAATTCCCTTGTTTTCCACAAAATTATTAGATGCATTCGGGACGAACGACGGATCATCAGCAGAATACCAACCATTCCAGTCAATATCATTCAACCCAAAGTGCGGACCACTGCCATAGAACGGAGAACCGTTCACCTGAATTACAGAATCCGCGAAACTCCATTCAACGTATCCGGTGCTATTGCTTTCCGAATAAACCGACAGTGTCGAGCCATCCGTCGGGAAGAACGCAGACGCACGAACTCTTGAGGGATTCTCTCCCCGGAAATAGTACCGCACAGAATAACCGTGAATCACTTCACCAGAGATGTTCACAATACGAATACGCGGGCGCAACATTGCCGAATCGGCAAAACTTTCATAACGCACCAGAGTCTTCACTTTACTGGATTGTACTGGCGGCATCCCGCTATCATCTGTCACATTCCATGCAATATCCTGCGCAGGGACATCTTCCGTGGCCAGGGCCAAGCCTGCAATATCGACTCCGGCAGGTACAGACAACTCGAAGTTCTGCAATCCCGAACCAATATCAAGAGCCACATTGGGCACCATATAGGCCTTCCATACAGAGGCCAGAGGCATTATTCCCTTCTGTTTTGAAGAACCGCCGAACTCAACCTCGGCAGCATCCAATTGCGCAGAACGGGCATAAAGCACAAGGTTGTATACCCCAGCATGAGCAACATCCACCGACATGTTCAGTGTAGCGCCTTCACGGCTCGAACGGTAGAAATTATTGCCGACAACCGAGCAGGTAAACTGGCGGTCAAACCCGCTTACAACATTCATGTCATTCACATTGACTATTATCAGCTGCGCTTCTACGCCCTCGTCCGAAATCGGTTTCGACAGTTCCATCACCTGTTCGGCGCTCAAAGCCGACAGATACATGCGGACATCCGCGATATGGCCAACAAAATTTTCCATGGTCGCAGTTTCACCCATCGAGAATTTCCCATTGAATTCCCTGTTCGCGAAAATACCCGACGGCCTAGTTTTGGCCAGATTTCCATCTACGTAGAAATTGACATCATTAGAATCAACAGAGACAACAATATGGCTCCATGCTTTTTCTTGAGGCAGCACATTCTCTGCGATCCAACCACGGCCCTGTTCTACTAGACGCAAATCGCGATTCCTGACTTGGATTTCCATATCAAGGTCAGCACCAGAAAAGCCCATGATGCGGCGCCATTTGCTCTCTTGAGGATAGCCGAAGTTTATACGGGATTCGAACGTGTACGAACTGGACGTTCCGAGGGAAACATTTCCATCGCCAACGGCCCTATCCCTGTCCCGATAGAAATACAGGCCGACATCGTTAAGCCAAGGCTTGTACATTGCCAGGCTCAAATCATGGTGTGTTCCCAGTATTTCGCGAGAAATCCATCCGAAGCCTTCCCTTGCCGGGTACCACAATGCCAGAGATTGCGGATAAGGATAAAGGGGCCGAGATACGTAGCTTGTCTCGACATAGTTGTGGCCATAATCTTCCGTCCGCATGGTAATCGCAAGATTACACCCAACGCAATTTGCCAGTTGCTTACGGCTTACGCGGATATTGGCCGAGACCATACCGTTAGAATCGGGCTGCGCCAAGACAGCCTTAAGCGGGGTAGTACCCAACATCGGTCGGATTTCCACCTTGGCAACTCCCGATTCGGAATCTTCGACCTTCGCAGAGACCACAAAAATCCTGTTCAGGACATCCGTAGAATCCGAAACGTTCCAGAGAGAAACTTCCGGACGGGCAGAATCAGTATACACCTTCGGGCCCGCCATCTGCATCTCGTTTCCTAATACAGACATCCCCAAATAACGTGATTCATACACGCCATTGCCAATCTTTCCAACGACAGACGTTCCAATCTTCCTGGAACCATCATAAATAATGGTGTCCGGGATTTCAGAATGTATTTCTGTCACTAGCTTATTGTTCAAGTATAGCGAGAGGGTCCCATTCCCAGGCTGGTTACAAGTCGCTCCATACGCCATGAACCCATTGTCAAGGCCGAGCCATACAGAATCAGGCGGAACAGAGCAGGCAAAAACAGCCGGGACTGTCAATGCGCGGGCAACATCGGGAGCCAGGGGCAATTCAGCGGAATCATTCCTGGCAACGACAAATACATAGTTCGTATCTATCACCGTTCCGCGTCTCGGAAGCTGCACATGGGCGATTCCGTCGGCATCCAGGGTGTACGGCAACGGCTTTACCGGAGTCACATCGCCACTGTCTTTCCACAAAGAATCATTATCCACATATAAATCAAATTTTGTCAAGCCGTTTACTCGGATATCCCGTTCCGGCGTAGTGGCAACGGCAGGCAGGATTTCCAGCTTAAAATCAGAGTTTTCAACCAGTCTTGAATCTATCGCGGCAAAAATCGAGAACGTCTTTGTCACGCCAGAAATCAAGATGTATTCCCAGAGACTATCTGCACCTGGATAACAATCAGGATTATTCCACGTTTCGCATTTCGCCATATCGAATCCATTGGCGACCGCGGCATTTCCATCCGCATCCAGATAACCATACAAGACATTGTCTAACGGGACAAACCTCTTATTCTTAATGTCGACCTTGTACAATTTCAGTGTACTCGGCGTAACCTTCATATCTTGCATTTCGGACTTGGATATCTTTATTTGAACGCGTGGCAAAGCATCTGGATTTTTGAACTCCTTTGACGGCAGAACTTCCATGATTGGCCCTGTTATGGGCAAATCGTTGTACACGCTGAAATCGTATTTATCAGCAGCAATAGTGCGAACCGTGAAGTCATCGCTGGTGTCAAGCGAGCCCGTGGGGAAAGTAACAGAAAGTTCCCCGAACAGGGACGAAACCGTACCCAGATTGGTATTCTTTACATGTTTTCCAATCACCAAATTATAACGGCTGCAATAACCACCTTGACCAGTCGAATCCCCACCCCACGTCAAAAGGAACTGGGTATTCCCCTGAAGCATATTCACATTGAACCAAGCAAGTCTGTAATCGCCCGCTGTTTGGATTTCAATCAGCTCATCGCCAATCGGATAGTACACCGAATCATTCAGATACAGAAGGCGGTATTTGCCAGGCCCCAAATTCGCACGCAATTCCACCAACTCCAAGGGTTGCTTTTCGCTGATTTCATTTTTGTATTGGATATTCAGGCTCGACGAGTTGCCCGCATTCCCGACCGCATATAGATGGGAATGTTCAGAATCGTCCAAATGCATCAACTTCGGCGAAACGATTTCGACATCCTTAATCCACCTGTTTCGCGTCCATTCCTCTGAAGTCGCCTCGCCAAAATACAGACTGAGATCGGACAACGCCGTACTCGTCATGCCGTCCTGGTACCGATACAGGCGATTCAGCTTCAGTTCCTTAGTTTTGGAACGTTCCGGCAATTGGAATAAAGGATCCAAGGAACGACGATAGCGGACAGACTGCGTCCAATTGGCAGCATCTATATAGAGCTTATCTTTTATGAAATACGTCTGCACAGTCGGGGAACCAGCGACCTTAAGGTATGTTGTATCTGTCGCCTCAATACCGCCACTTAGCGGGACCGGCAAAGAAACGTCGACGCTAAACTGTTTTGAACTCGCGTCATAGGAATCGGGATCCAGGAACACGTCCGTAGACAAGCGCCTGACATAAGAGCCGCCTGTCGCAAACTTGGCTGAATCAAGATGCAACAGATTCAACGAATCCGGATCAAACGGGGAATTTGAGATTTTGTATAGATTTTCCGAAGACGGGCTTGAATTGGAAAGATTCTTGAAATAGCTCGCAGTATCTCCTCTCAAGGTAAACAGGTTCAGCCACGCACTATCGCTATAGTCATTATAGTAATGATGTATTCTGGAACCAAGGAGGTAATATTTCCCGTTTTCCTGATTTTTCGGCTTTGCACCTTTAGCGGGATAATTCACGGTTTTAGCGCTATCTCCACATTCTGCAGCGACCGCTCCGTAAGTCTTGTTCATACCAACATAGAAATCTATCTCGCCGGCATCCATGAAATCGGTTTCCAGGACGCTTCCGTCATTCGTGATGCTTCGCGGATAACCCGCCTGCGGAGCGAACATGTGGGCAACAAAATGGCGACTTTGGTAAAGGGTATCGCTGGGATCGTTATAGAACTTCAATGTAAAGCGCGATCTTTGAGTATAACCCGCAAACTCGTCCGCAAAAAGGAATGGATTAGATTCGTCATAAAGCTCATCGGCACTAAAGAATGGCAAATGCTGCGTCTCAAATGGAGTCAAATGCCCATAGGCCGGATAAAGCTGCCAATGCGAACCATCAAATAAATTTTTCGCCCTAGAGACGCCCGCTTTTTTATTCGCAAGCATATGGAAATATCCATCGGATGTTCCATAAAGAGCGGAGTTTTCTGAATCAAAGTGAACCGTACGATTGACAAGGTTGTCACAATCGACGTCAGCATTCCAGTAAACCGGAGGAATCGACAGAACAATGTCGAATTTCAGTTTCCTGTAGCGTTCGTTATCACACTCCTCCGGTTTTATCTTTTCGTTGTTATCATAAAAATTATTGTTGGAATTTCCGACAAGTTCCACTATAAAGGGGTTACCACCCGGTCCGCAAGATTCCAGATTTTTCGGGAACAAAGGTATGTACCCACCCAAGCCGGGAGGCGGGATAACAACTTCATCAACACCCGCTTTAGAGAAGTCCCATAAGATATTTTCCCTTAAATCTTCCTTCATTTTCAGGAAGACCGCAGTATCAAGCTTCAAACCGTTATTATTCTGCTTCCACTGCACCCAATCCTTCCAAGTAATAACAAACATGTGGAATCCTGTTTGTTTATCGATATCTTCCAAATCCAGCATCCCCAAATAGCCGAATGTTCCCGCCGCGTCATAATCGATGCTTATAGTATCCTGCAAGTGATGCGCATTGAAATTGAAATCCTGGGCATTGACAAGCGACTCATTTTTAGTACCAGTCGGTTTTTCCCAAACATCTGTACACGATTGAATCCATCTATCTATCCAGTAAACGGCAACCAGTTTCAGGCTTTCCCTTTGCCTCTTGATGCCGAGGCTAAAACGTTCCGGCGTAAAGCGCAACGGATGCTGCTTTCCGCCAAACTCGGTAACCAGTTCGGCATTGCGGACATTCTCGGGGAGGTACTTGCCTTTCAGTTCCGCCTCCACAAAAAAATCTGCAATAGGTTCATACCTGTTTATTTTGCGCCCCGAGCTCGAATCAATCACAGCCTCGGAAACATATATACTTACAGAATCCGTATGCGATCTGTCTCCCGGAGTCACATCGACCATCGTCCCGCCGGGAACTACCGGCAGGCTTGCACGAGCCTCCACCCTTTGAGTTGTATCAGAAACGCCATCCGGTAGCGCGGTAATCACAACGGTATATTTACCAGGGTCAACTGAAATTTTATTCTTGTCGTCCATGCCATTCCAGATTACCGAATGGGCGCGCACACCCGAATGCGCCTTGACAAGTTCGTCCTTTAGCAGAGTCGCGACATGAGCGTCCGAGGAATCCCTAATTTCAATGGTCACGCGCGCATCCTTATTCAAGATGCCATACGGTATTTTTACGGAATGCCGTATCTCCGTAGAACCTATCTTGTCTATCAACGGGAATGCAGGAAGCAGGGTATCCAGAACAACCTGCAACGAGCCCGTACTCACGCGCAAGTTCTTCGTTTGCACATCCGCAAATGCATTTTCTCCGTCAACGCTAGTCACCTCGGCATAAACCTTCACCGTTCCTTCCGCCGGGAGAGACTTTGAATCCATGTAACCATCCCAGGTGAACGACAAACCGAATTCATTCGGATGTACGCTCCACCCCATCTGCAGCACATTTACGTCATCCGCACCAACAGTTTGCCCCATAATAGGCAGGCCAGCCTTTTCGCTAGAACCAAAATACACCGGAATATTATGCCCAGCCAAGGGATCAATATGGTTTCCGGCTACCCTGAATGCGCCTTTCGCATCCATCACGACATGCCCCGAATCTCCCGAAAGGATCATGACACTATCGGTAAACGGAGGCGGGACCATCATCGGATAGTCGTTCAGGTATTCACTGGCCATCTCAAAGGAATTATGATTCTGCGCTTCAACGCGGCATCCCTTGTCGAGGTTTACACTAACCCCTCCCTGCAATGCCGAACACGTTTTGCCGAAAGCAGAACCAAGGAAGAACACCCGCAATTCAGAAGAATCAGGCAAGCCCGACCACCTCAAATGATACTGGCTGTCATCCTGGTAGAACCACACTCCCGCAGGGGGCTTCGTTGTATCGTAGACCAGGCCAGCAGTCAAATCGTATGGCGCACCGTAATACGGATTCGCCCATGCACGCTCAACCGACTTATCAAAAATAACGGAGCGACATATCTACAGATTCCGTCCCGACAACCATGGATGCTTTTGACATGTTAAACGCCACGGTAGGCCTTAGGCTATCGGCAACAATTCTACCCAGGGTCACGCGAACGGAATCCGTACGCCAAGGGCAGTTATCACACGGCTTGACACCCAGTTCTATAACATACCGCTTGTCATAAATGGAATCGCGATAGAAATACCCCAGCACGCCCTCGTTGCTCTGCGCAATTTTCGATATATTTGCATTATCCTTCGAACGATTGGAATGAACCGTCTCAATCCTTCTTGTCCGCCATACATTCGAATTCTCTTCCCTATACCTCAGGCGGTAAACGGCAGTATTCTCGGCATCGCCAAAATCAGGCGGGGCAATACCCACAATCGGGATAACCGGCATCTGCAAATAATCACTTTCTGTCGGGAACACGATATTCGGATAACGTTTGCCGACATAGAACAGGCTTGTCGATACGCCAACATTCCCGGCCATGTCGATGCAGGCCACTTCAAGGTAGCGCTTTCCGTCATTATTCCCTATCAAATTCTTGTCGACATTAAACGTACGCGTCCCAGAATGCAGCGCGGAACTGGAGATTGCACGCCACGTATTTTCAGCCTGACCGCCAAGCACTCTGTAGCTGCACCTCATCCCGGTACGGTTGGCGGTGACATCCCCGCTTTCGGACACAGTGACAGAAACTTCGAACGCCTTGTTCGACGACTTATCATACACCGGAAGCGTGCTCACGACATTTTCCACCCGCGGAGCAGTGCGGTCAACACGCAGCTTCTTCGACACCTCAATCGGAGACGATATGTTCTTGGCTTCATCGCGGGCGACGGCAAATATGCGATACTCTCCGTCTTCCAGCAAGAGCCCCGCCTCTTCGGCCCACGTTCCCGAGGCCGTATCCCCGCCCATCCATAAAGAATCCATCGCGCGTACAACCGCATTGCTGTCGGGAACATGCCTGAAGTTCCAACTGACAAGGACTGGCGTGCCACTGCGGCCATTCAGTTCTTCGCGGACAGTATACGATATGTTCAAGAGGCTATCCTTGGAAACATAAGCGTACTGGTTCCCCGAACGCGCAAGCTTCGGCAAGGAGGCGTACTTGGAATTTTTTCCCGGCTCTGCCGGCAATGCGCGGAGTTCAATCCTGGGCAAGGTCGGCGCCACCCTGTCCACGCGGAATTCCACAGAATCGCGCCCCACGTTCAGTTTATGGTGAAGAATGACATTGTCCCAATCCGCCTCGCTTGCAGTCTTGCCGACAATCTTTTCGGAAAGGGCGTTCACCGCGTCATAGGCATCCATGTTCGGCAAGGCGTAATCTATCGCAGTCGCCTTTACACGGTAAAGGCCATCCCTCAGGGATTTCTTGTCGACACCCGCCCAATCTACGGCAAAATCATTCGAGGCGACGTCGTAAAGGTAGGGCAAATCCGCAACCTTGTTAAAGACGCCCCCGTTTTTCCGTTCCAGCGTCCAGTGCATGGCTCGAATATCGGCCGCGCCACGTTTCCCTGTACCCGCAGAGGAGTCGTCGTTTACTTTTACGCGGACCAAAAATACGGAACTGTCCGGATTTACGCAATAGCTGTCCGTCCGCAAGGAGAATTTCGGGGCCGTGGTATCCACTACAAAAGGCACCAGATTCATATCGCTACTATCGAGCGAGCCGTTGTTGTCGCTTGTCGCATTGAAAACCCAAAAGAACGAACCTTCAGCCGGCTTGTTCACCGCCTGGCCCGAGGCAAAATGCTTGCCCTCCGTCGTTGGCGACATGGCCATCGCACGCCTCGAGGCGACAGAATCCGTTGAACGGCAATCGACATCCAGGCAACGGAAAATGGAATCCTTCGCACCCACAATGCCAAGACCTTGATAGCTCGCGGTTCCACCGAACCCGTCTATCTTGTTCACGACAATATCACGCAAAGGCCAACTGGGTTCAAAAAGATTCCTGGCCGACTTATATAGATAGCTGAAGCGCTGCGTATTCGAAAGCCCTATCTTGTTTATGACAGATATGGTGACTGTATTCTGGTTCCCCTTCTGTATAGCAGAAAGGTCATCACCAAATCTTGAATTGAAATAATCCCTTGCATTAAAGTCGAACCGCCCATTTTTCAGCACGGGATGCGGCACTGTCATCAGCGGCTCTGTCGGCCACGCCTCCCCGACTCTCCTCTTGTATACCTTGCAGGCATTGTTTTCCGTAGGGTCAATCTCTATATTGCATTCCCAGACGAGTTCCCGCTGGAAATTGAAGTTCATATAGATTTCGCGCAGGCGGTGCGGCATCAGGTCGTCTACGACAAACGAATACTTTTCAATATAATTTTGAACTACGATATTATCGGGAACTACATACCGCTCCACATGGCGGATGGGGACGCCTTTCTCGTTTTCGGAGCCATCAGGGTGCAAGCCATCCACCTTTTCCCAGCGGTCCACTTTCACGCCCATCTTGGACCAGTCTGATTCCGATTTGAAAAGGAGCGGAGTCAAGGCAGAAAGGTTCTGTTCCTGCTGGAAAGAATTCAAGGTGTCTCTACGACTGAACAAGCCGATGGCACACGTCTTACCGGATTTCGAACCAATATAATAGCAATTGCGGTTCAAAGTCGACTTTTCGATAGAATCCGGACTCAATGAGGAAAGCGTTCCCAATGTACGGATATCGTTCAACGCAAGGTTTACGAACGGGCGCTCGTAGAGAAAATCTTCCATAAGGTAGGGGGTGTACGAGGACGTGTCCGACACCCTCGGGGAGAAAGAATTTCTTTCGGCTAGCAATGTATCGAGGCTTTCTTTATATAACGGAATGGTGTGGGAAATTGTCAGGTCTTTAACTCCAGCCGATAATACAGTTTCAAAATGATTGAGTAAAGGAACCGCTCCTTCCAACGCCATGGCTATTTTCAATACTTTAGCTGCTTCTGGAAAAAGGAAATCAAGGGTTTGATCCACGGCAATAATTCCGTTTGTCAAAACATCAAGAGTTGTGGCGAATACATCTAACGTTTCGCTCGCATTGGGTGCAGCATTAAAATACGCTCTCTTAATATCCACGTTTTCATCATTCAGAACATGAACTTTCCACCCTTCGCTTGAAGCCGCAGGCACAATGTTGCTGCCTGTTGTCAAAACAGGGATGCCAGCAAGACCCATTACAGCAGAGGTAGCCACATTGACATATCTTGCAGAAAAATCTGCCGTTCCGTTAAGCTGTCTTTCAACATTTAAAATAATAAATTTATAATTGTCATCCACAAGGGTATGAAAATTTTGCACAAAGCCATAATCAATATTGTTCGGATCGGTAAATGTCATGCCGTGTTGACTAGCCAAAATTCTGAACATTGGGAGAGAGTCTGCAACATAACTCAATCTGTTGAGAGAATCGATGGTTTGATACCCTCTTTGATTCGGATCAACATAATGCACAAGTGAATCATTCTTGTAATATTTCTCAGGAGCAGCAAGCGTCGCCACAATATCTCCAATTTCATCTATGGCTAAATGGCCGACGATTTTAATAATTCCTGTAACAACGGAAACAACATCCATGCTGAGGATTAAAGGCAAAAAACTACTTGTCGTAAGAATATTGGGAATCGATGACATAATGTTATTTTTCACACCACCCCAAAAATCCTCCGTTACATCTTTTGCGAGCTGCATATTCAACGCCCCTGTACCTCTGTGAGGACTATCAAGCGTGATAATCTTATCTACATCACCATTGTAAAAATTGCCCTGCACATACTCTCGCGAAACAACACCGCCCATGCTGTGACCGATAAGGATGTAACGGGAAGGTAGTTGGCGATAAAGGTCGGGATGCTGGCGGATAGAATCCAGAGCCTCTTGGCCATATTTATCTTTTGTTGAATCTGTTTCATCAACAATAAATCTTGCTTTTACTTCCTGTGCTTCTTCTACCAATGCACGGCGATGCTTGTATATAGTATTTGGTTTAGACCATGTTCTGTCGCCAAGTTCAAACGCGTTATTATGAGAACTATTCGCCGGATTGGAGAAAGAACGCCATTGATAGACATGGGAATATTTGGGGTGAGCATTGACCGAATCCATTTCCGGTTCTTCAAATACCGTCGTCGTAAGCCAGCGCAACAAACGATGATCATCATCGGGCTTTTCATAATAGCGACCTAAGGCTGCGCCACTATCTAAAGGATTTTTTGCATAATACGCTTCCGCAATTCTGTCTTCCTGAGTTCGATTTTTCCAGCCTTTTTCCTCTCCATAGGCACCATGTAACAAAAGTACATTATAGTTTTCAATAGATTCCATGGGCTTGGAAATGGACCAACAATTAACAGCATAAAGCATCACGAGAACAATTAATTTTCTCATAATAGATTTATTTTCCTAAACTTTAAATATTATTTTTTAACACAAAACTTAAGATTAATAGGTTACATATGTATTCTCTAATTTATTCTTAAAACTCACTCCATTAGACGATACAGATGCAAAGCACGCCATACCATCTTCAACAATACGGCAAACATCTCGTTCAAACAAAAGTATATATCCTTGAAAACTCAAATCCGCACCCGCCGTCCAAAAATAATCATTTTCTAATTTATATGTACGTTTGCCATTTATAAATAGAGATGCGCTACGATCTACCTTATCAAAACTTAAGCAATACACATCACCCCCCCAAGCCCTTACATCGTCACACGCCTTAATCCACTCCAAATCCTTATCCAAGCGCTTGTACGTCAGCATTCTTGCAACCGTATCCAGAACAGCGTACTGGCAACTATCGCTTGCTGCCGTCAGAGATTCCTCCCCGCGCGCAATAAACTTTCCGTCAAGCCACTGCTTTACTGAAACAACTCTAAATTCATCGGAACAATTTTCCCTCGATGTTCTCAATTTAATTTGATGCTGGGTTTCTCCCACTTTCCACAATCTGATAGAATTCGGCATATCGCCACCCCAAACAATGGAATCTGTCATCTGTCCACGAAAAGCGTTTGTCATGTTATATTCATCAAGGGTGTCACACCACCTGGGGCCCTCCTCCTGAACCCGGTAGTTGTAAACACACAAACGTTCATGTCCAGACTCGATGACATCCCAATAAGGTTCAAATAGTCCCTCATGAGATTCAGTGCGTTGCTGATAACTCCCTACCATAACTAGAGAGTCGTCAACAAAGCCGACAACTTGCGATCCCGAAAAGCCCTCATTCCAGCTAACCCGATCCTTAGAACACCCCCACATGCATACGCATGCGAACACAGCCATCGCGACAGCAAGCAGTTTTTCAGACTTGAGCAGGTTCATCTTCATAAGAGGTCCTCCTATGTTCAAACTCTTCCAATATAAATTTACATAAAATTTCATACAACATCAAGAAATTTCACCCAAGCAAGCGACAGCGTGTCCAAAAGCAGGGATAAAAAGGCGACGCCGCAACAAGTGCGGCATGACAGTTAAAAATAAGCAATGTCGTTATTACGAAATAAATCCAAAACAAGCTCTCTAATGCGGGCTGTCGAGCGTGATAATCTTGTCTACATCACCATTGTAGAAGTTACCTTGCACATACTCGCGGGAAACTACGCCGCCCATGCTGTGACCGATAAGAATGTAACGGGAGGCTAGTTGACGGTAGAGATCGGGATTTTGACGCATCTTTTCGAGAGCTGATTGACCATACAAGTCAAGACTTGTATCATTTTCATCTATAACAAATCGAGCTTTCACTTCCTGAGCTTCTTCAATAAGAGCTCGACGCTTTCCAAAATTTCCATCTTTGTTCCATGTTCTATCGCCAAGTTCCTCGGCATTGTTTTTGGAGCTATTGGCTGGGTTCGTAAAAGATCGCCATGCATATATAGAAGATGCTCGGACGGCATTTTTAGTATCACTCCAATCAGGTTCTTCAAAAACATTTTGACTCAACCAATAGGTAACACGGTCTTTATGATCTCCATATTTACCTATATGTCCAGAACCTTCATAGGACCCATAAGTTGCTTCCGGTATAGAATTATCTGGTTTAAACCCTTTATCTGATCCCAACGCACCATGGAGCATCATCACATTGTAATTTGTAATACTTTCCATTGGTTTAGGAATTGCCCAAGCCACGACGGATAAAAAAGCAACAATTAATATGAGATTTTTCATATTTTTCCTAGTATGTTATATAATTTCCATTTCCAGCACCAAAAGATATCCCCTGAGAACTAAAGCTAGTCTTTCTCTCTATTTCATCACTTTGGTAACTATATACAGTTTGATGTAATTGTACAAAGGGGCCCATAAAAGAAACTTTTGCATAATCTCCCAATGTATATTTTTGTCTTTCCATTGTAAATTTTACATTTCCATTCACAACAAGTTTCGCATCATATGTTTCTTTGTCTAAAAGTACGCAATACACATCATCACCCCACGCTCGCACATCATCACATCGTTTAATCCAAATTAAATCAGCATTCAATCTCTTGTACGTGATTACTTTCTGAATTGTATCTAGCACCGCATACTGACAATAGTCACTTCCTAGACTATCC
>CACZAD010000026.1 GCA_902779055.1 Fibrobacter succinogenes | reverse complement strand
GATCACTTCGTTTAAGTGTTTGCTTTGCAAAACGCCCTCTCTCCGCAAAGAAACACGAGAGGGGTTCTGTAAACGGTTGCTAGGGAATCTCCCCCTTTGAAAATTCCCCAATTAAATTTTTTTGATTTTTAGGTGTACTTTATTCTAGCTTAGTACAACGGACGGAGAGACCATGACGTTTTGAGCCACAATCCTCTCGATAAACACCATCATTAATACTGTTTAAAATAAGTCCTACATTAGCGACCTTTTTCCCATCTTCTGTAGGGAAAAACCAATAAGCATACTCATTTAGTTTACTAAATTCACTTTCAAAGGATCTGAACCCACCACCGATAAGCGAGAATCCACTTGTATTGTAACCGGAAAAACTTTGCGAGCGTAGACCCGCAATTCCCCAATCAAAGTCATCTTTATACTGACGAATAACAACATAATCATCCCACGTAAACAATCGCCAACCGTCAGGACATATCCCCTGATGGTTCGGTTGTATCAAATCGGAGCAACTTTCCGTATTGCAACGGCTGGGCAACTGCATCATCTCCGCCCATTGGTAAAGTCCACCAAAAATATCGCATCTCGTGGTATCATTGTTATAACAATAGCGTTCTATTTTAGAATCGTCATTTTGATCGTTCTCGCCTAGGACCATCTCACCGATGTTCAAGTTTTCGGCCATCACAGTTATAGTTTTTCCTGTAAGATCCGATGTCGCTGTATAGTAATAGTAACTACGACCATTGCGCGGGTCTACAAAAGTTTTATAATCAGATTTTTCATAATTCCAATTGTGCGCCAAATCTTGAGAATGGTCATACGGAACATATTCGCTACTGGAGGATTCTACTTTCTTGCTGGATGAAGACAAGTTCGCTGAGCTCAGCCGAAGCGAACTAGAACTAGACTCATGCTCGAAGAGGACTTTGCACTGCTTGATGTCATGCCGGACTCTGTTCCGGCATCACCATTTTTACTGCTACTGGACACACTTGTCTCGCTATCGCTCGACTGCGGTGTGACGCTGGAAGAAGAATCCTCGTCACGCGGGGCGAAACTGCTGTCATCATCGCCGCAGGCGACAAAAAGTGCAAGTGCAAATCCCAGTAAAAAGCGCTTCATGCAGATATTCCTCCTATTTCACCATTTTTAATGTAGTAAAAAAACAAAAGCCACCCGATGGGTGACTTTCATAAAACTAGTTTATATTCTCGTCGAAAGACTATTTTTCCTGCTTACGCTTTGCCGAAATTTTAGAGAAATACTCTGCTTCAGCAGCAGTGATTTTCCCTGCTTCAATCAGCGCCTTCGCAAGGTCTTGCTGCCCTTGCAAGTACGAACCTTGTTTTTCGTAAAGTATGTCAGTCATTCCGTCAACCTCGTTCAATAGGGTTTCATCGGTATACCCTTTCAAAAAAGCCATAAGGCGAGTGCAGCGATAAAATGTTTACATTTTATCATTGCCGAGCCGAAGGCTTTTCTGTAAAGATACATCTTTTGCAAACTCCTTGTCAAGGAGGCGCTTCAGTTTTTCTTCAGGGATTTCCTTTTCTTCAAGTACATCGCGAAATAGGCGAAGCATTTCGGCTCTGTCGGACGTTTCGCGTTTTTCGGGCAGGGTACGGTCATCGATGGCGAAGAATTTCTCGATTTCGACCAAGTAGATATCCAACTTGTCGTAGTAAAGGCGTCGGTTCCGCACTAGTTGGGCGTGGTGCAGGTACGTGTTCCGTTCCTTCGGGAACTGGTTCTCGGTCAAGATTGAAAGTACATAGATGTGCGGCAGGTTATAGTCTTGCGATTTCTTGACTGTACGTGAGATGACGTGGGCTGTATAGTAGATAAGTCGGTCCACGAAAAGCGTGTTGAAGTTCTGTTGGACCTCAATCAGCACAGGTTCTCCCGCCTGCGTAGTGCCGTAGATATCAAAAATCGCTGTCTTGTCGTTTAGCACGCCGGGATTTTCAGGCACTCCGAGTGTGTAGGATTTTATCGCCTTTTCGCCCGTTAGCCCGAGCATCGCGTTCAGGAATTTCACGGTACGTTCGGGCTTGGCTTCGTTCGCCAGGAGCATCTTGAAGATGCCGTCGCTGAACGGATAGACGTTCTTGTATTTCTTGCGGTAGTATGCCAGACGTTCGGGGTGCTCGTGCACATCCCTTGCCATGGCGATGTATTCAATGCGGTTCATATAATCTCCGTTTTGTTGCGGCCCCCGGAAATGGAGTGTCTCTACCCTTAAAACGGACAAAGGGGGCAAAATGAGCCGAAAAACTTTGTTTACATGAATTTTTTACAAAACCGCGCACTCGAACTTTTTTCTATCATTGTCGCATGCATTTCCGCAAATTCATTCCCGGGACAACTCTCATCGCGCTTGCTCTCTGCGCGACAACCGCATTGCACGCCGCCGAAGAAAAATCCCTCTGGCAAAGATTCATCGACTGGTTCAAGCCCGCACCCACGCTCGAAGGCGAAGGACCGCTGTACGACGAACTCAAGGCACTCGATGAAAAGATCGACCGCATTGAAGGACGATACTCCAGAGAAAGACGTCCGGGAAACAAGAGCCGCCTCAAAAAAGAAATGGAAGATTTGCGTACGCAACGCGATGAACTCGTCCAAAAGATCCTTGACGAAGAAGCCGCGAAGAAGAACCAGCCGGCCGTAGCAGCCCCCGCAAGTTCATCCACGAAGCAGGCTCCTGCAAGCTCGGCAAACAAAACCCGAACCGAGGCAAAGAGCAGCGCCGCTTCCGCAAAAGAAGTTTCCGCATGCAAGCCCGATACAGTTTTCGTGCGTGACACCGTAGTCATCCACGATACGCTTTACGTGATCGTCGCAGGCAAGCCCGGCGAAAATTCCGCATCTGCGCAAACAAACGCGCAGCCAGCCGACTCCGCCGCAGCGCCACAAGCCGCTCAGACTTCCAAGTAATAATCGGGAACAATCCCGAGAGCGCGTTCATCCGCCTTCAATTCCGCCGCAGGCTCATTCCGCCCCACAACAAGTGCGGAATCAATACCCGCATAGCGCGCGCCCATAACATCAGTTCCGAGCGTATCGCCCACCATGAGAATGCGTGAGCCCGCAGGCAAACTGAATTTTACTTTGTTAAAAATTGCGGGGAAAGGTTTCCCGAAATAATGTACATCGTCGCAACCCGATTCGCGACGCAGACATTCGGCAAGAGCGCCCGAAACAGGCGAGCGAGAGCCGTCTATGTTCGGAGCCCACGCATCGGAATTCAACACCAGCAACGTCGCACCCGGCTTCTGCAAAATGCGCACCGCATGCACAAACATCGATTCGTCCGCAGTCGCCGACGAGACCGCCACTACAGGACATTCGGGATTTTCCACTGCGGAGACTCCGAAAGATTCCAGGACGGCAACACCCGAAGAACGGCCAATATAATACAATTCCCGGATGGCGTTCCCCGTTCGGAAACGTTGCTCGAAGAAAGATGCCGCAAGGCTTCCCGAAGAAACGGTTTCGCCTGCGGTAAAGTCAAACCCGCGAGCATCGGCCTCGGCGGCAAGCACCGATTCGACATTCGAGGCTGCATTCGTCACGAGGCGAACTTGCTTGCCGGCAACGCGCAACATGGAGAACCACTCCAGCGCGCCCTCATAAACAAAGGAGCCGCGGTTGTAGAGCGTGCCATAACCGTCAAAGCAAAACGCATCGTATAAATCCAGCAAATCACCCAGCCGAACTCGGCGAGGCTCATTCCATTCCGTACCCAAGAAACCCGACCCAGACTGCCAGTCCGGATCAATCACGTTCCTGTACCGCTTGTAAATTTCTAATTCCAGCGCGTCCATGCAATCAACGACGAATCACGCCGAACACGCGAGAAACGGAACTGGCTTCGGCATCGCTCTGGAAAACCACCTTTCCGTTGTACTCAATCGTAGCAAAGACGTTCGCGATATAAGCTCCGGTAGAAACACGACGATGATGAGCATCCATCAAATTCCAACTGAGCGAAAGCCTCGTCGCTTTGGACCTGAAACGTTCATCGTCACCCATAACCACATGGCTGGATCCAGCGACATAGGAGCCAAGATTCGTATAAATTCGCACGTTATATGTAACCTTGAGTTTCGTCAGGTCAATCGGTTCCTGCATATCCATTCCCAAAACACTGCGCAGGGCGCTCTCGAATTCAGAGCCAAGCACATCAATCGACATATCCCACACGTTCTCCGTTTCCTCGCGAACATCCTCAAGCGGACGGAACTGCAACTGGAACACCGGAACATCATCCGCAAAAGCGGTTCCATCGTCTTCCACCAAATTGGAAGTCTTCAAATCGAACGGATAAAAACCAGTCACCTCTACAAACTTGCCCGTACCAGGCACCACATTGCCCGACGTGTCCTTCACGCAGCCCTTCGTAATACGTAGAGAGTCACCCGGCGCAAGCCTTGTATCAAGTGTCAAGTCCTCATCGAAGGTAAACAGAGCACTCGAATAAAGTAGCGTCCATTCCACGGAAGATGCAGGCAAAAACCTCACCGTAGAATCCTTCGGCTTCTTAAATTCCAAGATAGCATCGCACCCCTCTACAGCTTCCGCCCATTCCGTAAAGTGAACACGCAAGGAATCCACCCTGCGACCACGGTAACTCTTGAGGTGCGCATCCGTAATCGTCGGCGCCATGCCATCGCGCATAAAGACATGGAATACAGTGCTGTCGGAAAGGTAAAGGTTCACTGTACCATAACTTCCCGCAGGCATGAACATGGTAGTCGGCGAAGAAAGGGGGCCGAATCTACGCTGGTCAACGTCTATATGGATTCTGCGAATGTTGGCAGAATCGATCTGCATATCTTCGGGGAATACGACATCACGCACAACCACACCGGCCGAATCGAGCCACGTGTATTCGAGGCTGTCAATCACCTGCTTGAGGTATTCATTAGAAAGCGCACCCAGGAACAGAACATCGATTCGATCCATCCTGCCATCGCTATCCATATCACGGAAATAGTTCTGCTTAGAGCTCGGCGGTATCGGGCTCTGGATAAACGCCGCAAACGCCCCACTGCAGAGCAGGGTCGCGGCAAGAACAATATTTCCTAAAAACCTACGCATCACTCCTTAATATACCATTTTTTTAAATTCCTTGCAACACAAGGCTTTGGAAAGTGGTATGCATTAGTTTATGCATTTTCTTATGAAAAAAGAAGAATCCGCCGATTTTGGCGGATTTTTGGTGAGTGTAATACAAAATATAGTCATTTATAGACTTCTGAAATCGCCTTTTCAGCATCGTCGTCCAGGATGTGGCCGTATATGTCCAGCGTCATCTTGATATTCTCGTGCCTCATCAGCTGCTGGACCACCTTGATGTTCACGCCCGCGCGGATCATGTTCGACCCGAACGAGTGCCGGAACCGGTGCGCGTGCGCCTTGCCCTGGAATCCTTCCGGAAGGGCTACCCTGGCCGTATTATCGAGCGTGGAGTCGCAGTAGCGAAGGTCCGACCAGTCGCCATCGTACCGCTCTATCTCGCGCTTCAGGCGCGGGCACAGCGGAATCTTCGCCGGCTTGTCGCCCTTCCCCACGACGAACAGGTAGCCGTCGTGGATGTCGCCAGGACGGACCGCGACGGCCTCGCTGACGCGGAGACCAGCGAAAGCCATAAGGGCCCACGTGAGCCTCGTCGGAGGGTTTGGCGCGCTCGCTATTATCCGGTCTACCTGGTCCTGCGTCCAGAAGTGCCTAACGGCTTTTACGCTTTTTCTCCTAGGGATAGCCTTCTTTATGGGGTTCGTCGGGATCAATTCCAGGACGTCCACAAAGTACGAAAACATTGTCGAGAGAATAGTCTTGCGGACGTTGTACGTTGCGGGTGCGGAATCGCCGTTGGCCTCCATGAAAGCATCGGTAATTTCGGAATTACGGATGGCGGATACCGGCTTTGAGTAAAGGTGTTCAAACGCCTTTATTGTAAACAACAATGCATCGAGGCTCTTCGACTTGAGACCTTTGGCCCTGCAGAACTGCTCGTACTTTACGACGGCTTCGCCTAGTGTGATGTCGGTCGTCGGCAACCGTTCTTCGAACGCTCCGTCGCGAATCCGCTGCTGGAGAACTATCTTTGCCTGGGACCTCGATGTTGTATCAAGTGAATAGTAGTGCACGGTTCCCTTCTTGATTTTGTCGGGAACTCGTGCGTACCATGTAAGAATGCCTTTTGATTTATTGCGCTGAATGAGCGTAATTGCCATGAGTTACTTCTTTTTTGCGGCGACTTTCAATATTCTAGACTTAATCCATTTGTCAATTGATTCCGGGGAAAACAGGTTGCCAATAGGATGTTTGAAAACCTCCAACGTTCCGTCTTTTATGCTGTTGACAATCGTATTTTTGCCGCACAACATCTTCTTCTTTGCGCCGGACATAGTGTAGTAAAGTTTGTCGTTAATTACGGCCATGTCCTTACTTTCTAAGGCGGCATTTGTTTGAATGTTGCTCATTTTGGTCTCCTTGTTAAAATCTCTTTTTCCTGGTTTTGGATGCGATTACCGGTGCGGTCCAGAAGTCGCCCGTCGATGCGGGCCTGCGCTTCCATTTTCGGTCGTTCTCAGGATCTGCATCGTATGACTGGCAGAAAAAGTTCCGGCCGTCGATTCGACAAAGCTTTCTGTACCCGCAGCAAGAACATTCGGTGTAATGCGTGTAGTTCAGTTCGGCATGCATTTTTTGCAGACATATACAAGTGGTTTTATTTCGATCGTAAGGCCCACAGGACGGCGTCGTCTGCATTCGCTACAGCGTTCAATCTTAACAATACTTGTAAATGCCATCGTCATCTCCTGCACTCGATGTTTTGCTCTTCCGAGATCAAATTCATTTCGTTGTAAAGCTTTTCAATTTTCTTCAGGTGTTCGTATTCTTCTAGGGGAACTGTACAGTATAGCGGGCTAACATCTGTTTGCCCCGGATGCATCGGATAATTATCTCTACTCATTTTATCCCCACAAAAATTGCCATAATCCTAAGAACCCGATGCCCATGATTGCTGCAAGAATAAAGATGTCTGCAATCTCGCTCGCAACGTCCTTCCACGTGACTTTTTTGACCCTGTATCCTTCTGGAATTTGATTATCCATTTTTTCGCCTCCCGTGGAAAATAAGTTTGATGAAATCTCCGGAGTTTCCTTGCAAGGCCATGTTCGTAAAGAAAATGCTTTTAAATTCCCTTTCACATTTGCAAGCCTTGCGCTCTATGGATCTACGGAAAACAGCACGCTGGAACGCGTTGTAAACGTGATTGTGTTTGTGCCCGCCTTTTCGGTTGGGTTTGAAAAACGGATAAGACTTAAACCCGACTTTATTTCCAGGGAAAATAATGACGGCGTCGCACTTATACCAGCCGCCATCGGTTTTTTCTCCTGGAGTATGCCAACTATAACGATTCATTCTGCTTTCCTCATTTTCTGCAGTTCGAGATAATCGGGGACGTATTTCTGGCCGCATGAGCGCGCGGTCCAGCGTTGTTTCTGGTTCTTTACGTTTAATTCGTGGCAGCGGTATGCAGCGCCGTGTCTAGTTGCGTGGGGAAAGTCCTTTTTCTCGCTTCCAAGTTCAACGCATTGAAAATGTTCGCACCACACTCCCATTATCCGTTCTCCTTATTCAAAGATTCTAAAAGTTTTAGTTTTAAAGGGATTATGAATTTGTAAATAAAATTGCGTTTGCCATTTACGTTTGAAAAGCGTCCGTTATTTGCTTCTTTTGCCATTCTATTGAGCAAAACTTCTTTGTAATCTTCTAGCACTTTTACAAGCGTTTCAACCTCGTTTTTATCGATTTTTATATTTATCGATTCCTTGACGTTTTCGATGTCGTTTTCCTTGTCTTGCAGTTGCTTCTTAAGGTTGTTAATCTCGGCATCTTTATCTGCTATGGCTTTATCAACGTCTGCTTTTGTGTCGACAAAAGGTTTGACGGCGCCAGGGCGGATATCTATTTCAGGCAATTCAAATTTCCCGTCGGTTGGAGTTTCTATTTTAATGACGTCTGCGGACATCAACTTTTTCAGCCTTTCATTTTCTTCGTTTGCTTTTTGCAAGGCTTGATTTAATTCGTTGATTTTTCTTTCTACCATGTGGGCGTAGTAAAGTTCAGTCTCGCCATCGATTATGTGGTGATAGTTTTTGAACTGAAAAATGATTTCGCCGCTTTTTCCGATTTTAATTGTTCCGGCATTCATGATGCCGTCGTTTGGAAGTTTTACTGGTTGCATATCGTGTCCTTTTTCGCCTTTTGTTCTTCAATGAGTTTCTGACAGATTTCTTCGATTCTGGCCCAGTAATCCGAAACGCGCTCGCAGTTTGCGTAACTGAAAGAAAGCGTGTGCGCACGGTCGCGCATCGTTATCAATTCGGCGGTGGTCATTTCGTCAAGTCGCTTTGCGGCTCGCCAACCGATGATCTTGAATTTGCGTTTCGGTACTTTTGTAGCCATGATTACCACTCCTCCCTTTTGAAGAAGAATCTCCATGTCAAATTGATTTCGTCTATCGTAAAGAACCTTTTACCTTTTCTCGGTTCAAACGGATCCATGCTTCGTTCGTCTATCCATCCGTTTGTTTCGCTGTTTGCGAATTTGTAATCTTCTGGAGCGACCTCTTTATAGCCTTCTGCGATAAAACCACGTCGTATTTCTTCGGCGGTTGCAGCCTTCTTGTAATCCTTGCATTCGTAGCAATAATCGTCCTGGTCTTTTGCTGTCAGGTGTTTTCTGCATGAACATTCTGAAAAGTCGTTGCTGTCATATGTGGCGTGGTATCTGAACCACACGCAATCAGAACATAGTTGCTTCTTTGCGTTCGGGTGTTTTTTTAAATAGTCGCATTCCCAGCAAATGCCGCCAGAAACTAGACCAGCATATTTCTCGCCACACTCCGGGCAAATGTACCATCCGCCTTCGTCGACTTTGTCGGTGATGGAAAGTTTCATGTCCTCAAGCGCTTCTTTTATTAGCGCTTCTGGAATCTTTGTTTTTCCTATATACGTTCTTAATGCGTTTTCGACGATCACTTCTGCGTCTAGCGCATCGTCGTGCACGTCGAAAACGTTTTCTCCGTCTGCACTTGGCCAAAATCCGGACATATCGGTAGAATTCTGGATTTCGAATGAAAAATGAATTACTGGATAATCGAGTGCACAAAGAATTTTGACGGATACTTTTCCATTTTTGCTTTTTGCCGAAAATTCTCTACGATTGCAAACGTAAACGTTTGATTCGTTCATGATGGCGTTGGGCCATGTTTTGCAAAGCTTGGCCTTTAAAGTGTCGCTGGCTCGATCCAGGTCGGGCAAAAGTGAAATCTGTTCGCACATCAGCATGCCTCCAAAGCTCTTATCCTGGCATCCACGCAATTCTCGACGGAAGTCCAGTAGTTTTGCATTTTGACGTCGTCATTCCAACCGTAACCATTCGACATTGAGTGTGCGTATTTCTTGGCTTTTTGGGCCTGTTTCAGCGTGAGTTCCTTGATTGAGAGCATTTGGCCGTTGAACTTGAACTTTTTATTTTCAGGCTTCACCATCTTCATTATTCCTCCACATATCGCCAACTCTGAGGAGCCCTGGCAATTCCGAATTCGTTCAACGTTTTCGGTTCGCTGAATTTTTCGAAGGAATAGATTTTCCAACCGAGAATAGAGGCTGCACGTCCTTGGTACTTCAGTAAATCTTTCGGCTCAACGCAGCCGCCTTTCACACAAATTGAGTCGTAGGTGTATTCGTAAGATAAATCGAGATTTTTTGCATCGACGTTTACGAAACCGATGTAAGTGAAACGTCCGGTTACCCTGCTTACTGGGGCGGTTTCGTAGATGTAGACCTTCGTGCCTTTCTCTATGGATTTTGGAAGGTCTTTGCGCCACTCAATTTTCTTTTCACCGCTGTAAATCTTCTTCGCCCACTTCGGGTGGATACTGAGTAGTATAGCCTTGCTCATTTCGCCTCCATGGTATTTCCGGTTTCCGGATTCACGCATTCAATAGTGATTTCTCCGTGGTAGTGCGTGATGATGTCGAAGATGCGGACTTCGCCAAGAGTCGTGTTGACGCACACTTCCGCATCGATGTCCACGGCCGCTTCCAGGCGGTTCATGAGTTCACGTCCTGTCATTACGCAGCCTCCTTTTTCGGCCTTCCTATCGGCTTCGGGTTTGGGTGGGTCCTGCGCCACCATTCCTGCTTTCGTTTGCGGTCGTATTCCTTGTTCTTCTTGCGCCACATCGCATTGTATTCGGAGTTTTTTCTTTTGCCTTCTGGAGTGGCGTTTCTTGCGCGGTGCCTGGCGTTGATATCGTCGCGGTTTTCTTTGCGGTACTGTTCATGATAAAGCTTTCTTTGGGGTGACTGATCATATGCCTTTTGCCAAGCTTTGCGCTTCGGGTCGTTCTTGCGCTTTTCATCAGAACGTTTCTGAATCGCTTTGACTTTTTCCGGATTGTTCTTGCGCCATTTCTTACCTTGGATTGCCTGGTTGCGCTTGCCGGCGTCCTCGATTTTGCACATCGTTGCGCACGGCCGCATTTTCGATGCTATAAGAGATTCCCAGTTGATCATGATTGCAATTCCTTTTCGGCCTTTTTCTGTAGCCATGCGAGTTTGTTTTTGCGGTTCTTTTCCATAAATCCAGGATCATTCTTGTGCCGGTGATACCATTCGTTTGCGGCTATCCTGTGCGCTTCTATGCGCTTCGGGTCGTTCTTGTGCCTTTCGGCGTATCGCTTCGAGCACTCTTTTGCGACCTTGCGCTTTTCTTCTGCCGTCTGTTTGCCCCATTTGCGCTTTCGTTCGAAGAGGGCGTCACGGCCTTTGCGGATATTGAGCCAAAACGCTTCTTCCTCGGCAGAGCCCTGACCGTATGCGGCCTGGATTGTACGAAGCTTTATCTGGTCGCTAAAGGTCAATTGTGGTTTACGTCCGCGCATTATATCCTCTTGGTTAAACTTGGGCCCGCTCGTGCGTTATTTCTGGTGTGAAATGGTTTGGGATATGGTACACGAGCGGGCTTTCTTTACATCTGGTAGAACGCCCGTAGTCCTCGCATCTGAGCCTTGCAATCTTCAAGCGCGTTGTGCTTCATCACGTTGCCTTCTGCGGGCTTGACTACGTTCGCGAACAGGTTCTTGATTGTCCTGTAATCGAATTGCGTCCAGAACGGCCACGGGAAACTGTACCCGAAGACCTTGAAGAAGTATTGCAGGATCGGGAAGTCGAAATCCAGGCCGCAGCACCACACTCTGAATCCAGCGTTGCGACTGGTGTCAAAGTTTTGATAGAACCACTTCTTGAAATCGCTGATTCCGTCTACTGGAGATACGGTCCCACCAAAAGCTTCGTCTCTCGCTTCCTGACTCTGCTTTTGCCACCAATCGAGTGTAGACTGGTCGTCAGTGAACTCGAATTGTTTTTTGGGGTCAAAGCGCCTGTAAAATTCGCACTGTAAGCCTTCCTTGTCGAAGCCGAAAGCTCCGATGCTGAGCACTTTGCAGCCAGGGCGCTGGCCTGTTGTTTCGATGTCGATCATCAATTCATTACGCATGTTTAGTCCTCCTTTTCGTTTTCGTCGGTTTCGGGTTCTTCGATGTGGGTTTCGGTTACTTCCAATCCACTTTCGCGTTCTTCGGGGTCCTTTTCCGGAGCGAAGCGGATTGCGTTGTAGTAATAGGTGTTAGTCGGCATTTCTTCGAGGTTTTCTTCCGGGATATGCAGCGGAACGAGGCCGACGATCAGGCGGCTGTAAAAAGCGAGGTGAAGGCCGGGACGTCCCTTCTTGTCCTTCTTGCCGTAAAGGCGGATTGCAACAGAGTTGCTTGTGTTTTGCTCCATTGCTGTGACTACCTTGTCGATGGCGTTGAGCCCGCTGGGGATAAATACGGCCCCGGTTTCGGATACATGCTGCAAGCCTTCGGCCTTCGGCAATATTGCTTCAACATTCGGATAATCAAAAGTCTGATTCGGATCCAACGTGTCGAGCATTCCCTGGCCACAATTTTTGATGAAGAATTCCTTTTTCTTTGCTGAAATCAAGGCAAAACCGTTGGCGTATTCAATCGCCTGCATGTCGGCGTAGAATGCAAGTTCTTCGATTTCCTTGTGATCCATGTGACCGTTCAGGTCAAGGATTGCAAGTCGGTGACCGTCACAAGCGTAAGCCAGCTGAGTCTTGAAGCTTACGAAAATTGCGGTGAGTGCGGCACGGTTGTCCTTGACTTTGGCGGTGCATTGTTTGTTCATTGCCTTCAATGTGTTAGCAAGAATTTCGAACTCAGTCTTTTCTTTAGCCATTTTTTAATCCTCCTGGGATTCGTTTTCAGATTCGTTGTTTTCTTCGTTTTTCTTTTCATGAATGCGCTTGATTTCGTCTTCGACTTCATCGTCTACGGGTTCCGCGTCTTTCGGGTTTCCGTACGTGATGATGGAGTACATTTTCCGGAGAATGTCGATATCGTAGGTTTTCTCGAGGATGTGTTCGACACTGCCGAGAACGGCGTCGTGAATGTCGCAGGGCCTTACCTGATCGTCAATGTCGGAAAGGCCTGCGCAACGGTCTTCATCTTCTTTGATTCCGAGAAGGCTGTGCTGCGATTCGTCGATTGTATCGTCAAGGTCATAGCAGCAGAAAAGAAGCAGTGCAATCACGTCGTCCTTTTCGCCTTTTTGAATTTTATTCGCGATTGCACTGCGAAGACGGTTTTTCGTCATGTCATTCTTGACTCTTTCGAATTCATGATCTTCGTTTTCTTTCTTCACGCGCTCCTGGCGTTCCTCTTCGGTTTCTTCGTGATAATCTGGCAGGTCACGCTTGTCGTAGTATTCAAACGTCTTGAGCGTAGCCGCATCGACAAGGATTCTCTTCTGGATGCCGGCTTCCTTCGCCTGCTCCTGGAGCTTGGTGTTGTATTTTCCTATTTCGAAATCGTTGGCTTCATCTTCACAAGAGACGCCTGCACCGAAAAACTTACCGATGCGGGCGTTACGGCCTTCTTCCTGGAGCTTCTTGACCTTGGCCTCTGCGGCCTTCTTGGCCTTGCGTGCCCAGCAATCAGGATCCAAACAGTAAGCCTTCGGGTCGTCGTCGAAGAGGTCCTTCTGGCACGCGCTGCACTTGTCGCACTTGAGGCAGGCGGAATGGTCGAACGGAGCCTTTTCCAAGTCCATGTGTGTGCGTTCGAGGATGTTTTTGACATCCCAATCGCTAAGGCTTCCGCAGATTTCGGAGAGTTCTTCCTTGAATACATCGTCAGGAAGGTCGGCAAGTTTTGCCGCTGCAGACAAAGCGATTTGTCCGGCCTTAACCTTTTCAAGAATTTCATCGCCGGCGTCCGCGAGCTTCTTGCGTACAAGTACCCAGCGAAGCGTACGACCGAACCTTTTGGCAATCTGTGCCGGCGTGTTCTTCTTGTTGATCAGATGGCGCACTGCGACACACTCTTCGTATGGCGTCATGTCCATTCGGGACACGTTCTCGGTCAGTGAAATTTCATTGAGACTGTCCACATCTTCGATGACGTGACACGGAATGCTCTTTAAGCCGAGTTTCTTCGCGGCTTCGTATCTGCGGAAGCCGGCGACCAGGTTGTAATAAGTCGCTGCGCCGGTATAATGTACAACCGTGATTGGGTTGATGATGCCGTGAGTGGAGATGCTTGCGACAAGGTCTGCGATTTCATCTGTTTTTCGGATGTTATTGTGCGCAAAGATTTTGTCGATGTCTATTGTGCGAAAGCTGTACTTGCGTTCGTCATCAGACTTTTTTTCGGCCTTGGCATCCTTGACGCTAGCCGTAATGGTTTTCTTGGTTTCTTTTTTCATGTCGTGTCCTTTTTTTTGTGAAAACTTTTTCTCAATTTCATTGATGAGGTCGTCATTGTCCTCAATCGTCTTCTTGCCTGGGAACTTCACTCCGTTGCGTCTGCAAAAAACTCTGCATGCCAGGAGCGAACGTCCTTTCGGCAGAATGCCCATTTCGACGAGCTTCGTTTCCAGGGTTGTCCACAGGCGATAGCAGGTCATACTTCGGCAGGGACTCCACGGTATTCGCCATGCTTGGCCATGGCAAGCTTTATCGCCTTGATAGAGTCGCTTACAAGCGTTGCGTGGGTCTTGGCGAAGTATCCACAGAGATCCGTCACGTCCTTATGCGGCGTGTGACCGTTCGTCTCGATTTTATCAATCTTGCCGTCGTTCACAAAAACGCTAACGACATATGTGCCTTGCAAGGTCTTGCCCTGCAGCCGTGTCACTTCTTTCATGCTTTCCTCCATTCGGGCGGATACCGCAAAGGTTCGTTTCCGTAAAGTTTTTTGTTGTGGACCGGATCTGGTCTGCGGTGAACGTCATAGTTAAACGCCAACAAACGAGTCATTTTACGTTTGAATTCGGCTATCTCTCCGAGGGTCGCTGCTGGATCCCTGCGCCTCACCAGCCGGAAGTAATTCTTTGTTTCGCCAAGCCTTTCGCAAAGCTTTTCGAACGCCAGCCAATAATTGCGCCTGCGAATGCCTTCTTCGACCATCTCGCGAGTAAGGGGCCTGTCGTTGATTCTTTTGCGATTTTTCATGGCCTGCCTCGTTCCTTTTAGCGGGCCTCTGCGGGCGACCTGTCGGCGACGGCGGTAAACTGGAGCGTCGCGTGCCCGGCGTTCCATGAGCGAATAATCGCATCGGTCATGGTCATGATTCCGAGCGGTTCGTACTCGCCCGACTTGTTCTTCATTTCCACGTAGAAAAGGGTCTTCATTTGAGCCTCCTTAAAACGGCAAATCGTCGTCGCCTTCGCTTAAAGTTCCCTGTTCCTGGGCCGCTGCCGCCTGGTTAGCGGCCTTGTCCTTCTCGGACATCTTCTTCTGCACCAGTTCGATTCCGGAGCAGTTCAGAGTGAAACCCTGCTTCTTTGAGCCTTCATTGGAAGTAAATTCGTAAATCTCGACGCGGCCCGAAACGCATACCTTGTCGCCCTTGCCCATGTTGGTCTTCTTCACGTAGGCTGCGCCCCAGATCGTGACCGGAATAAAGTCGCAAGGGCGGGTCCCGTCTTCGCGCTTGTAATTGCGGTCGACAGCAATGCTAAAACGCACGCGTTCCTTGCCGTTGGGCAAAAGGGTGATTTCGGGGTTTGCCGTAAGACGGCCAACAAAAGTGCATACATTAGTCGACATTATCGTTCTCCAATAAGATGGGTGGAAAGTTCGTTGATTATCGCGTTCGCCTCGTTTTCGACGGCCTTGTGGTCGACGGGAGGCAGAATCTTCTTGCCCTGATCAATGAGCGGGCGGTACACGGCCGCAATCGCCTTGAATGCAGGGAGCCTGCGCAGGTCGGCATCGGCCTTGAGCGGTAGCCAGTTGTGCTTAACGCTCTGGGTACTGGAGTAGCCAATTGCACGGTACTTGAGGCACCATTCTAGGTCGCCGACGCATACGGCGTGCGGAAACATTCCCTTTTCTTCGTGCATGTCGTGGGCGTCCTCGAAGAGCCGGCGGAGCATGGCCGTGCAGCACGGCATACGGTTGATGGCCTGCTTGTGGAAATCCAGTTCCTCGTCGCTCAGCTGCGCGGCACCGTACTTGAGGCGGTCTTCCTTGACCAGGTACTCAATTGCCTGGACTCTCAAGAGCTTCGCGAGGTAGTTGACTTTGTTCTGAACGGATTCCATTTTATTATCGTTTAAGGTTAGAGGTTAAAGGCATGATTGACGATACGATTACAGATCTAGACAGTCCCGTGTTTTGCGAGGCTAAATGGTTTGACCCCGACATGGAGCTTTACGATCACAAGGGCGGTACTTATTCGATTCCTGATGTTTCTCTTCAGGAATGGGGAGAACTTTATCGTGAGCGGGACCACGATTGCTGTCTGATGATTCTTCAGAACCATCCTGGTTATCAGTATTATCCCCGTAAATGGTAGATTTCCAAAATTTCATTGACATTCCGCTCAGGAAAGGCTCTTTTGTGGTTACGATTGCCTCCATGAAAAGGTGATCGTTAAACTTGTGGAAGATTCCGCATGTTTCTCTCTTTCGTTCTTTCATGACGTGAATCACTGACTTCTTAATGAACCACGAACCGATTCCTTTCAAGATTCTGTATTTTAAATTCGACATTTTCATCTTTATCTTACGCATACTTTCTCTCCAGTTCTTCGGGGGTCAGGTCTTCGTCGCGGACGATGTCGCTGCCGTCGGCGCTTTCGCCACGGAGTACGCGGGCGTTGCGTTCGCGTTCCTGGGCCTTCCAGTTCTTCGGGCCCTTCGAGGCGTTCTCGATGCGCTTCTCGTTCAGGATCATCTCCTGCACCTTGTTCCACACCCAGTTGCCCTTGCGGAGCACGGCCGCGTGGTTCTTGTACTTCTTTGCGGCTTTGCCGCCATTCTCGATATAGGCGTCGAGAATGTCGATGGCGGTAGCCAGGTTCTTGCCGTAAACTTCGCGAAGGTGGTGGCCTTCGGCGTCGGTGAGCATCACGTGGCCGCAAGTGCCGTAAGGCTTTTTGTCAGACGCGGGGCTGGCGGGAGTTGCGGCAGAAAGGCTGACTGCCGCTTGTTTCTTACACCTCTCATGGATTTCTCCCGCCAGCGTTGTTTGTGTCGTGGTAGCCGAATGGTTTGCGCAGGATCCGCCTGCGCTCGGGGTTGCTTGGTCGTTTGCGCTTATCACGGTATCAGGTTTACCAGAGCCTAAAGTTTTTCGCTGTTGATATCTTCGGGCGTCATAACTTTGCTTGTTGCGAATCTCTACAATGGTGTTCTCATACTGTACCTTGATAAACGGGTCGCAATCCGGGTCCTGGCAACCGTTGATACAGTCGCCAACAGCCTTGCGCAGCCATGCGCCTATTTCGGCGTCGCTCATGCGGAGAATCTTGGAAGCCAGCTCTACCATGTTGATGCCTACCGTATCAGGTATTGTTTTGCGTGGACGTGCCATTGTTGCCCACCTTGGTTCTGTAGTACGCCTTCACTGCATCGATGACGATGGAGGTATTGGAAAGCGGTTCGAATTCCTTGGCCCTCACGGCCTTGATTTCCGCAAAGAGCGGAGTCATTTCCGGAGGGAGTATTACTTGTACGCGTTCAGCCATTTTTTTTCTCCTATGCACGGACAATTCCAAGGAACATACAAGAACGCTTGAGGCGGATTCCGAACAGCTTGTCCATCTGCCTGTCGCCGTATTCGATGCCGTCGGCGTACTCGATGCCAACCTTGTTCAGGTTTGCGTCCTTCTTGCAGATAAGGCGGCGCTCTTTCCTTACCCCGTTATGGAGAAATGCGAAAACCACTTCCTTGAGCCCTTTGTGGTCGAGAACCATCTCGTCGGTTGTCTTTTCCATTTCCAAGTTCCTTTGAATCTTGTTGTGTAGAATTTCTACAATATTTTGTATTTTTTCTATAATATACAATAGTTTTTCTACAAAGTCAATAGTTTTTCTATATTTTTTTCATATTTTTGTTGGAGAATTTCTACAATTTTCTAATTTTGGTATGTGGAAAACGAATTTTTACATAAAATCAACGTTTCCAAGGTGCTGGAAGAAACCGGGCTAGATATGTCCGGATTGTCCGAACTTCTTGACATAGAAGAACAGACGATAAATAGGTGGAAAAAAGACAAGGCCCAAAATGGTAATAGGCCCGCGTTTAACGCCGTTGTAAAGATGTTGCGGAAAGGCGCGACCGTCGAGACCCTCTTCGGCGTCGACTACGCCAAGGCCCACCAGCGCGACAAGGCCGCTTCAACCGAAGAGCGCAAACCCATCGACCTCGACAGCCCGGAATTCCAAGCCGCCGTCAAATCCGCCATCGTCGACCTCAAAACCAAAGGCCTGATTTAGCCCCGAACCGCACTGTCAGGTCTGACACGCAAATCACCATGTTTTTCCGATTCTATTCCGAATTGGGACAACAAATTGGTATTAATCCTGGTCAAGGATCCTAAAAAAGATGTAAATTTGTGGTATGAACAAAAAGGATGTCATAAAGGCTTTTTTTGCAGGAGTGTTTTCCATCACTCCTTTTGTTGGCAATCTTAGCCAGTTTAAGCCTATAGACTTGAGCAAGCCTATTATCGAGCCGAAAAAGTCCTCGACACCAGCCGTAAAGGTCGAACTTATTCCGATTATCGAAGAGGTCGGAAAATGCTTTGACGAAGCCGGTGAAATCATCAGGGACGCAGCAGGTAAAATCCGTGCTTAATAGGACGGAGCGTAGAAAAATGAAAAGCGGAAAACAAACGATGGTTCAGCAACAGGCTGCGCCAATTCCTAATGCACACCTTGTCGCAACTTCGTATCAAGGAAGCGTCCCTCCTCCAGAGATGCTGAAAAAGTTTAACGAAGTCAACCCTTCTTATTCAGACGATATAATGAATATGGCGAAAGCTGCGTCCGAAAGACAGACCGCGCTCGTAGAAAACCAAAGAATGCAGATTCAGAATGATCTAGCAATCAGGGAGAAAGAAATCGAGACTACAAAAAATTTAAGGGAAAAGGAAATCCGTTCCAGAGATAGGAACATGTTATTTGCAAATATTATTACTTTAATAGGTCTTCTTGCCGGAATCGGCCTCTGCGCATTTTTGATGTACCTGTCTTACATGCTTTTAAAGGCTGATAAATCTGGATATGCTCTTGCCACAGCATCGCCTGTAATTGGTGTTGCATTAGTTGCCGCTATAAAGCTTTTGAAGAAGTGATTGGACCACCACTGAAGGTTGGACATGAAAAAGGCCCGGATTGTTCCGGGCCCTTGCTGTTTTAATGATGTTGGTTGTGTTTAGACGAACTGGATTTCCAAGCGTTTTCCCATGCTTTCA
This sequence comes from Fibrobacter succinogenes, assembly GCA_902779055.1. GTDB lineage: Bacteria > Fibrobacterota > Fibrobacteria > Fibrobacterales > Fibrobacteraceae > Fibrobacter > Fibrobacter succinogenes_K. The sequence goes on along the minus strand of CACZAD010000026.1, from coordinate 11,403 downwards.
GCGATACGTTTTAGCATTTTCACGCTCAGGTTCGCCTTGCGGCTTTCAAGTCTTTGATAAGCCTGTTTTGTCATACCCATTTTTTTAGCGATGGTGGTTTGCGGCACCTTGCCCCGTGCGGCAGCGACTTGTAACGCAATAGCCAGTTCCGGATCCACTTCGACTCGGTAGAGGCCTTTGCTTTCGTTCGCCCTGGTCTTGTTTACCGGCAGCGCTTCGCCGTCAAATACGTCTTCGAGAGTGAGTTCCATTGCCTCACGAGCCCTGTCCAGGGCTTCTTCGAGCGTATCTCCCTGCGTAAAGCACCCGTCAAGATCGGGAAACGATACGGAATAGCCGCCGTCCTTCTCCTTGGTTATTTTCGCAGTATAGTTCATGTTGTCTCCATAGGGTTGATTGAGTGTTTTTTTTTTATTTGTTGTTGTTTTTATTTTTTTTTGTCTATATGTCCTTTTTGTACATGCTGAAGGAAATGGGGTGGGGCCCTATTTGAGCCCCGCCTGCTTCATGATAGAACTTTCCGTTTTAGGCTTCAAGGTTTCGTTCATTCCGTGCCCTGCCGGTATCGTGACCTTGTGGCCCTTATCGTCAGCGTAACGGACGTGTGAGCCTTTTGACCTAATCTTGCGGAAGCCGTTCGATTCAAGAAGTTTCACCATCTCTTTTATTGTTTTGTTCATGTCTATAATATACAATATATTTTGACAAAAGTCAATATATATTTTTACTTTTTTATAAAAATTTTCGTTATAACGATAGAATGTCGCGGATGAGCTCAAGGGCCTTCTTTGCGGTGATGCTCTTGTCGGCGACCTTCAGAAGGATCGCGTAGATGTAAGCCAGTGTCTTCATGCTCATTCCGTTTCCCTATCGTTTTGATATTGAATATAGAATAAAATTCCAAATATTTGTAAAAAAAATCGTAAAATTATTTAAAATTTGTATTTTCTTTCCAAAATTGTACTATATTTCTGCTCATGGTGAACGTAAAGGAATTCATTTCGCGTATCGGAATTGCCCAGGATGAACTTGCCAAAAGGCTCGGGCTGAAGCCCGCTACCGTCTACTCCTGGACCTCGAAAGGCACTACACCCACTTACGATGTCTGCGTGAAGCTCTTGGAAATGGGCATGACGGTAGAGGAGCTTTTCGGCAAGCCGTACCTTTCCAGCATAAAAGCGACGCACGAAGAGCTCGACGCGGCCGTGGCCGCATCGCTCAAGAGACTCGTTGCCAAGATGGGCGACATTTAACCACAGGAGACAACCATGGATCATAAGGAATACTCTGAGACGCTCGACAAGGGCATGGCTATCGCCCGCGAGCACTTTGCAGAAATCGAACTTGCTATCTGCAAGGGAAAAAGGCTTGCCATCGAGAACTTTATGGACTGGCTGACCGTCTGCGTGAAGACAGCGACAAAGGACCTGGAAAAGACCGGCGATGCAAAGGGCGTGCTGGATACTACGCTCGCATCGATGAACTCGATGCGCGAAGTGTTCAAGGACAAGCTTTCCAGCAATATCCACTTGGTGTCTAGATCGGTAGACGATAAGTAACCACGATGCTGGACCGTCCTCTTTTCTGCATCGTGGCGAGCCGCGCCGAAGCGCTTGTCGCAAAGCCTGACCTGGGCAAGTACAGCCCCAAGGAGCTTGCCGCAAAGGAGCGCGTGAGCCCCAAGGCCGTATATGCCTGGGTACGCGAGGGCTTGCCGGCGCTTCGCCACGGCGAAAAAGGCGATATCCAAATCTATTACCAGGATTACATCCACTGGATGATCGAGTGCGCGCGTCAGCCCGATTGCAAGGTCAAGAACGTACCTGTTTGGGCCTACTGGTTCGTCCGCGCCGAAGGCTGGAAAAGCCCGGTTTCTCAACAAGAAAAATAACTTGTTACTTTTTCGTATCCGCATAGCCTCGCCAAATCTATATTAACGGCATGGCAAAGAAAGTTATTCAAAAGATAATCGAGAAAGAACTTGCTGACGAATCTGAAGGCGTGCAGAAGGGTTCTTGCGTCCATGCGGTCGACCATGAAGATTTCAAGGAAATCATCAAGGAGACAATCAAGGCACAGGAAGCGTCCCTGAATGCGATGAAGATGCTCTCAAAATCCATCTTCAGTTACGACCTTTCCGACTTCTAGCGTTCGTCAAATCCGATTAAAGTTTCAATTGTGTCGCAGCCGTTCATTGGAAACGTGCTGCATTTCTTTGCTTTCAAGTATATTGCCGCTGCTTGTAATAGCTCGGCCTGGGTGAGTTACCTATACGCCATTACTCTCAGTTTGAAATTGTTCTGAGTGACGAGGTTTTCTACATTCGGTCTTCTTATTGCGTCCATGACGGTATCCTCCGTGTTGTCTTGTCAATATAAAATTTGCCCGGATTGCGCTTTGCCGCCATAAAAGAGAAAAAGAACCAAAAAGAGAAAAAGTATTATCTTAGACTTTGATTTTCTATCAATACATATATTTTATATTATACTATAAATATATATGTGTGTTTTCACTGTGGAAATATATGGTTTCCATAGTGAAAACTGCATGTTTCCACAGTGGAAATAATTTTCACTACGTTTTCACAGTGGAAACCTTTCTTTGGCAGCAGAGAGCGCCCAAATTACAACTTCTAGAAGCGCTGTCGTAGCGCATTACGGTACGCTAGTTGTGCAGCGTCGGTAGCGGGCATCCGTGATTCCCAATGGTAGATAATGGCTATTCCGCGCACTCCAGGGCCCTCCCCTGCGTCGTGGGCATTCTCGTATGCCGGCAGCAAAATAGAGCCGTGTGGGCCGCGCTGTGCGAGCCTAGGCAGGTCTGCGGGTGGCGTGCGCCGTGCGAGATTTAACCTGGCAATCGTCTCGTGGCCCGCCAGCCGCATTTGGGTTAACAGCCTTTCTTGACGCTGTTTTTGTTGGGCGGGTGCTTCCTATCCGTGATGTTACACGGCCCGATTAACCTTGACCAGTTAAATATTTAACCTACATTATTTAACCGTTAAAACGCTTGAAACCCTTATAGAATAAGGCTTTACGGCTTGTTTGCTTGTTGTGTTTTAACTTTTGTTTTGGTGCGGGCGGTTAATGGTTTATGTCAATTTTTACTTTTGATTTTCGCTTGCGTTTTCGGCTGACGGCATACCCACCCCGGCGGGTAGGCCCCCCGTCAAAAAGGGTTGCTAAGCTCGGGCGACACAAATGGGGTGAGTCCGACGCGCTGCGCTCGGCGTTTATTTGATTTTTTCATTTGGGTTCACTGGGCTTCCGTTCGGGCGCTTTTAAAAGATGTTCCAAATTATGTTTATAATGTGGTTAATGCGTTTATTTTGTGGGCATGTTCTACAGACACTCACAGCACGCATACCCTGACTGCGACTTGGTTTCTGGCAATAAGATCAAGGATATAATCGGAGTGACCGCTCCGGCGATTTCCAAGGCTAAACAGAACGGCCGCATCGATACGTTTGAAAATTCTGAGGGCAAGGAATGTTTCCACAGGGAAATCACTCCGAAGCAATTTTTCAATAAGCGGGACCGCCGGCACATTACGACTCCGACAAGAGCGCAGATGGCGTCCGGATTCGACAATATGACCGCGCAGGCCGTTGCGCATCGTCGCGAGTTCGATGTCGGCATCGGCACGCCTCCGCCAAGTGTTGGTGACGGTGACCCGTTCGACCTTGGAGAAGCGCTGGCAGAACGTGCCGACCTCGCTACGTCAAAGGCACAAAAGGAGTTTTACCAGGCAAAGCTGATGAAACTCAAGTCAGATGAGATGGAAGGCCGTCTCGTGCCGAAACAGCAAGCGGCAATTGCCGCCTACCAGCTCGGTGCCAATATCCAAGACAAGATTATGACCGTTTATGCGCGGCTCGCGCCTGAAGTCGTCGGGTATTTCAAGGAAGCGATGACGAATGCTGGTGTCGATAATGAAAAGATTACTGCCGTGACGGCTGGTGCCGACCATGCCGTTGGCGAAAAGATTCGCAAGGCCTGCCTTGCAGCGCTTCGGGACCTGACCGAAAAGACAGAGGAAAACATCCTGGATGGATGATCAGAAGGACATATTGTCGCCTGCGTTCAAGGCCAATATCGACCATGTACTCGAAAATCTGCTGGCCGGTCTTCGACCGCCTCCGGACATGACTATCAGCCAGTGGGCCGAAAAGTACCGTATATTGGCAGGAACGGCATCAAGTGAACCGGGCCGGTGGAGCAATGCCCGAACGCCGTATCTCGTGGAAATCATGGACGAACTTTCGCCGCAGAGCTCTGCGACTGATGTCGTTTTCATGAAGGGCTCGCAGATTGGCGGAACCGAAGTCCTGATAAACACGGCGCTTTATTACATCAAGCATTGTCCTTCGCCGATTGGCATGTTCCAGACGACAGAGCAGACCGCCAAGCGTTTTTTGAAGCAACGCGTGAACCCTGCTATTACAGCGATGGGAATGGACGATTTGTTCTATGGTGACGAAATGTACATCAAGGAATTCCCTGGAGGTGTGCTAACAACCGGATGGAGCAACAGTCCTTCGAATTTCCGTTCGGCTCCTTTTGCAATTTCGTTGTGTGACGAAATTTCGGAATATCCGAAAGATTGTGGTGGTCAGGGCGACCCGTGCGAACTTGCCCGCCGGCGCACAACGAACTTCCCGCGCCGCAAGCTGTTCTGGAACTCTACTCCTGGCATCGAGGGTGAGTGCCGCATTACCGAAATGTTTGAACATGGCGACCAGCGGCATTATCAGGTGCCGTGCCCGCATTGCGGTGTATTGCATAAGTGGGAATGGGCTAACATTGTCTGGGATTGCGATGCTGAAGGCAGGAACCTGCCATATACCGTGCGCATGAAGTGCCCTCATTGCGGAGAAGAATATGGCGAATATCACAAGACCGAACTAATGGCGCTCGGACAATGGGTGGCCGAAAATCCGGACGGCGAATATCCGAGCTTTGGCATCAATGCGCTTTATTCTCCTTTGGGATGGTATTCCTGGGAAGATGCCGTCAAGGACTTCCTGAAGGCGAAGGGCGACGTGAACAAGATGAAATCGTTCACCAACAACGTCCTTGGCCAGGCTTGGAGCCTAGAAGACGGCAAGGTTGTTGACCCGAACGGACTTATGAGTCGCTGTGAAGCTTACGAGGCCGAAGTCCCGGATGGGACTGTGGTATTGACTGCAGGCGCAGACGTTCAGGATGACCGTATCGAAGTCGAGGTGATTGGCTGGGGCCGAGGTCTTGAAAATTGGGGTATAACGAAAAAGATTCTTATCGGGAATCCGTCTGAGCAAGCTGTGTGGGATGCCCTGGACTCCGTTTTATTTGCAGCATACGAGAATTCGATTGGCGAAAGCCTTTATGTTGCGGCTTCGCTGATTGACTCGGGTGGTCACCATACGGATGATGTCTACCGCTATACGGCCAAGCGCGAGCGTAGAAATGTTTTTGCCTGTGTGGGTAAGGCTGGACTTGCTCGGCCTTTGGTAACTCGACCGCAAAAGACAAAAAAGAGCCTTGTCTATAATGCCTCTATCGTAAATGTCGGTGTAGACATTGCCAAGGACCAATTGTACGATTGGCTATCGATTGAACGTCCTGGACCTGGATACTGCCATTTCCCGGCAAGACCTGAAGAATACAACCAGGAATATTTCGCGCAACTTACGGCCGAAAAGCGCTATAAAAAATGGGTCCGTGGAGTTCTTGTGTGGGCTTACAAGAAAATTCGTGCCAGAAACGAGGCTCTCGACATCAGGAACTATGCACGTGGTGCCTTGAACATTACGGGTATCGATGTTGACAAGTTTGCTGCTGCAGGGAGGAAGTTCTTGCGGAATCCTAATGCGCCTGCAAGGCCGAAATCTGGTATAAAACTTGTCTCGAAAGGAGTTAGTCTATGAGTACGGTGCGCTGTTCTCTGAGTAATCTGGCAAAAACGCTGGAAAAAGAAGTCAAAAAAGACTTGAAACAGGTGAAGTATGCCGCTTCGGTTGCGTTAAACAATACTGCATTTCAGGCCCGTTCCAGGCTTATCGACGAGTACAAGAAAAGCTTTGAGGTAAGGAATACAAACTTGCCGAAGGCTGTTGCCGTCAAAAAAGCCACAAAAGAGAATCTGGTGGCCGAAGTATCGTTCCCGAAGGACTGGATGTACATCAATACGAAGGGGGGCGAAAAAAAGCCGGAAAAGTCGAAGGTTCTCATGGTGCCCATAAAGGGAGGCGGCTTGAAGGATTACAGGACGTCATCCGGAAAAATCAAGCAATCGAAGAAGCCAGCGAACCTTTTGAAGTACATGGACGCTCACCCGACGAAAAAGAAAGGCCGTGTGGCGAATCCGCACCCGTTCTTGATGGACAACAAGAAGGGACAGACGCTTATTGCGGTTCGTGACAAGGATGACCGCAGTAAAATGAATTTCCTGTACGTCGGTGTCCCTGTTGGAAATGTGAAAAAACGGTGGGATTTCGAAAAAATTGTCAAAGATACCGCCGACAAGGAACTGCAAAAAAATTTCGACAAGGCGCTTGAAAAGGCTTTGGCAACTGCGAAGTAAAAAAAGATGTTCCTTTTTTTGCTTTTTGGCGGTGTTGTTATCCTAATTTCAAGGCATGGCCACAATTTATCCTGTAGAACTTTGCCAAAGAATGGTTGAAAAGGCTCAAGCCGCGCTTGAAAAGGCGATGGATGCCGAAAGTTATTCTATTGGCGGGCGTTCTCTTAACCGTGCGAAGGTTAAAGATTGCCAAGAAGTACTTGATTTGTGGCTAGGCCGTTTGGCGACCGCGCAGGGTAAACGACGTGGCAAGGCATTTTGCGTTGCGGGTATTCCGCATTGAGGGTGGTTGATTGATGGTTGGCTCTCGTGGATTAGCTTGGAAAGGCGCTTCCGTAGTGACGGAAGCTCTCCGGGCGTTCTTCGCTCCGAACGGTTCTGCAGACCGCGATATTGCCGCCGACCTCGACATTTTGCGTCGCCGTAGCCGCCAACTTTTCCAGAACAACACTTTTAGCCGTGCAATGATTTCGAGTTTCGACACGAATGTCGTGGGAACCGGAATCAAGGCCCGTCCGGTTTTGATGCGGCCCGAAATGCTCGGGCTCACTAGCGAAGATGCTGAAGATTGGGCCGATAAGACCAAGGTGCTGTTCAATCTTTGGGCGACCGATAAAAAGTGCGATGCCGAAAAGACTAACAATTTCATGCAGTTGCAGGACCTTGCGCTCAAGACTTCGCTCCTGGGCGGAGACTGCTTTGCCTTGTCTTGTTTCGACAAGAGTTTTGAATCTTTCGGCATGAATATCAAGCTGCTGGAAGGTGAACGCTGTCAAAATCCGATTGGCCAAATGAACTGCGATGCCATCGCCGAAGGTATCGAGGTTGACCGGAATCATGCGCCGGTGGCTTACCATTTTACCCAGAAGCCTGTCTGGAGTTTTGACGATTATACGAATTTTGTGGATTCCGTTCGGGTTCCTGCGTTCGATGCGTTTGGCAATCCGAACGTAATCCACGTTTTTACTTCCGACCGTACAGACCAGCGTCGCGGTGTTCCGCTGCTTGCGCCGATTATCTGTCAGCTAAAACAACAGGAACGTTACCAGGATGCGGAACTCATGGCGGCAGTTATTAGCGCCTGCTTTACTGCCGTACTCGAAAACAATGTACCAGATGAAGCGGAAGATCTGTACGGCAATGTCCCTGAAGATGAACGAGTCGAAAAGACCGACAGTTATGGCAATGTTATTCCTGGCGGAGCGCAGCCTGCTCTTGAAATGAAGCCTGGGGCCGTTTGGTCGCTTGCCCAGGGTCAAAAAATTAGCAGCCTGAACCCGCAACGTCCGAATGTCAATTACCAGCCGTTTGTCGAGAGTATTTTTGCCGAAGCTGCTGCCGCATGTGGCGTGAGCTTTGAAGTCGTGCTCCGGAAGTTCAACAGCAGCTATAACGCCGTGCGTGCGGCGCTCCTTGAAAGCCAAAAGACTTTCAATAAGATGTGCATGAACTTTGTCGCTGATTTTTGCAAGCCGATTTACGAAAAGTGGCTTGCGAATGCAATTATTCTGGGAATAATTGATGCTCCGGGATTTTTCGAAAATCCGATAAAGCGTAAACTTTGGAGCCAGTGCCTTTGGATTGGTGATGCTCCATTTTTGCTTGATCCGAAGAAGGAGACGGAAGCCATCAAGATGCAGATTGACGAGCAGCTTATTTCTCGCGATATGGCGTGCGCTAAGATTAACGGTGGTGACTATAGGACCGTAGCCGAAGCTCAGGCTTCGGAATACGCTCTGCGTAAGGAACTCGGTCTTGGCGAACCTGGTTCTGTATCCAAGACTGAAAATTTCAGCGTGACAAGCGATAATCCCGAGGAATCGGCTTTGCAGTAGGTTTGAAAATGAAAAAAGGAATGTTGAATAGAATCTTGAGTGCCCGTTTGGCTATCCGCAAGGAAGATGCCGATGTTGTAGCATCTAATACCTTGAAAGTGTTCGATGATGAAGGGCATTGGAAGGGTGCGACGAAGTCTGACGGCGAACTTGATGTGGTGAACAATATCACTCGTCGCGAAGATGGAATTGCAATCATCCATGTTGATGGTGCGCTTTCTTATCGCAGCAACTGGCTTTCGTATTATTTCGACGAAGATACTTACAATAGCATCGAGGCCGCCTTCGATGAATGCCTTGCCGACGAATCGGTGAAGGGAATCGTTTTCGACATCAACAGTCCTGGTGGCGAAGTGAGCGGATGTGCCGACTTGGCCGACAAGATTTTCAACGCCCGTGGCAGTAAACCTTACGGTATCGTTGCTCGCACTGGAGGGATGATGTGCTCTGCAGCCTACTGGCTCGGTTCCAGCTGTGAAAAGGTCTATACCGCAAGCAATGGAACGCTCGGGTCTATCGGCGTGCTTTGTGCATTTACGAATTTCAGCAAGTCCATTATCGAGACGACTGTCGTTGTTTCTGACTTGAGCCCGAACAAGGCTCCCTCTCCGGATGACCCGAAGGGCTTGCAGCTGATTAAGGAAGAATTGAACTCCCTTGCCGAAGTGTTCATCAATGCAGTAGCTCGTAATCGCGGGACTACAGCAGACGATGTCAAGCAGAATTACGGCCAGGGAGGCGTGTTTATCGGCGACAAGGCTGTCGCCGCTAACCTTGCGGACGGCGTTATGTCCCTTGATGACGTCTGCGAATCAATGAAACGCCAAGGGATCAGTAATGGAGGTGCCGTCATGGCAACTAACGTTAAAGGAGCCGAGGGCGCAGCAGAGCCCGAAGCTGTTGATATGGAAGCCGTGAAGGCCCAGGCTGTCGCCGATTACAAGGCCCGCGTCGCTTCTATCGAAGATGTCTTTGCTGGTCTCGATATTACCGGCGAAGAAAAGGCCGGATTCGTCGATGGCGACAAGACTGTTGCCGAGGCGACGACTTTTGCTCTTGCTAAAGCGAAGGAAAAAATCAAGACCCAGGCTGAAGACCTTGTGAAGGTGCGTGCCGAACTTGACGAAGCCAAGAAAAAGCCTTCCGAAGCGAGCGAGAGAGAACGCGCGATTGATGCGCTTGAAAAGAGTAACGCTGCACAGAACTCTGTTCAGGGTGGCTCTGATGCGTCCGCTGCCGACGAAACCAAGAAGCATTCCGAATGGGCTGCTGAAGTAAGTAACGAATTTTTCAAAAAGGGGTAAGACATGTCTGAACTCAAATTCGACAATGATATCGCTGGTGAATTCCCGATCCAGCGCGAAACTGTAAAAATCGGGAAGAACCAGAACCTCAAGCGCGGGACTATCCTTGTCGAGCATATCGAAAGTGATGGTGCTAAGGCGAAGTATTCTTTTGCCTTGAGTGCTTACACGGCCGCTGCCGACAAGACCGTGACTCTCACAATCGGTGCTGCCGAATACGTTGCAAACATCGGTGCGAGCGATACGACTGTTGCAGCCGTGCTTGGCAAGGTCGTGACCGCTGCAGCCGCAGACACGAAGTTCACCGTGACTGCCGACACTACGAACGGCAAGTTGGTTCTCGAAGCCAAGGCTGTTGGTACCGATTCCACCACCATCACGCTCGAAACGACTGCGACCCTCACCATCGGCAATAAGTCCGAAGATGTCAAGGGTGCAGACGCCGTCGAAGGTGGCTTCTTCCCGATTGCCGACGCAACCGAGGAACCTGTCGGCTACCTTCTCAAGGACATCAAGACCGCTGCTGATGAAGCGGGCTATGCCGATATGGCACGCACCGGCTGCTTTGCCGATGCCGCCGCCATCATCGACGAAAACATCGATGCAAAAACCGTCAAGGACAAGCTTGCCGCACGTTGCCTTTTCTTCAAGGGCGTGGCCGCTGTCAAGGAATAACCAAAAGGAGTGTAAACAATGCCTGAAGCAATTACTCTCGAAGATCGCCACGAGCTCACAAAGCTCCTTGGCGAAAATTTCAAACCCTCGCAGTTCTTCCGCAAGATGTGCGCGACGGACCTGCACAAGACCAAGAACCTCATCCTCCAGCAGGAAAAGCAGACCCGCCTTATCGCTCCGTATGTCTCTGACGATGACGAAGACGGCAAGGTGATGGGTCGCGACGGCTACGAACGCCTTGTCGTGACCGTGCCGACGCTGCATCCGAAACGCAATCTGACTCGCCGTGACGTCGAGGTTGCCGCCAATGCCGAACAGGTATTTACCTACGACAACGGTGGTGCGACTCCGGAAAAGATTCAGTTCCAGAAGCTGATGAAGGATGTTCTTGACCTTCGCCAGTCTATCGAACGCCGCGAAGAGCAGCAGATTATCGAAGCTATGACTACCGGCAAGGTGGAAGTTATTTTCGATACCGGCAAGCGCACTATCAACCTGAACATCCCTGCAGGCAACTTGACCGCAGCCGCTGCCGGTGACAAGTTCGATGCCGAAAACTCCAACCCGATTACCTACCTCCTTGCGCAGAAGCGTCTTCTTGCCAAGAACGGTGGCGGTCGCGGTTTCCTTTGCGTCATGGGTTCCGATGCCTATGAAGCCTTCATCAAGAACAAGGCTGTCATTGATTACATGGACAACCGTCGCATGAACTTCGGCGAAATCGAACCGGGTGAGATGGACACCGATTACGTGACCCGCATGGCTCACATCCTCGGCATGGACATTGTCACCTATGACGATTTCTTCTATTCCGAATCGGAAAAGAAGGATGTCGAAATGTACCCGAAGGACAAGATCACGATTATCGGTGCTGGTGCTGGTTTCAAGATGCACTACGGTGCTATCGCTGACGGAACCGATGGTTCGCTGAACGTGTGCCAGTCCTACGCTTACACCTGGATCAAGGACGGCAAGTCCAAGATTCTCGAAGAAGAATCTTGTCCGTTGTTTGTCCCGCAGGTCGG
>CACZAD010000025.1 GCA_902779055.1 Fibrobacter succinogenes | reverse complement strand
GATCGGAGCTTCGGGGTCGGAGTTCACGGAGATGATGATACCTGAATCCTGCATGCCAGCGAGGTGCTGGATCTGGCCGGAAATACCGAAAGCGATATAAACCTTCGGGCGGACCGTCACGCCAGTCTGACCGATCTGACGGTCATGATCGACGAAACCTGCGTCCACAGCGGCGCGGCTAGCACCGACTTCAGCGTGGAGTTCCTTGGCAAGTTCGAACAGCATGTCGAAGTTTTCCTTGGAGCCCATGCCGTAACCACCGGCGACCACGATCGGAGCGCCTTTGAGGTTGTGCTTGGCCTTTTCCACATGGCGTTCGAGCACTTTGACCACGTATTCCGTTTCCGGAACGTACTTGGCCACGTCGTGCTTGATGACTTCGCCCTTGTAGTTCGGGTCCACGATTTCCTTCTTCATCACGCCTTCGCGGACGGTAGCCATCTGCGGGCGGTGTTCCGGGTTCACAATCGTTGCGACGATGTTACCGCCGAATGCCGGACGGATCTGGCAGAGCTGGTTTTCGTAGAACTTCTTCACGCCACCGATGCTCATTTCGAAGCTGTCGATTTCGAGTTCGGTACAGTCAGCGGTAAGGCCGCTGTGCATGGCGCTGGAGATGCGCGGGCCGAGGTCACGGCCGATAACCGTTGCACCGAGCAAGCAAATCTGCGGCTGTTCTTCCTTGAAGAGGTTCACCACGAGAGATGCGTGCGGGTTGGTGGTGTAGGGGAACAGGCCTTCGGCGTCGAACACATGAACCTTGTCCACACCGTAAGGGAACACCTGTTTTTCAATGCCATCAAGGCCCTTGCCAGCGCAAATGCACTCGAGCTGAACGCCGAGAGTGTTGGCCAACTTGCGACCCTTAGAAAGCAGTTCAAGGGAAACGTCAACGACGGTGGTTCCCTCAATTTCGCAATATACAAATACGTTATTCATAGGTTAGCCAATAATCTTCCCGTCTAAAAGTTCCTTGATAAGTCCTTCAATGTCGGCGTCGCTTGCGGAGAGCGTGCGGCTTTCCTTGGCCTTGAACACGATGTTCTTGACGGCCTTCACGTTCGTCGGCGAGCCTGCCTTACCGATCTGGGCCGGGTCGGCGTCGATATCGGCAGCACCCCACTGCGGGATGTCGAGGTAGGGCTTCTTAGCGATGAGAGCTGCGTACTTGTCAGCATCTTCCGGCTTGCGTTCGGCAACTGCAGTAGCGTTCTTGAACTTCATGATGCGCTTTGCATTGCGCGGACGGCACGGAGCTGCACTGCCGTTCACGGTCACGACCAGCGGGAGCGGTGCTTCCACAGTTTCGACACCACCGTCGATGTGGCGGCGGATCACGACCTTGCGTGCCTGTTCGTCGAGCTTCAAAATTTCTTCGGCGTAAGTCACCTGCGTGAGTCCGAGCTTTTCTGCAATCTGCGGACCGACCTGTGCGGTATCGCCATCGATAGCCTGGCGGCCACCGAGGATAATGTCGTAGTCACCGATCTTCTTCACAGCCTGGGCGAGCGTGTAGCTCGTAGCGAGCGTGTCAGCACCACCGAGCGGGCGGTCCGTCACGACGTAACCGCAGTCAGCACCGCGGTACAAAGCTTCTGGTCCTTCAAACGAAGGGCTTGCTCCAGGGCGTTCAGGTCTTCGGGGTTGAAGACCGCGGGCAATGCGGCACGATTGATAGTACCCTGCGGCGTCATGGCGTCCGGGCCTACGTTTCGTGTATCAGGTACTTGCTTTGCAAGCACAACGATTTTAAGACTCATATTACTATAGTTTTTTGATTTAACGGTTAATTGAAAATCCTGCTACTCTGCAAAATTTTACAGATACAAGATAAAATTATTAAGCCCGCCGGATTTCTGAATATGCTCCGAACGTGCCGAAAATAACTCCATTTTAAGTTTTGTGTAATAATTTTGTAATGTTTGGGGGCGGGGGTTAATCCGCTTTCAAAGCGAGATTCATCAAAGTTGCAAAATTCAGCTTTTTGTTTCTTGCGAAGGTCAAAAAATCCTTTTCTTCTTTCGTTACACGAATTTGAAATTTCAGCGGAGATGCAAACTTTGTTTTTCTTCCCGCATTTTCGCGAGCACCCCCGTGTCCGAATTTCTTCTCGTATAAAGCGAGCCCGGATTTTTTCATGTATTCTTTTTCGGAGATGATCTTTTCGCCGGCAGCTACTTCGGATTCTTTCTTCTTGAAAACGAATCCTTCTGAATCTTTAACATATACATATGGCATATTAAACCTCATTTAATCTTTTGATGGCTAGCTTAATTTTGTCTTTAGGGGTCTTTTGAGTCTTTTTAACAAAAACAACTCCTATTACAATAATGGCTCCGGCTTTATATTTGAACAAAGAACGTAGTTCATTCGATTTGATTTCGAAAATTTCTTTTTGAAGATGTTTTACTCGGACGAATTCGATTCCCTGTTTTTCTATGGTTTCGTACTCCTTGTTGAGAAGGTCTTTTTGAAATTGTTCAAGGGCGTTGATTTCTGCTTCTGCCGCTAGCGTTTTTTCTACGGTGAATTTCATATTAGAATATAAGTAAAGAGTTTGATTTTGTCAACATATTCAAAAAATGTGCGGAATTAAGGTGTTTTTTGCGTGTATTCATTGTATCCTTTAAAAGTTTTTATAGAACCTCCGATTACTTATACACGCTTTTTTCATGCGATTGGCTCACCCTTTTTATGTAAAATTTTTATCATTGCAGTTGTCATCAAAATTTTCATAATTAGGGGAGCAATGTATGGTTGCAAAAATTTTTGCAGTTGGTTCTGTGGCGGCGATGTTCTTGTCGGGCTGTTGCGATAAACGGGCGTCTTGTGAAGATTGCTCGAAATATGAAGAGAAATCTGCGGCGGTTCAAAAGTCTGCGGCTCTCCCGACTACGACTGCGGCGGATTCTCGCGATGGCGCGACTCTCGCCGAACAATCCGCACATTCTGCGAAGCCTCAAGAATCTCTTTCGCTCTGGAATGATCATGCTCCCGCAAAAGATTCGCTTGAAGCTTTTGTGCGTGCAACGACGGATTCGACCTCCCCGGATTTTATTCCGGCGGAACGCCGCATTGCCGTTTTCGATTGGGATGGCACGCTCTTCCTCGAAACCGCTCCGACGTATTTTGACTGGATGCTTTTCGAACATCGCGTTCTTGACGATTCGACTTACAAGCCTTCGAAAAAGCAGTTGAAGGCGGCACGCGAAGGCCGTGAAAAGAGAGCTTTCCCGGGGCTGAGCGCAGAACGCGAACGTATGGTGGCCGAGGCTTACAAGGGTATGACGCTTTCGGAATTCGAAGCGTACGTCCGTGCGTTTATGCAAGAACCGCAGCCGGGCTTTACGGGGCTCAAGCGTGGCGAGGCTTATTACAAGCCTATGGTCGAAGTGGTGAAATTCTTGACGGCGAACGGTTTCACGGTTTACGTGAGTAGCGGTACGGAACGCTACACGATGCGCCCGGTTGTTGTTGACGGTCTCGGTCTCCCGCCCAAACAAATTATCGGTTCCGATGTGGTCGTGGTGTCTAGCAACCAGAACGGTGCAGACGGTCTTGCGTACACGTTCCAGAACGGCGACAATCTTGTGCTTGCAGGGCAGAGCATTGTCAAGAATTTGCAGACGAATAAAGTGACGACTCTCGCGAGTGAAATCGGTTACCAGCCGGTACTCGCCTTTGGCAACAGTGGCACGGATGCAAGCCTCTTGAATTATGCAATTTCCAATAACAAGTACAGGGCGATGGGATTTATGCTGCTTTGTGATGACTTGGATCGTGAATATGGCAACGAGGCGAAAGCTGAAAAAATGCGCACTGCGAGTGAAAAGTACGGATGGATCCCCGTGTCCATGAAAAACGACTGGAAGACTATCTACGGGGTAGGTGTCCAGAAGGCAAAATAAAATGCGCAGCGATCGCCGCGCATTTCGCTTTCTGCATTGTCATCCCGGACTCCGTTCCGGGATCACCTTTTTTGATCTATTTCACCATCTCCACGTAAACGCCTTTAGGCAGGTCGGGCATTTCGCCCGATGCTGTTCTTTTGCCGACGGGCTTTCCGAGCGCATTGAAAATCAAATTGCCGGGCTTGCCGCGTCTTGAACTGCGGATATTTGAAATTCGCGTCGTCTTCTGTTCGATCGTGACCGTGATTTCAAAAGTGACCTGCTTGCTTTCGTAAACGACCGCTTGTCGCACCGTGAACGAATCACCAGCCCTGACCTTGTTCGGCATGTGCCCAATTTTTGTCGTCATCGTCGAAAGGTCTGCGTTGGAATAGACTATGCTGGTGCCGCTTGGATCCCAGGCGACGATTTTGCCGTCCGCATCAAACCAGTGACCGGTGCCTTCGCCCGTGGTGCGGCTGTTGAGCGTTCCGTCTGGCTCCACGCCGTAGAACTTGACCTTGTCTGCGATTTCGTTTTGGCCGATACCCAATATTTTTGCAACATCATCGCCTTTCAGGTCGAGCGTGACGTAAGCATAATTGTTGTCTATCGGGAGCGCCACGTCGAATGCGATTTCCTCGATTTTCATTTCGACTTCGCTGCTTGAACTTTCTAGCTTCGGCGTACTCGACGAACTCGACGCAATTCCTTTAGAACTCGATGATGCGATTGTCGCGCTCGATGAACTTGGCGTAATTTCTGCGGAACTTGACGATTCCTGTGCAGGGCAGTTCCCGCCGATGCAGAATGTTAGCGTTTCTCCGGGCGTTCCGATGTCCGTGATTTTGAGACCCGTTTTGGAACCGTTGTACCAGCGGATGGCGGGGTACTTCTCGTCCGAAAATTCGGGATAGGCGTTGTATTTGAAGAACGTGTTGGCTGTACTTCCTGGGCTTGGCCACTGTTCTGTCACGTTGTCGCTGGACTTGCCTGCTGCGCTTGCGTGTACGATTCTTAAACCGAGCTTGTCGGCGGAGGAATTCGCACCGATCGAAAAATCGTAATGCTGCATCAAAAGCCCGCTTCCGTTAAGGACTTTGTTGCGGCCCGTGTTCCGTACGTAAGACCATACCAAGCCTTCCTGGTTTGGCCTTGCGGGGTTCTTGTAGCGGTAGCAGACTTCGCCAGGCTTTGTCGTTTCGAGACTCACGTCATCGCTTGTCACGTCCACGAACGGAATCCATCCCTGGTCCGCACGGAAAAAATCGTTGATGACGACGGGGTTCAAGTCGTTTGCACGGTTGCCCATGGTGCAGTAGTCGCCGTACCAGTAAAGGTCCGGCCAACCGAAAATCATGTGGCCGCTTTCGTGTACGAAAACGTAAATGGAAAATGTGCCCGGCATGTCGGTCATCTGATGGTGCGTAAGCTTTACGCCGTCGCGTTTTTCGTTAGACCATCCCGAGTGGGGCCAAAGTCCCTGTCCCCAAGTTTGTCCGGCGCCTGCGTAGACGATGTTGATCGCTTCAGTCGTTCCGTCCTTGTCGTTGTCGTAACGTGAAAAATCCACCATCGGGTCGAAATAAGCAAACACCTCCTTCATCAGCGAATCCGATCCTGTGTATCCTTGCAGGCTTTCGTACCAGGATTTGGGGTGCTTGGCACGGTACCAGCCGTAGACTTCGTTGGTGAGGTCGAGCTGCCCATTGGAAACGTCCAGATAGTAGTCGCGAACGGATCCGTTGCAACCGTCCCTGTTGAATCCTTCCTTGTTCAGCCAGTCTTCGACTTCGCTGACCGTGACCGGAGCCGTTTTGTCCGGGAAATCGACGAGGAGCGTCAGGCTGTAAATTTTGCCTTTGGGTGCCGCATAATGGCTTTGTGTTGTGGTCGTTGTCGATTTTAAAAGTGCAGGGCGAGGGGCGTTGAACCTAGGTAATGCCTCTTCGGGCCATGCCTGGACCCTTTTCCCTTGATAGACGATGTCGGCAAAAAGCATTGTCGGGAGCATAAATATGCCCAACAGAAGACCGAATAAAAATTTGGTATTCATAAAACATCCCATTCCCATTAACTCTTTTTATAAATACATTAATTGACGGTAATAAGGCATTTCGTATGAAAAATGCAAGGAATATTAATATCGGCCATAGCCTATTTTTATTACATTTCCTCCGAATGTAAACATTAACCATAGGATGTTACGAGGGATTTTTGATGTCTACTTCTAACTTCCTACTTCCTATTAAATAATTATGAAATTCAAACGCATTCTTCTCAAGCTCAGTGGCGAAGCCCTCGCAGGCGAAAAGGGCCACGGCATCGACAACCAGATCCTTTCTGACATGGCTTCCGAAATCGCGTCCATCGTCAAGCAGGGTGTTCAAGTCGCTCTCGTGATCGGTGGTGGCAACCTCGTTCGCGGCATTTCTGCTTCTGCAGGTGGTATGAACCGTGCCCAGGGCGATGCCATGGGTATGCTCGGAACCGTGATGAACGGCCTCGCCATGCAGGACGCTCTCGACAAGCAGGGCATTGATTCCGTGGTGATGTCCGCCATCCGTATGGAACCGGTCTGCGAGTTTTTCGACCGTCGCAAGGCTCTCAAGCTCCTCTCCGCTGGCTCCGTGGTCATCTTCTCTGCCGGTACGGGCAATCCGTTCTTCACGACGGACAGCTGCGCCGCCCTCCGCGCCATCGAAAGCGAATGCGACGTGATCATGAAGGCCACCAAGGTCGACGGCATCTACACTGCAGACCCGGTCAAGGATCCGACGGCCACCCGCTTTGATGACATCTCCTACAAGGAAGTCATCTCCCGCGGCCTCAAGGTTATGGACACCGCAGCCGTCGCTCTCTGCATGGAAAACAACATGCCCATCTTCGTTTTCAAGATGGAAAAGGGCAACCTCACACGCGCTGCCATCAACGGCGACCTCGGTACGCTCGTCCACTGCTAATTGGGCTATAGGGTGTAGGTGTTAGGTCAATGCCTGCATCCGAGGTAAACTTGTCAAGCTCGGCTTCGGCTGGGCTTTTTTAGTTTATTCTAGAATCGTTCTTGAAATGGCCTTACTGTTGCTGGTCAAATTCTTTCAGTTTTAGCTCGTTAATCATTGTTTCCAGGTTGCAGCTTTCCCCATCGCCGTGGAATTCCGCACCCATTCCGTACCAAATTGGCGCTTTCCTTTCGGCAACCTTTTTCTCGTATTCCGATTCGGCAAGCTTCCATTTGGCGGTAATGCTCTTTGCGACTTTTTCTGTGTTGGCGTACAGCTTGGTGAGTAAAAGTCCCGTGTAGTTGCCAAAGCCGCGGTTTCTGATGTTGTGAATTATTTCCTTGCATTTGGGGCATATTGCCGCCGCGATGGACGCCCCCGAAAGCGGGGAGCCCGAAAAATAGTGGATGACCGCCATGCCGCCGCACTTGCACGAGATCTTGAATTGCTCGTTTTCCCATAATTCGAGGAGTGTGCCTAGCTTTAAATTGATGTTCACGAGGGTGCCTGCAAAGTGGTAATATTTCGAGGTCGAGATAGGACCGATATAGCATCCGCCGGCTTTGATGGCGTAGTGTACGTCGATATTGGCGTAACGCGGTGTTTCAAGAATTTCGTCCTTGTGCCTGAAAATCAGGTCGAGGTTGTCGAACAGCAGCTTTTTTTTGCGTTCGGATCGAGTCTCGTAAATCTTTGCCAGTTCCTCTTGTTCCCTTTTTTCTTGTTCCATGTCGTGGCTGACCAGCGTCAGGCCGGCATTGTGGCGCTTGTATAGCGATGCGAACGATCCGGGGTGGATTTCGGGCTTCTTGAGAAGGTCGTTGATGGATTTCTTGTCGTCGAAAATGATAGCCATAAGGAATCTCCTGATGAAAGTTGTGGAACCATTTGTATTATCGCTTTTCTATGCATAAATGTAAATATATGCATAGAATTAAAATGGAATATACAAATGCAATGTGACAAAAGCTGTCATTTTGACGATTTTTTTGAAAAATCGCGAAAAAAAAACCTCGCATTTTTGCGAGGGCCGTTTTTTGTTGTTTTATTCTTATATAGCTTTATTCTAGAGCCATTTTCGCGGCTTCGGTCGCGTGGATGATGGTCGTGTCGTAAGTGGGGAGCACGCTATCTTTTGCGCTGATGAGCATCCCGATTTCGGTACAGCCGAGAATTACGCCTTCGGCACCGCGTTTTTTCATTTCTGCAATGATTCTCTGGTATTCCTTGCGGGATGAATCAAGAATTTTGCCGAGGCAGAGTTCGTTGAAAATCACATCGTTTACGAGTTCGATGTCTTGGGCGTCGGGCGTTATGACTTCGAGGCCCGCGTCTATGAGGCGGTTCTTGATGAAGTCTTGCGTCATCGTGAATTTTGTGCCGAGGAGGGCAACTTTCTTGATTTTGTCACGCTTGATGCTGTTGGCGGTCGCATCGGCGATGTGGAGAATCGGGATGCGGATTTCTTTTTCGATTTGCGGGACGAGCTTGTGCATGGTGTTGGTCGCGATGACGATAAAGTCGGCGCCGGCGATTTCGAGGCGTTTGGCCGCATCCGAAAGAATCTTGGCGTTTCCGTCCCAGTTTCCGCTGGACATATTCGCTTCGAGTTCGGCAAAGTCCACATTGTACATCATAATTTTGGCGCTGTGGAATCCGCCGAGTGCTTTTGCAATTTCCTTGTTCAGGATTTCGTAATAGGTGATGGTGCTTTCCCAGCTCATTCCACCAATAAGTCCGATAGTCTTCATTTAGCTTTCCAGTTATTTTGATTTCAAGTTGTTGAGAGCGTAATCGTTGTGGCTCGTAATCATGCTGAGCGTTTCGCAGTGCTCTACTTCGTTGCATTCACCGCAGGTGGCAAAGCCTTTGCCTTGGGCGCATTTGCGGATAGGGCAGAGTGATTGGCAAAACGGCGTTTTGGGCCCTTCGATGCGGCAACCGGTGCAGTTGATCATTTGCGGAGTGATTTCCACTTTGTTGAGTTCTGACCATTCCTTTGCGACTTTTTCGCGAAGCGTATTGTCGTTGTTGATGGTGGCAAGGCGGGCTTCGCACTTTTCGCAGTCGAGTCCGCAGCAAGCGATAAAGTTATTCATAGTAAATTTCTCTTTTGAGTTGTCATCCCGGATTTATTCCGGGATCACCTTTGTTGTGCTAAATACGGTTTATCATTAAGCGGACGGGTACAACCCCATTCCTGCGCCATTCGCTCAAAGTTCTTTTTGACAATGCGCTTGAAAATGAGGTTGAAGAGAATTACTCCTATCTTTGGATTCTTTTCGGGCCCTGTGAATTTCTGAGCCTCTGGAGTTGAGAAGCTTCCGTTGCGGGCAAACGACAGTCCCATCTTTGTGTAAGAAGCGAGCATCTTGTCGGTCATCTTTTTGATGTAACTGTTTTCGCGGTTGCGGAGCAAAAAGCTGCCGCCTTTTACGAGTACGCCACCGCAAGAGCAACCGAGCTGAGCGGGGAGCGACTGCAAGAACTTTTCACCGAGTCGCAGTTGATGTCCTTCGTCAAATCCGCCGTGGAGAATGAACGAAAGTTTTGCAGGTTGCTTGCGTTCCGTGGGGAGTGTGCTTAAAAATTCGAGCAACAAACTCGGCAAACATTCTACAAAGAGCGGCACGGCAATGATGATGTTGTCATTCGTCATGAACGCTTCGCGGGCTTCGTCCCATTCGGCATGGTTCGATAGTGAATAAAGCTTGTGGGTGATTCCCGCTTCTTCGAGCCCTTCAGCAAAAGCTTGGATAATCTTGTTGGTGTTGCTGTTCTTCTTGACGCGCGGGCTTCCGTTAATTATGATGATGTGTTCGGGAGTCGCGGCAGTTTCCAAAGCGACGTTTTCGATCGGAGTCGCGGCGGTCTCGGGCGGCATTTCTGCGATGTTTTCTTGTGCCTCATCCTTGTCTAAACTAATGACACCGAGTGAACGCCCCGCCATATTCCTGGCGACTCGCATACTCCATTCTTCGAGCAGTTCTCGGTTGCCGTTGCCTTTGTAAATGAAACCGAAATTCAGCGGATGATAACGCAACTGGTGGCGTTCCCAGCCGTCGCGGAATTCAATGTACATATTCAGCATCGGGACGATGCGATCCAAGACTCGCTTGCCGCGGTAGTCGATAAAGCCGAATTTCGTATCTGCAACAACCCAAAAGTTTTCGACGGAGACCAATTTCTTGAGGATGATTTCGTATTCGTCCTTGATGGTGCAAATGCCGGGTGTTTTCAGCCAGCAGTTATTGCAGCCCATGCAATGCATAATTTTCAAATCTGCGGTGTTGATGATTTCTATTTCTTCGTTTTTGTCCGCAAAAAGTGCTTTAATCTGTTCTGAGCAATCGCCCGATTCTAAAGTATTCAAAACTAAAGTCATTTTTATTGTCATTCTCGTAGCTGTGAGAATCTCCTTTTTATCTGTAACACCTAAGGTCTTTAAAAGTGTTACTTCTAGTGCGAAAATTTCTTTCCTATCCAGTGAGCAAATCTCAGGTTTATTATCATTGCGACGATTCCTAAAATGCTTAAATGCAATAATTTATCTCCACTAACTTCTTCACAAATTCGACTTATCCCGAAATACGCATAAGGCGACATCAAAATAGATGTCACGAGTCCGGGAACGTACCCCTTTACCATAACGCCCTGCGCAATATGAATAACAAAGTGTACAGCAAATGCCATAAATAACGCAATCCATAATTCTGTTGCATACGCGCCACCGATAAGAATGTACGCTGTCGCAAGAAGCAAAAGAATCAGTTCCTCCAGTACAGCCATCGCGAAAGCTGTGGTTGAAAGGCTGGACAAGTGAGAGATGACGCGCTTTGCTTTTGGAAATTTTTGGATTAAAAGATCTTTATGCGTCAGCATCCATTTGTGTTGAATGACAATCTCTTCGCCATCGTGAACGATGAACGCTAGAGGGAACGATATAATCCAAAATAAATCCATAATGATAGCTATTGTTTTTATCGAAGTTCGTTGATTGCTTTTTGCAAGTTCGCTAGGAACTTCCCGGCGTGAGCCCCGTCCATTTGCGTGTGGTGGAATTGGAACGAAACCGGCAATTCATAGCGGAAGAGACGCTTCCTGTAACGTCCCCAAAGCATAAACGGGTTGTTGAAAATGCCTGAATTCATGCCGACCGCGCCGTCAATTTCTGTATCGATAATAGCCGATGTGCCGATGACCATGCTGTTTTCGGACAAGTCCCAATCCTGGCAAGTTTCCGCAACGATTTTTGTGTACTTGAGGTAGTCGCGGTTGAATGTCGTCAAATCGTCGGAATACGGGATGTCGCAAGAGCTGACTTCGCCTTCGTCGTTTTTTACGATCGTATTCACCGCAATCGAATCGTATTGCATGAGCTTGCCGTTTACCGGGAGCATGTAAAACTCCTTAACGCTTGCCGCAGCCTTGCCGATGCAGTAATCCATAAGCATATTGAATTTCAAACCGCGTTTCTTGCTAACCTTCACGAGCCTTGTGACGTTCAACGATTTGAAAAATGTCACCATCGGATTCGGAGCTTGCATCCAAAACTCAAATGCCTTTGCTCTCGTTGTGCTTTTCGGATCGATTTCTTTTGCCATAATGAACTTTGGTCGCCTTAATAAATTTGCTGTCCGCCCCAAGATGGGGCAGACTGTGGATATAGTTTATTCTATGGGAATCTGGATGACCGAGAGCCATTTTTCAGGGTCTTCTTGGTTCCAGGCTCCGTCGATGTAGCTGGTGCGGGGCTTTCCCGCGATTTTGTACCCCTTTTCTTCGATGTAGCGGAATGCTTCGATGAATGACTCGTAGAAACGTTCATAAGGGCCGATGTGCTTCATGCAGAGTGCTTTGGGCACTGCCGGAATGCACTTGAACTTGATGATATCGCTGTCGGAGCCTGTTTCTGTAACTTGTTCGCAGTATTCGATATCGACATCTGTCGGGGTGTATTCCTTGTTGTGTTCGATGGTAAAGCAATAGCCGGGTTTGGGGCACTTGCAGTTGAGACGTTTCATTTCAGGGCCGATTTTCTCGTAGCACAGGGGGCCTAGTGCTTCGTAGTTGGGAATGATTTCTCGATGACTTGCCACGATGATTTCCGGCAAAGACTGGACACTGAATTTTTCCATGGTATTCATTTCCTTTAGAGAATTCTTCCAGTTGAGCAGTTGGTCGCGGCGGGCAATCAAAAGTTTCAGTTGCGCTTCCGTTTCCTTGATTTTCTCTTCCATCTGGTGGATGTTTGGCGTGTGCGAATTGTCTTCGTACAGTTCCTTCACTTCATCCAACGAGAATCCGAGCCTTTGCAATTCACGGATATTTTGCAGCTTCTGCATCTGATCGATACTGTAATAGCGGTACCCCGTCAAGTTGTCCACATCGTGGGGCAATAGCAGACCTTTCTGTTCGTAGTGACGCAAAGTCTTTACGGTAACTTGCATCAACTGCGAGAACTCTCCGATTTTAAGTTTTGTTTTGTAGTTTGCCATCGTACGATTTTGGTTAGGATTCGAATCTGCTAGAAATATAAGGCCTGCCCCAAGGGACGAGTCAAGGGGTTTTTGTTTAAAAATTTTGCTTCCAGTTTCATCACTTTCACGGGGCGCTTGCTGCCACCATAAAGATTTTCGCAGTAGCGCATTTCGCCAGTTTCGCGGAACCCGCATTTTCCCATCACGCGACCGGAAGCGGGATTATCGATGAAAAAGTCACTCCAAAGAACATCAATGTGCTTTTCGTTGAAACAATAGTCTATCATCAACTTCAATGCATCAGTACAAATTCCTTTGTTCCAGTAAGGCTTTGCAATCCAATAACCGGCTTCGGCCTCGTTCTCGCCGATGTCGATGTTGCTTTCGCCTTTGAGCAGGTAACCGATGCAACCGATGGGTTCTCCCGTCTCTTTCAGCTCGATGGCCCACATGTGATCCCCGCTGAAAATAGTGCGGATGATTTGCAGGCTTTCTTCTACGGATTTGTGCGGTTCCCAACCGGCGCGCGGTCCTATATCCGGGTCACTTGCGTATTTGAAAAGTGCTTCGGCATCACATTCGCGCCACGGGCGCAGTAAAAATCTATCTGTTTCCATTTGCGTAAATCTTGAAAAAATGCTGTAAGTGCTTCTCGATGAATTTGAGCGCTTCTTTTTCGCATTTCGGCTGGCGATCGACTTTAGAAATCCAGATCGCGACGGGGGCGGTTAGCTCTGTTGCGAGCATTCGCGGGTCGTCCTTGACGATTATGCCGGCGGTCATCAAAGTCTCGAGAATCTTCTGGTACATTTGCAAAAGCCCGTCCACCTGGTGCCTTGTCGTAATTTCGGCAAGGCGTTCATTGCGGAACTGTTCCTGCATTAAGAAGATGCGCATCTTCTTGATAATCGGGTCGCTCATCGTAAAGCGCACTTTCTTCATCGTCTCATGGATGAACCCGTGAATGTTGTCTGGAATTGTACCGACCTTTTTTGCGGAGCCAAACGATTCTTCGTAACGCGCTTCGGCGATGTCAATCAGCGAATTCAGAATGTCCTCTTTGCCTTTGAAGTGCTTGTAAAGCGACGGCGCCTTGATGCCCACATCCTGAGCAATCTGTTCCATGCTGGTGCCATTATATCCGTTCTCGGCAAATAGCGTTAGGGCGGTTTCTAGAATTTTTTCTTTCGTAGACATAACGGGGTCTCGCGCAGTTTTGGTTTTGTTGCCTTTTTAAGGAGGCTAATGCTTGTTAGCTAACGATAGCTAATGTTCGTTAGCCTGTCAAGTAAATCGGATCTGCGTATGTAATTTTGAGATAGTGATGTATTTTTCTTTAAAAACTCAAAAAAAGGCAGGTTTGGTGTAGGGCTATGGGTATACCGGAGGAACTCTTTTACAGTTTTTTACCTATATTTCTTGTGTATAACTTTTAACGAGCTATTAGGAACTAAAAATGTCTGAATATTCTGAAAAAATGGACAAGGCCATCGAGGCCACCGAACGTGAATTTTCCAAGATCCGCGCTGGCCAGGCTTCTCCGGCTATCCTCAACGGCGTTCGTATCGACTACTACGGTACCCCGACTCCGATTTCCCAGGTTGCCAAGATTTCTGTGCCTGAACCGCGTATGCTCCTCGTGACCCCGTGGGAAAAGTCCATGGTCGACGCCATTGACAAGGCAATCCTTGCTGCAAACATCGGCCTTACCCCGATGAAGGACGGCAACTGCATCCGTGTGACGCTCCCGATCCTCACGACCGAACGCCGCAAGGAACTTGCAAAGATCGCCCGTAAGCATGCCGAAGACGGCCGCGTGGCTATCCGTAACATCCGCCGAAGACGAAGTCAAGAAGCAGCAGGACGAAATCCAGAAGGCTACCGACAAGGCTATCGCCGAAATCGACCGTTTGCTCGCCGAAAAGGAAGCAGACATCCTCAAGGTGTAGTCCGGGGTTTGCGTGGCAAATCAGCTTAGACATGTCGCTATCATCATGGACGGCAACGGGCGTTGGGCTCGTAGCCGTGGCCTGGAGCGTTTCTTGGGTCACCGCAAGGGGACCGAATCGACAATCGATGCCGTCGAGGTGGGGGTAAACCTCAAGCTCGAACACATGACATTGTATGTCTTCAGTTCCGAGAACTGGGGCAGACCGTCGAAGGAAGTGGATTACCTGATGAACCTCCTCATCGAGATGGTGGTCAAGGAAATCCCCGACCTTATGGCCAAGAATGTGAAGCTTACGGTTATCGGTAACATGAACCGTATTCCCGAAAAGCCTCGTGCAAGCCTCCAGTCCGCTATTGATATTACTGCAAACAATACGGGTATGCAGTTGAACCTCGCCATTTCTTACGGTGGCAGGCAAGAAATTGTGGAAGCTACGAAGTCCATCGCTTCGCAGGTGGCTGCAGGTACGCTCAAGGTTGATGAAATCGACGAAACTTTATTTGCAAAGAATCTCTATTTGAAGGGCGCTCCCGATCCGGATCTGGTTATCCGTACCGGTGGAGAATTCAGACTTTCGAACTACCTGCTTTGGCAGGCGGCTTACAGCGAGTTCTATGTGACGGACACGCTTTGGCCGGACTTCACTAAGGAAGAGTTCATGAAGGCCGTTGAATTTTTCAATACTCGCGAACGTCGTTTTGGAAAGGTATTGCATGAGTAACTTGACACAGCGCTTGATTACCGCATTCATCGCTATTCCGATTGTCTTTGGTTGTTTGTGGTATAACGATTTTAGCCGCATTGGACTGATGTGCTTCTTGGCAGGTGTGGGTTCCTGGGAATGGGCCCGCATGGCGACCAAGATGTACGAAGGCCCGGATATGCGCTATCTGTCGTTTGCGTCTTCGCTTGCACTGACGCTTGCATGGGCTCTCTCCAAGGGTGGTTACTTTGGACTTC
Organism: Fibrobacter succinogenes; assembly: GCA_902779055.1. Lineage (GTDB taxonomy): Bacteria > Fibrobacterota > Fibrobacteria > Fibrobacterales > Fibrobacteraceae > Fibrobacter > Fibrobacter succinogenes_K. Next base: position 102,173 of record CACZAD010000025.1, on the reverse strand, counting down.
CGGCAGTGCCTTATGTTGTGGGCATGACGTTCCTCGCCATTTTCGCCATTTACATTGGCGTTGCCTACGCAAAAGTCGAAATCGACCACTTGTTCCCGTGGCTTGTGATGCAGCTCGGTGCTCCGCTCTACGTGGGTCTCTGGGGCGGCATGAATGTGCTCATGATGGGGAACGGCAATGGTTTTGAACATTGCTACCCGTTCATCCTCGTGATGACGGCGGTGTGGCTTTGCGATACGGTCGCGTATTTCTTTGGCAAGTTTGCTGCGGGCAAGGGACCGTTTGGCCGTCATTTGTTTGCGCCGAGCATTAGCCCCAAGAAAACTTGGGAAGGCTCGATTGCAGGCTCCATCGCAACGATTGCATGGGTTGCGTACTGGGTTAAGTGCAGTGCTGCTCTTAGCTCGTTCGAAATGAATTTCACTTGGACATCGGCAATCGTCATTGGCCTCCTTATCACGGTAGCTGGTCAGGTGGGCGACCTTCTGATGTCTGCGCTCAAGCGCTGGAGCGGCACGAAGGATTCCGGGAACTTGTTTGTCGGGCACGGTGGCGTGCTTGACCGTTGCGACTCGTTCTTCCTCGCGGCGCCTGCTCTATACATCTTCATGGATTTCTTGAAGAGCGTTGTGTAAAAACAAAAGCGCTACGCAAAAGCATTGAAAAGACCGTAACTGATTCTCTCAGTTACGGTCTTGTTTTTTTTGCAAGGTTTAAGTTCTTGATTATCTTTTGGGGGTTGACGGCTTCTTGCTTCCCATGCCGTGCTCCTCCATGTAAATGGCGAGGTAGTCAATAACGCCTGAATCTGCGCCTTTGACCGGAACATAGCGCAAGCTGTTGTCTGCCCCGATGATGATGGCAAGCCCGGCGATGTAATTAATCCAGTGGTAATCTTCATGGTACTTCAAGGCGACTTTGCCTTTGGAGCCGAACACGGCGAGCGGCATGACGAAAATGTCGTGCGAGACCATGATGCTTACGCGTTTCCACTTGGGTAAATTCTTGAGGATGACTTTCTGTATGAATTCTTCGGCGCGTGGGGTGAGTTCGTAAAGCGCGTCTGTGTAGCCGCCTTCGTAAGCCCAGTGGGCCATGAGTTCGACAGAACCGCCTTGCATGCCAAGCTTTGTCCCGTATGCGGAAAGTTCGTCGGCGGAGATTTTCAGAAACCAGTTCCCGGTAATATCGTAGTTCGTGATGAGCTTTGGAAGGCTTGCTTCTCCACGGCCTTTTGAAATGTTGTTTGCAGTCTCGTTGGTGCGCACGAATCCCGAAGTGATGTAACTAAATTCTTCGTCGCTCTTGAGCGTGGTACCTAAATTTTGGGCCATTTTTACACCGTTAGCGGTGAGTTCCGTTTCTATGGCGACATTGTCTTCGCGCTCGGAATGTCGAATGATGAAGACTGCTTTTTCGTCTGCGGTAAGACTCTTGTAGACGTCGGCGACAGTAGCAAAACCGTTCTCGTCAAGCGAAATCTCTTTTGCTGGTAGCGATGTTTGCGAGGAACTGGAAGATTTTGCTACATCTGAAGACGAAGAAACTGGCGTCTCTTGCGATGATGAAATTGCGGATGAACTTGTTTGAACTGCAGAAGACGAAGACCGCCGATGACTGCTTCGTGATGAACTGGAAAATTGTTTTTGCCCGCTTGACGATGAGCTTTGTTGAATGGCTGAACTTGATGGCTCCTCAATTGTTGTAGTTGTGGAAGAGGATGAAGCGGTGCTTTCAGGAGCTGTTGTGGATGTGGCATTGTCACAGGCTGAAAGCATCGCCGTGTATGCGATTGCGGCGAACAAGGGATAAGCCGCAATCGCGCAGAGCACGCTTTGTGTAGGTTTATTCATTTACGAACCCCACTGGTAATCGCTGGCTTCATAGACTGGATTTTCTCCGTTGAAGCCGCGTGGGCGCTTGATTTTATCATCGAATAAAGTCTTATTGAAAATGCGGAAGTCTCCGCGTTCATAGCTCTGGAATGAAATGTGACAGAAAATGGGGCCCGCCGGCATGTATTCGCTGAAGCTCATGGTGCGTTCGCCCGCCGTGTAAAGGTAGTTGAAATACTTGCCGTTTAAAACGATGTGGAGACCGATATTTCCGACGGTGAACCAGCGCCCTTTGGCGAGAATGTTTTCGTGGTGGGTGTCGTCGTAGTCCATGACGACAAATTCTGCATCGCCGCTCTTGTCTAAGTGGAAGCGGTACTTATGGTTTCCGCCACAGCAACGCCCGTCGAAAAACCGCGTGTATCCGCTTGCGGCTGCAATGCGCGGGTCGCGAACGCTTGTGTCGGGGTGGGCAAGTTGCTCGTCTGTGACGATGCGTTCGGGTTCTACAGCGGCGATAAGCTGTGCTAAAGTCTTGGGATTGCTTACGGTCGGGAGACTTACTTTATTCTTGGCTTCGCTTGCGGCTCGCCTGTACAGACGGTATGGAATGCCGTCATCGCTAATCATTGTGAGTTCATCTTCGCTGAACACGTAGTAAGCGTAAGTCTTTGTGCCACTCTTGGTGACAACGTTAAAACTGCGGTTGTTGAGCGTGTACCACTGCCCTGAAACATTCGGGAAGCCAGAAACTGCCGCAACACCATTTTCTCCGATAACGACAGTGTAGTCGTCGCTGATCCAGGCTTCGTCTGCGGCGGTAATCAAACGGCAGTCGCGATTCTTGTCGCCTTGGCAGGTGGCTGCAGACGGATTTGCCGCTTCGCAGGGGCTTGCCATTCCCGGCGGGAGTTCCGTAGACATGCCTAGTCTAAAGCCCATGTCTGCGGCGCCATCGCGGCTGCGGATGGCGCGACGGCTCACTCGCGCAAAATCCGCGGGCTCGCCGTAACTCCCGCCTCTTCGCGTCTTGTTGCCACTTCCTGTGAGCTGTATCGGATTTACTTTGTCTGTGTCCGTGTAGGCTACGAGCCAGTCGTAGACCCATTCCCATGAGTTGCCACTCATGTCGTAAAGTCCAAGCTTGTTTGGTTTCTTAGTGGCAACATCGTGTGATTTTCCGCCGCTGTTTTCGGAATACCATGCCACATCATCGACGTTGTTACTACCTGAAAATTTAAACTTGTCTGCAATTCCGTCTTTGCCACCGCGGGCCGCAAATTCCCATTCGGCATCGGTCAACAGTCGGTACTGTCTCCCTGTTTTTTGCCCAAGCTTGCAGGCGTAATTGTTGGCGTCAAACCAGCTTACGCCGATTTTGGGAGCTTTGTCCGATTCCCATGCATTCTTTTTCCCGCCCATGACGGCATTCCATTGGGCTATCGTTACTTCGGTCGGTGCGATATGGTATTCGTTAACTGTTACTTTATGCGAAGGTGTTTCGTAAATTTTATCAGGCTCGGCACAGTTGTCGCAGCCGCGCGTGTAAGTGCCGCCAGCCACATAGACCATGTTGAAGGCGACTCCGTTTACCGTGTCTGCAAAATTTGCGGGTGAAGTATAAACAAAGGAACTCTCGCTAGAACTGGAATTTGCATGTGCACTAGAGGAGTTCCCTTGCTCGATTCCCGAAGAAGAACTTCTGTGCGGATGCCCGCTTGAAGAGCTTTTGACTGAGCCCGAGGAACTCCCTTGCATTCTGGAAGACGTTGCCGAATTCCCCGCTGAAGACTCCGCTCCTGAAGAAATCAAATCCCCGGATGGCGAAGAACCGCCTGCGTTCCCTGCAAAACTGGAACTGGACGAAATTCCAAAATCATCTGTAACGGAAGAAAGATTACTGTTTTCTCCGGAGACTCCGTTGTCCGAAGAATCCGAGCACCCTATGAACATCCCCACTGCGCAACAACACGCAGCATATACACCCGAGGAAAGTATGCGCATATGCACCTCCTTCGAGCAAACCTAACCCAATAAAAATATACCCTAAAAATTTTTCTTTGGAATGTAAATTGTTGTAAGCGTTTTTTGGAGCGGAGCTGTAAATGAAAAATATTATTCTATCTTTATAAAAAAGCTTGCAATTATCGAGGTTTTTAAATGAAAAATGTAGTTCTCTTGGGCGCCACCGGTTCCATCGGTACCTCCAGCGTCGATGTCATCCAGCAGCATTCGGATATCTTCAACCTTTATGCCGTGGCTGCCAATAGCAGTGTCGAAAAGGTTGCTGAAATCGTTCGCAAGTACAATGTCGAACGCGTTTGCATGTTCAACGAAGCTGCCGCCAAGGAACTCGAATCTGTACTCGGCAAAAAGGTGCTTGCCGGTATGGACGGCCTTTGCGAACTCGCTGCCGACCCGAAGGCCGACATCATCATCAACGCCTTGATGGGCGCTGTGGGCTGCCTCCCGACGATTACCGCCATTGAACACGGTAAGCATGTGGCCCTCGCCAACAAAGAAACGATGGTCATGGCTGGCCCGGTCATCTGGGACAAGCTTGCTGAAAATCCGAAGTCCTTCATCACTCCGATCGACTCCGAACATAGCGCCATTTTCCAGTGCCTCGAAGGTGGCAAGCGCGAATCCGAAGTCGAATTCCTCGAAATCACGGCTTCGGGTGGTCCGTTCCGCGAATGGCCTATCGAAAAGTTTGAAAACATCACCGTCGCCGATGCATTGAATCACCCGGTGTGGAGCATGGGTAAGAAGATTACTATCGACTCTGCTTCTATGATGAACAAGGGTCTCGAAGTTCTCGAAGCTCACTTCCTGTTCCACATTCCGTATGACCAGATCAAGGTTGTGGTTCACCCGCAGTCCATGGTGCATTCCTTGGTGCAGTTCCGCGATGGTTCCTTGATGGCTCAGCTCGGCGCTCCCGATATGCGCATTCCTATCCAGGTGGCGCTTACGTGGCCCGACCGTCTCAAGCTCGAAACTAAGCGCCTCGACTTGCCGACGCTTGCAAAGCTCACGTTCTTCGAACCGGACTTTAACAAGTTCCGTTGCCTCGCGCTTGCATTTGATGCTGGCCGCCGTGGCGGTGTCGTTCCTGCGATGATGAACGCCGCAAACGAAGTGCTTGTGGACCGTTTCCTCAAGGGTAACCTCAAGTTCACCGACATCCCGAAGTACGTGGAAATGGTGATGGACAAGGCTCCGAATGTGACTGGTCACCTCTCGCTCGAACAAGTGCTCGAAGCGGACAAGGAAGCTCGCCTCATGACGGAAGGTTTCTTGAAGTAATCGTTTTATACAGTTTTATTACAATTAGTGCATTTATTCAGCACGGTTTCGGCCGTGCTTTTTTTTATATTCTGAATAAATTGTTTAAGGAGAAGTTTATGAAAATGTTATGGCGTGTCGCGGGTTTGTCCGTCGCTGTTCCTTTGCTTGCATTTTTTGCGGGTTGTTCCGAAAATCCGGCGAGCCAACCTGAGGATCCGGGAAAAAATCCATTATCGCATTTTGGGGATGCGTCATCGTTCGAAACTTTGCTTTGTTCTTCGCCTGTTGGCGGTGCGGTAACGCCAGAACCCGAGTACCTGAATGTGGGGTCGATGACCGCCGTCATTCGCGACTTCCAGCCGAATCATCCGGACTTTGAAAACTTCTCGGAAGAAGCGACGACACAACTGGAGTACGAATCCATTGCACATCTAGATCTCATTTATAACTATGTCACGCGCACTGGTGTTGCGATGAAGGATAATGGCTACGGTGATGATTGGTATACCGCTGTTCCTTATCACGCTTCTTGCGGAACCGTGAGTGCCAATGCCAAGTATGGCTCGGGAACGCAAATAGGTGTCGACGGTCTTCCTATGGACGAAAATACGAATTTGCCGGAATACCTCCGACAGACCTCCGCAGGTCCTGTATTGGAATACGGCGAATGTAATTTTTATAAGAAGTATGAATCCGGGCAAATGATTGTGCGCGGATACAAGAATGCCCTTGAAGGTATTGATTATTATTCGTGCGAAGGGGGCAAAACGAATTGGGCAAATCCTGTTATCGCTACGACGGGCATGGTCTCTCCTTATCTTACATTTGCCAAGGCCGGTGCTGATGGCAAAATTGATATGATTGATGGTGTTACGATTAGTAAGCTGAACGAACGCTGCGATAATGCGAACTTTGATCAGTGGTTTACCGATGTCCCGTCTGTAAATAAGCGAGTCAATACGACGCTTAACCTTATTAAGGATCCCGAGTCCGATGATTACATTTACAGCCGTGGCTATAATAATGGGGGCTTCTTTCCGCTCGATAGCATTAATCCCTCGACAAGGGAATGGGTCATGAACAAGCCCTGTGACCCGTCCATCCAACCGAATGGTATGTGCGAACAGTATGAACCGCAATCCCTTTCTATTTATTGTCCGCCTTATGATTATCAGTATGCACGAACTCAGTCGGATGAATTTCAACAGAATACTTATGAGCTTTGTGCAGAATGGCTGAATCAGGGTGGTCCGCGTGCCATCAATTCCAATGGATCTGGACATAGCGCCGCATGGCAGGCTATGCTGGCGGTGACAGCGAACAAGAATACAAGGCTTGGCTTACAGCATATCCGCAATTTCCATTTCACGATGATGACGCATTCGACCTTCAAGTATGATGCCGCCAAGCAGGCCGCATCTCCGCAGAATCTCAAATTTGTCAGTAGCGGTGATATGTGGGTCTTTGTGGATGGCGTGCTTGTTGCCGATATGGGCGGCGACCACATGCCGGTTCCGAGCCAGGTGAGCCTTCAGGTGCTTGCCGCAAACAACCATGGATGCCATGATGGCGAACCTCTTGCTACATACGAAAACTGCAAGGGCTCGACAGAAAATGCTGGCTGGGCCGACGGTTCCGTCCACCACTTGCACATCTTCTATGCGAACCGCCAGACGAACGGTTCCGAAATTTACATCCGCACGATTCCTGTAGAACGCGCGACATACCGTATTGAACCGCTTTCGATGAACAAGTTCGAAGTGGTGAAGGATTCTCGCGGCAATACGCAGAACCGCATTTACATGAACCTCCCGTTTGCAGATTCTACCGTTGCAGCCTTGACCTCGCGGAATTTGCCGTCGATGATCGTACTCCGCGACGGTACCGATGGCAAAACAATGGTGCTTGGGCTTTATCTGCTCTCGTTGACAGGTCCGACGGCCAACGAAAATGGAGAACAGGTGTACCAGTTCGAAAGTGTCCTGAAGGATCTTAATGGTAACACTGTCGAGGGCGGGCTGCTTAGCATGGATCGCATTGCCTTTAATGTTCCTTGGAGCCAACAGCTTGAAAATGGAAGCGATGCGGACATGTATTTTGGCGATGTCTGGGCGCAGATGATGGCCTGGTCTAAGTTGATGTCGACCTACATCGTTTCTTCGTCGGGAAAACAGATCGTTCGTTTTACCGCGAATAACGCTTTGAACAAGTTGGTCGGTTCGTGTGCTGAATAAGTTTTTGGGGTTGTAATCCTGAACAACGAAATTGAAGCTCCGCTTTGTTGCGGGGCTTTTATTGTATATAAATTTATCATAGCATTTCTAATGAGGGGGATGCGTTGTTTGGAGTGTCTATGAAATTAAGCGTTTTGGTGGCGTGTTTTGCCGCTGTTTCTGCGTTCGCACAATGGGGTGGCATGGGCGGCGGTATGGGTGGTGGTGGCTTTGGCGGCCAGCAATCCGGTCAAGATAAAATAGAGTATTCCGAAAAGTTTGCCGATCTGAACTATGTAGGCGACGGAAAAGTCTACCATACATTGGATATCTACTTGCCCAAGGAGGCTAAGGAATCGTATCCGGTGGTGGTTCACACTTACGGTAGTGCCTGGAGTATGAACAATTCCAAGAGTTCTGCCGATCTCAATACGATCTGTGCGGCGCTTCTCAAGGCGGGCTATGCCGTGGTTACGCCGAATCACCGTTCGGCAAGCGATGCGGTTTACCCGGCGCAGTTGCATGACCTCAAGGCCGTGGTGCGCTACATTCGAGGAAACGCATCCAAGTACAAGATCGACACGTCCTTTATCGCAATGTCGGGGTTCTCGTCGGGCGGACACCTTTCGAGTCTTGTGGCGACGACTTGCGGCTTGAAAGAGGGCAAGTCCGGCTCGGTGACGGTAGACCTGGTGGGCGATTTAGGTGAATTTACGTCGTTCAGCAGTTGCATTGACGCTGCGACGCTTTGGTCTCCTCCTACAGATATCTATACGATGAACCCCATCAACAATTTTATGGGGTCTGGGACTTATGAGGGCGCCTTTATCGGTGCCGAACGCGAAGGAAACAAGGACAAATGGATGGTCGCAAGCTCACCGTATTACGCAAGCGAAGACGATCCGCCGGTCATCCTTTTCCACGGAACGAGTGACCAGATTGTGAACAAGGAACAAAGTCAGGAACTTTACGATTCCCTCAAGAACCATAACGTCGTGACGGAGCTGGTTTCTGTGTCGGGCGGTACGCACGGCGGAAACGAAATGTATGTACAGGAAAATCTCGGCAAGATGACCGCGTTCTTTGACGAAGCCCGTGCTGCGAAGGCGGCGAAAACTCCAGAAACTCCGGAAGATCCGCCGCTCACGCTTTCTGCACGTATGCTCGGCAAGCCCGGGTTTAAAATTCAGGGAGACCGTCTGCAGGTTCTCAGCACGTCGGGAGTGTTCCGGTTTGCGGTCTATTCTGCCGTTGGAACCCGTATTTCGGGAGGTGTTTTCTGCAAGGAACTTGATTTGTCCTCGTTACCGGTTGGCGTTTACGGAATTTCTGTGGCGGGCCCGTCCGGGACTAGAAATTCTGTGAGATTTATCAAAAAATAGTGCTTGGGTACGCTTGTAACCAGATTGTCCAACGAAAGTTGGGCAATTTTTTTGTTTATGAAGATAGATTATGATTGGTGAATATTGAAAGGAGTACACTATGAAGAAATTCGGCTTGAAACAGTATATCCCGTTGGCGATCTCGCTTTTGACGGCATCGTCTTTTGCGGCTACTGCCTACATCAACCAGATTGGTTACCGCACGACCGACCCTAAGGAATTTGCCTTGGTCGACGGAACGGGCGATATCGCGATTGTCGATGCTGCCGGCCAGACGGTCCTCACGGCAACGCCGAAGGCCGCCACGAAGTGGAATCCGAGTGGCCAGAATGTGCAGCTTGTCGATTTCTCCGAACTCAAGACTCCTGGAACTTATAGCATTACGCAGGGCGGCCAGGTGCTGCGCAACGACTTGAAGATCGCCGACAAGGTCTTCGAAGACGTGGCCAAGGCTTCTCTTAAGTGGTACTATTACCAGCGTGCCTCCATGGCTCTTGAAGAAACGTACGCCGGCCAGTGGAAGCGCGATGCGGGCCACACCAATCCGACTGCAAAAATGCATAGCTCCACGGGTGCATCGGGTACTCTCAACACGAGCAAGGGCTGGTACGACGCCGGTGACTACGGCCGTTACATCGTGAACTCCGGCATTACCACCTACACGCTCCTTTCTCTTTACGAACATTTCCCGGAATACTTCAACACGCTTAAGTGGAACATCCCCGCCGAAGGGACTCTCCCGGATTTGCTCGCCGAAATCAAGTATAACCTGGACTGGATGCTTACCATGCAGGCCGAAGACGGTGGCGTTTACCACAAGCTTTCGACGCTCCAGTTCCCGGGTGACGTGATGCCTGCGAAGGACACGGAACCGCTTTATGTGATTGGCAAGGGCTCTGCGGCCACCTTCGACTTTGCCGGTGTGATGGCTGCCGCTTACCGTGTGTATAAGCCGTTTGATGCCGCTTATGCAACCCAGTGCCTCGAAGCCGCTAAGAAGGCTTACGCCTGGGGCCTCCAGAATCCGAAAATTGCATTCAACAACCCGGCCAATGTGGCTACGGGTTCGTATAGCGATGGCAAGCTGGATGACGAAATGGTGTTTGCCGGAATGGAACTCTTCATTTCGACGGGGGATGCTTCTTACAAGCCGACTCTGAATCCGAACGAAGGGAGCATTATCCCGGCCTGGCCCGAAATGTACGGCCTTGCGGTATATGGTGCTGCAACCCACGCTAATGAACTGGGTGCCGATGCCGAAACCGCGAAGACGATGATTCTGGATATCGCCAAGGAATTTGCGGCTGTTGCCACGAAGGGCTTTGGCGTCGTGATGTCGAACGATGACTTTGTTTGGGGGTCTAATGCCGTTGCCGGTAACCAGGGTGTGTTCCTCCTCTATGCCTACTACGTGACGGGCGATCAGAAGTATTACGAAGCCGCCAAGAAGGTGGTGGACTACTTGCTTGGCAAGAACCCGCTCGATATGTCTTTCTTGACCGGTTTTGGTACCAAGTCCGCAAAGCTTCCGCACCATCGTCCGAGTACTGCCGACAAGGTGACGGATCCTGTCCCGGGTATGATCGTGGGCGGTCCGCAGCCGGGTGGCGAAGATATCGGTTCCAAGTCCTGGGAATGCAAGGACTATGTTTCTGGCAAGATGCCGGCGACGGCCTACATCGATGACCGTTGCAGCTATGCGACGAACGAAGTGGCCATTAACTGGAATGCTCCGTTTGCCTACCTGACGGGTGCCATGGAAGCCTTGAATGCCGGTTTTGCTCCGTCCTTTGCTGCCGAAGGTGTGGCCAAGGGCTCTACGGCTCTCAAGCCTTTTGTTTCCAGGGTTCGTCCGTCAGTCAATACGGCTCCGGTTCTCCGCTTTGACGACCAGAAGGTCTTCATCGAAAAGAACGGTGTGCGTTACAACCTCAAGGGCAAGCAGATCAAGTAATCGAAAAATTCCCATATTCATAGAATGCAAGGCGGCGTCCCTCCCCTGGGACGCCGTTCTTCGTTGTTATGCGTCATCCTGGAGCGTAGCGACGGGATCCATTGTGAAAAACACTTACTACACTTTTTGCCAAAATGACGTTCACAAGGGTGGAATATCACCCCGGTCAACTCTATATTATATGGGCTAGATATATAAGCTTTTTTTATGAGGATGTTTGTGAAAAATCAAGCCTTTAAGTTCATTGCGCTTGCCGCTATCGTTGCAGCTCCTTCTTTTGCTGCGACTGCCTACATCAACCAGATTGGCTACCGTTCGGGCGATTTCAAGGAATTTGCCCTTGTCGATGGTAACGGCGATGTCGAAATCGTCAATGCCGCCGGCCAGACCGTCCTCAAGGTCACGCCGAAGGCTGCTTCTTACTGGGATGCGAGCGGTCAGAATGTTCAGCTCGTTGATTTTTCCGATGTAAAGACTGCTGGAACTTACAGCATCAAGCAGGGCGGCCAGACGCTCCGTTCCGACTTGAAGATTGCTGACAGGGCCTACGAAGACGTGGCCAAGGCATCTATCAAGTGGTTCTACTACCAGCGCGCTTCTATGGCCTTGGAATCCTCTTATGCTGGCAAGTGGGCTCGCGCCGCAGGCCACACGAATGCGACTGCCGAACTCCACAATTCCACGGGTGCATCAGGCACGATCAATTCCAGCAAGGGCTGGTATGACGCCGGCGACTACGGCCGCTATATCGTGAACTCGGGCATTACCACCTACACGCTTCTCTCTCTCTACGAACACTTCCCGCAGTACTTCAATACGCTCAAGTGGAACATCCCGGCCGAAGGCTCGCTCCCGGATTTGCTTGCCGAAATCAAGTACAATCTCGACTGGATGCTCACCATGCAGGCAAGCGATGGCGGTGTCTATCACAAGCTGACCTCTCTCGGATTCCCGGGCGACGTGATGCCTGCCCAGGACAACTCCAAGCTTTACGTCATTGGCAAGAGTACCGCGGGAACGTTTGATTTTGCCGCGGTTATGGCTCTCGCCTCCCGAATCTACAAGCCGTTTAACGCCTCCTTTGCAACCCAGTGCCTCGATGCCGCCAAGAAGGCTTTTGCCTGGGGCCAGCAGAACCCGAGCCGCAACTATCTTGCCAATCCGTCGGATGTCTCGACGGGTGCCTATGAAAACGACAATCCGAACGACGAAAAGGTTCTTGCCGGGACAGAACTCTTCATCACGACGGGTGATGCTTCTTACAAGCAGTCCGGCTCATCGGAATACGTCTCTTACTGGGGCGATGTCATGGGCCTTGCCACGTACGAAAAGGCTACGCATCAGGCGCAATTTGGTGGCGATGCAAACGAAGCCAAGCAAAAGATTTTGGGCTCTGCAGACAACTTTGCTAACCGCGCCGAAAAAGGCTTTGGCGTCGTGATGGCAAAGGATGACTTTGTATGGGGTTCCAATGCGGTTGCCTCCAATCAGGGCGTTTGGCTGTTGCATGCCTACTACCTCACGGGCGAACAGAAGTATTACAAGGCTGCCGTCAAGGTTCTGGATTATCTCTTGGGCAAGAACCCGCTCGATATGTCCTTCGTGACGGGCTTCGGCACAAAGTCTCCGAAACTGCCGCACCATCGTCCGAGTACTTCTGACGGTATCGAAGATCCGATCCCGGGTATGCTTGTTGGCGGTCCGCAGCCGGGTGGCGAAGACGTTGGCTCTGCTGCCGAATGGAAGTGCTCCGATTACCGCACGGGTCATGCCGCAACTGCATATACCGATCAGCGTTGCAGCTACGCCACGAACGAGGTCGCTATCAACTGGAACGCTCCTCTTGCTTACCTCGCTGGCGCTCTCGAAGCCATCAACGCCGGTTACGCTCCTGAGTTTGCCGCTGCTGGCGTTGCAAAGACTCCGGCTTCCAGCTCTTCTGCTGTTGAATCCTCTTCGAGCGTTCCGCAGAGTTCCTCGTCTTCAGAACAGGTTCAGTCGAGTTCCTCTGAGACTCCGGTTGTGTCTTCGAGTTCTGCAAATGTGGAATCTTCCTCTTCTGCAATTCCGGCGGAATCTTCAAGCTCGGCTGGAACGACTGCAATTTACATGGCGGTGGATCGCGTGATTCAGAAGGCAGAACCGCGCTTCCGCTTCGATGGTCACAAGCTCTTTGTCGAAAGAAACGGCAAGCGTTTTGACTTGCAGGGCCATCTCCTCAAGTAAACTTTCTCATATTCATAGAATGCAAAACGACGCCCTTGTTCTCCGGGGCGCCGTTTTTTATGTTATGCCCGCGAATGCGGGCATCGCCTTACACAGTTCTGATCGCATTGCGTCTTGGCCGTACTGTCATACCCGCGAATGCGGGCATCGCCTTACACAGTTCTAATGGCATTACATCTTGCCTAATTATAATTACTAAATTGTCCGTATGATGTCCAGTGTATTAGACAATTTGTTGATGTTTGTTTTGGGGCTCTTGGCCTTGAGTTTCCTTGTGACGATCCACGAGCTGGGCCACTTTATCGTGGCTAAGTGGAACAAGGTCAAAGTCAATACGTTCTCTGTCGGCTTCGGTAAAAAGCTGTTCCGCTACAAGAAGGGTGAAACAGAATATTGCATTTCGGCAATCCCGTTTGGCGGTTACGTCGCGATGGCGGGTGAAAATCCGGAAAAGCTCAAGGAAGGCGAAAAACCGGGTGAACACGATTTTATGGGGAAGTCGGTGGGTGCCCGTGCCGCTATTGCTTTTGCTGGCCCGTTCGTGAATATCGCTTTTGCATTTATCCTCCTGATCATCCTCTACATGGTGGGCGTCCAGGAACCCGATAACAAAAGTCTCATCATCGGCTTTGTCACGAAGGATTCCGCTGCCGAAGTCGCAGGCATCCAGCCGGGCGATACCATTACGGCCATTAACGGAAAAGAAACCCAAGGTTGGGACGATTTCCGCGAACAGATCGGCGTGAGCCTCGGTGCCGACGTGATGCTCGAAGTGCATCGCGGAGGGGACCCGCTTACCATTAAAGTGGTTCCTCAAGAGTTGATGATTCCTGCGGCAGATTCTACATCTGAACCCATCAAGATGGGGATTGGCGACATCGGCATTTATCCGCGCAACCGTGTGATTGTCCGCATGCCGCCCAAGGCTGGCTCTGCAGCCGAAAAGGCTGGAATCATGCGCGGCGACACGATTTTTGAAATCAATGGCGAACACATTTCCCGTTACGAAGATGTCGTGCGTTTGATTGACGGTTCCAAGGGCGCCGAAGTCAGCGTGACGCTTATGCGTGGCGGCGATAAGGTCAATGTGAAAATGACTCCCGCCTATAGCGAAGAGTTTAATCGCTATATCGTCGGAATCCAGATGGGCTACGTGATGTTCAGCGAAACGCATTTGGTGCGCCGCGGCCCGGTCGAAGCTTTTGAAAAAACTTGCGCCACCAGCTGGAAAATGACCACGAGTATTTTCCGTTACTTTAAGCGTTTGTTCCAAGGTCAGGTGAAGGTCGATGCGTTCTCGGGACCGGTCTCGATTGTGGCCGTGATGGGGAATGTATGGATGAGTGGTTTCCAGGACTTTCTCATGCTCCTTGCGCTTATCAGCATCAACCTGGGCGTGATGAACCTGCTTCCGCTTGCCATTACCGACGGTGGCCTCCTCATGTTCCTCGCTATCGAAAAGGTGCGTGGCAAACCGCTGAGCCTCAAGACCCAAACCGTCATCCAGAATGTGGCGGCAGCATTCTTCATCAGTTTCTTCGTGTTCATCACGATTCTTGATTTCGGTAAAATTTCACTGTTCTTGAAGTAATGAATATTCTTGTTCTTTCGGGGAGCCCGCGCAAGGGCGGTAATACGGATTTGCTGGTGGAGTCGTTCGTGAAGGGCGCTTCGCAAAAGCATCAAGTTGAAGTCGTTTCGGTTCACGATTACAAGGTCAATCCTTGCATCGGTTGCAATTCGTGCTTTGCCCGCGAAGACCACAAGTGCTGTCAGAAAGATGATATGCAAATCATCTACGACAAAATGTCGAATGCTGAAATGCTCGTGATTGCATCGCCGGTGTATTTCTATGGACTGAGTGCCCAGCTGAAAACCGTCATCGACCGTTTCCACAATCCGATTCGCGATACTTTTCACATCCACAAGATGGCGCTCCTCTTGGTGGGCGCGGCTTCGCTCCCAGAACTTTTTGACGGCATCCTCACGCAGTACAAGCTTTGCCTCAACTTCTTCAAGCTGCAGGATATGGGCCAAGTGCTTGTGCGTGGTGCAAAAGATAAAGGCGATGTCAAGAACGGCGATTCGCTTCAAAAAGCTTTTGAGTTAGGACAAAGTCTTTAATAAATCGTCTCGTATGTCACCCCGGATTTAATCTCTTTGACTACTTGCAGCTATGCTGCTTAGTTGTCATGATCCGCGAATGGGGACGGGGTCACCTTACACGTTATATTTACTATAAGGAGGGAAAAATGAAACGCTTTCGTGATTTTATCGGTTACTTGTTGGGTGGGTTTCTCTTTGTAATGCTCATCCCGACAATTATGTGGCTTGCATCCGGAAAGCCTGCGCTTTGGCCGGTTGATACTTGGCGCTGCATTGTGGCGCCGGTCGTGATGCTTGCAGGCCTTGTGCTGAGCATCTGGACAATCGTCTATATGCGCAGTCGCGGTAAAGGAAATCCGATGGATGCTTTCGGCCACGAAGTGGCCCCGCGTACGCAGCACCTGATGGTCGAAGGCCCGTATAAAATCAATCGCAATCCGATGCTGACGGGAACTCTCGTTTATCTCGTGGGTGCCGCCGTATGGCTGTGGACTTGGCAAGCTTGCGCCGTATTCGTCGTCTTCTTTGCCATCATGATGGTGCAGGTGCTAAGCGAAGAAAAACGCCTCCGCCGCGACTTCGGCGAAGAATACGAAGAGTATTGCAAACACTCGAGAAGGTTTTAAAAAATCACAAGTCCAACAGATTTTTCCCCACAACTTGTTGATCTTGTAATCAAAAAAATATATTTCCACTTCGTCATATCGTAATAAGGAGAAAATTATGAAAAAGATGTACCTTGGCTGCGCTATGTTGACTATATCGTTCGCATTGGTTGCCTGTGGCGATGATTCCACCAGCGCTAGCGCTTCGGGTAATGACGACAAGGAAATTTCGAGCAGTAGCTCAAACCAGCAAAAAACTTCTTCGAGTTCCGAGCGATCCAAAACGGAATACAAGTGCGGAAAGGAAACCTACGACCCCCAAAAGCAGTTCTGTGCAAAGTGGGGTGGTGAAGATGAAGCTGTTTATAATAAAGTTACCATCGGAGAAGGTGCAAATGAACAGACCTGGATGGCCGAAAACCTGAACTATGAAACAGCGGAGGGTAGTGATTGTTACCACTATGAAGATTCATACTGCAATAGGTACGGTCGCCTGTACACTTGGGCTGCTGCAAAAACGGCCTGCCCTGATGGATGGCATTTGCCCACACTGGATGAATGGAAAAAGCTTGTCACCAATGTGGATGCAAATTTGACTGGTCCATGGAATGAAGATTGGGAAACTGATAACGTTGCTGGCAAGGCGATGAAGTCGAAGTCGGGCTGGAACGGTTCGAATGAGTCTGGTTTCTCTGCACTCCCTGCCGGAGGCATGTTTTTTCTTTCCAGGGATGAAAACTGGGCTACTTACTTCTTGAGTGACACTGAGTTCGACACTGACAATGTCGTGATCACGGCTTTGTTTGACAACTCTGAATCTTTGTTCTTTGCCTACAGCAGTAAGAGCGATGCCCTTTCAGTCCGTTGTATCCAGGACTAGTCATAAACTTACCCCAAAAAGAAAAAAGGTCTGCGAAGGTATCGCAGCCCTTTTTTCATAAGTCGGCAAAGCTCTGTTTTTCTACATTTTCCCCGTACAAGTATAAGGACTCGCTTATGAATATTCTCGTCGTTGGTAGCGGTGGTCGCGAACATGCCATCGCTCTTGCAGTCAAGAAGTCGCCGCTGTGCGACACTCTCGTGTGCGCTCCGGGTAACCCGGGCATGGCTAACCTCGGCAAGTGCGTGCCGGTCGATGTGGCCGACCCGAAGGCAATCGCCGACCTCGCCGTAGCAGAGCATATTGACCTCGCGATTATCGGCCCCGAAATCCCGCTCGTCGCTGGCGTGGTGGATGAATTCCGCCGTCGCGGTCTCCGCGCTTTCGGCCCGACTGCTGCTGCTGCCGCACTCGAAGGCTCCAAGGCCTTCAGTAAGGATATCATGAAGAAGTACGGCGTGCCGACGGCAGCTTTCGAGACCTTCACCGATCTCGCTTCTGCCAAGAAGTTCCTCGCCGAACACCCGGCTCCGATCGTGGTGAAAGCGGGTGAAAGCGTCGGGCCTCGCTGCGGGCAAGGGCGCTATCGTCTGCATGACCGACAAGGAAGCCAACGACGCTGTCGAAGAAATGCTCGGCGACAAGGCCGTGTTTGGCGAATCCGGCAAGACGGTCGTGATTGAAGAATTCATGGACGGCGAAGAAGCCTCCATCTTCGTGGTTTGCGACGGCAAGGACTACGTGATCCTCAGCTCCGCTCAGGACCACAAGCGCGTCTTTGACGACGACAAGGGCCCGAACACTGGCGGCATGGGCGCCTATAGCCCGGCTCCGGTAGTCACGGACGCTCTCCTCGACGAAGTGAAGAAGACTATTATTGAACCGACCCTCAAGGGCATGGCCGCCGAAGGCAAGCCTTACACAGGCGTTCTCTATGTGGGCATCATGGTGACTGCGAAGGGCCCGAAGGTCGTGGAATACAACTGCCGCCTCGGCGACCCCGAATGCCAGATTGTGCTCCCGCTCTACGATGGCGATGTGCTCGCGTTGTTCGACGCTGCCGAAAAGGGCGAACTCGCAAAGCTCGGTGCTCCGAAGGCTCCGAAGGGCAGCTCCGCAATCGTCGTGCTTGCCAGCGCCGGTTATCCGGGCTCCTACGAAAAGGGCAAGGTCGTCACGGGTATTGAAGAAGCCGAAAAGAATGGCGCTCAGGTGCTCCATGCCGGTACCAAGATGGTCGACGGCAAGCTGGTGACCAACGGTGGCCGCGTGTTTGGCGTGGTGGGCCACGGTGCAACGCTCCAGGAAGCCCTGAACATCGCTTACGAAGCTGCCGAAAAGGTTCAGTTCGAAGGCAAGTTCTACCGCAAGGACATCGGCAAGAAAGGTCTGGCAAGACTCGCTAAGAAGTAGGAAGTAAGAAGTAGACAGTAGGAAGTAAATATGCAGATTAATGAAGTCCCGAATGCAAAGGTCGGTATCGTTGCGGGTAGCAAGTCCGACCAGGAAACTGTAGACAAAATCACCGCTGTGCTCGACCAGTTCGGCATCAGTGCTCGACCAGTTCGGCATCACGTGGGAATACAACATCCTCTCTGCACACCGCACCCCGAATGCGACCGCGAAGTATGCTCGCGAAGCCGCCGGGCGAGGCCTCCAGGTCCTCATCGGTGTTGCTGGCCTCGCTGCAGCCCTTCCGGGCGTGCTCGCAGGGCACACGATTCTTCCGGTGATTGGCCTGCCCTGCGCGGGCGGCCCGCTCAACGGCGTCGATGCTCTGCACTCTATCGTGCAGATGCCCCCGGGAATCCCGGTGGCAACGGTCGGCATCGGCAACGGCAAGAATGCCGGTTTCCTCGCCGTCCACATCGTCGCCCTCTCTGACGCAAGCGTCCGCGAAAAGCTCGTCGCTTACCGCAAGGGCCTCGGAGACATCGAAGGCTAAGCCATTTATTCCTATCTAGAATAAAAATTAGAGCGCCTGTGCGATTTCCGCGGGCGTTCTTTTATATATTGTCCTTATCTTAAATTTTATCCATTTATAAAGAGTATTGGGGTTTATGTTTTATCGTGCTTTGAAAAGTGTTTTGTTGTTGTCGCTTGCTTTGTCAATTTCGTCCATTGCGGCGGATTCTTCGGCCTCGTCCTCGTCCGCGCAGTCTTCAAATGCGGTGCCGTCTTCAAATACGGCGACTCAATCCTCGGCGACTCTCGAATCGCAGCCCCAAAGCGCCCCTTCTTCCTCAAGCGCCAGTGTCCCTGCCAAGCCTCTCCCCAAGTGGCAGACCCTTCCCGAAGTCAAGGCACCTTGGATGAAGGGCGAACGCCTCGAATATGAACTCACTTGGGGCTTTGTCACGGCTGGCTATGCGACGATTGAAGTCAAACCGCGTAATGATGGAAAATCCGAAATTTACACTTATGCAACCGCCAACAAGACGGTCAATAAATTCTACCCGGTACACGATACCGTCTACACGCTTGTTCGCAATAATGGGCTGATGACGGATGTTTTCCGCAAGTCTCTCCACGAAGGAACCTTCCACAACAAGTCTCTGATCCGCTTTGACCGCAACGCCAAAAAGGCTGTCCTTTCCGATACGGTCTTCAAGGACCCGGTCAAGCATTACGTCAAGCGCTCTGCCGATACGTCTGTGACCATCGAAGGTCTCGAACACAGCATCATGTCGGCATTCTACCTTGTGCGTACCCTCCCGCTTAAGGAGGGCGTGACTTCGAAATTCTCCGCTGTCAGCGGCAAAAAACGCTACGAACTGAAGGTGATTACGCATAAGCGCGAAAAGATCAAGACGGACCTTGGCGAGTTCAATACCGTCAAGGTGGAGCCGGTACTCGATGGCGACGGCATTTTCAACTCCAGTGGCCGAATTTTCATCTGGTTTACCGACGACGAAAAGCGCATTCCGGTGCTCATGCAGTGCGAAATCAAGCTCGGTTCCATCAAGGCCAAGCTGACGAAGATGCGATAGGTTTACTAGAAACTTACAAAAATGTAAAATCAAACGAAAACACAAGTTTTACATGAAGTTTTTGAAAAAAAACTGCTTTAAAAAGTTATATTCGAAGCGTAGTTTTTTATCAGAGGCTTTTAATGCTGAAAAAATTGTTGTTGCTGTTGTGTTTGGCTAGTTTGGTTGCTTGGGCTGCCCCTGCAAAGTCGCGTAAAGCGACGATGAAATCGAAAAAAAAGGTTACTACTGTTGAACAGACCGTCGAGGCTCCAGCACCAGCTCCTGCCGCAGATGAAGATGATGGCTTTATTTCTGTAGCCGAAAGCTCCTCTTCTGCCCAGACTGCTGTAAAGTCCGATGACGATGATGAAGAAGAGAATACCGAAGCCTCTGTTGCAGGTATGTCTGCCGCCCAGAGGCAGGATTACTACTCCCGCAAAAAGTTCGAAGAAGAACAGCGCTTGGACGAATACGCCAATTCCGAACGCCGTCGTGACTGGCTCAAGGACCGCCTGATTTTCGAAATGGGTCTCGGTTCCCGTATGCCGTTCATGGGTGAATCGGGCGTCGGCTTTGGTATCGGTGCTGAATATATTACGCGTTGGCATGTCGGTCTCTTTGCCTCGTACGGCTTCTTGCCGAAGGTCAAGGACAGTGATTTTGAAAATATGAAGCTTGAAGGCGGTACGGGCTATAAGATCGGTATCAACTACTACTTCTTCCCGAAGCTTCCTATGCATTTGGGCTTGTCTGCTTCTTATGGTACGGTCTATTACGACCACGACATGGAACCGAATGCTGAAGGCATCCGTGAATTGATTTCTGTGAATGGTTACCAGTTCGACGTCTTGGTCTCCTATCTTTCCAACGAATGGTACTATTTGCAGTTCTCCATTGGTATGTACTACGCCCCGGATTTGGGCAAGGCTCCCGAACAGAACCCGAGCTTCAAGAAGACGAAGGACTCCAGAACCGAAGCTGTCGATACCTATGCATCCCGCGTCGTGAACAAGCCCAATGGTATGGACAAGACCGGTATCGTGTTCGGTGTGACGATTGGCTTTGCCTTGCCGGAATTCTTCCCGGATGATACCGAAAAGCGTCGCCGTCAGCGTGAAAAAGAACGCAAGGCCGCCAAGTAGTTTCAAAAGGTTTAATAAAAAACGCCCGCCAGTGAATGAACTGGTGGGCTTATTTGTTTAATACCCATGTCCGGAATCGAACCGGAATACCTTCCTTCGGAGGGAAGGACACTATCCATTGTGATACACGGGCGTGAGCCTTCAAGGCGGGTATAATATAGTAAAAAAGGCGTTTGTCACCCCGGCTGGAGCCTGCCCCGGACGGGTTCCGGGGTGCCGGGGTCGCCTTTTTCCTAGTCTACGATCTTCACCACAAGTTCGTGCGGTTCGGCATCCACGACAAGCGCGTTGTGGAACTCTCCCACGTCGGCGTCGCCTTCGATGACCTTCACGATGTCGTCGTTTTCCATCGAGTTGCCTTCCGTGCGACCGTAGAAGTGGTATTCGCTTTCTTCGGCGACCTGGTCGATGATGATCTTGACCGTCTTTCCGATCATATTTTCGGCGTATTCGGCGGCAAGTTCTTCCTGGAAGTCCGTGACCGCTTCGAGCCTTGCGCGGGCGTCACTTTCGTCAACGGCGGGCAAGTCCATTTCCATCACGGGGGTGCCTTCTTCGGGGCTGAACACGAATCCGCCCAGATGGTCGAACTGGATGTCCTGCAAAAGTTCCATCAGTTCTTCAAAGTCTTCGTGCGTTTCGCCGGGGAACCCGACGAGAACCGTGCTGCGGAGCGTCACGCCCGGGATGCGTTCGCGAATCTTGTGCAGAATGTCCACGAGTTCCTTTTTGCGGTAGTTGCGCTTCATGTTCTTGAGGACGTTGTCGCTTGCGTGTTGGATCGGCATGTCCACGTACTTCACGAGGCGCGGCTCATTGGCCATCAGGTCCAAAAGTTCGTCGTCCACGAACATCGGGTACCAGTAAAGCATGCGGATCCACGGGATGCTCGTGTTGTCGAGAATGGCGCGTAAAAGCTGGGCGAGCGTGCCGCCCTTCTTGCCCTTTTCGCGTCCAAAGTAGGTCGTGTCTTGGGCGATCAACGTGATTTCCTTGACGCCCTGCGCTTCGAGGTTCTTTGCTTCGGCGACGATGTCTTCGATGGAGCGGGAATCCTGCTTTCCGCGGATGAGAGGAATGGCACAGTAGGCGCAACGGCGGTTGCAGCCTTCAGCGATTTTCAAGTAGGCGTGGTGCGGGAATCCACCCAGGTTCATGCGGGCGAGGTTCTCGGCTTCGCAACCTTGCGGAGCGACAATGCCCATCTTCTTCAAAAGTTCACCCGGCTTGTACGTGCCGACCCAGAAGTCCACTTCGGGCAGTTCCTTCATCAGCTCTTCGCCATAGCGGCCGCTGAGGCAGCCTGCGACGATCAGCTTCTGCTTCGCTTTTTTCGCTTTCGCCTGGGCGAGGATGGCGTTGATGGATTCTTCCTTGGCGGCTTCGATAAAACCGCAGGTGTTCACGAGGATGTAGTCGGCCTTGGCGGCAGAATCGCAAGTGACGAATCCCGCGTGGAGCATTTCGCCGACGAGGTTCTCTGCGTCGACCTGGTTCTTGGCGCATCCGAGATGCACAACGAATACTTTGGGCTTTTTAGTAGGCATGGCCCAAATATAGAATTTGAGGCAAGGGGTGCTTCGACGGCGTGTTCGGGAACTAATTCTTTTTTTTCAATGATGGCTTTAAGGCAATGCTCATGTATCGTTTTTTTATATTTTCCTATACAAAATAAGGAGCGTATTTATATGAAAAGAATTATTCTCGCATCAGCGATGTTGCTTGCCGTGGTCGCATGCTCTGATAGCAATTCGACAGACAGTAGTGGTAATGAGTACAGTTGCAATGTCTCTCGAAAAGCAAATACTGTTGCCATGAATCTAAAGTATAAGGGTTATGAAGAACTTAGAACAGTAACCTTTGATTCGAATGGCGAAAATCCGTATTATACGGTCAAACGGACATTCCCGACTGAAGCATATGCACAAGGCGAGTGCCAGGATGAGAAGGACGACGGCTATTATAAGGATATCCAGTGTTACGGAAAAAACGTTGTATTGGGTGAGCCTGCTGAAGATGACAATATGGATTATTATGAGGATTATTATAAAAGGCGTTGCGATAAATATGATGATCAATATGAGAGTGGAAAGCTAGAGGCAGATTATCGTAAAACCTTTGGTGAATAAGAGCCGTTTGTTGGTGCTTATGTAAAAAAAGGCTCCGCGATTGCGGGGCCTTTACGACGCTGCTATCAAAAAAAATTACATGTCTTCGCTTGCGCCAGGCTGACCGATGCGGTCGTTCTTGCGGTTGTCCACCCAGCCGGCGTAACCCTGCGGAGCGAGGACTTCCTTGCCGAACTGCTGTGCGTGTGCGATCGTGGAAAAGTAGCCGACACGTACGCGGTAGAACGTGCCTTCGAGTTCACCCGGATTTTCGACTTCGGCGACGTATGCCTTGATGCCCTGATCCGAGAGCTTGTTCACGATGCCGTTGGCGGCCTTCTTGGAAGACTGGATGCTCACCTGGATGACGAACGGACCCGAGGATTCCTGTTCGATGCCTGCGGACTGCTGGACCGGTTCTGCTGCCGGAGCTGCCTTTTCTTCGGATTCGCTGAGGGACTGGATGGGAACCAGTGCCGGTTCTTCCTGGGCGGGGGCTTCTTCAACTGGAGACGGAGCTTCTGCGGCCGGAGCGGCTTCTACCTGCGGCGCCGGTTGTTCTTCTTTCTTGCTGCCGCATGCAGAAAGCAATGAACAGGAGAGGACTATTGCCCCGATGAGAGATACCGATTGCAGCTTCATGGCTAAAACTCCGCGTTTGAAAAGTCTTGCTCTGGATGTTGGGAAATTTCTTACGAAAAATATACATAAGTCATTGATACTTCGCAAGTTACAGAGATGAAAATTTGTAAAAATAATTGAAATTTTACAATATTTTTCGTTGAATTTTGAATGATTTAACTACATTTAGTGCCCAAATGTTTATGTAACGGCGCTGCGGAACGAAAAAAGATTTTAATGTTTCGTATAAGCTACACAAGATTGCCAATCGACTTGAATTTTTTTAGATATATTTCTTTTTGTATCGAAAAAGGTTTATCCTTGTAGCAAAAAGAAAAGTTTCTATGCGTTTCCTCAATGTCCACGGATTGGCATTTAAACAGTCCATCATGACCCTCGTCGGTTTCAGTGTTGTGTTCGCGACGCTGTTCGGGGTGCTTAGTTTCAAGGTGCAAAGCGAGCTTTCGACGTTGCTCACGGAAAAGGGCGAAGAGATCAGTCTCGCGAATGTCGCCATCATCGAAAAGCTTTTCGAAAAGGGCAAAAAGCTGGGGGACGAATATGCCGAGGTTCTCGGCAAGGAGATGCTTTCGGGGAAGGACCTCGACGACTTCTTGACGCAGGCGGTCTTTGATGCGCGCCAGGCGCTTCCGCAAGTGCTCGCTGTGGTGGTCGCTTACGAACCGGGGATGGCTCCCAAGTCCAAATGGCATCAGGAGGTGATGCGCCTTGCCCAGTATTCGGGTAACGACATCAAGCTTCTGAAGGGCAAGGACTACCTCGAAAAGACTTGGTACAAGAGTACCAAGAACCTGCAGAAGGGGCTTTGGCAAGAACCGTTTGTCGGCGACTTCATCAAGGAGCCGATTGCGATTTATACGGCGCCCATCTACCAGAAGGATGCTTACGGGAACACTGTCTTTGCGGGCGTTCTTTGCGTCGACATGTCGATCGCGTTCCTCAAGGAAACCGTGGCGTCGATTCCGGTGTCGAACTCGGGCTACGTCGTTGTGCTGTCGGCCAACAATACCATTATCGCTCATCCTAAGAACGAGATTGTCTTCAAGGAAAGCTTGTCTGACCTTTCCGGTGGCGAGGGGTCGCAGACGGTTACGGATTTCGAAAAGGCCGTGCAGAGTATGAAAAAGGGCCTCTTCATGGGGACTTCTGCTGACGGCAAGGATGCGGTCATTTACTTCAAGGCGATGGAGTCGAACGGCTGGACGTTCATGATCGTCTGGCCTGCGAATGAATTCATGGAAAGCCAGCGCTCCTTGGAAAAGATGTTTGCGTGGATGAGCGTCGGCGGTTACGTTGTGATGCTGCTCCTGATCATCGTGATTTCGACCAGGGTGTCCCGTCCGCTCAAGGAACTGGCCGTTGCGGCGGATAACCTGGGAAAGGGAAACTTCGATGTGTCGATCCCGCACTTGTCGGGGCACGACGAAATTGCCCAGTTTGCCTGGGCGTTCCTGAACATGCGCACCTCGCTCAAGGAACACATCGAAAAGCAGAAGGACTTGGACCGCATCGAGAGCGAACTCGATTTTGCGAAGGAAATCCAGCTGGGCTTTTTGTCCGGGGACGAACGCGAAGAAAACTCCCAGGACGAACGTCATGAGCTGACTCCGCTTCTTTTGCCGGCCAAGGAAGTTGGCGGTGATTTTTACGACTTTTTCAAGCTTGATGACGGACGGCTATGCGTGGTCGTGGGTGACGTCTCGGGCAAGGGCGTCCCGGCGGCGCTGTTCATGATGGTCGCAAGGATTGTGCTGCACACCATGGCGAAGAACTTGAAGTCGGTTGTCGAGACATTTGACAATACGAATGCGGAACTGGCCAAGCGCAACAAGGCGAACATGTTCGTGACGGTGTGGATGGGCTTTGTGGACTTGAATACGGGGCATGTGGAGTATGTGTCGGCTGGGCATAATCCTCCGGTTATCCGCCATAAGGACGGCTCGGTGGAATTTGCGAAGAACAGGGCGGGGATGGTCATGGCCGCGATGGACAACACCCACTACAAGCAGCAGACGATGGACCTTGCTCCGGGCGATTCGCTGTTCCTCTACACCGATGGCGTGACGGAAGCCATCAACGTGCATAACGAAATGTTCGGAAACGACAGACTTCTGGATGCGGTTGCCCATGGTGGCGGAAAGGGCTCGAAGGAAACTTGCCGCTTTGTCAAGCGTCAGATTGACGCCTTTGCGAAAAATGCCCCGCAGTTCGACGACATCACCATGCTGGTGCTGGATTATAAGGGGTAAAATGTTACCCTTGACGGATTTAGAATATTTAGGTATATTTGGCTATCCAAAAAAAATTGAATTTTTAACCAAAGGATTATCGTGATCGGCGTTATTGTTAAGTCCAACGAACCTTTCGAACGCGCTCTCAAGCGTTTCACCAAGTCTTGCGAAAAGAATGGTATCATCTCCGACGTCAAGAAGCGTCAGCGTTTCGAAAAGCCCTCCGAAGAAAAGAAGCGTATTGAAACGGCTGCTCGTCGCAAGCGTCTCAAAGAGATTGCTGACCAGAACCGCAAGCGTCTCTACTAATTCGATTCCTTAACCGGATTATTTGCTAAACTTTAATGAGTTGTCGGCGAGTGTCGATGACTCATTAGGTGTTTTATGTCAAATTCATTCGCTCGAGGCGAAGCGTCTAATCGCCCAAGGTCAATATGAGTTGTGCTTTGCTTACCCAGATTCTCGACGACATCAAGACTGCCATGAAGGCTCACGATGCCGCAACACTCGGAACGCTCCGTACGCTCCATTCTGATATCAAGAACGAAGCCATGAAGGCAGGGGCCGCTCCTGCTCAGATTATGGATACCATTAACGACGCTATGTGCATCGACGTTCTTGCCAAGAGCGTAAAGCAGAAGCAGGAAGCTATCGAAATCCTCAAGAAGGGTGGCTTCTTGGACAAGATTCCGGAAGAAGAAGCTTGCATCGCTCTATACCGCAAGTACATGCCTGCCGAAATGAGCGAAGAAGAAGTCAAGGCCCTCATCGCCGAAATCAAGGCTGCAACGGGCGCCTCTTCTCCGAAGGACATGGGCAAGATCATGAAGGAACTCTCTCCGAAGGTCAAGGGCCGTTTTGATGCAAAGCGCGCCTCCGCCCTCGTGCAAGAAGCCCTTAAGTAGTCGCTTGGCTCTATCGTAGGTAAAGAACCTACGCATTCGCCTCGCTCTCGCTACCGCGCCTTGATGATACGAGGCGCTTGTAGCTCACGGAAGTAACCGCTCGGCGTCATCCTGGCTTTTGTGATGTCATCCCGGATTTATTCCGGGATCACCTTGCACAGATCCTCTACAGATTGCCATCTCGGCTGCTATGATGTCATCCCGGCCTTTGTGCCGGGATCACCTTTTTTATATTAAATCTGTATGCCCAACACCCAGTCCAAAATCCAGGAACTGGAACTCCTCTACAAGATCAGTTCCATTCTGAACCAGACGCTTGATTTCGAAAGCGTCGCGCATCCGATTTTGGAAGTGGTGGAGTCCACGATGGGCGTGGAGCATGCGACCCTCACTCTTTACAACCGCCACACCGGCGAAATCTCCATCGAAATCGCTGAAGGCCTTTCGAGCCGCCAGGCGCGCAAGGGCCGCTACAAGGTGGGCGAAGGCATTACCGGTCGCGTGGTCGAGACGGGTAAGCCCATCATCATCCCGTCCGTGGCGAAAGATCCGGACTTTTTGGACCGTACGGGCCGCGGCAAGACCGAAGACAAGGCGTTCCTTTGCGTTCCGGTCATCATGGAACACCAGGTGATTGGCGCCTTCAGTGCCGACGTGCAGAATCCGGTCGAAAACGAACTCCCCGAAAAGCTCCGCCTGCTGGAAATCATTGCGCAAATGCTTGCGGCGGCAGTAAAGCTCCGTCGCGAGGCCCGCGAAGAAAACGAAATCCTCAAGGCCGAAAACGAGCGCATGGCGATGGAACTCAAGGCGCGTTTCCAGCCGGACAACATCATCGGTAAAACGCCCGAAATGCAGCAGGTCTACACGCAGATTGACCAGGTGGCCAAAAGTCCGCTTCCGGCGCTGATTGTAGGCGAGGTGGGCACTGGCAAGGGACTTGTTGCAGAAGCGATTCACTTCCGCTCCGACCGTAATCTGGGACCGTTCGTGCGAGTGCATTGTGCGGCCCTCCCGGAGTCCGTTCTGGACCGGGAGCTTTTCGGTAGCGAAAAGGGCGCCTTGGTTGGCGTCGTCAACGAGGCGCCGGGCCGCGTGGAACAAGCCGAAGGCGGGACGCTCTTTTTGGACGAAGTCGCCGAATTGACTCCGAATTTACAGATAAAGTTGTTGCGCCTTTTGCAGCAGGGCGAAATGGAACGTGTGGGCGCACGATTCCCCAAGAAGGTGAATGTCCGCGTCATTTGTGCGACGACCAGGAACTTGCAACAGATGGTCTCCGAAGGCACCTTCCGCGAAGACTTGTATTACCAGCTTCACATCGTTCCGATTTACGTCCCGCCACTCCGCAAGCGCCGTACCGACATTGTGCTTTTGGCGGATTACTTTGTTGATCATTACTGCCGCCTGGTCGGTAAGAACGTGCGCCGTCTTGCTCGCGGGACCATCGAAATGCTCATGAGCTATCCGTGGCCGGGCAACGTGCGCGAACTCGAAAACGCCATTGAACGTGCGGTGCTTTTGACCGAGGAAGATGTTATCTATCCGCATCATTTCCCGCCGACCATCCAGACGGACGAAACGAGCGGAACGCCTGTAAGCGGAAACCTCAAGCTGATGGTGGAGGCGTACGAACGCGATATCATTTGCGATGCGCTCAAGAGCAGCAAGGGCAAGATGGCCGCTGCCGCCCGCAGCCTCTCGACCACCCCGCGCATCCTCACTTACAAAATCAAGCAACTCGGCATCGACCTCACCGCCTTCAGCAAGTAGCTGCCCCCCCCCTCGCGCTGTCACCCCGGCCCCTGTGCCGGGGCCACCTTACACAGTACCAATAGCAGATACGTTTCCCTTCACGCTGTCCCCCCGGCCCCTGTGCCGGGGTCACCTTACACAGTTCCAATAGCAGAAACGTTTCCCTTCTCACTGTCATCCCGGACTCCGTTCCGGGGCCACCTTACACAGTACCAATAGCAGATACGTTCTCCTTCTCACTGTCACCCCGGCCCCTGTTCCGGGGCCACCTTACACAGTACCAATAGCAGATACGTTTCCCTTCTCACTGTCATCCCGGACTCCGTTCCGGGATCACCTTACACAGTACCAATAGCAGATACGTTCTCCTTCTCACTGTCATCCCGGCCCCTGTGCCGGGGCCACCTTACACAGTACCAATAGCAGATACGTTCTCCTTCTCACTGTCATCCCGGACTCCGTTCCGGGGCCACCTTACACAGTACCAATAGCAGATACGTTCTCCTTCACGCTGTCACCCCGGACTCCGTTCCGGGATCACCTTCCACCTTCCTACTGTCTACTTCCTACTTCCTACTTTCTACAACCAAAAACCTATATTTCCCTATATGGAACTCACACAGCTTAAATACTTCTTGGAAGTGGCCCGCACGGAACACGTGACGCAGAGCGCCAAGAACCTCTGCATTGTCCAGCCCGCTCTCACGCAGGCCATCCACAAGCTCGAAGACGAACTTGGCGTTTTGCTGTTCAAGAACTCTGGCCGTAACATCAAGCTCACGGACAGCGGTAAGTTCTTTTACGAAAAGCTCCAGCCGCTTTACGAAAACATGATGGCGCTCCCGGAACTCCTGAAGACGACCGCGAACAAGCTGAACAACAATGTCAAGCTGAACGTCCTTGCCGCATCGACGCTCATCACGAGTGCCGTGATTGAGTACAAGCAGAGCAATCCCGATATCGATGTGGATATTGTGCAGAACGAAGAAACGAGCGTCTTTGATATTTGCGTGCGCACATACGCCACTTACAGGCCTGAACTCGACAATACGAATAGCGACGAGACGTTTGTCCATTCCGAAAAAATTTTCTTGGCTGTTCCGAATACAGCGCAGTACAAGAAGCTCAGTTCCATTTCGCTATTTGACCTGAAGGACGAAAAGTTCATCCGTCTTTACGGATCCAAGCAGTACCGCCAGATTTGTAACGAACTCTGCGATAGCATCGGATTTCATACAAATGTGACGTTCGAAAGTGACAACGCCGCTGTTGTCAAGGAAGCCGTTGCTGCGGGTATTGGCGTGGGCTTCTGGCCGGAACTTTCGTGGGGCAAGATGGACCACAAGCGCGTCAAGCTCCTTGAAATTACCGATACGGATTTCAAGCGCGATATCGTGGTTTCGCTCCGCCGCAACAAACAGGACAACTCCAAAACCGAACAGTTCTTCAACTTCTTGACGAAGTACATTCTCCAGCGCCAATCCAAAAAGCGAAAGTAATTTACCGTAGATTGTTGGAGTTTCCCGATTTCGCTGTTTACAACCTGCTATCAACTTCCTACTTCCTACTTCCGACTGTCTACTAATTGCTATCTTTACCCCTGTTATGAAAATATTTTCCTTCTTCATGGGCTTTGTGTGATTAGCTGTATTAGCGCTTTTTTCTAATCACTAACCACCAACCACTAACCACTGAGAAAATTATGCAATTCCGTCCTGTTAAAGAACAGCTTGAAATTTTGATGCGCGGCGTTACCGACATCGTGCCGCAAGACGAACTCGAAAAGAAACTCCAGAAGTCCTACGATACCGGCGTTCCCCTCCGTATCAAGATGGGTGTGGACCCGACGGCTCCGGACGTTCATTTCGGTCATACGGTCGTGATGCGTAAGCTCCGCCAGTTCCAGGACCTCGGCCATACGGTCGTCCTCATCGTGGGTGACTACACAGCGCAGATTGGTGACCCGAGCGGCCGCAACAAGGCCCGTCCGCGCCTCACGCACGAACAGGTTCTCGAAAACGCCAAGGAGTATCAGGAACAGTTCTTCAAGGTCGTCCGTCGTGACCAGGTCGAAATCCATTACAACGGCGAATGGTTCTCCAAGCTCCCGTTCAGCAAGGTCACCGAACTTATGGGCCAGTTCACTGTCGCCCAGATGCTCGAACGCGAAGACTTCCACAACCGCTATGCCGCCAACACGCCGATTAGCCTCCACGAATTCATGTACCCGATGATGCAGGGCTACGATTCCGTCGCCATCAAGAGCGATGTGGAACTCGGCGGCACCGACCAGAAGTTCAACGTCCTCCGTGGCCGCGACCTCCAGCTTTTCGAAGGCATGGAACCGCAGATTGGTCTCTTCATGCCGATTCTCCTCGGTACTGACGGCAAGGTCAAGATGTCCAAGTCCATCGGTAACTACGTTGGTCTTAACGAACCTGCCGACGTGATGTACCACAAGATTTACAGCCTTTCCGACAGCATTGTCGAGAACTGGTTCGAACTTTTGACGAACATCCCGCTCGAAGAAGTCAAGCAGATGATGGCCGACGTCGCCTCGGGCAAGATGAACCCGAACGAAGCCAAGCACCGCCTCGCTATCGACATCGTGACGCAGTACTATGGTGCCGAAGCTGCCGAAGCCGCTGCCGCCAAGGAACGCGAAATCCACAGCGGTAACGCCATCCCGAGCGATGCTGCCGAATGCAGCGTCGATGCCGGTTCTTATGGCGCCCTCGACCTCCTCGTCAACATCAAGGCTTTTGCATCCAAGGGCGAAGCTCGCCGCATGGTGCAGAACGGTGGTGTCAAGATCGGTGGCGAAAAGCTTGCAGACCCGCAAGCCCAGATCGAAATCAAGGGCGGCGATCAGCTCGTTGTCCAGGTGGGCAAGCGCAAGTTCTACAAGGTGAACTTCTAAGGTTTTTTATGCCTAGTGAAATCCTAGTTCTCGGTTTGAATCCGGCATGGCAGAGAGTGTTCTTCCTGGACAAGTTTACTCCGGGAGAAGTCCACCGCATTTCCAAGGTCAAGGAATATGCGTCGGGCAAGGGCATCAACTGTTGCCGTGTGTTGCAGCTGTTGGGCGGAACGCCCCGACTGATGCACTTTCTTGGAGCCGAGCACGGCGAAAAGATTTTTGATGAACTGTCCGTTTGCGGCATTCAGCAGGTTCCCATCTGGATCCGCGAGAATACGCGCATTTGCACGACGATTGTCTGCAATGGCGATACGACGGAACTGGTGGAACCATCTCCGATGCTTGCCGATTCCGAGAACGACGATTTTGCGCAGACGCTCATTGACCACTGGGATTCCACGCAGTATGTGGCTCTTTGTGGCACGTTCCCGCAGGGCTTTAACGCAAAGATGTTCAATGACCTTGACTTTAACGGCAAGCACATCTTTGTGGATGCGATTGACGGAATCGATGAACTTCTCGCGAAGGGCGTCGATCTCCTGAAGATTAACATGCTGGAATACTGCAAGCTTCTGGATCGACTGGGCATTCCGCAGGTCAAGTCGAGTCCGCAGTTCTGGAAGATGACGGCAACTGCAGTTCTCGAACGCCTCCCGATCAAGAATCTCATCGTGACTGAAGAGGATGCCCCGGTTCGTGCTTTCCGCCTCATGGAAAAGAAGTTCCAGGGAGTCCAGCTCCAGCCGCCGACCATCACGGTCAAGAACGATATCGGTGCCGGGGATTCCTTCTTTGCCGGTTGGCTCTACGCTTGTGACCAGGGCTTGAGCTTCGAAAGCTGCCTTGCCAAGGCGACCGCCGTCGCTTGCGCCCGTTGTGAAGTCGAACGCCCGTGGAACTTGAGTCTCGACCGCGTTGCCGAATTCGAAAACGAGCTTGCGACAAAGGTTGAACGTCTCGAGTAAGGGTGCGCTCTATGGATGACCGTTTTGTTCCTTTGTTTGTCTTTGCGTCAAACGTGGAATTGTTCGGCACGTTCCCTGAGTGTAAATCTTTTGTTCAAAATGACATTCGCCTAGGCGAAATTGTCGAATTACCCGATGACCGGGGCTTTGCTGTAGTCCTTGGCGTCGGGCTTCTTGTTTTTTCTACAAACTTGTCTGTGCTGCTTTCGCGCTTTGCCGCCGAAGGCCCCTTTACGCATATAGTCCTTGCGGGAATCTGTGGCGCCTATCCTGGCCGCGGATTGAACATAGGCGACGTTGTGCGCGTCGAATCCGAAAGGGTGGGGGATTTGGGCGTCGTTGAACGGGACGGCTCCTTTACGCCCTGGAATCGCGTTTCCGGCTCTTCTGTGCAAGTTTACGAATCGTCCCCGCTACGAGGCGTCCCAGCCTCTTTGGAACGTTTAAAGGCCGTTTCCGGGCTTACCGTCAACTGCTGTACCGGAACGTCTGCAATGGCTGCAGAACGCGTCCTGAATTTCGATGTCGACGTCGAATCCATGGAAGGGGCGGCCTGCTTCTCCGTTTGCCGTGCGTTTGGTATGCCCTGCCTTGAAATCCGTGCGGTGAGCAACTTTGCCTCCGACCGCGATAAAGCCTCCTGGCGCATTTCTGAAGCTCTCGCTGCGTTGCAGTCGCTCGTGAACTCGTTCTAAGGAATGGGCTTTGAGCTCGGGGCTAAAGCCCCTTTGGGCTCGCTCCGCTTCGGGCTTTTTTGCTAATTTCAAATTACTGCCCCCTAACCACTAATCACTAACCACTGTCTACTTCCTACTGCTTATGCTAAAACTCGGTATTTCCACCTGCCCGAATGACACGTTCATTTACGAAGCCCTGATCCGCGGGCTCGAAGATTCTCCCTTTGACTGGGACGTGACCTTTGCCGATGTGCAGACGCTTAACGAAAAAGTGCTGCGCGGTGAACTGGACGTCGCAAAAATCAGTGCGCAGGTCTATCCGGGCATCAGCGAAAATTACCGTTGCCTCGGTTGCGGTGGTGCCATCGGGTACGGTTGTGGTCCGCTTCTGCTCTCTTCGGAGTCCAATACCTTCGATCCCGAACGTGAAACGACCCTTCCGGGCGCCAATACGACCGCTGCGCTCCTGTTCAAGTTCTGGTTCTCCCGTCAGTTCGCGACGACGCCAAAATTGCGGTATGCCCTCTTTAATGAGGTTTACGAGGGGCTCCTGAGCAAGAATATCACCCAGGGCGTGACCATCCATGAACACCGTTTTACGTGGAAAAGGGACGGTCTCCATCTTTTGCAGGACCTGGGGGCGTTCTGGGAACAGCAGACAGGCTCCCCGATTCCTCTCGGAATTGCCGTAGCGAATAAGGAACTCGGCTTCTCGACTATCGAGAGCGTCGAGCGTGAAATCCGCCGCAGTCTGCAGATTGCCCGCCAAAGACCGAATCCTGTGACCCCGTTTATTGCAGAAATGGCCCAAATTGACGATGAGGAAGTCATCAAGTCGCACATCGCGATGTTCGTGAACGACTTTTCCGAAAATGTCGGAGAGTCGGGATGGAGGGCCCTTGAGAATCTATGGCGGTTATCACACTGTGCATAAGTTGTTGAATAGTCCCAAAACTGTGTAATAGTTTGTAAACGTAAATGTAATTTTGCAAAACTGCGAATTTTTAGCAAAAACTTTATTTATTTTCCAAAAAGCATCTTTTTTTGGAGTTTGCTTATGAGTTTAGTGAACGATCTTGAACAAGAAATTGAAAATTTCAAGCGCGAATACGAGAAGTTTGAACGCGGCAACAAGTCTGCTGGCACGCGTGCTCGCAAGGTCTTGCAGAGTATCAAGAAAACCTGCCAAGAAATCCGTGTCTCGATTCAAGGTGCAAAGAAGGAGGATGAAAAGGACGATCTTCCGAGTGAGGATTGACAATAAGGTATCCCAAACGGTTATACCTGTGTATTTTTTACACGAAAAATGGCGTTTTTGAAGAAAAGTATTTGACTAAAGTCATTTTTGAAGGTATATTCCCACATGGGTTTTGTGTTTGATGATTGGAGAAACGTAGCAGTATGACCCTAAAGAAACTGGTCTTAATTACGGCCGGGGCGATGCTTCTTTCAGGAACCGCCATGGCAAAGAATATCAATGTGCCTGGCGATTTCGCAAAGATTGCTGATGCTCTCGGAAATGCGGATGCCGGGGATACTATCCTTGTCAAACGCGGTGTTTATAACGAAAACATCACCTTGATCATGGGTGTTGTTCTCAAGGGTGAGGATCCTCTCACAACCATCATTGATGGTGGCCGTCGCGGTCCGACCGTCATGGGTACTTCGGGCGCCGAAATGTCGCACTTCACTGTGAGGAACGGTCTCGAAGGCATTCTCTGCGAAAACGCAGCTCCCTACATTCATCATTGCTATGTGATCGATAACCACGCAACGGGTATCGGTGCTTTCATTTCTCTCCCGTGGCTCCGCAACAACGTGGTGTACGGCAACCGCTGGTCCGGCATTCTTGCCTGGGGTGCCAAGTCCCTCGATGCCTTCATCGAACAGAACGTCGTGCTCCGCAACGGTTACTCTGGCCTTGCTCTTAAGGGCCCGACCAACGTGATCGCCCGTAACAACATCTTCATGGAAAACCACTACTACGGTGTGTTCGCTGACCCGGCTGCCGGTCAGACGAAGGTGGAATACAACAACATCTACAAGAACTACTACCCGTTCAACCAGTTCATCAAGGTGAACCGTACGAACGTTTCCCTCGACCCGAAGTTCAACAACCCGTCTCTCGGCAATCCGAACTTCTTCTGCCAGTCCACCTCTCCGATGCTCAAGCGCGGTAAGGGCAAGCTGGATATCGGTCTTACTGCAACTGACGTCGTCAAGGAAGAAGAAGCTGTCGAAGAAACACGTAATCCGGATACCGATGGCGATGGCCTTTGCGATCCGTGGGTTTCTGAAGAAGGTCTCTCCGAAAAGTACGCCGGCACTTGCACTGGTTTCGATAACTGCCCCGAAGAACCGGAAGACTTCGATGGCTTCCAGGACGACGATGGCTGCCCGGATCCGGATAACGACCGTGACGGTCTCTGCGACCCGTGGGTCGAAGCTAAGGGTATGCTCGCCCAGTACGCTCACATCTGTAAGGGTGTCGACCTCTGCCCGGAACAGCCGGAATCTCTCAACAACTACAAGGACGACGACGGATGCCCGGACGAAGTTCCGCAGCCGCCGAAGAAGATCTTCGTTCTTGAAGGTGTGAACTTCGAATCTGGTAAGGCTACCATCACTCAGGACTCCTACATCTCCTTGATGAAGGTCGTCGACATCATGGAAACCTTCCCCGAAGCTACTTTCGAAATTGTGGGTCATACCGATAACATCGGTAACAAGGACAAGAACATGACTCTCTCCGCAGACCGTGCAAACTCTGTGAAGAACTTCCTTGTTGAAAAAGGCGTTAACGAAAGCCGTATGACTACGAAGGGCCTTGGCGATACGAAGCCTGTGGCTTCCAACAAAACACCTGAAGGACGTGCGCAGAACCGTCGTATTGAGTTCATCCGCACGGATATTAAGTAAAGGAGTAGGTGATGATGCGTACTAGTTTCATCAAGACGTCCGCTATCGGACTTGCCGTAGCCAGCACTTCTTTGTTTGCAGAGGCAACCTACACGCCGAATAAGTATCAGCAGAATGACTGGTTTGCCGAATTTGGTGGTAATACCTCCATGTATGTGAACCCGGCTGGTATTTCTGAAACCGATCAGCTTGAATTCAGCGCTGCATTCTTTAGTACCATTAGTGGCGAAGCTAGCCAGGAATACGTCAGCTTGACGTACCCGATCGACTACAAGCACACTTGGGGTATCACACTTTTTGAAAACGGTGCTTCCATTGAAGGTGGCGAATCCTATAGCGAAATTGCTGCATTGTTCGGTTATTCCTATAGGCTCATGCACTTCCTCTCTCTCGGTATCGACCTTTCTGTCTTGTACATCAACCAGTTCGATGAAATCAAGCAGCTGACCGTCGGTGCTGACGTGGGTGTGAGCTGGAACCCGCTCGCTTCTTCCAAGTACGGTTACTTGCTCATTGGCGCAAGCGTCCAGAACCTCCTCGCTCCGGCTATTAGCGAAGCTAACGGCAACGGCGACTTCAAGTTCGTTCTCATGGGTGCTGCCGACGCTTACAAGATCCCGACGAACCTCAACCTCTCCCTCTTCTGGCGCGGCTTCAACCGCCTCCTCGAAGTGAAGGCTGAACTCTCCGTCATTGATATCATCCATGATTCCAATGAAGGTGGTAAGGGTTCCAATCTTGAAATGAGCTTCACCTTGACTTATTACCTTTCTTCTCACCTCGGTGTCCGTGGCCGCTTCACTAAGGAAGGCTACCCGGTCATCGGTGCTACGGTGAACGTGAAGGACGTTAGCATCTTCCGTTACCTCGCTCTCGACCTCGAAATGTCTCACGACGACATCTGGGCCAAGAAGAACCGTGGCTTTGTGTGGGCTGTCAAGCTGACTTCTCGCTTCGGTGATACCCGTGAAGAGAAGATCGGTGAAGAACGCTATCGCCGTTTGAAGATCGAACCTGAAAACGACTACCGTGCTGCAATGCGTCTCTACTTGAATCGTGAATTCCTCAAGGCTGCTTATGCCTTCGGTAAGGTTCAGACCAAGTACCCGGCATTCCACCTTGTCGACCAGGCCGCATTCTACAAGGCAAAGTCTTTCGAAAACCTCCGTATGCATAAGGCTGCTAAGTCCATCTACGAAGACGCCATC
The DNA here is from genome assembly GCA_902779055.1 of Fibrobacter succinogenes. Taxonomy (GTDB): domain Bacteria; phylum Fibrobacterota; class Fibrobacteria; order Fibrobacterales; family Fibrobacteraceae; genus Fibrobacter; species Fibrobacter succinogenes_K. The sequence continues at coordinate 65,237 of CACZAD010000025.1, read as the reverse complement.
AAGCGTTATCCGCAGAGTGACCAGCGCGCCAAGTACCACTTCCAGTTGATGAACATCGACTATAAGGAAGGCAAGTACACGGAAGCTATGAACAAGTATCAGAGCATTGCTCAGAAGTTCGGTGAAAGCGACGTCAAGGCTGACGCTGACTACGTTGCCGGCCAGATCAAGTTCGAACAGGGCCTCTACCAGGAAGCCGTCGACCTGCTCGCCGCCATTCTCCCGGGTAACGCCAACTACTTCTACGCTCGCTATACCATGGGTATTGCAAACAGCCGTATGGGTAAGTGGGACGAAGCTGAAAACTGCTTCCGCGACATTACGGAACAGCCGGTTTCCAACCAGTCTGAACGCGACCTTCAGGACGCTGCCAAGGTCAAGCTCGGCCACCTCTTCTTCTCTGGCGAAAAGCCGGACATCGCAGCTGCCGCTCAGATGTACGGTCAGGTCAAGAAGGGCTCTCCGGTGTTCGACGAAGCTATGCTCGGTATTGCATGGTCCTTCCTCAAGGTCAACAAGCCGGACGATGCTATCAAGCCGGCACAGTGGATCATTTCCAACCTTCCGGAATCCTTCCTCGTTTCCGAAGCTTACCTCGTGATTGGTTACTGCCACTTCATGAAGAAGAACTACCAGGACGCTCTTGAAGCTTTGACTCAGGCTGAAAAGCGCACGGAACAGCCGATCGTGTCTGTTGCCGCTCGCGACAGCGCCCGTCAGGCTTACGATGCAATGCAGAGCCAGTTCGACTCCGTCCAGGTTCTTGCTTTGGATCTTGCTCGTCAGTTGCCGACTCCGCGTGTGGAAAGCAAGCGTGAAGCTTTGCGTCCGACATTCGACAAGGCAAACCAGGCTATTGAAGATTACGCATCGTTCATGCAGAGATCTATCCAGAGTGACCGCTTCGAATCCAACCGTAAGCGCATTTTGGAAGATGCCGGCTTTACAAAGGCTACCCTCTTGTCTAAGATGGGCGGTGCCGGTGGTGGAACATCGAAATCTGGTGCTTCCGAAATGCCCTCGCTGGAGGATGACCTCTAGTATAGCTTAATTCGGGTCCGCTTCAAATCGGGCCCGACCCTTTTTTATTTTTATAAAAAATCATAGGTGGATAGAGAACGATGAAAAATCTATTGCTCGTTTCAGCAATTGTTTGCTCCGTGGTTGGAACATCTTTTGCTGCATCGGACCCTTGTAAGGATAAAACGACCGAAGCAAAAAACCTTTATGCAAAGTGCAAGTCTATTGGAAAGGGCAATTCTGGTTATGAACAGTGCGCCAGCTCCTATAGAGTGATCAAGAACCAGGCCGAACAGGCTTGCCGTTCTGGTGGCCTTGATGAAAAGGGCATGCGCGACGCTATCGCCCAGTGGGAAAAGCAGGTAGAACGCTGCGCTGGCAAGATCAGCAACCGTTGCGCTAGCTCCTTGCAGCAGCTCGGTCACTACCAGTTCCAGCTCGAAGAAAAGCAGTTCCTCGACAAGAACGCCCAGTACGAAGAAGATGTGGCATGGTGCGCTGACCGCGACAACAAGCCGGCAAAGTGCGCTAACATCAACGAATTCCCGAAGCCTGACCACAAGAAGTCCTTGGGCTACTTCCTTGAATACATCGACAAGTACCCGAAGGAAGCCAAGGCTCCGACCGTGATTTACCAGGCTGCAGCTGTGCAGGAAGCCAGTGGCGAAGACGACAAGGCATACAAGCTCCGTATGCAGCTCGTCCGCGACTTCCCGGACAACGGTCTCGTGCCGAAGGCATGGCTCCGTATCGCAGAATACCATTTCATGAACCGTAAGTTCCGCGATGCTATCGAAGCATACAAGAAGGTGACTGGCTTTGAGAACCTTACCGGTAAGGAAGCTGCTCTCGCCATGTACCACTTGGCAGAATCTTACTACAACATTGCTGAATACGAAACCGCAGCAGTCAAGTACTACGACTACATCGTCGGTGCCGACAAGGGTAAATATCCGAACGACTTGCGCGGTGAAGCTATGGACTTCATGGCTGCCTCCTTCTCTGACTTGGAAGGTGGTGGTGTCCAGGAAGCTGAAGCTTTCTTGAAGGACAAGAAGGTTCCGTTCAAGGATTCCGTCTACTACCGTATCGGTATGAAGAACAAGGACCATGACCGTAACGAAGAAGCTGTCCAGTCCTTCAAGCGCTTGATGAAGATCAACCCGGACTATATCGACGCTCCGCTCGCCGATATCGCCATGATCGAAATCTTGATTGTCCAGCAGAAGTTCGAAGACGCTCAGTCTCACCGTTACGAAGTCGTGAAGCGTTACGACCGCAACTCTTCTTGGTACAAGAAGAACCAGAAGTATCCGGAATCTGTGAAGAATGCTGAAGCTGCCATCCGTGGCGCTATGCTCGACATTCCGCAGTACCACCACGCTCAGGCTGCTAAGCTCACCAAGGAAGGTGATATCGAAGGCGGCAAGAGACAGTACGCCAAGGCTATTGAATCTTACGAAGCATTCCTCAAGCGCTATGCCAAGGAACCGACCTGGGACGAATACAAGGTGCATATCAACTTGGCTCTCGTCTATCAGGAAATGGGCCAGCATGCCAACGCTGCCAAGATGTTCAACTGGATCGTCGACACCGATACTACCCGTTACGGTCGCCGTCCGATGGGCTCTGGCGCTCTCCTCACGAAGGACGAAGCTGGTTACAACGCCGTTCTCATGATGGACCAGGCTCGCGAAAATGCTAAGAAGACCAAGGCTAACGATGACGTTATCCAGGCTTACAGCTTGCCCGAAACCAAGGCCTACTTCGACCAGGTCGACAAGTACATGGCCAAGTTCGGCAAGAACAAGGAAGCCGCAGAACTTGCTTACAACGCTGCTATCGTCCACTACGATGCAAAGCAGTTCAAGGTTGCCGTGAACGTTCTCCGCAAGTTGAAGGCTGACTTCCCGAAGCATCAGTACATCTTGCTCATCAGCCGTATGCTTGCCCAGTCGCTCTTGGAATCCAACCAGCTCGACGAATCCCTCACCGAATTTGAATGGCTCCTCAAGCAGTACACCAAGGTCAAGGAAACTCGCAACGACTCCATGGCCAAGGAAATCGAAAAGGCTATCGCATACGTCCTCTTCCAGAAGGCTGAAACCTCTGTCAAGGAAGGCAAGTCCGAAGCTGGTGCAAAGGCTTACTTGGACCTCGTGAAGCGCTATCCGACCATCGACATTGCTGACAAGGCTATCTTCGAAGCTGCTGCCGCTTACGAAAGCGTCAACCAGTACAACAAGGCTGCTGAAACCTTCATGCTCCTCCCGAAGAACTACAAGAGCTCTCCGCTCACGGTCAAGGGTATCTTGCGTGCTGCAAGCAACTACAAGAAGGATAAGAAGCCGGTGGTTGCTGCCCAGACGTTCTTGTTCATTACCGACAACTTCCCGACGGACTCCATGGCCTTCCCGGCAATCGGCTTTGCCGCCCAGACCTACGACTCCATCCCGGACAAGAAGCAGGCTGCTATCACCTTCGAACTTGCTTACAAGCGTTACCCGAAGAACGAAGAAACTCCGTCCTTCCTCTATAGCGCCTGCTTGAGCTACGACGAAGCCAAGATGACGAACGAAGCCATCCGCTGCTCCAAGGACCTCGTCCGCGACTACCCGAAGAGCTCTTACGCTGTTGACGCTGCCTTCTCCATCCCGATGGCATACGCTAACGCCAAGAAGTGGGACCTCGCCATCCAGGAATATCGCAACTTCATCAAGATGTACCAGGAAGACAAGGAAAAGCTGATCGCTGCCTACATCGGTATCGCTCGTGCTTACCGCAACGTCAAGGACATGGAAAACTCTGTTGAAGCCTATAAGAGAACTCTCGAAGCCTACGACAAGTACGGCTTGCAGATCAAGAACGCAGACGCTGCTATCCCGGCTGAAGCTGCATTCTACATGGGTGAATACGAATACAACAAGATGACTCCGGTTGTCTTGAAGGGCAAGGAAAAGGAAAAGGCCAAGATCATCAAGCAGTTGGTCGACATCCTCCAGAAGGCTATGGGTCACTACTCCAAGTCTGCTGCCTACGCATCTGAAAAGTGGACCTTCCGCGCTACTAACAAGATGGGTATGCTCTTCGTGACGATGGCTGCCAAGATCCGTGAACAGCAGCTCAACGGCAAGAAGGAAGAAGAAAAGTTCGCAGAACGTATCGGTATCGTGCAACAGCTTCCGTCTTACTACGAACAGGCTCGTCCGATCTTCCAGAAGAACATCGACCTTGCTCGTGACCAGGGCTTCTACAACAAGGACGTGATCGCTGCAGAAATGGGCTACATCGAAATGTACTACCAGGGCTGCGCCGTGTTCGTCGAAGTTGCTGATGCATTCGCTAATTCTCCGCTTCCGGATAGTGTCTTGATCGTCAAGGAATACGTCGGTCAGGGCATGGTGAAGGACGACGCTATCATGGCCGCCCACGAAGACTTGGAAGCCTACCGCGAAGAACTTAACAACCGTTCTGATGCCGCCAAGCAGCTCGCTATCCCGCAGTGCGCAACCGGTATCAAGGCTTCTGCTCACTACGGTATCGAAAACGAATGGACCACCAAGCTCTTCGAAACCTTGAGAACTTTGGACGAAGCTAACGAAGATCTCAATACCAAGATCGAAAAGTTTGACCCGTCTACGCTCTTTGCTGACCCGGCTTACTTCAAGATGAAGGCTCGTATCGAACAGATCGAAAAGTCTGACGCTATGACCCTCGAAGAAAAGGTCTCGACCTTCCGCAACATCGTCAAGGAAACTAAGGACGATCGCGCTAAGCTCGAAGAAGAACTCGCCAAGCTCAAGCAGTGGATGGCTGATCCGAGCCAGATCCCGGCTTCCGAAAGAGGCGTAGAAGCTGCTTCTGACTCTTCTAGCGATGAAGAAGTCGTCGAAACGACCTCCAAGAAGGGTAAGAAGGGCAAGAAAGCCAAGGCCGAATCTAAGAAATCCAAGAAAAAGGCCAAAAAAGGCAAGAAAAAATAGCGGTAAAAACTATTTTACGGGGAATCCTACTTCGTGGGATTCCCTTATTTTATTGGGCTTGAGGGCGATTGCCTAGCGGTAAAGAAAGTTTTACTACTAAATATCTCCCACAATGCTTCAAAAAAAAATAAATATGAACGAAGATTATCAAAAACAACAAAAACAATAACTCAATTAAAGGAGTCTCTAATGTCTAAATTGCTTCAATCCTTCAGCCCTGAATCTGATGGTTACCAGTTCATGTGGATCATCTTGGTCGTGTTCATCATCGGCCTCGGCTTCTCCATCGAACGCTTCACCTACATCATGATTAAGAGCTCCAAGGGCCGCGCTAAGTTTATGGCTGATTTCGGTAAGCTCGTTATGCAGAACCAGCTCGAACAGGCTCTCCAGTTCGCTAAGAGCTCTAAGCTCCCGCTTGCTAAGGTCATGGACGCTATCGTCGGCGCTAAGCTCAACTGCAAGGATGCTGACAAGGCTCGCGACTTGATGACTGCTGCTTCTGACGCTGTGTTCCTCACCGAAGCTCCGCGCCTCACCCGTTACATCTCCATCATCTCCGTTATGGCTTCCATCTCCACGTTGCTCGGACTTATGGGTACGATTTACGGTCTGATCTACACCTTCGACGCTGTTGCTAACAAGCCGGCTTCTGAACGTGCTAAGGCTCTTGCTGACGGTATTGCAATCGCTATGGGTACGACGCTCCTCGGACTTCTCTCTGCAGTTCCGCTCCTCGTCATCGTCGGCCTTCTCAACATGAACTCCGAACGCCTTATCCAGGAAATGGAAGAAAAGGGCCTCAAGATTATCAACTCCCTCGCATAATCATTCAGAGAGTTTAATTTTAACTGGAGTTTAAAAACATGGCAAAACAAATCAAGAAACCAGGAAAGGTCGAAGAACCGGATTTGCTTCCGGCGATGGGCTTGTTCACCATCTTGATTCCTATGCTTCTGACCATGACTGCTTTCTCCAAGCTTGCTATTGTCGAAGTCAATCTGCCTGAACGCAGCCAGATGATTATGGACAATAACGAACCGCCTCCACCTGATGAGCAGGCATTGAACTTGTCCCTCGCCATCGCTAACAACTACCTTGTTATCGGTGCCCGCGGCGGTTTCCAGCCGAACGTCTATTTCAAGGAAATGTGGACGTTCCGTTGCAAGTCTGATGCTCAGCTCGTTACGTATTCGATGGAAGACGTGAAGACGGCTGTTGAAAGTGGACACGGACCGAAGTGCAAAGATGGTTCCGAAATGGATAAAGAGAAGTATCTCTACGAAATCGAAACCATCGAACTCTGGGCTATTCAGAAGGAATCTGAAGAAGACCCGGGCAAGGTCATTTGGGCCGCTTATAAGAATGACGGTAGCGCTGAAGAAGCTCACGCAGATAGCGCATACGTCGACGGTGCTAACAACTTCTTGTCTCTTCCGGGTGAAGGCGTAGGTGGTCTTCAGAAGCCGGCTGCCCTCAAGGCTCCGACTGCTGGCCAGGCCGTCGCAACGCTTCAGCCGAACTCCGCCCGTACTCTCAAGCCGGGTGACAAGAGCATGGTTTATCCGCTTTCCGCATACGATCTCATCGCTAAGGACTTGATCGCTATTCATACTCAGTTCATCGACTTGGACGACGTTGACAACATCATCATCGTTGCAAACGACGACACTCAGTTTGACAAGATCATCCAGCTTATGGACCGTGCCAAGGAAGCTGGTTTCAGCAAGATCAACCTTGCTAAGTTGGGAGGTTAATCATGGCTAGAAAAACTCGTAAGTATAGCGAAGACGTACCTTTCTCCCTCACGTCCATGATGGACATGATGACCATCATCTTGGTGTTCATGATCAAGAACATGGATGCTGAAGGTCAGCTTTTGACTCAGGCAGAAAACTTGATTCTTCCGATCTCGACCTCTAAGGTCCAGCCGAAGGAAGTGTCTTTGACTGTCGTGGTCGATGCTAACTACGTTATCGTTGACAATGAACAGGTGGTGCCGACCGCTGACGTTCTCGCTCAGGAAGATCTCCTTGTCACTAAGGTTGACGAAGTCCTGAAGGATCGTCGCGCTATCGAACAGGAACACGCTCTCAAGATGGGTCTTCCTGCCGATGAAGCTGGCCACATCGTTGTCCAAATTGACAAGAACATCCCGTATGATGCGATGTACAAGGTCATGGCCACTTGCGGCTTCTCCGGTTACACGAACATCGCATTCGCCGTGATGCAGAAGAACGGCGGGGAGGAATAAGCATGGCTAAGAAGAATGTAGATCCGTTTATTGCGTCGCTTATGCCGGAATCCGACAAGAAGATGGGCGCAATTGCCGGTGTCTCTCTTGTGATTGCTTTGGCGATGTGTATTTGGGCTTCCATGTACGAACAGGTTGTTGCCGAAGTCGTATTCGACAATGCTGATTCTGTCGACCTGACTACTTCCATGCAGATTGAGCAGAAGGAAGAAAAGAAGGAAGAAAAGAAGAAGCCTGAACCGAAGAAGCCTCGTAAGAAGGCTGGTGGCGGTGGCAAGCCGCGCGGTAAGGGTCAGCCGAACGCTCCGCAGACTCGCGGCGTGCTCAAGCTCCTCACTGCCCAGACCAAGAATGCCTCTGCTGCTGCTTATGACTTGATGAAGAACCAGAAGTTCACCAAGGACATCGATAAGGTGCTCAAGGACGTCGCTGGTCTCCAGACTACGGGTAAGACCGTTCTCGGTGGCCGTCGCGGTAAGGCTAATGGTGGCTTCAACGAAGGTTACGCAGAAGGTGGTTCCGGTGGTATCGGTGACGGCCTCGCTGGTCTCCTTGGCGGTGGTGGCGGTGGTATCGCTACTAAGGCTAAGGGTTCCATCAAGACTCCGTCTATGCGCGATATCGACATGGGCGCCGGTGGTGGCTCTCGTTCCGCTGCAGACATCATGAAGGTTGTCCGCCAGCGTACTCCGGGTCTTCGTCACATCTACAACAAGATGCTCAAGAAGAAGCCGGGCTTCCAGGGTAAGGTTACCTTGAAGTTCACGATTGCTCCGGGTGGCGAAATCATCAGCATTTCCATCGCATCTTCGACGACTGGTTTTGGCGAATTCGACAGCGAAATCAAGAACGCTGTTAGCCGCTGGACCTTCAGCAAGGTGAAGTCCGGAAACACGACGGTTACGATTCCGTTCACGTTCTCCGAATAATCCATTTGGGAAAGCTTAAAAAAGACCAGACGCAAGTCTGGCCTTTTTTTATATGCCGTATTTATGGCGTTGTGGAAGCTTCACAAAAAAAGTTGTGTTTCTGTAAAATATTCTTGCGTTTTTTATTTTATAAAACTAACTTTATAAAAGAATTTCCAATAGGAGTTGTTTCATGAATTTTAAAACTGTAGCTGCCGTAGGCACCGCATTTGGAATCCTCGGTGTAGGTTCTGCGTTTGCAACGTTTGCTCGTATTGAATCTATGGGTAAAAACACGACTTACATCATGGACGATGTGAGCATCTTCGACAACCCGGCAAACATCAACCTCTACTCCAATTACTTGATTGGTGAATTCGGACCTTACACGCAGGATGTCGCTGCTGGTACGAACAAGGATCCGCAGCACCCGAACTTCGGTGGCATCTTCTCCTTCTCTCTTGGCGATGCCAACAATCCGGATCCGCGTCTCTCCATCGGTGGTCTCTTTGGCCGCGTCAATACCGAACTTGCCCAGTACCTTCCGGACTACGTGATCGGCGAAAAGGGCGACAAGACCGCAGTCCCTGAAACGGTGACGAACTTTGACGGCTTCTTGGGCGGTACGCTTTCTAACGGCGATGCCTGGGGCTTGCATGTGTATATTGCGGCACAGGATGGTGGCGATATTGATTCTACGGGCAACTATCAGGTCAAGAACAATGCCTTTGCTTCTATCGTCCAGGCAGACGGTGGTTTGAACTTCCAGTTCACGAACTACTTTGATTTGGAAGCTTCTCTCGCCTTGGCTCGTATCCAGTATGGTCCGGAACACCACAGCTTCTTTGACGATGGCGACTTCTCCTTCCTCCTCAAGTCCCGTGCATTCTTTACGTTGGATGCTATCAACGGTGAACTTGTTCCGGCTTTGAACATCAAGTTCATTGACGCTCCGGGCTTGGACGAAAAGCACGCTCAGGTCGGTGTCGGTATCAACGTCGCTCTTGACCGAGGTTTCTTCTGGATGGGTGCAGACTTCATTTGGAATAAGAGAAAGGCTCACGACTGGATGTTCAATGCGAAATCCAAGACTTGGACCTACGATTCCCGTAACGATGACCACAGGCACTGGGACGAACGTACCGATGTCGGCGGCATGATCAGCTTCGGTATCGAACGTAACATCTGGTGGGATTGGTTCGTGATCCGCGTTGGCGGCCAGAAGTCCATCCTTTATACAAAGTGCAATGTCAACGATGCCAACATCGACAAGTATAACGACGAGCAGTACGGCATCTGCAAGGATGACGGCAACTTCTTCAGCACGAACCCGCTCGCTGACGGTACCTCCAAGGACCACATCGGCTTCGGTTTCGGTATCAACATCGAAGAAAAGTTGAAGATCGACGTGACCGTTGCTGAAGACCTCCTCTTCCGTAACCCGTTCCAGGGCGAAGGCCGTCTCTTCTCCAGAATCTCTGCAACGTATTCGTTCTAAAGAAGGTTTTAGGTTATAGGCTGTAGGTTGTAGGAAAAGAATCACTAGCTTTGCACGTCATATAAGGCGGCGAAGCCGCGATTATAAAAACTTCCGACTTCCGACCGACTACTTCCTACTAATCACTAGCAACAATTTTCGAAGCGCACTCCATCCGGGTGCGTTTCTTTTTTTATTTTATGGTCATGAAAAAGATATTGCTCCTCCTAGTTCTTGCCCTGCTTTCGTCGTGTTCGGAGCCGACGGAACGAATCGAAAAGAAGCTCCTCCCGTACTTGCAGGAAGACTTGAAGTTCATGGTGGCCGAAGCGCTCAATGCAAAGACATCAAAGGAAGATCTGCTTGCGGAACCGTACTACAAGATCCGTGATTTTAGGCTCTTTGAAGGTGCCGAGGCGGAAATCTATGCGGCCTATGCCGAAGTCGATTTTTATATCTACAAGGACATCGCCCTGTATGCCAAGCGCAAGTACCGTTACGAGGTCCACGGCAGGCATTGGGACCGCTATTACAAGGTCTTGAAATTCGGCAAGGATAAGACGCCCTAGGTGATGAAACCGGGGATGTAATTAGCTATATTTGAGTTGGGATTTCTATTATAGAGGGTTAAATTTTGTTCGGACTTTTCTCTTGTGATATCGGTATTGATCTGGGTACCGCGAATACGCTTGTCCATGTGGCTGGACAGGGCATTGTCATCAACGAACCGACTGTGATTGCGGTTGACCGCAAGAGCAATCGCGTGACTGCAATCGGTACCGAAGCAAAGAAAATGCTTGGCCGTACCTCTGGCGAAAGCCGCGCCATACGTCCGATGCGTGATGGCGTGATTGCCGATTTCGAACTCGTAGAAACGCTTTTGCAGACCTTCATCAAGCGTGTCCAGCGCTATCCGCTGTGGGTGGTAAAACCTCGTGTGGTGGTTGGCGTCCCGAACGGAATTACTGAAGTGGAAACGCGTGCCGTGATCGACGCTGCCAAGATGGCTGGCGCAAAGGAAGTCCACCTCGTTCATGAACCGATGGCTGCCGCTATCGGCATGGGCATCCCGGTCGAAGACCCGGTCGGTAACATGATCGTGGACATTGGCGGCGGTACGTCCGATATTGCCGTGATTGCCTTGAACAAGTCTGACTGCAACGGTTCCGTGCGTGTGGGCGGTGACGAAATGGACGAAGCCATTGTCCGTTATCTCCGCACTATGTACAACCTCTGCGTGGGCGAAAGCACTGCCGAACAGATCAAGATCCAGATCGGTTCTGCAAGCCCGCTCGAAGAAGAATTGACGATGGAAGTCAAGGGCCTTGACTTTATTGCCGGTATGCCGCGCACGATTCCTATCGGAAGTGCCGAAATCCGCGACGCCATCAACGAACCGGTGACGGCGATCATCGAAGCTGTGAAGCAGGCCTTGAGCATGACGCTCCCGGAACTCTCTGCCGACATTTATGACAAGGGCATCATCCTTACGGGTGGCGGTTCCCTGTTGCGTGGCCTTGACGAACGTATCCGCAAGGAAACGGGCCTCTCGGTGAACGTGATTGACGATCCGATGACTTGCGTTTGCAAGGGTGCAGCCCGCATTCTCGAAGACTTGGACAAGTACCGTCCGGTCTTGATTGCATCTTCGACGTAATTTTTTGAAATTGCATTTCGATGCTTAGAGCATTTCGCTTTATTATCGAGCTGTTTACGGAAAGGCATGGCGTTGTCGCTTTTGCCTTTTTTCTCGTTTTGGGGATTCTTATGCGGGAGGCCCCGACGGCAGTGCGCGAGAGCATTGTCTCGAGTGCGCTTTCGACGGTGTTTTACCCGGTGCAGCTGTTTGCCTCGTCCATAAATGACTTCAAGTCGTTGCAGGCGGAAAACGACCACCTCAAGGAAGAAAACGCAAGGCTCCGCCAGGAAACGTACCACGCCAGCGAAGGCCTGCAGGAACTCGCAAGGCTCCATACGCTTGTCCGTTTTGACGACAAGTGGGATTTCCCGATTGTCACGGCGCGCGTGGTGGGGCACAATCCGGGGCGATTCTTGACGACGCTTGTCATTAACCGCGGGACGCATCACGGCGTAAAGGACAATATGCCGGTGTTCTCGATGAACGGTCTTGTCGGCAAGATTTCGAAGGCGATGATGACGCATTCCAGGGTGCAGCTTTTGACGGATCCGAACCTGAAGCTTTCGGTGCTGGAACGCCGTACGCGTGTGGTGGGGTTCCTCGAATCGATGGACGGTCGTTTGCTTTCGGCGCTTATCCCGTCGCATGCGGGCGTTGCCGAGGGCGATACGCTTATTACATCGGGACTTGGCGGCATTTTCCCGAAGGGAATCCCGGTGGGGACGGTGCATAAGGTTCGCAAGGCGGATCTGGACGTGATGAGCCTGATGGACGTGGAACCGTTCCAGGAATTTTCGACGCTGGAAGAACTGTTTGTAATGCAGAAGGAACCGGAATGGATTATCCAGGAGCTGCTCAATGAATAATTACAAATGGTTCATGACGCTTTTGCTGTTTGTCGTGGTGTTTGTCTTACAGACAACGGTGAGCGAGTGGTTGCAGATTTTGGGCATCGGGCCTGATTTCGTGGTGATCTTCATTGTGTCCGTCGCTATCCGCTTTGGACCTGCTACGGGTTGTTTCTGGGGCTTTTTGGCCGGCTTCACGCAGGATGTGTACGCTCCGGTGGAGTGGCTTGGTGCCAATACGATTGCCATGACGATTGTCGGGTTTGCGGTCGGACTTTTGGAAGAACGCTTCTTGACGCTGAACCTGCCTGCAAAAATTGGCGTGCTTGGCCTTGCGTTCTTTGTGAACGACATGTTCTATTTCCTCATTACGGGGCTCGAAAAGGACGTGGTGACGAACCTGTTTATCACGAGGACGTTGCCGGAATTTGCCTATACGATGATTATCGGCGGGATTGCGTTCTACCTCTCTTCGGGGAAGAAGACGAATGTATAACGATAATTCGGAGAACGAAGCCAGGATCCACAGGAACTGGAATGTCCTGATATTCCTCATGGGCGTCGTGTTTCTTTTTGCGGTCATCCTGTTCCGTCTCTTTTCGTTGCAGTACATCCATTACGAAGAGAACTTCCAGCGTTCCGAAAACAACCGTTTGCGCCGCATAGAGTTGATTGCCGACCGTGGCTACATTTACGACCGTAACGGGAACGTGCTGGTGCGTAACAGACCCTCGTACCAGATTGCGCTCCAGGCGCTTGAATTGCCGCGAAAGAAGGCGGCGAGGGATTCCATCTTCAAGAAGCTTTTGAACATCCGCGATTCTTCGGGGGCGCACTTGTTCGATTCTTTGTCGCTCGATACGGCGTTCCAGAGGACGCGCTGGATCAAGACGCATCCGATCCGCATTCTGGAAGATGCGACGATGGAGCAGGTGGCAGTGATCGAAGAACATTCGACGGAGCTGCCGGGCGTCTCGGTGATCATTGAGTCCCGCCGTGAATACCCTTATGGAACGCTGGCATCGCATGTGCTGGGCTATACGAGCGAAATCTCGGAAGACCAGCTGAAGCTTCCGGAGTATGCGACGTATTCGCAGGGCGACCGCATCGGTCAAAAGGGGCTCGAGCAGGAATACGATAGGGAATTCCGTGGCGTGAACGGGCTTAAGCTTGTGGAAGTGAACGCTTCGGGGCGCGAAGTGCGTGCGCTTTCGGATGTGGACGGCTATATTGAACCGGTTCCCGGCCTGCATCTGGTGTCGACGATCGACCTGAAGCTGCAAAAGGCGGCGGAGGCGGCGATTCCCGATACGGCGAAGGGCGCGCTTGTGGCGCTCGACCCCCGCAATGGCGAAATCCTCGCGATGGTTTCTTCGCCGAGGCTCGACCCGAACATCTTTTCGCTCAAGCGCCGTGAACGCAACAGGGGCTGGGCCCACGTGGCCCTCGATTCGATGCGCCCGCTGACGAACCGTGCGATTTCGGGCATTTATCCGCCGGCATCCATCTTCAAGCTGGTGACGTCGGGGGCCGGGCTCGAAAGCGGGATCATCTCTGAAACCAAGTATTACCCGAAGGCCTGTACGGGCGGCTACCAGTATGGATCGCGCTACCAGAGGTGCTGGGGTGTGCATGGCAACCTGAACGTCGTGCATGCGCTCCGCCTTTCGTGCGACGTGTATTTTTACCAGGCCGGTCTTGAAATCGACATGGCCCGCATCAACGAGTTTGCGCGCCGCTTTGGCTATGGCGAGAACCTGCTCGGGGTCGATATCCCTGGAGAACGTGCAGGGTGGCTGCCGGATTCGGCTTCGTTCAACCGTCGTAACAAGCGCCTGGGCTGGCGTTGGGCGAGGGGCCTTATCTTGAACCTGTCCATTGGACAGGGGCAGATGGTGACTCCCTTGCAGCAGGCGGTTTTTGTCGGCTCGCTGGCGACGAACAAGGGCGTTTACCGTCCGCACTTCATGAAGGAGCTGCGGGATGCGAACGGGAATGTGGTCCGCACGTATGTTCCCGAAATTATCCGTCCGGGAACGATGAAGCCCGAGACGCACCGTGTGCTGATGAATGCGATGGATTCCGTGGTGAACCATCCGGGTGGAACCGGAAAGAAGGGTGCCGTGCCTGGAATCCGCGTGGGGGCCAAGACGGGGTCGGGCGAATGGAAGAAGGGGCAGAAGACGCATGCCTGGTTTGCTGCGGTCGCTCCGCTGGATGACCCGCAGATTGCTGTTGCCGTGATTATGGAAGCCGCTGGTGGCGGTGGCGCGGTGGCGGCTCCGATTGCCCGCAAGGTGTTGATGGCGTACTTCGGGAAGGAGGACGAAGAAGAATGAGTTCCGGCCGTTTTCTGGACAAGTCGCTCAAGTTTGACTGGTTCTTTATCGGTGTGACCCTCACGCTGATGGCGTGTGGCGTGTCCCTGGTTTATTCGGCGACGGTCAGCGAAGAAATCGTCTTTTACGATTCTCATTGGTTCAGGCAGATCATTTACTTTTTGACGGGGATTGTGATTGCGACAGGCCTAGTCTTTGTGAAAATCGATTGGCTTAAGCGGATTGCTGTGCCCTCTTACGTGATTGCGCTTGTCTTGCTTGTGTTCGTGCTTATCTTTGCGGGCGACGTGAAGGGGGCCGGACGCTGGATTGACCTGAAGGTGATCAAGCTCCAGCCTTCGGAATTTGCAAAGATTGCCTACCTGATCACGATTTCGTATTGGCTTTCGAAGCACCCGGTGAGTTTGTACAAACTGAAGACGTTTGCGGTTCCGCTTGGGCTTTTTATTGTGCCCTTTGCGCTGGTGCTGAAGCAGCCGGATTTGAGTACGGCTCTTGTGTTTACCGCGGTGACGCTTGTGGGGTTCTTTTTTGCGGGGCTCACGTTTACGGACATGTTCTTGATTTTGAGCCCGGTCTTGTCGGTGCTGTTCTCGCATTCGCAGTCGATGGTGCTGCAGGTGATGTGGGGGCTCCTCATTTGCCTTGTCGTGGTGTCGGTGTTCCGCAGGCGTTTTTCGAAGGGCCTTTCGGTGGCGATTATTGCGACCAACATTTTGGCGGGGTATGCAAGCTCGATGGTCTGGAATATGCTGGAGCCGCACCAGCAGAAGCGCGTGAATACGTTCCTTGATCCGATGAGTGACCCGCTGGGCGATGGGTATCAGGTTTTGCAGTCGCTTACGGCTATCGGTAGCGGCGGTATTGGCGGCAAGGGCTTTGGTAATGGCTCGCAGACGAACCTCTCGTTTTTGCCCGAAGAACATACGGACTTTATCTTTAGCGTGCTGGGCGAGCAGTTTGGCTTTATCGGTTGTGCGGCCATTCTCGTGCTGTATGCGCTGTTCCTGTGGCGCGCATCTTCGATCTGCAAGATTAACGACGATCCGTTCGTGACGCTCATGACGATGGGCGCTTCGACGAT
Source organism: Fibrobacter succinogenes (assembly GCA_902779055.1). Taxonomy (GTDB): domain Bacteria; phylum Fibrobacterota; class Fibrobacteria; order Fibrobacterales; family Fibrobacteraceae; genus Fibrobacter; species Fibrobacter succinogenes_K. Next base: position 49,685 of record CACZAD010000025.1, on the reverse strand, counting down.
ATTCCTGTTCCACATTACGGTGAATATTGCGATGACGATCGGGCTTATGCCGGTGACTGGGCTTCCGCTTCCGTTCCTTTCGTACGGGGGCTCGTTTGCGCTGGTGTGCATGTTCCTTGTGGGACTTCTGATGTGCCTACGGTATCAGGGGAGCAGGAAGTGATTAGTGGTTAGTAGGCAGTAGGAAGTAGACAGTAGACTGTCATCCTGGAGGCGTCAGCCGACGGGATCCAAATTCGCAAGACTAAATAAAATTTTACTGTACCGGTCGCCTGAAAAAAGCGTGTTCTATAAAAGGACACGTTTTTTGACAGGAGGCTTTATGGACGTTTTGCGGACGGTTTCAAATTTCATTTTCGGGATGGAGTGCCTGGGGTGCGGGACTTCGTCGGAGCGGTTGGACCCTTGGCTATGTCCTTCTTGTGCGGCGGAACTTGCGCGGGAGGCGAATTCGCCCGCGTTCCCGAACGAGGATGCTTTTTGCCTTTTCCCGATGCGTCCTTTGACGAGGCGGCTAGTGCATGCGCTCAAGTACAAGAATATTCCGGGGCTCGCGTCGTACTTGGTGCGTCATTCGTCGGCGGTAAGGAATGGTATGGTGGCGCAGGAACTTTCGATGCTGGCACAGCCGCTTTATTTTGTGCCGGTTCCGCTGCACCGAGCGAGGTACCGCGAGCGCGGATACAACCAGGCGGATTTGCTTGCGTCGGCGTTGGCCGTTGCGATGGGCGGTAAAGTTTGCCGGATGCTTCGGCGAAAGACGTTTGTCGTTTCGCAGACGAAGCTTTCGAAGGAGGAACGCCAGGTGAATGTGGCGGGGGCGTTTGAGATTGTGCGCTCGCAGAAGTTCCCGGTAAAGGGGAGCGTTATCGTGGTGGACGATGTTTTTACGACGGGGGCGACGACATCGGCGTGTATTGCCGCTTTCGGGAATGATTTTCCGCTGCCGCTCAAGGTCTGTACGCTGCTTTTCGATGAGCCGGCGAGTGCTGCCGCGGACTATGCTGCGGACTGCCGCGCGGATTGGGATGGGCTTCGAATTAAAAAATAAAAAAGCGTTCCCGGAACTCGGAAACGCTTTTTACGGAGGAAGAGGGACTCGAACCCCCAAGCCTTACGGCGGCGGTTTTCAAGACCGCTGACTTACCAATTAGCCTATTCCTCCAATTGGTGCGCAAAGAATAGAAAAAATAGTTCGATATCGTCAACGATACTTTGCATTTAGTACGAAATTAACTATTTTTTTACATGTTATGAGCTACCAAGAAAACTCAGCGGATCTCGGGGACAGCAAGGTCGCGGCCCTCTTGTTTGAGTATATGCCGAAGATTGCCGCCGAGCATAAGACGGACAGTCTCTTGGTGCTTATGGCGGACTTAGGGCGTCAAATCGTCCAGGCAGACCGTTGTTCCCTGTGGCTCATTGATGAAGAACGCAATGAACTTTGGACAAAGGTCGCTCATGGCGTGAGCGAATTGCGCATTCCGCTTTCGGCTGGCTTTGTCGGCTATTCCCTCAAGACGGGTGAACCGGTTTTGGTCGAAGATGCCTATCGTGATGCACGATTTGACCGTCGCAGCGACTTGAAAAACGGCTACCATACAACATCTGTCATGACGATGCCTCTTGAAAGTGACGGTCGCGTGATGGGTGTGTTCCAGGCCATCAACAAGGTTGGCGAAAATGTGTTCTTCTCCGAAAAGGATCTGGAACGCCTCAAGCTCATTTCGGTCTATTCGGCAAAGACCATCGAATCGGCTCTCCGTGCCGAGAAACTGGAACGTTATGCGCGGGAACTGGAACGCAAGGCCGAAGAACTGAAGTCCGCCCACATGGAACTTATCCGCATTCTGGGCGAAGTCTCTGAATTCCGCAGTCAGGAAGTGGGCGACCACATCCACCGTGTTGCAGAAATTTCCGTTAAGCTGGCCAAGTATCTTTGCCTTTCTCCCGAAGAACAGGCTTTGATTTATTATGCGGCCCCGCTCCACGACCTTGGAAAGGTCGGCATTGCGGATAGCATTCTGAACAAGGCCGGAAAGCTCACTCCGGAAGAGTACAACCAGATGAAGTCGCATTCGGTCATTGGACGTACGCTTCTTCGCGACTCCAAGACGGATTTGCTCTGCATGGCCTACGATATTGCCGGTGCCCACCACGAACGTTGGGATGGTACGGGCTATCCGGACGGACTCAAGGGCGAAAAGATTCCGCTGGCGGCCCGCATTTGTGCTGTCGCCGATGTGCTGGATGCCCTTGCTAGCCCGCGTTGCTACAAGCCGGCCTGGCCCGAAGACAAGGTTCGCGAAGAAATGAGAAAGTCCCGCGGGACGCATTTCCAGCCTGAACTCGTGGATATTCTTATGGAACATTGGGATGAATTCTATTCCTGTTACACGCCGGATGGGGAATTCGTCAAGAGCGGGCTCTTGCCGCCCGTGATTTAAATCACGCTATATTTTTATTGTGCCGCCACCTTTGTTATGCCCGCTGGAGTGCGGGCATCTGCTTTTTTCTGCGAGATGTGTAAGGCGACCCCGTCCCGGCACAAGGCCGGGATGACATTGAAGTCCGGGGTGACATTGTAAAAATGCTGAATATAAAGAAAAAACCTCGGTTTTCACCGAGGTTTCTTCGTGGTTCCGATTGGAATTGAACCAGTGGTTCCGATTGGAATTGAACCAACGACACGCGGATTTTCAGTCCACTGCTCTACCAACTGAGCTACAGAACCATTTTGGTGACCCAATAATAGATTAATTTTTCCCGCTTGTCAAGGGTAAAGAGAATATTACTGTTATTTTTTTAAAAAAACTACTAAATTTAGTGGTGTTGGATGGAATAATAAGGTGTCCTACGGCTTTTTCGCCGTTGGGTGGTGTATCTTTTTTATTTAGGTGGTCGTCGTGATTCGCTCAAAAAACTGGTTTAAAGCGTCCGTATCGCTAGTCGCAGCTCTTGGTGCAGCATTTTTGGTATCCTGCGCCGATGATAACGATTTTCCGAATGGTCCAGCCGCTGATTCTGGATCGTCGGGTTGCAACTCCCCGTCATGTCAAGCAATTCCGGGCGGATCTTCTGGTTCAAACCTTTCTTATTCTTCGAGTACCGAAGTCATTCGCGTTGTCGAAGGCAATGACACCGTCTATAAGACTATCGTTGTGACGCTTCCGCCGGATACGGCCATCCGCTGGGTCGGCAATTCTGCCTTGCGTATCACGGAAATCTCTCCGTTGAATACGGACTTCCTCGATGAAAGTGGCAATGACCCGTCCTGGGTTGAAATTTATAACTCCGGCGACAAGGATGCAAACCTCGAAGGCTATACGCTTGTCGAAAACCTCAAGAACCTGCGCAAGTGGGTCTTTGGCAGTGTCGTTGTCAAGGCAAAGTCCTTCTTGGTCGTCTTCTGCGACAAGCATGACATCTCCGCTGTTGAGGTTGCCGATAAGGATAGCTTCCATACTCGTCCGCATACGAACTGGAAGCTCGATAAGGACGGCGGCACGATTTATCTTTTGGACAACTTTAACGGAATCCGTGACTCGGTCGCTTATCCGGAATTGACGGCTGGCCTTAGCTGGGGCATTGTGGATGGCGGTTACTGGAAGTACTTTGAAACGCCGACTCCGGAAAAGCCGAACACCGAATCCAAGGCTTACGACGAACTTGTTCCGCCGGCAGACATGAGCGGTCTCAAGTCCGGATTCTATAGCGAAGCGTTTACCTTGAATCCGCCTGCTTTGGCTGATGGCGTCAAGCTCCGTTGCACGACGGACGGATCTGTGCCGACTGAAAATTCTCCGGAATTCAGCTCCCCGAAAAAGATTGACCATAGCGTGGCCTTCCGTTGCGCCACGTTCAAGAAGGGCGCTCTCTCTAGCAAGGTGACGACCCGTACGTTCTTTGTCGACGAAGAAGATGTGAAAATGCCGATCGTTGCCATCAGCGTGGATTCGAGCTTCTTCCGTGAACATTATATCAAGACGAGCTGCGAAGCTCCGAAGAACTGTTCCGATAGCGCTGGCCTCTATGCCGATGTGGAACTCCCGATTCACGTGGAATACTTCGAAAAAGGTTCTGCGACAAAGGATGGCTCTACGTGGGAAAAGGATGCAGGCATCTCCTTGATGGGTGGCTACAGCCGCTTGAACGACAAGAAGTCTGTCTCGATCCGCTTGCGCGAAATCTATGAAGACGGTAGCATCAACTATCCGTTGTTCGAAACCCGCAAGGGCGTGAATGACAAGTACAAGTCCTTCAACCTCCGCAACAACGGTAACCGCTATGTGAGCGACTACATCGAAGACGCCATGGGCGGTGCCCTCCTCGAAGGCAGCGGTGTTGATTACCAGCGTAGCCGCCAGGTGGTGGTGTTCTACAACGGTAAGTACTATGGCATCCACGATATGCGCGAACGCTTCAACAAGCACTATGTCGAAACGAACTACAAGATCGATGCCAACACGGTGAACTTTGTCAAGCACTTGGGCAAGGAAGTCGAAGCCAGCAGCGGAACGACCGATAGCTATATGAACATGCTCCACTTTGTGGCTACAAGCGACTTCAAGGGCGAAAACAACGCCAATTACGAATCTGCCAAGGCCTTGCTCGATGTCGGTAACCTTGCCGACTATATGGCTGCCGAAATCTATATCCATAACGGTGACTGGCCGAACAACAACGTGCGCGCATGGTCTGCTCCGGGACAACCGTGGAAGTTCATGGTTTATGACCTTGACCACGGTTTTGACTGGACGTGGGGTGTGAACAACAAGGAATTTAACCAGGAATCCAATATGTTCGCCTGGATCAAGAAGGGCGGTGGAAACAAGCCGTGCAAGGAAGAAGGCTGCTTTGCCAACCTCTACAACAGCCTTATCGTGAACCCGGATTTCAAGCGTATGTTCATCAACCGTTCTGCCTTGATTTTCAATAGCTACACGAACGCCAAGAACGTGGGAAAGGTTGTCGACGCTATGGTGGCAACGATTGACAATAACGAAATGACGCGCGACCTCGCCAAGTTCAAGCAGGACCAGAAGTGGTACGAGAACTCTTGCGGTCATGGATTCGACAGAACGGGTTCCTGTATGAAGGATTGGGCCTCTAAGCGCGATCCCAAGGTCATCCAGGAATACCAGGATGAATTTGGCGTGGGCGAAATGATTTCTGTAAGCCTCAATGCCACCGGCAACGGTGCCGTGCTTATGGAAGGTGCTAATCTCCCGAGCCAGAGCTTCAAGGGCAAGTTCTTTAGCGGAAACCCGATCTTGCTGACCGCTGTCCCGGCTGCTGGTGCAGTGTTTACGGGATGGAGCGACGGTGTGACGGATAATCCGCGCTTGGTGACTCCGAAGGACGGCGATTCCTTTACGGCTAAGTTCAACTAAGCCTTTTAGGGGGCGGGCGGTTAAGCTCGTGAACCTTCTGAAAATTTGCAACCTGGACTAAAATCCGGGTTGCTTTTTTTGTGGAGTGGACGAATATTTCTAAATTGGTTGGTATGAAAAGTCCCGTGCGAAAGATGTTCGACGGCATCGCGAGCCGTTACGATTTTCTGAATCACTTTCTGAGCTGTTATCAGGATGTGCTGTGGCGCAGGTATTGCTGCAAGCGCCTGAAAAAGATGATGGGCGAGAGTCCGCGCGGCTCAAATACAGTTCGCCTGCTGGACTTGTGCGGTGGCACGGGCGATTTTGCCGACACGTTCCGCAAGATTTTCGAATCTGGTTGCAAGTGCGCTTGCAAGTGTGCTTCGCAAAATGGGGCGTCGCGGGATGGAGCTGCGCGCGGCTTTGTCGTGGACCCCGCGGTGATTGGCGACTTTTCGTACGGGATGCTCGCCGAAGTCAAGCCGAAGAAAATCGATGCGCATGCGGTGCAGCTCGATGCTATGAAGATGCCTTTTGCTGAGCGCCAGTTCGACGTCATCCTGAACGGCTTTGGCATGCGTAACGTGCCTGACGCTCGTGGCGCCTTGCTGGAATCGTATCGTGTGCTTGACGCGGGCGGATACCTTTGCGTTTTGGAATTTTTCTCGCCGAGGAACTTGTTCAATAAGTTCTTCTATAAAGTGCTGGCGCCGTTGTTCATCCCGGTGATGGGTGCCTTCTTTAGCGGCAAGCGCGATGCTTACGAATACTTGGTGAATTCGATTATCCGCTTTTTGCCGGTCGATCAGTTCTGCAAGATGGCCGAAGAATGCGGCTTTGAAGTCAATCAGGTCAAGATGTTCGATGGCGGGATTTCGTTTGGTGTGTTCTTGCACAAGCCGGGGAATGCATGAGCCGTTTTGTGCTTGGAGTGACGGGCGCAAGCGGCAGCGTTTATGCGACCCGTATGGCGATGTACTTGCAGCGTTTTGGTCATGAAGTGACGCTCATCGTGACGCACCCGGGCAAACAGGTTCTCGAGTACGAAGGGCAGAGCGCGCTTTTCGACTATTGCAAGGACGTGTGCAACGTGGATGACTTTTTTGCGGAATGCGCGAGCGGTTCTAGCGATATTGCGGGCATGGCGGTGGTGCCGTGTTCCATGGGGACTCTTGGGCGCATTGCGGCGGGAACGTCGGACAACTTGCTTGTGCGTGCGGCGGATGTTTGCCTCAAGGAACGCCGGCCGCTCGTGATTGTGCCGCGAGAGATGCCGTACAACTTGATCCACATCGAGAATATGAAGCGTGTGACCTTGGCGGGGGCGGTCGTGATTCCGGCGTCGCCGCAGTTCTACAGCAAGCCTGCGACGATGGAAGAGCTGGTCGATACCGTCGTCGCGAAAGTCTTGAAGCACTTGGGCGTGGATGCGTCACAGGTGGCTACCGTCGCAAAAACGTGGAGCGGGGAAGAAAATGGGGATTCCCGCTTACTTCGGCTCCGCTCAGCACAGGCTCCGGCGGGAATGACAAATCCACGAAGGCGGGAATGACAACCTAACCACCAACCACTAGCCACTAACCACTGCAAACTTCCTACTTCCTACTTCTAACTTCCTACTAAACCATGAATAAAATCCTTGAATTTACACATCTTGTCCGTTTGAGCCATTCGCTGTTTGCGATGCCTTTTGCGCTGGGTTCCATGTGGGTGGCGGCGAACGGTTTCCGCGATATGAGCGCCTACGAAACGGCCCGCATTGTCGTCTTGATCGTCCTTTGCATGGTGACTGCCCGTAACAGTGCCATGAGCTTTAACCGCATTGCCGATGCCAAGTTCGATGCCGAAAACCCGCGTACGGCCAAACGTCATTTGCCGGCGGGGCGCCTCAGCCGAAAGTCTGTGATGGCGTTTTTGGCGCTGAACGGAATCCTGTTCGTGGCGTTTGCTTGGATGCTCCAGCCACTGGCCGGTGCGCTTGCGTTGCCCGTGTGGTTCCTCTTGCTCTCGTATTCGTACTGGAAGCGTTTTAGCTGGCTTTGTCACTGGTTCCTCGGCTTTGCCATCGGTATGAGCCCGCTTGGCGCCTGGATTGCCGTGCGTGGTGAGTTTGCCGTGTTCCCGATTTTCCTTTTGTTCATTCTCATGCTCTGGATGGGCGGCTTTGACATCATCTATGCGACGCAGGATATCGAAATCGACCGCAAGCAAGGGCTGCATTCCGTGCCTGCCCGCTTTGGATTCGAAAAGTCCTTGCGCATTGCGCTGGCAAGCCACTTGGCAATGCTCGTGCTTTGTGTGGTGTTCGGCTTTTTCTGGAATATGGGCTGGGTCTGGTGGACCGTGACCGGACTCATGACGGCCGCAATCGTCTACATCCATCTCTTTAGAAAGTCCAATGACCTGGATGCGATGAACCGAGACTTTTTCCTTGCCAACGTGGCGATTAGCGCACTCGTGATGGTGGGACTTATTGTGTGGATTTGCCTTGGAGGTGATGTCAATGCCCTTTACTAATCGACCGAACGGAAAGCTTACAAACGAAGAAAAAGTCAAGATGTTCCAGCGGATGGGCTCCATTGCGGCAGTCCTTGCGCTTGTGCTTATCGTGCTTATCGAAACGGGACTTGTAGGTGAACGCCGTGAAATGGCGGATATGGGCCTTACTGCGATGATCGTGGTGCTTGCCGTTTCGCTTGTGGGAAGTATCTTCTTTAAGAGATAGCTAGATCTCCAAATCTGCGGAAATGACGGTTTCGATTTTGCCGTCGTCGCATTGGAACAGCAGACTTCCGTCGGGTTGCATGTCGAGAATGCGGCCCGTTTTTTTAATGGAGCCTTCGCCGCTGTTGCGGTTCTGGTCGGTGCAGTGGTTGTTCACGACGATGGTGCCGCGGGCTCCGATGAACTTGTCCATCTTGCGCCAGGCGCTTATCCAGGGCGAGATGCCGAATGCCTTGAACTGCCCGATGGCGCGTTCGAGGTTGCCGATGAGCGTCTGCAAAAGCTTTTCGCGGTTGATGGGGTGTCCTGCAATCGCCTTGAGTGTCGTGACGGCGCGGCCGATGTGTGCGTAGTCTTCGGGATCGCTGTTGACGTTGATGCCGATGCCCATGTTGAGGGCCGGGCGTGGCGCATCTTGTTGCATTGTCATCCCCGACTTGTTCGGGGATCGCCTTCTTGTATAAACAACTTCCGCCAAAATCCCGCAGAACTTGCTCTTGCCAAAGAGAATGTCGTTAGGCCACTTGACGGTCACCTTTTCGGATGGCTCGGATTGGGCGCCCTGTTGCAGGGGGGCAAACACTTCGGCAAAGGTGAGCGCCGTGATTTGCGTAATCTGCGCGAACCGATTGGGCGGTATCCCGTCGAGCGGAATCAAAATGTTGAAGTAGAGGTTTTTGCCGGCGGGGGAGTCCCACGTGCGTTCGTGGCGTCCGTGTCCGTCGCTTTGTGCGTCGGCGACAAAGAGCGTTCCCGGCTGGATTTCTCCGGCAAGGGCCTTTGCCTTCATCAGCTTGTGCGTGCTGTCGATCGTCTGGAAAATAAACGCTGGGGCGTCACCAAAGCCTGTGAGCTGCCAGCTTGTAAAATTGCGTTCTTGCGAAAACATCCCTATTCGTCCGCTTGCTTTTCTTGCAGTTCCTTGAGGGCCTCTTCGGGGAAGATGTTGAAGAATTCTTGCTTCTTGTCTTCGAAGAGCTGCAACATGCGTTCCTGTTCGAACTGTTCGCGGTCGATGTTCTGCATGAAGAATTCGTCGCGGGCAAAGTCGCGGCTCTGGATTGTCTTCTTGATGTCTTCGGAAAGGTCGACGTCATCCCACAGAATGTAGTAGGATCCGATAAAGCCATCGGCAAAAATGTCGACGTTGAGCTTGATGGCGTTTGTTTGCGAAGAATCGACGAGTTCGACTTTCGTTTCTCTCTTTTCGGGGCGGAACACGTCGACGTCGTTTACCGGTTTGCTCAAATCCTGTGCCCAGCAAAATGCTGTTGCACACAGGATGAACATAGCCTTATTCTTGAACGACAAAATCATACTTACAATATACAACGAAATAACCTAAAAAATATAGGGGCAAAGCAAAAAGCGGTGTAGAAAACACGGCAAAAAGAGGCAAGACGGTATATGAAGTGCCGAAAATTTGCGAAACGTATTATATACGCAGGCTCTAGCGCTATTGGCCGCGCCTCCCACTGCCTACTTCCTACTTCCGACTTCCTACTAAATAGCCAGCGGCATCCAGGGCTTCACGACATCAATGGACGTGAGTTTGTTCTGCTTGACGCGACGGATGGCAGCAGCCGCGATCATTGCACCGTTGTCTGTACTCAGGCTGCGGTCCGGGACGCAAAAACGGATGCCCTTCTTGTCGCAGTAATCCTGCAAGCGGGTGCGCAACCAGCTGTTCGCACTCACGCCACCGCCCATCACGAGCGTCTTCATCTTGGTCTTCTTGAGGGCGTTGATGGTCTTTGAAACAAGGCTATCGACAATCGCATCTTCGAGCGAGGCGCAAATGTCGCCGAGGTTGTCCTGAATGAACTGCGGGTCGTGCGTTTCGGTGTAACGGAGGACGGCCGTCTTTAAGCCGCTGAACGAAAATTCACAGTTGTCGTGCGTGTGGAGCGCGCGCGGAAATTCCACGAATTTGCGGTTGCGGTCCTTGCCGAGCCTGCTGATGGTGGCCCCTGCCGGGTACTTGAGTCCGAGGAGCTTTCCGCACTTGTCGAATGCTTCACCGGCTGCGTCGTCGCGGGTGCGTCCGATGCTCGTGTACTTGAATCCGGGTTCTTCCATCACGAGTTCCGTGTGGCCGCCCGAAACGGTGAGCGTGAGGAACGGAGGCTCGATGTCCGGGTTCGAGAGCCAGGCGGCGGCGAGGTGCCCTTCGAGATGGTTCATACCGTAAGCCGGGATGTTCAGATCGCGGGCAAGGCCCTTGGCAAAGCTTGCACCGACAAGGAGCGGTCCCATGAGACCTGGGCCAGTGGTGTAGGCGATGGCATCGATGTCCTTGAGTTCAATGCCGGCTTCCTTGACGGCCGCTTCGGCAATGGGAGCGATCTTTTGCAAGTGCGCACGGGCTGCAATTTCGGGAACGACGCCACCATAGAGGGCGTGTTCGTCAATTTGGCTGTAGAGCGGGTTCGAAAGCACCTTGAGCGGTTCGTCCTGCAGGACGGCGCATGCGGTTTCGTCGCAACTGGATTCAATTCCAAGCCAAATCATATTCTATATTCCTCGTCTTTGTCGTCGTCAGTTTTCGTCTTGATAAGCTTGATCTTGTCGGGCTTGACAAGCATGGCCTTGATGGACATACTGCGATCCACGTCAGGCGGCAAGGTCAATTTGATGGTTGGAGCGAGGCTGTCGGCGTCTTCGATTTCAAAACGGTTGTATTCGATGAACAGCGAGATGTCGCTATTGCTGATGTTGTCAATCACCTTTTCGCCACCGGTAATTTCTACGGATGCTTTTTGTGGCGAGAGCGTGTTCAATGCACGGTCATAAAAGCCGATAAGCTGGATGGGAATGTTGTGGAATTCCTTGGACTTGATCTTTTGGATATCGACGTAGATGTTGGCGACAGAATCGCTGGGCGTCACGAAAGGCGGGAGCTGTTCGGTGACGAGCGGGATGGAGTAGGACTTGCTCACCTTGATGCTGTCGAAGAACAGGGAATCGGTCGGGATGTCGATAATGCGGGTGAGGGCATTGCGGGCGCCCGAGACCTTGAGGGCTTCTTGCATCAGCTTGGGCTTCTTGACAATCACGTAGCCGGGGGCGGCGCTAAAGCCGACGTTGTTCTTGATGGGGATGCTGCGTTCGATTCGCGTATCGACGGCGATGTCGACAAAGAGGTACTGGTTGTCCGGTTCAATGTAGTGGACCGAGGCAAAGTTCGGAGCCACAAAGTTCTTGGCGTCGAGGTGGATGCGCTTGGAACCGAGTTCTGCGTTGTGCAGGTCGACGACCATGGCCGACTGTTTTTGCGACTGCAGACGGATGAGGTCGAGCGGTTTGCCTTCGACGGTTACGGGAACGGTGCTTGGCGGCTTTGACGCAATCGCGAGCGTTTCGGGCAGCTTCACAAACGTAAGCGGCACTTCCATCTTGAGCTGGAAGTCCTTGAGCGAGATGACGTAGAACCAGAGGGCCATCGCGCAAACCAGTGCGGTTATCTTTAATATGATGTTTCCCATAAAAGCCCCGTAAAGAACTCCTACAAATTTAATTATATTCCAGGCGTGTTCGGACAATTAGGCTATTTAATATCGGAATCTTTTCGAGGATGGAAACAGCACCGCACGGTGATCCTTCCGTCTTTGGTGACCATTTTTCTCTGTTCGCTTCTTTTGGCATCGTCTTTTACGGCCCTGGGAGTCTCTTTCAAGCTCCTCTCGGTCGAAAAATCCCTCTACGTCGTCGAAGCCTTCTTGAACGAGAACGTGCCCGAAGATTCCATAGCCGTGATCCAGACGCGCCTCGAACATTTCCGCCATGTGGAATCGGTGTCGTTTGTAAGTGCCGATTCGGCGCTGGCCGACTTCCGCAACCATTTTTCGTCGGACATGCTGGAACTAGTCGAAGGGAACCCCATCCCTGCGTTTTTCCGCATCTCGTTGAGCGACGATGCCCGTAACCCGGCAGACCTTGCCGAAGTCCGTGACCAGCTGGCCGAAGAACCGTGCTTTGAAGAGGTGCAGTCCCCGCTCAAGTGGGCGGTGAGGATTTCATCGTGGAAGTTCAAGATGATTTTCTGGCCGATTTGCATCAGTATCCTTTTGCTCATAACGCTCTCGCTCATCATTTGTAATTCGGTGCGCCTATCGCTCATGTCCCGCAAGCTTCTGGTCGAGAATATGAAGTATGCTGGTGGCAGTTACTTTTTCATTGAGTTCCCGTTTGTGCTGGAAGGCGCTACGCAGGGCTTTATCGGCAGCGGGTTTGCGGTGCTGTTGCTCGGCGTTGTGATCCAGTCCGTGGTGAAGATGTTCCCGATTGTCTCTACGGGCGTGTCCGGCTTTTGGATTGTCGCTTTGTTTACTTTGTTGTTAGAGACGGCTCTTGCGGGCTACTTTAGTTTCCGTACCGTGCGCAGTTTTCTCTTTGAGAAGAAAGGGGAACAGGAATAGCGCATGCGTCTGACCTCGTGGCTGTTTCCGTTGCTGTTCTTTGCCTTTGCGGTCGCTTGGGGCGCCCCCAAGAAGACGGACGTGCAGATTGACGAACAGAAGACGGCTCTCAAGAAACTCGAAGCGGATCTCGCTAAAAAGCGCGAGGAACTTGCCCTTTTGGAAACCGAAGAAAAGGGCGTGCTGAATACGATTTCGCTGTTGGACCAGAACTTGAACCGTACGCGTTCGTACCTGTCGGCGCTCTCGAAAAACGAGGACTTGCTGCAAGATGCGGTAAAGCAGCTCGCGATGGACATCGACTCGCTTGATACCAAGATCAAGGACCGCAAGCGTGCCATGAAACGTCGTGTCAGGAGTTTGTATGTACAGGGGCGCAGCAACGATGCCGAAATCCTCTACGAACTTTTGACCAAGAACGGGAACCCCGAACGCCAGGTTTACTGGGTTCACCATTTGCTGAACCGTGACCGCGAAGATGTGGAGATGCTCCGCCGCCTGGTCGCCGAACGCACACAGAAACAGCACGCCCAGGAAAACCACCTGGCTGAACTCACCAAGCTCCGTAACCGCAAGGCCGTCGAAGAACGTGGGCTTGTGGCGCAGATGAACGGTCAAGAACGCATGCTGCATTCGCTCAAGCATGACAAGGCCGTGCAGCGTATGGCGCTCAAGGAATTCGAACGCAACCAGAAGACGATGCTTGCGCTCATCAAGAGGCTCGAAGTGCGCCGCAAGCGCGAAATCGAAGAAGCGAAGCGCGCCGAAGCGGCCCGCCTCGCCGCCCTCAAAAAGAAGGAGAAGGCCGCCGAGAAAAAGCGCGAGGCCGAAAAGAAGCGCCTGGCCGAAACTTCGAAAAAGCCCGTTGTTGCGGTCACTCCGTTCAAGGGACCCAAGTGCATGCCTATGGAAGGCCCCGTCATCAGCGAATACGGCCTGCAAGAACACCCGGTACTCCACATCATGACGCGCAACCTGGGCGTCGAAATCCGCGGAAAGCGTGGCGGGCGCATCCGTGCCGCGGCGGCTGGGACTGTGGCGATGGTCTCCGAAATCGACGGCCGCGGCCCCTCTGTCATCATCGAACATGATGGCGGAATCTACACCGTTTACGGTCACATGAAATCGATTCACGTCCAGGAGGGCAAAAGTGTCAAGAAATGCGAAGAAATTGGAGAAGTGGGCGATATCGCTTCGTTAAATGGAATTAAATTGTATTTCCAAGTAAGCGAAGGGACACAGACCGTGGACCCGTTGCAATGGTTGAAACAAAAATGATTGAATATCGCTTGAATGGCCCTGCATCTCAGGAACGGATCCGCATCCGTCTTATGGCGGCGTTGCGTGAGAACCGGTTCCCGCAGTCGATTCTTATCGACGGTCCTGTGGGCATTGGCAAAAAAGCGCTCGCGATGGAGATTGCCCAGGCGTTGCAGTGTACGAACCCGAGCGTTCGCCCCTGTAAAAACTGCTTTGGCTGCAAGATGGCCGCCGATACGGGTGTCACCGACAACTGGGTCGTGCCCATGGAGGCCAAGGAAGCGAGTGCCCGTAATGCGGCCGATGTTTCTGCGGGGAGTACCGCAAAGACCATCCAGGATTTTAAGCAGGCGTACATCGAAGAAATTACCAAGAACCCCTACCGCGTCGACATCTTTAGCGCCGGGGCCCTGATTTCGGTGGAACTCATCCGTACGATGACCGCCTCCTTTGCCATGAAGGGCGACCGCGTGCGCGTGGTGATCATCGCCGAAGCCGACCGCATGAACGATTCTGCGGCAAACGCGTTCCTCAAGACGCTCGAAGAAGTTCCGCCGAACACGTACTTCATCTTGACGACTTCCTCGCGCGAAAAGCTTTTGCAGACCATCCGTTCCCGTTGCCTTTCGCTGCACCTGCCGCCCCTGACCGACGAAGAAGTGCGTAACGAAGCGCTCCGCGTGGGTGGCGAAGATTTTGACGAATCGACTCTGACCGACGACGTAATCGGGCTTGCCGTGGGGTCGCCTGGCATGGCGCTCTACTATGCCGAACACGTCAAGGAATGGTGCCCCCTGGCGGTCGATTTTATCGAGAAGTCCCTTTCTCAGGACTACACCGACCTGTTCTTCAAGCTCGAAGATTCCGGACTCGAAGACCCTGCCATCGTGAACCATTTTTTGGAAGTCCTGTCGTTCTTGATCGCGGACTTGCTGCGCCGTGAGTCTGGCGCCCCGCTCCGGATCCCTGAAACGACTAGCCAGGTGAACCTCGAACGCTTCCCGCAGGTGGGGGCTTCGGCATTGGAACTTGCGCTCGTCTGTGTCCAGGAAACGATGTCGCAAATTGCGTCGAGACGTATGGCGGCTGTGATGTGCCTCCAGAACCTCTCGATGAAACTTTTTGAAGGCTACAAGTAATGGAAGATCTTGTCGCCTCAACCTTGTCCTCGACGTTAAAGATTCCGCATGCGGTGGCGAGATTCCTCGTGTCGCGCGGCATCAAGACGGTGGCTGACGCATACCATATGTTGCGCTGCTGCGAAAACGACGTACACGACCCGTTCCTCATGATGGGTATGGACAAGGCTGTCGAATGGATTCTCGCTGTCCGCGACCGCGGCGAGCGCGTGTTCATTTTTGGCGACTACGACCTGGACGGCATGACCTCGGTGACGCTTTTGACGCGTTGCCTCAAGACTGTTGGCATTGAATCGGAATGGCGCCTCCCGAACCGCTTTGGTGATGGCTACGGACTTTCGATTTCTGCCGTCGACGAAATGTACGAGGCTGGCGCCCGCAACTTGATCACCGTTGATACGGGCATTACGGCCAATCTGGAAATTGCCCACGCCAAGGAACTGGGAATGGCGGTCATGGTCATGGACCATCATCAGCCGTCGGGCGATGGACTCCCCATAAGCGATGTGCTTCTGGACCCGCACCAGGAAGGTGACACTTACCCGAATCCGGAACTTTGCGGTGTCGGCGTTTCGTATAAGTTTATTTGTGCCTTGTTCAGCCGCCTGGGGATAAAGGCCCCGGTGGAATACCTGGACTTGGTGGCGCTTGGGACGCTTGCCGACCTTGTGCAGATGACTCCCGAGAACCGCTATTTTACGCGGACAGGCCTTGATTGCCTGAGGAACAGCCGCTGGCCCGGCGTGCAAGAAATGTACAGCTCCCTCATGCGACCGCACAGTTGCGTGGGCGGCATCGACGTGATGTACAAGCTCGCTCCGCTTTTGAACGCTCCCGGCCGTATGGAACGCCCGGATCCGGCACTTAAACTTCTTTTGTGCGAAAACAAGGGCGATGCCCCGCAGCTTTTGGAAGAACTCAAGATGTGGAACGCTCGCCGCAAGCAGAAAGAGGCCGAAATTACCGAAATGGCGATGGCGCAGGTCAGGGCCGTTTACGGAGAATCCATCCCGACCGTCATCGTTGTCGCGGGTGAAAACTGGCACGTGGGCGTGATCGGCATTGTCGCGGCAAAGCTTGCGCAAGAATTCCACAGGCCGTCTGCGGTGCTTTCGATTATTGACGGCATGGCCCATGCGAGTGCGCGTGCTGTACCGGGCTTCAACTGGCACAAGGCGCTTTTTGAAAGCCGTGAACTTTTTGACCGATGGGGTGGCCACGCCAATGCGGCAGGCTTTTCGCTTGCTGCCGAAAAGATTGACGAACTGCGCAGGCGTCTGCTGCAGTCTGCTGCCGACCAGGGCTACACGGGCGAAGTCGTGAACACCGACGAGGCTTATCCCTACGATATGAAAATTGCCTTGCGCGAACTGGTCGTCGAAACGCGGAACCCGAGTGGCCGCTACCCTGTGCGCGAACGTTCGATTTTGGATTACATCGATTTGCTGGAACCGTTTGGCGGGAACTTCCCGTATCCGTCGTTCCGTGCCGATGGTGTTACCGTGCATCGCGTGCGTGAACTCCGCGGTGGACATTTGCAGATGGAAATTTCGCAGGCGGGGAGTGCCGTGTTCCCGGCGATTGCCTTTGGGCTGCGCAAGAGCAAGGCCTTGCTTGGACGTTCCCGTCCGATATCCATCGTATTCGAACCGATTTGGAACTATTACAACAACACTAAAACGGTGCAGCTCTGCATCAAGTCTATCGAGTGATTATGCTTAAACGTAATGCGCCAGTGTTGGCTTTTATGCTGGTCTTTGCGGCCGTCCTGTATTTTGTGTACAGTGTTCCTCGTTATGAGCCTGTCGTGGATGTCGAAAATGTGCCGCCTGCGCCCCCTGTCGAAGGCAAGTTTGTGGGCCGCGTGATCATGCCTTCGATTGACGAAATTTACGTCCTCGAGAATACGGCGGGTCGCGACCTGAATCGCCTGGCGCAGTTCTTGCAGGGACGTGCTGCTGGGTTGCATTACCTGTCGACGGAGTACTTCAAAAAGATCAAGCCGAACCATAAGGGGCGCAATTTCTTCAAGTCCGAGGATGATGTGATTCTGGGGCTACGCTTGACTCTTGATAGTCTTGGGCGTTTCATGGCTCCGCAGGTGATGTTCTCGGATGCCGACAATGCGGCGTTCCAGGAAAAGGTTCTCAAGCACATCGAATACTTTTGGCGGTTGCCGCCAAGCGCGCAGGGTAAACTCGAGATTTGGATTCCCGTCCGCTTCCACGCCGGCAATTAACCCTTACTGTCACCCCGGACTCCAATGTCATCCCGGCCTTGTGCCGGGACGGGGCCACCTTACACAGTTAAAGGCGATGCCGGCACGGAGGCCGGCATGACAACAAGAGGCCGGCGCAGTGGCCGGCATAACAAAAAAAGCGCCTCCGGCGCTTCTTTTACTTTCTTAAAATTTCGACAAGCTGTTTGGCGTTCTTTTCGATGAGGATGAACGCCTCGAACATTCTGGCTTCACGCCACTTGGTCAAGTACTTCGTCTGCCAGTCCACGGCGATCACGTCCGGATCCTTCGGCCCGTTCTCGTTCTGGTACCACACTTCCTTCGTGATTTCGCGGATCATGGCGCCCATCTCGGCAGCCGGCTGGAGCGAACCCTTGCAAAGGAGCAGTGCGCGCAGGTTGTCGAGCAGAATCTCGTCAGAAGGCTGTTCCGCATCTTCGCGGGCGCATTCCCAAATCTCTTCGCGATGGCGCTCCGTCCAGTCGATCAGGTACTTCTTCGTCTTTTCAAGCTCACCCTTGGCAAGCTTTTCATCAACCGCTTCGCGCGGATAATAGATGCTGTTTGGATAGAATAACAATGCCCGGGGCGGGACTTGAACCCGCACGGAGTTGCCCCCAAGGGATTTTAAGTCCCCAGTGTCTACCATTCCACCACCTGGGCAGGTTGTGCGTCCAGAATATAGAAAAAATGAGTGGAGCCCATCAAAAAAATGAGGGGGCGAAATGCGATTTTTATCACATTTTTCAGCAAAAACATATTTTGTGTTTACAAATGTTTACCTGGCTATAACTTTTATGTATATTACGAATTGGAACAATCCGAAAAATGGTTCCGTTTTATTGCTAACTTTGGGTCGATTTGGGAGTTTGTCGCTTGGAGATTTCGTTATGTTAACAGTTGGTTCAAAAAAGAGCGGCTACACATTGGTCGAAGTCCTGGTCGTTGTGTCGATCATGGGCATCTTGTCGTCGATGGGTGTAGTCGGCCTGCGTAACGCGGTGATCAACAGCCGCGTTAAGGATTACGCCGTGAACACGGCGGCTTTTTTGGAACGTGTCGCGAACGAATCCAACAGGCTCTCCAGCCCCGTTTGCGTGATGAAGGCCGGCGACCAGATGCTCGTTGCCTACGTGACGGATAACTGCGATGACCATCCGGCAGATCATTTCGACAGCTTTAGCATCGAAGCCCCGGCTACATTTAACTGTGGCGCGAACTTCGCCGATGGACACGATGTCCAGGGGAGTGACTGGGCCAACGGAATCATTTTCCGCCCGCGCATTGGGCTTTCGGCCGCTCCGACCGAAGGTTATGTCTGTGTGCAGTACGGCACCAATTCCAACTATGGGGTTGCCGTAAAGGCTAGGGACAAGAATATGATTATCCCGATGTGGAACTTGGATGGCTCCTGGACCCGTTTGTAGGTGTACTATGATGAAGCTTTTGAAGAACAAAAAGGGATTCGGAATTGTCGAAATCTTGGTCGCTGCTGCGGTCCTCGGTTTTATGTATATGGCCGTCCTGAACCTTCAGGGGGGCAATCATGACGCCTTGCTGCGCATCCGTGGTCGAGACGGCGCCGTAGAGGTGGCCCAGCAGGTTCTCGATTCCCTCAAGTCCGTGGGAATTGCGTCCATCCCGTCAAAAGCGAATAGCGATACGACCTTCGAAGTCGATGCCATCAACCGCAAGTGGGCCCGTGGCCTCGGCGATTCGGCAACCGTCACGTACACGCCCGAAGTGACTGTTGCTGCGACTTCAAATTATACATCCCAGAATACGTCCCAGTTCGAGACTCTCCAGCACGTTTATGCCAAGCAGGTCAAAGTCAAGGTCTACTGGGATTTCAAGGGCTCCACGCAGTCCATCGAAGTCTCAAGCGTCGTAAGATGAGGCATGGGCACGGCACTTTTCGCAGCCCACTGTCTACAGCCTACTGCCTACTCATTAAATGCATAATCACCGGGCGGTTCTTCCCGTTCTCGGTCTTGTGGATCGTTAATTTACCTGTACTGTCGTAGCTGAACTGCTCGCCCACGCGTTCCCCGTTCACGTACGTGAGGCTGTCCTTCAATATGCCACTCGGGTACCAGTTGCGCCAAATGCCTTGGCGCTTGGATTGACCTTCGATGGTGGGGTTCCCCCAGAAGCCTTCGCTTGCCATTCTGCCGCCCATACTGTCGGGGTAGAAACTGCGGGTCACAAGGAGAATTGGCCCATCATATTTCCATTCTGGATTGTTGCTAAAGTCCCAGTGTTCCTCATAAAGTAATTTATGTCCCGGTTTTATGTAACGGACTGTAGCCTTGTGCTTGCCGATGTTTTGGCTGAAAGCGTCTTTTTGACTCAATGAGCAGCTATCTAGATTGCCGTAAGGGTTCGCGTATTGAACAAACGAGGTTTCTGCACAGAAAAGTTTGGTTGATCCTTCGCATAATCCGTAGAGAAATCCGTCCCATCCGAAGTTGTTTTGGTTCTTGAACACGGTTTCCCTGAGTAGGCTTCCGTGCTCGTCAAACCATGAGATTCGGGATGGATCATAGCCACAGTCGCTGACATGGATGTATTCTAATTTCTTTATGATAGAACCGTCCGCTCTGTAGAGTGCGGTGGGATGCGAATAATGATCTCCGCATTCTGCATCGCCAACGTATCCCTCTTCGAGGAGCTTGGACTTGCTGCAGCTCTCGGCTGAAGAATCCGGGGAACCAAACGATTCGTAGTAGAGTTTGTACTTGCCCTGTTTTTGGCCCATGAAACATTCATAGTCTTCAAGAATTTTGCAGTCCCGGCTGTAGCGCTTGAAAAATCCTTGTGTTGGTTGATGGCTGTCAAAAACGATTTTTTTCTCGTTGTAGCAGTTGCTGTTTTCTTCGGCGAGAATTCCGTTGTCGTGCCATTTTTTCCATACGCCAGTGGGGTTTCCCTTGTCGTCATAATGTTCTTCGAATGCCTTTACCCCATTGTGGTGATAGCCATCCCAGTCGCCAACGGGGTGGTCGTCTTTATAGAATTGGACTGCTTCGACTTTCTTGTTTTGGTAGTAGACTGTCCACTTGCCGTCTTTTTTCCCTTTGTTGTAGCGCCCGATCATTGCGACATCGCCAAAGCCCGTCCAGCGCTTGAATTCGCCGTGCGGGAGGCTGTCTTTGTAAGGAATCTCGAGTTCCTTGATGCCGTCGTTGTACCATTCGTTGCGCTTGAGGATCTCTCCGTCCGGATAAACCCAGATGGAGGTCTTTTTGACTCCGTTGACGTGCCAGGCGAGGATCTGTTCTTCGGCACGTTCGACAGTACAGCCGGCGAGACTGCATAAAAGGGCGGAAAAAGCAAGCAAATGACAGAGTTTCATTGTTCGTAAAGTAGAAAAAAAGGTAATTTCTAGTTGTGACTGAGCAAAAGAAAAAGACAATCGCCGAAACTTTGCACTTAAAAATTCAAACCCCGTGGGTTTGGCTTGTCTTTGTCCTTACGATTTGCCTCACGGCTCTGTTCTACGTTTCGCAAAAGCCGCAGGTCGCCATATATTCCCAGTACGTCAAGTCGCTTTGCGATTACCAGTTTGCCGAATCCAGCCTGATGCGCTCGATGGAACGTGTCCGCACGGGTGCCGATGTCGATTCGGCGGTCGTCATTTCGCAGATGATGATGCTCCGCGAAGTGGTGGTGTCGTTCGATGCGGGTGTCGAAAAGCTCAAGCATGCCGGTTATTCGGGTCCGTCGTCTGCCTCGGTGCTACTCTTCAGGACAAACGTCCTTGCCAAGATCTCGTGTCTGCACCGCTATCTGACCGAACGCATGGAGTGGTTCGATGAACTCGAATCCGCTTACCGCTCGATTGCGGACCTGCCCGTTGAAACGTCGCTCCCGCTGATGCGCAAACTCGATTCTGCAAGGCTTGGTTACGACGTCTCGCATGACGACCAGATGAGCCTGCCTATGCCGCTCTCGGCAAGCGTCGAGGCGCTTCTCCAGGAAAACCAGGATCTTTACAACGCATGGAACAACTTCGACAACGATAAGACGCTCAGCGAAAGTGACGAACTGCTCCACTTTTTCCAGATGGAAAACCTGAAAGAAATCTCGTTGTCGGCGAACATCCCGCTTGCGTTCTATTTCTTGTCGTTGGTGCTTTTGCTTGCGACGTTCTTCTTCATATTCAAGTCTAAAGAGTAAGGTTTTAAAATGTCCGTATTTAGAGTCCGTAAAGTTGCTTTTATCAATTTTGGTTTGCTGTTGATGTTCCTTGCCTGCTGGGTGTCGTGGTACATGTACCCGCTTGTCAGGAGCATCACGAAGGAATTTTCCTGGGAATACGGCTTTGCCGCTGCCGAATGGGAAGAACACTTTTTTTACGGCCGCGTGAGCTATGCCGCCGTGCCGAGCCTGTTTGGCGGATCGAACATCCCGTTTTTTGACAAGGTCTTTTTCCAGCTCAACGGCGATACGGGCTGCACGTTTGTCCTTTACGCAAACGATGAAATTTTGGACTACCTGGCGGAATGGTACGATTTTTCGGATACGAATGCTAGCGAAGTCTCGATGGAAGTCCGTGCCGTGAAAATCGGGGACAAGTACATCGTCAAGTCGATGCAGTCTTCGAATGGAGCCCTCAGCTGGGAAGACCTGATGGACGGCTACCATTTTTACTGGTGCTTTGTGGGCGTAGGCCTTGTCTTTGTGATGATTGCGTGCGGACTCACGCTGGTTCTGATTGGTGCATTGCATAGGCCGCACCGCGCGAAGCGACTGAACTGATGAGACGTTCTTTTTTTGCAGTCCTGCTCCTTGGGACGCTGGTGATGCATGCTTTTGCGGCGCCTGCGTCTTTGTACGACTCGCTTGTCGTGTCCGTTCATGATGCGTCGGTCCAGAGCCCGGCTGGGATCTGGTGGCCGAGTGTTGCAGAAGCTGCGACATCAAAGGTGAAAAAGTCGAAGAAGCCGTTGCCGGTGAAGCGTGCGGATGCGTCTGTTGTCGTGTGGTTCCATGGGGGCATGGGCAGCAGCAACTGTGCGAAGGGCCTTGTGGCCGGTAATGATTTTGCAAAGCTTTATCCCGGGAAAATCGTGGTGAGCGTGTCGGCTTGCCGCGAGAACCACTGGGTCACTAAGGCGATGATCGATGCGGTGGATGCCGCTCTGGATTCGGTGGCGCTCCGTCGCAAGTCTCCGGTGGAACGTGTTTCGCTGGTGGGTGTTTCCGATGGATCTCTGGGAGTGCTGGTCTATTCGCTCGAAGGGCGCCGGGTGGTGGATGACCGTTTGCTGATGAGTTCTTTTGGCGGGTTCCTCGGTGAGCCGTTGGCGCTAGCTTCGCCAAAAAAGATGCAGTCGGGACGTTTTCGCTTTTTGCAGGGGGGCAACGACAGGCTCTACCCGTCCGGCAAGACGGTTCCGTGGATTACGGAATTCTGCAAGGCAGTTCAGGTGGACTGCGAACTGCGGTTCGACCCGGAGGGCGAACACGACTGGGCGTACTGGAAGGACAAACACGTCGACTGGATCCGCGAAGCTGTTCGCAAATAGTGTCGGTCGTTTTCCTCTATAAATCCCCTCATTTATAAGCATATCCCCTTGACAAATGGGTGTATTTTTTCAAAATTTGGTTCACCACGCGGATGTGGTGGAATTGGTAGACACGCTAGATTCAGGTTCTAGTGCTCGCGAGGGCATGAAGGTTCAAGTCCTTTCATCCGCACTGAAAAACCCGGTAGATCCCTACCGGGTTTTCGTTTTTACTGTCACCCCGGACCCCGTTCCGGGGCCACCTTACACGGCCCCCCTCACTGTCACCCCGGACACCGTTCCGGGGCCACCTTACACGGCACCCCCTCACTGTCACCCCGGACACCGTTCCGGGGCCACCTTACGCGGCACCCCCTCGCTGTCACCCCGGACACCGTTCCGGGGCCACCTTACGCGGCACCCCCTCACTGTCATCCCGGCCCCTGTGCCGGGATCACCTTACACGGCACCCCCTCACTGTCATCCCGGCCTCTGTGCCGGGGCCACCTTACACGGCACCCACTACTGTCATCCCGGCCTTGTGCCGGGATCACCTTACACGATTAGGATCCCCTTACACAATCAATATGTACATTTGTTGATATGAGCGATTTGTTTGACGACGAAATGGACCCCACCGAATTCTCGCTGCAAGAAGTAGATGGCGAACGTGTTGTGTTGCGCCCGCTGACCGAGTCCGACGTGGATCCGCTGTTCAAGCTCATCGACGAATCTCGCGAGTTCTTGTCGGAACACCTGCCGTGGCCGGACGAATGCCAAACGCCCGAAGACGTTTCGGCGAGGGTTGATTCCTGGAATTTGCAGGCTGAAATGGCGAACGGCGCTTGCTGGGGCATCTTTGAAAAGGTGCCGGCGGGGGCTAGTCTTGGCTGTGCGCCTAGCGAAAGAATTGCGGGCTGCATTATGCTCGGATGGGTGCAGTGGAAGAACCGTTCGGCGACGGTCAGCTATTGGCTGGGGGAACGTTTTTGCGGTCGCGGCCTTGCGACCGAGGCGCTTCTGTTGGCGTCTGGTGAGGCTTTTGCGCTGGGGCTGAACCGCCTGGAGCTGACGGCCTCGGTCAACAATCCAAAAAGCGCTGCCGTTGCACGCCGTGCGGGGTACCTCGAAGAAGGTGTGTGCCGCGAGTACGAACGCCTCCACGGGGCGTTCCAGGACCACATCCGCTTCTCGCTCCTCGCCAAAGACTTCTGCTAACTTTCGCTGTCACCCCTAACTGTCACCCCGCACCCCTATGCTGTCACCCCGGACAAGTTCCGGGGTTGCGGGGCCACCTTACACAGTACAAAAGGCGCCCCCGGTATAAAACCGGGGTGACAATGCAAACTCCGGCATGACAAACGCTTCCTGCCGCCTACTTCCTACTGCCTACTCTCTTGGTTACCTGGGTAAACGAGAAAATTTTTTTATCCTTTGATTATTCTCCAAAACACTTCTATCTTATAGCTTATGGAAACAGGAGAAAATCATTTGGTTGAACCTGATGTCTTGAAGTACACCAACTACCGCGTGTACTTGCGAGACTATTATGAGTTCAAAAAGAAGACGGTTCCGGCGTTCAGCCTCCGTTTCTTTGCCGAGAAGGCGGGGCTTTCGAGCCACGCCCATTTGAAGCTTACGATCGACGGCAAGCGAAACATTACCAAGAACACCGTCATCAAGCTCATTCACGGCCTCGGACTCGAAAATCAGCGTGCAGCCTATTTTGAAAGTCTCGTGTTCTTTAACCAGGCCCAGACGGACGCCGACAAGCAGGTCTACTATGCCCAGCTCTTAAAGGCTAGCCCGCGTTCCAAGCTGCACAAGATGGACAAGGCTCAGTTCCGTATCTTCCGCGAATGGCACCATTCCGCCATTCTCGAGATGGTGGCCCTCAAGGATTTTCGCCCGATTCCCGATTGGATCTCCAAGCGCCTCCGCGGTGCCGTGACGCCCGCCCAGGTGACCGAATCGCTCAAGCTGCTCGTGGAACTGGGGCTCTTGGTCAAGACCGCCAACGGCTACCGCCAGCGCGATCCGCTGATCACCACCGACGACGAAGTCCAGGACCTGATGGTCAAGATGTACCATCTCCAGATGCTCAAGCTCTCGGCGAATATGATTTCGGATCTCCCTGCTGCCGAAAGGGACATCTCTGCGCTCACAT
This sequence comes from Fibrobacter succinogenes, assembly GCA_902779055.1. GTDB lineage: Bacteria > Fibrobacterota > Fibrobacteria > Fibrobacterales > Fibrobacteraceae > Fibrobacter > Fibrobacter succinogenes_K. Next base: position 24,853 of record CACZAD010000025.1, on the reverse strand, counting down.
TTAGCATTAGACGCGAAGATTTCCCCAATTTGAAAAAACATTTGCAACTCATGCGCAAAGAACTACTAGATTTCTCTGCAAAAGCGGGAGAGGCCGAGGATGTCGTTCAAGTCAACATCCAGCTGTACCCTCTAACGCGAGGAGTATGAAGTGCGTTTTTTGGGGTTGATTATCGGATGCGTATGCATGGCCCTGTTGGGTGTTGGATGTTCTGATTCCGACACGACTGCCGGTATTGAAATTGGAAATCCCGAGGTGGCTAAGGGCCTTGGGCTTACTGCCGATTTCTCTATCGACTATTCTGATACGACGCAGACCCCGCTTGCCAAGTCCGCTTCGAGCGACGAGAACTTTGTTATCGACACCTTCCGCGTGACACTCACCGAAGTCCGCTCTTTCGGTAGCTTCTACGAGGGCGTTTTGGTCAACCCGGAAAATGGTCTTGTGATTTGGCCGTACAAGGATAGCCCGGTTAAGGTGCTGCCCGTCTCGTTTACGGACGGGGACGTTGTCGAAGACGCCTTTGAAAACATCAACTTGCAGGCCAAGGCACGCCTCAAGGAAATTGGAGTTTACTTCCAGATTGAACGCAAGGAAAACTTCAATGCGATTTACGGCCGCGTTCGCGTGGACGGAAAGTATGTGCCCTTTGTTTATGAGCTGTCCAGGTTCCAGCTGTTCACGCTCCGTTATCGCTATTCGCAGTTCGAGGTCAACGACTCTACGGTGAACTTGTCCGTGGCGTTCCGCGTACACCGCTTTGTGGACGGGCTTGATTTTGCATCTGCAAAGGTGGGCGAGGACGGCGTTATCCATATCGGCCGTGACTCCAATGAACAGATCTGGGAAGTCTTGAACGAACGCTTTGTCCCGAGCTTCCAGGCCTTGCGGTACGAATATACCAACGATGATGGCAGGACCATTATTGACTATGTGGACGATGTCTTGAACGCGCTCAACAACGTGTTCAACAAGAACATTGTTACGAATGGAAAGTTTAACGAGAATAATGAAGACTGGTTTATTTGGACGCAATACCGTGGAGCCGCAGAATACTCCGTTATCAAGGAAAGCCAGTCCTATGTGGCCCAGGTCCGGGTGACGGCGGGTGGCGATTCCGCTCACAGCGTGCAGCTCCTCCACGAAAATATCCCTGTCGTCAAGGGCGGTCGGTACAAGTTCATATTTACCATCTGGTCCGATATCGAGACGACCGTTACGGCTCGTCTGGGGTCGTCCATCACGTACGAAAAGAACGGCTTTGAAGAAAAGGTCAAGGTCAAGAAGACTGGGCAATCGTTCGAGAAGGAATTCACGGCGGACGTGACCGACCCGTTTGGTCGCTTGGACTTGAACCTAGGCCTCAAAAAAGCGACATTCTGGATAAAAGACGTCCAGCTCATACGACTCAAATAACGGTACTCCTTGCTGTCACCCCGCACCCCGTCGCGGGGCCACCTTACACATTAAAAGGCGATGCCGGCACAGAGGCCGGCATGACAATAAGAATGTCACCCCGGACCCTGTTCCGGGGCCCCCTTACGCATTAAAAGGCGATGCCGGCACAGAGGCCGGCATGACATAAGAATGTCACCCCGGACCCCGTTGCGTGGCCACCTTACGCATTAAAAGGCGATGCCGGCACAGAGGCCGGCATGACAATAAGAATGTCACCCCGCACCCCGTTGCGGGGCCACCTTACACGATAAAAGGCGATGCCGGCACAGAGGCCGGCATGACATAAGAATGTCACCCCGTACCCCGTTGCGGTGCCACCTTACGCATAAAAAGGCGATGCCGGCACAGAGGCCGGCATGACATAAGAATGTCACCCCGGACCCTGTTCCGGGGCCACCTTACACGATAAAAGGCGATGCCGGCACAGAGGCCGGTATGACAATAAGAATGTCACCCCGGACACGTTCCGGGGCCACCTTACACGGTAAAAGGTGATGCCGGCACAGAGGCCGGCATGACAATAAGAATGTCACCCCGGACCCTGTTGCGGGGCCACCTTACACGGTAAAAGGTGACCCCGGTATAAAACCGGGGTGACAATAAAAAACGGCATGACAATACACAGTCCCAAAGGCGTGATTTTACCAAAAAAATCACTTGGAAATCCTGTTACATTTCTTATATTTTTCGCACGATTGGGTGGAATCGAAACCTTAATGAATAAAAGGCTTTTTTTAGTTATGATTGCAAGAACCTCGCATGGTGTTGTGGGGGTGTTGTGAGCTATCCTGCATATAGCGTTTTGCTGCGCGTAAGCAACATTGAAAAACCGGAATGGTTGTCAGTGGCGTTGGATAGCATGATCAATCAGACAGTAAAACCAGCTGAAATTGTAGTCGTTCAAGACGGCGAACTCACGGATGAACTGCATACAGTCGTGGACCGTTACAAGAACGAATATTCAAAGCTATTCAAAGTTTTGCCAATGTCGCACAGGGCGGGCCTGGGGCTTGCCTTGCGGGAAGGAATTCTGGCTTGCTCCAGCGGATTTGTCGCGTGCATGGATGCCGACGGCTATTCCGTGCCGACCCGTATCGAAGAGGAATTCGACGCCATGTTCGAAAAGAAGGTGGATATGGTCGGTTCCGTCGTGAACGAGTTTGTCGGCTCTACGGATAACGTTGTCGAATGCAAGTCCTATCCCGAAACGTCCGAACAAATTTACAAGCTTGCCAAGAAACGTACGCCGATGAGTCACTCATCGGTTTTGTTGAAAAAAAGGATGGTCCTGGTCTGCGGCAACTACGAAAGCTGCTATATGGCCGAGGACTTTGCGCTGTTCATCAACCTCCTGAATATGAGCGCCAAGGGCTACAACATCCAGAAGCCGCTGGTGTACAAGCACTTTAACGAGGAATTCTACAAACAGCGCTGTGGCTGGGCCTATTTCAAGGCGATGGTCATGTTCAACAAGAAGTTCTTCAAGACGGGGTGGTTCACGTACCGCGATTATGTCGGCCGCTCCATCAGGACTGGTATAGAGAGCTTTAGGCATTATGCAGTGAAAAGACGAATTATGCATAAGAGCTACCTGAGTCAAAAAATTAATCAATTAACGAATTGCAATGGGTAAAATTGTGTTAGACAAAAATTCAAAGATCTACGTCGCTGGGCACCACGGTTTGGTCGGCTCTGCCATCTGGAACAACCTCAAGTCCCGCGGGTACAACAACCTCGTTGGCCGCACCCACAAGGAACTTGACCTCACCGACCAGTACGCGGTCAAGAAGTTCTTTGACGAAGAACGCCCCGATGCAGTGGTGCTTGCCGCAGCCTTTGTCGGCGGCATCATGGCCAACTCGCTCTACCGTGCCGACTTCATGATGATGAACATGAAGATCCAGTGCAATGTGTTCAGCGAAGCCTACGCCCACAACGTAAAGAAGTTCTTGTTCCTCGGATCTACCTGCATTTACCCGAAGAACGCCCCGCAGCCCATGAAGGAGGACGCCCTCCTCACGAGCGAGCTCGAATACACCAACGAGGAATACGCCATCGCAAAGATCGCAGGCCTCAAGATGTGCGAAAGCTACAACCTGCAATACGGCACCAACTACCTCGCCGTGATGCCCACGAACCTTTACGGCCCGAACGACAACTTCCACCTGGAAAACAGCCACGTGATGCCCGCCATGATGCGCAAAATCTACCTCGCGAAGCTCATCCACGACAACGACTGGCAGAGCATCAAGGTTGATATGGACAAGCGCCCGGTCGAAGGCATCAACGGCAATGCCTCCCAGAATGAAATTCTGAAGGTCCTCGCCAAGTACGGCATCGAGAACAATAAGGTGACCCTCTGGGGCACCGGCAAGCCGCTCCGCGAATTCCTCTGGAGCGAAGACATGGCCGACGCTTCTGTACACGTGCTGTTGAACGTGAACTTCAGCGACATCATCGGCATCGAAAAGTATTCCAGCGTGCATTACGGCGCAAGCGTCGATGGCGCAGTGGACCGCAACCACAGCGCAGGACGTGGCGGCGCCATCCCGAAGCTCGGCGAAATCCGCAACTGCCACATCAACGTGGGTACGGGCAAGGAACTCACCATCCGAGAACTCAGCGAACTTGTGGTGAAGGCGGTCGGCTTCGAAGGCGAAGTCGTGTTCGACGCAAGCAAGCCCGACGGTACCCCGCGCAAGCTCATCGACGTGAGCAAGCTCCACAGCCTCGGTTGGACGCACAAGGTCGAAATCGACGAAGGCGTACAGAAACTCTTCAACTGGTACAAGGAATCCCTCAATGGATAAGCGTAACGTAGCACTCATCACAGGCGTCACCGGTCAGGACGGCTCCTATCTTTCTGAATTCCTCCTCTCCAAGGGCTATGAAGTCCACGGTATCATCCGCCGCTCTTCGGTGGACTACCGCGAACGCATTGCACACCTTGAAGGCAAGCCGAATTTCCACCTGCACTACGCCGACATGGGCGACTCCATGAGCCTCGTGAAGGTCGTGGGCAAGGTCCTGCCGACCGAAATCTACAACCTCGCGGCCCAGAGCCACGTGCAGGTCTCGTTCGACTCCCCGGAATTCACTGCCGACGTTGATGCCACCGGCGTTCTCCGCGTATTGGAAGCCGTGCGCACCAACCACCTCGAAAAGACCTGCCGCGTTTATCAGGCCAGCACAAGCGAACTCTACGGCAAGGTCGAAGAAGTCCCGCAGAACGAGAACACCCCGTTCCACCCGTACAGCCCGTACGCAGTCGCTAAGCTTTACGGCTTCTGGATCATCAAGGAATACCGCGAAGCCTACAACATGTTCTGCTGCTCCGGCATTCTCTTCAACCACGAATCCGAACGCCGTGGCGAAACCTTCGTGACCCGCAAGATCACGCTCGCCGCAGCCCGCATTGCCCAGGGCAAGCAGGATTGCCTGTACCTCGGCAACCTCGACAGCCTTCGCGACTGGGGCTACGCCAAGGACTACGTGGAATGCATGTGGCTCATTTTGCAGCACGACAAGCCCGAAGACTTCGTGATCGCAACCGGCGTACAGCACACCGTCCGTGAATTCGCGACACTCGCGTTCCACCATGCAGGCATTGAACTCCGCTGGGAAGGCGAAGGCGTGAACGAAAAGGGCATCGACGTTGCCTCCGGCAAGACCGTCGTCGCCGTCTCTGAAGATTTCTACCGCCCGACCGACGTGGTGAACCTCTGGGGCGACCCGACCAAGGCCAAGGCCGAACTCGGCTGGAACCCGCAAAAGACGACGTTCGAAGAACTCGTGAAGCTCATGGTCGAAAACGACATGCGCAAGGTTGCCGCCGACGATGCCGCAAGCCGCGTACGCACGAACCTCGCCGAATACCTCGAAAAAGGCCTGGTGAAGTAAGAGGCAATGGTGGTTGCTTTGGGACGATACAATCTTGTCAAGGCAACCGCCTTATTTGTTGTTCCCGACTTGTTCGGGAATCTCCTTTGTAGATTTTTTCTGAATAAAGTACCTATAATATGTCTAAGGCGAATCTGATAATAAAGAATACTATGTGGTTGTATGCCAAAATGGCTATAACTATGTTTATATCTTTATATACAACTCGCCTTATTTTGAATGCGCTAGGTGTTGTTGACTTTGGTATATATGCCATTGTTGGCGGCGCGATTGGGATGCTCGGTTTTTTGAATGGGGCTATGTCATCTGCCACTCAACGCTTTATGAGTTACGCCGAGGGGCAGGGAATACAAGGCAAAAAAATAGGTGTATTCAATGTTAGTATAGTCATTCATTTGTGCTTGGCTTTTGTAATAGCTATTGTTTTGATAATTGCTGGTTTTGTTTATTTTAATGGCGTTTTAAACATTCCTGAAAAACGAATGCTTGCTGCAAAATTTGTTTATGGCAGCTTGATTTTCAGTACCTTTCTTACTGTAATCAATGTTCCTTATGAAGCTGTGATGAATGCTCATGAAAATATGCGCTATTACGCATTGGTGGGAATTTTAGAATCGCTTTTAAAATTGACAGTTGCTTTTATTTGTGTAAGTACCAATTATGACAAGTTGATTGTTTACGGAATATTGATGGCTTGTATTCCTGTTGTGACTCTTTCTATAATGAAAGTTTATTGCCATAAACGGTATTCAGAGTGTATCCTAAATCCGTTCAAATATTTCAGGAAAGATCTTGCAAAAGAGATGCTTGGCTTTACTGGATGGAACTTTTTTGGATCCGCATCGTCTTTAGTTGGAAACTATGGCAATGGTTTGGTACTAAATCATTTTTACGGATCCGCATTGAATGCCGCAACTGGTGTTGCCAATCAGCTAAATGGACAACTTCTTGTTTTTTCAAATAATATGCTTAAAGCACTCAATCCCGTAATCACCAAATCGGAGGGTGCTGGAAATAGAGTGGATATGTTGAAATATGCGACTTTAGGTTGTAAGTATTCCTTTGCTTTATTTGCTTTTTTCGCTATTCCTTTTATTCTTGAAATGAATTTTATTCAACATAAATGGCTAAAAAATGTTCCAGCTTGGGCTATCTTGTTCGCTCAGTTGCAGATTGTGCGTAATCTTATAGAACAATTGACTATCCCATATGGTTCTGCTATTGCTGCGGAAGGACGAATTGCTAAGTTTAATGTTGTTGTATCGGTTTTAAACTTACTGCCGGTTTCTATTCTTTTTATTCTGTTTAGTAAAGGTTTTTCTCCGATAACAATGTATGTTTTAAATATTTCAATTTTTGGAGTGTTGGTTGCTTTGATCAAAGTTCTTTTTGCTCATAAAATATGTGGTTTGAAGTATAGTTCATTTTTCAAAGAATTATTCTTGCCTTCTATAGCAACTTTTATTCTTTCTTTTTCGATTACTTATGTTCCAAAATTATATATGGAACAATCTTGGAGCAGAATGATTCTTACGTTTGCTCTTAGTTCTCTTTCGTATATTTTGTTGTTTTATTTCGTATGTATGAATAAGAATGAAAGAAGTTTAATAAAGACTATGTTTTATAATCTACAAGTCCGTTTTAGGAGGTGATGTATGGAAAAAAGAAAAATTACATATAGATTAGGTGTTGATAAACGCCCGCGTTGTTCTTTTAAACAACGATTGTATGCTAAATTGTTCGCTCTTTCTCCAGTATTTTCTTCATTTTTTATGCGAAAAACAAAGAACGCATATGGATTACCGTTGTCTGTTGCCATAAATAAAGGTTTTCATTGTGATTCGCCTTTTTTGACGGTCGGAGAGAAAACGGGGTTGGCAAATCTGTATATTCATAGTTGTGGAAAAGTTACAATTGGTAGTAATGTTGCTATTTCAAAAGACTGCAGATTCATTACTGGTGGTCATGATTTACATGATTTTAATATTGATATAATTAAACCCATTGTTGTTGAAAATGATGTTGTCATTTTTACAGCTTCTTGTGTGCTTCAAGGTGTTAAAATAGGCAGAGGAGCGGTGCTTGGCGCATATTCTGTTGTTAGATCGAGTATTCCACCATATGCAATCGTTTCTGGAAATCCTTGTAAAGTAATTGGCTTTAGATATAAACCTGAAGAGGCTTTTGAAATAGAGTCAAAAAAATATTTGGAAAATGAACGTATTCCTTTGGAAACGTTACAGAGAAATTATGAAAAGTATTATTTGTCACGAATCCAAGAAATAAGAAAATTTGTTTCAATTTAAAAATGAAGATGACTAGGGAAAGAGATGTTGCTATTGATTTTGAAAAGGGGTTGTTCCTTTTTTTGATTGTTATTGGTCATTTTTGGAATTATCCGGATGAAATAAGGTTTTTAATTGCCCCGACAGACTTGATTTATGTACCTGTATTCTTTTTTTTAAGCGGATATTTATTCAATAGGGGTAAATATTCTTTTAAGGATTTTTTAGCAAGAAAAGTAAAAACTTTACTATTGCCGTATTTGAGTTTCTTTATTCTTTTTACTTTACTTGATTTTAATCTTTATAGTAATCTAAAATCTGTTCTCTACAATTCTGCCGTATTTCTTTTGTATGGTGATGGCCCTTTTAAAGCCCCTCCTTTATGGTTTGTATCTACTTTATTTAGTTCATCAATTTTTCTATATATAGCTGCTTCTATTAAAAGCAGAATTAATAGAGGTGGGGTATTTTTTGCTTATTTAATGGTATTTGTTCTTTGTGATTATTTTAATGTAAATACTCCATTTTCAATTCATCGAGCTTTGGGTGCCGCTATAATTATGTATTCTGGATTGCTGTTGAAAGAAATTTCTTTATGTAACATAAGGAAGATTTATATATATCTTTTACTGTTTATTTGTTTTGTTTTGATGGCTTGGGGTATTAATGAAAATATTGGAGTCTTGAATAGGTTTACTAAGCATTCGTTTTTAAGTATTCCTTCTTCTATAGGTTCTTGTATTTTGGTTACAGTTGTAGTAAAAAAGTACATCTCGAAATTATTCTTTTTCGAAAGGCCTCTGATTTGGATTGCTCAGAATGGAATTGTTATTCTAAGTTGTCATTTTTATATTGTATGCTGTGCATCTTGGATCTTAAAACACTTTAAGATGGAATCGATGATATCATTTGTGGTTCAATTGATTTCCGTATTTCTTGGAGTATATTTAATTATTCCTATATTGAAGAAATGTAAACCTGCTCTTTGGGGAATTTAAGTAATAAATATGAACTACTCTATCCTTATCAACACTTGTGATAAATTTGAAGATTGCTGGAATCCGTTCTTTAAACTTTTTAAACTTTATTGGCCGGATTGCAGGGGGACTGTCTATCTTAATACGGAATATAAGGATTATTCCTATCCCGGACTTTCGGTTGTTCCTGTAAAGGGATGTGTCGGAAAGTCTTTCAAGGGTAAATTTGCAACGTGGAGTAGTTGCTTAAAATGGGCTCTTGACAAGATGGATTCAGATATAGTCTTGTATATGCAAGAAGATTATTTTTTGAAGGCCCCTGTCAAGAATGATTTAGTGGAAAAATATGTGAAACTTATGTATGAACATCCTGATATTAAGTGCATTCATTTAACTGATCAGGCTGTTCGTACTTGTGGTAAATCGGAATATGAAAATCTTGATATTGTAGAATTTAATCAGCGATATAGAGTTAGTTGTCAGGCTGCACTTTGGCGTCGAGATGAATTGTATGCTTTGATTCGTGAATATGAGGATGCCTGGCAGTTCGAAGAATTTGGTTCTCAGCGTTCAGCGGTTATGAAAAGCAAATATCTTTGCGTAAGCAGGGATTTTGTTAAATTAAACCAATTTGAAATTATTCCTTATATCTTTACTGGTATTGTTCAAGGGCGATGGTTTGAGGAAACTGTTCCTCTCTTTGAAAAGCATGGAATAGAAATGGACTTTTCCAAAAGAGGAATGCTGAAAGATGCTCCTAAGAAACCGTTCTTAAAGAGAGTAAAATATAGGTTAAATAAAATAAAAGCCATTTGGATTCAAAAAAAAGAACTGCGAAAATTGAGAAAACTTTATAAAAGTTGACTTAAGAGGACTTTTGTGGAAAAACTGTATAAATTAGTTTTGGAAGTCTTAAGAAAAATATATCAGAAAACGATGCGTGGTCACCGTTCTGCTTATGTAATGCCTGAAGATATTGGTCTTTCTCCTGAGCAAAGTTCTGATATTGTTTTCAATAAATTGAATTCAGATGCTCCATGCATGATTGCGAGATTTGGAAGTACGGAGCTTCAAGCTATCCAGAATTGCCTTGCCGTAGAGTCTTCTGAACACAGTGCTTTAAAATATATACGAGGGCAACAACCCCAGTGGTGGTGGATGGATTCTGCAATCAAACAACTTGAACGGTGGTCTGGTTTTTTCCCATCGAATCCAGAAACTATTTCAAAGTTTACGAAACTTATGATTGAGGATTCCAAAGAGTTAGATGTTTTGGCTCTTTGGATTGGGCGCGAAAAAGCTATGCCTCTACCGCAACATTGTAAATTCATTCATTTACTAATGCTGGAACCATATTGGTCTTCAAAGCCGTGGTCGAAAGCTTTAGAGGGAAAAAATGTTGTTGTTGTACACCCGTTTGCTGAACTAATCGAGAATCAGTATTATAACCATAGAACGGAATTGTTTGATAATCCGGATGTTTTACCTAATTTTAATTTGAGAACTGTCAAAGCTGTTCAATCATTGGGGGGTGAGTGTGAGTTTAATGACTGGTTTGATGCACTTCGATGGATGGAAAATGAAATTGATAAACAAGATTACGATATTTGCTTAATTGGTTGTGGTGCTTATGGTTTTCCTTTGGCTGCACATTGCAAAAGACAAGGGAAAAAAGCGATTCACATGGGTGGTGCTTTACAACTGTTGTTTGGCATTAAGGGAAATCGATGGGAAAACTCCAATTATGCTAGAAATTGGCATATGAAACCGGGAAATTTCTATTTAAAAATGCTTTCGAATAAAAATTGGGTTCGACCGGATAATTATAGAACAGAAAGAGCTGAAAAAGTTGAAGGCGCTTGTTATTGGTGACGTATGGATCGTTTAGTAAATTTGATTCCGTTTTTTGTGATTTTGCTCTCATTCCCATCAGTTGCGCAATGGATTGAATTGCCTATTGGTAACACAACAGTTTGGTGGATAACGGAATTTTTTACTCTTTATGCTTTTTATCAATTTAAAAAGCAATATTATCGAGGGGTTGAATATCCTAAAGCGATAAAATATTTTCTCATTTGGGTTGTAATGTCTGCAGCTTATGGCTGCTTTATGGCTGATTATTATTGGGATTACAAGGTTTTGATAAATAATTTAATGATATACTTAATGGGGATGTCTTTTTTCTATTTATCAATACCTGAAAATATTTCAAAAATATCTCGACAATGGTGTTGTTTTGCAATTATCGCATTTTGGCTTTTTCTTCCGTTTATGCAACTTGAAGCTCCTGGAAAATTTTTATCACCATTTGCTTTTCTTGTGATTTTTTGGCCATTTTTTGAAAAAAAATGGAAGATTGTTGTAATCTTTTTTTCTTTGGCTGTTTTTATATATGGTTCTTTTGGAGCGCGTAGCACGGCAATTCGTTTTGCTTTTGCTATATTGATTTCGTTTGTTTTTTTGAAGATAGATGTTTTCTCTTTAAGTGTTGTAAAAAAAGCTACCTGTTTATTATTTTTTGTTCCTTTTGTTTTATTAATTTTAGGTTTGACGGGTGTTTTTAATATCTGGAAAATGGATGATTATCTAGGCGATAAAGAAGTTCTTGTGGCGGGCAGTTATTCAACAGCTGGTAATAATACTCCAAGTGAAAATTTAAAATCTGATACGAGAACTTTTATATATGAAGAAACCATATCTAGCGCTATAAGGCATAATTACATAATTCAAGGTCATTCTCTTGCTCGCGGATACGATTCTCCATTTTTTTCTTGGGCAACAGATTTTCAGTTTGCCGGTACTCAGTACCATAAAGGAGAACGTCAGAGTAGTGAGGTCTCTATTTTGAATGTCTTTACTTATATGGGCTTGATAGGAGTTTGTTTGTATGCTTTGATTTTTTTGAATGCAATTCGAAATGTATTCAAGTATTCCAATAATAAATGTATGTATATTATTGCTCTTTATGTTTCTTTTCGTTGGGCATTTGCATGGATGGAGGATTTTACGCGTTTTGATTTGAATAATCTGTATCTTTGGGTCATTTTGTCAATGTGTTATTCACCGTATTTTTTACAGATGACTGATTATGAATTTAAATCGTGGGCTCATAACATTTTGTTGCCCTCCAAAGCGTAAGGGAGTGTAAAAAAATGATTTATCACATTTATAAAGCAATAAGATTGATATTTAGTAAGCTGACAAATGTAGCCAATCATTGTATTACATGGCTCAAGTTAAAAGGGAATAATGTATCTTTTTCGTCTTTTAAAACGGGAGGAACACCCTATGTAATGGTTGCTCGTGGCGGGAAAATGAGCATCGGAAAAAACTTTGCGATGAATAATGGAATCAAATATAATCCTATAGGTTGCCCGCAACCGTGTACATTCTTTGTCGATCGCACGGCAACTTTATCTATAGGGGATAATGTTGGAATTAGCCAAACGGCCCTTGTTGCTATTGATGATATTACTATTGGTAATAACGTAAAAATCGGTGGTGGTGTATGTATATATACTACTGATTTCCACTCTCTTGATCCTGTGTTAAGAAAGTCAAAAGATGATCTGTCTAATAGAGCTAAAAAGCCTGTCGTCATTAAAGATAATGCATTCATTGGTGCACATTCGATTATTCTTAAAGGTGTTACTATTGGTGAAAATTCCATTGTTGGTGCAGGAAGTGTAGTGACCAAGAATATACCTGATAATCAAATTTGGGCAGGAAACCCCGCGAGATTTATAAGGAACGTATGAAAACAATAGCCGTACTCCTTACCGTCTTTAATCGCAAAGAAACAACTTTGCGCTGCTTGGATAATCTTTTTAAGCAATTTATTCCACAGGATTATTCCTTAGAAGTTTACTTGACAAATGATGGGTGTACTGATGGTACGCCAGAAGCGGTTCGGGAACAGTTTCCGCAGGTAAACATAATAGATGGCGATGGAAGCCTCTTTTGGAATCGAGGTATGTGGACCGCTTGGGATGTTGCAGCCAAGACTAAAGAGTATGGTTTTTATCTTTGGCTCAACGATGATACGTTTCTTTATGATGGTGCTATCGAAAAGTTACTTGCAACTTCTCAAAAGTACAAGGACCAGGCGATTGTTGTAGGTCCTACAGAATCTTTGGATAAGTCACACACAACTTATGGGGGGAGAATCCCTCAAAAAGGAATTCCAGAAGTTACGGGATGTGATGTAAAGTGTATTACGTTTAATGGTAATATTGTTCTTTTCCCAAAATCTGTTTACGATTCTATAGGTAATATGGATCCATATTATAGTCATTCTGGTGGTGATATTGATTATGGACTTACCGCGACGAAACGTGGTATAGCCATCTACCAAGTTGGCGAGCATCTTGGAGCTTGTGATGAGCATCCGACATTGAGCAATTGGTGTAATCCAGATATTCCCTTGTGCAAACGCTGGAAAGCGTTGCATCGCCCCAATGGTCAACCTCCACGTGAAATTTTTCATTTAGAGTCCAAGTTCTATGGTATTGGCAAAGCGACATTCCATTATTTTACAACATATTTGCATTGCATTTTTCCGCAATTGTGGGTATTCTTGGGTAAAACGAGGAAATAGGTATGGTTGAAAATTATTTATTTTCAATTGTGGAACCGTACGTATTGTCTTTTCCTTTGAAGCCTGAGTTGAAAATATTCGAAATTTTATCCATTTATTGTTCGGAGGAAAATGATGATTTCTGTAGTTATTCCTTTATATAACAAGGCGAATTGTATTGTAAATACAATTAATTCTGTGTTGCTGCAAACATATACGAACTTTGAATTGTTGATTATTGATGATGGTTCGACGGATGAGTCCCTGCAGATCGTAAGACAGATTAAGGATGGCAGAATTCGGATAATCGGTAAAGAAAATGAAGGGGTCTCTAAAACACGTAATCGAGGTGTCTCAGAAGCTAAATATGATTTGATTTTTTTCCTTGATGCAGACGATTACATATATCCTTATTGCTTAGAATCTTTAATGAATCTTAGGGATAAATATCCAAAAGCAGATTTATGGTCTGCGAATTATGAGAAAATAAAAGATGATGATTCTTCTCCCGTCTTATACTACTCAAAAGAAGGTTATATTGAAAATCCACATCGCTTGTATTTTTATCGAAGTTGGCGTTTTAGGGCTGGTAGTTACTTGATTACAAAAAAATCATTTATTGAAAATGGCGGTTTTTCATCTGAGGTTTCTGTGGGGGAAGATTATTTATTTTCTCAGCATTATATATCCTCTCGCTTTAAATGCGCTTATACTCCGGTAATAATAATGTCATACAAGTTGGATAATCGTAGCTTAAGTCAAAAAAAATTACATTATAAGAAAGTTGTTGAATGGCATTTTGATTTTCACAAGGCGAATTCGTGGCAAAAGTTAGCGTTCTCGGAACTGATTGCTAAGAGAATAGTCCGAGATATTATTTTATTAAATTTTGAGGAATTTTTTGCGCTAGCAAGTAAGCATAAATTTTGGATCATTTATGGGCTTTATTCCATTTTAAAGAAAAAATTTGGGAGAAAATAAATATAATGAGTATAATAAAAAAGATTATGCGATTTAAAGAAGTGTTCTTTCCCACAAGAAAGAATCTTGGTGGTTATGGATCAAATACATATATAGAGTTCCCTGTATATATATCATGTCCAAAATCGGTTTTTATGGAGGCTGATACAAGACTTAGGGGCGGTACTAAAATTCTCTGTTCAGAGCATAGTAGTGTTACAATAAAACAATATACGGTCGTTGGCATGAATTGTATGATAATTCCCAATAAACATACAAGCACGGTCGGTATACCTCAAATTCTATTGGGCATATCAGGAATAAATGATTCGAATAATGATGTTGTTATTGGGGAAGATGTTTGGATTGGTTCAAATGTGACAATTATGGGAAATGTTAATGTTGGAAGGGGGTGCATTTGTGGTGCTTGCAGTCTTGTTACTAAGTCAATCCCTCCCTATGCTATTGTTGTAGGTTCTCCTGCTAAAATAATAGGTGTCAAGTTTTCAATAGATCAAATAATAGAGCATGAAAAGGTTTTGTACTCGGAAGAAAAGCGCCTAAGTAGAGATTATTTAGAAGAATTATTTAAACAATACTATTCTAATGTTCGAATATTTGGGGTGACTACTGATTTTACTCCAGAACATATAGAAAGACTTAAACTATGTGCTAGAAAGAGAAAATTTACAAAAAAAGACTATTTTGAGAAGCTAAGCAATCTAAATAAAAATGTATGAGTTTTTTTATTGTATGATTTTAGAGTTATAAGTGAAATTTGAAAGCTTTATTAGCTTTCTGTTTGACTTAATTATTTTGGAGAACTTCTTTCTCGAAGTTGGATTAAGTAATATGCTAAAAATTCTCATCAATTCGTACACATGTTGCCCTGATATGGGTTCTGAACAGGGTATGGGCTGGAACTGGATTACGTCTCTTGCTCGACATTGTGTATTATTTGTGATTTCCGAAGGTGAATACCGTCCGCAAATTGAAGCTTGGCTTGCTGATTCTAAAAATGCAGAATTGGCTCGAAATATGCATTTTTATTGGAATCCTATAGGGCTAAATGAATCCGAAAGTCAAAGGATTCGTAAAATGTGCTGGAATCAAGGGGACTGGCGCTTTTATAAGTTCTATAAAAAATGGCAGAAGAAAACCGCGAAAATTGCTGAAGCTATTTGCAAAAAAGAGAAAATTGATATACTGCATCAACTGAATATGATTGGATTCCGCGAACCTGGTTATTTGTGGCTGGTTTCCAAGAAAACTGGTATCCCATTTGTGTGGGGGCCGATTGGTGGCTTAAAACAGTTCCCTCTTGCTTATGCAAGTGGTGCTGGCTTGAAAATGCGGGTGTTCAACTTCGTAAAAAACAAGATTAACAGTTGGCAGATAGCGTATGATAAGCGAGTTTCTGCTGCGCTGCACCAAGCATCTTTGCTGATTTCTTCTATTCCGGACAGCTATAATGCAATTAAAAGGTATCATAATTTAGAGTCTGTTGTTATTCCTGAAACGGGGTGCTTCTCGAATGATTTTTTAGATAGTTTTCAGGGACGTTTTAAAGGATCGCCTTTGGAAATATTATGGGTCGGAAAGTTTGACTTTAGAAAAAGGTTAGATATAGCCTTAAAATCAATTGCTAAACTTTCATCAGATGTGAACGTCCGTTTAAAGGTTTGTGGCTCGGGAAGCGAAAATCAAATTTTTTCGGCGGAACAGTTGGCTTTGAATTTAAAAATTCAAGATCGCATTGTTTTTATGGGATCGTGTTCGCATGATACTGTCGTAGATTTAATGAAAATGTCAGATTTGTTTTTCTTCACTTCTGTAAGTGAGGATACATCTACTGTCGTTCTTGAAGCTATTAGTTGTGGCTTGCCTATATTGTGTTTTGATGCTTGTGGAATGTCTGCTGTTGTTGATGATTCGGTAGGAATGAAAATTCCTTTGACGAATCCTGAACAGTCAATAAATGATTTTGCGCAAGCGATAACCCATCTGTACAATGATAGAGAAAAACTTGCAGAAATCTCTACAAATTGTCGTAAACGAGCTGTAGAGTTGTCGTGGGAAAACAAAGCGTTGCAAGTGCTGGAGCTGTATAAGAGTGCTGTTCTTACTTCAAAAAACGATACACCCGACTAAGTTTGGCATAACGGGCTGATTACTTTGTTTAGTTAAATTCCCGCCTTCAATGCTGTGATTCTTCACAAGCGAAATTATTTTTTTGTCAATGCTTCTCTGCGCTTGAGGATGTCTTCTCTCGAAAAGCCGGAAATGGCGATGATTTTTTCTATGGGGATATCGTTAGCAAGCATCCCGTCAACCATTTCAAGCTTGGCTTCTGCTTTGCCTTCGATTTTCCCTTCGGCTCGGCCCTCTTCTTTACTTTCATGAAGGTCAAATTCATAAGTCATATACTTGCTCCTTATGAGAGTGTCATCCTTATAAAAAGATACTTGGTCATTGATAGTTTGAGTTTCCGAATTTACACTACAGTCTTTTGAAAATCGCTTTGCCGGGATATTGAAAGATGTGTTGTCGTGATAAAAGCCCTTGTAAAAAAAGCCCGGGATTGACTCGGGCGTAATAGGCTGCTTATGTGAAAAGCCCCAGTTTTATTTTTGATGTTGCGAGCGGCGCTTTTGAATTTCATCTAGCGGGATGCCTGAGATGGCTGAAATTTCTTCGTCGGTCAATTTGGTTTTTGCAAACATTGCGTCGACCATTTCGAGCTTGGCTTCTGCTCGCCCTTCTTCTTTACTTTCATGAAGATCAAATTCATAAGTCATATACTTGCTCCTTATGAGAGTGTCATCCTTGTAAAAAGATACTTGGTCGTTGATAGTTTGAGTTTCATGGGTGTCCGCATTCTTAGTCGCAAAGTACCTCATATACGCTTTGACGACCGGATCCGTGAATTCCTTGTACCTTGTGAATATATAAAAATTTTTAAAAGTGAGGTCGTTCAATACGATGCCAGAGTCCTCACGAGCCCTGTTTTCGAAGTGATAACAGGGGAAATTATGCCCAAAAATGTCCATAGGGCACAGAAAAAATGATGTATTGTTCTTTGAGATTCGTGTAAAAATCTCCTTTGGAGAGTGCGACACCGTCGCATACGCTTTGGTAGTATCTAGCTCTTTGCGGGAGTTCCTTGGTGTCTACCATTTGCATTTCCAAGTCGAAAGAGCGAATCGTGACTCCGTTCTTGTCGGTTTCTCGTGCGTAAACATCGTAGCGAACGCCTTTGTGTTCTGCATCGTAACTCAAAACAGCTTCGGGTGTAGGAGTTTCCAAGTGGTCGATTTTGATGCCCAGCAGGTGTTCAATAAAGGGCTTAGCAATATGCTTGTTGCTGAAAACGAGCCCGAACATAATCGGATCGGTAATGTCAAGGTCGTCAAAAGATTTTATATTCATAGAATAACCTCCGTTAAGTTTAGACCCTCTAATCTAAAACGGGAATTTTTCAAAAAGCGGAATCTTGTAAATTTTGCAACCAACCGCTTGCAAAAATGCTCATTTTGCAAACTAAAGAATTACCCCGAAAATAACAGCTATGCAGGATGGCTATAACCCCTCAAAAAAACGGCGGTGCTGACAAGTTTCGTCAAGAAATATGTTTACAAAAAAGCTACAGTAAACTATCTTTGGAATTACGGAATTGGGCCCATTTTATGATTTGCATCAAAAACTTAAAACTCCTCTGTAGCCGTGCCGAATTGGCGAACCTCCCCAAAGGGAAGTTGCTGATCAACACGATCAACGCGTTCTCTTACAACAACGCCCGCAGGGATGTCTTGTTCGAAGAGGCTCTCACCAAGGGCGACGTCCTGATTCCCGACGGCATCAGCATCGTCCGCGTTTGCTGGCTGCTCAGGGCCAAGTCCCGGCCCAAGGAACGCATTGCGGGGTGGGATTTGTTCGTTTTTGAAATGAAGCGGTTGAACGAGACCGGCGGCAAGGTGATGTTCCTGGGTTCCAGCGAAAAGGTCCTGAAGCTCATCCGCCAAAAGGCCGCAGTCGTGTACCCGAATTTGGAAGTCGTTACGTACTCTCCGCCGTATAAACCCCAGTTCACGGTCGAAGACGACTTGAACATGGTCAAGGCGATTAACGATGCAAACCCGGACTTGCTCTGGATCGGCATGACGGCCCCCAAGCAAGAAAAATGGACTTATGCCAACTGGGACCGTCTGAATATTCACTGTCACGTTGGGACTGTTGGCGCGGTTTTCGATTTCTTTGCGGGGACTTACAAGCGTGCCCCGATGATTTGGCAAAAGCTTGGCTTGGAATGGCTTTACCGCCTTTTGAAGGAGCCTCGCCGTATGTGGCGCCGCTACATAATTGGCAATGTGATGTTTTTGGTGTTAGTTCTCAGGGAAAAGATAGGGATTTGACGGCTTGTTTTGCTCCCGATTCTTCTCCTTTTTTATATTGCTAATACTATTAGTTGGAACAAATATCTATGACTGTTACACCAAATAATAAACAGCTGAATCCTCAGCCGCCTTTTTTTATGCATGCCAATACGGGCGATTCCTTTGACCTGCTCGGCAACATTCTGCATCATTGGAAGCTTGTCGCATTTTTGTCGATCGTTGGGCTTTTGGCTGGGACGGTTGCCTCGCGCTATATCCGCGATTCCTTCGATAACAAGACGATGCTCCAGCTCGATACAAAGTCCAAGAGCGGCAAGGCTGTTTCGGATTTTGGTGACTTGTTCGACGCAAAGAGCCCGGCGGTTGCCGAGATCCACTTGATCAAGAGCCTGAGCGTTCTGATGCCGGTGGTCGAACAGCTGCATTTGAACTATACGGCAGAGCCGCAAGGGATTGTGGATAGGCTTATGCGCAGTGAAGGCCGTATGGACCTGGATCTTTTTGAACCGCCAAAAACGAACAAGAATGAAAAGCGCAAAAAGGGCGAAAAGTGGATTGCCGTAGTCCAGGCACAGGATACGTACGAACTCTTCTCGCCGATGGGGCAGAGCCTTGTCGTAGGTAAAACCGGGGAGACGTACCGCATACCGATGGGCGCAGATACGGTCGCGATTTGTGTCAAGGCGATTTATGCCGAACCGGGTCAGTCGTTCCGCTTGTTCAGGTCTTCTGTTCTTGGTGTTGCCGAAGGTTTGCAGACGGCGATCAACGCCTACGAAAAGGAAAAAAATTCGAACATCCTGGAAATTTCGTATTCCGGCCGTTATCCGGACCGTGTCGCCGATGTGCTTAATGCCGTTGCGCAGGCCTATGTGCGCCAGAACGTCGAGATGCGCAGTGCCGAAGCCGAAAAGTCCTTGGAATTTTTGGAAGAACAGCTGCCGTCGATCAAGGCCAAGCTGGACTCCTCGGAACGTTTGTTGACAAATTACCGCAACAAGATGGGGACCGTCGACCTCGGTGCCGAAGCGAAGGGCACTCTTGAACGCCAGATCGAACTCAAGACGCAGTTGCTCTCGTTGCAGCAGCAGTACCAGGAAAAGGCCCGCTTGTTCAAGGAAGATCACCCGGCGATGCAGGCCATTTTGCAGCAGCAGCAACGCCTGAGCCGCGAAATCGGTAAAGAAGAAAGCAAAACCAAAAAGCTGCCGACCACCCAGCAGGATGTGCTGAAGTTGCAGCAGGATGTGGAAATCAATAACCAGCTTTACACGTCTGTCTTGAACAACATCCAGCAGTTGCGCGTGGTCCGTGCTAGCGAAATCGGCAACGTGCGCGTCGTGGACCCGGCCTATATTCATGAAAAACCGTCCAAGCCCAACCGCAAAAAGATCATGGCTGCGGGTTTTGGTGGCGGTTTCGCTTTCAGCCTGATCTTGATTTATCTCTTGCATACCCTGCGTAATCGCGGTGTCGGTTCGTCTTCTGAAATCGAACGCGAAACGGGCGTGAGCGTCTATGCCAAGATTCCCAAGACGCAAATCAGCCGCAAGCTCCCGGGCGTTAACGACAAGCGCTTTATTCTGGCCAAGGCCGATGCCGAAGACATCGCGGTCGAAAAGGTGCGTACGCTCCGCACGGCGCTGGAGTTCTCGTTCCTCGAAGATGGTGGGCGAGTGCTCATGGTGACGGGCATTGTCCCGGGTGCGGGCAAGTCCTTTGTTTCGCTGAACTTGGCGTACCTTTTTGCCAAACAAAATAAGCGAGTCCTGTTTGTCGACGCCGACTTGCGCAAGTCCCGCCTTTCTCATGCACGTGAAAAGGGTATTTCGGATGTCTTGACCAATAGCTGCAAGTTGGAAGATTGCGTTGTCGATATGGGTGATGATTTTTACTTCTTGCCTAAGGGTTCCCGTGCGCCGAATCCGGGCGAAATGGTGAGCTCCAGGGCCTTTGCCGAACTCATTGACGAATGCAAGTCTAAGTACGACATTGTCGTGATTGACACCCCGCCGAACTCGCTCGTTTCTGATGCCCAGGCTATCGCCAAGCTGGCTGATTTTGGCTTGATTGTCATCGAGTACAAGAAGCACTCTATGGAAAACATCCAGGAAGTCATTGACCAGCTCAGCATCGCAAAGCTTGACAAGAAGGCTATCGTTCTTAACCAGTGCTTGTACGAAGGCGGCGGCTACGGCTATGGGTACGGTTACCGCTACAAGTACGGCGATAAGAAGTAGTTTTTGTTAAATTATAATCATTATGGCTACTATTCCAACTCTTAAAGAAAATCTCGTAATCGAGAACATTCGCCCGAACATCGAGGGCGGCCGCTTCATGCTCAAGCGTGAACCCGGTGATACCGTGACGCTCCAGGCCGACATCTTCCGCCACAGTCACGAAAAGTACGATGCAGCGATTTTTTACCGCCACGTTTCCAAGAAAAAGTGGGAACAGGCTCCGATGCACTTTGTGGATAACGACCTCTGGGAAGGCTCGTTCACGGTCGGCAACATCGGCTATTACGAATACAAGATTTGCGCATGGACCAAGGAGCCGAAGGACGTTCCGACCGAAAGTCCGGTGATGAAGCTCCGTGTGGACCCGACCTACAGCCGTGTGGGCACGTGGTACGAAATGTGGCCGAAGAGCCAGGGCACCGACCCCAAAAAGTCTGCCACCTGGAAGGATTGCGAAAAGCAGCTCGACTACATTGCTGGCCTCGGCTTCGATACCGTTTACCTTGTTCCGATTCACCCGATAGGTGTCACCAACCGCAAGGGCGCAAACAATGCGCTCCACGCCAAGGTCGACAAGAAGGGCAATCCGCTCGAACCGGGATGCCCGTATGCAGTGGGTAACAAGAACGGCGGTCATTACGACGTGGACCCGGAACTGGGCACGATGAAGGACTTTGAACACTTTGCAAAGACCGCTCGCGCCAAGGGACTCCGCCTTGCATTGGACATCGCTCTCAACTGCAGCCCGGACCATCCGTACGTCAAGTCGCATCCGGAATGGTTCTATCACGAACCGGATGGCAGCATCAAGTTTGCAGAAAATCCGCCCAAGAAGTACGAAGACATTTACCCGTTCGATTACTACAACGAGAACTACAAGGAACTCTGGAAGGAAATCGAGAACATTATTTTGTTCTGGGCCGACAAGGGCGTTGAAATCTTCCGTATCGACAACCCGCACACCAAGCCGTTCCCGTTCTGGGAATGGCTCATCGCCGACGTGAAGGAAAAGCGCCCGGAACTCGTGTTCCTCGCCGAAGCATTCACCCGTCCGAAGATGATGCATCGCTTGGCGAAGTCCGGCTTCGATATGAGCTACACGTATTTCGCATGGCGTTCTGCCAAGTGGGAATTCGAACAGTACCTCAAGGAACTCACGCAGTCCAATGCCAAGGAATACATGCGTGGTATCTTCTTCCCGACGACTCCGGATATCTTCCCGAAGTATCTTGCGTACAAGGGTGCAAACGCCTTCAAGCAGCGCTATTTTTTGGCCGCGACGCTCTCGAGCCTTACGGGTATGTACAACGGATACGAACTCTGCGAAAACATCCCGAGCCCGATCAAGGAAGAACTCGCCGATAGCGAAAAGTACCAGTACAAGGTCCACAACTGGAGTGGCCCGGGCATTCAGGACTTTGTCCGCCGCCTGAATGTCGCCCGTCAGGAACACGCCGCCTTGCAGGAATACGATAACCTCGAATTCCATTACGCTCAGAACGACCAGCTCATGGTTTACTCCAAGAAGTCTGGCGACGATGTGATTCTCTGCGTGTGCAATATGGACATGGACCACGTGCAAGAAGGTATTGTGGAACTCGACATGGCTAAGCTTGGCCTCCAGAACGATTCGTTCTTCTTCTTGAAGGACGTCGTGACTGACGAAAGCTATGTATGGCGCGGCAACAAGAACTACGTGAAGCTGGACCCTGCAAAGGCCCCCGGCCACATGTTCGTGCTGAAGAAAATCTAAACTTCTTCCTGTCACCCCGGATTCATTCCGGGGTCGCCTTACACGGCTGTCACCCCGGCCTTACTGTCATGCCCGCCTCCGAGCGGGCATCTCCTTACACGCTTGTCATCCCGGCCTCTGTGCCGGGATCGCCTTTCTAAAACGCCCCGGAAGCACCGCTCCCGGGCGTTTTTTTGCATTGCCACTAAAACTCTTTTAAAAAACTTTTTTATGTCATTTTTTAGACGATTAAATCTAATTTTAGACGAGGTATTGAAAGGACGATTATGAAAAAGGTTTTATTGAGCTCTGTATTGGCTGCGGGCGCTTGTGCAATGTTTAGTGCCTGCTCCGGTGATTCTACATCTCCGCTTTCTCCGCCTGTTGGGGCGTCTTCGTCGAGTGTTGTTTGGGAGGAACAAAGCAGTTCTTCTGTCGGGCAAAACTCGGATAGTTCTAATCCGGCTTCAAGTTCCGCTGATGTTCCGCTTAGTTCTGCAATGAGTTCCAGCAATGTTGGCGATCTGCCGACGAGTTCCCCTGCAAATTCGTCTAGCTCGGCCGGCAATCCGACATCTAGCGCAACTCCGAATTCGTCCGCCGTGGTGCAGATGGATTCCCGACTCTTGAATCTTACGGCCCGCCTCCGGCCGAATACACCAAGGACATCAGCGCTACGGCAAAGCGCGGTTGGAATACCCGCTACTGGGATGCTTGCAAGCCGCATTGCTCCTGGCTTAGGGAAAACGCTAACGATGTGACTCGTGCAGACACGTCTTCTAACGAGGCCTATCTTGCTGACTACGGCACTGCGCGCAACTGCAACATTCACGATGTCGAAGTCCCTACTTTTACCTTGGGTGACGTATCGAAGTCCTGGTTCGGTTACAACGGGACTAGAAGCGCTTGCGGCGACGAAAAGGAAAAGGGCGTGTTTACCTGCACGGACATGGCGCCTATTGCCGTGAACGATACGCTTTCTTATGCATACGTTGCGGGCACTGCCGATAGCAAGTGCGGCAAGTGCTATCACTTGCAGTACGACGGTCACTTCGCAAACGAGATGGAAAACAACCCGCCAAGGGAAACTCACCGAGCGCTCAAGGGCAAGCACATGATTGTGATGGCCTCTAACATCGGTATGGATGTGGCTGGCGGTAACCCGGATCTTCCGGCAGGTCAGTTCGACTTGATGGTACCGGGCGGTGGCGTGGGCGCCTTTGACGCTCTTACTGTCCAGGTAAATAAAGGCAGCGACTTTAACTGGGGTGCAGGCTTTGGCGGATTCTTGACCGAATGCCAGAACAAGCTCGGTTATGATGCTACTCTCGTTGCATACCAGACCTGCATCAAGGATATGTGCGACGCGGCTTTCGGCGATGCCGGTCTCCCGAACCTTTTGCGTGGTTGCCACTGGTTTGCCGACTGGTACAAGGCTGCTGACAATCCGACCTACTACATCGAAGAAGTGGAATGCCCGCAGTACTTGGTCGATCATTACATGAGCCGATTCAACACCTCTATAGAGACCAATATCAAGAAGGTGACGGACTGGTCCACTTACAAGGAAGGCGACGTACTCGACACGCTCCATTGCTGGAAGGCAGGCGAAGCTCCTCCGGAAAACGGCTGGGTCAACCCGAGTGCCGGCTGTGATGTTCAATAAAGAAATCGAATGAATTTGTGCTCCTCGCTCACCGCGAGGAGTTTTTTTATGCATTGTCACCCCTCATTGTCCCCCCGGCCTTACTGTCATACCCGCCTCCGAGCGGGCATCTCCTTACACGGTCCCCCTCACGGCTGTCACCCCGGCCCCTGTGCCGGGGCCACCTTACACGGTTGTCACCCCGGATTTATTCCGGGGTCGCCTTACACGGTTCCCTCCCGACTGTCATGCCCGCCTCCGAGCGGGCATCTCCTTACACGGCACCCCCTTGCAGTGTCATCCCAGACCCCGTTCCGGGGCCACCTTACACGGTTCCCCTCACGACTGTCATGCCCGCCTCCGAGCGGGCATCTCCTTACACGGTCCCCCTTACAATGTCACCCCGGATTCATTCCGGGGCCACCTTACACGGCTCCCATTACAATGTCACCCCGGACCCCGTTCCGGGGCCGCCTTACACGGTTGTCACCCCGGATTCATTCCGGGGTCGCCTTCCCCTCCAAAAAGATTTCTGTTCACAGAATGTGAATAATGTGTAGCACCGGCGGCATGCATCCCGTTTTTAACGAAAAAAGTGAAAAAAAGTGAATTTTTTTCAGAATTACCCCTTGCAAAAGTTCCTGAAAATTCTATAATTGGCGCCGTTCCTGAGAGACGAGGCCGAA
>CACZAD010000024.1 GCA_902779055.1 Fibrobacter succinogenes | reverse complement strand
ATAGTCTTTCCAGTTGTATCCTGTAACGGTCTTCACGGCCATTTTTTCTTCGGGAATCAGGGCCTTCCATTTATTTTTCGTTTCGAAATCCCTGAACGGAGGGTAGTCGGGGTCTTCGTCCTTAAGAATTTGTTTGCAACGTTCCTCGTCGTAGCAGGGGTTTGGATTGGAGGGTGATCCAATCATGGGTTCACCCCAGCAGGGATCGCAATTCGAACATTGATCCGTGTCGCATTCGTTCTCCATCTTCTGTGGATCGGTGCCTTCTCTACAAGCGACGGGGCATTGGTAATACTCCTTGTCGAGCGGGTCGAACTTGTTATGGAGCCGTTCCCATTGCCCGTCGATGCACCTGTACATGATGGCGTTGTTGTTGATGTCGTTGTCGCACCTCAGTTCGCCGTTCAGGCATTCGCCGCAGATGGGCTTGTCGGTACGGCACGACTTATTGCCACATATGGTCACGGCCTTCTTGGCTTCGCCTGCGACGCATTCGTAGACGGTTCCCTTTTCTTCTTCGTCATTGACGCAGGAATGCCCGTAGTTCGTACATTCTCCGCAACTGTTGTCACGCGGGTCGCAAGAGAAGTCTCCGCAACTTTCAGAAACCTTCTTGCCGTTTTCGCAACGGGAGACTGTTGCGTGGAATTTCTTGTCTTCGGTACAGGTCTGGACGTCGTCGAGGCATTCGCCGCAGTCCGTGCCCTTTTCGTTACAGGAGACCAGGCCGCATGAACGGTTCACGATGACTCCCTTTACGCATTCCTTTACGATACCGATATTTGCGGGGCTGTTGGAGCAGGAGTTCTTGTAGCTGTCGCTGCATTCCTTTTCAAGGGCGTCCTTGTTGGCGCATTCCTTGCTCTTGGTGTTGCAGAGAACGCCATCGTCGCAGGCTGTAGACTTGCAAACGCAGGCTCCGTCTTTGGCGGTACCGCCAGAAGCCTTGCACAAGTCGGCAAAGGTGGGGGCAGATGCGGATGAAGAACTGGACTTGGATTCCGAAGAAATTTCGATGGGCTTGCTCTGGTTGCCGCAGGCACCCGTAATGGTGTTGCAGACGGCTCCTTCATCACAGATTTCGTCGTTGCAGACGCAGGCTCCGTCCTTCGTTGTGCCGCCGGAAGCCTTGCACAGGTCGGCGAAGGTGGGGGCTTTGGATGAGGAACTTGCCTTAGAACTTGAAGAGGCTACAGAGGAAGAACTTTTTTTGGAGTCCGAAGAAATGTCGGATGGCTTGCTCCGGTTTCCGCAAACGCCCGTGATTGTGTTACAGACTGCGCCGACGTCGCAGAGTTCCTTGTTACAGACGCAGGCTCCGTCTTTTGCTGTACCGCCCGAGGCCTTGCACAGATCCGTGAACTTGTTGAGTTCGTCCTTGGCTTTGGACGAAGAACTGGCCTTGCTGCTGGATGATTTTGCAGAGCTTGAAGATTCGTTGACGGGTATCCAGTTTTCGTTGTGGCAGTAGTAATCGGCATCTTCTTTTTGGGCGTATACGGTGTCGCCTTCGTTTTGGTCGCCGCATTTTCCAAGTTCATAAATCGAGTTGACCTTCGTGATGATTTCCCTTGGGAGCGTCTCGTCGCTAGAATCGTCACTACAGGCTACAAGAAACATCACGGCCATCGAGACCGTGATGAAAAAGGCTGAAATTGTTTTTTTCATAAATATTTTTACCGATTGTCAGAAAAAAATAAGTTTGTCGAAAATTTAGATACAAAAAAGGCGGTTGTCAATGCGCCTTTTCTCGTGGGTGGAAACTGCGGTGTTCTTGCCGGATCAGTTCGTTGTCGATGTGCGTGTAAATTTGGGTGGTGCTGATGTCGGCGTGGCCGAGCAGTTCCTGCAAAACGCGCAGGTCCATTCCCGCTTCGAGGCAGTGCGTGGCGAAGCTGTGGCGAAACGTGTGCGGCGAAACCTGCTTGCTCAAGTGCATCGTGTGGAGTTGCACAATCTTCCATGCGCCCATGCGGCTCATCGGCTTGCCGTGTGCATTTAGAATGACGTTGTCTGCCTGCGGATGCGTGAGCGGGCGGCCTTCCTGGATCCAGGCGCGAAGATTTTCCTTGGCCTTGCTTCCAAGCGGTACGAGCCGTTGTTTGTTTCCTTTGCCAATCGGCGTGAGCCATTCGTTGTCCAGGTCGACTTGGGCGAGCGTGATTCCGAGAGTCTCTGAAATGCGAAGCCCGCCACTGTACATCAGTTCGATGAGGGCGGTATCGCGGAGAGGGTTCTTGCCGTTCATGGCGCTCTCAAAGACGCTGTCGACTTCTTCGCGGGTGAGGTACGCTGGCAGGTAATGCCCAAGTTTTGGCGTCGCGAGCATTGATTCGGTGCTGTAGTCGTATTCGCCCTGGTTCTGCATGTACTTGAGGAACCCGCGCAGGCTCGAAAAATGCCTAGCGACGGACGTGGGGGAGTATTCCACTTGCCCTGCGGTGAATGTCAAGAATTCATCCAGTTTTTCGGGCTTCAAGTCCTTGAGATCGATCCCGTTTTCGTCTAGCCATGCGATAAAATGCCGCAGGTCTTCCTGATAGCTCTGGATGGTCACGGGCGAAAGGTTCCGCTCGACTCCGAGGTGCGAAAGAAAGGCGTCTAGACGGTTGGAATTTTGGCTCATGTGCGAGAATATAGATTATCGGCGGAAGGCTTGTGGTGGTCAATAAAATTTTTTCAAAAATTTTGACCCTTTCCCCTTGCCAATCGCTTTCAATATTTCTAACATTGAGCCCGTCCTAAGCGACTATGGATGATTAGCTCAGTTGGTAGAGCAGCTGACTCTTAATCAGCGGGTCGCAGGTTCGACCCCTGCATCATCCACTAGGCACTAAACCGCAAGGCTAGGTGCTGCAAATACAAAAGCGTCAGACAAAGCTAAGCGTCTAACGAACTTTGAAACTGCGACTTTTGATTTTTGCAAAGACATAGCTGAAAAGCGACCAAGATTTTGGATGATTAGCTCAGTTGGTAGAGCAGCTGACTCTTAATCAGCGGGTCGCAGGTTCGACCCCTGCATCATCCACTAAACTCCATCTAGTCTGGATGGAGTTTTTTTTGTACATTGATGTGCAGAATGTGGAATTTATAAGGAACGAAAAACAGGCTAAAATAACATCTAATCTTTTTTTTTGAATACAAATTTTTTATCTTTTACCTTTAGTAAGGGTGTTTGAATAACTCAACACGAAAAGGATTGTAAATGAAAATAGTTCTTCCTGTTGCTGGAAATGGGCTTCGCCTGCGTCCATACACGGAAAATCTTCCCAAGTGCTTGCTCCCTGTTGCTGGTAAGACAATCATTGACTGGATTGTCGATGACGCTCTTTTTTTGAATCCTTCCGAAACGATTTTTATTACAGGCTATAAGGCTTCTGTTGTTGACGAATACCTCAAGCAGAAACCGGAATGGGGCGCTGTCCGTACAGTCGTCCAGTCCAATCCCCAAGGTCTGGGCGAGGCCATCAGCCTTGCTCTCCCGTATGTAAGCGATGACGAACCGCTCTTGATCATTTTGGGCGACACGCTTTTTGAAGCAGACCTTTCTATCCTCAAAAACGAATCCGATAACGTTCTTTACACGTTCAAGGTCGAAGACCCCAAGCGCTTCGGTGTTGCTGTCACGGACAAGGACGGTCGTATCGAACGCCTTGTGGAAAAACCGCAGGAATTTGTTTCTGACGAAGCTATTGTCGGAATCTATTACATCAAGGACGTCAAGGCTCTCAAGGAAGCTTTGAACTACCTTATGAAGAACGACATCCGTACCAAGGGTGAATTCCAGCTGACTGATGCTCTTGAACGTATGATTGAAGGCGGCTGCAAGTTCCGCACGGCTCCGGTCGAAAAGTGGCTGGACTGCGGTCTTGTCGAAACGCTGCTCAGCACGAACGCCCACATTCTCAAGCGCAACGAGAGAGCCAGATCGCAGCAGCTCGAAGGTGCCGAGATTGTCATGCCTTGCCACATCGGAAAGAATGTGGTCATCAAGAATTCCAAGGTTGGTCCTAACGTGTCGGTCGGCGATGGTTGCGTGATTGAAAATTCCGTCATCAGCGACGCCATCCTTTGGAACGGGGTCAAGGTCTCGGGACAGACTCTTTCGAACGTCGTGATTCACGAATAAAACGTTATGACGTCATTTCCACGAAGGTGGGAATCCATAAAGAAAAGGACACCGATTGACGGTGCCCTTTCTTTTTATAGCCGCTAAAGCTGTAGGACCCGAGAGGTCCTTTAGAGCCTCTCTACTGCAAGTCCACAATGACCTTGTACATCGGCTTGCCCTTGTAGCTGCGTAGCGATTCTCTCGGGGCGGTGATGACCTTCAGGTTCTTCTTCGTGACTCCGGCTTGTCCGCGCAACACCTTGAGGAGGTCGGCGTTTCGCTTGTTTGCCATTTCGGGGAGGGCCTTCATCATGTATTCCTTGTCGATGGCGGCGGAGTGTACCTTGGTGTAGGCCTTAAAGTCTTCGTCCTTTTCGCTGATTTCTTCGATGGCCTTCAGGTCAAGTTCATTGAGTTCCTTCTTGTTGTTCTTTTCCTTGTAGAAGTCTTTCTTGAGCTGTTGGATCTTGTATTCCTTGGCAGTCTTTCTCGGATTGTAGTACTGCGTGAAGGTCAAGGAGAGCTTCGGGTCTTTTTTGAGTACTTCGGTCATCTTGATTGCCTTGGCGTACTGTTCGCTTGTGAACGTTTCGCTGTTGGAATCGATGTACACTTCGTCGTTCTTGCCGAGGTTGAAGCCTACGGCGCTAGCTCCTGCGGCGGCGAGGTTTCCGACGATCCTGAACGGAGATACGGCCACCTTGATCAGCAAGTTCATGACGGTCTTCCAGACAATCTTGGCATAGGAGAATTCCGGGTCGGTCAAGTTGCCTTTGACGGGAACATCGAACTGGATCTTGTCATCCTTGTCCTTGAGAATGTAGAGACCGACCTTCATCGGGACGAGGTATTCGGCGTCGATCTTGTCGTCCTTGTCGCCTACGGTAATGTTGTAGATGTCGATGGTGTTCTTGCTGTCAAGTTCGTTTTTGACAATCTTGTTGTCGCTTGCGAACGCCATGGTGCCTGCGGTGATGGGGTAGCCGGTGTAGTGGAGCGAGTAGTTCGAGAAATGCTTGAGGGCGAGGTTCTTGACGCTGACGTAGGCGTTCATCGTCGTGAGGTCGCTCAAAGCGCCGCTGTACTTGAGCGAAACGCTTCCGCCGTCGGGGAATGCTGCCGAGACGTTGATGGCGCAGGGCGAGTCGAGGTTGATGTTCTGGCCGCTCACGGTAATGGCGCTGACCCTGAAGTTGAACGGACGGACAATCGTGTGGTCGGTGGCGGTGACGACGGTGTTCTTGACGAGGAGCTTGTTGATTTTTGCCTTGAGCTTTTTAGCCGGGGCGGGCTTTTCGGCCTTGGCTTGTTCCGGCGCTGCTTCGGCAGTGGCTTCCGCAGGCTTTGCTTCTGCAGTTTCTGTGGCTTCGGCGGGGGCTGCTTCCGTGAAGGTCGAGTCCGCCTTGTCTGCCTGAGCTTCGCCCTTGTTCATCGGGGCGAGGAGTACATCGAAGTTCGTCTTGCCGTTCTTGAACAGGTCGAGATGGGCGACGGCTCCATCGACGACGACGGAGTCAATGCGGAATTCGTTTTCGGCGAGGTTCGCCTTGGCAATGCCGACCTTGACGCTTTCGGCTCCGAGCTTATGGCCGCTGTTTTCGGTGAGGGCGACTCCATCGAGATTGACTTGACCTTTGACGTTTGCGGCGAGAACTTCGTTAAGGTTGCCGCTTACGGAAAGGTGGGTCGTGAGGAATCCTTCAAAATCCTTGTAGCTGATGAAGTCGTTCAGGTAAGGCTTGGCACAGGCGAGGGCGAACTTTTGCAAGTTGACGTTCACGTTGAAATCGTTTGTCGCCATGTTGGCGTCCACCTTGACATTGAGGTCGCCTCCATCGGCAAACTTGAGGCTTAAATCGACGTCGGTTGCGCTATCGTCCAGGTAAATGGCCGGGATGTTGAGTGAAAAGTCTTTGAGATGGAACTTGGAGCCAATCTTAGTATCTTGATAGATGATGTTGCCCTTCTCAAAGACGATGTTCTGGAGGACGAGCTTGACGGGGAGCCCGGCCGCAATTTCGGCGGCGTTGACCATGCCGGTCGTGTCCTTCGTTTCTTCTTTTTTCGGTTGCGGATTTTCGAGAGCGTTTAGGCTATCCTGCTTGGCGAGGTGTTCGAGGATGCTGGTGAAGTTGAAGCGTTCACCGTGCTGCGTGACGCGCGTGTAAAGCCCTTTCAGGTATATTTCGCTAATCTGAGCCGTGCCCGTAAAGAGCTTGAGCGGGTCGATGTTCACGCGGAACTTTTCGAATGCGACAAAGGGCGTCTTGTCATCGTTTTCCATGATGGCAAGCGTATCGATGTTCAAGACGTAGGTGAACGGGTTGAGGCTGATGTCCTTGATGGTGATGCTTCGGCCGATCATTTCTTTGGAATGATCTTCGATATAGCTGCGGGCTATCTTGGGTGCGGCAAGAAGGATGATGAAGTAGAGGAGGATCAGGGATCCTAGGACGATGAGGGTAATTTTGATTGGCTTTTTC
This sequence comes from Fibrobacter succinogenes, assembly GCA_902779055.1. Taxonomy (GTDB): domain Bacteria; phylum Fibrobacterota; class Fibrobacteria; order Fibrobacterales; family Fibrobacteraceae; genus Fibrobacter; species Fibrobacter succinogenes_K. The sequence continues at coordinate 51,696 of CACZAD010000024.1, read as the reverse complement.
ATGCCTTAAAATCTAAATATAAATGATGAATTTGTTCCTTCCGGTAAACGGGTGTTGTTGGTTTTTCTGTCACGCTTTGGTTGTAAAAAAGTTATTCTTGGGGTATGGATATCAAGCTTCATTATTGCCACTTGGGTTATGCCCCCTCCGCTACCAAAAACTTCCTGATTGCGTTTTCGGAAGATGTTCCGTTTGACGTGGTCCGGTTCAAGGTTCTGGACAAGTTTTCCAGTCCCGTTTACGAGGGCGAGGCGGCCAAATTCCGTCATTGCGACTATACGGACGAGTTCCTGTTCAAAGGGGACTTTTCGAAGGTCATGATTCCTGGGCAATACCGAATTGCTTTGGAGGGCTTTGACGTGCGTTCCCATGAGTTCGACATTTCGGATGAATGGATTGGGCGCCAGGCGAAGGCGAATATCAAGTCGTTCTATTTCCAGCGGAGCGGTGTCGAATTGCCGGAATGCTTTGCCGGAGTATGGAAGCGCCCGGCGGCACACTTGGACGCTATGCTTGAATTCCACCCGACGATGAACCGCAATGGCGTATGGAATGCCCATGGCGGCTGGTACGATGCTGGCGATTATGGCAAGTACATCGTGAATGGTGGCGTGAGTGTCGCAACTCTCATGCTTGCCTGTGAAATGAGGAAAGGTTCCGAATTCGTGGGCGGCCCTGCCTTCAAGGCATCTTTTGAACTGCCTGCAAGCCTGCTCGATGAAGTGCGTTTTGAACTTGAATTTTTCTTGCGTATGCAGGATGAAGATGGTGGCGTGTTTTTCAAGGTGACTCCGTACCGTTGGGACGGATTTGTCACGCCATCGGAATCGGATGCTTCGCAAAAACGTTATATCCTTGGTAAATCGACGTCGTCGACTCTGAACTTTGCAGGCGCTCTTGCGCAGGCCCATCAAGTCTATAAGGATGTTGACAAGGACTTTGCTGAAAAGTGCCTTGACGCAAGCGTACGCGCGTACATCTGGGCCGAACAGAATCCCGAAGTGGAATGGCCTCACAATACGGAAGGTAGCGGCGGATATGGAGACCCGGATTTAGGAGACGACTTTTTCTGGGCGAGGGCTATGCTTTACCGCGAACTGAAAAATGGTTCGGGTCATGAAGATTTGCTCAAGCGAATCGAAGCGCAAATCCCTGCGGATATGGAAGCGTACTTGCCGACTTACGGCCTGCAATGGCGTTCGACGCAGAACTTGGCCTGGTATGCTTTGGCAAGCATGGAATGCGAATGGACGCAAAAGGCTCGTATGGCCTTCAAGTACACGGCGGACGAAATTGTGCACTTGCAGCAAGAAGACCCGTATGGACTGTCCATCCGCAAGTTCATCTGGGGCAGCAATGGCGATATCGCAAACCATGCAGTCACGCTTTACTTGGCTTATGCGTGGTTCAACGAACCTAAGTACCGTGATGCGGCGATGGAGCAGATCAACTTCATTTACGGTATGAATCCTGTCGATGTGAGCTTTGTAACGGGTTCGTCCTGGAATTCGCCAAAGCATCCGCACCATCGCATTAGCCATTCCGATGGAATCGAAGAACCTGTGCCTGGGCTTGTTGTGGGCGGTATTAACGTAGACCGTCAGGACGCTCATCGCGATCCGCATTACCTCGGGGATGCTCCAGGCCTGTCTTATGCGGACGAACAGTGTTCTTTTGCTAGTAATGAGGTGGCTATCAACTGGAGCGCACCGTTGACAACAGCGCTGTTGCTACTAACCGTTTAGTTGAAATTGTCTTCCTGGAACCGTCATCCTCGAAGCGAAGCGTAGGGGATCCATTATTTCTCGTATTAACGTTTGGGTAGAACCCCGTTATTTCTTGCTTGGCTTTGTCGGCGTCTTGCTCGAATCTTTCACGGCCGTTGCGACGGAATCCTTGGTGACCTCTTTTTCAGAGGCGACTTTTATCTTGTCTTCAATCTTCGGAAGAAGCTTTTGCAAGTTCACGTTCGAACGTACGCTGCGAGAGTATTCCGCATAGGAACGGATTGGCTTGTAGTAAGATGAGTCAGCGATTTCGAGCGTGTCGACGTTAAAAAGATCATAGTAAGAAACAGCAAGGGCGGCCCAGCCTCGGATCCAGTCTTTGCGCGATTCCCTGTTGTTGTACCAGCAGTTCGGATTGTAGGCGATATGGTGGATGTCCATCGTCAAGTAGACGGGACTGTTTCCGGTAAGCTTCTGGAAGATTCTTTTGACGCGGTATGTCGAAGCCGCACTTGTAAGGAGCAGGACCGTGTCGGCGTTGTGCGCTTTTAACCATGGGATAAGCGTGACCGCTTCACTTATGGTGGACGGGTCGTTGTGCGGAACAAGGAATACGGCATTGCTGTCGAACTTGCCGAGTTTCATGAAATCGTCGGCGTAAAATTCGGCGTTGCTCCGGTCGCGGAATACGCGACGTCCGAGAATCAGGACGGAATCGACCTTGCCTTCGTTGAGCAGACTGGCGGCGAAATCACTGCGTTCAAAGTTTGCCGATTGTCCGTCAAGGATGACGACCCATTTGGCGTGTTCAAAATGGTCGTCTTCGACAAGCCAATGGCCGCTTTTTTCGAAAATGGCGTAAGTGACAATGGCGATTGCAAGTAAAATAAGGAAGGTTATTCCTACGCTGAATGTCTTTTTCTTGCGGCTGTCGATTTTATCGGATTTAAGAATTTTTGACAAAATAATTACCTGCTAGCTCTTTGAGTATTTGTACAATGCCGCATCTTCTCCGTCGCTGTAATACTTTTTGCGGACGTTGTAAAGCTTGAATCCGTGCTTTTCGTAAAATGCGCGGGCTTTGCTGTTGCCCACTCGGACTTCCAAAAAGCACTGGTCATCGCTTGCGGTAAGCTGGTCGAGACCTGCGTGCAGCAGATGCGAACCGATTCCCCGGCGCTGTTCTGCTTCGCGCGTGGCGATGCTTAAAAGCTCGGAGTCCGGACCCATCAAATGGAATATGGCGTAGCCCTGGATTCTGCCTTCGCTTTCGTAGACGACGCAGCAGGCGTAGCTGGCCTTGATCTCGGACAGAAACTGCTTTTCGTTCCAATCCTGAAATGCGAGTTCCCGTTGCAGTTCGAGAACTTGCGGCAAATCGGATTCGGTCATTTTTCGCAACATCATCCGCAACTCCTGCTTTCCACTTTCTACGACCAACTACCCACTGTCTACTTCCTACTTCCCACTACACCTTCAGCTTCTCGAAGTAAGACGGCTGGATGTAGTTCGCTTCTTGAATGAGCGAAGGCTTGACCGTTTCGAAAAGCGGAGACCACAGGCTGAGGGGCTTGTCAGTATCGAGCGTCGTTGTGATTCCTTGAGCCGTAAACGTTGCAGAAAGCGATTCGTCGGCGAGTGCCGCTGCGTCGACTACCGCGTTCTTTACGCCGCTAGCCTTGAGTCTAACAACGACGTCTTCGGTTTCGATGAAGCTTTCTTCGCCGTTCAGTCGCAAGTACCAGAATCCATTGCGGGCGCGGATGACGACCGCAACTTTTTCGTCGGGCATTCCGGCGAGGCAGGCGAGAGCCTGGAGCGTGGTGACTCCGTACAAGTTGCGCTTACCGCTAAAGCATAAGCCTTGGCAAAAAGCGACTCCCGTGCGCAGCCCGCTGAACGAGCCCGGTCCGATGGTCACCATCACACGCTTGACGTCGTCGAGCGTAGCCCCGACTTTCTGCAAAAGCGAATCGAGGCTTGCGCTAAGAGTTTCGCCCTTGGCAGACGGGTCCACGATTTCTTCGTAAACCGAGTCCGCGCAAAGCGCCATCGAGATGCCCTTTCGGGACGTGTCTACTATTAAGTCGAAATTGGTCATCTTTTAATTTCCAAGCTCTTGTCGATGATGAGGTCGATGAGCTGGCTGTAGGTGATGCCAACGCATGCGGCCTGTTGCGGCAAAAGCGAAGTCGGGGTCATGCCCGGGAGCGTGTTCGTTTCGATCGCAAAGAGTTCGCCATCCTTCGTGATGCGAACGTCCGTGCGGCTATAGCCGGCGCCACCCAGAGCGTAGTGGGCGTTCTTCACAAGTTCCTGGATGCGTGCCGTGAGTTCCGGTGCGAATTCAGCCGGAGTGACTTCCTGGCATTCTCCGTTGTACTTTGCTTCGAAGTCAAAGTATTCGCGGGTCGTCATGCGCATTTCTGTCGGTGGCAGGGGCTTTTCGCCTTCGATGTAGCCACAGCTTGCTTCGCCACCGGCAATGAACTTTTCGCAAAGCAGGCGGTTGGAATCCTTGAACAAGTCCTGTGCTATCTTACCGGCTTCGTCGATGTTCTTGGCGATGCCGATTCCGATAGAAGAACCGCCCAGCGGATCCTTGATCACGAGCGGGAATCCGAGTTCGTCCGAAACGTTCACGAGCGTATCGCCTGTAAAGCTGTGCTTCCAGATCACACGGTAAGGCGGAGTCGGGATGCCGTTTGCGCGGAAGATTTCCTTCGTCTTGATCTTGTCCATAGCAAGTGCCGAGGCAAGGAGGCCGCAACCCGTGTAAGGAATGCCCCAGTTTTCAAGCAAAGCCTGGACGTGACCGTCTTCGCCCCACTTACCGTGGAGGGCGAGGAATGCAATATCTGCCGACGGGAGTTCCGAAAGTGCCGGGGACTTCTTCTTGTTGGCGGCGCTGCCTTCGAGGCTGTGGAAGTAGTTTTCGGAGAAATTTGCCTTCTGGTACGGAGAAAGTTCACGGGATGACCAGTGCCAGGTGCCGTCCTTGTCGATGAGTACCGGGTGGATGTTGTACTTTTCCGGATCCATGGCGCGCACGACGCCGGTGCCGCTGACGACTGAAACATCATGTTCTGTAGATGGACCGCCCATCAATACCAAAACGCGTAAACGGGACATAAAAAACCTCACTAAAATCGATGCGTTTAATCTAGTAATTTCACGCAAACTCTTGCCGAATTGAATCGACATAATCTATATTGAAATTGATAGGTGTTAAAATGGAGGCCTTATGCGAGTATTTGTTACGGGTGGGACCGGCTTTATTGGGCATTATGTGGTCAAGGCTCTTTTGGAAAAAGGGCACGAAGTTGTCGTTGCTACGCGTCATCCGAATAAGGTGCCGACGTTAAGATCTAATCCGAATGTTTCTTTTGTCGAAGCCGCATTGACGGATTTCGAAAAAATGGGTGAGGGGCTTGTCGGTTGCGACGCCTGCATCCATGTGGCTCTTGGCTGGGGAGATACCCCGAGCGCTATGCTTATGAACGATACCCGTGCGACGGTCGTCCTTTTGGAAATGGCTGCCCGTGCCGGCTGTAAAAAGTTCATTATGACGAGTAGTACTTCGGCGATGGGCCGTGTACGTTCCGAGATGCGCGAAACCACGAGCAATTTGCCGATCGATCTTTATGGAGCGACCAAGGCGGCGGGCGAAGCTTTTGTGCTTGGCTTTAGCCACGGTTACGGAAGCCAGTTCCCTGAAGTGAATATGAAACGCAACATCATTCGTCCGGGGTATACGTTTGGCAATCCGGCGTTCCCTGACGGTTGCTCTCAGCCTGATCGCAGATTCTTCGAGATGGCATACGCCGTCAAGGAAGATCGCGACATTCACATCATCAAGAATGACGGAACGCAGTTTATCCACGCTTCACAGCAGGCGCAGATTTATATGCAACTGCTTGAATCGGATTACAACGAAGAAATTTTCCTCGGTCTCGGTTCCGAATGGATTGGCTGGAAGGAAATCGCCGAAAAGATGATTGCGCTCAAGCCTGGTTGCAAGTCTAAAATTGTGGAAACCGATTTGGGCTGGAGTGACGAGCCGATGCTTTATGACGTCCAGAAAATCAAGGATTGCTTTGGCCTTGCCTTTGACGCCCACGATTATTTGGATGATCACATCCGCTGGACGTTCGACTGCGCATAAATCGAACAGCGAAAAGTACAAATTAAAAAGGCTCCATCAGGAGCCTTTTTTCGTTATGTTGTCACCCCGGACTTGTTCCGGCATCACCTTTTTAGCCGTCTACCCGCATCTAGTTTTTTCGGCGTGCGAACCGATGTAGTCCGGGTAGCAGTTGTCAAAGCAGGCGGCGCAGTAGTTTTCGCCTTCGCCAGTGCAGTTCTTCATCCCTTCGACACTCAGATAGCCGAGGCTTTCGACGCCAAGCATCTTGGCGATTTCGTCCGGCGTCATGGAGCTTGCTGCAAGTTCGCCCTGGCTCGGGAAGTCCATACCGAAGAAGCACGGGTGTGCAACCGGAGGCGATGCGATTCTAATGTGGACTTCGAGGGCGCCTGCATCGCGGAGCATCTTGGAAAGAATGCGGAGCGTCGTGCCGCGGACGATGGAGTCTTCGACAACGCAAACGCGCTTGTTCTTAAGCACGCCTTCGATGGGGTTGAATTTGAGACGGACTTTCTGTTCGCGCACGTTCTGCGTCGGGTCAATGAAGGTTCGTCCAACATAATGGTTTCTCAAAAGTCCGATTTCAAAACGGATGCCGCTAGCCTGGGCGTATCCGAGTGCTGCCGTGGTGGCGCTGTCCGGAACCGAAATGACAATGTCTGCGTCGACCGGACATTCCTTCGCGAGCTGCTTGCCCATCTTGCGGCGAATCTTGTCGCAGCTCTGTTCAAAAATCTTGGAATCCGGACGGCTAAAGTAAATGTATTCGAAAATGCAGTGGGCGAGGCGGTCTTTCTTGGTGAATCGTTCGGAATGGAGTCCGTTCTTGGTAATCGTGAGGAATTCGCCGGGCTGGATATCGCGAACGTAGTTGGCGTTCAAGAGGTCGAATGCGCAAGTTTCGCTGGCGACGCACCAGGCTTTTCCCATACGGGCGATGGAAAGCGGGCGGAATCCGAATCCGTCTCGGGCGACATACATCGTGTCCTTGCTGAGGAATACGAGGCAGAAGCTTCCGGTGAATTTTGTAATCGCTTCCTTGATGGCTTCGCCGAGCGTGTCGGCCTTGGTGCGCGCGATTTCGTGCAAGAGAATTTCGGAGTCCGATGTTGTCTGGAAAATGTGTCCGTCGGCTTCCATCTCGGCGCGGAGTTCGGGAGCGTTCGTGATGTTGCCGTTATGAGCTACGGCAATCTGCCCCCACTTGCAACTGACGAGAATGGGTTGTGCGTTGGCGAGAGTGCTTGCTCCAGTCGTGCTGTAGCGTACGTGACCGATGCCTGCAAACCCTTGCAGTTCGTCGATGTTGTAGTCTCTCAGAAGGGTGGAAACCAGACCCATGGATTTACGGACGCGAACTTTATCGCCATCAGTTACAGCGAACCCGGCACTTTCCTGGCCGCGGTGCTGCAATGCGTAAAGTCCCATGGTAATATTGCGGACAACGTTATCGCCATTGTAGATGCCGATGACGCCGCATTCTTCATGCAATTCTTCGAGCATAGAGCCTCTTTGAAATGTTTACTTCCCTTGCCTCGAAGGCCGTAGCCCACCCGGACGGGTGCAAGCGGGGAAGCGGACGCCGCAAATATAGGAATTGGAACTGCGTGTTGCTAGCGTATTTTTAGAGCTTCGAGGACGGTCCTGAATAGCCGGATCCCTTTATTTATGCGGGTTTGACGGCGTTTGGATGTTACAAAAAATGTAAAAATGGGCGCTGGATCTGGCTGATGTCGCACTGTTGTTTGAACTGCTTTGCTTTACAAAAAATGTAAATCGTCTAGAAGAAGGAACTTAACACAAGCGCGATCAATCCAAAGAACATGGAGAGTTTTGTTACTGATTGGGCCTGATGGTAGTTCGTTTTATGGGCGCTTACGAGAATGACCGCAAAACAGGGCGTGAGCGTTGCCAAGGTGGCTACCAAGAATACAGGAGCGTAAAAGCCCTGAATCACGGGGAGCGGTAGCAGAATCCAGGTGAACAGAATGATGGCTCCGGCAAGTCGACGTGCTGTTTTGGCGCCTGCAATGAGAGGAAACGTCATTATCCCAGCCTTGAGATCGCCTGTTTCGTCTTCGAGGTCCTTGTAGATTTCGCGTGCGGTCGTGAGGAAGAATGCAAATATGATGGCGGGGTAAATCAGCCCGAACTTAGTCCACAATGCATCGGGAGTGAATCCGTCACAATAAAGAAAATTGCAAAAGCATGTCCCGATTCCGCAAAGGTTGAATCCGCATGATGCAGGCGGCGTGATGATGTTCAAAAGCAACGGCGTGGCGCATAAAAAAGCGACCGTCATATTCTTGAGCAACGGAATATGCTTGAGCTTCTTGTTGTAGGCAACTAGCAAAATGTCTAGTGCAACAAAAAAGAGTAATGTTGTTGGGATCTTTTCGTGGTTCGGATTTGCAGACCACATATCACCAAGTCCACAAACGATTGTCTGTGCGAACATTGTAATCCAGGCGCACTTGGCCGCTCTCATCGTGATTTTTCCGCTGGGGAGGGGGCGCTCCGGACGGTTCAGCTTGTCGCTTTCAAAGTCTAAAATATCGTTCTGGATGTTCGCAAAGCCAATGGCAAAGGCAAAACCTAGAGCCTGCAATATGAATGTCGCCCAGCCAATACCGCCTTTGTTCATCGGCAAAATCGAAAGTTGGTTGTAACCGATGGCAAGCGTCACGATGGCGATGACGATGTTTACCGGACGGGTCATTTTAACGAGGGCTAGTAGCATAATGTGAATATAGAAATCTTATCGATGATGATGCTTTGGGCGTTTTGAATGATTCACGCGATGGCCCAAAATACAGGACCGTTTCTGCCGAATCCTATCCCACGAATTACTATCTTTAGACTATGCCTTTTTTTACCAAAAGCAATCTTGTGGACTTGCGGGCGGAAGCTGAACAGCTTTCCATTTGCGTCGAACATTTTCTTTATGCCTCTGAACGCGTGGTCGAAGGCGACTACAAAACGAAGGGCTTTTACGACAACTGTATCGAAAAGTGTAACGGTCGTCTCAAGGCGATTCATTTTTTGATGGAGTCCATTCGTCAGGATAGGCCTGTTTCGGAAGACGAACTCCAGGAATCGCTTCCGGATTTTTTAAATTGCAAGAAAGATGCTAAATAACGAATTCGATGACGAACCGGAACCGCTCCGCCGTGTAAGACCGACCCGCCGCGATCACCGCAGCAGGCGTATCGACGTTATGCGTGAGCTGGAATCGGGCGTGGTAGACGAGCGCCCTGTCAAGGAACGTTTCAGTCGTGAATTCAAGAAGGCGAAAATCAAGCGCATCAAGAATCCGGTCGAAAACATCGGCGAAGAAAACTGTGTCGAAGGGCTTGTCCTCGAAGTCCACCGCCGCACCTGCGAAGTGCGCCTCGACAACCTTCCTACTTCCGACTTCCTACCGTCTACTGTTACCGCCATGTACCGCGCTACAACGTCCAAGACGCTCGGCGAATTCCCGGCCGTAGGCGACCGTGTGTTGCTTGGCCTCGTGAATGATGGTGATGACGAAGGCGATGGCGTTGGCTCGCAAAAATACTGCGTTGTCCGAGTGCTTCCGCGAAAGAGCGAACTCAAACGCCCGGGGCCGCGCGACAGCTTTTACAAACAGCAGACCCTTGCCGCAAACATCGACCAGGTTGTGATTGTGGCTAGCGTCACCCAGCCGGAGTTCAACTACGGTTTCATGGACCGCTTTTTGCTTGCCGCAAACCTGAACGACTTGCCGTTTGTGCTGGTGCTCACCAAGATGGACCTGCTGCCGAACGGCGAAGCCGACCTCTCGAGCGATATCCGCGACTTCCTGAAAATTGTCGACAAGGTGATTCCTGTGAGCGTCAAGACTGGCGATGGCTTGGATGTGCTTCGCAATGAATTGCTGGGAAAATCCTCCGTGTTCAGCGGGATGAGCGGTGTCGGCAAATCGACGCTCATCAATACGCTTGTTCCCGATGCCGAACTTCGTACGGGTGATGTCCGCGAACGCGACGGCAAAGGACGCCATACGACAACGTCTTCGAGCCTGTTCGATTTTCCGGGTGGCGGCTATGTCATCGATACGCCGGGTATCCGTAGCATCGGGCTTATGGATATGGAACCCGAAACGCTCGCCAAGATTTTCCCGGGCTTTTTCGAGGACGACCGCTTTATGTGCCGGTTCAGTAATTGCAAGCACCTGAAGGAACCTGGCTGTGCAGTTCGTGAGGCCGTTGAATCGGGTAAGATCTCTGCAGCTCGTTATGCGAGCTATGTTCGAATTTTGAATTCTGGAAAGTAATTAAATGACGGATTATGTTGTAAAGGTTTCGCTTGTCGCGTCTATAGTCCTGATGGGCTATAGCATCTCGGAATTTGTGGCAAGCTTTGAAAACGTAAAGGAAAAAATTGAAGAATTTTTGGCTATGGCTAAAGCGAATGCGGCGTCGAATGCCGACTTGCGCCGTTCCAACTTTCTTTTGTCCGGAGTCCTGTCGACGGTTTACGTGCTGCTGGTTTATTTTTCGGATGTCGTCATTTGGCTTGTGGCGTTGGTCTTGGCAAAACTGGTTTTGACGCTGTACCTCTCCGATAAACTGTTGATTCAGGTGCTGCGCGATGGTTCGCTTTCGCGAAAGAGCTTTCTCGTCTCGAAGTACGATTCCCTCTCCAATGCGGTAGTGGGGCTTGCGTTTGCCTTGATCTTGGTGCTTTAATATGAATACAAAGAAAAATACGCCGTTCATTATCGTTGTTGCTGTAGTTCTTTTTGCGGCTTTGAATTCGTTTGCCGCAGGGCTTCCGATGGGTTCGTCTGCGGGGTCGTCGACGGGAACTTTTGCGACCACGAATTCTTCTCAGGGCATCGCTGGGGCTAGCTTTATGAATATGCAGTTGCCCCTGTTTTTGGGCGGTGCTTTTGGCATTGGTTCAGGAGCCGGAGTCGGTGACGGAAACGATGTGGGGCTTTGCCAGATCAGGCCGACGATTGGCGCTTGGTTTCCGGGACTTGCCTTTGTGCGCCTGGGTTACGGATTCTCGAGTTACGAAGAAATCGACGATGATGACAAGAAGAACGAGGTCTCGACATCGAACTTCAGCGTAGAAGCCGGTATGCACCTCTTGAGTGAATTTTACGTCACCGGGTCATATACAAGGGCCAATGCCTTGAGCGAAAATGGCGACATCTCCTGGAATGAATGGAGTGTTGGCATTGGCACGTTCTGGGCTGTATTTGCAAGAACCATGTTGACGATGGATGTCGGATACCACTGGGTTCTCGAACATTACGATCCGTTTATCGACAAGAAGGTTTCGGGCGGACGTATCCAGATGAATCTGGGCTTTGTTGTTTTTGTCTATTAGTTTGGTTGTAGAGGCTTCTGGTGAGTGACGTAAAGAAGAATGTGGCCGTTTTAGGTGGTGCTTTTGACCCTGTTCACAAGGATCATATGCGTGTGGCAAGAACTTGCCTGGATCGCGGTTTTTGTGATGAAGTCTGGTTTATGCCGAGCCCTGACCGATGGGATAAAATATTGAACGCAAGCCCAGAAGACCGCTTTGCCATGCTTGAACTTGCATTTTCGGGTGACAAGCGCCTGGTACTTTCGGACCTGGAAATCGAGCAAGGTGATTATCGTGGCTCATACGTGTTCTTGATGGGACTCAAGGAAAAATTCCCGGATATCAACTTCCGCCTGCTCACGGGTGCCGACACATACGAAGGCATTCCGCATTGGCGTGACCCCTTGAACTTTTACGGTACGAACTATAACGGTCATTTGCTGTTGCGTGATATCGAACTGATTGTATTTGCCCGCAATGGCTATCCGCAACCGGATATTGCACAGCATAACCGTAATGGCTATGCTCCGCTCTTTTGGCTTGGACCGGAACAGGGCTTTAACGGTGTCTATTCCAGTACGGCAATCCGCAGGTCGCTGCTAGTCAATCGCAATGTGTGCCCGCAGGGGCTTGAACAATCTGTTTATGACTACATCATCAAGCACGATTTGTACAGGGAATAAAAGATGGGTAAGGCTCCTTCAGATATGTTCTTTGAAAGCGAAGTTCGTCCGGAATACGAAGGACGCCTTCTGCTGGATTCTCTTTGCGACCGTTTTACGTACCATAGCCGCGAAGACTGGATTGACCGCCTCACACGTGGCCTTGTGACGATCAACGGTAGCGTGGCGAACGTCTCGACCATAGCCCATCGTGGAGACAAGGTTGTCTATCACGTCGAAAACTACAGCGAGCCCGAAGTCCCCACCGATTTTGAAACGATTTTTGAAGACGATGAATTTATTCTAGTCGCAAAGCCGGCGGGTGTTCCGGTACACCATACGGGACGCATTTTCTACAATACGTTTGCGGCGATTATTCGCCGTGAATTCGATTCCGAGACGGCAACGCCGATGCACCGCTTGGACCGCGATACGGGCGGACTTATCTTGTTTGCAAGGTATGGCGAAACGGCCGCCCGTTTCCAGAAGAACCTGGACCGCATTCTGCTCCGCAAGTATTATTTGGCGGTTGTCCGTGGACGATTCCCCGAGGGCGAAGTCGATTGCAAAATGCCTTTGCGCGAAGATCCCGAAGACCCGATCCGTTTGCGCATGCACCATTTCGAAGACGGCAAGGAATGCCATACTCGTTTTAAGTTTATCCGCCAGCTGAGCTGCCCTGAAATCGGTCCTGAGCTTTCGCTTGTCGAAGCTGAACTTTTGACAGGCCGTAAACATCAGATCCGTGCGCATCTTTCCGAAATGGGTTACCCGATTGTGGGCGACCGTCTCTATTATCGCAACGGAATTTATTACGAGAAACTTTCTCGTGGACTTACGTTGTCTGATGAGGAGTACAAGGAACTTGGGGCGCACAACCAGATGCTGTTTGCTTACAAGGTGAAACTCCAGTTGCCCTATTGGGATAAGCCGCGCATATTCGAAAGCCACGCGTACCCCGCCGACATGAAACGACTGCTGGAAAAATAACGCGAAAACGCGAAAAAATGCCGTTTTTTACATAAAAATTGAATCAGTGCGTGAATTTTGTGCGCACTTCTTTGTATTTTATGCACATGAAATTTTCATTCCTTCCTAAAGTATTGTTGTGTCTGGGGCTTTCTGGCGTATTTGCCATGGCCCAAGAAACGGTTGAAAGCGTTCGTCGCCAAATCAAGACGGTCGAGGCCGAAACCGCTCGCGAAAAATCTATGCACGAAGCCGAAAAGAAGCGCCATGCCGAATTCGTTGAAGTCGGTCGCAAAAAGGTGCAGAACCTCTCGGCCCAGAATAAGTCCTTGAAAGCCGAAATCGATTCGCTCAAGGTCGAACTCAAGAAAATTTCAGCGGCCCGCTCCAAGACGAACGGCTCGATCCGCTATTTCGAAAACCGCAAGACGAAGTACGCCGATTCTCTTGCGACGGTCATCGATTCTCTCGTGCCGTTCTTTGAATCGGATTTCCCGTACCGCACGGATGAAGCTGTCAAGAGCATTCAGGAAATCGCAGGAATGCTGCACAAGGGGCTGATCGAAACGGATGACGCCTTGAACCGCACGATGGAAGTCTTTTACGACCGCATCCGCCTGGGTTACACCACCGAAGTTTGGAAGGGCTTTTTGCAGGTGGACGCTCGCAACGTGGCCGGAACGTATTTGCGCTACGGTGCCGTCGCCTCGATTTTCGTGAGCAATGACGGTAACGATGTTTTGTTCCTCACTCGTAACGGCCTCGGCTACTCCTGGAAGAACGTCTCCGAAGACCTCACGATGCGCACGGTCCTCAAGGACGTGATGAAGGTCGCCGAAGGCAAGACCGCTCCAAGACTTGTGACTATCCCAGTATCTTTCCCGAAGGAGGCTAACTAATGAGCTTCCGTAATTTTACCGCTTTTGTATTTGCCGCGAGCCTCGTGGCGCTCACGCCGACTGCATCTCTTGCTCAGCAGAACGTGACTGTTGATGCCGTCAAGAAACGCGCCGAACTCAACAGCGCCAAGGCAGACCTCGAAGAAGCCCGCCGCAAGCGCGATATGGCTGTCGCCGCCCGCTGGAAGGACCGCGAAACGTTCAACAAGGAACGTGAACTCTTTAATGAAAAGTATCAGCTTGGCAAGGAACGCGTGGATGCCTTGATGTCCGAACGTACCCGTTTGCTCGAAGATGTGCGCGTGGCTCGCGAAGACTTGGCACAGGTCAAGCTCCAGGCTGAAAAGGCACGTGCCGAATACCTCTCGCTCGCTGCTGGTCCGGAACGCTTGGAAATGCTTGCCAAGTTCCAGGAACAGGGCGTGCCGTTCAAGGTTGCCGATCGCGTCGAAGCGCAGAATAAGGTCAAGAAAGAGATGGGGCTCTACCGCGATGACCCGCTCCGCATTGCCCGCGCGATGCTCGACGTTGCCAAGAAAGAAATGAAGTTTACGCGTGAAGTTCGCACTGAAAAGGCTGACCTCATGTTCGGTAGCTCGGTTGCCGAAGGCGACCGTATGCGCTTGGGGGGCCTCTTTGCGATGCAGATGGCGAAGGTCTCCGACATCAATGGTTTCCACCCGTCGGCTTTGATGCTCCCGGTGGCAGGCGAAAAGAAGCGTGTCTATAGCTGGCAAGAAAATCTCTCTCCCGAAACGCGCAAGGACGTGGCGAAGGCTTTTGCTGGCGCTAACGATTCCGCTTTCGTGATGGTGCCGGTCGATGTGCTCCTCAGTACCGAACTTTCGAGCGAACTGGCGAACCACCAGGAAACCACGTGGAAAGAAGACTTTGCTGAATTCTTCCATAACGGCGGCATCCTGATGTACCCGATTGCAACGCTCTTTATCCTCGGCCTTATCATTTTCCTCGTGCGCCTCGTTTGGCTCCTCATCCTTGGCTTTGGTGGCCGTGGTGCCCGCAATGCGGCAAAGGCTCTCGCAAATCGCGACTTGAAGCTTGCAACTGCTGAATCTGAAAAGGCTCATGGCGAAGTGGGCAAGGTGTTGCGCTCTGTGCTTGGCAAAAATTTCAAGGACCGCGCAAGTGCCGAAAAGTCTCTCGAAGTCCTGTTCGCAGGCGAAGTGCCCAAGCTCGAAATGGGACTCAGCTGGATTTCCGTGTTTGCCTCGACGGCTCCGCTCCTCGGTCTCTTGGGTACCGTTATGGGTATGATTGAACTTTTCAATGTCATCACTATGCACGGCACGAGCGACCCGAAGCTTTTGGCTGGCGGTATTTCCATCGCTCTCGTGACGACGGAAGCAGGTCTTATCGTGGCTATCCCGCTCCAGCTCTTACACACGCTTCTTGTGAACATCTCGGATTCTGTCCGTACCCGTATGGAAAAGACGGGCCTTGCCGTCCTCAACGCTATCTGGATTAAGGAAAAGTAATGGACGAATATTCCGTCATCGAAGCGACCATGAGCATCCTGCTGCGCGGCGGCTGGGTGTTGCTCCCGCTATTCCTGATTGGGTGGCTGGGCTGGTTCTTGATGTTTGAACGATACGGCTATTATTTTATGCTGAAAGGCACTTCGACCTCGAAGTTTTTCAAGGATTTGGACACGGTGGGCGAGGAGGCTGCTTTTGCAAAACTCCGCAAGCGCCGCTTTGGCTACTTCTTGGCTCTGGTCGAAAATGTGCGGAAGTACCGTAAAGATGGTCCTGTGGCTGTGCGCAATGCGATGCTCGCGACGCGTCACGAACTTGACGTGAGCCTTTCCAAGTCGCTCAAGACGATTGTAACTTGTGCCTCGATTGCACCGCTTCTCGGACTTTTGGGAACGGTCTCTGGCATGGTGCATACGTTCGAGACGATTAAGCAGTTTGGCTTTGGAAACCCGGTACTCTTGGCCGATGGCATTTCCGAAGCGCTCCTCACGACGCAGGCTGGCTTGCTTGTTGCGTTCCCGTTGATGCTCGTTTATAACTATCTCGAAAGTCGAGTAGATTCTATTGGTGATTTTGCCTGGGGCGAAGCGCTCAAGTTCGAAGAACGTTGCTTTGCCAAGGAGGTTGAATGAGTTTTATCCGTAAGCGTTCGAAAAGCGGTGGAGGCATTGATGTCTCTCCGATGCTCGACATGGTGTTCATCCTTTTGATCTTCTTCATCGTGACTTCGACGTTCACGCGCGAAACCGGCGTGGATGTGACGAAGCCGAAGGCGAGTACCGCAAAGGAACTCGCGAAGGAAAGCATTTTGATTGGTGTCACCCGTCAGGGGACCATCCACATCAACGAGACGCAGGTGAACCTCTCGACTTTGCAGACCGTGCTCCGCCAGATGATGGCCGAAGCGCCGGACCGTCCGGTGATTATCGTGAGCGATCGTGACGCCCCCAACGGAGTCGTGGTTGATATCCTCGATGAATGTAATTTGGCGAAGGTGAGAAAAGTCTCCATCTCCGCGAATAAGGAGGAGTAGCTTTCGCTCTCATGCTTGACTTTTGTGCGAAATATTTCCGATTCCCGGTGGCGTTTGTACTCTCGTTTGTCGTGGGTGCAGTGTTTTTCCTTGCGATCCCGGTCATCAACGTGTTATTCTTCGATAAAGGCGTGAAGTCCGAAAAAGTTCTCGAAGAAGTGACCGAAGTTGAAGTCCTCGTGAGAGAGAAAAAGCCCGAAGTGAAGCAGAAGGTCATCCGTACGGTGGCAACTCCGAATACGTTCAAGGTTTCGGCGCACATGGGCGTTTCTCGCAGCCAGAATTTCCAGATGGATTTGTCGCTTGCTCGCGGTGCTGCTGGCGATGGCGTTGCCGTGGATGCAGGCTCGATGGAAAACGTAATTTACGAGGCTGGTGAAGTGGATGAACAGGCGCAAGTGTTGCGTGAAATCCAGCCGAAGTTCCCGGAACGCGCGAAGAAAATGGGCGTCTCGGGGTACGTGAAAGTATTTATTGTGATTGATGTAAACGGTGACGTGGCTCAGGCTCAGGTGCTGACGCAGGACCCGGCAGGCTATGGCTTTGATATCGAAGCGCTCAAGGCTATTCGCCAGTGGAAGTTCTCTCCGGCGCAGTTACGCGGCTTCCCAGTAGCACAAAAAGCTACAAAGGAGTTCCGTTTTGTTAAGTAATTTTAATTACAAATTTGGGAATCCTTTGTGTGGCTGTCATTCCCGACTCGATCGGGAATCTCCTGTTCCTTTCGCAAAGAAGCTCTTCCTACTTCCTACTGTCTACTTCCTACTGCTCTTTTTCCTTGCACTCCCGTTGCATGCTGCGGATGATTTCTTCTTCAAGGCAAATGAACTTTACGACCAGGGGCGTTACAAGGAATCGGTGAAGTATTACCGTGCGGCGATTGACGATGGCCGTTACGAGCCGTTTGCGTGGTTCAACTTGGGCAATGCCCTTGTGCAGCTTGGCAAAAAAGAAGTCGCGATGGTCGCTTACAAGCGCACTGTCGAACTCCTCCCGGATTTCGTGAAGGCTTGGATGCTTCTCGGCGATTTGTACTACCTCGCCGAATCTCCGAGCGATGCGATTGTCGCCTACAACCGTGCGATTGAACTTGGGACGGAAACGGACCACATCCATTTTGCCCTTGCGGAATGTTATATGAAGGGTAGCGACTGGACGCTTGCGCAAAAGCATTTTGAACGTGCGTTGGCGCTAAACCCGGACCGCATGGATGCTTGGTATGGCCTTGCCGAAGTCTATGAAAAACTGGGCGATTACGAATATGCGGTGAAGACGCTCAAGAATGCGCTCCAGATGACAGCGACCGCTGGCGCCGACGTGCATTACACGCTCTCGTATTACTACCGCAGCATGGATTCTACGCGGCTCGCTCTCAATGAAATGGAAAACGGCATCATGATGGATCCCGAAAACGTTTCCGCTCGCCGCTATCTTGCACAGATGTACGTCAAGAACGAATCGCCTTGGATGGCTATCTTCACGCTTGAAGAGGGCCTCCGCCACAAGAAAGGAATTGCGGACTTGAATCTTGATTTAGGGCAGATTTACTTTACGCAAAAGCGCTACGATGAAGCGTTTGAATGCTACATGAAGGCTTGGCGTGCTGGCAATTCTCAGGGTCGCATCGGTGCTGAAAATGTTGGCCATATCTTCTCGAACGCAGGCGATACCGAAAAAGCCGAAGCCCTCTACGCCCGCATCCGCGACAAGAAGTAAATGAAGAAAAACTTCCCGTTTACTCTGCGAGTTCTTGTATTTTTTATTGCGTATTTGCTGTTTGCGGTTGTTGCGACTGCTGTTGGTGTAATCTTTAAATTTGGGTATGCAGAAGCTGCGTTGTGGCTTTACTTGCCTCTTGCAGTTCCTATGTTGTGGTTGCTGTTGGCTATTTTCGTAATTGAAATTATCAGGATGTTTTGGAATAAAAGAAATATTACGAAGCCAGAGGACGAGTTGCAGCAGAAGCATGTTAATGCAATCGTTGTTAAAGTGCTTAATACGGTAGCTGTATTTTTCTTTACGCTAGTAGTGGTGTTGAGTTGCTTGATCTCGATGTGATTTACGATTACCCTTTCTTGCGGTCTTGCCAGACGCTTTGGTTGAACAGTTGGCCTTCGGAGAGTCCGTACTTTTCTTCGACGCCGGCCTTTGAAATGGCGGTGTCGATGTCGAGCTTGCCGCGGATGGCTTGCGTGTAAATGTCGATTTTGCGGCGGACAGATTCGGGTTCTTCGTCCAAGAGTTCTAGGCGGTAGCTGCTCACGTTTTGTGCGATGAGCCTTGGCAAAAGCTTGAGGGCGGATTGTGGCTTGCCAACGAAAAGCGTGTTGCGACATTCGGCATCGGATTGCAAGAAGTGGCGTTCGCCCTTGTGGTCCAAGATTTCAACTTTATGCTGTGTGCAAATCTTTTTGCATTCGGGGAAGCGACGGCCTGTCGTGAGAGCGCGTGCGAAGGCGCAGTATTCCGAGTGGAACGCTGGCATGTACTGGTGTAGCGCGAGTTCAAGTTTGCTTCCGTCAATATTCTTGAGCAAGTCAAAGAGCTGGGTGCTGTTGAGGTCCCACGATGGGTGCAGTTTTTCAAGGCCTTGAGCCAAAAGCCAATCGTAGCTTGCGCTGTTGGTGGCGTTCAGGCTGTAGTCGCCGACCATCGGGATTCCGGAATCCTTGAGGAGCGCGAGCGAGCCGAGGTTTCGCACCAATGCAAATTCCGGCATAAGCGTGAGAATTTGTTTGATGTAATGGTTCTCGCTGGGCTTGTGGATGCGGAGCGTGGCGATGCCTGCTTCAAAACCGAGCTTGTGGATGCGCTCGAGCGGTTCGTCGTATTTCACGCCCCAGTCAAAATCTATGACGACTTTGTCGATGTCGAGACCTTGCAGTGCGTCGATTTGTTCAGGACGGCGAACGAGAACGGTAATCGTGCGGCGGGTCTTGGGCGTATTCGACGCCGAATTTGTCATTCCCGCAGAAGCGGGAATCTCCTTTGAACTGCGCGCGGCTTGAACGACATTGTGTAGAAATTCTCGGCCTGCGTTCGCTGAAGGGGCAAGTTCTTTCCACTGCAAGCGTTTCTCGTCAAATGCTTGTACCGCTTCTTGGCGGAGCGTGCGCAAGACTTTGCCGGGGAGGAATGCGTTTGCAGGTAACTTAATTTCGAGCTTGTCGAGAACGTAGGCCGTAGCAGAAAGTGCCGAAAGTTCCTTCTTTGCGATTGTCTGGAGTGCGTCGGGGGCGACTTCGTTGCGGGAGGCTTCGAGGATGGCTCCTTCGACGGTGACCGCGCGCGTCTTGTTTACGGCAGCTTTCGTGCTTTCGCAAATCGTGAGCTTGAGCGGTTCGCCAATTTTTCCTTCGAGCGTCATGCAAACGGGAATATGCTTGGCGAAACTCTTGTCCGTAAAAGTCTTGTGGAGTTCTTTTTCGAGAGCGGGGGAGTCGTTGCGGTAGGCCTTCATGCCGTAGCTGACTTTGTGCAAGTTGAATTCGCGACCGAACTCTAAACGAACTTGCGACTTCCCGGCGCGATTGGCGAATGTCGCTTTGTACAGTCGGCTTCCCGTTTGGCGCGGTTCAGGCTCTGCCCTATATTCCTCAAATAAAATCCCGTCGCCTGGCAACAAAGTGCATGGAACAGGCTTGTTTTCAAGTTCTACAATCACTCCGTTGCGGTCTACCTGAACGACGGTTCCGATAAATTCACCGTGATGGTTCGAGAACGATCCATCGACGAGTTCCTGGTGGTTCACGCCATCGAGCCAGCCTGTGTTGAGCCCGCGCGAGAACAAAACTTCGAGCGGTTCCAAGTCCTGCGCAGTAAGGCCGGCGGCATTCCCATTCTCACACTCGGCATTTTCTTTATAACCTTTTTCGCTCAGTATTTCCAGCGCCTTGCGGTAGGCGTGCGAAACGGCGGCTACGTATTCTGGGCTTTTCAAACGCCCTTCGACCTTGAGCGATTCCACGCCGATTTCCTTGAGTTCTTCAAGTTTCGGGAGTGCACACAGGTCTCGAGTGCTGAACAAGTAACGCGCCTTCGGGTCTTTCCATTCCTTGCCGTCCACAAAAATGCGGTAGGGGAGGCGGCAACTTTGGGCGCACTGTCCACGGTTTGCGCTGCGCCCGCCGAAGTTTTCGCTGGTGAGGCACTGGCCTGAGTACGAGACGCAAAGCGCCCCGTGGATGAAAACTTCCAGTTCCAGGTCGGTGAGGCTCTTGATTTGCGCAATCTGTTTAGCTGAGAGTTCGCGAGCCAAGACTGCTCTTGAAAATCCGATGTCCTTGACCAAGTTCACGGCTTCGGAACTCGCAAGCGTCATTTGTGTACTCGCGTGGATTTCCTGTTCCGGGCTAATCGCCTTGATGAGCCTTGCAAGCCCGATGTCCTGGATGATGAACGCGTCCGGCTTTAACGCAATCAAGCGTTCCAAAAATTCTGGCAATTCCTGAATTTCACGCTCGAAGATGAGGATATTCATCGTCAAATGAAAAATCTTCGGTTCGACCGCGTGCGTTCCAGTGGGGCACACCATAGTAAACCGCGTCCGCCCCGTTGTTGATGGCGGATTCCAGCATGTCGCGCGTACCGACAGGCAAAAGAAGTTCAGGATTGTTCATACCCGCAAAAATAGAATTTACGCTTCGTCTAAATTGTAGCCGAATTGCACAATGGCGCCGGTATTGGCTTCGCGGAAAATGCGCAAGTGGGCTAGCCCGTCTAAAATTGCGTTGTCCAGCGCATCCTTGTTGGCATTAGGATCATTCCCGATAGCTATGGTTGGCAAGTCCTGCATACCCTTGTATCCCTCGTGGATGACCTTCACGTACTTGTATTCTTCATCCATTTTGTAGACCGCATCGTGGATACGGGCATCGTCAAAAATGGGGTCGCTTTCAATGACCACTCCAGGATCGGTCTTGACGGAAACGGAGCCACAAAAACCGTCTTTTTTAAATTTCAACCATATTTGTTTGTGCATCTTGTAACTCCGTGATTTGTTTGAAAAAATAATTCTAATTTTGGGATATGTTCAAGAAATCCCTTATTTTGTCGTCTTTTGTTTGCATTTCTTTGCTGGGTCTTGTTGGCTGCTCCAACCAGGAAGCGGAGTATAAGATTGCAACTCTTACCGAAGAAAACGCCCGTCTGGCACGTCAAGTCCTTGTTCTCAAGGCCACTTTGGATTCCCTGAACGCTCATAAAGAGGCTATGGACAACTCCCTCAAGTCTCTTGATATGAAGTAAACTTTTGTGGAAATGGGGTTGGCGCGAAAAAACTTTCTTTTTCCGCACAATTCTCTCTCAAATCTGCTTTAGACACCAAATTTTTTTCTAAATTTGCGCTCGTGACTGGCCCCTGGTTTGTCGCCAAGGCGAAAACCAATACTGCTTCCCACGTGAAGCCTTTTGACCGTCAAGTCTCCAAGGAGGCGCTAGTAAGATGGTCTTTAATTAACCCACACATTCCAGTCACCCCGCTTGCAGGTTATTTTCCAGCCTGCATGTGCGGTTCAACCCTTACTTTATGAGGTGCCCCGAATGGAATACATCGCTCTCGCACTTTCACTTGTTGCAGTGATTCTGTGCATTGTTATCTTGGCTAAGGTGAACAAGCTCCTTACGATGCTTCGTACTCCGATTTTCAAGAAGCTCACCCCGGATATGAACTTGAAGCCGTCTGCCCGTCGCCCGATCAGCGCACAGGAAATGGCTCAGCGTGGTGGCAACAACAAGGAAAATCGCCAGAACAAGGAACGTCCGGCCAGCAACAATAACAACAAGGACAATCGCAACCAGCAGGCTGCTCCGGCTCCTGCAAATCGCGAACGCAACGAACAACATCAGCGTCCGGAACGTGGCCCGCGCCGCGAACGCCGTCCGGAACGCCCGCATCGTGAAGCTAACGCAGAAGCTCCTGTTGCAGAACAGGCTGCTCCTGTTGCTCCGGCTGCAGAAGCCCCGGTCGCCGAAGCTCGTCGCCCGCTCGCTCCGCGCATTCCGGTTGAAACTCCGGCTGCTCCGGCTGTCGAAGCTGCCCCGGTCGCTCCGGTTGCTGAAGCTCCGGCTGAAGCTGCTGCCGAAACCGTTTTTGATCCGTCCAAGGTCCGCTATGGCCGCCGCAACGTGATCAAGAAGGCTCCGGAACTCTCCGAAGAAGCTTAATTCTCACGAAAATTGCTTTTGCAAAAAATTCCCAGTCCAGCCGGACTGGGAATTTTTTTTTGTTTGTTTATAACAGCGAATAGAGCTATTCTTGCCACGCTTGTTTGGAAAATGCCATTTTAGCCATTTTCCATTGCCTCCAATTCTTCCATCGTCTTCACAATGCCTTTCCCTGCATTGAGCTGTTCAATGCCTCTTTTGAGAGCCTCGATGTCGGTTGCTTTTGCGTTGTAACGGGCTATGGGTTCGCGGACTTCGAACGGAATGCGGTGTTCGTTGATGACGCTTTTGATGAACATGTTGATGGCTGCGGATGCGGACAAACCAACATTGTTGCAGAACTCGTCAAAACGTTCTTTGTCTTTGCTGTCGATTCGTGCGGAAACTGTTGCCTGTGCCATAAAGAAGCTCCTTTCTTTAATAGATAATATATGAAATTTGACTGCAAAGAGCAATAGATTGAATTTAGTTATATGCAAAATAGCGCGTAATGCATTGATTTGCGATATTTTGGATTGATTGTTGGTGCCAATATTGCAACCACCGATTCTAAATTTATTTTCTGATTGTACCTATAAAAAAGGCGACCCCGCAACAGAGTGCGGGGTGACAATTCGCCGGATCCCCTCCCTAACGGTCGAGGATGACGGAGTGTTAACCTCTTACTTCGAAAGCTTCTCAGTAAGTCCCATGAGCATGTTCAAACCTACTGCATCCATGGCAGTGCTTGCGCCGCCCTTGGAGTCGCCGGTCATCATGATTTCCGGGACGAGCGGATGTGCGGACTTGGCGAGAGCTTCAGCAACACCGACCTTGGTTTTGTAGTCCCATTCTGCACGTTCTTGCGGAGTCAAACCAGCGCTGACGAGTGCCCTGTTTGCGGCGGCTTCAGCTTCTTTTTCGGCCTTGATTTTCTTAGCGACTTCGAGAGCTCTCAATGCTTCGAGGCGGGCGACTTCTTGTTCCTTCTGTGCCTGGAGAACGGCCACGTCGCGTTCCTTTTCGGCCTGCGTCACAGCCTTGATCTTTTCCACTTCCTGGTCGGCCTTGGCCTGAGCGATACGAGCCTTACCTTCGGCTTCGGCGGTGATGGCGGCCTGCTTTGCGGTTTCAGCGGCGGTGGCGTTAGAGACGCGCTTCATTTCGCGGTCCTTCACGATGTCGAGCTGCTGTTGAGCTTTCTGATCGAGGCGGACGTTCTGGATTTCGAACTGCACCACTCTGATGCCGTAAAGACGGAGTGCCGAGGGCTTTGTCAAGATGCGGTTGCCGTTCTTATCGAGTTTCAGCTTTGTGACCTTGTATTCTTGCGTTTCGGCTTTCTTGATGATTTTGCCTTCGGAATCGTATTCGTCTTCGCCGGCCTTTTCGGTGAGCACTTCGATTGCGGTGAGGTATTCGCCTTCAGTGAGCTGGTCTTCTGCGAGACGACGGAATTCAGCAATCTTTGTCACCTTGGCTTCTTCGGCGGTGAAGAGCGGTGCGGTCTTTCTAACAGCCGAGAGCACGGAGTTTCTGACAAGGTCATGCTTGAGTTTCTTGTCGGAGCGTTGTTCGCGGTGGATTTTCACGAGGTCTTCGCAGTCCGTCGGGAGCTGGTATTTGAGGTAGCCACTGATTTCGGCGTTTGCGTTTCGGGACAAGGTCACGGAGATGTCGTCTTCGTCATCGTCTCCGCCTTCCCAGCCTTCGCCCTTTACCTTGTCGGTAGAGGAGTTGAAGTAGAAGTCCTTGGTTCTGTCGTAAGAGTAGATGCTTGCAAATCCCTTGAAGTAAAAACCGGCGTGGTCGATGCAGGAGAGGGTACCAAACGGAGACTGCTTCACAAGAAGCTGCGTTGCACTGTTGTAACCGATATTGCACTTGAGCAAAATAAGAGCGATAACAACGATGACCGCGACAATGATTACTTTTGTGTAATTCTTTTTGGGAAGCTGTATTTTGGGTTGCACTTTGGGCTGTAATTTGGATTCTGTTTCCATTGTTTTTTCCTTCTTTAGTTTATGCAAACAAATATAGTTATTGCATAAGGCTTGTCAGGGAGAGTGCCGTCGTTCTTTCGGTGCTGCTCTTGACAATGTCCGCGATTGTTTGGCGGGCTTCTTCGCCTTCGGGGGCGAGGTAGAGGGGAAACACGTGCCCCAATTCTTCGCCGACGTGGAGTGTGACAGATACGCCTGCGGCCTTAAGCTTTTCACCGCAATTGACGATGTCAGGGTAGAAAACTTCCCAAGTGCCGACGAAAATGTCGGTGGGCGGGAGTCCTTGCATGTTGCCGTAGAGTGGCGATACCATCGGGGCGTGCGGATCGAGGTCGTTTGCCCAAGAAAGACCGAATTGATGTAGCTCATCGATGTGAAGCCAGTTGTCGTATTCTGCAATGGATTCATCGCCGCCCGTGATGTCGACCCAGGGTGAAATCAGGATGAGGTGCGTTGGCGAGGGGAGCGACTGCTCTTGGATTTCTTCGGCGAGTGCAAGCGAAAATCCGCCACCGGCACTGTCACCCATGATGATGATTTTGCTAGCGGGGATGCGTTTCAACAGTTCGCTGTAGAGCTTCAATACGAGGGTGTGGGCTTCGAGCGCCGTGTGCTCCGGCAAAAGAGGGTAGTCCGGCATAATCCAACCGCAGCCAGTCGCCTTTGAAATTTCAGAAAGGATCTTCCAGTGGGATGGCATAAAGCCTTGCCTGTAGCCACCGCCGTGGAGGTAGAGAATGACGGGCTTGGTTTCGTCGACTGCCGCCATCTCGAAGACTTGCATCCCTTCGATCTGGTATTCTTTTACAGGACGCTTGAACTTGACCTGCTTGGGAATCTGCGGATTGCTTTCGCCATACCCGTGGACGTCGAGCATTGTGACGATGGCTACGAGTGCGAGCAATAAACAGGGCAAGAATACCTTTGCAAACTTCATACGAGGGGGCGATACACCAGATTTCTCGACAATATACCTTTTCTGTCGTGTAAACTCAAGTAAAAAAAAGGCGACCCCGGCACAGTGGCCGGGGTGACAATGTGTGCTTGTCATGCCGGACTCCGTTCTCTTTGACCACTTAGAACTTTAGTTCTTACGTGGTCATGATCCGCGTATGGGGACGGCATCGCCTTCTCGTATAAAAAAGGCGACCCCGGCACAGTGGCCGGGGTGACAAAAAGCATTCGCTGGGGGGGGCAATGCGTGCGACGAAGTCGCCTAATTAGAATTCGATGAGGCCTTTGGCTTCGTCAGCGAGGATGACCTTCGTTGCCATGTTGATGAACAGGCCGTGTCCGACGATACCCACGATGTGTTCCAGATCACGGGCGAGCTTGTCCGGGTCTGCGATGGGGGCGAACTTTGCGTCGGCGATGAGGTTACCGCTGTCGCTGATCACCGGACCGTCCTTGCCAGGAGCGCCCATGCGAACCTTGACTTCGCCACCGAGCTTCTTGACGCGTTCGGTCACGACGGCGATGGCGCCCGGGATGATTTCGAGAGGTACGGCGAACTTGGTGCCGAGCTGCTGCACTGCCTTGCCGGAGTCTGCGATAATCACGTAGTTGTCCGTCATCGAGGCGACAATCTTTTCGAGGAGGTGAGCGGCCCCGCGGCCCTTGATGAGGTTACGGTTCGGGTCGATTTCATCGGCGCCGTCGATGACCATGTCGAGGTGGCTGACTTCGCCCATTTCCTTGAGCGGGATGCCGAGGCTACGGCATTGGAGCGTCGTGCTCCAGCTGGTCGAGACGCCCGTCACGTGGATGCCTTCGGTCTTGATGCGTTCGGCAAGGCGGTTCACCATGTGAGCTGCCGTGCTGCCTGTGCCGAGACCGACAATCATTCCGTCCTTGATCATGTCTGCGGCGCGAACGCCTGCAGCCTTCTTGAGTTCATCCATCGATGCCATTAACGCCATCTCCTTTCGTTAGAGTCAAAATTGTCTCCGCCCAGGCGGTTATCGTAACTGTCGTAGTTGTCAAATCCGTCGTAATCGTCTTCGTCCGGGAATCCGGATTCCTGTTCGGTAAAACTTGCATCTACAATATCCACGACCTCGACGTTAAAAGTCAGGTTTTTGCCTGCAAACGGGTGGTTCCCGTCAACAATCACGGCATCCTCGAGAATTTCCTTGATGATGTAGATGCCATCGCTCTGTTCTTCATCGTCGTCGAGGTTCAGGTCGTTAACAAATTCTTCGGCTGTGTCCGGCAACTGGAATTCACGGATGTCGTTGTCCTGGAACATTTCGAGTTCCATCCCGATCCAGAGTTCTCCGACGTCGCGGAGTTCTTCTTTCGGTACCTTGAGGACGAGATCTTCGCGGTATTCTCCGTAACCCAGATTAGCAGGAATATTCACGGTGAACTTTTCGCCCAGGTGGCGCCCGGCAAGAGCGTCTTCGAGTCCTGGAATGATGTTGTTGTATCCGTGGATGTACACGAACGGCTGGGAGGCGGGGACTTCTTCAAGAATCCTCTTGCCTTCCCTGAGGGTGTAGGCGATACTCACCTTCATTTTGTCTTGGATGACTTCCATACTTGTGTAAATTTAGTAAAAAAGGACAATGTCGCCACTTACATAAAATTGTTTTTCTAAATTGCAAGTATGCTTTACGGTATTTGTTCTGACATCCATTCCAACGCCACCGCATTTAAGGCCGTTCTTGAGTCCATGCGCGATAATGGCGTTGAACGCAAGGTGTGTCTTGGGGATATTGTTGGTTATGGCGTCGATACCGATGAATGTGTCGACTTGGTTCGTGAAAATATGGATTTTTGCCTGATCGGCAACCACGACAGTGTGGCGGTCAAGTACGAATCCAGTGCTGGTTTTAACCCTTATGCCAAGCAGGCCATTGAATGGACGCAAAAGCACCTGTCCAAGGAGTCTGTGGCGTATATCCGTTCGCTTCCGTATATTTTTGAAGAAAACGACATTTGCTTTGTGCATGCGTCGCCGTTATCTCCGGCAGACTGGGTCTATGTGACCGACCTCGAAGATGCGCTGAACGCTTTCGATCATTTTACGGAACGTTACTGTTTTGTGGGACATACGCATAGCCCGGTCATCATTGCGAGCCGTCCCTTGGCAATTCCCAAGATTCTGGACGAATACGAGTACGTGATTGCGAATACCGAACGATTGCTGGTGAATGTCGGCAGTGTGGGGCAGCCCCGTGACCGCGACCCGCGTGCCTGCTGGTGCCTGCTCGATACCGAGACCAAGTGCGTGCGTCTTATCCGCGTGGAATACGACATCCGCGAAACGCAGAACCGTATGAAAAAGGCCGGAATGCCCTCGTTCCTCATCGATCGTCTTTCGGTAGGCCGTTAAGATGAAATGGATCTTAGCAGTTTTTGGTCGTGCTGGCTCTCCGCTCATTGCTGAAGAAGTGGAAAAGTATGTCAAGCGCTTGCGTGGTTCCGCAAAGCCACTCGAAGTGGTGGAACTCAAGGAATCCAAACTCGATGACCATGCCCAGGCGCTCGCCCAAGAGGCCGCCCTCTTTGAAAAAAAGTTCCCGCGCAACGAATACAAGCGCGTCATCTTGTCCGAAGAAGGCAAGCTGATGGACACTGTCAAGCTTGCTGATACTTTGCAGGCCCGTTTTCCGGGGAATATCGTGTTCTTGATTGGCTCCGCGTACGGCATCGACGAAAACCTGAAAAAGTCCGCCGACTTGCTCCTGAGCCTTTCGCCTTTGACTTTTACCCATGACCACGCCCGGATGATTACGGCAGAACAGCTCTACCGCGTCCAGATGGTCATGCAGAACCACCCGTATCATCATCGATAGGGCAGGAGGTTGCCGTATGTTGATTTCTGCAATTGTAGCAGTTTCCGAAAACAATGTCATTGGTCGCGACGGCCACTTGCCCTGGCACCTGTCTGCCGACCTCAAGCGCTTCAAAGCGATCACCACGGGCCATTCCATTATCCTCGGCCGCAAAAATTACGATGATATCGGACGCCCGCTCCCGAACCGTACGAACTACGTGCTGACCCGCAACAAGGATTTCCAGGCTCCGGGCTGCATCGTCTGTTCGTCCTTGGAGCAGGCTATTGAAGCCGCCAAGGCGGCGGGCGAGACCGAATGCTTTATTATCGGCGGTGCGGCCGTCTACCGCGAGGCTATGCCTTTGGTGGATAAGCTGTATTATACGAAGGTGCTTTCTCACGTCGATGGCGATGTGTTTTTCCCGGAGTGGGTGGAAAATTTCGCAAAAAAAAGCGAAGAAATGGTCCCTGCTGACGAAAAAAATGACTTTCCGACCCTATATCAGGTATGGGTACGAGAAAAATAAGTTCTTTTTAGCGCAAAATTACTTATTATATATATGTGCTAATGAGAAATGGAAAGAGACTCGTAAAAATCCTCATTGCAGTATTATCTGCTGTAATTGTGGCTTTATTCGTCACCAGTTTCAATGGCGCGTGCCGTCATGGAATGTGTGACAACCTGATCCGCCTCGAGGGGGGCTGGTCGGTCTCTTTTTCTGATGTCCGTCTTCCGCCATTAAAGCACGTTTCGGAATTCCGTGTTCCGTCGAACATCACTCCTGGTGATACGATTATTTATGAGCGCGATATGGGCGGGACTTCGATTCCCTTGCCGACAACGCTCCGCTTCCACGCTTATCACGTTGCTGTCGCTGTTTACGTCGACTCGACCTGCTATTACAGTTATGGATTTGACCGGTTCGAAAAAGGCGAACTGGTCGGTAGCGGCATCCACCTGGTCAACATGCCAGAGCACCTGGATCGGCATATCATTCGCGTGGTGACTGTTGTGACTGAAAAGGCGGCGGCAAAGTCGCTGACCTCCATTGAATTGTTGCATTCGGGCGCGATGACGGATTACTTTGCGAACAATTCCGGCTCGATTGCGATTGGCATTTTCCTCTTGTTCTTTGGGCTTATCGCCTTTATTACAGGTGGCTTTGCGGTGGTGTTCGACCGCGCGTTCTACCGTCTTATCTTGATTGCCGTGTTCTCGTTCTTGATGGGGCTTTGGACACTCAATTACGGAAAGTGCATCCAGATCTTCTCGATGAATTACGCTATGGATACGACGCTTGAATACGTGTCGCTGTACCTTTGTGCGATTCCGTTTGGGCTCTTGATTATCAATATGCGCCGTGGCAAGATTCCGTCCTGGAAGCTGAACCTGGTAAAGGCCTTTGTCGCATTTGGCGTGCTGTTCTTTGTGGTGACGACCATTCTTCATGTGACGAATGTCGCCCATTACCCGACGTTCCTGTTGGTTTACCACACGTATATTTTCATCGCGTTTGCCATCATGACCATTTTCCGTGTGCTGTACGACCGTGGCGCCGGCTTGCAAGAAAAGATCCTCGCTTCGGGCACTGTTGTCTTTGTCGTTTTTGCGATTGCAGACGTGTTCCGTTATAACATCCAGAACCTTTTTGGCTTGGCCAAGCCGTTCCTCGATGCGACGTGGCTGCCGATTGGTGCGCTGTTGTTCATTCTGCTTTTGATGGTCGGTTACCTTGTGTACTTGTACGAAGAACTGCGCGACAAGACCGAGAAGGAACTGTTGCGCCAGATTGCCTATCGCGATGCGCTGACGGGTATCTACAACAGGGCCAAGTGCGAACGTATCTTTGAAGTCCTCAATCGCGATGACGGTGACTACGCCATTGTGAGCATCGACGTGAACGGTCTCAAGTTCGTGAATGACCATTTTGGGCATTCGATGGGCGACAAGCTCCTGTGCTGCTTTGCCGACGTGTTCCAGAAAGCGTTTAAGGGCATCGGTACTACAATCCGTATGGGCGGCGACGAGTTCGTTGCCATTATCCGTGCCGAACATCTCTCGGACCTTGCTTCTGCGCTGAAGACGATGGTCCATTTGGAAAAAGAAGCCGAACTTCCGATCAAGCTGAATGTCGCTTACGGTTATTCCGTGCGTCGTCGTGGCGATGCCGTGACTGCAATGGACGTTTACCGCATGGCCGATGCTAATATGTACGCTATGAAGCTTGCCTCCAAGCAGCAGCGTATGGCGTAATCAGAGTTTTTAGAATGTCACTAGAATGTCACCCCGGATTAAATTCCGGGGTCGACTTTTTTATATAAGAAGGCGATGCCATCTCGCGAATGGACTAATGACTAAAAACTAATAACTCATAACCATTTTTTTGTATAGATTTTGAATGATGATTGAATTCAATGTCTTTTATAAATTGGCGGCTGCGCTGGGTATCGGCTTTATTATCGGTATGCAGCGTGAAAATTCGTATTCCCGCAATAATTCCAGGCATCCGGCGGGGCTCTGCTCGTTTTCGATCGTGAGCCTTTGCGGTGCGTTGACGTGCTTTTTGGGCGAGCTGATGAATTCGCTCGCTCCCTTTGTGACGGGGCTTGTTGTTGTCGGCCTTTTGCTGTTGGCAAGCCACGTGGCGTATGGCCTTTCGAACCGCGAAAGCGGCGGCCCGGCAGGCATTACGACGAGTGCTGCCCTTATCATGGTTTATTTGCTCGGCTCGCTTTGCTGGTTCAACCGCTTGCTCGAAGCGTGCATCCTTATGATTGTCCTGCTTGGGCTCTTGGCCATCAAGCGGCAGCTCCATGATTTTGCAAAAAAGCTTTCGCCCGAAGACATTATCGCGACGGTAAAGTTTGCCGTGATTTCCCTGATGATTTTACCGTTCCTCCCGAACAAGGCTTTTGGACCTCCGGGCCTAGAAGTCCTGAACCCGCATACGATCTGGCTTTTTGTGGTGTTCATTTCGGGCATCGGTTTTGTGGGGTATGTGCTGATCAAGCTGGTTGGGCCGGGCAAGGGCATTTGGCTTACCGGGCTTTTGGGCGGGCTTGCAAGTAGTACGGCTCTCACGCTCAACTTGGCGGGGCGTAGCGTTGACAACGAACAGTATGCGGCCGATTTTACGCTTGGCATTGTCCTCAGCTGGTCGGTGATGTATGTACGTTTGTACTTGATTTGCGTGTTCCTTGTGCCTTCGCTTGCGGTTCCGTTGTTGGCGCCGTTGCTTGTGCCGGTGGTTCCTGGGCTTGGATATGCAGGCTATCTGAAACTTCGCGAGTCTAAGGACCATCGCCAAAAGACGACTGATTTTAACAACCCGTTCAAGCTCTTGCCGGCTGTGAAGTTTGGCCTGGTCTTTACCGTGGTGATGTTTGCGGCGAATGCGGCCCATGCCTTGTTGGGGTCAGGCGCCTTGATCGCTTGTAGCTTTTTGGGCGGTGCCGCCGAGATGGATGCCGTGGCGTTCTCGCTTATCGATATGTGCCGCAAGGCTGCACTTGAAAATCGCAACTTGATTTTAGCGCTGTTGTTTGCTAGTTTAGCGAATACGATGACTAAGGGTGGCCTTGTGTATTTCCTTGGAGCGAAGTCGATGCGTCGGCCGATACTCCCGGCTGTGGCTCTGATTTGTGGCGTGACTGTCGTGATGATTGGGATATATGCAGTGGTGTAGGTCTAAAAAAGGAATTTTTATGTCTGAAAAAATGAATTACGCTTTGACGATTGCCGGGTTCGACGGTTCTGCCGGTGCCGGCATTTTGGCCGATGTGAAGGCCATGGCGCATTTTGGAGTTTACTGCGAAGCAGTCTGTACATCTCTTACCGAACAGAACGAAGATGAATTTGTAAGCCCTGGTTGGGTCATCTGGGATCGCATCGAGGCTCAGTTGGAAACTCTGTTCAAAAAGCGCACTTTCAAGTACGTGAAAATCGGACTTGTCGAAAAGGCAAAAGTCCTAAAGCGTATTGTTGAATTTGTCCGTGAAAAGTCTCCGGATGCGTTCATTATCTGGGATCCGATTGCAAGTGCTTCGGCGGGGTTCCATTTTATGCGCTCGGCGGACCGCTCTGAATTTTTCCCTGTGATGAAGCAGATGGATCTGGTGACTCCGAATCTGGACGAGTACGGATTTTTGGGGCTTGAACAGGCCGCAGCTAACGGAAAGTTTGAGTTCGGAAAGGACTGCGCTGTTCTTTTGAAGGGCGGACATTCTACGGATACCGAAGCTCTGGATACCTTGTGGGACAAGGACGGCAAGCAGTACAAGTTCTCGAGTCCGCGTTTGCTGGGAGTCGGGAAGCATGGAACAGGATGCCATTTGTCTTCTGCCATTTTGGCAAATTTGGCGCTTGGCCATTCGCTTCCGGAGTCTTGCAAAATCGCGAAGGATTACCTTAACGAACTGCTGCAAAGTGGGGAAGGTCGCCTTGCAAAAGACTTTTAAATAGACTTTGTTATGAAGCTCAAAATGTTTAAAGCCGGCGCTATGCGTTGGCTTTAATTTGTATATTGACGATATGATCCGTTGTGTCCGTCGTTTTTTAGCTTTTTTGATTTTGGCAACATTGGGCGAGCCGTTGTTTGCGGCCGACGTTCCTGTAGATTCCTTGGTCAACCTGTTTGTGCAAGACAACGTGGATCATCGCTTGCCGAGAATGGGTAATACCCTGGATGACCATGACGCTAATTTTGCGGCTCACGTCGAGTACGAGAAAGGCGTTGC
Source organism: Fibrobacter succinogenes (assembly GCA_902779055.1). GTDB lineage: Bacteria > Fibrobacterota > Fibrobacteria > Fibrobacterales > Fibrobacteraceae > Fibrobacter > Fibrobacter succinogenes_K. The sequence continues at coordinate 18,758 of CACZAD010000024.1, read as the reverse complement.
TCTTGTGCGGTCCATTGAATCTGCGTTGATTGACAATCGAATGGATGATTATAACAGGCTTGTTGCCGAATTTGAAGCGTATGAAAAAACGACAAGATGGGTTCGAGGTCTGCTCATTCATGAAGTGCGTCTTATAAAGTTTTTTCAGCGTGATTTCAACTTCCTTTGCAATGTCGATTCCCTAAAACGTTATGATGTCGTCAATAGAAAAAGTGTTTTGTACGAAGCTTTGAAACAGCAAAAGGAATCAGGGGAATACGAGGCTGCCATCAGTAAAATTGAGAATGAAGGCGACCGCATTTTTGTCCAGATCTTGTTTAATAGCCTGTTCGAGGAGCGAGACAAAACCTCGAAGCGGATCGAAAAGCATAGAAGCCAACTGAAAAATTTAGTGCAACTCCATTACCTTGTAGAAGAATACTGGGTTGAAAGTTTCGAGCTTGATTTGCACAATTATTTTTCGTATTCGGCGGGGGTTGCCGTGACTAGGTTTGTGGGGCGGATTTCCGATAAGGTGAAGGACAGCTTTGGGTTTTATCAGGGTTTTGGCTTTATCTTGGATGATGTCTTTTGGGAGTTCTTTTTAGGAATGCATAATGCTCATAGTAAAGAACTGGATTCCATTTCGTTTTGGGATGTCGGTGCCGATTTGAATTTTGGCTATGCGTTCTTGAACACGGAATACGTGCATCTCTATGGATTCTTGACTGCTGGTTTTGCCTGGGACGAACTTGAAATTCGCAGGAACGATCAAAAGGACAATTACAGTTTCCCGTCGCAGTATTTCCCGACGTATGGCGCGGGTGTCATAGTGGATGTCTTTTTTACGCGTCTTTGTGATTCGCATATTGGGATGCGCTTCCGCGGCGGTATAAAGAACGTATGGGCCGATGATGTCGTCAAGGCTTCAGGTTTTCGCCTATATGCCTCGATAGAATGGTTGATCCATGAATATGACCGAAAGAAAAATGAATTCGATTACTTGAAAAATGGGGGGCGTTAATGAAGTCCCTGAAACGACTATCCCTCTTTTTGCTTTTGCTCGTTTCGTTTGTTATGGCCGATGTGGATTTCTACTATCCGGAACTTTTTGAAATTGTTGAAAACGCATCCGGGTTGTCTCTGAACCTTTCGGAAAACAGCAAGACGCAATCCGTAGTGAGTAAACTGGAAACGGCTCCAGTGGCGTATTACGGCACACTTTCTCAATTCCGCGTGTATACCGAAGAAACGCTGGAGTCAGAACGTATCATTGAATCGTATCCGCAACTTGCCAAGTCTTTTGTTGGCTGGAAAAACGCAAAGCAGAAACGCCTGGAATTAAATTTTTCAGAAGCGCCTGAAATATACCGCAAGACTTATGACCTGATCGAATCATCGAATTACATAAAAGGCTACGTTTTGTTGCGTTACATTGTGGATGTCGAAAAAGTCTATGACAAGGCTTCTAGAACCTGGATAAAACCGGCGCTCGAAAATTCGAAAAAGTCCATATTCACAATGGCCTATCTCGGGACCGACATTGTCAAGGATTCTGCGGGATGGCGGCTTGTTCAGAGATTCTTGACGAAACCTTCGCCAAGAGCGTTTTGGCAACACGAATCGCCTAGAAAGCGTATATTCTTCTTGGATGGATTCTCGGAAACGTGCGGACTTTTCGATGACTATTCTCTTGGCAAAGTCCGTTATTATCCATACCGTTTGAAGCTTGACCTGGAACCCAATTATGCGATTGCTGTTCGTGAACGGATGGAAAAACTGGTTGCTGCTGGCGAATATTCTCGTGCTGCGCAAATGGCTGATTCTGCGGATTTGTCGAAACGCTCGAAAGTCCTTATGAACGTGTTGAACAGAAATTATGACTTTATCTTAAGTGGAGATTCGGTGGCTTCATATTTGACGGACTACAATAGATTGAACTATGGTGATCGATTGGATTCGGCATTGAACGATGAAGTTTTGTATCGGTATGTTGACGGCTCGTATTGTGCCTCGCTGCAAAAGCTTTCTGCACGTGATAGTGCTGAAGTCTGCCAGATTGTAAAACGCATTGCATTGAAAAAGCCGCCGAAAAATTGGTCGCAAAAAAAGTTTGATCGAGCGAATGCTTTTAAGTTTACGGCTGCGTTTGATAAGGGACCGTTCTTTTTGACCGGAAAATTCCCTGATATTAAACCCTCTAGCTATGGTGATTATGGCTTTAGCGTTTATGATAATAAAATGATCTTTGGCTTTGATGTTTCGTCGATGAGTTTTGACGCCCAATGTGATTCTTGCGGAACCGGAGATTTTGGAATCGGTCTTATACTGGGTTATGCCTGGCTGAACACGGAATATATCGAAGGGGCTGTTTTCTCAAATTGGGGTGTCGGAATATATGAAGCGGCTCCAAAAAGGGAAACGCCGAAAGGTGTATACCAGCACGAAGGCTACTTCCGCTTTGGTATTGGCGCCTATTTTGATTTCTTGACTCCTGATTTGATTCGGGATCCTGAGAATAGCAGCTTTGAAAGCCGACTGGGGCTACGTTTGAGGTTTGGCGTCAATAACATCAAGGTTAAGAATATTGGACGCGCTGACGGCTATGCTCCATATATCGCTCTAGGTTTGGTCTGGCATGCCGTGGCAAAATAAAACTGTTAGTTTTTGACAGTAATAAAATTTATCTTTGCAATAAAGATCACAAGCCGTTGACAAGTGGAAATTTAAAATATATATTTCCATGCCAACTGGACAATTATGGACAATTTTAGGAGTTTTGTATGGAAAACTATTATTCCATTGCTGAAGTTGCAGAAAAATTGAATGTATCCATCAAGTCAATTCGTCGTTATATTGCGGCTCAGTCGCTTGCTTCTGTTAAAGTGGGTAATGTCTATAGAATTCCTGAAAGTGCTGTAGAAGGGTTCCTGCGCCCGGCAAAGGATAAAGAAGAAAAGAAGTCCTTGCTCAAGAATGCCCAGAAAAAAACGGCCGATGATGTGAACTGGGTGGATATCTCTTCGTGCTGGAATAATGTTGATCCGTCTCAAATGACGTTTGTCGATTTGTTCTGTGGTGCCGGTGGCTTGAGCAAGGGGCTTGAAATGGCCGGCTTGCAAGGCGTTTGTGGCCTGGACTGGTTTGAAGAAGCCGGTATGACCTATCGTCGCAATTTCCACCACCCGTTTGTAAATGGTGATATAACCACTCAAGAAAAGAAGGATGAATTTTACGCTACGGTGAAAAAGCAGCTGGGCCGAAAGCGCTTGAATGTTGTTGCGGGGGGCTTCCCGTGCCAAGGCTTTAGCATGGCGGGAAACCGAATCGTGGATGATCCGAGAAATTCTCTATACAAAGAGATGCTTGAAATTGTAAAAACGCTCCAGCCCGAGTTTGTAATCTGCGAAAATGTCAAGGGCCTTCGCAGTATGCTGGGTGGACAGGTCGAAAAGAAAATCATTGAAGACTACCGTGCCATTGGCTATGAGATGAATGTGACCACGCTTTGCGCAGCCGATTATTATACGCCTCAGAAGAGAGAACGTGTGATTTTTATTGGGAATAGGATCGGTCTTAAGAATCTGCATCCGCAGCCCATTTTGAAGTCTTCGGAATATGTTACTACTGGTGAGGCCATCAAGGATTTGATGAAGCATCCGGAAGACCCTGGCTTTAACCATGTCCCCACAAAACACAGGCCGGATATGGAAGAACGAATGGCCAAGCTCCCTGAAGGAGAGAGCCTTTATGAAGGGTATTCGGATGCCTGGAAAAAATGCCCGTGGAACGAAGCTTCTTGCACGATCAAGGAAAACCATGGCGGCGTGAACATTCACCCTAAACTGCCCCGTGTGTTGACCGCCCGTGAAATGGCTCGCCTCCAGTCGTTCCCAGACGATTTTATCTTTGAAGGCAAGAAGAATAAGCAACTGGTGCAGATTGGAAACGCCGTTCCTCCGTTGCTCGGCAAGGCTATTGGCCTTGCGATCAGGAAGGCTTACGAGGAAAAGAAAAAATGAATCAGTATTATCAGAATATTTTAGATTTTCAAGATCAGATTAAGTTTTATTTAGATTGTATTTTTAAAACTTATGGAAAAGAGTTGGTCCTCCGACTTGAAGAGTACAATTTACTTCAGAATAAGTATAATTGTATAGAATCATCTACAGCAATTGGCTTTATTTTAGAAGAGTTTATCGTTTCAAAACTTGAGATGTTCACACATTGTGATGAATCGACAAAGTATAAAATTGATCGATTTGATGGGGCTACATCGAGCGAAAGCTTTGATTGTTTTTCTATTAATGACAATGACTGCAAATTCTTGATTAACATTAAGACTGAAAAAAAAGGATCGTCAAATAATGGTATAGCGGCTATAACGCAATTGCACAAAAACTACTGTTTGGACGATCCTGAACAAGAAAAGTCGTTTGTTTTGTTTAAAATTTTATATTCCATAGGCGAAGCGACAGAAGACAGTGAAAAGAAACGCGCAAAGCCACGTCATATTCATATAGATGGGATTGAATCTTACTGTTTAGAAGAAGTTGATTTTAGTAAGGAACATAAACAGGATAACCGTAGTTGGTCGGATATAGGAACGGGAGATGCTGAAAATGCCAGAAAGAAAAAAAATAGCGGTCGACTGATGATTTCTCGTGAGTTTAAGGAAAACCACAAAGTAGATGAATCTGAAATTTCTTATAAAAACACATTTGAAATGCTGCAAAAACTCATAGAAGAAAATAAATGAATTAACATCATCAAATTATCAGTATCGAATCAGGGCAAAAAAAAATTGATTTTGATGAACTTGGATGTTTGAATTAGCGACTTTATTTGAATATGTTAAAAAGGCAGGCGTTGGAGCCTGCCTTTTATAATGGTTTGCGAAATCTGAGCGGGATTATCGTTCCAGCTTGAAGTAGACGCCGGCGAGAGGCGGAAGCTTGATGTTCAAGCTGCAATCGCGGCTCTGCCACGGAATATCCTGCGTGTAGACTTCGCCGAGGTTACCGACGTTACTGCCGCCGAACAGGCTGGAATCGGAATTGAAGATTTCCTTCCAGGCTCCGCGGGCGGGGGCACCCAGGCGGTAGTTTTCGCGCACGACCGGCGTAAAGTTGAATACGCACAAAATCATATTGCCGTGGTCGTCCTTACGGACAAAGCTCACGATGGAGTTGTCGGCGTCGTCGCACCAGATCCATTCAAAACCGGTGTAGTAATGGTCAATTTCCCAAAGCGGGGAATTTTCCTTGTAGACGTGGTTCAAAACCTTCATCATCTGCAAAAGCTTTCCGTGGCTATCCCAGCTGACCAGGTGCCAGTCGAGGGACTGCTTTTCGTTCCATTCGCGGAACTGCCCGAATTCGTTGCCCATGAAGTTGAGCTTTTTGCCCGGGTGTGCGTACTGGAAGGCGTAGGTGAGTCGGAGGTTTGCAAACTTCTGCCAGTTGTCGCCAGGCATCTTGCCGAGCATGGATCCCTTGCCGTGCACCACTTCGTCATGGCTGAAAACTTGTATGAAGTTTTCAGAATAAGCGTACACCATGCTGAACGTGAGCTGGTTGTGGTGGTACTTGCGGTGGACCGGTTCGTGCTGGATGTAGCTCAAGAAGTCGTTCATCCAGCCCATGTTCCACTTGTAATGGAAGCCGAGACCGCCCTGCTCTGGCGGGCGAGTGATGCTTGGGAAGCTTGTCGATTCTTCGGCGATGAGGATTGCATGCGGGGTCAAGCGGCCCATAATGCTGTTCAGGTGCTTGAGGAATTCGAGCGTATCGTAATTGATGTTGCCGCCGTCCTTGTTCGGCACCCACTGTCCCGGACCCTTACCGTAGTCGAGGTAAAGCATAGAGGCCACAGCGTCGACGCGAAGACCGTCGCAGTGGAATTCCTTGAGCCAGTACATGGCGTTTGCAATGAGGAAGTTCTTGACTTCGTTACGGCCGAGGTTAAAGATGTAGGTGCCCCAGTGCGGGTGTTCGCCCTGGCGCGGGTCGGCATGTTCGTAACAGGCTGTGCCGTCGAAACGTCCGAGGGCGTGTGCGTCCTTCGGGAAGTGTGCCGGAACCCAGTCCAAAATCACGCCGATTTCGTTCTGGTGGCAGAGGTCCACAAAGTGACGGAACTGGTCCGGTGTGCCGTAGCGGCTCGTGGGAGAGTAATAACCGGTGACCTGGTAACCCCAGGATTCGTCGAGCGGGTGTTCGGCGAGCGGCAAGAATTCCACGTGCGTGTAGCCCATTTCCTTGAGGTACGGGATAAGGCGCTCGGCAAGTTCGTCCCAGTTGAGGAATCGGTCCGGATTAGCCGGGTCGCGGCGCCAGGAGCCGGCGTGGACTTCGTAAATGTTCATCGGGGATCCGAAGACCTTTGTGGCCCAGTGCGTCTGCATATAGAGCTCGTCGCCCCATTTGTAACCGTCCAGGTGCGTGGTGATGGAAGCCGTTGCCGGACGGACTTCGGCAAATTTTGCGAGCGGGTCAATCTTGACGTGCAAGTTGCCGTCTGCGCCATGAATTTCAAAACGGTAGAGTTCGCCTTCGCCGAGGTTCGGAATGAAGATTTCCCAAATGCCACTGGAGCCGAGCATGCGCATCTGGTGGCGGCGTCCGTCCCAGCTATTGAAGTTGCCGACTACAGAAACGGCCTGGGCGTTCGGTGCCCAGACGGCAAAGTGGACGCCCTTGAATCCCTGGTGTTCAATGAGGTTTGCACCCAGCTTGCGGTAAAGCTCGTAATGCGTTCCGGTCGAAATCAGGTGGCGGTCAAAATCAGAAAGTACGGGCAAGAATGCATACGGATCAACGATGGTGTATTCGTTTCCATCTTCTTGTCTGATGATCAGGTTGTAGAAGAAGGGATCGAATTCAATGTCGAGAATGGCTTCGAAAAATCCAGTGTCGCCAAGTTTGACAAAGTCAAATTCTTCGGAACCGTCGCACGATTCGCCGCGGACAAAACTGGCTTGCGGCTGGTAGGTGCGGATGACGGTCTTGATGCCTTTATCGGTTTCGAGCGGGTGGATGCCCAAAATAGAGAACGGGTCTTTGGTCTTGAAGTCCCAAATGGCCTGCATGTTTTCTGCCGTTAGGCTTGTAAAATCGTTAAAATCCATAGATCACTCACTTAAAATGTTTTACGAAAGAAAAATAAAATAAAAGGGAAAAATGTGTGGGGTTTTGTTAGAAAAAAGGCGTTTTTATTACATTTGTCAAGAACCGGAGGTAATTGATGGCTGTCGTGATGGAAGAAAATGCGAACCCGATGAAATTTGAAAAACTTTTCAAGGTGACGCCCGAAATGATTGATGAAAACAAGCATATGAACAATGTGTGGGCGGTACAGTGGGTTCAGGATATTTCGATTGCCCATTCTGATTCTGTCGGTGCGACGGATGTCATGTACCAGTTCGGTTGCGGCTGGATGATCCACACGCAGTTCGTGGAATACAAGAATCAGGCTTTTTTGGATGATGAAATCCGCGGTACGACGTGGGTGGCTAGCTACAGCAAGGTCGCGAGCGTGCGCAGGTGCCGCTTTGAACGTGTTTCCGACGGCAAGGTCGTCTTTGAGTCCGAGACGCAGTGGGTGCTGATGGATATGAAGCGTGGTCGCCCGTTTGCCATCCCTCAGGAAATCAAGGACCGTTTCCAAGTCAAGTAACGAATGTCATGCCCGTCCCGGAACAAGTCCGGGATGACAGTCGGGCTTCTCCTTTATAACTTCGTCCCTTTCACGATGCGGTAGAGCGTTTCCAGTTCTTTCGCATCCAGAATTTTAGGCACGGGGTAGAGTGGGTTTCCTTCTTTGCTTGCCGCCTTGGCTAGCGTCGGAATGTCTTCATCTTGGATGAAATCCAGAAATTCCGGAATGCCCATGGAACGGTTCAGCTCGCGGATGTGCATAATGAAGAATCTGGCGGCATCGTGATTGTCGAGTTCCGCCGGGACGGCTCCGATGGCCTTCGCAAAAAATCCGAGACGCTTTTCGCAGGCTTCGCCGTAGTATTCCAGAACGTGCGGCAAGATGACCGCATTGGCAAGCCCGTGGGGCGTGTGGTACATACCACCCAGACTGTGGGCAATGCAGTGGACGTAACCGACATAGGCGCGTGTGAAGGCAAAACCGGCGAGGTAGGCTGCCTTCTGCAAATTTTCTCTTGCTTTGATGTTGTGCCCGTCGCGGTAGGCGGTCAGGATGTTTTCGACGATGAGTCGGCCTGCCAGGATGGCGGCATCTTCGCTCCCGTTAAAGTTGCTGTAGCCGATGTAGGCTTCGATGGCGTGCGTGAGGGCGTCCATACCTGTTGTCGCAGTAAGGCTTGACGGCAAATTCACGGTGATGTTTGCGTCGAGGACGGCTAGCCGAGGAATCAAGACGAAGTCGTTGATGGGGTACTTCTCGTGCGTTTTCGGATTCGAAATGACGGCGGCGACGGTGGCTTCGCTTCCGGTTCCTGCGGTCGTCGGAACAGCGACAAGGTAAGGTATCTTTTTAAGGACTCGTAACGTTCCTCGCATCAGCGGCAGGGGTGTCCAGGGCCTTGCAATGCGGATGCCGACGCCCTTGGCACAGTCAATGGCAGAACCACCGCCGAATGCCAACAGCGCGTTGCACTTGTGCTGCCGATAGATGTGGGTAGCATCGTTGATGTTTTCGATGGTGGGGTTTGGAATCGTCTGGTCGTAAACGGCGTACTTGAGGCCAGACGATTCCAAGTATTGTATGATGCTCTTGAAGTGATCCGTCTGTGCTAAAAAGCTGTCCGTCACGAGTAGAACGTTGTCCACTCCGTTGGCCTTGAGCTGGCTCGGGAGTTCTTTCAGCTTTCCTGCGCCGTGGAGAATTTGCGGTTCACGCCAGGGCATAAAATGTACACCCACAAAGAATACTTTCTGGAATGCTCGACAGGCGAATCTGTATAATGCTGATGCCATGGAATGCCTCTGTTACATGGATTTGATGAACCGCAGAGCCTTTTCGGCGATGTTCTGTATTTTGGAATGCAGACTGCCGGGGTGCTTCCCGTAAGGCGGATGGAAGAACTGGACAACATCAAAGCATTTTTGCACCATGATGTTGCGTTCGTGGCTGAACGCCTTGAATCCGTAAAAGCCGTGGTAGTTCCCGGTGCCGCTCATACCGACACCACCGAAAGGAACCTCCAAGTTTTCAATCTGGATAATTGCATTGTTCACGCAGGAAGATCCTGATGTCGTGTGGCTCAGGACGTAGTCGGCGTCTCGCTTGGAATAACCGAAAATGTAGAGCGCTAGCGGCTTGGGACGGCCTTGAATGAACTGTATCGCTTCGTCGAGATTCTTGTAGGCGATGATCGGCAGAATCGGTCCAAAGATTTCGGACTGCATAATGTCCATGTCGGGAGTCACGTTCGTGAGGACGGTAACTGGCGTGTAGCAGTTTTCAATATCGCTTACGCCGCCGATGACTTGGTTTGCGCCCTTGGCAATGGCGTCCTTGATGAGGGCGGCGTGGCGTTCCGTGGCGCGCTTGTCGACGATGTGTACAAAGTCTTTGCTTTCGTGGCGCTTGGCGTCCGTATCGCCAAAACGGCGCTTGATTTCTTCGGCAAAGGCTTGGGCAAATTCCTGAACTTTGCTTTCTGGGCACAACGCGTAATCTGGCGCAATGCAGGTCTGGCCTGCGTTCAGAGTCTTGCCCCAGACAATTTGCTTGATGACGCGCTTGATGTTGACGTCGGGGAGCAGAACTGTTGGCGATTTGCCTCCGAGTTCAAGCGTGATGCTGGCGTGGTGTTTGGCTGCCATTTCGGCGATGTGCGCACCGACTCGTGGGCTGCCTGTAAAGAACACGTGGTCAAAAGGCAACTCTAAAAGTTTGTCACCAATTTCGGCACCTTCGCCTTCGATGATGGCGATTTCGTCTTCGGAAAAAAGCTCCCTGATGAGGCTTGCGAGGAATGCGCTCACGTGGGGCGTCTTGTGCGATGGCTTTGCCATGATGACGTTACCGGCTGCGATCGCCGAAACGATGGGGTTCAATAGCAGCAAGAATGGATAGTTCCACGGCGAAAAGATGAGGACGCGGCCCTTGGGCTCGTAGTGGAGCCTGCTTTGGGAGGTCGGCAAAAAGAACACGCGGCTTGCGCTTTTATCCTTCATCCATTTTTTCAGGTGGCTGATGGTGTGGTCGATTTCTTCGATCAGCGGGAATACTTCGCTGAGCCAGGCTTCGAACCTGGGCTTGTGAAAATCCTTCCATACGGCTTCGTAAAATTCGTCTTGTCGCTTGACGACTGCGTCTCGGATCTTTTTGATTTTTTGGATACGTTCCTTGGCGCTCGTCTGGGCAATTTTCCAGCGGTTTTCCCCTTGAGCTTCAAAAATTTCAGTCAAAGTTTTTTCAGTGTTCATTTTTAACCCTCAAGAGACCCCAAAAACTTATCCAACATTTGAAAAACCCTCGTTTCTAAACATATTTTAATATAATTTAAAATTTTATGAGTTATTTTTGTAGATTTTGAATATGGCAAATTTGATTAAGTACAAGGGCAAACGCCCGGTCTTGGGCGAACGCGTGTTTGTTGCCGAAGGTGCATGCCTCGTGGGCGATGTGAGCATCGGCGATGATTCTTCTGTGTTTTACAATGCGGTGTTGCGCGCTGATTTGGCCGAAATCAAAATTGGCAAGCGTACGAATATCCAGGACAATGTGTCGGTCCATGTTTCGACGGGTGTCGGCGTGAACGTTGGAGACGAGGTGACTGTTGGTCACGGTGCAGTGCTTCACGGTTGCACTATTGAAGATAATGTCCTTGTCGGTATGGGGGCGATAATTATGGATGGAGCCCTCATCAAGAAAAATAGCATTGTCGGTGCGGGCGCTCTTGTAACGGCTGGTAAAAATTTTCCTGAGAATTCCTTGATTGTGGGATCTCCGGCACAAATCGTCAGAACGCTGACGGCCGAAGAAATCAAAAATGTAAAGATTGGCGTAGAGCATTACTTGGACGCAAAGGATGAACTTTTGAAAGATGTATAAGTTCTTTTTCCTCATAAACCCGGTGAGTGGTGGCGGTCAAGGTAAGGTCATTCATAAGTTCCTGCCCGAAATCATGGAATCCATGGACTTCAAGTCCGATGAATGGAAGTCAGAATTTACGCGCAAGGACGGAATGAATGAGCAGATTTTGGAGGCGCTGTCTTCGACGGAGACGCTTGTGGCCGTCGGTGGCGACGGAACGGTTTCGTCGGTGCTTTCCATAATGCTTTCTTCGGAGTATGCGGACAAGGTGCAAATCGGGCTTATCCCGCTTGGGACGGGTAACGATTTGGCTCGAGTGCTCCATCTGTACAAGCCTTTTGTGGACAGGGGACTCCTTTACTTGGTGCGCAGGCTTTTGATGGCGAAGTCTAGACCGTTCGACATCTGGACGGTGAACGGCAAGTATGCTTTGGCGAATTATTTCTCGGCAGGCATTGATGCCCGTATTGCACACGATTTCAACCAGGACCGTGCAACGGGAGTCATCTCGTCGAATTCCGTGGTGGCGAACAAGCTCCATTATGTCAAGCGCTTTTTTGCCGACAGGGCGTACCAGCTGAAATCCGGAAAGATTTCGATGGTGGATCACCAGACGGGTGTTGCCGAAAATTCCGATTTGACGGGCCACAAGACGGTCATTGTTGGAAACATTCCGAGTTTTGCGAGCGGTGCAAATCCGTTCTTCAAGTCCGATATGTCGGATGGTTACCTTGAAGTCGTTTGCGTGCCGAACATGCTGAACTTCTTGTTGGCTATCGCCGTGGGGAACATCCCCGTTGTCGGCTTCTTTATGAAAAAGTATCTGCTCAAGTCCAAAAAGGTGAGGGCGCTTACGCTTGACCTTGCCGATGACGAATACATCCAGCTGGATGGCGAAGACTTGAGTGGTAAAGTCGGTAACCGCGTGACGATTCAGTTTGCATGCCAGGTGCGCATGCTGTCGCTGGAGGAATGATGCTTTCTGTTTCGCTAGCAGAAGTTTTGGAAAAGATGAACCTTAAAATGCCTTCGGATGAGGGCGTTTTAAATTTTGAGCTGAATGGCTTTGCTTCGCTCGATCAGGCGGGTCCGCATAATGTCTCGTTCTGGACGGGAGACAAGGTCACAGAAACAGGACTTGCCGGAAATGCCGGTGGCGTCAGTACGAGCGCATTTGCCCATATCCAGGCGGGCTTGCTTTTTGTACCGAGTTTATTCGAAACGTCTGTCGTCGATGGCCGTTCTGAACTGTTGCCGAATGTGCATTTTATTTGTCCGGTCGAGAATCCCTACCATGCGATGGTGACGTTTATGCGTGAATTTGTCGAACGCCGTGAAACGTTTGAACCGACAAGGATTGCTTCTTCGGCACAGGTGCATGCCTCTGCCGTTGTCGAAGGCGTGGTGGGCGAGAATGCCGTCATTGGTCCGAATTGCGTCGTGATGAAGGGCGCTACAATCGGTGCGGGCACAGTTCTCGAAGCGAATGTGACGGTGTATCCGCGTGTAACGATTGGCGAAGATTGCGTTTTCCAGGCGGGAACTGTTATTGGCCCGAGGGGCTTTGGTTTTTATGAGTACGAGGGCAAGCGCCGGATGGTGCCGCACTTGGCGGGGGTCCGTATCGGGAACCGTTGTAGCTTTAGTGCGAATGACGTGGTGGCGGCGGGTTTTGTCTCTCCGACGGTCATTGGTGATGATTGCCATTTCGATACGTTTGTGCAAGTGGCGCACAACTGCCGCTTGGGGAACAACATTATGATGGCGTCACAGTCTGGCGTGGCCGGTTCCGTTGTAATGGAAGACGATGTGGAATTTGCTGGCGGCGTGCAGTCGGCCGGGCACTTGACGATTGAAAAGGGCGTCAAGGTGGCGGCGAAGGCTGGCGTGACCAAGACGCTCAAGGCAGGGAAGGTTTATGCCGGTTACCCCGCCGAAGAAATCGATGTATGGCGCCGCTCCGTCGTGAAACTCCGTATGATGGGGAAGAAATAATTTTATAAATTCGCAATAAATTGATGAAAAGTTCTCGAAAAATAGAATTCAGTTCCCCGTCCTTGTCGTTTGGCAAGGCGAACGTGACGGTTACGGCGCTAGAACGCAACCCGCAGTTGGAACCTCGCGTGGAATGGCGTGTAGACGGTCATCCGTTTTACAGTACCGATGCCGCGAAGTGCTTTACCGATTTGAAGTTCAGCGTGGCACGCACGTCGATGTTCGAAACGTCTGGATCGTCGGAACCGTTAAAGCTTGCTTCTCCGGAACATCTGGCTCCTGTTTTTCTGATGTGGCCGACGCGTCGTTTTGTGGTTGACGTGGCTCGCTACGGAAACGGTGTGGCTGAAATTCCGCAGATGGATGGCAGTGCGCTGCCGTTCTTCCTTGCGCTCCGCAAAGAAGTGGGCGTTCCCGAAGAACTTGCGTTTTACGATGCTCCTGTCCACGATGCGTGGGACTTGTTTCGCACGGATGTCGTGGATGCTGCGCAGGCTCAAAAGCCCTACGGATCCGTAAGAATTACGCCGAGCGAAGCTTTTGAAGTCGAGTACGTTCTGGAACGCAAAACGGATTCTGGGACGTTCAACTCGGCGGCTAGCGTTTCGATTTATTCGCCCGAAGACCTTTACAATGTCTTTGCCGCAAGAACTTTCATTTTAAAAAAAGAATTTGACGAAGCCCGTAAAGCCGGTTTGCTTGGCGGGGTGGATGCATCCTGTGGGCTCTTGCTCGAGGACTTGCCGGGGGCTAATGCTTCGGCATACAGAGTTCTCGAAGAACCCGCTCGTCATAAAATCCTCGACTTGTTGGGAGATCTTTGCTTTGCAAAGCCTGCACTCCCGAAAGTTCGTCTGGAAATCATCAACGGTGGTCATTTGAGCCACAGAACAATCTTAGAAAAGGTGTTGCCCTATGCTTTATAACGAAGAACAAGTTCATGCCCTCCTCCCTCAGAAGGCTCCGTTTGCTTTCGTGGACGAAATTCAGGAAATCACCGAAGGTGACCAGCCGTCTATCGTTGCTGTATGGCACGTGACCGGTAAGGAAAAGTTCTTTGATGGTCATTTCCCGAACAATCCGGTGCTTCCGGGGGTGATCCAGGTTGAATCCATGGCCCAGGCCGCAACGCTCTTGACGATGATTGCGAAGAAGGCTGATGTCGAAGGCAAGCGCCCGGCATTCATGGGTGTCGAAAACTGCCGTTTCCGCGCTCCGGTGATTCCGCCGCAGGACTTGACGCTCAAGGCAACGCTCGTGATGGCTCGCCATGGCATCTACAAGTACACTGGCGAAATCTGGCAGGGCGAAACGCTTATCTGCAACGCAAGCTTTAGCGCTGCAATGGTGTAATGGTTATGACGCGGACTGACGAATCACGATTGAATGTGTTGATTCTTGCGGCCGGGCTTGGCACAAGGCTTAGACCCTTGACGAATGAATTCCCGAAGCCGCTCGTCCGTGTTTATGACAAAAGTATCCTCGAAATTCAGGTGGATAGGGCGAAGTCTCTTGGCGAGGTTCGCCTCCACGCTAATGCCCATTACTTGGCGGAACAGGTGGTAAGCGCCGGTGAACGCCTCAGTTTTGAGCGTGTCTGGGTGGAACCTGAAATTCTTGGAACGGCTGGACCGCTCAAGCGCATTTATAACGAAGGTTACCGTGGTGGTCTCTTGATTATGAACGGCGATGCCTACTGCAGTTTTGACTTGGCTGCATTTGTGCGAAATGCGCACGCTGCTTACGAAGCGGGGAAGGCCGATGGCTCGAATCGCGGCGAAGTGGCGCTCTTGGCAGTCGATTTTCCGAAGGTGAATACATTCCGCGTTGGTGCGGATGGTTGCCTTGTGGGTGTTGCCGGACGTTTTGGAAGTGAAGACGGTGTGGCGGCGACATTCTCAGGAATCTCGTGGTACAGCGATGAAGCGCTTGCGAGAATCCGTGATGGCGAATTTGATATCCGTGAATTTTGGAAACAGGAAATTTCCGCAGGCCGTGCGCCGTTTGTCGATATGAGCCAGCTTCATGCAACTTGGATTGACATGGGCAATCCGGAAGGTCTGATGGCGGCAACTGATGCCCGCAAGGAAGAACTCGGCTGCGATAAGAACGAATCGGTCGTGCTTCCTGGCGTAAAAATTCCTGCTTCGGCAAAAGTCGTACATTCCATCCTTTTCGCAGGTGCCGAAATTGCTGATGGCGAAACCATCGAAAACGAGATTCGTGGAAAAGATTTTAAGTGGGTTGTTTAAATTATGCGTAAATTTAGAGTCGTTTTAGTAGAACCTGAACACCCGCACAATGTGGGGTTTGTCGCACGTGCCATGCATTGCTATGCATTGCCGGAACTTTATATTGTCTATCCCAAACGCGACAAGGTCATGGACAAGTCTTACCATACGGCGGCGAACAGCCACGACATCTTGGACAACGCAAAGGTCGTTCACAAGTTCGAAGATGCCATTGGCGATTGCGCTTGTGCGGTCGCTTATAGCCGTCGCATTTTTGCAAGTTCCATCAAGCATACGATGGTGCAGAACTTGTCGGACTTGCTCCCTGAAGACGGAACGATTGCGCTTGTTTTTGGCCGTGAATCTTGCGGCCTTGCGCTTGAAGAAGTGAATGCCTGCACGTATCAGTGCGAAATTCCGGTGCCGGGACTCATGAGCTTGAACTTGGGACAGGCAGTCTCAATTAGCTTGTACGAACTCTGCCGGTCGGGTGCACTCGCAAACGGCGAGGGCCGCGCGAAGCGCACGACGAAAGGCGTCGCTGAAACGGGCCCTGCGACTATCCAGCAAATTGATGGTTTCAAGAAGTTCCTCGACCGCTATCTGACGGGCCAGTACCACGATCAGGCATGGCGCGATAGCTTCCTCAATACGCTCTTGCAACGTTTGCATCCGACGCGTAACGAACTCTCGGCGCTGTTCGGTCTCTTACGCAATTTGGCCGGCAAGCCGGCTCGCTTGGAGCACGAAGCCGAAAAGGCTGCAAAGGCGAAAAAAGCCGCAGAAGAATCTGCGGCCGAAAAGAAGTAATCGTTACTGGATTTTCAGGACGGCTAGTCTTCCAGAGAGTAGTCGACGGTCGTTACGACGCGAACCTTCTTGATGTGCGGCGTATTTTCATCTCGGTTGTCGATGGAAAATACGCCTTGCGATGCCGTCTTGATTTTGCCAAGCTTGCTTTCGGAATCCTTGGCGAACTTTTCGGCGACTTCGCGAGCGTTCTTGGTCGCACTTTCGATCATCTGCGGCTTGATGCTGTTGAGTCCCGTAAATTCATACGATGCGTAACTGTTGTTGATGACGATGCCCAAGTCAATGAGCTTCGTCATTTTTTGTTGAAGGTCGCGAACGGCGTCGACTTTGCTTGTGGCAATGGTAATGTTCGAATTGATGGAATAGCGGAACTTGGAGTGGTTCTGGCTATACATGTTCGCTTCGTGGTCGTTGATCATCGGCGGATTGAAGGTGACATCTTCGGCGGCAATGCCGTTGTTGACCATGAACTGCTTGATGATGCTGTCGTTTTTGGCGATGGCCTTGAAAAGGCCCTGCATATCATCCCCTAAAATCCCATAATTAATGTTCCAGAATACTTTGTCTGCTGGAACTTCCATTTCGGCGAGGCCGCGCACATGCACCACGCGCCCGCGGTCGCTAGCCTTGTTGATGCCGCAATAAACGAGAACGCCAAAGGCGACAATGGCGAGTGCTAAAATCAATGATTCGGGAATTCTTGTTTTCATAATTGTAATCCTTCTTTAATTGCAAAAATAATCTACAAAAAAATGTCTATATTAGTCCGAAAAAAGGAATGACGATGCAGTCCGCGACTATTAAAATTCAATATCTCGACGATTCCATTCAACGCCTTACTTATGTCGGCGGCAAGTCCGACTGGATTGACCTTGCTGCAGCAGAAACGGTAACGCTCAAGGCGGGCGAGTTCCGCCTGATCCATCTTGGAGTGGCAATGAAGCTCCCGGAAGGGTACGAAGCGCATATCGCTCCGCGCAGTTCCACCTTCAAGAATTTTGGAATTTTACAGGCAAACTCTGTAGGCGTGGTCGATTCGAGCTACTGCGGTGCAAATGACTGGTGGAAAATGCCCGTGTATGCCACCCGTGACGTGACCATCGAAAAGGGATGCCGCATCGCCCAGTTCCGCATCATGGAAATCCAGCCGACGCTCACGTTCGACGAAGGTCCGCTTGACGGTGCCGACCGCGGTGGATTTGGAAGTACAGGAATTTAGGGTCTTTCATACCTACTAATTTTACATGAATTTCACTGTCTATTTCCTACTTCCTACTTCCTACTTTCCTATATTTTACCCGCAAAAATTTTCAACAAGGATATTATTATGGCAAAGATTGCTATTCTCGGTTACGGTAACCTCGGTCGCGGTGTGGAATGCGCCGTGAAGCAGGCTCCGGATATGGAACTCGTCGCTGTTTTCACTCGTCGCGATCCGTCGACGGTGAAGATCCAGACTGCTGGCGTTCCGGTGTTGAACGTCTCCGAAATGGAAGCCTGGAAGGACAAGGTCGACGTGCTCATCATTTGCGGTGGCTCTGCAACTGACCTGCCGGTGCTCACTCCGAAGTACGCTTCCATGTTCAATGTGATCGACTCCTTCGACACGCATGCCAAGATTCCGCAGCAGTACGCTGCCGTGAATGCTGCCGCCAAGGCTGCTGGCAAGATTGCCATGATTTCCGTCGGTTGGGATCCGGGTATGTTCAGCTTGAACCGCGTGTACGCTCAGTCCATCCTTCCGGAAGGCAAGGACTACACGTTCTGGGGCAAGGGCGTTTCTCAGGGCCACAGCGACGCTGTCCGCCGCATCAAGGGTGTGAAGAACGCTAAGCAGTACACTTGCCCGGTCGAAGCAGCTCTCGAAGCTGTCCGTAGCGGTTCCATGCCGGAACTCACCACTCGTCAGAAGCACACGCGCCTGGTTTACGTGGTTGCCGAAGAAGGTGCAGACAAGGCTTACATCGAAAATGCCATCAAGACGATGCCGAACTACTTCGATGAATACGACACCACGGTCAACTTCATTAGCGAAGAAGAATTCAACAAGAACCACAGCGGCCTCGCTCACGGTGGTTTCGTGATCCGTACCGGCAAGACCGGCATGAACAAGGAACACACGCACGTGATCGAATACAGCCTCAAGCTCGATTCCAACCCGGAATTCACGACGAGCGTTCTCGTGGCTTACGCACGCGCTGCTCTCCGCATGAAGGCTCAGGACGGCAAGACGGGTTGCTACACAGTTCTCGATGTGCCGCCGGCATACCTCAGCACCTTGAGCGACGACGAACTCCGCGCTCATTGCTTGTAAGAGCTTGTTTAAAAAAATGCAAAACCAGCCGTTATATAGCGGCTGGTTTTTATATATTTTTGGGGAAATGCTAAAGAGTCGATTGTTTTTTTCGTTTGCTTTTGTTTTATCTCTGCTTGTTGTAAGCGGCTGCTCAAGTGATGTTGAATATGGTGAATTGGTGGATTCTCGCGATGGGCAAGTATATAAGACCGTTGTCATTGGCGAGCAAACTTGGATGGCTGAGAATTTGAATTTCATGCCAGCTTCTGATTCTAGTCGATTAAGTCCATTGTCGCCACTCTATCCGCGGACATCTTGCTATGCAGGAAAGGATTCTAACTGCACTAAATATGGACGGCTTTATAGATGGTCGAGTGCAATGGATTCTATCGGGGAATATTCTACGGATGGTAAGGGGTGTGGCT
>CACZAD010000023.1 GCA_902779055.1 Fibrobacter succinogenes | reverse complement strand
TCCATCCTTTCCGTTAAGGAGTTGGCCAACCTTCTTGTCACCGCAGTAGACGTCGAAACCGTCGATATCCTTGTTTTCTTCGACTCTGCAGGAAGTTCCGTCCTTACCATCCTTGCCATCGGTGCCGTTCGTTCCGTCAGCACCCTTTTCTCCATCCTTTCCGTTATGAAGTTCGCCAACCTTCTTGTCACCACAGTAGACGTCGAAACCGTCGATATCCTTGTTCTCTTCGACTCTGCAAGAAGTTCCATCCTTGCCGTCCTTACCATCGGTGCCATTAGTTCCGTCAGCGCCCTTTTCGCCATCCTGACCGTTCGAAAGGAATCCGACCTTGTCGTTACCACAAAAAACGTCAAATCCGTTCTTTTCGGTATTTGTCTTTATGTAACAGGATGATCCGTCCTTGCCATCTTTCCCGTTTTTGCCGTTGGTTCCGTCTTCGCCGTCTTTACCATCGGCACCATCTTTACCATCCTTGCCATCCTTACCGTTCAAAACAACGCCGACAGAATCTCCGCCACAGACAATCTTGACGCCGCTATCGTCGTCCAAAGGCTCCGTGGTACAGGCCAAAGAAGACATATCTGGTGCATCGGCAACTTCGTCAAGACAGCCACAAAGCATAGTTAAGCTGAGTGCTAATGTTGTAAGCAGACCTTTAGATTTCATTTCTTGCTCCCTATGGGTTTATTTTTGGCGCCAAATTTAGAAAAATTTACCATTTTATAAGATTTTTGTACTAATTTTGTGTTGTTAATTTGTCCAACGGGGGCTTTATTCCAAAGTGTACTGTGGAATGTGCGGTTTTTCACGGTCGTTTTGCAATAGCGGGCTATATTCATTATATTATATGTCTGTAAGGTTTTTGTAATTATGAGTTTGCTTGAGTACGCGAATCATGTGTTTCTTGTCCCGTCCTTGCTTGTCGGGGGGTGTTTTGTTGCGGCCCTTGTAGTCCTGGGAGAAAAGAAACACCTTAAGGAAGTCGTTTTTTGGGGCATCCTGTTTTCTCTGTGCCCGTACATGATTATGTCGGACTGGATATACCATGCCCTGTTGCATCTGGTGTCGGCTATGTTTGGTCAAATTCCTTTGCTAGTCGACGTCATTATTGATTATGTGAGCCGCGTGATTTTGATTCCTGTTTCGATTTACATTTGCTATAAGCGCCTTTCGGTTCACTGGTCGCAATCGCTGTTTATGTTGACTTCCTTTGTCGGGATTGGATATCTGGGAATGGTTGTTGGCAAGACTCAGGTCGCTGCGTTTTTTGTGGATGCGGCGGCGATTGCTATTTGGTGGAAGTTCATTTGGTCCGAACTTATGTACATCTGTGAATCTCGGGCTTTTGTGCGGTTCGGCTTTATCGGGTTTGTCACGGCGTTTAGCCTGTTTGTGAACCTGGCCATGTTTGTATGTGTGCGAATGATCGAAGTCACGCCCGTATTTTTGAATTATCTGGTATTTGTGGCTTGCCTGTTCTGGCTTACGCTCACGATTGCCGTGAAGCTTATTTTTAGGACAATCCGCTTGACTCAGGAAGCCGAGATTGCCCGCAACCACGACGAACTGACGGGGCTTCCGAACTTGTTGCTTTTCTCGAATTACGTGCAGGAAGTTGTTTCGAGGGATTCTAAGTGCAATAATGCGTTTGTCGTGTTTGATGTAGACAACTTTAAGTCTTTCAACGAAAGATTTGGCTTTGATGAAGGCGATGCCGCTCTTAAGTTTATGGCCGATACGTTAAGGACGACTTTCGGTGAGCGCTATGTGACCCGTGTTTCGTGCGACACGTTCCGTGTGCTGGGCGAGGTTACCGGGATGAACATGAAGATCAAGGAAGTCCATGACAAGGTCTATGCCCATTCAAAACATGGCTCCCTGGAAGTCAAAGCGGGTGTTTATGCGCAACGTGAACCTAACGAAAATATCGAAAGGTGCTTTATGCGCGCCCGTCTTGCCGAAACATCCATCAAGGGACGTTACGACGAGTATATCGCCATTTATGTCGATGAGATGAGTTCCCGCGAACGCTTGAAAATGTACTTGATTACGCATATTGATGAGGCTATCGAGAAAGAGTACATCAAGGTGTTCTACCAGCCGGTTGTAAACGTCAAGACGGGTAAACTTTGCGGGTTCGAGGCCCTGGCGCGTTGGGACGATCCAAGGCACGGATTTATTTCGCCGTTAGATTTTATCGGAGTTCTAGAAGGGGCGCACCTGATCCACAAGCTGGACTTGTTCGTTCTCAGGAAGGTTTGTGAACGTTATCGCAGGGAGTCGGATTTGGGGCATACGTGTGTTCCGTTCTCCTTTAACCTCTCTCGCCTGGACTTTAAGCTGAGCGACATCTTCAATGAAGTGGTGCGTCGTACTGAAGAGTACAAAGTTCCGCATGATATGCTGCATATCGAGATTACGGAATCTGTTTTGGATGACGATAATGACGGGCTTGTCAAGTGCCAGATTGCTCGATTCCAGAACGAAGGTTTCGAGGTCTGGATGGATGACTTTGGTGCTGGATTCTCTTCGCTGAACATACTGAAGGATTACGATTTTGACTTTATCAAGATCGATATGATTTTCTTGAGGAACTTCTCGGAAAAGTCCAGACTGGTTGTTCAGTCGATGATCGAGATGGCTAAGCGTCTGAAGCTCGGTACGCTTACGGAAGGCGTCGAAACGAAGGAGCATTTTGACTTTTTGAAGGAAATGGGCTGCGACTATGTCCAGGGCTATTACTTCTCGAAGCCGCTCCCGTATGAAGATGTCATGAAGGTTCTTGAGAATAAAGGGGTTTGTGCGTAAAAACGTGCCGATGGAGCTTGGCACGAAAACGCAAAAAAGCCGCAGCTTGGTGCTGCGGCTTTTTCTAATTGTGTAAGGCGATCCCGGCACGGTGGCCGGGATGACAAGGACGTAGACATGACAATCCTAAAACAGACTGTCTACTGCCTACTTCCTACTGTCTACTAGGCTTGGTGAGCCTTGAACCACTTGATCAGTCCGTTAGTGGAACTGTCGTGGTGGAGTTCGGCGTCGGCCTTTGCAAGTTCCGGGAGAATCTTCTTGGCGAGCTGCTTACCAAGTTCAACACCCCACTGGTCGTAGCTGTTGATGTTCCAGATAACGCCCTGTGTGAAGATCTTGTGTTCGTACATGGCGATGAGAGCGCCAAGGCGTTCCGGGCTCACGTAGTCCATCATGATGGAGTTCGTCGGCTTGTTGCCTTCGAATACCTTGTGCGGAGCGAGGAATGCGATTTCTTCTTCGGACTTGCCGGCGGCGCGGAGTTCTTCCTGAGCCTGGGCGAGAGTCTTGCCGTTCATCAAGGCTTCCGGCTGAGCGAAGAAGTTGGAGAGCAACTTCTGGTGGTGATCGCCAATCTTGTTGTGGCTGTTTGCCGGGGCGATGAAGTCGCACGGAATCATCTTGGTGCCTTGGTGGATGAGCTGGTAGAAGGCGTGCTGGCCGTTCGTACCCGGTTCGCCCCAAAGGATCGGACCCGTCTGGTAGTTCACGCGCTTAGAGTCGCGATCGACGGTCTTACCGTTGGATTCCATGTCTGCCTGCTGGAAGTAAGCGGCAAGGCGATGGAGGTACTGGTCGTACGGGAGCATAGCGTAGCTGGAGGCGCCGAAGAAGTTGTTGTACCAAACACCGATGAGGGCGAGGATAACCGGGAGGTTCTTGTCGGCCGGAGCAGTCTTGAAATGCTGATCCATTTCGTAAGCGCCCTGGTGGAGCTTCATGTAGTTTTCGAAACCGATGCGGAGAGCAATGGAGAGGCCGATTGCAGACCACAGAGAGTAACGGCCGCCAACCCAGTTCCAGAATTCGAACATGTTGGCAGTGTCGATACCGAATGCGGAAACGGCTTCGGTGTTGGTGGAGAGAGCCACGAAGTGCTTGGCGATGGAGGATTCGTCGCCATTGAATGCCTTGAGGACTGCAGCCTTTGCAGTTTCGGCGTTCGTCATGGTTTCAAGAGTCGTGAACGTCTTGGAAGCAACGATGAAGAGCGTTTCTTCGATGTTCACCTTCTTGAGGGTTTCGGCCATGTGGGTGCCGTCGATGTTAGAAACAAAGTAGACTTCAGGAGAGGTTTCGCCGGCGATCGGCTTTTCTGCATACGGCTTGAGGGCTTCGGTGACCATCACCGGACCGAGGTCGGAACCGCCGATACCGATGTTCACAACGTACTTGATGGACTTGCCGGTGTGGCCCTTCCACTTGCCGCTGCGGACGAGGTGGGTAAAGTCTTCCATGTGCTTGAGAACTGCACGAACTTCGGGCATCACGTCTTTGCCGTCGACGCAGATGGCTTCGTTGCCCTTGTAGCGGAGTGCAGTGTGGAGTACGGCGCGCTTTTCGGTGGTGTTAATCTTTTCGCCAGCGAAGTACTTGCGGCGCATGTCTTCGAAACCAGCAGACTTCAGGAGGTCCTGGAGCTTGGCCATAGTTTCGTCGGTGATGATGTTCTTGGAGTAGTCGAGGAAAAGTCCGCAAGCTTCGACGCTGAACTTGTCAGCGCGAGTCGGGTCCTTTGCGAAGAGTTCCTTCATCTGCCAGGTCTTGGCGACTTCGGCATGGGCCTCGAGGGCCTTCCATTCCTTAGAATCAGTCAGTTTAGACATAGATTAATCCTTTCCGCACACGCGGTTTTTTGTTGCGCCTAAAATTTAGAAAAATCAGTGGACATGTTGTTTTGCGGTTTTCAAATATTTACGTATATTAAAAAAGGAAAAGAATTAAATCGGAGGTGGGCATGCCTAATAAGTATTTGGAAACTTCAGTCCTTGACAAGGCCATTGTTTTTGCGGTCAAGGCTCATGCGAATACGGAACGTCGCGGTAAGGGTTTCCCCTACATTGTGCATCCGATGGAGGCCGTAGAAATCGTCGCGACGATGACTAAGGACCAGGAGCTTTTGGCGGCGGCTGTACTACACGATACCGTCGAAGATACTGGCGTTACTTTGGACGATATCCGTTGTGAATTCGGAGACCGGGTGGCAAAGCTTGTGGAAGAGGAATCCGATGTCTTTATGGAGGGTGTCAGCGAGTCGGATTCGTGGCATGCGCGTAAGCAGGCCGCTATCGAGCGCCTCGAAAAAGCAAGCCGTGACGCGAAGATGGTGGCGATTGGCGACAAGCTTAGCAATGCCCGTGCCATTTACCGTGATTTTGTTCAAAAAGGCGACGAACTCTGGAGCATATTCCATGTGTCAGACGTCAAGGAACACGAATGGCACTATCGCGGTTTGGCAAGCGCCCTGAAAGAACTGGAAGGGACTTTTGCCTACGCCGAATTTATTGAACTTGTCGAAAAGATCTTTGCAAAATAAAAAAAGCTAGGTTGATGAAATGAGTGAAGATGCTGTAGAAAAATACGGGCTCAATCCTGTCGGAACGATGATTCTTGAAGAATATCGCAACGATATGCCCGTTTATGAAAAACTGAGAGATTTTGTGTGTGATCTGCTCAAACGAAAAATTGAAGAAAACCATATTTACGTGACCGCCATCGAAGCGAGAATCAAGCAAGAGGTAAGCCTTGCTGGAAAACTGGAGCGCAAGGGGAACAAGTACCACTCACTTGCGGACTTGACGGATATTCTGGGTGCTCGTGTCATTGCGTTCTACAACGATGATGTCGACAAGATTGCGGCAATCGTGGAACGCACTTTTGCCATTGACTGGAAAAACAGCGTCGACAAGCGTAAAATGCATGAGCTGGACAGCTTTGGCTACAACTCGCTGCACTTTATATGTAGTGTCCCGAAGTCGTTGTACGAAAATCCGGAACATCCCGAAATAAACGAAATCCGTTTTGAAATCCAGTTGCGTACGGCCTTGCAGCATGTGTGGGCGACGCTCGATCACGATACGGGTTACAAGTCGGGCTTTGAAATTCCGCACGAGTACTTGCGAAATCTGAACCGCCTTGCGGGAATGCTTGAACTGATTGATGAACAGTTTTCCAAGATCCGGACGGATATCAACAACTACAGGTATCACGTGCAGTCGCTTGTGCATTCGGGACGTTTTGACGAGGTGGCTTTGAACGGCGACTCGTTTAACAATTATCTGAAGCTGAGGCCTTTTGATAAACTGAACCAGCGCATTGCGGCGATTAACCAGGCCGAAATTCACGAGTCTCCGATGACACCGTTTCTCAAGGCTTTCAAGTTCTTGCGCTTCAACACTCTTGCCGATATCGACAAGATGGTCCGTGAAAATAGCGAAGATGCGTATCAGCTTGCCGTGTTCCAGCTTGCGAATACGGACTTGGATATCATCAATTCTTCGCTGGGCGTGATTAGCCTTCTGGCGGTGTACATCCTTAAAAAGGGTGGCGGTGTCGCTGGCATCCGGACGATTCTCGATGACCTTTATGGTGAATCCGAAGAACACGAAAACTGGGCGAAACGACTGTACGACAAGGCTCTGAAACTTTCGTTTATGAACTGTTAAAAATGTATCTTTGGGCGTATGAAGCAGCCTATTCGAAATATTGCCATCCTTGCTCACGTGGATGCGGGCAAGACGACTCTTTCCGAAAGAATCCTTTTCGCGACGGGTGAAGTGCATCGCCCGGGACGTGTAGAAGATGGCCTTGCCACGATGGACTACATGCCCGAAGAAAAGGAACGCGGCATCACGATTGAAAGCGGCGTGGCTCATTTTGAATGGAAGAATACCTGGTTCAATTTTATCGATACGCCAGGGCATGTGGATTTTGGCGCTGAAGTCGATATGGCGCTTGCCGCCGTAGAGGGCGCCGTGCTTGTGGTGAGTGCCGCCAGTGGCGTTGAAACGCAGACCGTGGCCGCCTTCCGCAAGTTGCGCGAATCGCGAGTGCGGTCGATTCTGTTCGTGAACAAGCTGGACAATCCCGATTACTCGCTGGATGAAACGCTCATCAATATCGAAGAAACGCTTGGCGTGCGTCCGGTACTCATGTCTGTGCCGGAATTCAAGAACGGCAAGATGAGCGGTATGCTGGATGTGCTTACGCAGAGTAGGCTTGTGCATTCGGATATTGGCGAAGAAGTTTTGGACGATGGCTGGGAATCGGATGCGTTTGCGGCCGAAGAACGTGCGCTGCTCAAGAAGTATTACGCCGAGGCGGTGGAGTTCGCAAGCAACTTTGACGACGAAATCTTGACGCTTGCCCTCGAAAACAAGCCGGTGCCGCCCAAGATGCTTTTGCGCGGACTCAAGGCGCTTGCTGCAAGTGACGAATACGTGATTTGCTATGCGGGATCGGCGCTGGAAGGGTTTGGCATCCGCAATCTCGTGACGGCGCTTTCGTTCTTTTTGCCGGAAGTCCCGATGTTTGGTGAAAATGAATTGGGGCAGGTGGTGCGCTTGAGGCACTTCCGCGGAGTGGGCGAAATTTCGCTATTCCGTAGCCACATTGATTTGTTGCGTCGTGACTGGCCATCGGGATTTGAGTTCTCTCGACTCAAGGCGAATATGCTGTTGCCGGTAGATGAAATCCGTTCGGGCGACATTTATGCGATGAAGAGCCCGTTTGAAACGGAACTCGGGCAGGTGATTTATTTGGATGAAAATGGCGAGTGTGTGCCGGAACAAGGCCGTTCCGACGGTCTAGCCGAAGGGGACTCTCCAAAAACTCAATCCTCCATCAGCGAAAATTATTTGCCGCTTTTGCAGACCCGCGTGGAATGCCTTCGCGTAGAAGATTACGCCCACGTGGAACGCAGCCTTTCTGTGCTGGCTCGTATGGATCCGAGTTTCCGCGTGCAGCACGATTTGGATGGCGGGTTCTGGTACCTGCACACCGTGGGCGAGGTGCAGCTTGAAGTTCTGCTGGAACGCCTGGAACGTGAATTCGGTTGCGAAGTGCGTGCCGGAAAACCCGAAGTGCGTTGGCAAGAACGTCTGTGCCATAATGTCGGTCCTGTCGAGAACACGTTCCAGATTGGTCCTCATAAAATTTCCATTAGCATTTCGGCATCTCCGTTGGAAGGTGATGCCCATGATATTCGCCTTTCCGCTGAATTTATGGAAAAGGCTCCGCGTGAAATTTTGGCCGGCGTGCGTTCGGCTCTATTGGAATCGACCGAAGTGGGCGTACTCGGCAAGGGCCCGCTTGTCGGCGTGTGCTTTGAAGTCCATCGTTTTGAATGGACCGAAGGGGCGCTCCCGCCGATGATCAAGAAGTGCTGTGCCGATGCCGTGGCTAAACTGGTGAAGCCTGCCGATGCGCAGCTTTATGAACCCGTGATGGAACTTTCGCTCGAATGTCCGGTGAACTTTGCCGGGCTTGTAACAGGTGACATCCAGTCTCGTGACGGGCGCGTCAAGGAAATCGGTGGCGACGGACGCATCCACTTTTTGAAAGCCGAAATCCCGTTGCGCCGTATATTCGGTTATGCGACCGGAGTTCGCAGCATCAGCAAGGGAACGGCCGTTTACAGCCTCAAGCTGCTCGGTTATCGCCCGGCGACGGTTTAAAAAAGTTGTTATCGGCTGGCGGCGCGGGCGCGGCGTCTAAAGTGTTCGATGAGCGGGGCGACCGTTTCCTTGAAGTCGTCGTGCGTCTCGATGCGGACAAAGTCAATCGACATACGCTGGAATAATTCCTTGGTGGCCTTGCCCTGGCGCTTGGCTTCGCGGGCGAATGCTTCGCGGAAGGCGGCATCGCCGGTATCAATCAAAAGCGTTTCGCCGGTTTCGGGGTCTTCGAGTTCCACGAGGCCTGCGGGCGGGAGTTCCATTTCGCGCGGGTCAACGACGGACACGGCGAGAACATCGTGGCGCTTGCGCAACACGCGGAAAGCGTTTTCGAATCCTTCGTCCAAAAAGTCGCTCATCACGACGATGACGGCCTTGCGGTTGAGAATCTTGCCGGCATATTCCAAGGCTACCTGCGTGTTGGTGCCGTGATGCTGCGGCTTGAAGTAAAGAATTTCACGGATGAGGCGTAATACGTGCTTGCGGCCTTTTTCGGGCGGAATGAACAGTTCAACCTGATCGGTGTAAATGAGGAGGCCGACCTTGTCGTTGTTCTTGATGGCGGCAAAGGCGAGGAGAGCCGTGAGCGTTGCCATGACTTCGCCTTTCATCTGCTTGCCGGAACCGAATTCGGAACTGCTGGAAGCGTCGACCATGAGGAGCATGGTCATTTCACGTTCTTCGATGAACTTTTTGACGTAAGGCGTGCCGGTTCGTGCGGTCACGTTCCAGTCGATAGTGCGGACATCGTCACCGGGCATGTATTCGCGAACTTCGCTGAATTCCATACCGTTCCCTTTGAAGGAGCTGTGGTAAGCTCCTGTCATCACGGTGTCGAGCGTGCCGCGCACGGAAAGTTCAATGCGGCTTACGGTCTTTAAAACTTCTTTATCAAGCAATTCTTTATCGGCCATCGTCATTCTTCTTTTTACGCTAAAGAATATACAAATATCGCAGAAAAGAGACCATATGGGGACGTTTTTATGCGGTTAAGAAAGGAGATGCCCGCTCAAGGCGGGCATGACAATCCGGCTGCTGTTCTTTGTTTAAAACTCCGCTTTGGCGAGGATGCTTATATTACGTCCTTTTTCGGGCATCACGGATTTGAGGCGCGAAAGGTGGTTGCGCACATCGGCGTCGAACAAGTTTTCGCCACGGAGGATGATGCTATAATGCGCAAGCGCGAGTGACCAGTGGAATTCGAGGGAGGCTCCAAATGTGACGTAGTCGGGGGTACGTTCTTCGTAGTGGTCCACTCGGTTTTGCGCTAGGGCGAATTCGGTATGGATGCCTGCACGGACGTGTGTCCAAAGGTAGGCGACCTCACCGTGGAATTTGAACGGCGGAATTTGCGGCATGTCGCTCCAGTTTTCGTTCTGGTAAAAACCGCAAACATAGCTAGCTCCTGCTTGCGCGTAGAATCCTTGGTCTGCCGGGAGTTCGACGGAGGCGCTTCCTCCCATGAGGAGGGCGTCATCACCGCTGACTTGGTAAATCGGCAAAATTTGCGACCAGTTCGTGTCTCCGGTGGCGCGGGGGGCGAGGTGGTTCAGGAACCAGGTGCTGTGAACGGCGGCACGCCAGTTGATGATTTCGCCATAATTGCGGAATTCGAGTTCGGCTCCGTAACCGCTTTCGGCATCGAGCTTGTGGTTGCCGCGTTCGTAAGTGTATGCCGCTAGGTGCGGCCCTTGGTTGTAGAGTTCTTCGATGGTCGGGGCGCGGGTGGTTCTGAAAACATCGAGCGTCAAGAATTTGCCGGGGGCAACACGCTGCGAAAATTCGGCACCGATGGCCCATAGCGCAAAGTAGCGGTTTTCGACGGTGCCCTTGTCGGCGACGACGCTTTCTTGCGGTCTAAAGAATGCTCCGCCGAGACGTGCGGACAAGGTGATTTCCATACCGCTCCACCATCCGTTAATGCTTGAGACAGAAAAGAGCGAAGCGGAGTAGGAGTTTGTGGGAGGCGTAAAGACGTAACCGCCCATTTCGATGGAACGCATATCGAATTCTCCGCCGAAGTGAATTCCGAAGAACGGACCGCTATTGGCAATGAATTTTTCGATGCGGACGTTTTCCTGATTGACGGCGAATTCTGCACCGACGTAATCCTTGGTTTCGTATTCCGTATGGTGGTACTGATTGAATCGGAACGAAACGCTTAGAGTGTCACTTGATTTTTGGGCGGGAATGTAGAGCCCGCGTAATGTCAAGTCGCGCTTGAAAAGATCGATGTCAACCCCGTTGGGGTGCCCGCCGATGAATCCGCCCGGAATCCCGTATTTGGAATCGAAGTTGCGGAAGGAAGCTCCGAGCTTGAAGCGGTTGAAGCTGTAGGCAGCACCGATGGCAATGCTCTTGTTTTCGATATCCGTATTTTTGAGGTCTCCGTCCGGAGTCTTCATATCGCCCATGTTGCGGGCCGAAAGTTCCCCTTTGAGCGATAGGCCGTGGACGTTTGCGTTGGCGCCCACGACGGTGGCGAATCCCGGCTGTCCGCTTTCGGCGTAACCGGTAACGTAACCGTGAAATAGGGAATCGTCAAAAGGAATGTCCTGATGGTTGACGTGTATGACCCCGCCTGCGGTGGCGAATGATTCGCTTAAAATTCTAGGTCCGCGAACGATGTTTAGCTTGTGTGCGGTCAAGACTTCGGAGGCGACGGCGTGATCGGGCGAGGTGGCGCTCATGTCTCCGCAAAAAGAACCGTCTTCGGTGAGCGTGACGTGACTGCCGGAAAGTCCTTTAATGACTGGCCTTGCTGCGGCTGGTCCCATGGAACGGATGGCGATGTCGGGTTCGTTCTTGATGGTCTCTGCAATGGTGGTTGAAATCTTGCGGTCGAGTTTTTCGGCTTGCAAATCTTCGTCTTTGCGCAAGCCGTCTAAGATGGTTTCTGTGGATTGTTCGGCGACAATTGTCGAATTCCCTAAATCCTGTACAAATTCCTGGGCGAAAGAAAAATGAAGGAAGCCTCCACAAAGGAGGCTCCCCATGACAGCCCTAATGAGGGTGTTATTCATGATCGTGCTCGTGGTGATGTTCGTGTTCATCATCATCGTCGTCGTCTTGGAACGGGCACTTGTCTGCGTCCAAAGCCTTGTCTACGATAATCTTGATCTCGGGAGTCTTGGCGTCAGCGTGGTCGTGGTGCTTGACCTTGAGGATCAAAGTCGTTTCGCCTTCCTTGAGACCCTTGAGGTGGAATCCCCAGCTACCACAAGCTTCGATGTCGAGGATGGATTCGTCGCCAATGCTCCAGCCGAGTGTATGCTCGTCGTCCTTGGGGGCGGAAACTTCTTTCTTTTCGTCATCGAGGAACTTGACGGTCAAATGTTCGCTAAGGCAATTTGCATTGACGCGGAGCGTTTCGAGGCTCTTGTCTTCTTTGCCTTGGTAAACGCTGTAGGCGAGTTTCCAGTCGGGCCAGTAGAGGTTCCATCCTTCTGCTTCAAAGTGTTCGTGCTGATCGGTGGAGGTAGAATTGCTGTCGCTACAGGCAGCGAAGGCTAGGACGAAGATTGCAAGTGCCAAGAATTGGAGCTTTTTCATTATAAATCCTTTGTTTTTTTTGCAGCGCTTCTAAGCGCCTAGGTGAGGTGTGGGCCTAAGCGTCTAGAAGGTTGCTGTTGTTGTTAAGTTGTTGATAATGTTTATAAACAACGTCTTAGTTGTGTAAGGGCGTTGCGATTGTGCAACAAGTCCAAGGGACGTTTATGTATGGACGGGAGGACCGCGAGGTTTATAATGAGGAATGAAAGTCTGCGGATTTCGTGAGCCGCACTGAGTCTGCAGAATGAAAAGCAGAATCCAGAATACGACTGCGACAGAAGTAAAATCGTCCAGATGCAGTCCGTCGTGAATCAATGCGCATACGGGACAGTCGTCGTGTTCCTCGAAATCTTCATGATGGTGCTGGGCGATCGCCAAAAGGCATGCCGCGATAAGCACGATGATGAATTTGCGTATGTGTGAAAGACGAACCATTTTTATCTAGAAAGAATCGCTTTTTTTATGATCGGGTATCCGATGCCGTCTTCTTCTTTTTCGTATTCAAAGGTACCGATGATTGTAATGGATGAACCTTCGCTTGGATATTCCTTGGGGTATTTGCGGGGCGTTGCCGTTTCGAAGGCAAGTCCCTGTGAGCAGCAGGCGAGGGCGTCCTTGATGACGCAACCGAAAAATCGGCGGTCTACAGCTTCGTCGTAATAGCTGGAGAAGGCCCCTTTCATTTTGACCCGTTTGCCGACGAATTTCTCGGGTTCGGTCACCATCTGGAACACCATCGAGTAAACCATAGTGGCGCTCATTCGGGAAAGGTCGATGTCAATACGGTTGGCCGAAGCTTTTTCGCCTGCAAGGCTCGATGATGCAAGTGCGAATAGGCAAAGAACGGCAATGATTGCAGCTCTAGAAAAAAATCTATATAAACAACAGATCTTCATTGCGATCTCCCGTTTATGCTTTCCTGTTCTGAATTATGCTTGTGGTGTAGCAGATCAGGAAGGCGACTATGTCTGCTGCGACAATCGTTGAACCGACGGGCGTTCCGGCGAGGATGGCGATGAGAATCCCGAGGAGCGAACAGAAGACTGAGATGAGGGCGGCGGCAACTGTGACCGAGAAAAAGCTCTTGAAAACGCGCATCGCGGAGAGTGCCGGGAATACGACCAGTGCAGAGACCAGAAGGGCTCCTACCAGGTTCATTGCAAGGACGATGATGACGGCGATGATGATTGCGATGAGGAGGTTGAACAAGGTGACGTTTACGCCTGTGGCACGTGCAAAATTCTCGTCAAAGGTGATGGCGAAAATCTTGTGGTAGAAGAGAATAAAAGTCACAAGTACGACAATCGATAGGGCTACGCAAAGATAAACGTCTGTCGGCTTGAGCGTGAGAATGGACATCGAGCCGAAAAGTGTTGTGCAGACATCCCCGGCGACGTTTCCGGATGCCGAAAATATGTTCATCAGCAGATATCCGATGGCTAGCGCCCCGGCCGAAACCATTGCGATGGCCGCATCCCCTTTGATTCGTGCGTCTTTCCCGCCGCAAAGAAGCAGGACGGCGACGATGATGGTTACCGGTAAAATGATGAACATATTGTTCGTGACTTTAAGGACAGTGGCGATCGCCAATGCTCCGAATGCCACGTGCGAAAGACCGTCGCCAATGTAGGAATAGCGCTTGAGGACAAGCGTTACTCCCAAGAGCGACGAACATAGCGAAATGAGGATTCCCACGATAATCGCGTATCGCACGAACGGGAATTCTAGATAGAATATGAGCTGGTCGAACATAAATTAGTAGGAAGTGGACGGTAGGAAGTAGACAGTAGGTTGTTGAAATCCAATACGCGGGTGGCGTACTTTGTGGCTGCGTCTACGTCGTGCGTGACCATCACGATCGTCATTTTCTTTTGCTCATGAAGATCCTTGATGATGCTGTACATATTCTTTGAAGATTCGGGATCGAGGCCGGTGACGGGCTCGTCCAAAAGCAGGAGGCGTTCTGCGGCGCAAAGCGCCCTCGCCAAAAGCACGCGTTGCTTTTGGCCACCCGAAAGCTCGCGGAAACAAGCTTTCCGCAAGTTTTCGGTACGGGTCAGCGCCAGACACTCACTGGCGCGTTCCCGGAGGGCGCGACCGTAAAACGGGAGCAGCAGGCTTTTGCCCTGGAATGCCGAAAGCACAATTTCTTCGACGGATGCCGGAAAGTCTTTTTGTGCAGTCGTGATCTGCGGCAAGTAGCCAATCTGCTTTCGCTGTAGATTGTCGCAAAGTTCGATTTTTCCGGATTTAGGGCGCAGCACACCGGCGAGCCCGCGCAAGAACGTCGTCTTTCCGCAGCCGTTTCTGCCGATGATGCAAAGGTAGTCGCCTGCGTTGATTTCGTAGTCAAAGCCGTTGACGATGTTCTTGCATCCGTATCCGAGAGTTAAATTGCGGCACTTGATCATTTTTAGTTCAAAGCCTTTTTCAGAACGTCCAGGTTCAGTTGCATGATAGACAGGTAGCTGATGCCCTCGGCAATCTGCTGTTCCGTTATCGACTGCATGGAATTGATGGTGAGGATTTGTGCTTCCTTCGAATTCTTGCTTGCGGCGAGAACTGCGTCTGCAATTTTCTTGTTGCCCTGTTCGATTGTGAAAATTGCCGGGAGCGATTCGGAGTCCATCTTGCCTGCGAGAAAAGCGATTGTCTCGAAGCTAGCCTCGCTTTCGGCGGAACAGCCAACAAACGCGGCATAATACTTAATACCATAATCGTCCACCAGATAGCGAAAAGGAAAGCGGTCTCCGAACAGGACTGTTTTGCGGGAAGCGCTTTCGACAGCGGTGCGGTAGTCGCCATCAAGGGCCTTGATCTTTGTGACGTAATCGATGGCATTTTCGTTGTAGAGCGATGCGTGGGCCGGATCGATCTTGACGAGTTCTGCGGCGATTTTCTGGACGAGAATTTCGGCGTTCTTCAGCGAGAGCCAAACATGTTCGTCGTTTTCGACTTCTTCTTCGTGGTGATCGTGATGCTCGTGCTTTTCTGCATGTTCGTTATGATGCTCGTGTTCGTCGGCTTCGTGAGCCTCGGCGTGTTCGTGATGGTGTTCTTCTTCGGCCTGCATACCTTCGACAATTTCTTCGGCCTTGACGCGGTCACCCAAAGCGACCATCAGGTTGATTTCGGCGCGGTCCTTTTTCGGAGAAGCTTCGAGGGCGTCCTTGATCCATTCGTCGGATTCGCCACCCACGTAAACGACCATGTTGGCGCTTGCAATCTTTGCGATGTCCTGTGCGGTGGGTTTGTAGCTGTGCAAATCTACGCCGTTCTTGATGAGGAGCGTGAGGTCTACGGAGTCCGCGCGTGAACCGAGAATTTCCTTAAGCCAGGCGTATTCCGGGTAGATTGTTGCGACGACGGAAAGCTTGCCCTGTTCCGGCTTTTTTTCGGTGTTGTTGCAGGCGACGAGAGAAAAGATTGCTGCCGTCAAAAGAGAAAGCAACAAAGAATAAAATGAAACCTTTTTCATTTTTTAATCCTTTTATTTTTTTTAGAATAGAGTAAGACGGCTCCTGGCGTAATGCTGGAGCGCAATTGGGTTCATTGACGGAATCGGCTCAATTCAATAAAAGGATCTTTTGCGAAACAAGCGTAATCGGACGCAGTATGACGACTGCGAAACGGATAAGCTTAAAAAGAAAACAACGGCAAATGAACTCCATCGGAGCTTCGACGAGTTCAAAGCAAAATTCAGAAATCAGGTCGAGACAGTGGTGGAGGTGGTGACAAGTGTGGCAATGTTCGCTATGACAATGATGGTCTATGTGATGCTCCGTATAGAGCAACGCGAGGGCGACAATCAGTTTGTCAAAAAAGTGGAACACCTTGTCTTTCTAACCTTATTAGCAAGAAAAATTGAATAAATTCAATTTGAGAACTATTTTCAAATTAAAGATAGTAAAAAAGTCGTTTTCTGGCAATCAAAAAAGGCTCCCGGCGGACGTCGGGAACCCTTGTTCTAAGGAGGAGTTGTATGAAAAAGCTGGAAGTTGTTGGCTTTAGCCTGGATGCTTGTTAGGCAATGGTCAATTTTTTGGCCGCTGCCTGAGCCTTCTTGGCGAGGTCGAATTTAAGGATGCCGTTTTCCAAGGAGACCTTGATGTTGTCGGTATCGATATCTTCGGCAAGGCGGAAGCTGCGTTCGTAAGTGAACTTTTCGTCCTTGCGGGCGCGGGTTGCCTTGACGGTCAAGATGTTCTTTTCGACCTGGATGTCCAAATCTTCCTTCTTGACGCCCGGAATTTCAACTTCGAGAGCGAATCCGCCTTCGGTTTCGTAGTAGTCAGCCTTCGGCGTGTAAGTGCATTCGCATTTGGTGTTTGCGGCGTTCAAGCTGTCAATGAAGTTCTGGATACCATAGAAAGCGTTCGGAATGATCTGAGTGTTCATCATAATTTTAACCTCTTTTTGTTGCGGGCTCGGCGTTTGCCGTTGGCCCTTTTGTTTCACACCCTACCTTAAGCTAAAGCCGTGCCAACTTTTTCTGTTTTGGCGCTCGTGTAGAAACTTTTTTTGGCGGGATGATGGAATGTATGCCGAAAAAGGCGAAATTTGATGAAAAATTGCGGTTTTTAGGGGATGACGCGACGAAAAATGCGAAAATATGTGTGCGGAAAAGGCTGAAAAATGCGATTGGATGGGCGCGGACGGAGCGGGTATTTCAGAAAGTGACGGCCAGTGTTTCGCTAGTGAAACGGACGGTGCGTCAAAATGAAATGGGGCTTTTTTGAGGGTGTTTTTTCAGTATTTTGCGTATGGCAAAAAAAAATCGCCCGCGTGATTGCGGGCGATGCGTTGTACACTTTTGCAAGGTGACCCCGGAATTGAATCCGGGGTGACAGCTTTGTGAATTACTTTTTCTTCGCTGTGGATTTCTTCGGAGCGGTGAAGTAGTTCTTCATGAACACGTCGAATTCTTCGTCTTCGATCTTGTGCATCACGGAGAGCTTGTCAAAAATCCAGCAGAGCTGTTCATCGGTTTGGATGGCGATGTAGCCGTCCTTGCGGAACACCTTGAGCTTCAAGAGGCCGCTGTCCCAACGGTTCGAAAGCTTGAAGTCTTCGAGCAGGCGGGAGTGTTCCTTGCAGATGGCGAGCTTGTCTGCGAAGGAGTAAATCGGGGCGTAGATGTTCGGGTTGCAGAGGTGCAAAAGTCCGTTGCGTGCGTTGGCCGGGTTCTTGGAGAACTTCTTGGAGGCGAAGTCTTCGAGCTGTTCCTTGATTTCAGAAACGGTTTTGCCACGGGTGGCTGCCGGGAGGGTCGAGAACTGGTTCAAAATGCCCTGCAAAAAGCTCAAGTCCCATTTCTTGGAGGAGGTGCCGGTGCCTGCTTTCCAGAGACCAGCGTTGCCCTTGGCGGTGTTTGCGAGTTCGTATAGCTTGACTGCCTGCGGGGCGAATTCGGCATTTTCGCTGGTTGGGGTGGGGGCGATCGCTTCGACGGTTTCTCCGAGGAAGTTCTCTGCGAGGAACTGGTCGAATGCGTCGTAAATTTCTTCCTTGCCAGGGACTTTAAAACGCGGGGCGCCGTTTGCTTTGAGTTCTTTGATTGTAGACATTTTCCTTCCTTGTTTTTTATCTTATAAATATACACAGAAAAGTGGGCGCGGGGGCGCTATCGTTGAAAACTAGTGTAATTTTCTAGCAATCCCGTTGTCAAATTCTACAGAAAGCCACTTTTCTTCGATGACTTCGTAGTCGGAGCCGCCGTTGAACACGTTTGCGTTTCCGTAGACTTCGTAACCCTTGCGTATGGAGACCGTGCAGGCGTATTGTTCGGAAAGGAGCTTGCAGACTGCAATGATATCCTCGTCGGGGATGGTTTTGCAGTCGCTTTCTCCAGTGCTGTGGGTGTCGCGGAGGCTTATTCCCACGCTGTTGCCGATTTTTCGGATGACGAAAATGTATTTGTTGTACGTAAATTCGGTATCGGCAATGGAACTGAGGGTGTCCGCATTGCCAGAAATTGAACCTATGACGCTATATTCGTAATCCATCGCCCTAATAATAGTAAAAAATTTAAATGTCAAAAAAAGACAATTTTGAATTTTATATTTGTTTTGAAAAAAATGTCGCCATTGTGTTTACAATCGCTTTTTTGCAAACGATAATTGAAGGACGGCTTTTGGAAAAAGGTATTTTTACGGCGAAAAAAGAGGCTTTTTAAAATGAAATTCATACATACCGCAGACTGGCATCTTGGCAATACGATGCACGATATTGAACGCTCCAAAGAAACGGGAGCCTTCTTGGAATGGCTGAAGCGTGAAATTCAAGAGGTCGGTGCGGAGGCGCTTGTCATTGCGGGGGACGTTTTTGACGTGGTGAACCCCTCGAATGTTGCCAAGACGCAGTATTACCGTTTTTTGGCTTCGCTCCTGGATACGAAATGTTCCAATGTGGTTGTCGTCGGCGGTAACCATGACTCGGGAACGTTGCTGGACGCCCCTGCCGAAGTTCTTGCGGCATTGAACATCAATGTTGTGGGATCGATCAATAACCGCAAGGTAGAAGACCTGGTGGTGGAGCTGAAGGACTCCCAGGGAAATGCGATCGGCATCTGCTGTGCTGTGCCGTTCATGCGTAATCTGGAACTTGAACAGTTCTATAAGTCCAGCGAAAAATCCGAAGATCTTTCGGACGAAGATCTGCTGAAGCGCCTTTATGCGGATGTTTACCGGCGTGCCGTTGAATTGCGCGGTGAACGGGACATTCCGATTGTGGCGACGGGGCACCTGTATGCGTCGAACCTTTCGGGGCGTAACGGTGAAGATGGAGCCTCCATGGCGGCCGGTGTGAGTGAAAACTCCGTTGATGACGGCGTTCGTGAAGTGGTCGGGACGCTCGGTAATGTGGATGTCGAGACATTCCCTGCGGAACTTGATTATGTGGCCCTGGGGCATATCCATTATACCACGATGGTGGCAAAAAATCCGAAGGTCCGTTACTCCGGTTCTCCGTTCGTGATGGGCTTTGACGAGGCGAACTGCAAGCGTTATGTGCTTGCTGTGGATGTGGCTTCGAAGGGTGTTCCTGTTGTGGAGAAGATCGAGGTTCCCAAGGCGATGCGCTTTGAACAGTTCAAGGGCGATCTCGAGACGCTTCGACAGAAGTTGCGTAATCTCGAAAAGGAACTGGTTGAAAATCCGGTGGAAACGTATGTGGATTTGCTTTTGACTTCCGGGAATTTTGTGAGCCTGAACGATGCGCTTGAATCCGAAGAAGCGGGCAAGCACTTTGTGGTCAAGCGTCACCGCATTTCGCGCGAGGTTTTGCATAATGGTGCGGTGGGCATTGATGATGGCGTGGAATCGACAAAGCAGTATACGAAAGAGGATTACTTTAGGATGTTGATTGCTTCGAACGTGAAGGACAATGCCGAATCAGAAAATGTCAATAAGATTTATGACAAGTTTATCGGTCTGTTTAACGAAGCTGTAAGCAAGGCTCACGAGGCTTAAGGGGGATTTGTAATGAAGATTAAGAAGATTGAATTTTGCAATATCAATTCCTTGGCTGGCGAATGGACCGTTGACTTTGAAGCTCCCGACTTTGCCAGCAGCGGCATGTTCTGCATTTCGGGCCCGACGGGTTCTGGAAAGACCTCCATCCTCGATGCCATCTGCCTTGGACTTTACGGCAAGACTCCACGTCTTGGGCCAATCAAGGGTGATTCCAACGAAGTGATGACCTATGGTACAAAGACTTGCTATGCGAAGGTCACTTTCGAAAGCCGTGATGGCGTATTTTCGGCTCGTTGGGAACAGCATCGCGCTCCGAGGACGAATAAGCTCCAGAAGTATTTGTGGATGCTTATGAACGAGACGACCGGAACGGTGGAAGCATCGTTCTCGAACCAGGCCGAAATTGAAAAGCTTATGACTCGCGTGATCGGGCTTGATTTTGGCCAGTTTACCAAGTCGATGATGCTTGCCCAGGGCGAATTCAACAAGTTCCTGAAATGCAATGAAAATGAACGTGCGGCAATTCTTGAAAAGCTGACTGGCGATGGAATTTATAGAAAGATTGCAGTCGCAGTCCATGACTTGTATGAGCAGGCTGACGACGCCGTGAAGGACGTCGAAAATAAAATGGGTACAGTCACTTTGCTTAGTGAAGAGGCTCTGGCTGCCCTGAATTCGAATATTGCGGATGCCGAACGGCAAAAGAAGACGCTCACGGATGAGGTCGAACGCCTTATCTTTATCTGCACGTGGTTCGACAACTTCCATAGTATCGAAATACGTTTGCAGGATGCTCAAAAGAAGCTGGAAGATGCGGAACGTGAAAAGGTTGCATTCGAGCCCAATCGCGAAAAGCTGGAACGCGCGCTCCGAGCCCAGGAAGCTGAATCTTCGTTTGCGGAATTCAACTCCGTCCGTGTAAGCCTTGGACGTATGAAGGACGAGCTGGATGAAAACGAGAAAAAGCTCCCTACGGCAACATCGGATCTTGAGCAGGCGTCGCTGAAGAAAGGCGAAATGCAGGCCGCATTCGAAAAGTGCAAGGCGGATTATTCTTCAAACGAAACCGTTTGGGAACGCGTGTCGTCGATGGACGGTGATATCCGTAATGCCCGTAAGCAGCTCCAGATGGCTGTTGCCGAAGTTGCAAAAATTGTGGCGGAAACCGAAACGACGCAGCAGAAGATAAGCGAAACGGATAGGCTCATTGTAGTCAACGAATCGGAACTGGAAAAGGTTGCAAAATACATTGCCGAAAACCAGAAAGACGAAACGATTGATGGCCAGCTTTCGCTTTTGAAAACTCTTGTAGCGGAATGGAAAAAAGGAAACACCAGTTGCGATGCCGATTCGAAGAACCTCGAAACTCTGAAGAAGTCGTTGCAGGAATTTGATGCGACGTTTCAAAAGCAAAATCAGGAATTGCAGTCGTTGCAGGAATATCTTGAAGCGCATAAGGCGGATGCGGACCTTGTCCATGTCTTGCCGGACGTCAATGGACTTGCCAGTGAAGCGAACGCCCATCACAGGGAAGTCTTGCGCTTGCAGGGCGAAATTGCAACGAAGAATAAACAGGTCGAAAATATCTGTCAGGAAGCAGAATCGGCGAAGGTCCGTCTTTCGTCCTTGCAGGGCGAAAAGGAAGCCATCATCGATGAAGATATTCCTGTCGTTGTAGCTGAATTGCGTCGCAGCCTAAAGCCGGGCGAGGCGTGCCCTGTTTGCGGTTCGTTGGATCATAAGTCCTGCGAAGAGAAAGAGAATATCGAAAATGGGGCGAACAGCCTGAATGATTTTGCGAACAAGCTTCGTAAGGTCAATGGCGAAATAGAAAAAGTCCAGCGCCTGCTGGACGGCTTTGCAAGCCAGATGCAGAATGCCGAGGAGCTTCTTCGAGGCTTTATGGAAAAAGTGGGCGAGGAGACTGGTGCCGAGTCTCAGCTGCTTGAACAGTTGAATGCAAAATTGGATCCTTGGAATAAGTCCGTAACGCTAGATTCGATGCAGACGGTCTTGCAGGAACTGCTCTCGTTGAAAGCGGATTACTTGCAGAAAAAGGAGCGTGTCGATGCATTGCTGGGCGAAGTGCATCAGGCGACGATCAAGCATACGGCGCTTGCGGGCGAAGTCAATGTTGCCAGTGATTTGCTCGACAAGTCCAGATCCAAGTTGCAGGAGTACTCCGAAAAAATTGAAAAGATTTTTGCGGAATGGTTCTCGAATGTTCGTATGGAAGATGCCGATGCTCATCTTGCCGTACTCGATAAGAAAAATTCCTGGTGGAAAATGGCCCAGGATAAAAAGGTTCGGGTCGAGAATGAATTGGACAAGGAGCGTTCTGCAAAAAGCCAGTACCAGGAGGCTCTTGACCTGGCCAGAAGCAGGCTGGATGCGGCGCGTGCAAATCAGGACGGTTTGCAGGAATCCTTGAATGCTCTTGAAAAAAGCCGCAAGGAATTGTTTGGCGAAAAGTCTGTTGATGACGAACGCAACAAGGCCCGCTTGCAGCGCGAAGCGGCAGAACGTCAGGCGAATGAAGCCTTGCACAACGAACAGCGTATGCGCGAAGTGAAGGTGGCGCTGGACAAGTCCATTGCGGATTTGAAGAACCGCATTGTCGAAACGGAACCGAGACTTGCTGATCTTGAAAAGCGCTTCCACGAAAATCTTGCATCGAAGGGCTTCGCGGATGAACCGGAATTTATGGCGGCAAGGCTTCCAGAATCCGAACGCAAGTCGCTCCAGCAGGCACAACTGCTT
The DNA here is from genome assembly GCA_902779055.1 of Fibrobacter succinogenes. Classification (GTDB taxonomy): domain Bacteria; phylum Fibrobacterota; class Fibrobacteria; order Fibrobacterales; family Fibrobacteraceae; genus Fibrobacter; species Fibrobacter succinogenes_K. The sequence goes on along the minus strand of CACZAD010000023.1, from coordinate 22,005 downwards.
GTGGATAATGGCTTGACGACTGCCCGGACTTCGCTCAAGAACTTTAACGACCAGCTGACGGATCATCAAAAGAAGCGTAACTTCGAAGAGTCCGAAGAAGTGGCCCGTCAAAATCGCGAAACCTCCAAGGCGAAGCTTAACGAATGCACCGTGAATCTCGCCACATGGACGGAACAGCGGAAGAACGACGAACAGCTCCGTCAAAAGTACAACGATATGCAGGCGGAACTTGGAATGCTCAAGGAAAAGCGTTCTGACTGGGAACAGATGCAGCGCTGGTTCAACGGCAACAGGCTCGATACGGGTAATGGCGACTTGTTCGTGAAGTTCATCCAGACCATCACGCTGCGGAATTTGTTGAAAATCGCAAACGGATTCTTGCGCGATATGTTCCCGCGTTACGAGATGGTGACCGAGCCGAATACGCTCAACATCCAGCTTGTCGACCATGACAACAGCGATGCGGTGCGTCCGATTGACAATATCTCCGGCGGTGAAGGGTTCCTCGTGAGCCTCTCGCTTGCGCTTGGCATCTCGACACTTGCGAGCCGGAACGTGAGCATTGACTCGATGTTCCTCGACGAAGGCTTTGGAACGCTAGACTCCAAGATCCTTCAGGAAACGGTCGTGGTGCTTCAGAAAATGCAACAGGAAAAGGGCAAGCTTCTCGGCGTCATTACGCACGTGGACCTGGTGAAGAGCGAACTTGCAACCCACATCGATGTGACTCCTCGTGGCGGGCGTAGCGTCCTTAGCGGAGCTGGCGTGCGCAACGGATAGAAAAAAAGCTATAATAAAGCTATTGGATTTATCAGGGGCGTATTATGAATATTAAAGGGATAATTAAAGGAGCGTGGTCGAACGGGCTTGCAAAAAAGCTTTTGATTTTGCTTGCTATTTCTCTAGTCATTTTTATCCTCGGTGTGTTGCTGGGCTCGTGGGTGCTTGGCGAAAAGACTCTTGGCTGGAAGGGGTTCCTTTCGGGTTACGTGGTGTTCGCAATCCTGTTCATCAGTGCGGTCATCAACGTTTTCAAGAATACGTCCGAATCGATGCGCGAAGGTAAAAAGCATGTCGACGTGCGAGGCCATGTGCTTGTGCTTGGCGCAGGGCATCAGCTCAAGAGTATCTTGCGTGCGCTCAAGGGCGACAAGCGGCCGATTGTCGTGATGAGCCGTCGCGATATTGATGGGCATTTTATCCATTACAAGAAGGATTACGAAAACGAAGAAGACTTGCTCTTTGCAGGGGCGCTTTTGGCAGACCGCATTCTTGTGATTGGCGAAGATGGGCCGGAACGAGATTCCCGTAACTTGCACTGCATCGAGGTGCTGCGAACCCTCAGCGAAAAGGCGATGCGCGATATCCATTGCCATTTGCTGTTGAGCGAACCTTCGACCTCTGAAGTCCTGTGGTATTTGAAGGCTCCTGAAAAGTCCAAGGGACATTTGCTGGTCGACGTGTTTAACGAGTATGAATTTATGTCGGAACAGCTGCTTGTCGGAACGGATTTCTTGCCGACGATCCGCGAAGCGGACAACCAGCGCTTGCATGTGGTGCTGATAGGCACGGGACCGATTGCGCAGGCGGTGGCGTTTGAGGTGGCTAACGTTTGCCATTATCCGAACTTTAGGCGCACGAATTTAAAGACCTGCATCACGTTCGTGGATGAAGACTGCGAAAAGTGGGTGGATCGTCTAGTCGTTTCCCGTATGGGACTTTTCAGGCTTTCCAAGTACACTTATGTGGATGCTGACGGCAACAAGGTTGTCCATGAACCGGAAACAGTGCGTGGCGACTATCTGGATGTCGAGTGGAACTTTGTGGATGCCTACTGCGAAGCGGACTTGGCGAGGAACTATATCGCCGGTGTGGCGGCAAGCCCCAAGGAACGCCTGGTCGTGTGCATTTGTAAGGAAGATGCGTCCAAGGCGATTTCGACGCTTGTGCATTTGCCGCGTGCCGTTTACGAAAATGCGGACATTGCCGTGTACTGGCGCGAAGCGAACGACGACATCATCAAGCGCATCAACGATAGCGGAATGTATGGCTACGTGCGCATCATGGGCGACATTGACGAAATGAGGGAATTCGTGCATTCCAAGCGCGTGGAACGTGGTCAGCGTGCCAATTACGTCCGCGAACGTCATTTGAATCCGGAAACCCGCGAAACCGAAGAGAAGATGTGGTACCGCCTGAGCGAAGCCGACAAGACGTCTGCAATTTACTGTGCGAATGCCTTGCCGCTCCGCAAACGCTGCTTCAGTATGACGGATGACGAAAGCCTCTTGCTCGAAGCGGAACATCGACGCTGGATGATGTCCATGTTGTTGATGGGGTACAGTTCTGGTCCGACGGACGAACGTAAGTTCACACGTCATGACATCATTCCGTACGACCGTCTCCCCGAAGAATTGAAGTCCAGGGATTCCTACATCCTCGAAAACTCCGAATACATTATCAATGGATAAGGCTTGAAAACTAATATGACTCTCGAAGAAAAGGTAAAGGAATTGTATAACGAACTGAAACCCAAGTGCAAGGCTGAGGGCCTGAATTTGGATTGGGAAATCCACAAGGCTTTAAGACGATTCCGCAAGGAACATCCCGATCTGGATGATCAGTGGGCCCGTGAAGCCGAAGGCTTGTAAAATTCTAAGCGAACAATTGATTTAAGACGCAAAAAAATCCTCCGCGTTGGCGGAGGACTTTTTAAACACTTGTGCGTTTATGTTTGCGCGTTCCGGTGAATTACTGGATGCGGATGTTGGAACGGCGGTGTTCTTCTCTGGTGCCGTACTTGATCTTCTTGTACAAGCGCTTGCCGTACCACTTGGCCGTGATCTTGGAAGCCGGGATGTACTTGGAGAGTTCTGCCTTGGCATTTTCTGCACGACGCTGAGAGAGTTCGTCGTTGTAAGCGACAGAGCCGAGGTCGCAGGTGTAGCCTTCGACGAGGACGGATGCTTCCATGTTCGTCTGGGCGAGCTTGGTGCCGAATGCTGCGATAACGGCACGGCCTTCGCTGCTGAGTTCTGCGCTGGCAAGTTCAAAGAGGCTGCTCACGCCCGGGAATTCGATGGATGTTGCCTGGCCCTGTTCGACCTTGGCAAATGCTTCGTTGAGGTAGGCTTCGACTGCGCTGCTTTCGGTGAGGAATTCCGTAGAGGAACCCTTGACAGCTGCGAACTTGGAGAAGTCAAACGGAGCCGGTTCTGGTTCCGGTGCCGGAGCTTCGACCTGGGCCGGTTCCGGCTGCTTTACTGGAACGGGCTTGTCTTTCTTTTTGTCGCCGCAAGCCACGAGGACTGCAAGGCTGAGTGCTACCGGAAGAATACGACCAATTGTTTTTACCAGATTCATTATAAAACCTCCGATTGAAAAGTGGTATAATCCTTGGATCGTTTTTTAATATAAGTAAAAAAAGCAAATAAGGAAAAATTTTTTTATTTGTATAATAAAAATTCGCCCCAAAGAGGGCGAATTTCAGGTAAATGCTTGATTTTTACAACAAAAAAGACGATGGAAACTTATTTGAGTTTCCATTCAAGCGTTTGTCCGGCGGCAAGCGGAACGACTCCGTTCACGACGGCCGGGACTGTCCACTTTTCCTTGACGACTTCAATCTGCTTTGTTGTGCGCGGGAGTTTGTAGAAGTCGGCGCCAAAGCCTGCGATAAAGTTCGGGAGCTTGTCGAGGGCGCCTGCACGTTCAAATTCCTGCACCAAGAGCGGAATGGCGACAGGTGCGCTGTAGACGCCGGCGGCGCCGCACGGGCATTCCTTTTTGCCCTGCTGGTGCGGGGCGGAATCGGTGCCGAGGAAGAACTTGGGGTTTCCGCTGAAGGCTGCTTCGCGGATGGCCTTGCGGTCTTCGGGACGCTTGGGGAGCGGCTTGCAGAAATGGTGCGGACGGAGTGCGTCACCGACAACGTCATCCAGGGTCATCATGAGGTGGTGTACCGTGAATGTGGCGGCGACATTGGCGGGGAGGCGCTTGACGGCTTCGACGGACTTGGCGCTGCTCAAATGCTCAAAGACGATGCGGAGCTTCGGGAACTTTTCGGCGAGCGTTTCGACGCGCTTGATGAATGCCGGTTCGCGGTCGAGGCAGAATTCGCCGGGTTCTTCGCCGTGAACACAAAGCACAAGGCCAAGCTTTTCCATCATCGCGACAACGGGGAATACCGCTTCAAAGTCGCTGATACCGTCTGCGCTGTTCGTCGTGACGCCTGCGGGGTAGTACTTGCCAGCAACGACGCCGACTGCCATCATGTCCTTCAGGTCCTGTTCCGTGTAGTTTGGGTTCAGCTTGAACGTCATAAGCGGCACAAAGTCCGGACGCACGGGGGCGGCCGCTTCAAGAATCTGCTTCTTGTATTCTGCAATGGCCGCTGCGCTTGTCATGGCGGGGACGGTGTTCGGCATGATGATGGCGCGACCGAATTGGGCTACGAGATCGCGGACGTAGGCGGGCATAAGTTCGCCCTGGCGCAAGTGGGCGTGAAAATCGTCTGGTAAAGGAAGGAACATAGTTTAGATAGAGGGGGTGTTTTCTTGTGGAATGGATTCTGGAGAAATGCCTTGAAGGTCGCGGAACTGGTCCTTTGAAATTTCGCTGTCCGAACGGAGCCAGTAGTCAAAGGGGTGCGGCTGGGTGAGCTTTTTCTCGTGGAGGAACACGAGGTTGCAGTCCAGTTCCTTTGCGATCGTAAGATCGTGCGTGACGATGATGATGGACGTCTTGAACATGGTTCGCATGTTGTCGATCAACGGCAAGAGGTTTCGGCGGTTGTAGTTGTCGAGACCTGCGGTCGGTTCGTCCATCAGGAGGAGCTTCGGGTCCATGGCCCAGGAACGTGCAATGGCGACGCGTTTTTGCATGCCCACGCTCAGCTGGTGCGGGAACATATTCGCAAAATTGCGGACGCGCATCAAGTCCATGGCCATATTGACTTTCTTGATGATCTCGGAGTCGGTCCCCATTTTGTGGTAGCGGAGCGGGAGGGCGATATTGTCGACGACTCTCAGGTTCGAGATGAGGGCCGCATTCTGGAGTACGTATCCGACTTTGCGTTTGGCCACTTCGAGTGCCGTCAGGCGTTCTGCCGGGATATATTCGCCAAAATAGTAGATGTGCCCCTTGAGCGGTCGTGCAAGCCCTGCGATCATACGGAGAATGGCACTTTTTCCCTTGCCGGACGGGCCGCCAATGCAGATGGTCTCGCCGAGTTTCAAGGTGAGGTTCGCTCCCGTGATGAGAGACAGGTCTTCGTTGCTTTCGCTAGCCTTTATATTCTCAAAATAATTAACAGCACTAGGTACAGAAAAAAGCGTCCCCGACAATTCATTTGTCGAGAGGTACACATCTTCAAGTCTCAAGGCTTCGTCTAGCATGGGGTTCCTAAATGATCTGGGCGAGGTTGTCCATGTAATCGCCAAAATAGTGCATCAAGAATATGGCGTCAGCAAAAACGATGTAGAGGAAGGACGTGATGACCGAGCGGGATGTGGCTTTGGGAACTTGACGGATGTCGCGCTTGATGTTCAGTGCCTGGTAGCAAGCGTTGGTCGTGATGATGATGCCAAAGACAAGGGGCTTTATGATGGTGAAGACAAAGTCCTGTGTGGTGAGTGCCTTCAGGATTTCGTTGGATAGATAGTTCCAGGTAATCTGCACGTCTGGCGCGTTCACGTAGATCATCTGCAGCTTGGACGCAAACCCGGTGAAAAAGATGAGACCCTTCGTGACGAGGAATCCGGCACCGATGGCGCTTGCGCAAAAGATGATGTTCATGATGATCGTCGCGATGGTTCCGCCGATGACGCTTGGCATCACAAGATAACGGATGGGGTTGATGCCCATGGTGGCTAGAGCGTCGACTTCGGAATCAATCACCATACTGCCAATGTAGGTGGTCAGCGAAGATCCGGTACGGCCTGCAATGAGGAACGCCGTGAAGATTGGGCTCAGTTCGCGGATGATGATCACCACGATGAGGGTGCCGATATCATTCGAAAAGCCCATCTTGCCCATAAGGGAGAACAGGTAGATGATGACGACGGTTCCGAATAACGTGGCCACGGCAAAGAGCGGCGGGAAAATTTCAGCACCGGTAAAGAACGTTTGCAGGATGATGTTCTTGGTGTCGGTCTTGAAGTTGTGGCTGCTTGCAAAGATGGAAGCTATGGTGCGGAAGAACAGGGCGATCTGCTGCCCGAGGGATGTCTTGAGAATATAGATGCCGAACGAATGGAACATCCGTCCAATCGGCGTCATCTTTTGCCAGTTTTTAAGTTGCTTCTCTTGCATCACCTTGAATTGCTTCTAGAATTTCCGTCCAGAGTTCGTCGAGTCCAAATTTTTTGAGCGCACTTACGCAAAGAGGCTTGTGGTCCAGTTCCAGGCGCTGCTGGATGTCCTTGAGTCCCTTGGCAAGTTCGGACTGGTTCACCTTGTCACGTTTGCTGGCGACGATCAGGACGGGGCAACCCGTCGCACGGATGTTCTCGACTGTCTCGATGTCGATGGGCGTCCCTCCGTGGCGGATATCTACAAGGTAGATAAGTCCCTTGAGGTCCTGGCACTTCTCGACGTATTCACGAATAAAGTCGGACATCTGGTCGCGCTTGGCATTGTTGACCTTGGCAAACCCTACACCTGGTAAATCTACAAGAAAAAATTCGTCGTTGACTTTAAAAAAATTGATTTCGCGTGTTTTTCCGGGGGTGGAGCTGACTTTTACGAGCTTTTTCTGACCCATGAGGGCGTTCATCAGCGAAGATTTGCCCACGTTGGAGCGTCCGAGGAATGCAATTTGCGGGAGGCGCTCCTGCGGGAGCCCCTTGAGGTTCACTGCCGCCTTGACAAACTTTGCCGAGCGGATCGTGTAGCCGCCCACTTCGATGGGAGCCTGGTGGATGTTCTTGTCTAATGTACTCATAAGGAAACTCTCCCTTCGAATGCGCGAAGCATGGTGACTTCGTCGATGAATTCCAGGTCGCTGCCCATCGGAATGCCGCGGGCGAGGCGGGTGCGTTTGACGTTTACGCCGTCGAGCATGCGGTCGATCATGAGGGCCGTGCTGTCGGCTTCCGGGCTAGAGCCGAGCGCAAGGACAAGTTCTTCGATATTTTCTTTTTTGATGCGTTCTACGAGCTGCGGCAGGTGGAGCGCTTCGGGACCGATGCCGTCCAGTGGCGAAATCACTCCGCCCAGGACAAAGTAAAGGCCCTTGTGTACGCAGGAGCGTTCGAACGGCAAGATGTCGGAGTTCTTTTCGACAACGCAGATGGACTTGGCGCCTTCGCGGGCCCTGCATGTGGGGCAAATCTCTTCGTCGGTGAAGGCGTGGCACAACGGGCAGGGGTGGACCTTTTCGGCAGCCTGCATCAGGCTATCGGCAAAGCGTTCCACGTCGTTCTTCTTGCGCGAGAGCATATGGTAGGCGAGGCGGCGTGCCGTCTTTAAGCCTATCCCCGGGAGGGAGGCAAATTCAGAAATCAGGTTTTCCAGACTTTGCGGTTCAACGTTCATGGGGCTATGCCTATTACACCGCAGGTGCGGTTTGTGTGTCCAGGTGGGCGTAAAGCATGAGCATAAGCCAGTCCTGGATGTTTTTCATGCCGACCCAGATGATCGCGTTCTTGACGTTATCGATGGCGGGATTGTTGTGCGCATCGGCGTTCACGAATTGCAACAAGTTTGCCGAAACGTCCGGGTGGCTGTCGAACTCGCTGCAGAGCGCTTCAAATGTCGGGCGCGTGTGCAAAAGCTGGATGATCTCGAGGATGGCTGCCGAGGTGGCGTCAATCTTTTGCCCGGTCACGAGTTCCGGCTTTGCAAAGTAGAATCCCTGGAAGAAGTTGTATCCGACGTCCTTGCAGTGCCTGAACGTAGGCTCGTCCTCGATTTTTTCGGCGAGCAGCTTGATGCCTTTTTCCTTGAAGAACTGGGCTGCCTTGGCGACCGCTTCGGGCGGGTTGTCGACAACGTCCATCTTGACGTACGAGACGTACTTGAACAGGGGATCGAACCGCTTGATGAACTCGTCATTCATGATAAAATCGTCGAGGGCGAGTTCAAAACCGTTGGACTTGTGGTGTTCTATGGCGCGGATCAGCTTTGCGTCTACGGAAACGTCCTCGAGAATTTCAAGGACGAAACGGCCGGGATTCAAAAGCCCGAACAGGTTGTTGAGAAGCATCTCGCGGCTGCAGTTGATGAACGCTTTGTTCTTGCCGACGAGGCGCTCTAGACCGATGCTGTTCAGGACGTTTTCAAGCACTTGTGCAGTCGCCTGCACGTCGCTCGAAATGATTGCCGTGTCGCTGCTTGGCGAATTACGGAACAACAGCTCATACGCGAATACGTTTCCATCGCGGTCGAGAATCGGTTGACGTGCCAAGTAAGCGAGTGATTGCATGGATAGTAGACGGTAGGAAGTAGACAGTAGGCAGTGAAGAATTATTTGAGGCGAGTGGTTAGCGGCTGACACTTGTCACCCCGCATGTATTCCGGGGTCGGCTTGCACAATTGAAACTACAAGCCTGTCTACTGACTGCGCCAGCGTCCCAGAGCTTGTCCATGATGGCGTTGGCTTCTTCGCGCGGCACCATGGCCTTCACGGAGTACCATTCACGACCGTGGAGCTTCGTCACCGTCGGGGCGTCGAGACCCGGAGTCATTTCGCAAGCCTTCGAGAGGAGTTCGGAAGGGCAGTCGTACTCGATCATCATGTACGTCTGGGCAACGAGCTTGCCCTGGATGCGGCGGATGAGCGTGTTGACTTCTTCGAGCTCGGTCTTCTGCGGGTTGCAGAAAATGGCGGCGTTAGAGCGGAAGAGCGGTTCACCGATAATGCGGAGGCCGGCCTGCTTGAGCGTCGTGCCCGTTTCGACAACGTCCACGATGGCGTTTGCTACACCGAGGCTCACGGAGATTTCGACGGCGCCTTCGAGCACCACGAAGTCCATCTTCTTCTTGTAGTAGCTTTCTACGATGTTCGGGAAGCTCGTTGCAATTGTTGCGTCCTTGAGTTCTGCAAGGCTCTGGATCGGGCTTTCGTTCGGCACTGCAGCGCAGAGCTTGGAAGCGCCAAAGGGCAAGTCCAAGACCTTCACGGCCGGGCTCTTGGCTTCAGCGTTGAAGTCGATGCCCGTGATGCCGGCGTCGATGATGCCGCGACCCACGTACATCGGGATGTCGCTCGGACGGAGGAAGAAGAATTCGATGCCGTTCTTGGAATCGATCTGGGTCAAAGTCTTGTAGGGCTTCGATGCCTTGTAACCGCAGGCCTTGAGGAGTTCCTGGGTCGGTTCAAAGAGCATGCCCTTGTTCGGGAGAGCTACCTTAATCATAGTTTTGCGTACACTTCTTCGAGGGTGAGACCTTTTTCTGCCATCATGACGGCAACGTAGTAGAGCACTTGAGAAAGTTCGAGGCACTGGGCGTCGCGCGATTCAAAGCGGGCGGCCATCCAGCTTTCGGCGGCTTCTTCGACGAGCTTCTTGCCGATGCCATGCGGGCCCTTCTTGAAGAGTTCCGTGGTGCCCTTGCCTTCCGGCATATCTTTCTTGCGCTGGCAGGCCAGTGCGTACATTTCTTCAAACGTCATTTTAGACCTCTTTAGGATTTTACGCCCCAAAGATAGAAATTTCAAAATAGCTTCGCTTGCGAGGCGTTGCTTTTTGAACGCGAAAATGTCATGCCCGCCGTTAAGTGTGCATATCCTTTTGCAAAAATGTCATGCCCCACTTGATGGGGCGTCTCCTTTTTAACGATTTTATATTTATATTCATTGTTATGAGTTGGTTTGAACGTGCGACATTTTGGGCGGGCCTGTTTGGGGCTTGTATGTTTTCTGTGCCTATGGCGTGGGCTGATTCGCTGGAATCCGAAGATATCGTAATGGAGAAAATGATTTACTCCAGTGACAGGCTCCCTGTATCGCCTTTGAACGGCGTCATGAAAATCCGTTCCAGCAACGATGCCGAGGTGTTTTCGTCTGGCGAACGCTACTTCCCGGTGATGCTAGTGGAAACGGCCGATTTTAAATCGCTAGATTCTACATTCATGTGGCGACTCTTCAACGAGGAAGGCTTCAAGGACAATGGCGTATACGGGAGCGTGCGTGATTATTTTATCGAAAGTTCCGGAGGCCAGTTCAAACCCACGTATGATATTTACCCGATAAAGCTTCCGAATAACTTTAGCGTTTACAATAACGACAGCCTGTTCATTTTGCCTTCGATTGACCAGCTCGTGGAACGTGCGGATTTCAAGGCGCGTGCAAGCAAGTACGAAAAGGAAATCCCGTTCGTCATATTGCATCCTTCGTCCAAAGAAAAGGCGATGGAATATTCTTCCCGTTTTTACAACCATCATTACGAACTTCGGTATAGTGCAAAGAGAGTTTATTCAAAAAACGGATACAGGTTTAACCATTATGCGTTTGTCGCCCAGAAAAACGAGGATAAGCCCTTTTCGACAAGTACTAAGGATGTCGACATGCTGGGGACGTTCATCCATGAATTCAGCCATGTGATTGGACTTGCCGATTTATACAGTAATGATTCCCGTGGCTATGCGACCATTGGCCCCTTGCCCTACGACGTGATGGCTCTTGGGCTGCGTAACGGAAACGGAGGCTATCCGCCGACATTCTCCGCATTCGAACGCGAAGCGGTTGGGTGGCTGGCTCCGACTGAAATTGCAAATCCCGACAGCGTCTACGTGTTGCAGGCTCTTTCAAAAATGCAGGCGTATGCGGTATCGAACCCGAATGTACCCAATGAATATTACCTTATTGAATATCGCCCCGCGGTAGGGTTTGACGCGAAAATTGGCAGTTCGTCTTACAGTGGTAAGCAAGGCAAGAACGGTGTCCTGATTTGGTATATCGATTACGATTACAATGCTTTTTATAGCAACGATCCGAATGGCGATGTCAATCACCAGCGTGTCGAAGTGCGTTCTGTGTTGAGCAAGAATCAGGAATACTTTGCGGATTTTAGCTTTGTGAACAAGAACGGCAAGGCAAAGATTGAGGGAATCTTCAATTTTGTATTTGACGGAGATGACCGCGTGTGCTTTACGTTGAACCGTTCCAAGACTCTCGACAGGTGCCCTGATGTTGCTTCGTCCAGCTCAGAGGCCATATCGAGTTCTTCTGTTGCAAGTTCTTCGTCGGTCGAAAGTTTGTCTTCTGATGCTACGGTTTCGCTTGCGCTGTCAGTGACGTCCAATGTGCAGATGCAAGTGGCCCAAGGAAAATTAAACACAACAGTTCCCAAAGCGGGCCTGAAGACGCTCCGTGTTTACGATGCGTTGGGTCATATCCTTAAAGTCGTTTCGTTCGAGGATTCGTTTGCTTCTGTCGATATTTCCGGGTGGAATCATCCCGTTTTTGTTCGTCTGGATGTAAACGGAAACTTGCTGCTTGCAAAACGCGTGGTACTCCACTGAAAACAGCCTGCGTCAAAAACGAGTTAACTATATTTCATTCGTACAATCAAGTTCCCTTTGCATTTGCTAGGTGAGGAATCGGATGAGGAATATTTATTTAGTGGGGATGAGCGCTATCGCTCTTGCGTTGTTTGGCTGCGCTCTTACAAAAGACAGTAAAGTCTCTAAGGCCGAAAACTTTGAAGGGAAAACGGGCATCATTGGCGTTTTTCGTCAGCCTGCCTATTATTGTGGCGAAGGGATTCCGCATACGGTTGTGCTCGGTGGAACATCCATCGTGGTAAAGCCCGCCTTTAGCAGCGAACAGGAAAATGTGTTCTTTAGCGAAATGAAGCCGGGTGTGGCGACGCTCTCCGAATACCGTTACACTTGCGGCGAAGACGAAAACGTGTTGACGCTCGATACGGCAGGCTCCGGCAAGGAGCGCTTCCCGACATCGCTCGTGATTCCCGATAAGGGATTTTGCAAGGTGGTCATTTCGTTCATGGAAGGCGACTCGCTTTTCACGTATAACGGTGAACTCCTGAACGAACAGTTCGCAAAGGCCGAGGTGGCGGTGAACGGCGACAGCATTCCGTTCTGCGAAATCCGTGACAACAAGGGCAAAAAGGTCTCGATGCTGAACCGCGATTCCCTGCTGGATGTTCGTTATGCCGCCGCGGTGAAGGATGCTTCCGAAGCGCTTGAAGAAGAAAAGTTCACGGTCGTGACGCTCGACGAGTACAGCGACAAGGTCGCGTGGAATGCCGACAAGACGAAGCTTTTGGTCGTGACGCTTACCTCGAATCCGGAATTCTATGAAGAAGGGAGAACCGTCAAGTCCGATAGTGTCGTTTGGGTCGTGAACGACAAGGAATTTATGTTGTGGTTCCAGGACCATAAGGAAGGCGTCCGTAATTGGGACCTACGCTTTAAGCAGTTGTTTGGCGAACCGAGAACGTCCAAGGCGACGCACATGTCGTTCTTCTGGGTGAGTCCGGAAAATCTGATGCGCCCGGCGTATGTGCCGGATGTGAAGGCTTACGATATGCGTACGTCGTTTGAAGGCGAATTTGGCAACGATGCTGAAATCTCTGAACGTATGATGTGGTTCAAGAACTGGTTCGATGATCAGGCTTCGAAGAGCTATACGGGCGAAAATCCGCATCCGTGGACTCGCTTAGGTTATACGTACGACTGGGGCAGCAATGCCGACAAGTACGGACTTTCGGAGTTCATAGTGGTTCCTGGCTCTCCGATGGAAGTGCGCTTTACGCGTAACCTCAAGTTCATCGCCAACTGGATGAAGGATCGAAAGTAGTAGATAGTAGGAAGTAGACGGTAGGAAGTAGGAAGCTGTCTTGCTGTCATGCCGGCCTTTTGACCACTTGCGGTTGACGCTTCGCGTCAGCAATTTCGGCTCGATCATAAAATCAAGTATGCTTGATTTTGCGACACTCGCCTTGAATGCTATTCAGCTCTTATGTGGTCATGATCCGCGAATGGGGACGGGGCGGCATCGCCTTTCTCGCAATTTAGAAGTGCGATACCGTTACCCGCCACAGCTTTTGGCGGGCTTCTTTGTATTTGCGCTCAAAGGCCGTTTCAGGACTCTCGGGGTCGAAACTTTCGCACTTGATTGTCATTCCCGTCGGAGCCTGTGCTGAGCGAAGTCGAAGTAAGCGGGAATCTCCCTTATCGTCATCCTCGAAGCGAAGCGTAGGGGATCCATAAACTTCTTTCGTGGCAATCCTTGGGTTCTCTTCAAACACGATTCTCGTGGCTTCGGCGAATTCGCGGGCGTAGATTTCCCAGTTCGTGCGGAGTTCGATGGTTTGCCCAAGCGCAAGCAGCGTCGGGAAAATCGGGTGCATATGGAAGCGTCGCGTGGCCTCGCTCTGCTTGGGCCACGGATTCGGGTAATACACGGCGTGATACGGGATGGTCCATTTGCCCGCATTGACATACTCCAGTGCGAGCCTCCAAAAGTCGAGGAGTTCGGCGCGGATCCAGAACGCGTTGGACGGAACATCTTCGCCCGCCGTTTGCGATGGGTTGCCAGCTTTGTTGAGGCGGGCGTAGGACTTGTCTATCCCGATGACGGGAATGTTCGGGAAGCGGCGTGCGATGTGGATGGTGCTTTCGCCGGTTCCGCAACCTGAATCTAGAATGACGGCGACCGGCGCTGTCATCCCGCACTCTGTTGCGGGGGCACCTTTCTTCTTTTCATTTGTCATCCCAGACTCCGTTCCGGGATCACCTTTTTCAGCAGCTTCGTAAAACTTCTGTACGAATTCTTCGGCTTCTGCAAAAGCTTCTCGCGTGTGGTCGGCGATAGGACGCAAAAAAGTTGTCCGCGCGTATTTGCGGACAACTTTTTCAAGATCTTTGTGCAGAGTCTCTTGATTCGATGTAACTGAATTTGCGCCCGGCATTATTCCTGCTTCCAGATGTCCAGCAGGTCTTGCCCGATGAGCTCAAAGTTGTCTAAGTGGAGTTCTCCGTCGTCGTGGAACACGATTGAGAACGATGAGACCTTTTTGCGGTCTTCTTCATTTGGCAAAAGGTCTGCCCAAGCGTACTGGAGCTTAGCCTTGCTTTTTGGAAGCGTGATCGGGTATGCCGTTAATGTCACGCCGTTGGCTTCGTCCAGAATCTGGATTTCGGCATTGCCTGTGCCCCAGGCGTCAAACGCAACTGAATCAACCATACTCAAATCGGTTATGTCGTATACGCCTTTAAAATACAACTTTACAAATGCAAAAGGCGCAGTATCTCCGATGGATGTTTCGGGGAAATCGAATTTGACATTGACTTGTTTGCCGCCATCGTCGGCATCTTGGATGACTGCAATGAACGGATGCTTTCCTATGAAGTCCGCCGGGTTGTATTCTGGATAAACCTTAATGGAGTCGACAACGGCAAATAGATTTGTGTTTGCAAGTGTCGTCGTGAGCAACAGCCAGGAGTAAGCGTTGTATCCAATAATGTTTTCCGGTGCATAAGAATGGATGTTGTCTCCGTCATCAAAGTCATCGATAAGGAGTCTTTCGTTTTTCGAAACCGGGGTCGAAGGGATGGTGTCCTGCGGCTTGAGCGTGGTGATGGAATCCCCGGCAACCGTTGAAACCGGTACATATACGGTATCGACAGCGTCTTGCGGAATGACCACCATATTGAGCTTGCCTGCCGGGAGTCCCTTGACTTCGAATTTGCCGTCCTTGATGATGGCGGAATGGTCGAGGCCGCGGAACTTGACGACGCCTGCCATATTCTTGAAGTCTTCGGCTTGCGCGTCCTTGACAAAGTCAGCAATGGAGCCGCCGATATAGACGGACTTTTGCAAAGTCTGTTGGCCAAGGTCGATGCTGCTTGTATCCTTGACGACTATGGGCAACTGGAGTGCCGTTTCGTCAAGTGTAGCTTCCATGGTGTAGCTGCCGAGGGCTACGCTGTCAATCGAGATGGAAACCATGCCGTTCGAGTCGGCCGTGGCGATATACGCGCCTTCGCTTCCGTTCAAACTGTTGTGCTCGACGAGCTTGATTCGGGCGTACGATGCGGGTGCATCTGCCAGCAAAATCTGTGCGGTGATGGCATTTCCGGCTTCAGTACCGCTCGGGCCACCGCCTGCAACTTCAGAACCTCCGCAGGCGCACAGCGAAAGGCTGATTGCAAACGGAGCAACCAGTGTAAGTAGGCGTCTGTTCTTGTTCTGCTTCAATTCCATACCCTTAATATATAATTTCTTTTTGAAAATCATTTTGCACCTCCGTTGTTTTCAGGCGAGGTGGGACCTGTAGCTGGGTCTGCTACCTTGTCTGAGAGGGGGTACATTGCAATATTCAGTGCGTAAACTCGGTCGGCGCGTTCGCTCTTGCGTGCAAACTGCAAAAGTCCGCGACGGAATTCTTCAATCTTGTGCTTGATTTCGGGCAGGTCGGATTCATCGGCGGTGAACACGACGCTCGAAATGTCGCGCTCTTCGGGTTTGTGGCGGTCGAGCGATTCTTGCGCAAGTTCCATCGTGTGCCTGTGGAAGCTGCGGACTGCGGAACTCTTGACTTCGCCGCCGGTACTGATGATCTGGTCGGTAATGTTCCAGCCGCCGGTGCCGTCTGGAACGACGAGCCCAAGCTGTTTCAAGATGCCGAGCGCATTGCGGGCGTCATCCTGCGAAATGGGCGGGTTCAAATGCTTGCCGAGGCCAGCGATGTCGCTTGTGTCCTTCGTGATGCCGATGAGGGCGCGGAGTGCGGCACAGGCCCAGCTTCCAAAGTAGGCGAGTTCCGGTTCCGAAAGCACACGCGTTTCAAGCGAACGGAGCTCCAACAGCTTGTAATAAAGCTCGGAGAGCGTCTGCTTCGCCTTGGTCTTGTTGAACCTGTAAAGGGTCTTGAAGTATTCGGCGCGTCGGTCATCGAGGCCGCAAATCCTGATGAACACGGGCAACGTGCTTTCGTTCAGGTGGCCTTCTTTTTGGAAAACGCGGACAAGCCAGGCCGGGTCCACGCCGGTCTTCTGGCCAAGATAGCGGTACGAGGTGAACGGGTTGTCTTTCTTGGTTTCGACAAACCAGTCCTTCAGGTACTCACGATATTCCAGATAGTCTAATACTTCGGGCATGCCCTATAATCTATATTATTATAGGGGCGTGTTGCGAAAACGCGTTGAGAAAATGGGCTTCGCGTTGTAAAATTTTCAACGTGCGTTGTAAATTGCCTTTTTTTCGCGAAAAAAAGGTCTTATCCTTCCAAAAATTTCAGCAAATCCGGCATCTTGTTGTGTGCATCTTCCTTGCCGAGTTCGTAAAGTTGGGCGATTTTCTTCTTGTTCCGTTCGATATCCGAAATCTTGAGATAACGGCTCGGGCGGAAGATGAACACCTTTCCTTCGGCTTCCAGCTTGGCGAGCTTGTCCAGCGCCTGGTTGTAGCGGATGTGGCGGGTGGCGATCGCTTCGATGAATTTCGGGTAATGGCGGAATGCGAGCTTGACGAGGGGGAGCGCCTTGTTGATCTTTTTGCGGTAGCCGAGCGGGCGGGTGAGAATCACGACGGCGCGCTCAAAGCCTTTCTTGAACATCGTCTCGAACGGGATGCTGTCGGCGACGCCTCCGTCCAAGAACTTTTTCCCGTGAATTTCAACGACCTTGCTCAAAATCGGGAGACTTGCCGATGCGCGGATGCGGTTCATGTCGTCTTCGTTGCGGTAGTCCAGAATGCGCGGGTATTCGGCGCGGCCCGTTTCGACGTCTGTCATACAGACGCGAAATTCGGTTTCCTGGCACTGGGCTGCAAACTTATCGAATTCGAACGGATCAATCCTGTATGGAATTTGTTTGTAGCAGTAGTCAAAAGCAAAGTAGTCGCCTGTAAACAACAGGTTCCTAAAACTCATATAGCGAGGGCTTTTGGAATGTATGGTGTCGACACGGAAGTTGCGCCCGATCTGTCCTGACAAAAAACTGCACAAGTGAATGGCGCCTGCAGAAGTGCCTATGGCGCCGCCAAATTTGATCTCTTTATCGGCGAGAATATCGAGAATTCCACCGGCATACGCTCCGCGTAAACCACCACCCTCGACAACAATAGCAGTGTTTTTGTATTTCATGGTCGTCATCCCCCATGATGAACCCGTTGTGTATAGCCCAATTCCAATAAAGCAATCTATAAAAAATGTGGACGGATTTAACCTATTTAATGCTTATTTTTGTGTACTTTGTATTGACTGTATCCATCCGTAGTCTTTGGGGTGGTCTACGAACTTTTCGGGGTTTTTGGCGTGTTTTTCAAGGAATTCGGCCGGGGTCATCCAAACAAAATCGTCAACTTCGCCCGGTTGCGGCACGAGATGCGACGCTTCATTGTCGGACAAAAAAATCCGGTATGTATCATAATATTCGTTGTCGTGATACGTGCCGTTGTTGAGGATGTTTTCGTGGGTGGCCTCAAAAAGGTATTCGAGATCTTCCGGGCGTTTTTCGACTCCCATCTCTTCGCGGAGTTCGCGGATGGCGGCATTTCGACTGTCGTCGCCCGCGGTGATGTGTCCGGCGCAGCTCGTGTCTAGCAGGTTCGGGTTGTTTTCCTTGAGGTGGCTGCGGAGCTGGAATACGATTCGTCCGTGGGTGTCAAAAGCCCAGATGTGGACGGTTCGGTGCCATAGCCCCTTGGCATGGACTTCGGATCTCTCGCGGGAATACCCTGCCGGGGTCCCGTCGCTGTTCAGGATGTCGATCATTTCTTCTGCCATTTGTGCCGCCTACGGTTGATTTTATTAACGAATGTTAATATAGAAATGATTATATTAATAATGATAATCAATGACGATAAAAATGGGGAGCTAATGCCATGGGTGCATTATCTATAATTTTTAGTTATGAATCTAATATGAATAATCTATTAGTCATTATCAATCACCAATGCTACATTTGGGGCGCAAAATAAGGATGGTATATGGACTGGCTTATTGACTTATTCGCAAAACCCTCTGTGGGACAACAGGTTTTGGCCCTTTCCCTTACGGCTGCCATCGGTATCATGGTCGGCAAAATCAAGGTGAAGGGTGTGAGTCTTGGAGGTGCTGGTGCTCTATTCGTAGGAATCCTGCTCGGTCATATCGGAATGCGGATCGAGCCCAGTGTTCTCCACTTTATGCAAGAATTTGGTTTGATTTTGTTTGTTTATACAATCGGTATGCAAGTAGGCCCGGGCTTTATTGACTCCATAAAGCGACACGGATTGGTGCTGAATATCCTTGCTGTGAGTATCGTCCTTCTGGGCGTACTTGCTACCGTTCTTATTTACTTCACGACGAGCATGCATGACAATGTTCCGGTGCTGATCGGTATGTTGTGCGGTGCCGTGACGAACACGCCGTCCCTCGGTGCCGCAAATTCGGCGCTTACGGCTGCTGGCGTGGACGCTTCCTTGACGGGTGTCGGCTATGCGGTCGCTTATCCGTTCGGTGTGATCGGCATTATCCTCGTGATGATTCTCGTGCGCATATTCTTTAAGCAGAAACCGGAAGTGGCTGCCGCTGATTACCAGAAAGAAATTGCGGAACAGTCCAAGGAAATTATGTCTTGCACGCTCAAGGTCGAAAATGCAAACCTTGTGGGTTGCAAAATCAAGGACATTCCGGGACTTATTTCGACAGGTGCCGTGGTGACGAGACATGCCCGCGACCAAGTTGTAAACATGCCGAAGGACGACTTGACGCTGGAACTTGGCGACTTGGTTCATGTGGTCGGTATGCCCGAAGCGATTGACGGTTTGGAAAAAATTATTGGCGAAAAACAGGCCACTCCGATTACGCTCCAGAAGTCGAAATTGGCGGTCAAGACGATTCTCGTGACGAACAAGAAGATTCTTGGAAAGAGCATCAAGCAGCTTGCGCTTAACGACCGCTTTGGCGTGACGGTGAGCCGCATTACTCGTGGCGGTTTCAAGTTCACGGGACGCCTCGATATCCGTTTGAAGTTTGCGGATAAGTTGCTTGTCGTGGGTACGCCGGAAAGCATTGCCGCTGCTGCAAAAGAACTGGGCGACTCCCTCACGGCTCTTGACCATCCAGAAATCCTCCCGGCATTCCTTGGCATTTTCCTTGGCGTGATTGTCGGAAGCATCCCGGTGGCGATTCCTGGCATGCCGACTCCGCTCAAGCTTGGCCTTGCTGGCGGCCCTTTGATTGTCGCGATTATCCTTAGCCGTAAACGTAAGATCGGTCCTCTGAACTTCTTTATGGCGAACAGTGCGAACCTCATGCTGCGAGAACTCGGCATTACGATATTCTTAAGCTGCGTGGGTCTCAATGCGGGTATCAAGTTCTTCGATGTGCTCTTGAACGGTGACGGTTTCTACTATATGGCGCTCTCGGCAATTATCACGTTCTTCCCGCTGATGATTGTGGCGATTGTAGGCAAGGCGGTGTTCAAGGTCAATTACCTCTCGCTTTGCGGTGTGCTCGCTGGTGCAACGACAGACCCTCCGGCTCTTGCTTTTGCGAACGGACTCAGCAATTCCGAAGCAACGAACGTCGGTTACGCATCTGTCTATCCGCTCACGATGTTGCTCAGAATTTTAAGCGGTCAGGTGCTTGCGATACTCTTGATTTCGTGACGCACTTGAAGTAGCACTTTAAAAAGTTTCTTGCAATCCTATCATACACACCAAAGGGAGGCTCTTGGAGCCTCCCTTTTCAAAAAAGGATTGAATGTTTTTCCTGGTCATAACAAAGGGCGGCTCGAAAGAGTCGCCCTTTTCAAGTGAATGGTCATCCTCGAACGCTATTAAGCTTTCGCTTTCTTTTGGTCCATGTGCGCGTAAATGCCGGCGAGGATTGTTCCGCTGATGGAGTGGTAGGCACAGCTGATGGCGCAAGGCACGACGCAGAGGGCTGCTTCCGGGTGGAGGGCGAGATTCTCCGGATTGGCGAAGAATGCGCCTGCGAGGACGGTTGCCATGCCGGCATTCTGCACGCCAACTTCGATGGATATGGTGCGCTTCTTGGCGGTGTTGAACTTGAACAAACGACCGACGCTGTAGCCGAGTATGTAACCGAGGGCGTTATGCAAGAACACGACGGCGAGTACGAGCGCGATAAGCCCGATGCCGTTCGTTAGGAGCTGCGGGCGCACGGTCACGATGACGCCGCCGACGATTAAAGCAAGGCCGATGACGCTCACGGCAGGCATGTTTGCCTGGAATTCCCTGAAACCAGCGCGCTTACCGAAGAAGTAGTTGCAGGTGAAGCCGATTACAATCGGGAGAACCGTCACGTAAAGGATGTTGAGGAACATTCCAACGGCGTTCACTTCGATGCTCGTGTCGGCAAGCCAAAGCACTAAAACCGGAGTCATAAGCGGAGCGAGAAGTGTACTTGCCATAGTCATACTCACGGAGTAGGTCACGTCGCCTTTGGCCAAAAAGCTCATGACGTTGCTCGATACGCCGCCCGGGCAGCAGCCGACAAGGACAATGCCGATGGCCAGATACGGGTCGAGTCCGAAAACCTTCGTGAGCGTAAATGCAACGAGCGGCATGATGGTGTACTGTGCCACGGCGCCGAGGAAAATGTCGGCGGGGCGTTTCATCAAGTTGCGGACATCGTCCATAGTAATGGTGAGCCCCATGCTGAGCATAATGATGCCGAGAATAATCGAGCTTGTGTTGCCGTGAACCCAGCCAAAGAGCATCGGGACGAAAAATGCGATGATGGCGCACGCGATGACGAAAAGCGAAGTGTACGTCGATAAAAAGCGGCTAACAGCCTTGATTAAATTAAGCATTGTTATATCCTTCTTTTTGAGGTGCCTCAAATATAGGCATATACGCAGGACGTGGCTAGACAGTAATTTATCTATATTATCGGTATGATTTGCAAATATTTCCATTTGATATTTTTGATGGCTGCGCTGCTGGTTCTCGACGGTTGCCATACTTATAAAATGAACGTTCTTGAGGGAGACTTTGATGCCAGAGTTGCTCCTGCGATGAGAGGTGCCGAATTTGCAATGGATTCGGGCTCTACGGTTCGCCGCTTGAGTGTCACGGTGCATCCGATGAAGGACAAGACCATAGATCTCGTGAACGTATGGAACAAGGACGTTTATGTTTGTGATTTGGAAGGGGAATGCAAGGCGACGGATAATTATGATTTAAAGCTTGACGAGCGAAAGGCTGATATTGACTATATCCTGGAGAGCTTTCCGGTATCCGTTGAATTGGAATGGATGAAAAAATACGAAATAGTATATACGGCTTACGGGTTTGGTCTGGATCCGCTACCTTATGCAAAAGCTTCGTTCGGTGTTAATTTCCGTTATGGCGAAATTGGGGCTAGCGCTTTTTGGGGACTTGATTACGGTAAAGCGTCCTACAAATATGAAGGGGTCTTTGTGAGCGGTGGGTGCATTATGTGCGTGTCACCAGAACCGGAATATACGACTGGAGAAAACAGCGACAACTATCTGCACTTCCGTGGCGGAGTAGGTGCCTATGCGGGCTTGTTCTTGGGACCTGTCGCTATTGTTTATGCTCCGTCGCTTACCAGACCATGGCTATGGCGTGACCATTTGGAAGGTAAGGCTTTTCAAGGCGTTTATCCAATGGATGATTACGATATTTCGTTTGCGTTTCCGTGGTTCATCACAAACTATTTTGGCTTGACTTATACGCATGATAAAGTGGTCCAGTTTAGAGCGGGTGTCTCGATTGTTAACGGAAAGCAGCTGGCAGATAGGACGTATTACAGTTCTGTGTCTGCGTCGTGGTTGTTTTAGCAGTATGAAAACTAAATAAGAAAACGGCACCGATTGGTCGGTGCCGTTTTTGGTATGTAGAGGTGTAAACGATTAGACCTTGTCCAAAGCCTGCGTGAGGTCGGCGATGATGTCTTCGACATTTTCGATACCGACGCTGAAGCGGATGAGGTCCGGTGCAACGCCTGCTTCGATGAGCTGTTCGTCGCTGAGCTGACGGTGCGTGTGGCTTGCCGGGTGCAGCACGCAGCTGCGGGCGTCGGCCACGTGGGTCACGATGCAAATCATCTTGAGGCT
>CACZAD010000022.1 GCA_902779055.1 Fibrobacter succinogenes | reverse complement strand
CGACGGACCTTGGAGTGAGTCACTTCGACGCCGCAACGGTCGCAGATGACGCCCTTGTAGCGGATGCGCTTGAACTTACCGCAGTTGCATTCCCAGTTCCTGACCGGTCCAAAGATCTTTTCGCAGAAAAGACCATCCTTTTCAGGCTTGAAGGTGCGGTAGCTGATCGTTTCCGGCTTAGTCACTTCGCCATAGGACCAGTAACGGATCAGGTCCGGTGAGGCGAGATGGATGGAAATGTCGCCTTCTTGGCTCATCGGTTCTTCTATCATAGGGAATTAAAATGCTCGTTAAACTTTTTCTTGGTTATCCTTGTCAAAAATAGCCTAATACAAGCCCCCTCATATCACAGGACTTAGCTAAAATATGCTAGATTAGTTTTAGAATGAAAAAGAATACTGCTCTATATTTTTCTGTAGGTCTTGTCGTTCTTTTAGCCATTGTCATCTTGATTTTTGGCATGTTCTTTTTGAACGAGAAAGATTTACGTGAAACGTTTGATGTTTACCATTTGCGCTTTACGCAGGTGAGTACGCTTGTTTTGGATGACCCGGTCAAGGTTAACGGTGTAAAGCTTGGCCGAGTGGAGTCCATTGAACTTTCTGGACATCGCGTGGTCGTCACGATCAGGCTCAAGTCGAATGTGAAGATCCCGAAGGATTCCGAGATTCGCGTGCAGAATATCGGTATCATGGGTGAACGCCAGATTGGCATGATCCTCGGGGATGCCGAAGAATACTACGTGCCGGGTGATACCATTACGGGACAGTTCGATGCCGGTATCGCCGAAGCGCTTGGTCTTGCCGGTGAAGTTTGTGACTCCACGAAGGTGCTGCTCGAGGCCGTGAAGGTGGCTTTGAACGGAACGATTGCAAATCCGGATTTCCAGGATCGCTTCAAGACGCTCCTCGTGAAGGCTGAAACTCTTGAAGACCGCTTGATCTCGCTTGTCTCGACGACTGACCCGCAGCTCAAGAAGAGCCTTGCGAACCTCAACAAGGTGACGGTCAAGGTGAACGAGCTTGTCGATGGTGTCAAGGAACCGATCAACGGACTCTTTGCCGGGACGGACAAGGTTATGGGGAACGCAAACCAGCTCATCTCCGAACTGGAAGACGTGACCAAGCATTTGGATGGGCTGATTGCCAAGGTGCAGGGCAAGATGGACTCGAAAAACAATACGGTCGGACTCTTGTTGAACGACCGACAGCTGCACGACGATTTGGTCAAGACGGTACGCTCTGCTGACAGCCTGTTCAAGATCATCTTGCAAGATGGCCTTGACATTAATGTGGATTTCTTCTGAGGAATTGATGATTACAAAGATATTTACTGTTTCAAACAAATTGGGTATTCACGCTCGTCCCGCCGGTATGATTGTTGACATTACCGGTCAGGCCAAGAGCGACGTATCCATTGTATTTGATGGTTCAAAGGCCAATGCGAAGAGCATCCTTAACGTGATGATGCTCGCGATCCCTGCCGGTTCCGAAGTCAAGTTCGAAATCGATGGCGAGGATGAAGAGTTAGTCGTTCAGCAGTTGGGAAAGCTTTTTGATGACCACTTCAACGAAGAACCCTGCTGAGTTTGTGGCCAAGGCCGCTGACGCATCTTCCAGGAAGTCTCCGAGAACGGAACTCCTGGGTGTGCCGTCATCTCCCGGTTTTGCGATGGGAACGGTGTTCCCTGTTGCAAACCGTGAGTTTTCCGTAGTCGAAGAAACGCTCCCCGAGAGCAGGATCGCTGCGGAAGAACAGATGTTCTTGAAAGCCGTTTCCAAGACGGCAAAAGAAATTGCTCAGATTAAAGAAATTTCGGAGAGCAGGGCTGGTGTCAAGGACAGCCTGATCTTTGCGACCCACTTGATGATCTTGCAGGATCCGGGACTGGTGAATGGTGTCCTGGACAAGATAAAGAAGAAGCACAAGAACGCGAAGTGGGCGGTGCATGTCGTATTTGGCGCATACATCGAAAAGTTCGAAAAAATTGATTCGCCTGCGATGCGTGACAAGGCGGCCGACCTGAGGGACTTGTACAATCGTCTGATGGCCGCTATGGACGACTCCGGACCGGTATTGGAGGACGTGGCTGACGAAGATGGCATTGTCCTTGTAGCTCATGAATTTGTCCCAAGTTTCTTGATGACGCTCAAGCCGGGACAGGTGAACGCCATCGTGATGGATACGGGTGGCCGTACAAGCCATGTCGCCATTCTTGCCAGGTCTTTGCAGATTCCCGCCGTAGGCGGTCTCCGCAATGTTGCTGCCCTTGCCAAGAGCGGCGATACGATTATTGTTGACGGCTCTGATGGTAAGGTTATCATCAATCCGAACGAAGAAGATATCCGCAAGTTCCACGAACGTCAGGAAATCTTTGAACGCCAGCGCCGTGAGCTTTTCACGATGCGTCAGCTGGAACCGATGACCCGCGATGGCAAGTACATTGTGCTGCACGCCAACATCGAAATGCCTGCCGAAGCGGACAAAGTCAAGGACTTTGGCGCAACGGGTATCGGCCTTTACCGTTCGGAATTCTTGTTCTTCAAGAAGGACGCCCCGACGCAGGCAGAACAGGAAAGCGCCTATAGACATATTCTTGAAATGATCGCGCCGTGCCCGGTAGTTATCCGTACGCTGGATGCCGGTGGCGATAAGCTTGTCAGTGGCATCTCGGCCGTGAACGAGTCGAACCCGTTCATGGGTTGGCGCTCTATCCGTGTATGCCTGGACCGCGAAGATATTTTCATTACGCAGCTCCGTGCGCTGTTGCTTGCCAATACCAAGGGAAACTTGCGTATCCTTTTGCCGATGATTTCGTGCATGAGCGAACTCAGGCGTGCAAAGGCTTGCATCGAAAAGGCCCGCAAGGAGCTTGAAGAAGAAGGCCATAAGCTGCCTGTCGTCAAGGTGGGGGTGATGATCGAAGTCCCTGCCGCCGTAATGATTGTGGATAAACTTGCCAAGGAAGTGGACTTCTTTAGCCTTGGTACAAATGACTTGATCCAGTTTACGCTTGCCGTGGACCGTACAAACGAACTTATTACCGATATGTTCCAGCCGCACCATCCGGCCGTGCTGAGCATGATCTACCAGACGGTGGTCGCTGCGCATCGCGAGGGAATCCCGGTCGCGGTTTGCGGTGAAATGTGTACGGATCCGATGAGCGTCCTTTTGCTGGTGGGCCTCGGTGTCGACGAACTTTCGATGACCCCGTGGAGCGTCATGACGACCAAGAAGATTATCCGCTCGATCAACTTTGAAGATGTTCGTGAAACGGCTTTGACCGTTCTGCAAATGGATGATGCCGAAGACGTGAATGAGTTCTTGCATAAGAAGTATGCGCAGACCATTATGGAACTTGGAATCTCCAGCTTTGTGGGGCAGGTCGAAAAATAAAACTGTTGGATTCTAGATGAAGCTTTTTTGTTCTTTGCTGATTGCTTGTACAGCCGCCTTGTATGCACAGGTGGACGGCTCCGTTTATTCGCTTTACAAGTCTCCTTTTGCTGAACAGGAGATGGTTTCGCCGGAACAGTTCCAGAACGTCGTCATTCGTGCCGCGAGGGCTAAAAAGACGATGAACGATATCTCTGTTTCGCAGAATTATCGCGATTTTGCACGCGCCGCCTATTACTATTACAGTGGCCAGTGGGATAGCGCCTATGCCGCCTATAATTCACTGCGCTCCCGTGAACCGGGCCTGAACGGAAACGTCATCCTCCGTATGGCGCAAGCGAATTTCCAGCAGGGCAACTTCACCAAGATGCGTGCCACCCTCCGCCTGGACAAGGGTCTGGAATCGGATCCGGCATTCCGTGAAGCGGCTGACCGCTTGAGAATCGAGGCGACGATGGAGGACAATTCGCTCAACGATGTGTCCCGTGCCGATTCGCTGGTGCGCTTCCTTGAAGATTATCCCGATAAGGATGACGTGGTGGCTTTGAGGTACCGTTATGCCCGCTATCTCGAAGATTCCTACCGCCTGAAACAGGCCAAACGCCTCTACATGAAGCTTTTGACGAGCCGCACTGCGTACAAGGATTCTGCCTATGCATCTATCCGCCGGTTGCGCGAGGTGCTTGCGACTCCGGAAACGCTTGCCGAAAAGGTCGCCTATGCCAAGATGGCCTGCACCAAGGACGAGATGAAGAACTGTCTCGACTTGCTGGATTCCATCCAGATCATGGACGCCCAGCAGGCCCAGAAGAATCCGGCTTCGGTCGTGCCGACGGATGACCCGGCCCAGGCCCGTCTGAAAAAGAGTACGCTGGATTTGAATACCCGCATTACCCTGTGGGAAAAACGTGCCGGAGCCTTGCGCGCCCTCAACCGCAACGAAGCTGCCATTGAACAGTACCGTTACCTGATCGAGAACGTGGAACCGCGTCCGTCCTGGATCCAGGCGATTCTCAAGCTTTACCGCAAGGAAGCGGCCGGCCTTTTCGACGAAGAAATCCATATGTACGATTCCTTGCTGCAGGACGTGAGCCAGTTCAGTAGCGAAA
Source organism: Fibrobacter succinogenes (assembly GCA_902779055.1). Lineage (GTDB taxonomy): Bacteria > Fibrobacterota > Fibrobacteria > Fibrobacterales > Fibrobacteraceae > Fibrobacter > Fibrobacter succinogenes_K. The sequence goes on along the minus strand of CACZAD010000022.1, from coordinate 47,045 downwards.
ACGCCAATAACCTCTGGTTGCGCGGCTTTGAGTTCGAACAGAAGCTCATGTACGACAAGGCGATTGACTGCTACAAGAAGCTCATCCACAAGCGTTTCAAGAACAATCTGAAGCGCCAGTGGGCCAGGTTCCGTATAGGCTACATCTACTTTAAGCGAGGTATGTGGGTCGAGGCCGCTGCTTACTTTAACGAAGCGAAAAAAGATCCGTTCCTGTGGAGCGGAAGCGCCTCGAGAATGTTCCTGGGCGATACGTACATGAAAATGGGCGAGGATTCGCTTGCCCGCGAAGCCTATCTCGATTGCATCAAGGATTTCCCGCTTTCGTATTATGCCCACCGCAGTCGCACGAAGCTCTTGGAAAACCGTTTGCTTCCGAACGACAAGATTCCGTATGCGCATGGCGTGTCGATGTCCCCGGCCGCAACGCTGGACTGGATCCGTTCCGTCAACAAGCTCGGAAAGCCGGACGCCTCGTACAGCAAGGAACGTTACGAACGCATCAAGAAGCTGTTCCTCTATGGTTTTGAAGAAGAAGCGTTCAGGCTTTACGACGAACTCAAGAAGAAGAACGCGAAGCGCCTCGACTTCCTTTACGAATATGGCAAGCTCTTTTACGAGATGGGCGAAACGGCTGCCGGTTACAGGCTCGCTCGCCAGTTCCAGGCGAAGATGGATAGACGCCTTTTGATGGAACCGCCGATTGACGTGCTGCATTACCTCTTCCCGGTCCCGTATGCCGATCCTGTGGTTTACTATTCGGGCTCCAGTATCGATCCGTTCTTTGTCTATAGCGTGATGCGCCAGGAATCCATCTTTGACTTTGAAATCACGTCTCCGGCGGGCGCCTGCGGACTTTTGCAGATCATGCCGGCAACGGGCAAGATGCTTGCCGAAAAGGAAGAAATTTTGAACTTCACGCCCAAGCGTCTTTACAACGGCTACATGAATATCCGTCTGGGTATCCGTTACCTGATTGATCTCAAGGAAGAATACAAGAACGACTATATGTACGTCCTCGGTAACTACAATGCCGGTCCCAAGCCGACAAAGCGCTGGCAGGCCGAAGGCGAAGGCTTCCCGTGGGACTTGCGCGTCGAAGAAATCAGCTACTGGGAAACCCGTGATTACGTGAAGCGCGTCATGGGCAATTACTGGATCTATAAAGAAATTTACGGTGGGATTTAGTCTTGCTTTTTCTTTTGTTGACTATCGGCCCGGCTTTTTTGTTTGCTTGTGGCAACATTCTTGAAAAGTCGGGTGTGTCCGCGGTAGGGAAGCTTACTGGCGGAACATCAAGGCCTTGGGAATTCTTTAAAGGCATCGTGACGAATAAATTCTGGTGGCTGGGCATTGCGTGTTCTGGCCTTGCGACGCTTGGCTACTACGTTGCGATGGCCCGCTATGATCTTTCGCAGGTGCAGCCGATGATGGTCCTGAATCCGGTTTTGACGGCGTTGATGGGCTTTTGCATCCTTAAGGAAGTTTTGACCAAAAAAATCGTGGTCGCCATCTGCTTTGTGGTGGCGGGCCTTTTGTATTCCGTCGAGAATCTGGGTGAATCGACTGCCGTGCAGAACATTGGAACGCTGTGGGCCTATGCGGGTGGGCTTTCCTTTGCAACTCTCATTGCGCACCTGTGGGTGAAAGACCGCGAAATGGTGGACTCGCTCATCATGGGTGTCGGCTTTGGGCTTTCGGCTGCGTTCTACAAGAGCCTCGCGATGGATTTTGACTTGGATCATATCGAGTTCTCGTCTGTGGCGAACTTGCTTGTGGATTTCAGGACGCTAGGCTATGTGGCGACTTACGGCATCGCCTTTTTGTATTCGCAGGTATCGTTTTCGCGTGGGCGTGCGCTGTTCATCATTCCGTTCAGCGCGGCTGTCGGTGCGGCGGTTCCGACTTTGGCTGGTGCGCTCGTGTTCTCCGAGGCATTCCCTGTTGGAAAGGCGATTTCGGTTGCGCTCGTGCTGATTGGCGCCTGCCTCTTTATTGTGCGCCGCCCGCGCCGAAAGAAAGTGGACGATTCGGGACTTGAAACTAGGAAGTAGTTTTTTTCTTATATTCCGGACCTTAAATTCCAAATACCCGCTCATAATGTATATTCCCTGTTATGGTGTGTTGGAATGATTGTTTTTCTAAAATCAGTAGGATCATAGGTCCTTTTCTTTTAGCAGCGTTGTTTTTGTCGGCCTGCTCTGATGATAATCCTAACTTTTTGATTCTGGATCCGGAAAGCAGCTCTTCGGCAAGTGGTGATGCGGGGGGCACGAAACTTCCGTTTGTTGGCGGTCCGGTGATGTTCACCGAGGTCGATCCGGTTAACATTGGTTACAAGGATCACGAAGGCGATGACGCCGGCTGGGTGGAGCTTTTCAATGCTTCTGCGGATACGGTGAATTTGTCAGGAATGTACTTGACGGACTTGCAAGAGGAACCGTTCAAGTGGAAACTTGGCGATGTGAAAATCGCACCGAATTCGTTTTTGGTCATCTTTTTGTCGGGGAAGAATTATCCCGATTACGTGATGCCTCATGATTCTATCGATATGATTGGGCCTGGTTGCTGGACATGGACGGATGCCGAGAGCGACCCTCCAGGCTACAGCTATGCCGACCCGTTGCCGGGACACGATGAAAAATGCTTTAGCGAAAATGGAGAAAGCCGCATTGGCACGGTGATGAAACTGGGCGAAAACGAAGAACTCGGTTGGTCGTCCATCTCGTTTTTCGTAGGAACGGGGAGTAGCGACCCCTCGGATGTGCTGGATATTTCGGCGGCCAACGAAATCTTGATGCAGGCGTACATTACAAAGGGCCGCAAGGTTTCTGTGCGCTTGGCTCAGCCCGACATTGATGACTGGAAAGGTTACGAGATGGTCCTTGAAGGGACGGGGGATTCTTCGACGGTTTACCGTATGGCACTCCCTACGGGAACGACTTTCCCTGATTTGGCGAACATTTATGGGACGCGGTTGAGTCCCGAAGCGAATGAATCACAAGAAGTGACTCTCAAGGTTTTCAGCTACATTGCTCGGAACCGTGGTCATGAACCGCATGCCGGCTTCAAGCTTTCGAAAAAGGGTGGCTCGCTTTACCTGGTGAATGCTGATGCGGCGATTGTGGATTCTGTATCTTACCCGGAATTGCCCCTGGGAAAAACGTGGAGCTATGCAAGTGGCTGGGGTTATGCGGACCCTTCGCCGTATGGCTATACGGAAAGTACGCTCATGTTTAACCGCGAAAATAACATTGACACCCTGCTGTTCCCGCCTTCGGGATTCTATACGGAACCTTTTGTTTTGAATCTTGAAGGTACGACTAATGCCGTGTGCGAAACGGGCGGAAAGTTGCCATCGGAAGGGACGCCGTTCCAGAATAGCATTTTGATCGACAAGACAACGGTAATACGCTGCGCAAGGATCGCTCCGCAAAGCCTTCCGAGCGATGTGGTGACTCGCACTTACGTTTTCGAGAGCGCGCCTACGGTGCCTGCGGTTTTCCTTGCGGCTGACCCGAATTCGCTTTTCGATCCGGATACAGGCATTTACGTGGAAGGTCCGTATGCGCAGAGCAAGGAACCTCATTACGGCGCCAATTACTGGCTTGACAAGGAAATCCCCGTGACGGTGGAATTGATGGAGCCGGGGACGAGTTCGCCTGCGTTTGCAAAGAATGCGGGACTCAAAATTTTTGGAAACTACAGCCGGCAAAAAGACAAAAAGTCGGTGGCGATCACGTTCCGTGAAAAGTATGGCGATTCTCACCTGAAGTATCCGCTGTTCCCTGAATTCCCAGAGCTGAAAAATTTCAAGGTGTTCTTGTTGCGCAATAATGGGAGCAACTGTGGAAACGACTACATACGCGACCGTTTGGCGAGTTCCGTGAGCGATGGCTTTGGCGTCGATTACCAGCGCGGGCGATTTGCCGTTGTGTATTATAACGGTGAATATTTCGGCATCCACAGTATCCGTGAACGTTCGACGGAAGACTATTTCGAAACGCATTACGGGCTTGATCCGGATAAGATTGATTTGCTCAAGGCGGACAATGCTGTTTCGGCGGGCTCGTCTGTTGATTACGTGGCGTTGATGGATTGGCTGGAATCGAACACCTTGGATGACGATGAAAACTATGCCTACATCGCCTCGCAAATAGATGTCGACAATTTCATCAACTATATGCATACGGAGCTTTTTGCGAATAATCGCGACTGGCCGGCGAATAATCTCAAAAAGTGGCGCAGCACAAGCCCCAAAACACCGTGGAAATGGTTCCTTTACGATCTTGATTTTGGTTATGGTAGTGGTTTCAGTAAGTATACGAATAACATATTTGAATTTGCGACGGCAGAAGATGGAGACTCTTGGCCGAACGGGCCTGAATACACATTGCTGCTCCGGAAACTGCTCGAAAACGAGGGCTTCAAGGCAGCCTTTATCAACCGGATGGCGGTGCTCCTGCAAATGAATTTTGAAAGCTCGAGGGTGCTTGCCCGCATCGAGAGTATGATGGCTGAAATCCAGTCGGAGATTCCCCGCGACCAAAAACGCTGGGGACTGAGCGCCTCGAAGATGACAAAACAGCTCAACGTCATCAAGGATTTTGCGATGGAGCGCCCTGGTGTCGTATACGATGAATTGCAGGATTTCTTTGCGCTCGGTAAAAAGGTTTCTGTGACTTTATCTGTAAAAGGCTCTGGGAAAATTCTTGTGCATGGTCTCCCCATCGATGAGCCGGAAATGACCGTAGATTTCTTTACGGGATTCCCGGTGACGCTCAGCGCGGAGCCCCTTGCGGGAAGCACTTTTGTAGGTTGGAGCGATGGCGAAACCAGCCCCACGCGCGTGATCCTGCCCGAAAATGTGAGCGGAGTTACAGCCCTCTTTAAATAGGTCGGATGGTACTGAATGCTTATAAATAGCCTATGTTTTGAAGGCGTTGCGCATCGTATGGCGCTGTAATTACTATTTTATAGCCTATGACTTTCGAAACAAAAATTGTTTGCATTGGTGCCGGTTACGTCGGTGGACCCACCATGACTGTTATCGCCGACAAGTGCCCTGATGTGAAGGTTACTGTAGTCGATATTAATGAGTCCCGCATCAACGCTTGGAATAGTGAAAACCTCCCGATTTTTGAACCTGGGCTGGATGATGTTGTAAAGCGCGCCCGTGGACGTAACTTGTTTTTCAGTACGGATATCCCTTCTGCCATCAAGGAAGCGGACATTATCTTTGTGTCGGTGAACACCCCGACAAAAACTTTTGGTCACGGCGCCGGCAAGGCTTCTGACCTTCAGTATTGGGAAAAGACCGCCCGTAACATTTTGGAAATTGCCGACGAAGGGAAGATCATCGTCGAAAAGTCGACGCTCCCGGTGCGTACGGCTGCTGCCATGGAACGCATCCTGAATTCAAACGACAAGGGCCTCCATTTTGAAGTGCTTTCGAATCCGGAATTTTTGGCCGAAGGTACAGCCATTAACGACCTGTTCGAGCCCGATCGGGTACTGATTGGCTCCCATCAGACGGAATCGGGTCTTGCGGCCTGCCAGAAGCTTGTCGACGTGTATGCCCACTGGGTACCGCGTGACCGTATCCTTACGACGAACCTCTGGAGTTCCGAACTCACGAAGCTTACTGCAAACGCCTTCCTCGCACAGCGTATCAGCTCCATCAACTCCATCAGCGCCCTCTGCGAAAAGACCGGTGCCGACGTGGACGAAGTTGCCTTTGTGATGGGCAAGGACAAGCGAATCGGTTCAAAGTTCCTCAAGGCATCCATCGGTTTCGGTGGCAGTTGCTTCAAGAAGGACATCTTGAACCTTGTTTATCTCTGTGGCTATTATGGACTCCCCGAAGTCGCCGCTTACTGGGAAAGCGTCGTGAAGATTAACGAGTGGCAGACGCACCGTGTGGTCGACCGCATGCTCGAAACGATGTTCAATACCATTGCCGGCAAGAAGATTGCCGTGTTCGGTTTTGCGTTCAAGGCGAATACGGGCGATACCCGTGAAAGCCCGGCAAACCTCGTGGTGCGTGACTTGCTCGCTGAACATGCCGAGCCTGTCGTCACCGACCCGAAGGCCATCCCTGATGCAAAGCGTGACCTCAAGGACGTGATTGACCAGGTCTCCTTCGAAGAAGATCCGTACAAGGCAGCCGATGGCGCCCATGCGGTGGTCGTCTGCACGGAATGGAAGTGCTTTGCGGAACTCGACTGGAAGCGTATTTACAGCTCGATGGCAAAGCCTGCATTTGTATTTGACGGTCGCAACATCTTGGATGCGGACGCACTTCGTGGAATTGGGTTCGAAGTGACTAGCATTGGTAAGGGCAAGGCGGAGTAAAAGGATAGTTTGTAATGTCGAAGGTCCTTTTTCTGAATGTGACGATTGATAGCCTCACTATGGATGAGGCTGTTGCTGTTGCAGACGAATTGGTGCAAAAAAGAAACAGCTCATTTATTGTAACGCCCAACGTTGACCATTTGGTTCTTCTGGAATCAAATCAGGAATTGCGCGATGCTTATAGTAAGGCGGACCTTGTTTTAGCTGATGGCATGCCGATTGTATGGCTGTCCAAGTATTATGGCGGCGTAATCAAGGAAAAGATTTCGGGATCCGATTTCTTGCCGAAACTTTGTGAGCTGTCTGCTCGAAAAGGGTACAAAATGTTCTTTTTGGGCGCCGCTCCTGGTGTGGCAGAAAAGGCTGCCGCAAATATGCAGAAGCGCTATGAAGGCTTGCAGGTTGTAGGTTGTCTTGCTCCCGATCTGGACTTTGAAAAAGATCCCGAAAAGGTGAAGATGGTCAATGACCAGATCAAGGCGGCCAAGCCGGATATCCTGGCTGTTGCCTTTGGTTGTCCTAAACAGGAATTGTTTATCAGTAATTATAAGGATGAACTCAAGGTTCCTGTTTGCATTGGCGTTGGCGCAAGCCTGGATTTTGCCGCTGGAATCAAGAAGCGCGCTCCGAAGTGGATGTCGAATCATGGCCTTGAATGGTTCTTCCGTATGTGGCAGGAACCGGGGCGCATGTTCAAGAGATATGTCCTGAGAGACTGGCGCCTTTTGAAGTTGTTGTGGAAGTATAGGCATCAAAAGTAATTTCCAGGGAATTAAACTTTTGGAAAAATTTGTAGTCAACATTGTCAAATATTATTACTGGTTTCTAGTTGCGATAGCAGCGAGTTTGATGTTTGGCTTTAGAGATGTTTCTTCCGCATTAATCTTGGTGGTCATTGGTGCTGTCTGGTACTGCCATTCCACGATTCGGTGGAAATGGTTTGACGGCGTGGTCTTTCTTTATCTGCTCTATAGTCTGGTCAGCTATTTTTTTGTGGAATACACGTATTCGGCGAGGTTGTATTATCTGGGAATAAGAGCCCAGATAATACCGATGTTGTTCTATTTCATTGCGCGAAGTGAACAGTTCAAGACGGACGATTTTTTCGAGAATTTCAAGAAGCCGCTCTTTTTCGCCATGGTGTGTGGCGTTTATTTTTATTTCTTCCAGCCTTATTTTTACGTGAGCTACAAGGCGGAGGTCATCTGGAACAACTTTGATTCGAACGTCAATGACCTCTCCGGAAAGCTGTTGTACGAATTCACGCGAATGTCTTCGTTCTGGCCGCACTCCTATTTTATCGGGTATGCCTCGCTGTTCCTGTTCATGTATGCGGCAAAGAAGATTGTGCTGGATAATTGCTATCGCAAGTTTGATTTGGCCTGCTTCGGATTGAGCTTTTTCTGCCTGTTCTTTGCGCAACAGCGCGTGTCGATTGCGTTCTGTGTGCTGTTCCTCGTGCTTTTGACGGTCTATGCGACGATGAAGAATCTGCCGGCCCGTAATTTGCTGTATTTCCTCTGGGCGGGCGCAATCGTCTTTGGTATCGGGATTTTCTTTATCGTGATGAACTATCTCGATGTGGATTTTGTCGAATATGTCTTGAACCGTTCCGTGAATTACGAAGGCAGCATCGTGGGGGACCGCTTTGCGCTTTTTGAACGCTTCTTCAAGGATCTTTCGTTCTTTGGCAGTGGACTGGGGCGGTATGGACATGGCGCCGTCGAAGAAGGGTATATTGGTATCCCGGATAGCGACTATATCCGCGTGGTGGCTGAACTTGGCTTTTTCGGGATTGCGATTCTCCTGTCGATTTGTTTGTATACATTGTTCTGCGGGTTGAAAATTTTCAAGTATGCCTTCTTTGAATTTAGTACGCTGTGCTTTTGCCTGGTTGCGATGATCGGCGCTGCGGTTTGGGAACTGGGCACTTTGCAGCCGTTCCTTTACTGGTTCTGCATTGGGCACATCCAAAGCAAGTTCGACCGTCGTGATGAATTGCAGGTTGAGTACGAGGCCTACTTCAAGGAAATGCGAAAGCAGGACGATCAGGAAGAAAACGAAAATACTGATGACGACAAGGGAGAAATGGAATGAAGTCTCCTGTAAGCGTTTCCGTCATCATTGTCAGCTTTAATACTTGTGACCTGCTGAGAAATTGCCTGCGTTCCGTTTATGAAAAAACGGAAGGCGTTTCTTTTGAGGTCATCGTATCGGACAATGGGTCTGAAGACGGCTCCATCGAGATGGTGAAGCAGGAGTTCCCGCAGGTTGTGTTGTTGGAAAACCGCGCGAACCTGGGATTTGGTACGGGAAACAACCGCGGTCTTGATGTAGCTCGCGGCGAATATATTTTTTACTTGAATAGCGATACCCTGCTGCTGAACAATGCCCTGAAAATCTTTTATGATTATTGGAACAGCCATGCGGAAGAGGACCTGGGTGTTCTGGGTTGTAATCTGATGGGCCCGGACAACTGCTTGACGGAATCCCATGGAAAGTTTCCGCAGGCAGGCAAACTGGTCAAGGCCATGGTTCACCACCTGGCGGCCTTTGGTGTCAAGAATGTCATGAAGTTCCTCCACATGGACTATTCGAAATTACGTCCCAGGCCGAAGTATGAACGCTTCGTTGGTGACGTGGAATACGTGGTGGGGGCGGATATGTTCATGAAGAATTCTCCGGCCGCCCGCTTTGACGAAAACTTTTTTCTGTATTTCGAGGAAACGGATTTGCAGTGGCGATTGAGCCTGCAGAGACAAAGAAGGGTCCTTATCGACGGGCCCGAAATAGTACATTTGGTTCAGGGGGGTAAACGCCCTGATGATATCGTCCGTTACGGTTCCTTCTCCATGATCCAGTCCGAAATATCGAAAGTCCGTTATACCAAGAAGAATTTGTCTTGCTTTGCCTCTTTCTTGTTGAAAGTGATGATTTTTGTGCATTGGTTGTCTCCTTACATTTTTAAGAATACCCGTAAATATTTTGGAATGCTGTGGAGAGTGTAGATGATTCCTAAGAAGATACATTACCTTTGGATGTCCGAAAAGAAAGACGAAACGGTGTTGCGCTGTTTGCAGTCTTGGCGCGAACATTTGGAAGGTTATGAAATTGTAGAATGGAACGCGAGTAATTTTCCCTACCAGGATTTCTTGTATGCCCGTGAAGCCTATTCCCGAAAGAAATGGGCGTTTGTGACGGACTATTTCCGCTTGTGGGTGCTTGACAAGTTTGGAGGAATATACCTGGATGCCGATGTTACGGTCAACGGTAATTTTGACAAGTTCCTCGAAAACAAACTGTTTATCGGTACGGAATTTACCGACCAGATTGCGGCTCACGCCATTGGTGCTGAACCGGGCCACCCTTTTATAAAGAAGTGCCTCGAATACTACCTTGACAGGCATTTCATTTTGCCGAATGGGAAATGCGACTTGAATGCAATGCCGTGCATTATTACCAAGGTGTTCATGGACATGTATGGCTATAAGGGGACCTTGGTCCATTTTGATGGCAAACCTCTGGTATTTGCGGATATGAAAATCTATCCGGATTCATATTTTACCATCAACACCTTTGACGGCAACAATGTCTGCGTGCATAACGGATTGGGAAGTTGGCGTGATGCCGGATCCGAAAACCCGGTCCTTGAAAAGGTGGTGGGTTCCTATTTCTGGAAAAAGTTCTGCCGCAGGGACATCCTTTCTTTTGGCTTTGTCAAAAAATGGATTTACTTGTTGCTCCCGATGTGGATGGTCGTCTTGATTTCTAGGCGCGCCTCCAAGATAAAGAATAACAAGCGTGTCGGACGGATAAAATTGGGCCGTTGATTTGTCGCGATATGAAGAGCCTGTCTAAAATTTTTGAATGGCGCAAGTTCTCGCTTCCTTTGGTGGGGATTATTTTCCACCTTTTAAAGTTGCTCCCTTTTCGGAACAATAAAATTTGGGTTTTTGGCTGCTGGATGGGGAGCAAGTACGATGACAATGCGAAGTTCCTTTTTGAATATGTGAACAAGAATCATCCGGGGGTGCGCTGTGTTTGGCTTTCGCGTAATCCTGCGGTTGTAAAACAGGTTCGCGCCCTCGGCTACGAAGTATACCTCAGTACCTCTTTCCGGGGGATTGCGGTGGCGCTTCGTTGCGGTGTCGCTATCATGACGAATGGCCTTGAAGATTTTGGAAGGATCCCTTTGGTGGGTGGGGCCAAGGTCGTTTCGCTATGGCATGGTGTAGGTGGATTCAAGAAGATCTACAATGAAAATTATCATGGCAAAAAGCTCATGATGAAAAAGACGGTAGATCGCTTTTTCAACTGGGTCTATAGGGACCTTTCCCTGGCGACGTCGGAATATACCGCGGAACGATCCATGGAGCAGTTCGGCGTGAAGCGCGATTCTATAGTGATAACGGGGCAGCCGCGTAACGATTTGTTCTTTTCGAATGTGCAGAAGCGGGATTTGCTGTCGGATGTCGATGTCGACGCTTTTTCAAAGGTCGTCCTTTACATGCCTACATACCGCGTAAGCCCGAATACCCGCCGTGATACGGTTAAGGATATCCTTGATGAATTGGCGGCAAGCAAAAAGTTCAAAGACTTTTTGGAAACGCATAGCATCCTTTTCCTGGTGAAGCTTCATCCGCTGACTTCGTTCAAGATGGATTTCTCCAATCCGAATTTCCGTGTCCTTGGTGACAAAAACGTGAAATCGGTCCAGCATTTGCTTATGGCCGCCGACTGCCTCGTGACGGATTATTCCAGCTGCGGCGTCGATTACGCCTTGTTAAAGCGTCCCATCGTGTTCTTTGTGCCTGACGAAGAAGATTACCTGTCGTATTCCTCGTTGAACGATGCGTACGGCCGCGTTGTAAAGGATCGCGCGAAGTCTGTAGACGAACTCATTGGATTGATTGAATCGGGAAACATGACGCCGACGAACCTGCTGAACGACTTGTTCGAGGACCCGTCAATTACAGGGACGTGCTATAGCGAAAATATGTATCGTGCAATCTGTGACCGCTATAAAGTGGAGGTGGAATGATTTCGGTTGTTCTTCCGTCCTATAACAGGGCGCATATCTTGCCTAGGGCCATCGAAAGCATCCTTGGCCAGACTTACAGGGATTTTGAACTCATCATTGTCGATGACGGGTCGTCTGACAATACTGCCGAGGTTGTAGGGAGCTTTAGCGATAGCCGGATTGTTTATGTGCGCCAAGAAAATGCGGGCGCCTGTGCTGCACGGAATAACGGCATCGCACATGCCCGGGGCGACTATATCGCTTTCCAGGACAGCGATGACATCTGGCATCAGGATAAGCTTGAAAAGCAGCTGGCGACGCTCCAGAATACGGGTGCCGACATCGTGTTCTGCCGGATGAACAGAATGGTCGGTGGTGAAAAGGTGGGGCTGGTCTCGGACTACTTTCACGAAGGGTTCTTGCCGAAAGATGAAGTGCCGATGTCCATAGGGACGCAGACTCTGGTCGGCAAAAGCGAAGTATTCAAGCAGGAACGCTTTGATTCCGAAATGCCTCGTTTTCAAGAGTTCGAGATGCTGGTGCGTGCACAAAAAAGTTTTTCCATTTATTGCATGGAAGATCCGCTGGTGGATTACTGCTTGCAAAAGGATTCCATTTCGGTCAAGCCGTCGTCTGTACTGACGGCCTGGAATCTTATACTAAAAAAACACCCTGATTTCTTCAGGGTGTACGGCTCATCGCGTAAACGGATCGCGAGGGATATCCAGCTGAATGCCAAGTCCATATCTGCTTTTTCCCAGCGGATGCGCCTGGCGCTCTATTCGTTCAAGTTTAGCAGGTCTCCCAAAACACTAGCCCGCTTTATCAAGTGGTTTGTGCTGTAGGGCTTTATTTTTTTTCCTTGAATTTGTCTTTTACCAGGTCAAGGAGTTCCTGCATGTCGGGATTCTTGATGAGCATCAGCCAATAAAGCGTAAGCGCAATGAGGCTGCCAAGCAATAGCGTCAAGATGTTTGGGAGATCCAGGTAAGTCAGGAGGTATGCAGGGATGCATGCCAGAATGCTACGGATCAAGTACGGCGAAAAATCCTTGACTTGCTGGATATAGCCCAGATTAAAGAGCCTGCCAGTGTAGTAGGTGTTGATGAACACTGCAATCTGGTTATAGAGAAATTTAGCAAAGCAAATGGCGAGAATGCCATGAGGAATGGCGAGAAGAATGAGGGTGATGGAAATGGACTTCTTGATGACTTCCAGTTTCAGGAACCAGTCTGAACGGCCCTTGACTTTAAGCAGGTTCAAGTTGATGGTGCTTAAGTGGTCGAACATATACGAGAATGCGAAAATCTGGAGGTAGATTATCGATTCCGTCCATTTGTCGGTTAGAATCAGTAGAATGAACGGCTTTGCCAGAGCGCACAATATGCTGCCGACAATGAAGATGCTGAGGGACGTTATGCGGATGTACTTGCGGTAAATACGGACTAGATGTTGGTCGTCATCCTGGATTTTGGCGAGGATGGGGTAGGTGACGGTTTGCAGAACTCCGTTGATCGTGCTGCCGGGAAGATCTGCAATGTTTGCTCCACGGGAATAGTAGCCTAGATCCTGCGCAGAATAAAATTTGCCGATGGCGAATGTGGTCAGGTTCCGATAGAATGTATGCAGGAGCCCGGCGGCGAGCAGCTTGCTGCCGAAAGAGCCCAGTCTTTTAAATGATTCCATGCAGAAACTGGCCCTGGGAATCCAGCGGCAGATATAGCAGATGAAAACCAGGTTGATCAACGCGGCGATAAGTTGCTGGTACACGAGGGACCATATTCCAAATCCTACATAGGCGAAAATGACACCGCAAACGCCTGAAATCATCGTGGCGGCGACTCTTCGTTTGGCAAGCGACTTGAAGTCCAGCTTGATGTTGAGCATGGACACCTGCACTGCCATGACGGCGTTGATGATCAGCGTTATGGCCTGGACTCTCAGAATGGGGCACAGTATTTGAATTCTGAAGAAGTCCGCAATGTAGGGGGCCGCAAGGAACAGCAATGCATAGACGACAACAGAAATTGCAAAATTGAAATAGAAAACGGTGCTGTAGTCTTTTTCTGTAGGGTCTTTAGTGCGTATAAGGGCAGAGTTGAATCCGCTATCGATGAATGTCTGTGAAACGTCAAAAAAAACGGCAAGCAGCCCAATCGTTCCATAATCAGACGGAAGCAATAGTCGGGCCATAATGATTCCAAGAAGGAACTGGATTCCCTGAACGGAAATACGTTCAAGGAAGTTCCATTTGGAGCCGCTAATTGTTTGTTGCTTTATAGAACCCATAAAATGCTAGCTTAGCGTTTTTTCCAATAAAACTTGATGAAGGATTGGTGCGGTTCTCTTTCGCTTTCTGGGGGGAGTTGCATATAGTCGCCATAGACGGCGCGCAAAGGCTTGTCGTAATCCTTGATGGCGTAGAACTGCGTGTCTTCGAATTTCAGAAGGATCCTTTCGTTGAAAACGCTTGTGGGAATATGTTCTACGGGACCGTTGTCCATCACGGCGAGCTGGGACCAGAAATTGGCCTTTTCAAAAGGAATTCGAACGATTTTTTCGTTGTATTCCTTTTGCATCCTGTGGCCGCCGATTCCGTTTCCCTTGCGCAGCTTCTTGAGCAAGAGCTTGAGCTTGTTCTTGAAGCCTTCGCAGTGCGTCACGCGCTTGAACTGGATCTTTTTGGGAATGATCTGTTCCCATTCGTCATGCAGCTGATTGTAGAGCTTCTGGAATTCGCCGAAGTCGTCCGGAACGCCGTCCAATGGGAATATGTCTATCCATACGCCTGCGGGCTCGGCAATCCAGTGGCCGTTCTTGGCGACTGTTTCGTTGTTGTCGAAAACACGGGCATAGGCTATCAGGCAGTCGAACTTGCATCCTTCTCCAAAGAAGGCAAGCTTGAATTTATTGGACTTGTAGGTCCTTATGAAGCGCTCGTAATCCGGGCGGGGCATGCAAATGTCGATATCGTTGTCCCAGGGAATAAAGCCCTGATGGCGCAGGGCGCCAATGAGCGTGCCGTAGGCCAGCGAATAGCGGATGTTTTCCCTTTCGCAAAAACGGTGTACATCTTTTAGGATGTCAAGGGAAAAATCCTGGATCTCTTTTAACGTCAGTTCCGTCATGTCCAGAAAAACCCGACTAGAATCCGCTGAAATCCATGGGCTCGCCAATAGCCTCGTAATAGATGTTCTGCTCTTCTAGAGTATGGGGAATGCCGACATCGTCCGGGAATTGCATCCAGTTCTTTCCATACGAGATTTCCAGTACGGAGATTGGGTCTTGGGGACTGGGAAGGATCGCGTTTTCGAAAGCGATGCCCTTTAACGGATACAGACTGCTGGTTTTCCAGAAACCACGGAACTTGAATTCTGTAAGGTCCCAGTTTCCGATTCCCGGTGTCATGCGGGACGTGGGTTCCTTGGAATAAATGTCGTTGTTCTTTAATTCACGTTCGTAAAATTCAAACTTTTCTTTCCAGGTGTGCTTGCTCTGGACAAAGTCGCAGATCTTTTGTCGATAGGCGAGATATTGTTCTTCAGTGACGTCTTCCCTGACATAGTCGTTCGGGAAAAATTCCAGATTCAAGGAATTCTTGAGATTTGTTCCCTTGAAAAGATGCAGGCAGTACGGAGTCAGGATGAACACGAACTTGTCGGGATGAGCCTGAATGGACATATCATAGAATTTCGCAGAATAGCAGTTCTTCTTGGTGGAGTCAATCCACACGAAATTCTTTTTTGCGATTTCGATGAGCTGATTGAATTCATCGCGGGTGACGCTCAGGTCAATGTCGTCGTCCCAGGGAATGAATCCTTTATGTCTACAGGCTCCAAGAAGCGCACCGCCATTTAAGAATGGCTTGATTCCATAGGACTCGAGCATCTTGATGATTTCTTGAGTGAAGGCAAGCTCCTTGAGCTGGAATTCGCGCAGGTATCCTGTTGCGGGTTTTACCTGTGTGATGTCGAAATGATGCTTGAAAAATTCGATTTGAAGTTTCAAGGAATCGATTTCTTTGTTTAGTCTCTTGATTTCAATCTTGTTCTTGAAAATGACATCGCGGATTTTTTTGCAAACGTTCTTTACTGGTTCCGGGAGAATTTTTTTGATGATGCTGATCATAACGAATCCTTAAATGAAGCCTTTTTTTTGCAAGTCCTTGAATGCGTCTATAAGCTTATCGTAGTCGGCAGTCGTGAGCGCACCGATGTGTCCGACGCGGAAAACGGTCTCCTTCATCTCGCCGCCATTGGGGCAAATCCACATGCCGTACTCGTCCTTGATTTTAAGGAAAATGTCGTTTGCGGATGCAGTCGTCGGGTGAAGCGGCGTGACTGCGTTCGAGAGCGATTCAGAAACGATTTCGAACGGAAGTCCCTTGATGCGTTCGCGGAAATACTTTGCAAGGGCTGCCGTGCGGGCGATTTCGGCTTCCACGCCACCGTTGGCGTCAATTTCCTTGAGACGGGCATTGATCTGTCGCAGAATGCTTACTGCGGGAGTCCACGGTGTTTGTCCGCGTTCGGCATTCTTCAATGCGATTTTCAAATCGAGATACTGGCAGCAGCACTTGACCGTTTCGACGCGTTTGAGCGCCTTGGACGAAAGGACCATGACGGCAATGCCCGGCGGGCAGGCGAGTGCTTTCTGGGAACCGGTGATCATGATGTCTGCGCCGAGAGACTGCATGTCGAAGGGGTCGGCCAGGAACGTGCTGATGCAGTCGACAATCAGGAAGAGGTTGTTCCTCTTGCAGAAGTCGCTGATGAGCTGCATATCGTAGTGGACGCCCGTTGAAGTCTCGTGCTTGTTCACGATGAATGTGGTGTATCCCTTGCCTTCGTATTCGGCGAGGTGTTCAGCCTTCAATGCCTTGCCCGGTGCGAGCTTGATTTCGCTAAAGGGAACGTTGTGAAGTTCGCAGAGTTCCACGAATCGGTGACCGAAGCTGCCGCCGTTGACGACGATGGCCTTGTCGGCAGGAGTCAAGGTATTCATGATGGCGGTTTCCATGCCTGCGGAACCGGATCCCGTGATAAAGACGACTCTGGAATCGTCGGATGCCTTCGCAAATTTCTTGACCAGGCGTTCGTTCTCGAACATCAGTTCCGAAAATTCCGCAGTGCGGAAATAGGGAACCTGTTCTGCGCCGATAGCGCGTACAGCATCGCTAGACTGTACTGGACCTACAGTAAAGTTGATCATAAAAAGCCTCTAGATTTTGTAAAAGTTCTTGCGCTCGTTGAATTGCTGCATGGCGAATGCCATTTGGATGCTTTCGCGTCTGCGCAGCCTTGCCGAAGAAAAACGCTTGTTGATGATGCAGCTGATGAACTCCTGGATCTCGTAGCGGAGTCCGAATCCGTCCCACTTGTAGAAAAACTTCTTGTTTTCGTTCTGGTTCTCGTAACGCAGTTCGAAGTAGTCCGTGAGCCACCAGGGGGCGGGCACATAGGCGTACCCTTTTGTTCCCGAAATGACCAGGTCACCTTCTGTTTTGACGCCGAGCCCCACCTTGAAGGAACATGTCGCATTGGGGTAGCGGAAAACACCCTTCGTGTAGGTGTCGACTCCGTTCTCCATGCGGCTGTAGAGCGTGAGTTCGTCGTAGTTGATGCCTATCAGCTTGAAGATGGGGAGGAGCGGGTAGCTCCCCTGTTCAAAGAGAGCGCCGCCAGCTTGATTCGGATCGAATTCGCGTCCGTTCTTGTCGAGAAGCTGCGATAAAGAAGCCTCGATGTCGACGACATCGCCGATGACCCCGGACTTGATGAGGACTACCAGGTGGTTGAATGCCGGGCTGTGGGCCGTCTTGTTTGCTTCCATGAGAATTCGCCCTTGTGATTCTGCGAACCTGTAGAGTTCCTTGGCCTGTTCGCCATCGAGGACCATGGGGGTTTCACAGAGGACATGCTTTTGGGCTTTCAGGGCGGCCTTGATATTCTCGTAGTGGGCTAGATGTGGCGTGGCTATGTAAACGGCGTCGACATTGCTGAACAGCTCTTCAAGATTGTCGCAAGCCTGGACATTGTTAAAGTCCTTTGCGAATTCTTCACTTTTCTTTTTGTCGATATCGTAGACGGAGGTGACAAAGACCCCGTTCACGATGTTGGCTTCGGATGGAAAACGCCTTGCCACACGTCCGCAACCGATGATGCCGACGCGAACGATGTCCTGCGATTCTGCTCGCAGCATTGTCGAAGATATGCCTTCGGTGCGCGGGAGATAAACGACCTTGCAGAATTCGTTGAGGTAATCAAATTTGCCTTCCCAGTCCGAGCCGATGGCAAAGATATCGACATCGTATTTCTGGACGTCGTCGATTTTTTGTCCGACGTAGTCTTCGATGATGATCTGGTCGGCAAGTCCAGTGGCCTTTACGGCTTCGACACGTTCGAGAACGTTGTTGCGCACGTTGAGCTTGCCGCGATCGCGGTCAAAGTTGTCGTTGGTGACGCCGACAATGAGATAGTCGCCTAGCTCCTTGGCCCGACGCAAAAGATTGATGTGCCCCTGGTGTAAAAGGTCAAATGTTCCGTATGTGATTACCTTTGTCATTATGTTTTTCAAAATAGAAATTTTTGTTACACTTGGTGATTTGCGGGACCGGCGAAGGTCTGTATAGAGGGCTTATGGATGCATACTCTGGATGGTCTTCGCGAACATCTGGTACAGGCCGGTTCTGGCTTGCCATCCGAGTTGTTTTAGTTTAGTCGTGTCCAGGTTCATGTGCAGTGTCTTGGCGTAACCGAAACTAGAAATATCACCTTCTTCGATTTTTACCTGAATCTTGTTTTGCGTGATTTCTGGAGCGACCATTTGTGCGACGAGTTGCGCCATCTCGTAAATCGAGCAGTAAGTCTCTTCGTTTGCGGCGTTGTATGCTTCTGCGAAATTTCCCTTGGTAAGCACGGTAAGGATGGCGCTTGCGGCATCCAGGGTGTAAAGGTAGTTGCGCTTCGTTTCTCCTTTTGTATGGAGTACAATGTCGCGCCCTTCGATTGCGCATCTCGACAATTCTGCAAAAATACGGCCATCGTTATACTGCACGCCGGGACCAAATGTTTGCGTGAGGTGGACCACTTTTGCGGGGACTTTTAGCTCGCTTGCGTAGGAGGCGCAAAGGGATTCGCAAAGGCGCTTGCTTTCGGGATAGCTTGTGCGTACGCTCATTGTGTCGAGATCGGTCCCGTGCGATTCGAGAATCTTTTCGTCATCGTGGGGGGTGCCGTAGACTTCCATGCTGGATAGGTAAACAAATCCCTTGACCTTCTTTTGATGGGCCAGCTCAAGCATATTCCTTGTTCCGCCAATCGCAATTTCGATGACGCTGATCGGGGCTTCGACGAAGGACTTGCTGGAAGTTTCGCTTGCCGCATGGATGATGTAATCGATGGGTTCGTCAACGTCAATGCCATTCCGGATGTCGCCCGTGACGTAGCTGATGCGCTTCTCATTTGGATCGATGTCCTGGAACAGCTTTTTAGCCTTGTCTGTGTTACGAACAAATGCGATGACCTTTGCCGAATGGGTGTTCGTGATTATGGCCTGGATCAGGGTGCTGCCGATAAGGCCCGTCGCACCGGAAAGGAATATAGTCTTGGAATCCAGCTCTCTGAAAATATCGGCGTTTTCCTTGCCGAGAACTTGTAAATCATTTATCAGGGTTTCGTCTAAACTCATCTTTAATCAAGTCCGTAAATCTGGGCGTCTTCCTTGACTTGCAAAATGGCCCGCATTGTGTAGAAATCGTCGGGAGTGGTAATCTTGATGTTTTCGTAGGGACCGTCAATCATATGGAGCTTGTAGCCGTAATGCTTCATTATCGTGCAGGAATCGATAAAGTCGGTGCGCCTTTCGGCGATGGCCTTTTCGTGTGCATCGAGAATGTCCTTGAGCCAAAAGCTCTGAGGCGCCTTGGCCACACGCGAGTGCGCTCTGTCGGGCACCGTGACGATGTCTCCGTTGTTGTCGATTTCGACGATGGTTTCCTTGACGATGGCGCTTGTAATTGACGATCCGTATTGCTTGACACTCTGGATGTTTTGCGAAAGCAGCTGTGAGTTGATCAGGGGGCGTACGCCGTCATGAATCAGGACAATGGCTGGTTCTTCTTGGGCAATCGCTTTTGCTGCTTTGAGCCCGTTGTAGATGGATAGCTGTCCTGAATCGCCTCCAGCAACGACCGCCTTCACTTTTTTTATGTGATGCTTTTGGAGAAGGTCGTTCAAGTAGTCGATCCATTCTTTTACACAGACGACAACAGTGGCGTCTACATCATCGCAGTTTTCGAAATGGTTCAATGTGTGGATGATGATCGGCTTGTCGTGAATCTTTAGGAACTGTTTCGGCAGATCCTTGCTATGCATGCGGACGCCGACACCACCTGCGAAAATGACGCCAATATTCATAATGGACTCGCGTTAGTACTTGCCGTACTTGTAGCCGTAACCGTCGTTATGGCCGTGTTCGTACTTGTTGATGACAAAGCTTGCGTGTGCCGTGTTGTTGCCCTTCAACAGTTGCTTCATGCCGTCCTGGATGGCATCGATGCTGTGCCTGTTGTATTCAATGACCATGACGATTTGTGCAGCGACTCGGCAGGCGAGGGCGGCGTCGGTCACGAGCATGATCGGCGGTGTGTCAATGATGATGATATCGTACTTGCTCTTGAGTTCTTCGATCAAGTCGCTATAGCGCTTGGAACCCAACAGTTCGGAAGGATTGCTCGGAACATTGCCACAGGGGATGATTTCGAGGTTTTCGACTTCTGTCGTGCTGACGACTTCTTCGACAGTGGCCGTGTGCAGCAAAATCTGCGAGAGGCCCTTGCCGCGCTTGATACCGAATTCCTTGTGGAGACGTCCCTTGCGGAGGTCGGCGTCGATGAGGAGAACCTTCTTTCCGAGTCCAGCGTAAAGGGCGGCGAGGTTTACGGAGATAAAGCTCTTGCCCACGCCCGGGATAAGGCCACTGATGCCGATAATCGGGCTTGAACTTTCGTCCATGCTGAATTCGAGCGAACTGCGCAATGTGCGTAGCGATTCCACGGCGACATCGTCGGGTTCGACCACGGCGAGCGGGCGCGTTCCCTTTGTGCCCTTCGGATTTCCCTTCGGAACCTTGGCGTAAACACTGAATCCTGTTTCACGTTCGATGAAGTGTGCGTCGCGGACTCCGTTGCTGAGCTTGCTCTTGAGCATCGTAATGAGGGCGCCCAGGATAAGTCCAAAGAACAAGGCGATGCAGACGATCATCGTCTTTTTCGGCTTGGCGGGCCTCGTCACTTCTTCGGCAAAGTCAATGATGCGGACGGAACCGACTTCACCTGCGGACACGAGTTTCAGCTGCTGGATGTTGTTGAGCATGGTCGTGTACAGGATCTTGGTCATGTCGACTTCGTTCGTGAGCTTGAGCACTTCCTGCTGCGTCGCGGGCAATTTCTTGGTCTCGTTGGAGTTCGCGGCAAGTTCGCGCTTGATGGTCGCTTCTTGTTCTTCGAGCGTCTTGATGGTCGGATGTTCAGGCTGGAACAGGCGAATGGCGCTCTTCTTCTTTTGCTGCAAATCCAGGAGACTTTGCTGGAGGCGGGTGCGCTTTTCCAAGATCAATTTTGTTTCGGCGTTGATGTCAATGGAACCGACCTTGTTGCGGTAGGTGTTGTACTTCAAAAGCGAGCTGTCCATTTGCGCCTTGATTTCGGGGAGCTGCTTTTCCAGAAATTCAAGTGTCTTCTGCGCTTCGGCGTTACGCTGTTCGACGTTCTGCTGGAGGTAGGTAGTGGCGATTTCGTTCAGGATTTTTGTAGCGCGGTCCGGATAGATGTCCTGATAGCTGAATTCGAGAATCCCTGTCTTTTTACCCCTTTCCTTGACGTCGAATGCACCTTTGAATTTTGCAATGGCGTCGAGACGCTCCAACTTGTTGAGCTCGAATCTTTGTCCGGCGACTGCTTCCATATTGAATACGCCAAAGACGAGGGTATCGTTTGCGTAGGGTACCTTGTATGTCTGGCCAACTTTTCCGGAGAGGACTTTTTTGTCTTTATGGTCAAAGAGGTCGTAAGAGAGGCTGTCTGTCGCTTCGGCGATCCACGGCTTTATCTTTTCGTTGCTCGGGAGATTTTCCCATGGGAAATCAAAACGGTTGAGCTCCATTCGGCCTTCGTGATGCAGCAGGCGGTCCAACTTGTTGATCGGAGTGGCCTCGTATTGCAGATTCATCTTTTCGACAGTTTCGCCGATGATCTGGCGGCTGGTGATAAGCTCGATTTCGGTGGCGGCAGGGCTCGTGGTGGCAAAAAGGTTTCCAAGCCCCGACATCATGCCGACGCTCTTGTTGTTCTTGGACTCGATTTGGATGAGGGCGTCCACCTTGTAGATGGGACGGATCCACATGGCGATAAATACGCCTACAATGCCTGACAGAATCAGGGTGGGAATCATGATTTTCCAGTTCTTGACAAGTTCTTTCAACAGGTCGAAAAGATCTGTTTCTTCTTTTTTCTTGGACGAAGCCATGCGATGTACCTTCGATAATCTGATTTACGATACTAAGTTAGAAAAATAAAGAGCTGCGATTTGTCACGCGGAGTGCGTGAATTCGAAAAAATTGCTAAAATAATGATGATGAAAAGATTAATAATTGCATTAGAGGCTTTATCCATATCTGCTTTTGCCTACCTTCCGGGCGAATCGGGCTTTGTGTCGCTTGACGGGGCGCATGGCGTTTTTGGAAACCCGGCGGGTCTTTCGGCTCTTGATTCCAGGGGGGCGCTCGCTTCGTACAGCTATGACGACGGCATTACCGAGTTCCGCGCTGGTGGAAATCTGGACCGGTTTGGAGCGGGATTCGAATACCGTTTTGATGGCAAGGGAATGGACGAATCTCGTTGGAATTTGACGCACAGTTTTCCGCTTTTTGACCGCAGTGTTTTTTGGGGCCAGCGTCTTACGGCATTCCGCAGCGCCGATTTCAAGGGAACGGAATGGACGTATTCTCCGGGCATTTTGATTCGACCGCTTCGTATGCTTTCTCTGGGCTATTCCTGCGATAATCTTTTGTATGTAGGCCCAAGTTCTATGGAGCGCGTTCACAATGCCGGTGCGACGCTCCGCCTGGGCGATGTTTTCGGTGTCAGCTACAATGTCGAAAACTGGAAGGAACAGCGCCTGCTTTTTGAATTGGACCTGTACGGGATCCGTTTTGGATTCAAGATGCCTATTCACGGGGACGATGACGAATACACGCTTACGCTTTCCAGTTCGTTTGGCGGTCACTTCGACGCTTCTCTTAAGGTCTATGACGACTTTTTGCCGAAGGGCGGGAGTATCGGATTCCACCAGTCTCGTAATCCGCGGGCATCTCGTGCGTCGCAAATCGTTCGTGTGCCGCTCAATATGGATGTGACCGAAGTCGAAAAGAAATTCCTGTTCTTTCCGCCTACATCCATTGGACTTATGAAAGTTCGTAATTTGTTCGAACATCTGTTGCGTGATCCGGCGGCAGGCCTTGTCGTGCTTGACTTTTCGGGGTATCGTGGAAACTTGGCCATCTCCGAAGAAATCAACCGTTACGTACAAAAGTTGAAAGGCAGGGGCTCCCTGGTCATCGCCTATATGGACGATGTCCGTCCGGCAGAACTTCTGGCGGCGTCGAATGTGAACCGCATTGTCGTAGAACCCTCCGCCCATTTTACGTGGCTCGGACTTGGTGGCGGTATCACGTTCTATAAGGGACTTTTTGACAAGATTGGCGTGAAGGTGGAATTTTTGCGCCACGGCGCTTACAAGTCGGCCGTGGAACCTTACACTAAGGACTCCATGTCGGTCGAGGCCCGTGAAAACGTAGAAACGCTATACAGGGATATCTGGGAATCGGTCCGTATGCACGTGGCGCAGCGGATGAAGCCGGAGCCGCCGCATTCTAACCTGGAACGACTCGATTCTCTTGCTCAAAAGCCGGTGATTACGGCAATCGGTGCCAAGAAGGCTGGGCTTGTCGATACTCTCCTCTACATTGACCAGGTGCCGTCCTACGCGCTCAAGACGTTCTTCGATATCGATGCTCCGCAGGCTCATTTTAGGACGTGGTCTCCGACGGATACCAAGATCTTCGATGAAAGCTGGAGCCGTCGCGCCAAGGTGGCCCTCTTGAACATCAACGGAACCATTGATTCCCGTATGGAAAATGCGGTGGTTGAAAGCTTGCGCAGTCTTCCGTCGTCGGGAGCGAAGGCGCTGCTTTTGCGCATCTCGTCGCCGGGCGGAAGCGCTATTGCATCCGATAAAATTTGGGGCGCGCTCAAGAGCTTGAGCAAGCGTGAATTCCCCATTGTGGCAAGCATTGGGAATATCGGCACTTCGGGCGCTTACTACATTGCTTGCGGTGCCGACAAGATTATTGCCGAACCGTTCTCCATTGTCGGAAGCATTGGAATTTATGGTGGAAAGATTGACGCGTCGGGACTGATGAGCAAGCTTGGATTGAAAAACGAGGCTATAAAGACGAACGATTATGCGGATGCGCAGTCTTTTGCCCGCCCGTGGACAGACGTCGAGAAGGCTGCCCTTCAAGAATATATGGACGACTTTTATGACCGCTTTACGGGAATCGTTTCGCATGCGACTGGAATTCCGCAAGCTGTTGTGGATACGGCGTATGGCGGCGGCCGCGTGATGGTGGGCTGGAAGGCCAAGGAAGCAGGGCTTGTGCAGGGCTTGGGCGGTTTTGATACGGCTCTTGACGAAGTCCGCAAACTTGCTAATATTTCGAAGTCTACCGAAATTGAACTGATGCAACTGAATACGGAAGATTCGTTCGTGGTGCCTTTTGCGGATTCGAAATCTCTTGGTGATTTCATCCGTGAAATGGAACGCACGCAGTTCTGGGCCATCGAGCCGAGGTTGATGGATAATTCTGAGTTCTAAGTGCCATAGTTTTTAGTAACAACAAACTGCGCCGGAGGCGCAAAAAGATGTTTGAAATTGCATTAACTGTTTTTTGTTGCCTTGCGGCTTCGGCGTTCTGCTCTGTGACCGAAGCCTCGTTTTATAGCGTTCCTCCTTCGACCGTAGAAGTTCTCGAACGCCAGAAGCGGTTCACTGCCCGCTACTTGAAGCACGTGAAGGATAATATCGACCGCTATATTGCTTCGGTGCTTGTGGTGAACACGGTGGCGAATACTGTCGGGGCTTCGCTTGCGACCGCTCTTGCCGTCAAACGTCTATCGCCCTCGGCGGCGATGATGCTGCCGGTCGTGTTGACGATCCTGATTCTGCTTTTTGGCGAAATTACTCCGAAGACGCTCGGTGTCAAGCAGGCTAAAATCTGTGCGCCGCTTGTCGCTGTGCCCTTCTATTACATTACCAAGGTGCTGAGCTGGACGGGAATCATCTGGCTCTGCCTGACGCTCACCAAGCATTGGACGCACGAAGATAAAGAGAAGAAGGACGTGAGCATCGAAGACATCAATAGCCTTGTGAGCCTTGGGCTCCGCGAAGATGTCATTGACAGCCAGCAGGCGCTTGTGATCAAGAATATCCTGTCGCTCAAGTCGCTCCCGGTGCGTCGTGTGATGACTCCGCGTCAAGTCGTGTTTTCGCTTTCGGCAGACCGCACTATCGGCGAAACGCTCGACGAACGTGGCAACTGGCCGTTTTCGCGAGTCCCGCTTTATGATAACAAGAAGGACAATTGGATTGGAATTGTGCTCCGTCGAGATGCGTACAACCATCTTGCGGAAGGCCGCCGCGATATTAAACTGCGCCAGCTCATGCGCCCGATGCAGCTTGTGCCCGATAGCCTCACGACGGACAAACTTTTGCTCCGTTTCTTGAAGCAGCGTGGTCACATGGTTGGTGTGGTTGACGAGTTTGGTGCCATTGCGGGCATCGTGAGTCTTGAAGACGTTCTCGAAGAAATCCTCGGTCGCGAAATCGTCGACGAGTTCGATGTGGCCGTGAACCTCCAGGAAACCGCCCGCCGCAAGTCCAAAGCACTTGCAAGCATGCGGAAAAATAGTAGGCAGTAGACAGTAGGCAGTAAGGCGGTAGGCGATAGACTGTAGCGTAGACTGTCACCCCGGACTCCAATGTCATCCCGGCCTCCGTGCCGGGACGGGGTCTCCTTACGCGGCTTAAAGGCGATTTCTTTCGCGTTATTATTTTAAATTCGTTATGTTAATTATGTTGATTCTATCAATTAGTAGAATGTTTAACCCGCGAAAACACTACTTTTTTTCAAAAAAGACTTCTTTTACCCTTGTATCCCCCTCCAAAACCATCTATATTTGTTTTGCTTTTTTCGGGGCGCCTTTGCCCTGGAATTTCACTCACTAGAGGATTTACATGAAGACCATTACGGTAAACCCGAAGACTGTCTCCCGCAAGTGGAAGCTTGTGGACGCAGCTGACAAGCCGATGGGACGCGTTGCAAGCGAAGTTGCTCGTCTCCTCATGGGCAAGCATAAGGCCATCTATTCCCCGAACGTCGATACTGGCGACTTCGTAGTTGTTATCAACGCTGAAAAGGTTGCTGTTTCCGGCAACAAGGCTCTCCAGAAGCAGTATTTCCACCACACCGGTCACATTGCTGGTGAACGTTGGATCAACTTTGCCGACCTTTTGGCAAAGAACCCGACTGCTCCGCTCGAAGCAGCTATTTGGGGTATGCTCCCGCACAGCGCTCTTGGCCACAAGATGATCAAGAAGCTCAAGATTTTTGCAGGTGCCGAACATCCGTTCGCTGCCCAGAAACCCGAAGTCGTAGAACTTTAATTTAGAACGGAGAAAACTATGGCTACAGCAAAGAATAAGAAGATCTACCGCGGCACTGGCCGTCGCAAGAACGCCATCGCCGCTGTGATTCTGAAGCCGGGTTCCGGCAAGCGCACTATCAATGGTCGTGATTTCAAGGATTACTTCCATTCTGAAGTGCAAAACATGATTGCAAATCTTCCGTTCGCCATCCTCGGCAACGCTGAAGAATGGGACGTCGAAGTTACCGCTCGTGGCGGTGGCATCGCTGGCCAGATGGGCGCAGTCCGTCTCGGCATCTCCCGCGCATTGGTTGCTAACGACGCAGAAGTGAAGCCGGCTCTCAAGAAGGCCTCATGACTCGCGACGCCCGTGCCGTTGAACGTAAGAAGTTCGGCCGCAAGAAGGCTCGTAAGCACTTCCAGTTCAGCAAGCGCTAATCTGCGAATTTGCTTTTACGAAAAACCCTGGCTCTGCCAGGGTTTTTCTTTTTTATAAGACCGTTCGGCTCTATCGCAAATACGAGAATGTGATATCGCCTCACTCTCGCCTCCACGACTCGTTGATACGAGTCGCTTGAGGCTCACAGACCCTGGCATCTGCCAGGGTTTTTCTGTTTTTATGTCGTTGCGTGGAAAAAAACGCTCCCGCCTTGCGGGAGCACTTCCTACTGTCTACTTCTAGCTTCCTACTAAAAGTTATCGTCGCGGTCGAACATGTGCGTCACGAATTCGGTCACGAGCGTTTCGTAGGCGTCATCGCTAAAGATCGGCTTTTGCATCAGGTCGATGGCATCCTGCGAAAGCTTGCCGGTCGTTGCTAGTTCGGCGCCGCCCTTGCGGTACTTGTCACGGAGCATGTTCAAACGGCGCGGACCGCCACGGTGGTCGAGCGCGCGCATCTGCGGACAGGCGATAAGCGTGTAGCCTTCGTGACCGAGAATGATGTCGAACTGCTTGCGGACCGGTTCGTAAACCACGTCCAGGTCCATCCAGGCACAGCTCGAAAGCAGAATGATCTTTTGGCCTTCTTTCTGGAACTGGAGCCCGTGTAGCGGGGTGCTCATGGCATTTTCGCCATCTTTCAGTTTTTGGCCCATATAAGGGTGAACCATGCCCACGATGCGGTCCATCAAGACCTTCATCTGGCCGGGAACGCTGAACAAAAACAGCGGAAAACTCCAGATGACAATGTCCGAGTTGGTGAGCTTTTCGCGGATCATCGGAACATCGTCGTCCTTGATGAAGCAGGAACCGTCCTTGCGGCCCCAGCAACTGAGGCAGCCACGGCAGGGTTTGATATGCATCTTGTCGATAAAGATGTATTCAGTCTCGTAGTCGCCGTTTTGTTCGATCCCTTCGACAAACGCCTTTGTTGGGATGAGCGTTCCACTGCGTTCATTCTTGGGACTAGCGACCATTACGAGAATTTTCTTTTTTTCTGCCATGCGCCCAAATTTAGAAAAAATTTTTGAAAAACTAAGCGGCCATAAGCATGCGGCAGTCGCGAACAAGACCGTTTTCGATCAGCAACTGCATCAGCCTTTTGCGGAGTTGCCCGATGTTGGCGCGGGTACAGCCCAGGCGTCTTGCGGCCTCGGCATCGCAGTAGGTGTCGCCGTCGTTGCAGATTTCCTGGGTGACGTTAAAGTAATCCTGCAATTTTGGGAATCCCTCGAGGATTTGCCGGATGGCCGTAATGCCGTCCCTTCTGTAACAGTCTTCTTCGAAGTCGTCTTCGCTTTGAATGTTTCTGAGCGTGTTGATCATGTCAAATTCTTCGTAGGTATCCCCTTCGTTGCACGGATTGCATTCCAACGAAAAATCGGTGCATTTTTCGCGCTTGGTGTGCTTCGCGTTCTTGCGCTTGGTCGAGGCCAGGTTCCACGAAATCATTTGCGTAATGTAAGCCATAAACGGTACGCCGAGGGTAATGTCAAATTTCATGACGGCGTCGTGGAATACAAAAAAGGCGTCTCCCATGAGGCTCTCGCGGCGTTCCGAGGGGGTGCAATTCCATAGACTGAAATCGGAGTCGATCACGTAGGATTTCCCGGTCATCAAGTTTGCGATTCGTGTTCCGCAGAGTTCCCAAAGCTCACTCATCGCTTTGGCGCGGATGTCTTCGTTGGTCGCATTCTGGATTGCCTTGACGATGTCGTTGAGGTTGGCGCTGTTGACCTGGGTTTTGTTCATCGACTTCTCCTTATCTGTGGGATGATAAATATAAATCCTCGAAGTGTCAAATCCTGACATTTTGATTTTTTCCCATTTTTTTGACAATTTGAAATCTCCTGGCGATATATAAAATGGACGCTTTTTCAAGGAGGTCGATTGATTCGCTTTGATGTCAAAACTCTCGTCAAGCAGGTCGCAGTGACTGTTCTTTTTTTTACTGTCGGTTTGTTGAGCGGTTATGGGTTGGTGGAACTGTATTATGCCCTGACAAAAGAGGATCGTCCGTATTCTCACTGTTCTATAGAGAATCTGGACGAATACTATTTCCAAAAGCTGGAAAAATTCGTTGACCCGCGTGACAGCAACGAATATACGGTGCTGAAATTCGCCGGATATAGGGGGTGCAGCTATTCGGAACAGGATTCCGGATTCTTGGCGGGTGATACGGTTACCTTCCATCTTTTTGTCGAAAATTTGCGGTACAGGACCCGGTGCAGCAAATGTCTGGATTCCACCTGCGAAAGGGGGCGTTATTATCCGTTTGCTGAAAGGTACAATGCCTGCCCGGCCGGTTGGACTGTTGCTAGTGCCATCCAGAATGCAGGGCTCCATTTTTGGAATGGACGTATGAGCTATTACCCGACTTTTAGCCCGATATTGAAAGTCGATTCGGCGGATCCGAGCGGGCTTAAACGCTTGCGGTCACGCTTGCTCGAAAAAAATTATGGTCTTGTTGATACCCTGGAACTGAACCTTTCCGGGTTCTACAACGTTGAAACGGAACGGTTTGAGTATGTCGATTCGCTGAGTGTCGTCTGGACTTCGGATGGCTTTGCCACGGTTGTCCCTCCAAATGATTATAGTGAGGACGAAAGAAAGTGGGGGACGGCGGCGATGGGTATCTGCAAGATGAAACCCGAAAATCTTTACCCGATCCGGTGCATCCGTATCGACGATCCGAAGCATATCATGGAATCTCCCGAATATAAGATGGTGACGTATTACCATAATATGAGGATGTTGCCGTATCTTTTTAGATGAAATTTTTTTAGACCTATTGACAATTAAATTTTTTGTGGCGATATAATAAGTGAAAGGAGTTTTTTATGGCAGTTGCAATCGCTATTCTTTGTGCCGTCCTCGGAACCGTCATCGGTTTTCTGGTGGCCCGTGTCAAAAGTGCCCAACAGGTGTCCGATGTGAGGCAGGCAGGCTCTGAGCTTGAAACGCAGGTCGCCGTGTTGCGTAGCCAGCTGGAATCGGAATCCCGTAAAGTTGCCGAAGTCAAGGAGGAAGCCGCAAGACTGATTGCCGAAGAGAAGAATGCTTCGTCAAGACAGCTCGAAAGTACAAAGCTCGAAATCGAAAAGCGCCATCAGATTGCCCTGAACGAGCAGAAAGAACATTTTGAAGAAATCTCGAAACGTCTTGTCGCCGAGGCGAAAAATGCGACTGAAGAAATGGTCAAGTTGCGCGAAAGGCAGATTACGGAATCTGGCAACGCGACTATGGAACAGCTGGTGAACCCGCTCAAGGAAACCATCGCCAAGATGGAAAAGACCATGAACGATACCACCTTGCAGCAGACTAACGCCAATTCCGCATTGAAGGAGGTGCTGAAGCAGTCGATTGAATCGAATGCGGCTGCCAAGCAGTCCGCCGAAGATCTGGTTCGAGCCTTCAAGCACGACAGCAAAATTCAGGGGGACTGGGGGGAACGCGTCCTCGAAGAACTTTTGCAGGCTCTTGGCCTCGAAGCGGGTGTGCATTTTGATGTGCAGGCTTCGCTTCGTGAAGCGGACGGAAGTGCGGTACGTTCCGATGCGACGGGTAGCCTTTTGCGCCCCGATGTCATTGTCCATCTTGATACGACGAAGGACGTGATTATCGACTCGAAAGTTTCGATGAAGGACTTTCTTGAATACGCTTCTGCGGAGGATCCCGAAAAGCGCAAGGAATTCTTGAAGAATCATATCGAAAGTCTCAAGAAGCACGTGAAGGAACTATCGACGAAGGATTATTCCCGCTACGTGAAAGCTCCGAAAAAGACAATGGATTTCGTGATTATGTTCGTCCCGCGTTCGGCGGCTCTTTGGGTCGCCCTCAACAAGGAACCTTCTCTTTGGCGTGATGCAATGGAGAAAAATGTCTTCATCGCCGACGAACAAACGCTTTATGCAGCCCTCCGTATGATTAAGCTTACCTGGCGCCAGATTCAGCAGGCCCAAAATCAGCAGAAGGTCTTTGAGCTGGCGAACGAAATGCTCAATCGCGTCGGGCAGTTTGTTAAGCAGATGCGTGTCATTGGAGATTCGCTCGAAAAAGCGCAGAAGGCGTATAAGAATGGAATGTCCAAATTTGCCGAAAAGGGTCAAAGCGTTCTGACGACTTGCCGCAAGTTGGAACTGCTCGGTGCGAAGCAGGATTCTAATTGCCCGCTTCCGACGGAACAGGAAACCATCGAATATCAGGACGTCGAAACGGGCGTGTGAAGATTGGTTCTTCATAACAGTTTGCGATTCAGAAAAATGAAGTCCGATGAATAATCGGGCTTTTTTTATGGAGCCTGCAATTTGACAATCTGCGGATATCGTACGATAACATTATTGGGTTTATCAAGGAACGTTGTGAAATGACATCTAATTCCGAATTGCACCAGAAAATGCGCGAGTTGGTTCAGAAGTATGGACGTGATATCGTTGCGGATGGACGCTTGAACAGTATGCTGGCTGATGAATACGGGGAAGAATACGGCGAATACCGGAATGCCATTCTGTCGGCGCAGAGGTGCTGTATTGGCAAAAAGATTCTGTTGGATGGCGAACATATTTCGGGGTGGGATTTGTACGTGAAGCAGTTGCAGCAGTCTTTTGCTGTAAATTCTCATTTGGAACGCCCGATTAGTGACTACGTCGTTGAATGTTATGCGTATGCGCTTGGCTATATCCGGTTGGCCAAGATGGTCTCGCTTGAGGGTACGATGGCGGGGCTTACGCGTCAGATTACGGATTTGGAAAGTCGTGCGCAAAGGGCACAGACCGAAGCGCACAAGACTATATCCCAGTCCCAAAGGGCATTGGGGAATGCGAGACGCGTTCGTCGCATTGGATTTTTTGCGGTCTTGGTCAGCGTATTTTTGTTGGCTTATGTTGTCTATTACGTAAAGGTTGAAAATGCTCGCTTTCCAAATGATCCGTCCTTGAAAGTTCAAAAGCTGTTTGATGCTTGTTCTGTGGGTGATGCCAAATATGCCGCAGAACTATTGCGCAGTGGCGTCTATATCAACAGTCGCGATTCTTTGGGTAATACGCCGATGCATTATGCGATGCGCCTTGCCTCTGAAGAATTGCTGGACTCTTTGCGAAAATTCAATCCTGATGAATCGCTAGCGAATAAGGCGAACAAGACTCCTTTTGAAGAAGCTGTGGAGGCGAACTTCGTGAGCTATGTCGAAAAATTTCTCCGCTCGAAATCTCATCGCTGGATCCAGGCGAATTATGGGCGTCTGAAAACCTTCGCAAAATCGAGTCGTATGGAGCGCATCCTGGATGACGCCAATTTTAAGATCGACCAGATTAAGAAGGACATCGGAAACGGAAATGTTGTAGAGCTCGACAAGAATTTGGCGTATCGTGGTGGCGCCGACTTACATTACGTCGATGAAAAGGGCCAAACCTTGTTGCACTTTGCTGCAAAAGAGGGCTGTGTGGATATGCTTCGCCATTTGTTGATGCTGGGGCTAAAGCCGGATGTTACAGACAATCAGGGACGTTTGCCGGAATCGTACGCTTCAAGTTCTGCTAACAGGAATTTCTTGAATCATTACCGATTGAAGGATCGGCTGATTTTTGACGCCGTCAAAAGGAATGACCAAACATTATTCAAGGAACTTGTCGGGTATGGGGCCGATGTGAACTCCCGCGACGAATACGGGATTCCGTTAATCCATTATGCGGTCCGTTACAATTTTATGATGTTTGCGGAACTGCGTAAGGCGGGCGCCGACATTCATGCGAAAGATCGCAATGGCGAAACGGTCCTCTTTGTTGCTGTCCATAAGAACAATGCCGATATTGCAAAAAAACTTATGGATTTGGGGCTCTCCGTTCACGATAAAAACGTGAATGGCGCAACTCCGATGACGGTAGTGAAAAACAGGGCGTCGAAGTATCTGCTGGACTTTACGTACAAGGACGAGTTCTTTATTTCGGCAATTCGTAGGCACGTTTTGGATTCTGCGAAATTTTACTTGAAACTTGGTGCGAATGTGAATTTTGTAGATCGAAAAACGAACCGTGCGGCGATTCATTATGCGATTGGAAATGACGACATAACTGCTTTGAAATTGTTGCGGTCTTATGGCGCAAATATGTCGTTGATGCACGATAATGTAGCGCCTGTCGAGATGGCCTTGTCGCAAAAGAAACCGGTAGTGCTGAAGTTCCTTTTGCAAAATGATCGTAACGCAGCGACAAGAATCTTTGCGAATGGAAAAACGCTGATACATGAAGCCGTGTTGATGCGCAATGCTGAAATGTGGATGGATATTTTGTTGGAGTACGGCGCCCGTGTTGATGCTTTGGATCGTGACGGGAAAACTCCGCTATTCTATGCGATTCAAAAGAATAGCGTAAGCCGGGTGGCATATCTGATTGCTCGCCGGGCCAATGTTTCTCGAGCGGATCCCGAAGGAAATTTGCCTTTGCACGTGGCGGCACGCTATGCCGACGGCTGTATTGTCAAGGCGCTGGTGGCTGCCGGTGCGGATCCCTTTGCCGAAAACGCGGAAGGTGATGAACCTGTGACTGTCGCAAAGAACTATGGTAATGATTCTGCCGAAGATGAACTTGATAATTACAGCCTGATCGGCAAGGCAAAAAAGGGCCTTAAAACCGTTTCTGTCGCTGGAGCGAGACTTTGGAATAAGGTCAAATCTTTGGCGGACTAAGACTTTATGCAAATTTTTTTGCGGATCTCTTTACAAATCAAAAACCTCAGACGATAAAATATAGGGCAACGGATTGTGAACCTTGAAAATTTGAGGGATGAATATGATTGAATTGAACAGAGGTTGGAATGTTTCTGTAAAGGGTGGTGAATCGTGCCAGATCATCAGCGAATTGGGCCGTGGTGGTCAAGGCATCGTGTATAAGGTGAAACTTCGCGACAAGGAATATGCTCTCAAGTGGTACACGGTGCCGTATAGCGATGATTTTTACGACAATCTTGAAAAAAATGTCCATCGTGGCGCGCCGAACAAGAACTTTGTTTGGCCGCTGTTCATTACCGAGCGCCAGCACGGTAGTTTTGGCTACATTATGGAATTGCGCCCGGCGGGGTATATGGATATGTGCCAGTTCATTTTGGCTAGAGCGAAGTTCGCTAGCGTGGATGCCCAGCTGAACGCCTGCCTGCAGATTGTCAAGGCATTTTGGGAACTGCATCGTAACGGTTACAGTTATCAGGATATGAACGATGGAAATTTTTTCATCAATCCTCAAACCGGTGATGTGCTGATTTGCGACAATGACAACGTGGCTCCGAATGACAAGAATTTGGGGATCTTGGGCAAGGCGGGTTATATGGCGCCTGAGATTGTCGAGGGCATCGCAAAGCCCAATGTTTACACGGACTATTATTCGCTGGCGGTGTGCCTGTTCATGCTGATTTATATGAACCGCCCGTTCGAAGGAAAGTTCTATTTGAGTTGCCCGTGCGACAACAATCCCGAAATGGCAAAGAAACTGTTCGGTTTTGAATCTGTGTTCATCATGGATCCGAAAAATCGCAGCAATGCTCCGGATGAACGATTCCACAGGAATGTCCTGCGCCGTTGGAACATTTATCCCAGAATTTTGCAGGATGCTTTTTGCAGAACCTTTTCCGGCGAAGCCCTGAAAGATGGGAAAAGGCGCGTTAGCGAAAGAGAATGGAAGGACATCTTGTTGCAGGTTCGTGCTTCTTTTGCGCAGTGCCCTTTATGCAAGAACAAAACTTTTATCGATCCGGATGATGCCGAAAAGAGATGCGTTTTTTGCGGCCAGAAGTTTTCCGCTTACCCATATATCAAAATCGGGAAGTTTAAGGTTCCGCTTGTTTCTGGGCATAGTTTGCCACTGTGCATTGCTATGGGCGTTGACGAACGATTCGATGAAACCGCAGCAAACGTTATCGAGAACAAGGGGCAAATCGGCTTGCTGAACAAGTCCAAGAGCTCGTGGATTGTGACCTGCTCGAATGGCGAAAACAGAATGCTTCCGCCGTCAAAATCGATGCCCGCTCGCGAAGGGTACGTCATCCGCTTCGGGAACCAGGGCTGCGAAGGTGTGATACAAACCGCAAACAACTAAAAAGAGGTACCAGATGGCTACGACTGATCCGTTTGAAATTGAACAGCTCCCTCGCCGAGTGACCCACCTGATTTTTATGGTCGATACGTCGGGCAGTATGAAGGGTGCAAAAATTGCATCGTTGAACGCCGCTGTACGCGATTCCCTGCTGGATGTTGGTGAAATCTCCCGTAATTGCGGAGACTCCCAGATAAAAATTGCTGTCCTGGAATTCAACAATGATGCCCAATGGATGTTCTCGCAACCCGTCGAGGCCGAAAAGTTCCAGTGGCAAGATCTCAGTACGGGGGGAATGACCGCTTTTGGAAAGGCGCTTGCTGAGCTCAATACCAAGCTCTCGAAATCTAATGGCTTTATGGGCGAACCCACGGGTTGCCGCGCTCCTGCGGTCATCTTGCTTTCGGATGGCAATCCCACCGATGCGTATATTCGCAATCTGGAAAAGCTCAGGGGAAATCCCTGGTTTAAAATCGGTGTCAAAGTTGCCATCGCTATTGGCGATGATGCCAATAAGGAAATCTTGCAGGAATTTACCGGGAATCCTGAAACCGTCATTACTGTCCACAATGTTGAACAGCTGAAGAACATGATCCGTACTGTTAGCGTTAGCATCTCGACGGTGGCATCGCAAAGTGCGTCCGTCGGTGGTGATGGCTCCGTAATTCCGGATCCGAGCTTGCGAATGCAACAGTCACTTTCTAATGCGATTGCCAATGACGGAAACCTTAAGGGCGTTGACGTTGGTCTCTGCGCCTCGAATTCTGGAACTGATGACTGGAGCGATTGGAAGTAGAGATCGTGGATATGGTAACGTTTGCGGTCAGTCAAAAAGGGGCCGGCCATATCGTGAGTGGCTTGCCCTGTCAGGACTATTCGTTGTCTTATGAATCTCCTGAAAATGATGTGCAGGTCGTTGTTGTTTGCGACGGGCACGGAAGCAAAATTCATGTGCGGAGCGATGTGGGCGCAAGAATTGCCGCGGAATCCGCAAAGGAGGTACTGCTCCGATTTGCAGAAAAACATAAGGATTCAGCCGTTTTTGAAAAAGAATACGGCATTGGAACTGTATGTACGGATGATCGTGATGACGACCCGCTTTGGCAAAAAGCTAAAAGCGATGCCGACGTGAGCGAATTTGAAAAATTGCGCGAAAGACAGCTTGCCGAATACCGGGCTCAAATTGCGGACCATCCTAGAGAAGAAATCTTGATAAGGGAGGTGTGCGCACATATATGTGAAAAATGGAAAATGGGAATACAGGATGATTCTGCAAGACATCCGTTTTCTGATGGTGAAAAGGAGAGCTTGGACGCAAATCCCCTTGAAAAAGCTTATGGGACGACGTTGATGGCGTATATGCGGACTCCGTCGTATTGGCTTGCCTTGCACATTGGGGATGGACGGATGCTTTGCCTGGAATCAAGCGGAACCCGCAATGGCGAACATAAAAGGGATGTCGGCTGGAAATCGCTTGTCCCGTGGGATGTGAATTGCTTCCAGAACCACACAACGTCTCTGTGTGCCCCGAATGCGGTCGGTTTGTTCCGCTATGCATTTGGCAAATGCGATAAAAATTTGCATTTGCCGGCAGTCGTCTTTTGCTGTAGTGACGGGATCGAGGATTCCTTTGGCGATTATGACGTAACCCCCAAACGCCTTCACGATTTCTATTTCAAGTTGCTGAAGATGCTTGCCGAAGTCGGCGTGGATCCTGCCAAAGAAAGGATGCTGCGTGGTTTTGAAAAACTCAGTAAAATCGGTAGCAAGGACGATATGAGCCTGGCGGGAGTCGTGGATTTCTGTGCTGCACAAACCCTCCTGAAAAAGCTATGCAAAAGAAATTAATCTATATTAGGAATAGTCAATAGATAGGGACATTTCGGGTCGCTAAGGCTGATTCGGAATGCTAACTGCTAGCCCTCACGGGTAGGCGGTCGGTTGAACGGCTGGATGGCCGAGTGGTCGCTGGCTTGGGTTCGACTGGTCGAATAGGATGCTTCATGCGTAACTATTTCACCTCCCTTTCCTCTGTTGATACCACCATCCTTTCTGACGAAGATCTTGTTCGCGGAATCAACGCGAGCGACGATCAGAAGCTTAAGGAGGAATTCTTTCGTCGTTACGAAAAGGTAATAACGAATGCGGTGTATTACGCATGTGGCAAGACTGCGTACGGTCTTTCATTTGACGAAGAATCGGTGTCCGAGGCCAAGAGCGAAGCCTGCCTTGTTGCGGAACGCTCCCTGCGTCTCTATGACTTCGAAAGTGCGTCGTTGAAAACGTACATTACGAATAAGATTCTGTATCATTTCATGGATCTTAAGCGTAAAGTCAAGATTCATACAGATCGTGAAACGCCGTTGACTCGTTGTGAACAGCATAACGATGATGATTCGTGTTCTAGTGGCACGGACTACATCGAATATTCTGTAGCCAGTGAATGCTTTGAAGACGACCAGCACGACCACGAAATGAGAGACGCCTGTTCTCGGTTGTTCGCTGAAGTTGCCGATAAGCGTCACCAGGAATGCCTTTGCGCCTGTTTGGAAGCCTTTTCAAAGGGCGTAGAGAAACCCGTTGAATATGTAGCCGAGAAGATCGGCTGCTCCAGACAGCAGGTTTACAACATTCTTAAGCGAGTACGGAATTCACTTCCGGTCAATCTCGCCACAGAAATCCGCGCTGGCCTGTAGTTTGCGAAAGATGTGGGGGACGTATGCCGAATGGCGTACGTCTTTTTTTATTTTTCTGGTGAATCGGTTTACTGACGATGGCATTGGAGACGAAATGGCTATATGGAGAATCGGCTTTGACGAAACGGGGTCTTTTGATCATCTGGATCAAAATGACGGCTCGTTTGTTTGTGCTGTAGTGACGAAAAACAGAAATTCGGAACTCCTTGAAAACTTTATCCGTGTCTGCAAAAAATGGTATGGCGGTGTGGACTGTGCCAAGAGGGAGGCTGTTCTTGAAAAGTTCCATGGCTGTACGCAAGGCTGTCGCCGCAATGATGTATTGAAGGATTTGCTTGAGGACGAGACTCTTTTTGTTCGCGTTATCAAGAGCGTGGGGAAACCTTATGTTTCTGTTAATCCACAACAGTGGTGGATTTCTGCCATTTTCGGAGTCATCAATAAGTTCTTTTCTCCTCAGAACGGCGTGACGCAAGTCGAGAAGGGCGATAAAATTGAAATAGAAATCGCCAATCGAGATGCCGTATGCCTGGGAATGTTGGGATCTTCTTGCCCCAAAAGGCTTTGGGACCGTTATAACGAAACGCTGGCCGAAAGCATAAACACCGAACTGCAAAAAAAGCACAGGGGCTATACGATAAAAGTGAAGCTGTGTGCTGCCGGGAAAAACGAATTGCCTACGTTGGCCGATCAGGTCACGAATATGCTAAAGCCGGAATTCCAGAAGTTCATCAGCGGTAAAAAGGGCGGGATCTATGCGTTAGTCCGGAATCCGGAATGTGCCTCGCCGTCGAATTTTGCTTTAGGGCGTGATGCTGATTCTTATCTTGAAAACGGCGACCGCCTGGGGGCTGTAGAAATTCTTTTGTCGCAGGTATTTTCCGGGTATTACCGTTGCGACAATAACGAATGCGTAGCAAAACTGGGAAAAATTCTGGATATGCACGACTCGCATGCGACTGACTATAAAATTTGGTCACTGATTGTGAGTTCGGTTGAAACGACGCTTTTGAATCGAGGTGCGGACGGCAATGCGACGAACCATGTTGCTGCAATTATGTCCGTGCTGCTGGATCGATTTAGTAAAAAAATTACTGATTCATCCTTGTTGCAAAGATTCTTGAAAACGTATGGGAACTTCATCGGTGATGCGGGACTGGTTCGCGACGAGAGAATGTTTTTTTCCAAGATAAAGGAAAAATTGCGTGATGGGTCGCTAGCCTTTGATTCGAAATATGAAAAGTGGAATTTTTATGTGAAACTGCTGGCCGACGAAGCCGAGATGAATTCCAATGCGTACAATTTCGACGTCTATGAATTGGATGAAATTATAAAAGTGCAGGATGAAATAAATGCTGTGCAGTATCCCGCTGATATCTTCCAGGAGGTGCAACCGGACGACGTCAGTTCACTGGTCTATGGAGCGTTGGGGCAGCGCGAAGCCTTTTCTGGGCGTTTGGAAAAGGCTATAGAACTTTTCGAAAAAGATTACCGCAATTCAACGGACCTTTATAAGTGCTTGCCTGCCAGTTTTTTGACGGTGGCTTACCACCGGCTGAAAAACATTGAAAAGGCCAAGGAATGGCTCGAAAGGCAAAAGTCGCATATTGAAAATAAGAGCGATCAATGGTTGGTGCTAAATGAACTGAGAGTGCGCGGTCTGGAATTTGAGCTGAACATAGCCAAGGTCGAGAGCGAAGGTCTCGAAGACGATATCCAGTTCTGGCATAATGACGGTGATTATCCGTGGCCACTGTTGTTGAAATGGCGAGCCTTCATCAAGTATAAAAAGGGAAACGGGAATTCTGTCTGGATTCTTGAACAAGCCTATAAAATACTGGTCGAGTCAAATGGCTTTACGGTTCGTACGTTGGCGCTTTCGGTTATGGCGATGCTGATCGCTATACATAACGAAACGGGAAATGCTGAAAAGTTGGAACCGTGCCAAAAAGAGTACGAACGGCTACTGAAAAAATGTTGCGATGAAACTCCGATGTTCAAGGATTATGTATGTCACCATGACGAGTTCGCAAAGGCTCTAAAGGCAAGCCTCTCGCTTTGGGAGGCTGCCGTCCTATTGCCGTTTAACTATTCGTAGAGCCCGGCGTCGTGCAACCCATGATGTTGTCGCATTCGTCAATGATGTATTGGGGAATGTTGCTGAATGTCGTGGGCACCAGTTGATAGATGGAATCGTTCTCGACGTGGAACAGCTCGTTGATGTATTTTTGAAGAACGTTGTTCGCAGTCTCTCGGTCATCGCCCATGAATATGCGGAATACGAGGACCTTTTCGTAATCCGTTGCGTTCCGGTAGATTTCACGTAGATTGTCATCATTCCTGACGCGTTCTACTTCGGATTCGTAATCAAAACCTTCGATGTATTTGCAAATTTGTACCGTGGCTTGTGTACAGTCGTCTGCTGATATCTCACGGCCTTGCCTATCTGTTGGTTTTTGTCTTTTGTGCAACAGGCTTGATAACATATCGTATGCAACGTTCTTTTCGCCACGTAATTCAAGGTAGCGGCGTAAATGGACGGCCTTGATCAGATTGTCTTTAGCCAAATTTATCATTGTACGGGTGATGCTGAGTACGGATTTGAAATCGTCGTTCTTGATTCTTTGCTCGCTTAGTTGCCCGTCTGCGTTTTTCAGGAAGTGTGCTTGTGCGTCGGGAAAGCATCTGTGCAACGTGTGGACGATGTCGAGTACCGTTGAAAAATCGTGGGTCAGCAAAAGTACGGTTTTTCCTTGCAGCATGGCTTTTTCGTTTTGCACGCCTGCGCCGGGATCATTGGATTGGCTCAGCAAGAACATCATGTTCAGCAATGCGAATTTTTTATTTCCGTCAAAAGACGAAATCGGGTCGTCAAGAATGATGAGGTCGGGATTTTTCTTTATGGCGGAATACATGAAAAGCACCATGGCAAAAGCATTGCGTTCGCCGTAACTCAAATGGTTCTTGGTGTTCTTTACAACGTGATCCAGCCCAATCGGTTTTAAATAGATGTTTGCGGTATCGTCTTTTTGGTCGATATCGACTTCGTAATTGTAGCCGGCACTTTTTAGAAATGCATTGATGTTGGTCTTGTTTGTCTCAATTGTATTCTGTATGATGCTTTTTTGTTCGTCGAGGGACGTCTTGATGTTTCGCGCCTTTTCGTATACCTGGTTCAGCATCGCGTTCATTTCTTTGGCGATTTCGTTCATTTGTTCGCTATTCAGGATGCCGTTTCCGATCTTGGTGAAGTCAAGTGTTTTCTCCTGGACATTTTTGATGAGTTCGTCAATGTCGTTGAGGGAATAAGGAGTAAGCCTTTTGAGCTTCTGTAAGGACTCGAGTCCTTCGCTGATGGCTTTTTTTATTTCTACGAGCTTTTCGATTTTTTCGTCATCGAGTCCGGTGGCTTCATTTTCTATCCGTTCGAGAAACTCTTGATTGTCGTTGTCGAGAAAAACGCGAATCTTCTTGAAAACGTCGAGCACCTCTGTCAATTTTGTAATCTTTTTTTCGTCAAATTCCTTGACGAGGGCATTGGCCGCATCGATGTTTTCTTTTTGGACGGGCGAAAGGCAGAACGGACATATTTTCCTGTCCTTCATGTAGTTTATGCCGTTGTTGACCCAGGCGAGCCAATTGGCGTTATTGAAATTTTCCCGGTCCTGCAAGAACGGGGTATACTTTTCAAATTGCGGTGCAATGTTTACAAGCTTGTTGCCGGTGTTAAGGTCGGCTTTCATGATATCGGAGTTTTTGGCAATTTTGCTTCCGGTGCCGCACTTTTTAATAAAGTTGTTGAACAGATTGATGATGTCGTTTAGTTTTTCGTGCTCCTGGATGGTCTGCGTAATGCTTTGGAGCTGGTCCTTGATCTTTTTCATATTCTCGTCATATTCTGGCGTCTTGACGAAAATGGAAAACGAATCGTTGATGAGGACTTCTTCTTTTGATGTCTTGTCTTTTTGAAAAAGGAAAAGGTTGACATATTCGTCATCGAAAATTTCGACGGAGTGGATGTCTTCGATGCCGGTCACGCTGGATTGTGGCTTTGATGCCTTTCCAAGGTATTTGTAGGGAATGAGTAGTTCTTTTTTTTCTCGATCATTGGTTGCAAAAGCCTTTATGGATTTTGCGATAGAAGATTTACCTGTTCCATTGTTTGCATACTTGATGTTGAGCTTGTTCGGTTCGATTTCGATGGTACCGTTATCAATGTTGTTGCAGTTTTCAATAGTAATCTTCATGTAATTCCCTTTTTTTGCTAAATATATTTAGAAAAAAGGGAATCGTTAACTTCAAGGAGTCTTTTTATGGCAAACTGGTATATCAGTATCGATGAACATGGTGATTTCAAACCGTCTGATCCTAAAAACGACTCCTTTGTGTGTGCCGTGGTGACGCAGGAATCCGGAGAAGGCATCTTTTCCGCATTCAAAAAAGTATTCCGATCCGCTTTGGGAAAGGATTTTTCAGAGAAAAAGGAATTGCTGAAGGCCTTTCATGGAATTAAACAGAAACCAGAAATCAGAGAGCTTTTGCTGAGATTGCTTTGGCGCGATTGCCCGGACTTGATAAAGAACATTTATGTGACGGAAGGTCGCCCTCATGTCATTTCGAATGCGCAACAGTGGTGGCTGATGGGCGTGCAGTCGCTCTTGTTCCAGATGCTGAATTCAAAGCTTTTTGCAGAAGGGGACTGCGTCAACATTTATATTGCCACGCGGTCTTTGGAAACGATTGGCTTTTACACTCCTTTTGATATTATGAACGCCAAAAAAGCGGGTGGTGACGAATATTTAAAGCTTCACGGTGATTATCATTCGTTCCTGGAAAGTGAAATTAAAAAATGGCTAAGGTCGATAAGCTCAATAAAGATGTTCGTGAGCTGTGAATCGGCTTCGGTAAGCACTCCTATTGCTTTGGCGGACCAGGCTGTCAATATGGCGCATCCTTCTTTCAAGAATGAATTGCCGCCGGGCATTTTGCAGACGGTCCCCTGTTTGAATTTCTTGCCGGAACAGCAGCCCGCATCGTTTTTGCAAGTCGGTGATGTCCTGGGGGCGACCTATGCGTTCTTGGACGGATACTTTGATAAGCAGAATGATTCTCTCAAAGACGTTGTATGTGATATCTTTGACGCCGTTGACGGAAAGCGCGATGCGGAGATGAGAGAGACTGTATGGAAACTTTTGATCGAAGCTTGCGATAAGGCCCTTATGCAACGAGGCGTGGATGGCGAGTCCGTGAGCCGAGTGCTTTGGTTGAAACCGATGTTGGAAAAGGAAATTGAAACTCGGGGGCTTCCGTCTAGCCTGCAATCGCCATACTTTAAACTTCTAAGTGCTTTGTATGCGCATAGTGGTTCTGTGAAAACAGATGAGTTTGACCGTATGGAAAAAGCTGTGCTGTCATCAAATGATTTTACCAGTCCGGATGAAAGATGGATCAGCTATCTAGAATTGCAACTGTTCAAGGCACAGTCTTTTTTTAATGGATATAATTTTAATGTCGATTTTTTGGACGGCCTCCTTGAAACGCAAATGAATGTTGCAAAATTGCAGAATGCCCGGATGGGGGTGACGCAGAGTGCTGTGGATGACAACTGTGCCAAGCTCTTGGGAACGCTGGGGCAGGCCGCTGCATTCAATGGCAATTATAAAAAGGCGTTAGAGTATTTTGTCGAAGATTATGGCTGTACGTCGGAACCTTGGAAAAGCCAGGTCGCAAGTTATATCGTCGTTGTGTACCATAGGCTAGAAAATTGGGATGAGTCCTGCAAATGGTTTGAAAAACAGTCCGGAATGAATTTTGAGCAATTTGGAAATACGTTCGACGCATCGTCGGATATGTGGCTGGTGCTGAATTATTTGAGGCTTTATGCGTTAGGACTCAAATTGGGCAAGTCTTTGCCGGTGTTCCCGGATAAGGAAAGACTGAAATTTAGCGGTGATTATCCTTTTGGTCTGATATTGAAATGGACCGGGGTGTGCCATTATTTGATGAAGAATTCCCGTGCAGATGTCTTGCTTAAAAAGGCTTGTGAATGCTTGGCCTGCGATAGCTATACCATTAGCTCGCTAGCGCTG
The DNA here is from genome assembly GCA_902779055.1 of Fibrobacter succinogenes. GTDB lineage: Bacteria > Fibrobacterota > Fibrobacteria > Fibrobacterales > Fibrobacteraceae > Fibrobacter > Fibrobacter succinogenes_K. The sequence goes on along the minus strand of CACZAD010000022.1, from coordinate 3,601 downwards.
CCGATGCTAAAGATGAGATATAAGATGGCGGGGTACGATGATGCCGATGAAAAAGCAAAACGCTATAAAGCTTTGCTTGAAAAGTGCTGTGCATCAGAAGGCTTTGTGTCGTACATAGCAGGCAAAAATGAATTTGAATTGGATGACGGAAAATTTGATATCTGGAAAACTGCAATGATGCTTCCGTTCAATTACGCGTGAGGTGTTTATGAAGGTAAATATTGAAGAGCTGATTGAAGAAGCAATTCATTATATGGATGAATTGGGTAAAAATTGGTATGATGATTTATTAGAAAAATATCTTAACGAAAATAAGGATGCTTTTGCGATAATAGAGCCAAGTACTTTATTAAATCCTTTCCATCGTATAAATGGAAATGTATTGAAATTGAAGGAATGTTACATTACGGGGATTTATGAATTAGGATGTATTGCTCCGAACGTATTTCATCATACGGCTAGATTCAAGTTGCTACTTTTTTCTAAAAGAAAACCTAATAAAGTAAAAATATGCGATGTCCCTAAAATCAAAATTGAAATTAAAGGTGTTGAAGTTGAACGGGATAAATCTGATTTAGGGGATTATTACAAAGACCTCGAATATTTTATTAACGATTCTAAAATTTCTGAAAGTATAAAATTGTTAGTAAACGAGGTGCCTTTTAATGCTTTCTACGAAGAACTATGTGATGTGCGGTTCTATTCGAAAAAATATTTAGCAATGGCTAAATCTGCAAAGAAACAAAAAACAAAGCCGTTAAAGGATTTGGTTGATATTCTTTGGTCGAATCATAATGTTTTTGATACGAGAATGGCCAAAACTATTACACCGCCATTTTATTCATATCCATTAAGAATAGATGAGTTGCAGGAAAAACCAATCGGTTCAATGTTATTGCAAAAGGGAGACATTGTTGTTAATGGCTATCCTGATCGTCATTTTAAAATTTATTTAATTGCAGATGAATTAAATCAAGAAGTTATGCCGAACGTACTCTCTCGAGTTTTAAGAGTAAAGTCTAATCTAGTAACTCCTGAGTACCTTTTTTTATATATGCATAGCAATATGTTTAGGGTGTTGTCATCTCCCCTCGGCTCTTCTGTACTCGTAAAAATATCTCTTTTAGGCGATATTCCAGTCCTTTTGCCCAATACCGATACTCCGCTCGCGTTAAACAAAGAACTTTCAAAAAAATATCGAGATATTTTTGATAGAACTTATAGACCTTATTTGTTTAAAGATAAACAAGATTATTTTTCTGACTCCCAAAGACCCGCTAAAACAGTTGTTCAAGAAGATGCCTTGTTAGACGAACTTCTTGAAACCTATTTTAAAGCCCCTCATAAGCAAAGGCTTCTTAATTACATTAATGTAAATATGAAAGAATTGAATGTGAGCATCCCCAATGGAGCCTATCGGTCTGCAGTCGTATTAATAGGTTCGATTCTTGAAGCTTTCCTTACGGATTGGGCGAGTGAACTTGATAGAAAAAATTATTTCGAAAAGCCGTATCGCGAAGCCCTTGTTAACGGGAGAAAAGTGCCTATAGATTTATCGTTGAACGATGCGATATGTCACATTGCTAAAATCATAAAGAAATGGAACGCAAGAGAAATGGCTGACGCTATTCGCGTAATGAGGAATGATATTCATCCTCGAGTATTCCTAGATAATGGTAAAAATTTGACAAAACGCGAATGTGAAAAGGCGGTAAAGAACCTCGAAGCTGTCATTCGATCAAGATACGATGATTATTCGTCTTCATCTTTTAAAACCAAGATGAACTAGTTTTCTATCACCCTTGTTCCATTTCGTACATGTCCAATTCCGTTTGGGTGGAGCAGATTTCTTCTTCGGTGGCGGAGTCTATACGGATGGTAACCGTAACGTCAATGCATTTGCTGTCGAGCCTGTTTAAAAATTGCGTGAACCTATCGCGTTGTTCTGAATCGAGTGCGTTGTAGTATACATGTATATCGTTGTTTTCGCTTGAGATACTGTCGTCTTTATAACTGCGGATCTGGAGCGTGTCTTCTATTTGCTTTTTGAATTGATTTTGGACTTCTCGTAGTTGGCGGATTCCGAGAGAACTTTGGGTTGTCGGATATCTTGATATTTCTTCATCAATGATTTCCTTTAGTCGTGGCAAACGCTTGGCATCGAGCCTGCTAAAAAGTGGGTAATAGAGCGCAGGGTATTGACCTTGGTATTCAAGAGAAATGGAAACCACGTTTTTTTGATAGACGTCGGCAAGGAATTTCCCGTTTTCATCACGAAAGTTGAATTTGATGGTTCTGTCCCCAACTTTGGCGGTGTAATATATGACAAATAGCGGGTTGAGGTTCATTAGATAATCAATGACGGGTTGGTCGATCCAGGTCTTATCCTGCTTTTTGATGAAATTGAACATGATTGCTCCGTTTAAAAAATGAAAAATTCGCTAGATTGTTTTGTTTTTTGCTTTTTTGTGGGGCTTCTGTTTTTTTTATCGGACTTTAGGGGGAATTTGTAAAATCGAAAAATGATGTTTTTGGGGGCCAAAAAGCGCTTTTTTGCCCTTGTTCCGTTTTTGGGCATCTTGAGTCCGGCACGCATTTTTTCTATCTTTGCGCTAGCTCAGACAATATCGCCTGGGTGTAAACAATCACCGGCTTGCAAGAGTCGCTTCGGTGGCGCGGTAATTTAACTTCGCTTTGTGGCTTAATTGCAGTCCGGGTAGTAACAACCGAAAAGGAAAATATACTATGGCTAATTTGCCTTCCGTCGAAGATCTGCTTGCTGCAGGCTCCCACTTTGGTCACCAGACTCAGCGCTGGAATCCGAAAATGAAACCGTACATCTTGGCAGAAAAGAACGGCATCTACGTTCTCAACCTCTCCAAGACTCGTGACCTCCTCGAAGAAGCTGCTAAGGCTGCTGCCAAGATTTCTGAATCTGGCAAGACCGTGCTCTTCGTTGGCACGAAGCCGACTGCACGTCAGTGCGTGCTCGACGCTGCTGCTGCCTGCAACCAGTTCTCCGTCACCAACCGTTGGTTGGGCGGTATGCTCACGAACTTCCAGACTGTCCGCAAGTCCATCAAGAAGATTGACAAGATCGACACTATGGAACAGGACGGCACCTTCCAGGCTCTCTCCAAGAAGGAAGTCCTCGACAAGACTCGTGAACGCACCAAGCTCCTCGACGTGTTCGGTGGTATCCGCGAAATGGTGAACCTCCCGGGCCTTCTCGTCGTGACCGACCTCGCTCACGAAAAGATCGCTGTTGCAGAAGCTCGCCGTCTCCACATTCCTATCATCGGCATCTGCGACACGAACGTCGATCCGACCCTCGTGGACTACCCGATCCCGGCTAACGACGACGCTGTGAAGTCCCTCAAGCTCATTGTGGACTACATCGCTGCTAACGTCAAGCCGCGCGTCGCTGCTGAAAAGAAGGAATCCAAGGAAGAAGTGAAGAAGTTCGACAACGGTGAGGACAAGTAATATGCAGATTACCGCCTCCCTCGTTAACGAACTCCGCCAGAAGACTGGCGTCGGCATGATGCAGTGCAAGAAGGCACTCACCGAAACTGACGGCGATATGGAAAAGGCTTTGGAA
>CACZAD010000021.1 GCA_902779055.1 Fibrobacter succinogenes | reverse complement strand
CCCATTCCGAACACGGAAGTCAAGCCTCCCTTCGCCGATGGTACCTGGCCCCCGGGCCCGGGAGAGTAGGGCGCCGCTGGATTCTCGAGGCCCCTCGCCAAAACGGCGGGGGGCCTCTTCGTTTTTTACAGACCGTTCCGCCGCCTTGCGGCTACGCTCTCGCCATCACGACCGGTTGATACCGGTCGCTTATGGCTCACGGCCCCTTGAGCTAAACCTCGTGGGGGGCTTTTTTTATGCCCTTGTATGGCTGTCGGATTATGATTATATTTTAGGGGATTTTTGTCGATTCAAATGGAGAAAAAAAATGAAATTCAGAACTCTTACAATTCTTGTCCTTAGCTGTATCTTTTTCTATGGCTGTGCTGCCACTCTCCCTATGAAGGAGCCTGGAGAAAATAACGCCTTGGTTTTCATTCGCAGCGTAGCAAGTGGTTCTTATTTCATTGGAATTGGGGTAAGCTTTTTTGGAAATGAGCCTTTGCAGTTTATTTTGAAGAGCAAGAATTCTGGCAAGGAATATGTATGCAATCGTTTCAATAGTAGTGTTTGTGTCGCCGCTAATATTCCGGCGGGTGAATACGAAGTGACTACCGCAAATTCTCCGCTCAAGCAGCCTGTCGTAGGGATTCCTGTCAAGGTTAAACTTGGCGATTATAAGTTTGATCTTTCTGTAGAGCCAGATGTGAACTATGTGGGCAAATTCGTAGTCAAAACAAAGCAAGGTGGCGCTGTTCTTAAGGTTGCTTCCTGGGAAACTCAAGTTTTGTCTAGCGAAGACAAAGCGTTAATTGATGAAATTTTGGCAAAAAATGCCAAATCCGGCTGGAAAATGTCCTCGCCTGACGTTTCGCGCCATTAAGGATTTTGCCCCTGCATATGAGTTTCTAAACCCGCGATTCTAATTAATTATGTGGATTGCGAATAAATTAAACGCTTGCTTTTCTTGTTGCCTTACGGTTATAAGATTAGTTTTGCCCAAATAGGTGGGTAATCTGGTTTTTTGAGGGCGGAGGCCTTAGGCGAGGGGAGACCCCGGAACAAGTCCGGGGCAGAGATTGTAATTCCAAATTTGCCTCCCGATACCCGTATTTCTAGTAACTAGTAACTGATAACTAGTTACTTTTTTCTATCCTTAACAACATGAAGCCGACAATATCTTTTGTCCTGCAGCTTTCGCCATCGACGGCCTACGAGAATCTCGAGGCGGTAGCTCGCAATTTGCTTGACGGACTTGACGTGCTGCTGAATTCGGGACTGGTCAAGTGCTCGGTGTTCATGGACGGCCCGACGCTCAGGATGCTCCGCAAGGTGGCAAAACCGCTCGCATTCGGAAAGATAAAGAACGGCATCCGCGAGGGCGTTTTGGAATTCCTGGGCGGAGGTTTCTATGACCCGATGCTCCCGCTGTTCCCGGAAGAAACGCAGTCCTTGCAGTTGGATCTCCATCGCGATATTCTCAAGAAGTTTTTTGACATAGAGCCGCAGGGCTACTTCAATTCCTCGTTCGTGTGGGAAATGGGCATGACTGCCGTGCTCGAAAAATCGGGATTCGATTACGCGCTCGTGAGCGAGGCCGCCGTGCAGGCGACTGTCGGGCGTTCGACTCCGGTATCCGGCTGGTTTACCATAGAAGACAAGGGCTCGTTGATGCGCATCGTGCCTGTGGCCGACACGCTTACCCGAGCCATCGAGAGCGATGACCTGCGCTGGCGGGTGATTGCGGAATCGTATTGCCATGGCGGAAAGTCCGCGGTGGTGGTGCTCGACCTGCCTCCCAACTCGGAAGAGATTGTCTCGTTCTTCGAACGCTTGGTGGATTTTGTCGAAACGAACGATTTGCAGACGTGGCCCGTAGGCTACCTGATCAACCAGCTTCCGCCGGAAGGTTCGCTGAGTTACCTGATGTCGGCCGGCAGAAAACTCGGGCTCCCCGCCTCGGCGATGACATGCCGCGAGACGCTCGTGCGCAGGCCCGAAATCAACCTGTTCCAGAAATCGTTCCTGAATTTATACCGTCGCGGCCGCGCTACTCTTGAAGGCAGGGACTTTGATGAATTCTGCGAAGCGCTGATGCCCGCCATGTCGCCGATATTCTTCCGCGACCTGGGAAATGCGGAAGGCATGCGCTGCATGAATGTGCGTGACTGGGGCTTCCGTTACCTGGCCGCTGCGTCGCATTTGCTTGATTCAAAACTTTCGTTCGACGGTGTCCGCATGGAAGTCTGCGACTACCTGCTGCAGGGCCGCAAGCAAATCTGGGCCGGGAACAGCGATATCATGTTCCTGCTCGATTACCATGCGGGCGGTGCGCTACGCTCCTTCTGCCACAAGGATACCGAGGTCAACCTGCTCAACGCTTGGCGCGACGATGCCGAACCTTCGTTCGGGTTCCTCGACTGTCTGCTGCCGAACGCCGACTTGACCGCCTCGCAGATAGACCAGGCGCTTTCGATGCGCGAATACCTGCTGAAGGACCCGTACGAGTACCGCATCAAGCGCAGCGATTCCGGCGCGGAGATTGAGCTTTTGGAAGAACAGGGCTTTGCCGTTGGCTCGAAGCGCGGGGTGTTCCACGTTGCGAAGACGTTCGGCCTGAAGACCTCGTCGTCGGAACTCACGGTCGATTACCGGATAGAGAATTCTACGTACATGGATTCGCGCTGCTTCTTCGGCACGATATTTGAATTTGGCCTGCTCGGCAAGGATTCGGGCAGGATCATCATAGACGGTTTTGACCTGAAATGGGACGGGAAGAATCCCGTGGTCTATCCGGAAGCAAGCAAGATCGTGATTCACGATTATGGTCGTGGATGCGTCGTCACGATGAAGTTCGCCACGCCCGCAGCTGTATTCGTGGGGGCGATTTTCGGGGCTTCGTCTTCGGCCGCTCCCGAGATGTACCAGGGTGTGCGCGTCTATCCCTTCTGGCGTACGGCGCTCACCGTCGCCGACGAAAAGAAGTTCAGGGTGACCATATCGGTTGCGAAGGGGTGATGCGTGAGAGCCGACCTTATTGACATCCAGGTGGAAGACCGCGGCGACGACGTGGAGATAACCCTCTCCGGTTCGCTCGGGTCGTACCAGCTTGCCGCTGTCCGCGAAAAGATTGAGATGCTTACCGAGGGCCCGGGTTGCTTTGTGTACCTGAATTTGCAGCGAGCGCATTTCAAGGTGAACGATTATCTGGACCTCTTCCTCGAGCTCCTGAACAAGATGCATGCGCGGAAATCGAAGCTCGTGCTCATATTCGATAGCGAGGAGCAGGATGAATATTTCGCGAGGTACAGGAATATTTTTGAAATATACCCGAGCCGCGAGGCTTACAAGGATTCGGGTATTTCGAAGCAACTCCAGCAGATAGGCGTGTACTATACGTCCAAAACGGGCGTGCGCCTAAGCCCGACCGTCGCGATAACCCTTGCCCTGCTGATTCTCGGATGGGCTATTACTTTGTTCTTAATCATCGCGGCGCAGGGGCGTGACATTGCCGATAAGCAGGCGCAGATAATTGCGCTCCAGGCCCAGAAGGACAGGTACGTGCACGAAATCGACCGTCTGGAATCGTCCATCGGTCCGCTCCGCAAGCTGGGCGTTGTGCAAGATACGACAATGCTCAGTTCCTTCGGCGTAATCCAGGACTGGGTCTCGTATCTCGAATACCTGGAGAACGACCGCCGTGAAAAGTAGCGTGCGGATTTCCGGCCCGGTTATCACCGTCGCATTTATCGCCTCGTTCATCGCGATACTCGTGTTCGCGAATTTTTGGCTCGTGCGGAAGAACGAACTCTCGTCGCTAGCGGAACAGGAACTCGCCCTGCGCAGCGACCTGCAGCGCCTTGACACGTGGGGGCGCTGGACCATAGAATACGTGAAGATTGACAAGGCGCTCGCATACCTTTCGAAGGGACGCATCCCCCCGGAAACCCGCGCGGAACTTACGGAACTCATCTGGAAAAATGCGCATTCGTATTCGACGGACCCGCTTTTGATTCTTGCCGTCGTGGCGCAGGAGAGCCGCGGCAATCCCAATGCCCGCGGGCGCAAGCAGTCGGGGGCTTTTTCGGGCGCGCTCGGGTTGATGCAGATAAAGCTCGAGACCGCGCAGAAGATGGGCCGCCGGTTCGGTCTCAACATCCAGACGACGGAAGACTTGATGAAGCCCGAAGTGAACGTGATTGTCGGTACCGCTTACCTTATCCGACTTATCGCGAAGTACGGGAACTGGAAGGATGCGCTCATCGCCTACAACATCGGGCATTCCGCCGTGGACCGGATGCGGGAACTGAATCGCCCGCTGCCTACGGCGTATTACGAGAACGTAATGGAGAAATACAGGAACTTGTCGCGGATAGATTTCTTCGCCGACTAGATCAAGTTCTTCCGACCAACCGTCAATATTTGCTGATTGCTGGCAGACGGATTGTAACTTTTTTTTGCTAGATTTAGGATATGGTGCGTTTTGTTGCAGTCCTCCTTGTGGCGACTTTGGCCTTTGCCGGCGAAGTCCGTTACGACTGTATGCATTTTGTGGAAGAAGGCCTCTTGAAAGACCCTCTGCTTGCCGAAGCGCGTTTTGGCGCTCGCGAAAAGAAGGAAAAGCTCGATGCGCTTACGTCGGAGGTCATTCTCCCGACGTTCTACATTTCGACGATGGTCGGCCCCGCTCCCGGTTTGAAGGAATCCGTGGACAACTGGGGCGATTCCGTGGACGTGTACGATTTTACCAAGATGGGCCCGTTCTGGGGTGTCGAGGGTAAGTTCATCCAGCCGCTCAATTTCGGACAGTATCGTTCCGGCAAGATGGCACTGGAAGCGGACCTGAAGCAGAAATCGCTCGGTATCGAGCAGGAAATCCACAAGAAAGACGTGGAGTTGCAGACTTACTACTACAATTACCTGCTCGCCAAGGAAATGCGGCGGCTTGCCGGCGATGCGCAGAAGCAGGTGGACCGCGCTTACGAACAGCTCGAGGAGGCCCTCGACGACGACGACCCGAATGTTTCGCAGATGGACCTGTTGAACCTGAAGGCGAAAATGTATTCGGTGAAGGAAGGCGTGACCGAGGCTGAACTGGGAATGAAGCGCGTGCAGCTGGCGATTCGCTTTTCGCTCGGGCTTCCCGAAGAAGATGTTTTTGTCGCGGAGGATTCCAGCCTCACGGCCAGGCCCGAACCGCTACTCACGCTCGAAGAGGTGCGCAACAATACGGTGAAGTTCCACCCCGAACTCAAGCAACTTGCCGCCGGGCTTACGGCCCGCAAGCTTCAGATGGATTTGGCCGAGGCGAAGCTTGCTCCCGAGTTCTTTATCATGGGCAAGTTCGAATACGTGAAGAGCTGGGCGGGCAACCGCAAGGTGATGCTGAAGAACGCCTTCGCCGAAGACGCGGTGAACAAACTTTCGGGATATCTCGGTATCGGATTGCGCTACCGCCTGAACTTCTGGAAGGACTGGTCCGCGTTCCGCCTTGCGCGCACGGAATACCATGGCCTGCAGATGAAGGAAGACTACGCCGCAGTGGGCCTCATGGCCAAGGCCGAAGAACAGTATTACCAGGTTGTCGCTGCGAAAGAGAAGATGGATGCCCTCAAGGAGAGCCTGCGCGCGTCCGAGGCAATCCTGAAAGGAGCCGCGATGCAGTACGATTTGGACAAGTCCAAGACGGGCGACCTGGTTTCGGCGTATACGCAGAATGTATCTTTACAGAAGGACTACTATTTTGCGGTTTGCAAGTACAACGTAGAATTTGCCCAGCTTGTGTCCAAGATGGGCATGTCGCTCAAGGAATTCCACCAGGAATACATGGGTAAATAAAAGGAGATGTGTATGATTAGGAAGATGTTTGTTCTGCTTTCGCTCGCCTCCGTGCTGGCCTTTGCCGCCGAAGACCCCGTAAATGCAGTGAAGAAGAAGGATGCGGAACTCCAGACGCTCCTCAAGAAGTCTAGCCGCAATGCGAAGGAGACGGAACGCGTCAAGTCGCTCTTGAACGACTCCTTCGATTTTGCGCTCCTGGCGAAGAAGTCGCTTTCGAAGGGCGACTGGGAAAAGCAGGATGCCGCTTCGCAGGAAAAGTTCGTCGCGGAGTTCCAGCGCATGGTCCGCAATTCGAGCGCCAAAAGGCTCGAACTCTACCGCGCGGATTCTACGGTGTATGAACCCGCGAAGATGAAGGGTACGGACGAAGCCCGCGTGGTGGCGCACCTCTGGAACAAGGGCAAGGAATCTGTGCTCGAGTACAAGATGAGCCTCGTGAACGGCAACTGGAAGGCGTGGGATCTGGTGATCGACGATCTTTCGACCGCACGCAACTACAAGGAACAGTTCGGCCAGATCTTGAAGACCAAGAGCTTTGCCGAGCTGATTGACATTATCAGCAAGAAGGCTGACGAAGCCGAGAAGTAATGGGCGGATTCCTCTTCTGGCTTACAGTCGTCCTTTGCGTAATAGCGCTGGTTCTGCTGTTTTTCCCGTTCCGGTTCAGGATTGAATTCGAGGCGGGCGAACGCGGATGCCGGGCGCTGTTTTTCTTTTTTGGAAAGAAGCTCTGGACGGGCGAGAAGAAGTGGGGAAAGAATACCAAGGAATCAGGCGAAGGTGCTGGTGAGGCCCGCGCGGATTATTTAGATGGCGACAGTTCGGACAAGGATGTGGATGATGCCGCATCGGAAGGTGCCGAACCGGAATTCGTGGCGACGGCGCCTATAAGGCCCGCCGAAAAGAAGACTGCTTCGGCGGAAGAACAACCCTCCGCTCCGCCCGTAACGCCTGCTGTGGAAGAAACGCCGGCTGTAGAAGAAGAGCCTAAAGAAGAGTCTAAAGAAGCGCCCGTAGCCCCGGTGGCGATTGCTGAGGCGCCGAGTGCCGAAGATAAGCCTGAAGCCCCCGAGGATTCCTCGGAACCCGAAAAAAAGGAAAAGCCCAAGCTCACGGACGAACAGTTCTGGACGATAATCCTTACGCCCGATTTGGATGAGCGCGCATTCCGCTTTGTGAAAAGTTTGCTCGGTATTGTGGTCCGGTTGTTCAACATAAAGTTCGTAGACTGCTTTGTCGAGGGTATCCGCGGCGATTACGAGACGATGGGTTACGGTGCCGCGCTGAATGGCGTTTTCAAGGGCTTCCCGTACCTGAGGGCGTGGGATTTCAGGATGGACTGGTGCCGTGACCGCGAACTGCGTGCGCAGGGCGCTATTCATGCCCGTACGAACCTGTGCCGCTTCTTTTATTTGCTGCTGATGATGCTCGTGTATGCCGGAATCCTGTTCCTGCTGTTCTGGCGCAGGCGTGCCCGCGTGCTCAAGACCGGCGAGCTGCCGGAACTCGGTTTTATCCGCAAGAAGATTGTCGGCTGGATGGTGGAGGATTAATGCCTGCTTTGACTTTGGATCGCCTGTTGGCGAGTATAGGTTTCGGGAGCCGCAAGGAAGCGCGTGCCCTGGTTCGCATGGGTTTTGTGGAACTGGACGGGAAGGTCCTGGACGACCCGTTCATGGAGTTCGCTCAGCGCCCCGAATGCATTACCGTGAACGGCGAGGAAGTCACCACGCAGGAAAAGCTCTACGTGATGCTCCACAAGCCCGTCGACGTCGAGTGCAGCCACAACCCGCGTGACCACGAATCGGTTTATTCGCTGTTGCCGGATCGCTTTACCGCGATGGGCATACAGAGCGTGGGTCGCCTGGATGCGGACTCCGAGGGCCTTTTGCTGCTGAGCAACCAGGGCGACTTTATCCACAGGGTCGAGAGCCCCAAGAAGGGCATGCTCAAGTATTACCGCGTGGGCCTCGCGCGCCCGTTTACCGCGGAACAGGAGGCCGAACTCCTGAAGGGCGTGATGCTCAAGGACGAACGCCGCCCGGTGCTTGCCCGCGAAATCCGGGCAGAGGGCGATACCGTGGTGATTGCGATTGGCGAGGGACTGTACCACCAGGTCCGCCGCATGTTCGCCGCCGTGGGGAACCACGTGATGACGCTGCGCCGCGAAGCGATTGGACCGGTGGCGCTGGATGAGACGCTGGGAAAAGGCGGTTGGCGCTTCTTGACCGACGACGAAGTGGCCTCGCTGATGGGTTCTTAAAAATAAACTTCGTGATAGTTCGGCTTCCGAACTCTCGACGAACAAGTAGTACGCCTTCGGTCCTGTGACCACGCTCTGCTCGCTTCTAGCTTCGGCTTGGGATGTTTTTTTGAATTTTTACTGTCTCAAAACAAGAAACCCTCCGCTGTGCGGAGGATTTTGCAAAAAATGGGTACAGGGAGACTAGATCTCGGATTCGATCGCGACTTCTTCGGGTTCTTCGACGGCTTCGCCGATGACACCTTCGAGGGCGTTGATCTTGTCCTTGATGTCGTTGCTGAACTTGAAGGTGGGCACCATGCGTTCTTCGATCTGCACCGTTTCGCCGGTACGCGGGTTGCGCGCGGGACGGGCCTTGCGGGGCTTGCAGGCGAAAGTGCCAAAGCCGCGGATCTCGATGGTGTTGCCTTCGATAAGCTTCTCGCCGACCAGGTCGAGGAACTGCTCGACGACGGTCTTGATATCGTTGCGCACAAATCCGGTGGACTTGGCGATCTCTTGAATAAGGGCTTGTTTTGTTATATTGGGCACGACTTCAATCTTGGTTGATAGAATTGTTGACGACTTAAATATAAGTTTAACAAAGAGTTAGCGGGTAACCTAGATGAAAATTAAATATTTTTTTCGGGCTCTCGTTGCGGACAATGTGTGAATAATTGTGGTTTAAATGTTGAAAACTGTTGAAAGTTCAAAAAAAGCCGAAAAGCCCGCCCGGATATCGTTCCGGCTGCGGGGTCTGGAAGTGTTCCCGAATACGATACTGTCCCCGATGGACGGGGTGACGGATGCGCCGTTCCGCAGGCTGTGCCGCGTGCTTTCCGGGAACCGGATGGGCCTCCTGGTGTCGGAGTTTGTACCGACGGACGGCGATGCGGTTTTTAATTTGGACGGACACCGGCAGCTCCGGTTCTTTCCGGAAGAGAGGCCCTTCGGGGTGCAGATTTTCGGGCGCTTTCCCGACAAGATGGCGGCCGCGGCGAAGAAGATCGCGGTGGCGCTGAAGCCCGATTTTATCGAGGTGAACGCGGGATGTCCGGCGCCGAAGGTGGCGGGCAAGGGGAGCGGCTCGGGCCTGCTTCGGGACCTGCCTCGCCTGCAGGAGATTTTGCACGAGGTGCGCGCAACTCTCGATACTTGCGGGGTCGATATGCCCCTCACGCTCAAGTGCCGCATCGGCTGGGATTCCGAAAGCATCAACGTGATGGAGACCCTCCGGATTGCCGAGGGCGAAGGCGTGGAGATGCTCACGGTGCATGGCCGTACCCGCTTGCAGGGGTACAACGGCCTTGCCGACTGGGACTGGATCGGCAAGGTCGCGGCTGCGGCCAAGATTCCGGTAATTGGCAACGGTGACGTGAACAGCGTGGAAGTCGCCCGTGAGCGTATCAACAACTACGGCGTAGACGGCGTGTCGATAGGCCGCGGCGCCATGCACAACCCCTGGATTTTCGGGCAGATTGCGGACGCCTGGGAAGGCAAGCCGAAGCGCGTGATTACCGCGGGCGAGGCGCTCGACGTGTTCCCGCTCTATTACGGGTTCAAGATTGAGGACGGCAGCACCGACAAGGGCGCCGAGGGCAGGCTGAAGCAGCTCGCCGCGAGACTCTGCAAGGGATTCTGCTTAAATGAAGATGGGGCTGCCTCGCCGGAATGTCATCCTGGAGCCGAAGGCGATAGGATCCAGGTGCTGAACGGTGCGGATGATGTCGCGATGCAGGTGCGTCAGGCGCTCCTCTCGAGTACGTGTGCCGCAGAACTTCTTGATCGCGCGCAGTCCCTCAAGGAAGGCTTGGCGAAGGATTTGAAATTCGATCCCGACCGTCTCGTGAACCTGAATGGAGCCAAGGAAACAGAACTCAAGTTCGGAGACCAGTTCAAAGGCCGTTAGTCCATAATCACAAAATGTACTCAAAAAAAATCTCAAATTTTTTACAAAAATGTCTTGATATTGAGTCAAAATTTGAGTACATTTAGGACATGGATAAAATTATTGACATATTTCAGTTCACAAATTTCCGCAAGTACCTGGACGAGTACCAGGCGGCCCGCGTGTTGACAGACCCTGATTTTACAAGGGCTGGGGCATGTGTGCTGCTGGGGCTCCCCAAGACTCGCAGCTACTATAACGACATCGTCAAGGGTAAAAAACTTTCCAGTCGCATGATTCCCAAGTTTGTTGAAGTGCTTGGCCTGAACAAAAAAGAGGCAAGGTATTTTGAAACTCTGGTGAATCTGGACCAGGCGAAGACCGCGACGGAACGGAACACTTTTTTCGAGGAACTGCTGAAACAGCATCCGGATTCCCACCGCATCCTGAACGAAGACGCCTACGAATATTACAACCACTGGTATAACAGCGTGCTGTTTACAGCGTTGGAAGTCGTGGATGTTTCGGACGACCTTGAACCCGTCCAGAAACTGATTTTCCCGAAGGTTTCCGTGGGTACCCTGAAACGTTCCCTGGAATTGCTGGAACGCCTTGGTTTTGTTCGGAAGAACGAAGACGGCTTCTGGAAAAGTTGCCGTGAGTCGGTAAGCAGCGGTGCCTATAACAACAGCGATCTGGTTCGCCAGTATCAGTTGCAGTGCTTCGAACTTTCCAAGCAGGCGTTACTTGCGAATAATGAGAATCCGTCGGATATGGGAACGTTTACTTTCAGCGTTTCCGATGACGCTTTCAAGGCGATAGCCAAGGAAATCCAGGGCCTGAAGGCCAGGGTGCGCAAGATTATTGCGCAGGACAGAAAAAAGGCGACTGGGGTCCACCAGTTGAACATTCATTTATTCACAAATTTGAAAAAGTAAGTTAAGGAGAGATCGATATGTTTATTAAGAAGTTGACAAAGACGGGCCTCGCGTTTGCGGTCCTTGGCATCGGAATGTTCGTCGGCTGTGGCGGCGACAATGGCAGTACTGCTTCGACATCTAGCGAAACGAATTCGGGAATTCCCATTGCGGATTTGGATACGTCGCTTGTTCGATGGAATGTTGTCGATGGCGACCCCTGCAGTGATCTCTTGGATGAAGCTCATGTATTGGCCAAGAAAACATATGCAAGCGGTCTCGGTAGGAGTATGTGCGGAGCGTATGTGGATATCTATATGTACATGAACGCGAGAGTCCGGGTGGTGGATGCTGCGGGTAATCCTGTGGTGGGAGCGGATGTCTATGAAGGCAGGTGTGCCTATGGTGATGAAGGTTGCCATTATACTACGGACAGGGATGGCTATATCTATCTGGATAGCGTAAACTACTTGACCTATTTGGAAAAATATGAAGGAGCCTTGGAGGAATTGGGATCGAATAAGGCCTATGAATCTCGCTATGAGGAGTTGCAGTTGCGTGTAATTTCTGCGGATTCTAGCCTTGGCGCCAATGTGTTCTCCTATTTTGCCCGCGCCCGTGTCGTGATGATAGATGAGGAACCCGTGGCCGAATTGCAGAAGATTGTCGTGGAGCCGGTGTATTCGGCAAAACTGTACCTGGATTCTATCTATTTGCCTGAAGAAGATGAATGGTACCACGATAGGCTGAATGAAACCATCGCGGAAGCTGGTTTTGGCATTTGCGTACAAGTGGAAGATGGAATCTTGTCGCGTCACTATGAAAGGGATAGCCTCCCTTATGATTTCTATCCCTGCCAGATGGTGACTGAAGAGGACAAGAAGAACGGGTTTGTCTATGTATATGGATTGCCCGAGGGAAATTATGAAATTGCGATTGGATCGCCGAATTCGCAATTAGGTATGGGGAGTTTTTCCCTTGAGGTTTCTCGCCCGGCAGAATAACGGGATGGGAATACATTTGATACACTAATTCGTTTTCGATTATAAGGACTGCGGTGCATGGCTGCGGTCTTTATTTATATATTCAAGGAGAATGGTTTTACCCCGTAGGTAGTTATGAATAAGAAAATCCGTCGCGTTTCGAAAACGGCTGTTGCCATCCTTGGCATTTGTGCGGGCGCCTCCTCTGCTGCGCAGAACGTGGTGGTCGTCGATGACCTGCATCCGGGAATTACCATCGACAAGACGGACATGATGGCGGCCGACCTTGCCATCTGGAATCCGCCTAGCCGTTATTACGACATGACGCAGGCGCTTGTGGACGGCGGCTACACGGTTTTCCGCTTCCCGAACGGCAGCCTTTCGAACGATTACCACTGGAACGGCATCGGCAACTATGATTCTACCGGCCTCTGGACTCCCGATTCGACCAAGTGGGCGCGCGGCTTCTTGGGCGAGACGGTTTACCGCGGTACGACCAAGGACAACTACGGGTTTATCCGCAGGAGCCACCTTGCCGACGGCAAGATGGAGACGATGTGGTGGGGCGAAATCCTGGACCCTGACGATCCGCCCTGGGTCGTGATCGAGTTCCCCGAGAAGATGAATCTCGACTCCCTGCAGATTGACTGGGGCAATTTGCGCCCGAAATCCTTCGAGTTTGCTTACTGGACCGAGGACTATGCGGAATACCCGGGCGTGCACCAGGCTCTCGAGAACAAACTGAAGACGGAATCCGTGGTGAAGGTGAATTCCGAGACGACCAAGTACAAGTTCAAGCAGATCCGTACGCGATACGTGGCGATTCGATTCAAGACGCAGGAACTGCCGAGCAAGGGCGTGCAGATTCGCGAGATGAAGCTGTTTAGCGGCGAAAGCGACCTGCTCGAGGGCAACAACTACAAGTTCTACGCGATGTCGACCCGCAACGGCGATATCGCACGTACCGACTGGACTGACATCAAGTGGGATTTCGAGGCGTTCATGGATTACATCAAGACGCTCCCGAACGCGAAAGCCGTGATTTGCGTGAATGCAGGTACGGGAACTTCGAAGGAAGCGGCTGCCTGGGTGCGCTATGCGAACAAGGTAAAGGGCTACAACATTAAGCAGTGGCAGATCGGAAACGAGCTCGATGGCGAGTGGGAAGAATCCGGCCCGATCTCGGCGAGGCATTATGCAGCCCGCTTCCTGGAATATGCCCGTGCGATGAAGGCGGTGGACTCGACAATCCTTTTGCATGGTCCGCTGTTCAGCACGCACAAAATGCTGCAGAAGGGCGCCGGCCTTCTGGATGGCAAATACTGGATGGAGGAATTCCTGCGCATCGTGGGCGAGGCGGAAAAGAAGGACGGCAAGCGCTACCTCGACGTGGTCGACCTGCATAATTATCCGTACTGGACGCCGAACGAGCCGAAACCTGCCGAGATGCTCAAGGCGATGCTCAATGTGGGACCGAATATGGATACGCTCGACGTGTGGATGAAACGCCATCTCGAAGGCGAACGCCGCGTGTCGCTCTCGGAATTCAGCACGTGCGTGCAGGGATTCAGCCTGCTGATGGATTACCCGCAGGCAGCCGCAGTGGCAAGCATCTTCACGCAGCATGCGGTACGTTTCGGCAACCGCCTGCAGGTGCTCCCGTGGGATGCTTTCGGCAACCTGTTCAAGGGCCCGGACGATACCTGGGGAACCATCAGCATGACGGCGCTTGTGAAGGAAGGCTCCTGGAACCATTGGAAGTCGCTGGAACCGACGGCGGAATACTACGGGCTTTACATGACGTTCAAGCAGTTCCTCGAAGACGGATTCTCCGTATTGCCTGCAAAGAGCACGAGCCCCGATGTGGAAGCGTATGCGATTGGCAAGGGCGATTCTACCCGCGTGTTGCTTGTGAACTTGTCCGAAGTTCCGCAGGTGGTGCAGATCGACCGTGAGAGCGTTACCGCCGCGGGGAATGCTGCCGAGGTGGGCAAGGGCGACCTGGTGCGTACGCAGGTGGACGTGTTCGGCGAGGATCAGTTCAAGTGGGTGGGAACATGGCAGAATTCTTATCCGTACCCGAAGATGGGACCGAGCGGGCGCCGCATTAACCCGAGCAAGAGCAAGGACATTACGGTTCCTCCGTTCGGACTTGCCGTGGTGCAGATTAACCCGCGCGTGGTGGGACTTGACGAGGCGAGCAAGGCGCAGGCGGCTCAGCCGCAGATTATTGCCGCCGCTCTCGAGAAGAAGGTCTTGCTTGCGGGCGATACGATTGATTTGTTCGTGACGGCGGTGCAGGAAAACGGCCAGCTCACGAACGGCTCCGCGAGCGTGGGCAACTGGGGCAGGCGCGGGATGCTTGAGGTGGCCGCCGTTCCCGATGACGGCAAGTGGAATGCGTCCATCGAAAGCTTCAACGTGAAAATCCCGATTCCGCCCGAGATGTATTCTGCCCCGCGGGAACTCCGCGTTGTTGTACAGGGGCTCGGAGGCAAGGTGGCTGCCCTCAACATCCCGTTCCGCGTGCGTGGCGCCTACCGCACTACGATGGCCATGCAGAACTTTGACAACGGGCTCGATGCGGTCGACTGGTACCCGGTGGCAAATGGCGACAATGCGACAACCATTGGCGCAAAAGTGTTCAACGGGGCGCCTCCGCATGGCGGGTTCATCCGTCACGACTTCCAGATTGAACAGCCGCCTACGCAGAGCTGGCCGAACTTCGCGGGCGCCTACTACGTGATTCCTGAAGAAGTCCACAACTCCGTGGGTATCGTGTTTGACTACGCGACGAACCACAACAATCCCGATGGCTACTTCGAAGTGCAGATTGCGAGCAGCCAGGTGGAAGACTACGATGAGTTCATGGTTCGCCTCAAGAACACCCGCGGTTCGTGGGTGCGCGACACGCTCATCTGGGAAAACATGAAGCAGGAAGGCTGGGGCAAGACTATCCCGCAGCTCGACCCGAAAAAAATCAAGAACTTCGCCTTCCGCGCCCGCCATAGCGGCATGGGCTACATCAGCCTTGACAACATCTACCTGCTCGGCGAAGAGGGCGAAGAAATCCCGATGCCGCGCGGGCTGAGAAGATTGCGGTAGTTTTGAACTGTCGCAAAATTTGCGACAGTTGCCAAATGGAGTGCTTATGCAAGTGTCACCCCCGGTTCAGGCCGGGGGTCTTTTATTTTCCTTTCATGCTTTCCTGGATTTTCTCAATGACTTCTGTAGGAGTTACAAAGTCAAGAACGCAGAAAGCAGTCATCTCGTTGCCCATGTCCTTGAACGAGGCCCCAAAGTGATAAACCGTATCATCTACAAGCAGGAACCTGTCGTGAATTGTGCGCATCGTCTTCGGCTCCAAGCCCGGATACTGCTTGTTGTGCAGTGCGACGGCTTCCTTGAATTCTGGAGTAATACGCGCGGAATAAACAACCGCCTGCACCCCCTTCGCACGCATCGCGGCAAATTTCAGTACCTCAATGGTGGCGTATGGGTCAATGAACACGACAGAATGCTTTGCCGATTTAACCAGGTCAGCGATAAGAACAAATCCGTCGAAACGGGTCCCGGTCGTAAGGATGCCACTGGTTGGCGTTTGGGAGGCTTTGACAAAGAAATCAATATGCTTTTCAACGGTCGAAAGGCGAGTGTCTACATTTTCTAGTTTCGCCCCCTGATTTTCAATCAGTCGTTGTTGTTCCTGAAACTGATTGGCAATCTGCATTCCGGTCGCAACCATCCGTTGGTTCACGGCATAGCCCTTGAGCATATATTCCTTCAGAATCTGATTTGCCCAGCGACGGAATCTTACGCCTGTTTTACTATTGACGCGATAGCCAATAGATATAATCATATCAAGGTTGTAAAAATCTATGCGTCTTGCGACATTTCTTTTGCCTTCTTTTCGAACTACTCGAATTTTTCGAGTAGTTGAAAGGCAGTCCAGTTCGTCGGATTCAAAAATTTCTTGAATATGATAGGTAATTGTGTTTTCTTTAACGGAGAACAACTCCGCCATCTGTGCCTGCGTGAGCCACACAGTCTCGTTTTCAACCCGCACTTCCAGCCGAACTTCTCCTTCCGGCTGATAAAGGACGATTTCACCTTTTTCTTCGTTTTTTACCATTTTTGCCCCTTTTTAAACAAAAAAAGATCACCCCGCTTGCGCGGATAGCGATCTACTAATAACACCCTTTCTGGTGATGGGAGTAATATACAAAATCTTTGCCCGCTAATCCAAGTTGGAACAGCGTTTGTTCCTTGAAATCAAGTGGTTTCTATCATTTTGGCAGGGAAATCGGGGCGTGATTGCAGTTTTTTCACCCATTTGGTACGTTTTTATGTTATTTTTGAAGGGTAAAAGAGTTTTTGCTCTTGTTCTCTAACCGAAATCTCGAAAATTTCCTTAGACGAGGACAAGGCGAACGCTCACGCAGGCGTGCCGTTTTTCGGCATGCTTCAGTTTGCTATGCCGGCTTAATAAGTCGGTCTTTGGTCGTATGACCAAGGGCAACAGCCCTTATGGGGCGTGGGTCGTTTGCGTTTATCGTCTAAAGGCATTCGAGAGCCTCGGTTAGGTAAATGCAACGATCTGCGCCTTTTTTGTTTCCATACAAAGATTGGCACGATTTCTTGCAGAACAGGGGTAAACT
Source organism: Fibrobacter succinogenes (assembly GCA_902779055.1). Lineage (GTDB taxonomy): Bacteria > Fibrobacterota > Fibrobacteria > Fibrobacterales > Fibrobacteraceae > Fibrobacter > Fibrobacter succinogenes_K. The sequence continues at coordinate 15,384 of CACZAD010000021.1, read as the reverse complement.
CCGTAGACTATCAAAATAGAGAGTCGTGCATGAGTAAAAAATATGATTTCATCGGTGATTTAGCCAATGCTTTGGTAAAAAATGATTGGAGCATCATGCATGTTTCGAGGGTTGCCGAATTGCTTAATTTGAATGGGCATCGAGATAATCATAAGAAAAAATATCAGACAAATGGGCGTGGAATTTTTACTGTAATTTCCCATGCTTATAATTATTTTGTAAAGAAGGGAGATAAAGAAATGGCTACGAGTATTGCGAGTTCTTTTACAAATGATAAAAACGAGTTCCCCTGGAAAAAGACTAGTAAGAAGAAATGACTTCTTTTAAAAGGAGTCTTTTGATAGAGGATTGTGATAATTATGCTGAGGAAAAAAGTTATTTGCGAAATATTGCTTTTGTTTGTTGTTTTTGCACAAGCAAAGGATTATACTCGCTTACTCAAAGAGGATATGTGCGCCTATCCAACGTTAGATGAAAAGTTGCAAATTGGGTGTCCATGGATTTTTTCACAACAATCGTGTGATAAAGATGTTGTAAAAACAGTGAAGTTTTCGCAAAAAAAGGAAAAGAACGATAATATTGTAATTGCCCAGTGGAAAATTACCAGAAAGAAGGATTTTGATAAAATTGTCTATTCGGGAACATCAAATTTCGTTGTAAAAAAGTATGACGGTGAAGATTATGCATTTTGGTATTCAGGAAAAGCAAATTGTAGTTCCTCTGCCGCTGGCGTTTGCAACTGGATGGAGTCGATTTTTCAAAAGAGTATTGCTCAATATACTGGGAAACCATATTATTTAGGATTATGGGGAAAAACGCATAAAGTAAAAAAAGAACAAGCACAATCGCTTGCTCTAAATGTCCGTAGTGTAATGGAACAACTAATGATGACGGGATTACTTCTTGATGCAACATCGTCTGGAACTTATGCGGATCATAGTGATATACAAGAAATCTGGGCTTCGATGTTCTTGGGAACATATGAATACGGAAGTTTTGGAACTAAATCTGGTTGCTGCGAATCAACAACATTAGACGGAGATGATGGCCATTCTTCGGCAAAGAACATATATGGCGGGTATTATTGTGGTGATACATCTTCCGATGACGCCTTTGTTCGAGCCTCTTGTAAAGAAGATGATTTGTATTTTGGTGGCGACAAATGGGCAACGTTGGAGTGGAAAGAGGGAGGAAACTTTTCAATTATTTGTGTTCCGCCTAATTTCAAATGCCCGAAGGGTCGGTCTTTGATTGAATATAATTATGTTGGGAGAAGTCTTTATGCTTGTGTAAGCCCTCCAGAAAACGCTCACTTTGATCCACAACAAAAGAAATTAGTATGTGATGAAAAATTCATTGGCGTTAAAAAATCTAGGACGGAAGGTAAATCTGCTGATTTGATATTGAAATGTATTCCAGAATGTAGGGAAAATGAATTTCTTGATATTGATTCTTGTAAACCAATGCCTATTAATGCTCACGGAATAGAACGATATGGTTGGGAATGTGATGATGGTTTCTCTAAAAATACACAAAAGAAAATATGTGTGCCGATTTGTGGAGAAAACGAGTATTTGAATGCGGATACGTGTAAACCGGTTCCATCTAATGCACATAAAGTTGGGGATGCTCGTTGGGAATGTAATAGGAACCACATTCTAAATTATCATAAAGACAAATGTGTGCCATTATGTAGCGATTATGAATATATCGAATCTGATACATGCAAAAGGATCCCACAAAATGCAAAAAAAGTTGGCGGCCATGGTTGGGAATGCAATGCAGGGTTTTCTAGGTATAATGTTGAAGATAAATGTTCGCCATTGCCCATTGGTTCGGAACCGTCAAAGGGGTGTTGGTTTAGTTCTATTCGATTAGAAGACGTCAAAACAAGCGTCTGTCCTGATTCAATAGTATTTGAAGGACGGAAAATTTCTTGCTTTGAATTGTTGGGCACAAAAGAACAATGCTCTTTATCAAAATGTTTTGATAAAATTAGCGATGATTTACGGGGGCCAATTGGAAATGTTGTTAATTTTTTCTATGGCGATAGCATTTATTCTTTAAAAATGAAGCAGAACTTTACGAAAAAAGAGTCTATGGGTAAGTGGTCGGGGTGTTGGAAGTGTCCCAAAGGAACCGCTTATGATTTAGACAAAAATGAGTGTGTTGATGCTGGTTTAGGGAAGAACGAGCTAAAAACTCCCGAAGTAAATAAAAAAGTAAAGGAAAATTGTGAAGATCCATTACTCAAACCGATAGAACAGAAGAAATGCAGGACAAGAAACGCTAAATTTTAAAGTTCTTCAAAACGAGATATTAAAGCATACTATATAAGTGATTGCGATCGCGATGATGAAGCCTCTTTGCTCAATAGTTATGAGGATGATAAATATTATGTTCGCTGCGTGAAAGACTGATTTGTGTTTGAAAAAATTTTATTAACAAACTAATTCTTGCAAAAAAAGAAAATCGCCGGCATCTCGCCGGCGATTTCTCTAATTTGTTTATCGCTTGTCGCGGTCGATCCAGGGGCGTTCCGTCTCGCCGGTGTAAATCTGGCGCGGACGGTTGATTTTGCTCTGCGGGTCGTCGTGCATTTCCTTCCAGTGGGCAATCCAGCCGGGCAAACGGCCGATGGCGAACATCACGGTGAGCATGTTCGTCGGGATGCCCATGGCGCGGTAGAGGATACCCGAGTAGAAATCCACGTTCGGGTAGAGCTTGCGCGCGATGAAGTAGTCATCCTTGAGGGCGGCTTCTTCGAGCTGGATGGCGATATCCAGGAGCGGGTCGTGCACGTGTTCGCGTTCGAACACCTGGTACATGAGCTTCTTCAATACCTTGGCGCGCGGATCGTAGCTCTTGTACACGCGGTGGCCAAAGCCGGAGAGCCTGAACGGGTCGTTCTTGTCCTTCGCCTTGTCCATCACCTGCTCGATGGTCATGCCGCTCTGCTGGATGCGCAGGAGCGTTTCGAGCACGGCTTGGTTAGCGCCACCGTGGAGCGGGCCCCAGAGGGCGCAGATGCCGGCGCAGATACTCGCGTAAAGGTTTGCCTGCGAACTGCCCACCATACGCACCGTCGACGTGGAGCAGTTCTGCTCGTGGTCGGCATGCACAATGAGGAGCGTGTTGAGCGCCTTTTCCATGATCGGATCCGGGTGGTACGGACGAGCCTTACTGCTGAACATCATGTTCAGGAAGTTGCTGCAGTAGCTGCGTTCCGCTTCCGGGTACACGAACGGTTCGCCGATGCTCGCCTTGTAGGCAAAAGCGGCGATGGTGCGGATCTTGGAAATAAGGCCCGCGGTCGTGAGTTCGAAGGCGCTCGCGATGTTTTCGTCGTCGTAAAAACGCGGAGTGAAGAGACCCACGGCGTTCACGATGGAACTGAGGATGCCCATCGGGTGCGCGCTCGGCGGCATTTCACGGAAGAAATGCAGCAGGTTCTCGTGCAAAAGCGCGTTTTCGGTGAGAAGCGTGCGGAAATGTCCGAGCTGTTCCGGAGTCGGGAGCTCACCGTAAATCAGGAGCCACGCCGTTTCGGGGAACGTCGCCTTTTCGGCGAGATCTTCGATGGAGTAGCCTCGGTAACGGAGAATGCCCTTTTCGCCATTCACGTAGGTGATGGCGCTCTTGGTGCTGCCCGTGTTCAGGTAGCCGTAATCCAGCGTGACCAGTCCCGATTCCTTACGGAGGGAACTGATGTCGAGACCGTGTTCGTTCTCGGTGCCTTCAACCACGGGGAGCTCGAAGCTCTTTCCGTTGTAATTCAAGGTCGCTTTTTCGGACATTTATCCTCCGGTTACTTCATTTCCTTTATGCAATTATAAATATTTTCGAACAGCTTGCCGAGCTTTTCGGTCGGGACGGCGCTGAATGCGACGCGGATAAGGCCCGAAAGCATGATGGTGCCCGTGCTGTAGTCCTTGATGAGCTTCTGGCGGAGTTCTTCGGCATCGACGCCCTTCGGCTTGATGCACATAAAGTAACCGCTGTTGCACGGCATGGCTTCGAAGGCTTCCTTGTATTCCGGATGGGCGGCGAGCTCTTCCTTGATGATGTCGAAGCGCTTCTTGAGCGTGTTGTACTTTTCCTGCTTCTGCTGCAGGTATTCCGGGCTCTGGAAAGCGGCGAGCAGAATCTTCTGGCTGATGCTCGGGGCGTTGGAGATGTTGCCGCGGACCGTACCGGCGGCCTTGTCTTCGAGGGCCTTGAGCTGGGCGGCGGTGGCGCCCTTGAAACCGAAGCTCATGAAGCCGACGCGGAAGCCCCACACATAGTCTTCCTTGGTCGGGCCGTCGAGCTTGACGGCGAGCAGGTTCTCGTGGGCGTCGACAATCTTCACGAACAGAGATTCCTTGGTCACGCCTTCTTCGTAGACGAGTCCGAAGTAGGCGTCGTCGAGCAGGGCCACGACCTTGTTGCCCGCGGCGGCGCATTCAGTGAGGATCTTGGCGATTTCGACCGCTTCCTTTTCGGTGGCGGTGTAGCCGGTCGGGTTGTTCGGGAAGTTCAGGAGCACGACCTTCTTGTCGCTCTTGCTTTCGGCGAGGGCTGCCTTGAGGGCTGCGGTATCGAATCCGCCGTCCTTGAAGGTGTTGAACGTCTTGATCTTTGCGCCGCAGCTGTTCTCGAACACGAGTTCGTAGTTGTCCCAGTAGAGGTCGGGGATGATGACTTCGTCGCCCGGATTGAGGAACATGTAGCCAGCGCAGCTGATGGCGTGGGTGAGGGCGCAGGTCACGACCGGGTTGCTGAATTCCTTGCTTGCGAGCGTCGGGTTCTTGCGGACAATCTGTTCCTTCCAGGCCTTGCGGAGGTCGGGATTGCCGAAACTCGGGGCGTACAGGAACGACGTCTTGGGGAGGTTCAGGCTCTTGAGCACGCAGTCGAGCACCAGCGGGGATCCGTCGTCTTCGAGGGCGGTGCCGATGGTCGCGTTGATTTCGGAGCCCTTCGCTTCGGCGCCCTGGCCGAGGATGCCCTTGCGCGGGAAGAAGATTGCCTTGCCCCTTTCGGAGAGCATGGAGAGAACGTTGCAGCCGTTGGCGGAGAGTTCCGCGTTTGCCTGTTCGGCGAGAGGATTGTAGTTCATGACCTTGGTCCTGTTGAAAATTCCGAGGCCAAAGATAGGAAAATTGGCGCTGTAAACCAAGACTTTCAGGAGACCGGATACGCCTGTTTAGGGCGAAAAAACGCGCAATATAGGAAAAAAGGAAACTTCCATATTAAGAAAATCTGTTTTTTCCACGACCATCAGAAAGTGTAAATCTGCTTTTATGAGCAGGACTAGATATGAAGATAATAACTGATTCGTAAAGTTTGATAGTGCAGTTTTTGACACAAAGTGATTAACTTGTATGACATTTTGTGTACAAATATTTTACCATAAAAGTTTTACAAATAAATTTACTTCGTTTCTTACAAAGTTGTTGTATTTTTCTTTCAAACCCTAAACAAAAGGAGTATTAAATTGGCAACTAAGGCAACCGCACAAGCTGTGTCTCTGAATCTGGAAAAAATTGCGGACGTGGCTGGAAAAATTTCGATTGATGATTTGAAGGTAAAAAGCCCCACTGAATTGACCTCTATCAAGAAAATGATACCGGAGTTCTTGATCGAAAAACAGTTGAATGAATCTTTGGGGCGGCTTATTCGCTTGAAGTGGGGCTTGACGGTCCAGACATTTGGTGCAAAGGCTGTTTTGATTGCCGTGCAGACTCCTTCTACGGGCACGTATTCCTTTACCATCTATAAAAAGGAACAGAAGTTGCTCCTTTTGAAGGCTGCCGAAAAGAAAGCCTTGCTTAAGGATGCGGAATCTCGTGAAATGAAAGTTCTGACGGAAAAAATCACGAGAGTTCCGGCTGGGTATACCCTTTTCCAGAAAGCGACAAACGTGTCGGGTTCGCTCCATCTCTATCTGGACACGAACGTTGAAGAAGGTGGAATCTATATCTACAGGCTCTATACTTCGGCGACCACCTACATAGAGCAGACGGTAAAGGTTGCGAACGTGACCCCGACGATTTCAAGCTTTACGGCAACTCCGGATAAGCTTAATCGCAAGGTGGTGTTCAACTTTAGTGTGAACAACGCGACCAAGATTGCGATATACAAGGGTACCTCTACAACGCCTTTGAGCAGCACGGCCGAAGATACGGCTGTCCAGCATGGTACAATCTATAAATACACGCTCAAGGCTACAAATGACTGGGGCGGTTCTGTGACGAAACAAATTTCTGTCGCATGTACCAACCTCCTTCCGGCAAAGCCGACGCTGAATATTGCTCGGAATACGATGTATCTCAAGGCGCTCTTGAGGTGGAATGTCGCGGATAACGTGTCAAATATTTCTTTCCGTCGCACATGTACTTCGACATCGGGCACCAGGACGTTCACGGCGATATACAGCACGGGGACTGTCGTGGATTCGGTCAGTCTCCAAAAGGACAAAACCTATTCCTATGTAGCGACCGTCAGCAACGGTTGGGGTTCGACTGCGGGGAATGCCGTAAAAGTTACCATGAGCGGATCGGCTCCCGCTGTTCCCACTATAGCCGATATTACGACGAATCGTAGCGGTCATGTGGTTCTGAAGGTTTCGCAGGTTGCTCGTGCCGTGGGGTACCGAATTTACAGGACCTACGAAAATCGCGAGACTCTTCTCGTGTCGACCACTTCAATCCAGTACACGGATACATCTGTCACGTTGAATGAACCCTATTCTTACAGGGTGTCGGCATACAATGTCTATGGGGAATCCGCAAAATCGGCTTATGAGTCCATTTTTGCCTATCCTACCGGAGACAACGTGATTAAACGTAAGGCGCTGTGTGTTGCAACGACTGGAAACATTCGTTCTCCGTACAGTTGCCAGGAAATGGCGAAAGCGTTCCAGCACAATGGCATTTCTGCGGAATGTATCCAGGATGTTTCCAAGGCGGCTTTCGCGGAAAAGTTGAAAACGTTCTTTAGTGGGTTCGATGCCGATGACTATCCGATTGTCATGTTCTATGCTCATGGCGGGGTGGATTCCTTGAGCATATTCATGGAAAATGGCAGGGGAGTATCGACTACGTATGCGGACTTGAAAAAGATGCTTGACAAGGTGCCGGGTCACAAGATCCTTCTTATCAGCGCCTGCCATAGCGGAAGTGCCGTTTCGACCAAGTCGCTTTTGACCAGCGATGAGACGTTCCCTGTTGCGGAATTCGCTGCGAACATCAGGAAGGTGTTCTCGGTGAAAGCTGCTTCAACAGGAACGGCGACAAAGGCTGCTACGAAGTCTGCGGAACTTGCGACGGACGATTACTCAGTCATCTGCAGTGCCGCCAGGAATAAAAATTCCCAGGGAACAGATAGATACACCTATGGAACGATTCCCCCCTATGGATACAATCCGCAGTGGTGGTGCAAGGGCATCGGTTGGAATATCGTGGCGGTTTTGGAAGAAGCCAAAGCGTGCCGCCATCACGCCGATTCCAATAGCAATAAGGCGATTACAGTTGCGGAATTGACGGATTACACCCGCCGCCAAGAGGAACTTGCAGGTCGGACTTCGGAGCCGTTCTGCTGGCCCGAGAATGACAACAAGGTCATTTTGACGTATGATACGGAAAGCGTTAGCGGAATTCGCTATTTCTCTTTGAAGAATACGGGCTCCTTTGTTGTTCAGGTCAAGGTGAAGTATACGAATCCGTCTACGGGTTCGCTCGTGACCTGGTCGGGTTCCAGTGCGAGTTTGCCCAGCGGCGGAACTAGAACTGTTGACCTGTCTCAAATTGGGATTCCGGCCGGTGTAAAGGTGAAGCTTAATGTCGTCGTTGTTTCTGGAGGCGGCGCAACATCAAGCGAATACATCTATAATCCTGATTCTGCTAAGATTGTTTCGTTCGCGGTCAGCGGAACAGCCGCAAGGCCTGTTTTGACGCTGCGTTAGTACTAGGAATCTTATCTTGAGTTGTCTGTAGCCAAGGACGAATCCTGGATGGATTATCTGGGGTTCGTTCTTTTTTTTACCAACAAACCACTAAAACAAAGGAGTTTCAAAGTGGCTGAACAATTAACCCCCATTATTTCTTTCAACCCGACAATCGTGGCGGACCCGGCAGGGAAAATCGCTTTGAAAAAATTCGAGGAACAATACAGCCGCGAATTTAAGACCATAAAAAAGCGTGTCCCTGAAATTGTTTTTGAACATGAACTCAACAGGTCGGTACGTGAACTACTCCTTCGCGTGTGGGGGTTGCATGTTGTGTGCCCCGGGACGAAATCCATAATAGTGACGGTGCAGACGCCGATTATCGCTGCACTGAGAGCCGGAAACTCTAAGGCTTCTTTAAGGTCTGCTTACAAGATTTATAGAAAAGATGTGAATTGGCAGCAACTTACTGCCGTTCAAAAAATAAAGCTGTACGAAGAAAAGGCTGCGCAGAATCAGTCCATAAAGACGGGCGCGGTTCCTTCCGATTTTTCATTGATCCGTTCTGTGACGAGATCTCCTGGCGGAATGGATATGTTCGAGGACACGAACCTGATCCATGAACACATTTATATTTATCGATTGTATATCAACAACACTCAGTACATAGAACAGATTATACATTATCTTACTGTACGGCCGTCTATCACGTCTTTTACAGGCGTTGTGACCCCGTCCGAACGCAAGGTCGTATTCGATTTTGATGTCGAAAACACGACCAGCGTTGCTATTTATAAGAATGGTTCTAGTACGCCATTGCGCAGCGCGGTCGAGGATTGCGACGTCAGTACTGAAACATATACCTATACGCTTGAGGCTACAAATGATTGGGGTAGAAAGTCGAGTAAAACGATAACGGTTCGCTGCAACGATATGGCTCTTTCTAAACCCGCTCTTTCGGCAGTTGTGGATTCCGCTTACATTAGAAGTAGGCTGTCCTGGGGCGTGCAGGCAAATGTTTTGGATTATGAGATAAATCGATTCAGAGTAGCGGGTAGCCGCCGTTATAATGATGGCGAAGTTGATGCGACTTATGGAAATGGCTCTTGCTATGATAGCAACGTCGAAAGAGAAAATAAATACGTCTATCAGTTGAAGGTGAAGAACGCCTGGAGCAATATGGCGAGCGATGCCGTTCCTGTTACTATGGAGGGAAATCCTCCTGCGGTTCCGTCCATTACGAGCCTTTCGACGGATAGAAACGCCAAGGTGACTGTAAGATATAGCCGGCCTAATAATACGCTTAGTTATAAAATTTATCGTACCATAAATGAACAAGAAACCCTGGTAGGTACGCCTTCGACGATTTCGTTCGTTGATTCCAGCGTGCCAAGAAATAGGGACGTGAGTTATGCGGTCTCGGCTTGTAATGAGTGGGGCGATTCCGACAAGTCTGAACCTAAACAAATTTTCTCGTATGTGTGTGCTGACAACGAGATAAAGCGTCGGGCACTCTGCTTCGCTTCTAGTGGTGATGAACGGTCTCTGTATTCATGCGATGAGATGGCTAAAGCGTTTGAACATAATGGCATTGTGGCTGAATCGCGGCTGAGTAAAGGTAGTGATTTTGTTCAAAAGTTTATATTACTGTTTTTCAGCGAGTTTGATGCGGATGATTGCCCGATTATTATGTTCAGCGTATTTTGTAATAGCGACTCTATTGAGTTCGCAACGCGATCCGATAGAAATGCTTCGATTTCTTTGGTCGATTTGAAAAAAATTCTAGATACGGTGCCGGGCCATAAGATCCTCTTGATTGATGCGCACTTTAGAGGAAGCTCTGAGTTGGCGGAGTTGCAAAGGCTGGATTTTTCTAGGAATGTTAGAAGGATCTTTTCCGCAAGAGGGGGGAGAACGAATGCGGAGGCTGCTCTGCAGCGTGTCACTCCTTCACCCGATTATTCTATTATCTGCGGGACGAGCGTGGATTCGGAAAATAGGCTGCCCGCCGCTGAATACCATTACGTGCCTTATTGGTGGGGGAAAGGCATAGGCTGGAATATGTCGGTTGTTCGTGAAGATGGTAGACCCTGCCGTCACTATGCGGACACGAATGGCAATAAGGAGATTACCATGGCCGAATTGACGGAATATTCTCGTGCGCAGTTGGCGAACAGTTCCGCCAATTTCATTAGTGTTTTCAGATGGACGTCGAATGAAGGGAGGGTCATTGTGACGTACACCGGAAGGTGATTGAAAATAATGTAGACAACCTATTGTAGCCGAAGACGAATCCTGGATTGATTATCTGGGGTTCGTTTTTTTTACAACGTTGTTAAAGTTTTACATGCTACAATAAATTTTTTTTGGTTATTTTATTCTTATCATAAAGCGGAATGAGGAGACCGTTCATTTTCTCCTTGGGAACTAAAAAGGGATTGACAAATGGCTAAAAAGTCAAAGAAGACCAAAAAAACAAAACAAACAGCCAAAAAAGGCTTCACAGTCAAGGGTTTCAAAGTAAGTGAAAGCGCACTGAAGGTTGTTGATGACTTTGTTAAGAGCGTGGACACTCCTGAAAAGTTAGCGGATTTCTTTAACAGTTTCAGTGTGTCGCTGCAGAAAAAAGGGACGGCGAAAAGCAGCGCTATTCGCGAAATCAAGCCTTTGCTGACAATAGAAGCGGCTGTTTTTGGAAGAAATGCGCGGTACTGGGAGTGGAAATACCCACATGTTCCCGCTTGGATGCGTGAAGGTATTGTTTTGGCGGCAGATCTTGAAAATGCCCGAAGAGCTCACCCTTATTTAATAAAAGAATTGCTCGAAAACAAAGGTAAGCCTTTGAATGCTCGTGATATGGAATCAGAATTTGCTAAAGCCAACACAATTGCTGTTCAAGCAACAATGTCCAAGGGTACAGCAAAAACAGCGGCCAAGAAATCCGAAAAAACGGCTAAGAAGACTGCGAAAACAACTGCAAAGACAACAGCGAAGACGACGACAAAGAAGTCCACGAAGAAAGCCGCCAAGTAGTCTTTTATCGTTTTTTTGGGGAAATATGTAAAAGGAAACTCCTTTCGGGGAGTTTCCTTTCTGTTTGCGTGTTGTTTAGTATATATTTATACTTGTTTAGCTGGAGTGTAGCTTATGGCTCAGAAACGTTTTTTGGTGGTTGGGGTTATGGCTGCGGCGCTGGTTGCTTGTAGCAATAGCGACGATTCCTTGAGCGATTCTGACTGGGATTCGTCATCGAGCTCTAGCGAGATAAATGAGTCCAGTAGCAGTATACCCGAGGGATACGTAGATCCGTCGACTGTAGTTAAAGGGACCATGACCGATGAGCGTGATGGCCAAACTTACAAGACTGTCACCATCGGCACGCAGACCTGGATGGCGGAGAATTTGAACTACGCCGGCGATTCCTCCGGTTTCTGCTATAATGATAGCGTGAGTTATTGTGAGAAATATGGACGCCTGTACACCTGGGCCGCAGCAATGGATAGCGCGGGAACTTGGACTACGAATGGCAAGGGCTGCGGTTGGGAAGCGGGCTGTTTGCCAACTTATCCGGTGCGCGGCATTTGCCCTGAGGGCTGGCACCTGCCAACGTTAGCTGAGTTTAAAACTTTGGAAGATGCTGTTGGCGGTTGGGAAATGCCTGGTAAGATGCTCAAGTCCACTAGCGGCTGGAAGGATGATGAAGGAGAATATGGTGGCAACGGTATGGATGCCTACGGCTTCTCGGCGTTGCCTTCTAGCGAGAGATGCACCTATTTGAGCAAGGGGGAAAGGGGCTCCCAAGCAGACTTCTGGAGTTCTAATGGCGACCCTGACCACTTTGCGGGTTATGTGCACTTAGACTGCAACGACGACTATATGATTAATGACTACGACCTCAAGTCCGCCAAGTACTCTGTCCGTTGCGTAAAGGACGAAGTTTCCGAGCAAAAGTCGTCTTCCAGCGTCACACCGAGCAGCAGTGTCACCCAGGGTCCCGGAACAGAGTCCGGGATAAGCTCCGTTGAAGGGTCGAGTTCTAGCGAGACAAGTGTGTCCAGCAGTTCTTCGGCGGAATCGAGCAGTAGTTCGGCGAAGTTATCATCATCATCTGTTGCGTATGTGGAACCTTGCAGGACAGACAGTGTGGATACCTGCGAGTATGGAACATTGACCGACGAACGTGATGGCAAGACCTACAAGACTGTTAAAATCGGTTCGCAGACGTGGATGGCAGAGAATTTGAACTACGAGAGCGCGAAAAGTTGGTGTTATGGCAAAGACTCTGCCAACTGCACCAAGTACGGCCGCTTGTACACATGGGCTGCAGCAATGGATAGCGTGGGCACGTGGAGCACGAATGGTATGGGATGTGGCTTCGATAAAAAATGCTCGTCGACTTATCCGGTACGTGGCGTTTGCCCTTCTGGTTGGCACTTGCCCAAGCTAATGGAGTGGAATACGCTTTTCACCGCAGTTGGTGGATTATCGGTGATGGGCAAGATGCTCAAGTCTACGAGTGGCTGGGATGGTTACAATGCTGAAAATGGCACGGATGGTTATTCCTTTGCTGCATTGCCTGCTGGTTACAGGGCCTCCGATGGAATTTGCTACAGTGAGGGCAGCTACGCGGACTTCTGGTGTTCTGATGAGTACAATAGCGACGAAGCGAACTATATATGCTTGAACTTGAGCCACAAAGAACCCCGTATGAATGACTACAAGGGCCTCGGTTTCTCTGTCCGTTGCGTGAAGGATGAGTGATAAAGAGGTGAAAAAAATCATCAAAAACACACGTAGTTGCTATTTTGTTTGAAGTTTTGGAGAATATATGAGAACAAGAAATTTCTTATTGATTGTCGTAGCAATTTTGTCCATGGTAAATGGTTCGCTTGCTAGGGACGTACCTAATGTCACGAAGTCGGTGTTGCTAAGGTCTAAAGAGATGAAGCCTTACACTACAGAGGTGAAAGTTTATAAAAACGGCATGGATGAAGCCAAGTTTGATCGATTGATTGATAGTTTATTTATGGCCGATGATCATTTAGACTTAGACTCCCTCTATGAAAAGTATGTTGACCGTAAAACAGTCGAGAAACAGAGGTATGAAGAATATCTTTTAAAAATTGAACTGTATTACAACGAGGAGGCTGTGGCTTTCCTCAGTAACCAATATTTGCAGGAGGATGTGGCGAATTTCGTAGCTGGCGCTAGTAAATATGATGACTCTCTTCAAACTTTAATGTTTGGCGAAACAAAGGGCGCGAAAAACCTTGATGAAGCCGTGGCCAAATTGAGTCAAATGAAAGGCTACGATGTTTTTGTTCAAGGCTCGGACACAGCCGCGTTTAATGCTGAAATCAATCGCTATTCTGATAGTAAAAGAAAAACTTTTACTAGAGCCGTGAAAATTTCAGCAGTTCATGGAATTGTAAAAGCAAATGTGCTCCGGGACTGGGGCGATGATAATCCAATGTATGAACTATACGACGTTGAATCCGGAAAACGAATACAAGTTTCGGACTTGTTGCCGAGCAATAGGGTGAAGTTTGAATATGGTAGAGACTCTGTAACTTTAGTAAAAGTCGACAAAATTGACAAAGACGGTATAGTATTTTATGATGACTCGACTGATTCGCATATTGTCGATAAGAACGATAGTGTATACTTTGTACTGACGGATTACGCAAAATCCTTGATGGCTAGAGATAAGGGCTATACCATATCGATGACGACAAACGCATATGGCGACAAGATAAAGGAATATCATTTTAGGAGAGTTAACAGTTCTCCTCATAATAGGGATGTTTTCATTCCCATGGAACTGAAGGGCTGCTCCAATACCAAGAAAATTCGAAATCGTATGCTTGATATTATGTTCGGCCATAATAAAGGAGACTTGGACACATTGGTTATCGAAGGTGTCAAAAAATGGATTCCGGAACACAGAGATGGAAAAAGTATGTTGTTGCAACTGGGTGATGGCTTGATTTCCTTTGGTTTCGAGGATCAATCAACGCGGGGTAACTCAAATAACATTTTTGCTGTTTTTGATAGGAAAACAGGAACGGAAATCTCTGCAAAAGATCTCATAAAGGACAAAGCTGGATTTATGAAGTTCATCAACTCCCACAACCTATATTTGGCAGGATTTCTTGTTGATACAACAAAAATAAAAGAGCAGTCAAAAAAATTTGGCGAACAATTCCGTAACTATTTGCACCATTCTGTTGCAATGGGCCCTTTCTCGGGGATAAAGGAATTTCCGACTTCTTGGTGGTTCTCTTTCAATAAAATGGATGAAATTGTCCCTGTTGAGTTCAATACGCCAACAGCCAGAATATTCCTGGATTATGCAGACATCAAAAAATATATAAACCCTAAATATCGCAAGGTCATGGATCGTGCAGTGAAATCGGCGGGGAAGTTATGAATATGTTTGCAAAAATATTGATTAGCGTTTTTAGTGCTTTCTCGCTTTCGGCTGCGTGTGATGCCGGGCTTTGGTTAAATGCTGTTGATTTGAGGAGAGACTCGACGATTGCCTCTCTTTTTAATGCGGTTGATGATTCTTTATACGAAATAAACAAAACGACAGAATGGAGTGTAATTCCCAATGGGTGCAATTGCATCGGTGGTGCTGGCGGTATTTTCCTGCAATCTAGGCATGTTGATTTGATGGGAACTGGTTGGCATTTGAATTGGTGTGGCTATCCTGATTCCGTTGTTTTTTATAGGGAAGAAGTACAATACCGTACGAAGGATCTGATTTTAAAAACAAGTTCTGTTTTGTTTGGCCAGGTTCAAACATTGAAAAAGCTCATTATGGAGAAGGGATGTGAAACTGATTCGGTCTATGAGTTTTCAGATAAAGAGTTGATTCCCGAAAATGCTAAAAAAGGAATTTATGTTGTAGATATTCCTGTTCCGAGCGAAAATGTCCTTGTGCCGCGGTCAGTCCGCCTTTTAAAAACTTATTATCCTAACGGAAAGCTAGCTCGCGAAATTCAATTTTCGCAAGGGCTTAGGAATGGATATGACAAACGCTATTTCCCTTCGGGAAAAAAGTACATTGTTAATCATTACAAAAATGGTTTGATGGAAGGAATGCAAATGAAATATTTCCGTTCTGGGAAGAAGTCTCTTGAAGTGAAATACAAAAATGGGAAACATGAAGGAATTGTAAAATACTATTCAGAAGAAGATGGCTCGGTGACTATAGAAAAAATTGGCGAATTTGCATGGTTCGGGTGGTAATACCCAATTTTTCTTTATTTTTTCACGATAAATCAAGCCAAAATCCCCGCCATAATTGTATTTTTCTGTGCGGTACCGAATGATACCTTTAAAAATGCACAAATTGCACAAAAAGGTGAATATATGCTTGATTTGAACACTGTCGATTGGAAGACGCTCCCCTTCGGTTATTACGATACCGATTACAATGTCCGCTGCTA
>CACZAD010000020.1 GCA_902779055.1 Fibrobacter succinogenes | reverse complement strand
CATGATGGTCGTGCAGTTCGGGTTAGCGATGATGCCCTTGTGGAGCTTGATGTCTTCCGGGTTCACTTCCGGGACAACGAGCGGGACGTTCGGATCCATACGGAAGAAGCTCGTGTTGTCGACGACGACTGCGCCAGCGTCAACAGCGATAGGAGCGAATTCCTTGGAAACGCTTGCGCCTGCAGAAGAGAGCACGAGGTCAACGTTCTTGAATGCGTCCTTGCAAGTCAATTCGACTTTGAGCTTTTCGCCCTTGAATTCATATTCGCGGCCGACGCTGCGTTCGGAAGCGAGAAGCTTCAAGTTCTGAAGCGGGAAGTTACGTTGTTCAAGAATCTTGAGAAGTTCCTGACCTACTGCGCCCGTGGCGCCCATGATCGCTACGTTACGAATCATAGATTTAACCTTTGTTTTTTACTTATTGTTGAGGTTGATTGTTCGTTAAATTTTCAATAATCTTGTTAAACTGTTCGATATGCTTTTTCGCTATCGCCAACATCTCGTGTGCCTGGGTGAACTTTTTAGCTTGTTCTGCTGGGTCTTCCAAAAGGCAGTACGCATAAAGTTCATGTGATGCACTGCGGATGGTCTCGGAGGCTTGAACCAGTTCCGTGTGGGCTTCCCTTGCCTGGAGCGGGTGGAATAGTCCAATCGCCCTGCGGTTCATGGTCGACGCCTTGCTGTTGATGGCAAGCGCCTGCTGGCTGCGGCTTTCGCGAGTCATCTCGCTCACGTTCTGTTCCATCGGCTCGAACGCTTCAATCGTACGGATGATGTTGTACATCTTGTCGATGACGGCGTCTGCTTTGTCTGCATACGTCTCGAGTCGGTTCATTACTTCGGGCGCCAGTTCGACCTCTTCGTCGTCATCGCTGGACTCGTCGCGGTTCGATTTCGCCTGAACTTTTGCGGAACCCTGATCGTTGTTTTCGATATCCGCTTTGTCGAAAGACGGAATGTTTTCGTACTTGTTGCTCGGAGAAATCTTTTCGGAAACAGAGTACGATGATGTAAAGACCAGGCTAGGACGTTCGTAGCAAGCCGTTCCGATAAGGCCAATCAGCATGCACATCGCAAATAGGAGGAACGACACTCTGGTGGTCCATTCCTCGCTTTGGACTAGGCAAAGCAGACCGAACAGGAAAAGCAACAAGAACGACAGCAGAATTCCGCCACCAACGTCTAACGTGATGACGGTGTTCTGAACGAAGAAGAATAGGCAGTCTACGACAATGGTGAGTGTCGAGATGATGACACCTGCAATCTTCGTATTACGCTCTGAAGATGCGGCCATCGTGAATAACGTTACAAACGATATTCCTAGCGGCAGCGCATAGATGAGCGTTAATTCTGCAATTCCTTGAGTCATTCGAAAAGTTTTGGATTAGAACGGAAGATCGACGTCTTCTTCGGCCATACCAGCGTCGTATGCCGGAGCGCTGTTCTGCTGACCGTTAAAGCTGTTGGACTGGTAGCTGTTTGCCTGGAAGCCGCCGGCTGCCGGAGCGCCGCCCTGACCACGCGGAGTGAGGAGCTGGAAGGTGTCCATGTTGATTTCGGTCGTGTAACGCTTTTGGCCACTTGTCTGGTCGGTCCAGCTGCGGTTGGTGAGCGAACCTTCGACGTAGAGGCTCATGCCCTTGCGGATGCCGAGCTGTTCGACGATGTCTGCAATTTTACCCCAGCCGATGATGTTGTGCCAGTCGGTCTGTTCCTTCTGTTCGCCATTGTTATCGCGATAACGGCGAGAAGTTGCAAGAGAAAAAGAAACACGCTTGCGTCCACCGTTGGGATTGACGCGAACTTCAGGATCCTTGCCAATATTACCGATGAGCATAACCTTATTCAAATAAGCCATTGTATTATCCTATTTTATTTTTTTTGATTTTCGGTTTCAAAAATACAAAAAGAAATTTGACAGTTTTGTGTCAAAAATTAAAAAAAAGCATAATTCTTTGATTTTTTTCTTCATCCCGCAGAATCAAAAAACCGCGTGGCTAAATGCCACACGGTCTTTTTTGTTTAGGAGGAGAATTGATTGTTGTGAACGATGAAACTTAGTATTCAAAGTTGACACGGTAGCGCTTGTGACCGTTCGGAGAAACCTTGGCACCCTTGGCGTTCACGTAACCGCGATGTTCCTTGTTCACGGTCGGAGTCGTACGCATTCCGTGGATTCCGACAGATTCGCTGGAGGAGCTTGCCGGAGGAATGATTTCCTGGCTGCTGGATGATTCTACGCTGCTCGAAGAAGCCGGGACGCTAGAGGAACTTGCCGGAACGCTGCTGGAAGAAGCAGGTGCGCTGCTAGAAGATTCCGGAAGCGTTTCATCATCCTTGGGAACCTGGCCGTTGAAGCTTTCCTGACCTTTGCGGGTGAGGGCGAGAATCAACATACCGTCTTTGGAGTAAATGTTCTTGTCGGTGAGATCGACGCGGTTGCCGTCGAATGTCCAGTCACCCTTGCCCCAGCGGGAACCATCGAATGTGTCGAAATTGTCGGTCCAGTCGAGCGTAAAGTCGCTGCCGCCTTCGCCCTGGCCCGGCGTGTACTTGTAAACCTTGACCCAGTTGATGAACTGGAAAAGCGGAAGCTTGGATTCGTCGAACTGGCCGACCCAAGCGGCGCTTTCAGACGACCAAAGGTTGAAACGGAGTCCCTGTGTTCCCGTGAGGCTGGAAACCTGACCGCCTTCCGTCTTGCGGACTTCCTTGCCGTCGACAGTCCAACGGACATAATTCGGAGTCCATTCGAGACCGTAAGTGTGGAATGCCTGATCGGCGGCGGGGCTTACTGCATGGTGCTTTTCACTTGTCTGCTGTGCGCCGGCCTTGCCGGTAATGATGTTGGACTGGAAGCTGCCCGGATTCTTGCCGAGAACTTCGATGTCCACTTCTACCCAGGGCCTTCCATCGGCGATTTCGGAGCCGTTCTGGTAAAGGAACATAGAGCTTACTGTTCCCGAAGCGGCGGCCATCTTCATACGGGCTTCAAACTTGCCGTACTGAACTTCTTCTAATGTGTAGAGTTCTGCGCCGCTAAAATCCTTTGCGCTAACGTTTGTTGCGAGGGCGGTCGCTGCAGCTGCTACGACGAGAGCGTTCTTGACTGCCGTTTTCTTGATATTCATTATGCCTCCAAAGAGAAATCGGTAAAAAATCCCATACACCGACCGTGCATCCTATCTCACTGGACATAAAGATAAGTTAGTTTGGAGGTACAACCAACGTTTCAAAGTGCTTTTATATATATCAGGTGTATCAAGTGTATCTGTTTTGGATTTTCTATAAAAAAAGAGACCTTTTTTTCGGTCTCATTTCTAGTCTAAGTTAAAAATTTATTGTTTCCAGTGCTTGAGTTGCGAAAGGAACGAGTCAAAGTATTTGCGTCTCTCGTCTTCGCTCTTGTTTTCGGGATTCGGCATGTGCGAGATCAAAAAGTCGAGCAGAGAGTCTTTGGAGGTGTAGGCGAACTTTCCGTCGGTGTAGCACCATTTGCAGTAATCTTCGTTGAAGCTGCCGTCTAGTTCGCGGCTGATCATGGCGTCATCGCCAAGCGGCATTCCGCAGCATTGGCAAAAGAGCTGGCGCGGGGCTCCGAGCAAAGTGTTGATGGAAACATTGAATTCTTTAGAAAGAGCCTTGAGCATTTCGGTGTTAGGCTGTGTTTCTCCGGTTTCCCAACGGCTGACGGCCTGTCGGGTGATGTTCATTTTTTCTGCAAACTGTTCCTGGGTAAGGTTGTGCTTTTCTCTAATGTTTTTGAGGACTTCAGAAACTGTCATATAATCTCCTTTATCGATGTTCCAAATATACCTATGCGGTTATATAAAAGCAAGAAACAGGCTGTTGCTATATGTAAAACCTTTCCGTGAATTTATCGCTTGTTTAAGATGATGACTGCCGAAAGGATGAGGAATATGCCGATTCCAGAGAGCAGAGTCAAAGCTTCGGAGAAATAGGTGATGCCGACAATTGTTGCGACCATGGGTTCGACTGTCGCGAGGATGCCAGCCTTGCTTGCTTCTACGTTGCGCAGCCCGAGCGTGTACAGAAGGAACGGAATTACGGCCGTGAGTAGTGCCGTGAGTAAGCTCAATAGAACGAGTCCGTTAAAGTCCGATGCGCCGGAAAATTTGGATAACATATCGGCAGGATGGTTAATGAACCAGGATCCGATGGCGGCAATCAAGAATGTGTATGTGGTAACGGTGTAGGGCGAATACTTGCGTAATGCGACTGTACCTAAAATGCTGTAAAGTCCGTAGCCAATGCTGGAACCAAGACCGAACAACAGTCCCTTTGCGGTAATTCCGTCGCCGGAAAAGCCCGAAACTAGGACGCAGCCGGCAAACGCCAAGGCTAGTGCGATGACCTTTTGACTGTTTATCTTTTCGTGGAAGAGGAGCGCCGACATCAGCATAATCCAGATGGGCGAAGTATACAGGAGTATTGCCGCCGTAGAAAGTGGCATAATCGTGATGGCCGAAAAATAGCAGACCGTAAAGAGCAAAATGCTCCCGATGCCAAGTCCTAGAAATAGCGGAATGTCCCGCAGGGAAATTTTGAAACCAGCGCGGTTTTTGATGAACAAAATCAAGGAAAAGAACAGAGCGGCAAGCGTAATTCTTATGGACACGATCTGGATGGCGCTGAAGCCGAATTCGGCAAGCTTTCGGACGAAAATGCCCATGCATCCCCAAAAGCTAGCGGCAATAATGATTAGAATCGGTCCGAATTTTTGATGTGTCAACTTATCCATAGGACATTAAATTTAGTATATAATTTGGTTATATTTGAGGATCATGCAAAAGTTTTCGCTAAAGAATATCCGCTTTTTTATTGGTGAATTTGAAAAAAGATTGGCCGATTTTAGGTCTTGTTCGGAATTTACATCTAAAGCGGAAGCGGCTGTAAAGGAATGTGCCGATGCCGTATTGAACGCCCTCATCAAGAAAAAACTTGAAGGCGTATTTCTTGGGCGGTTGGATCTTGAACCGGAAACTTTGCTGAATTTGACCAAAAGAAAGGCTACGGATGTTT
This sequence comes from Fibrobacter succinogenes, assembly GCA_902779055.1. GTDB lineage: Bacteria > Fibrobacterota > Fibrobacteria > Fibrobacterales > Fibrobacteraceae > Fibrobacter > Fibrobacter succinogenes_K. Next base: position 71,290 of record CACZAD010000020.1, on the reverse strand, counting down.
ACAATTTAGTGGGCGTTTCGGAAAGCGTCCTGGTCAATGCGTTTGTAGTCCCTGCGACCGATGCAAAGAAAATTGTCGAGTATGTGGGGGAGCTTTACGAAAAAACGCGAAAATCCGTCAATGTAAAGCTGAATGTTGACGAGAAAACGCCGGAAGCGTCTGAGCTTGTCCGGGCACTTTATGTTTATCGCCAAGGGCTTCCGGTAGCGCAAAAATGCCAAGAGTTTTTGAAAGAAAACGAAGCGCTTGTTACTGAAAATGTCCAAGCTTTGCGCCCCTATGCGAGTTCGTTCAGGTATGTGGCGACGCTCCTCTTTAATAAGGAGGCTAGGGCCCGTTTCAATTCGCTGAATCAAATTTATGAAAGCGATTTTTGGCTTCGAACGACTTCGTTGCTCTCTGAACTGCAATCGATAATGACGGCGGATGCGTCGCAGGCGTGGGCGAAGTTCTCTCAATCGCCTATACCGTTCTTTACCGATTTGGAAAGGATTTGCCCTTACGCCTTGGGTAATGAAGAAACCGCTTCGTCGGAACTGCCGAAGGAAATTCTTGAAGAACGGACTCATTTAGACGGCTTAAAGACGCAGCTGCGCCACTATCAAGTTCTCGGTGTGAAATTCATATTGCATCAGGGGCGAGTCTTGCTAGGCGACGAAATGGGTCTCGGCAAAACGGTCGAAGCGATTGCGTCGCTTGTGACTTTGAAAAATTTGGGTGAAACCCATTTTATGGTCATTTGCCCGGCGAGTATTTTGGTGAACTGGATGCGCGAAATCCAGAAGCTTTGTGATATCCCAGCCGTAAAAATTCATGGACCGGACAAGTTTATTTATTTTGAAGCGTGGAAAAAGAACGGGGGAATCGCTGTTACGACTTATGAGACTTCAAGACAACTGGAATTGTCTGAAAAAGATTCCATTTCGATGGTTGTTGTGGATGAAGCTCATTACATCAAGAATCCGGGGAGCCAGCGTACCGTGAGTGTCCGCCAAATATGTAAGCACTCTAATCGCTTGTTGCTGATGACGGGTACGGCTCTCGAAAATCGTACGAAGGAAATGCTCTTCTTGTTGCAGATTCTCCGCCCGAAAATTGCGACGATGGCGATGGGCTTTGCCAAGGAAAGTACCAGCCAGGAATTTATGCAGATGATCGCTCCGATATATTACCGGCGAAAGCGCGAAGATGTTTTGAAGGAATTGCCGGCGCTCATCGAAGAAGAATCGTGGATTGAAGGTGGCGAAGCCGAAATGGCTGCATACGCAGATGTTGCTGTTAAAGAAGAATTTATGACGATGCGTCGGGTTTCTTTTAATGTCGACGATTTTGAACAGTCCGGAAAGCTAAAGCGAATCAAGGAGATTGTGCGTCAGGCAAAATTTGAAAATCGTAAAGTTCTCGTCTTTTCATTTTTTCTGGAAACGATCAAAAAAGTTTGTACGTATTTAGACGAATCTTGTATGGAACCTATTACGGGTGCGGTGGCTGTGGGCCGCAGGCAAGAAATTATCGATGCGTTTGAAAAATCCCCTGCCGGAACTGTTCTTCCGCTGCAAATCAATGCGGGCGGGCTAGGCTTGAACATTCAGGCCGCCAATGTGGTCATCTTGTGCGAACCGCAACTGAAGCCGAGTGCCGAAATGCAGGCGATATCGCGCGCATACCGAATGGGTCAGGTTCGAAATGTGCTGGTGTACAGGCTTTTGATGCTTGATTCGATTGACGAAAAAATCAACACATTGCTCAAATTCAAAAAGCAGGTCTTTAATACGTTTGCCGACAAGTCGCTGTCCGGGACGCAGGATTTGGAAATCAGTCCTGATGAAATCAAGAATCTTTTCAAGAAAGAAGTTGAACGAATCCGTGCCGCGCAGGGGAACATCCCGACAGACCGAAGTTTGATTGCCGAAAACGAATGGTTCGCAAAAGAAACGAATGAAGAAATAAATGAGTTTGGTTACCGTGAACATGATCCGGTTATGATGACGCCGGACTTTATGCGGAAAACCTGCGAACGCTACAATGAACTGTATTTTGAAGGCGCGCTAGATGTATGTCGGCTGCGTTTTGAATTAGACTATGGTTCTTGTTATTTGGCTTGTTTTATCCCTGGCCGTTTAAGCATTACGTTCAGCCGTCGTTTTGAATTTGATTACCGGAAATACCGCAATACGATGGTGCATGAAATGTGCCATTATTACCTGTATTCATATTCCACAGAAAACGGATCCGGCAACGCTTTCAAATATGAGACGGTTCACGGCAAAGCATTCCAGGATTTAGTCGACAAATTGAATTCAAAGTACTCTGAGCTCAATGTGATGCTTAGAGATTGTGATTGCTAAAATTGGGTATAACACCATAAAGCTATTGTCATTTTATCAAGACAAATTCGATTTTAGCCTTATATAAAGTGAATTTTTCAGCTTACTTTATGGTAAGAAAGGTTCAAAAGGGAGGCTTTATGATGTTTTCAATGAAGGGATTATCTCTTTTTGCGGGTTCCATCGCATTTTTGGGCACTCTTGCTAGTGCAGCAACGGTAAATGTTGATATGGGCAAGGAATACCAGCGCATCAGCGGCTTTGGTGCTGCTTCGGCTTGGGCTGGCTCCATCACTGACAAGAACGCCGCCTTCCTTTGGGACTCCACCAGTGGCGCGGGGCTTACGCTGCATCGTATCCGCATTGCTCCGGACGGCTCCACCTCCGAAACAAGCATCGCCAAAAAGGCGAGTGAATATGGCGTCAAAGTTTGGGCTGCTCCTTGGACATCCAAATACACCGTTAATTACGATGGCGACAAAAAGCACCTGGATTTCAATCACGCCCAGGACTGGGCCAACACCATCTTGAAGTTTACGCAAGACATGCGTAGGGCTGGCGTCAACCTGTACGCGGTTTCGTCGCAAAACGAGCCCGACGGCACCGGCGATAATCACTACGAACCCGATGAATTGGCTCGTTGGGTCGGCGACTATCTCGGCCCCACTCTTGATACCACGGGCATTAAAATCATTGGCACCGAAGCCATCAACTGGTACGGATTCCCCAATTACAAAAAAGCCTTCTTCAACAATCCGGCAGCCCTGAAATACACGGACATTTTTGGAACGCATGAATATGGCGGAGACCCGGCCGCTTACCCTGAAATTCACGAAGCCGGCAAGGAATTCTGGGAAACCGAAGTCTACGATCTCGGAAGCAATAAGGAAGACGTTGGCATGGGAAGCGCCCTCCGTGTTGCAAGCATGATCCACGACGCCCTTACTATTTCGAATATGAACGCCTGGCATTTCTGGTGGATTTATTCTTGCAGTGAACCCAGCTGCGGTAATGGAGCGCTTTGGCCGCAAGGACAAGGCAACCCCGATAACGTGGAGCCTACCAAGCGACTCTGGGTCATGGGGAACTTCAGCCGCTTTGCACGTCCTGGCTCTTGGAGAATCGATGCCACCAAAAATCCCGAAAGAGATGTAAAGGTCACTGCCTACCGCGATTCCCTCAAGACGAAAATCGCAGTTGTCATTCTCAATTCCAAGAATGATGAATTCAAGGCGGACTTTGACTTCGGAAGCACAAAAATTGGAAGCTTCAAGCCCTACGTCACTGACGACAACAGCAACCTCAAGGAAGGAAGCGAAGTCAAGGTTGATGGTACAAAGTGCAGCTACAGCGTTCCGGCTCGCAGCGCAACGACTGTCGAATTCATTCTGTGGCAAGAGCCAAAGGTCGAGCCGCCCAAAGATTCTACAGCATCGATTGCATTCGGGAAGCGTTTTGTACCGCAAAAGCCCCAAAGTACATATAAAGTGTTTAGCCCGATTGGTGCATTTATCGGCGAATTTCAGGCTGGAGATGTTGGCGAACTCCGAAACACCTTGGCAAGCGCTGGCTTAAGCCGTGGCGTTTACATGGTCAAATGCGGCAATGCCAAAACGAAACGGATGGTGCTGAGATAGACAAATAAAGAATTTCACAATGCAACTTTGCTGTTGCATTGTGGTCTTAAGGTGTGCTTTATTCGGAAAAGATTATGCTGATGCCGTTTCGCGGACTTGTTCTGCCTGCAACTTGCGAACGTCATTCTCGGAAAGCTTGGTCACGCGGGCGATTTTCTCGATGGAATCACCTTCGACGAGCATGGCGATGGCAATTTCATAGCGTTCGTCATCCTTTCCCTGCAGGTACGAGCCCTGTTTTTCGTAAAGCATGTCCGTCATTCCGTCAACCTCATTCAGAAGGGTTTCATCCGTGTACCCCTTAAAAGATACATCATTCGCAAAGTCCTTGTCAAGGAACCGTTTCAGTTTTTCTTCGGGAATATCCTTGTCTTCAAGGACATCGCGAAAAATCCGCAGCATTTCGGCCCTGTCGGACTGTTCGCGGTTCTCGGGCGGAGTGCGGTCTTCGATGGCGAAAAACTTCTCCAATTCTACAAGGTAGATGTCTAATTTGCTGTAGAACAGACGGCGATTTCGGACGAGCTGGGCGTGGTGGAGATAGGTGTCACGTTCCCTCGGAAACTGGTTTTCGGTCAGGATTGATAGCACGTAGATATGCGGCAGATTGTAATTTTGAGCCTTTTTGACTGTTCGTGAGATGACGCGGGCTGTGTAGTAGATGAGTCTGTCAACGAAAAGTGTGTTGAAATTCTGCTGAACCTCAATCAGCACTGGTTCTCCGGTCTGCGTAGTGCCGTAGATGTCGAAGATAGCCGTTTTGTCGTTGAGAACTCCAGGATTCTCTGGGACACCCAAGGTGTATGTTTTTATGGCCTTGTCTCCCGTGAGTCCGAGCATGGCGTTTAGAAATTTTACCGTTCGTTCGGGCTTTGCCTCGTTGGCCATGAGCATTTTGAAGATGCCGTCGCTGAACGGATAAACATTTTTGTAAACTTTTCTGTAGTCTGCCAGGTGCTCGGGGTGTTCATGCACGTCCTTTGCCATGGCGATGAATTCGCTTCTATTCATATTTACCTCCGGCCGCCTACATGCGAAAAAAGACGGCGTTTTTAGTGTTTTTGCAAATATATATTTTCGTGATGTCAGAATATGACATTTTGAGACTTTGCGGGAATTTTTATTTAAAACTGTTTGGAATTGGTGAATGTGCGTTAAAAACGCCTAATTGAAATATGTAAAGATAAAATTTGTAACGAATGTGTCTCGATATCAATCGTTTTTTGAAAGCCTCTAAGTAGAGAATGTTTCGTCAAAATGTTCTACAAAGACTAATGCACAGTTTTCTTCTGTGGTTCCGTAGTCACTATCGTAAGTGAATGTTGTATTTTTATTGATTGGTATAGGCAAATATTTATTGTCTATGCGATAATTTAACAGTTCTTCAAGAGAACATTTTCCATCTTCAGCTAATTCTACCCACGAATCTTCTTCACCATGTGCAATAAAAATTTTGGGATGAAAAGGAGCCAATATGGTTTGATAAAAATGAAGGACTCTATAAGTTTCCTCTCTAACTTGTTCGTCTCGGATAATATTTTGTGAAGGACAACCAAGGAAATATTTTAAAAAGGTAAACCATCTATATGCTAGTGGAAAACGATATTCATCTTCTCTAAACCAAATATCTAAAACATGAGAATAAACGGCTAGTTCAAAAAGCTGTTTGTTATCTTTAAAAAAGTCTATTCTAACGGCGCTCGTTGGTTGATCTGTATTTTCATCATAATGATCTGTAAGATTGTCTTTTTCATCCCAATATACATCCCATGAAAGAAAAAATCCATTTTTGACGTTCGAAGTACATTCTGAAAGCCATTGCAATTTATAGCCCAAACGTGATTCTAAGTCGAGAATCATGTTTTTAATAGAGCTTGTATCAAGATCGTGGTCTACGCAATAATCAATATATGTTGACATACGATTTTCCTTTGCTACTCCTTAAATATATATTCATATAAATGTCAATAGATGACATTTTTGAAATGAGCCAGGCGTTGCGGGCTGGCGTCTGAAGCCCGCTAGAAAGGGTAGCGGAAGACCCGGCTGGGATGGGGTATAAAAAAGGAGAAGCCCGCACGGAGGCGGGCTTGACACTAAGGGTGGGACGGGGCTGAAGCGAGGGGACAACTGCATAAGGCGAGTATCGCGACAGACCGCTAGCGGGCTGACATAATCGAGCCGGGCAGTTGGGACTTTAGTCCCAAACTTTCCCCTCTTCCATCCATCTTACTTCTTCACGTGCCTATGGTATTGACGCCTACGGCGTCCGCGGCTTCGGCTCAGCCATGCCAGAGAACAAGTTCTCTGTCGCGGCATTCGCCTTGCACGCTATTCCTGCAAGCTGCAGATAAAGCGCTGTCGCGTTATTTTTTTACATGCCTATGATATTCCTGGAGGCTGCAGACTTCGAATCTTCCGAAGTCGTGCTTGTCCATGAGGCCTTCCACAGTAGAGGTGAGGGCGGCGATGGTCGTCGTGATAGGAATGCCCGAGACAACTGCCTTGGAGCGCATCTGGATTTCGTCGACCATGGCTTCTGCGCCAGTTTCGGTGGTGTTCACAATCCACTGCACTTCCTTATCGTGGATAAGGTCGAGCAGGTTCGGACGGCCACGGGAGATGCGGAATACGGCGCGAGTCTTGATGCCTTCGTTGTAGAGCATAGTGGAGGTGCCGCGCGTTGCGTAGATCTGGTAGCCCATTTCCACGAGGCGCTTGATGAGCGGTACGGCCTTCTGCTTGTCTTCGTCCTTGAGCGAGACGAAGATGTTGCCCTGGCTCGGGACCTTGTTGCCGGAGGCCAGCTGGCTCTTGAGGTAGGCAAGGCCGCGGTCGCGATCGAGGCTCATAACTTCACCGGTAGACTTCATTTCCGGAGAAAGCGTGATGTCGACGCCCGGGAACTTGACGAACGGGAAGACAGCTTCCTTGACGCTCACGTAAGGTACGCGGACTTCTTCGGTAAAGCCAATCTGTTCGAGCGTTTCGCCGGTCATGCAGCGTGTGGCATAGCTTGCGAGCGGCACGCCGATGGACTTGGAGACGAACGGTACCGTACGGGATGCACGCGGGTTCACTTCGATCATGTAGAGTTCGCCATCCTTGACCGCGAGCTGCATGTTCATGAGACCAACGACATGGAGTTCCTTGGCGAATTCCTTAGCGAATTCACGGACCTTGTCCTGAATTTCCTTGGAAAGAGTCATCGGCGGGATAACGCTAGCGGAGTCACCGGAGTGGATGCCTGCGGGTTCCACGTGTTCCATGATGGCGCCGATAACAGTGTGCTTGCCGTCGCTGATGCAGTCCACATCGAGTTCGGTGGCGTCTTCGAGGAAGCGGTCGATGAGGATCGGCTTGCCTTCGCCAATGGCGGCTGCTTCTTCCACGAACTTGCGGAGGTACTTTTCCTTGTAGACAATCACCATGCCGCGGCCACCGAGAACGAAGCTCGGGCGCACGAGAACCGGGTAACCGATCTTATCGACAATGGCGAGGGCTTCTTCGACATTGTGTGCAATGCCGCTTTCAGCCTGCTTGATGCCAATCTTGGTGACGAGCTGCTTGAAGAAGTCGCGGTCTTCGGCGAGGTCGATGTCTTCGGGGCTTGTACCGATGACATTTGCACCAGCCTTCTTGAGACGCATGGCGAGGTTCAGCGGAGTTTGACCACCGAACTGAACAATCACGCCCGCGCACTTTTCGCGTTCGTAAATGCCCATCACGTCTTCGAGCGTCAGCGGTTCAAAGTAGAGCTTGTCCGAAGTATCGTAGTCGGTAGAAACCGTTTCGGGGTTGGAGTTCACCATGATGACTTCGAAGCCGTGCTTGCGGAGCGTAAATGCAGCGTGGCAGCAGCAGTAGTCAAATTCTATGCCCTGGCCGATTCTGTTCGGACCGCCGCCGAGCACCATGATGCGCTTCTTGCTCTGGTGACCCGGAATTTCGCGGACCGGTTCAGTATTGTCGGCGTAGCAGCTATAGTAGTAAGGAGTGATGGCTTCGAATTCGCCGGCGCAAGTATCGACGGAGTAGTAGCTCGGAACGAGGCCGATCTGCTTACGCACTGCCATGACTTCTTCCGGAGTCTTGTGGAAGAGGTAACCGATCTGGATATCGCTGAAGCCGAATTCCTTAGCCTGGCGGAAGAGAGCCTTATCCTTGGCGAGGTTTTCGAGAGAACCTGCAGCCGTGATTTCGTCTTCGAAGCAGGCGAGTTCTTCGAGGTGACGGAGGAAGTAGCGGTCGATTCTGGTCACATCGTAAAGCTTTTCGATGTCCCAACCGCGGCGGATGGCTTCGTAGACCACGAAGATGCGTTCTGCACTCGGGCGTGCAACTTCCTTGGCGAGCGTTTCGTCGTCGTATTCCTTGAACTTTTCGCACTTGGCGCAGGCACCGAATCCGCCGAATCCCGTTTCGAGAGAGCGGAGAGCCTTCTGCATAGCCTGCTTGAATCTGCCTTCGGGAACTTTTCGAACGTGAAGCGCGGAACCTTCACGACAACGTAGTCGAGAGCCGGTTCAAAGCAGCTCGGAGTCGATTGCGTAATATCGTTGCGGAGTTCGTCGAGCGTATAACCCACGGCGAGAAGTGCTGCAATCTTTGCGATGGGGAAGCCCGTTGCCTTGGAGGCAAGAGCAGAAGAACGGGACACACGCGGGTTCATTTCGATGATGATGCGGCGGCCGGTCTTCGGTTCGATAGCCCACTGCACGTTAGAACCACCGGTTTCCACGCCGATAGCTTCCATGACCTTCAAAGAGTCGTCACGCATAGCCTGGTAAGCGCGGTCATCAAGGCTCTGGATCGGAGCAACCGTGATGGAGTCACCGGTGTGAACACCCATCGGGTCGAGGTTTTCAATGGAGCAGACGATAACGGCATTGCCCTTCTTATCGCGCATGACTTCCATTTCGAATTCTTTCCAGCCGAGGAGCGATTCTTCGATAAGCACTTCGTTGTTGAGCGAGGCGTCAAGACCGCGGTTCACGATGGTTTCGAATTCTTCTTCGTTGTGGGCGATACCGCCACCAGTACCACCAAGCGTAAAGCCCGGACGGATGATCAAGGGCCAGCTTCCGATGGTGTGGGCGATAGCGGTTGCTTCGCTCATGGAGTGTGCGGAACCGGAGCGGGGGAGGTCAAGCCCGATCTTGAGCATGGCTTCCTTGAACAAGTGACGGTCTTCGGCGCGCTGGATGGACTCGGCCTTTGCGCCGATGAGTTCCACCTGGTAGCGGTCGAGAATGCCGCGTTCGTTGAGTTCCATGGCGAGGTTCAAGGCGGTCTGGCCACCGAGAGTCGGGAGCAATGCATCGGGGCGTTCGCGACGGATGATTTCGTGCAAAATATCGACGCTCAGCGGTTCGATGTAGGTGCGGTCGGCCATTTCCGGGTCGGTCATGATGGTTGCCGGGTTGGAGTTCACGAGCACCACTTCGTAACCTTCACGACGGAGCACCTTGCAAGCCTGCACGCCGGAGTAGTCGAATTCGCAGCCCTGGCCAATCACAATCGGGCCAGAACCAATGAGCATAATCTTCTTGATGTCGGTACGCTTAGGCATTCTTGCCTCCCTTGAAATCTTCAATCATCTTCTTAAATTCTTCAAACAAGTACATGGAATCGTTCGGACCCGGGGCAGATTCCGGATGGTACTGCACGCTGAATGCCGGGAACTTTTTGTGGCGGATGCCTTCGACCGTGTTGTCGTTCAGGTTGATGTGCGTGACTTCGACATCGGCGGGGAGAGACGTTTCGTCAATGGCGTAGTTGTGGTTCTGTGACGTGATTTCGACAGCGCCCGTCAAAAGGTTCTTGACCGGATGGTTGCAGCCGTGGTGGCCGAACTTGAGCTTGGAAACCTTGGCACCGAGAGCAAGGCCGAGGAGCTGGTTACCCAGGCAGATACCCATGAGAGGAATCTTGCCGAGGAGCTGCTTGACCATATTGTAAACCTGCGGGAGGCTGTTCGGGTCGGCAGGGCCGTTGGAGAGGAACACACCATCCGGCTTCTGTTCCATGATCTTTTCGTAGCTCGTGCCAATCGGCATAACCGTGATGCGCATATCCTGTGCGGCGAGGTTTCTCAAGATGTTCGTCTTGATACCGAAATCGAGAGCGACGATGTGGTACTTGCCTTCGTTATTGAATTCGTAGCCGTTCGGGTCGCTCACCTTGCTCGCATAATCCTGACCGTCAAGGCCTTCCCAAGCCTTTGCCTTTGCGATAGCTTCGGCTTCGGTCATTTCCGAGTCTTCGACGTGGAGGTAAGCTTTCTGGGCGCCGTGCGTGCGGAGGTGGAGCGTGAGGGCGCGAGTATCGACGCCTGCAATGCCTGCCTTTTTCTGGGCGAGCATGTAATCATGAAGCGATTCTTCGTTCAGTTCCTTGGAAACCCAGTCGAGGGAGTTCACGACAATGCCGTTCAAGAAAACCTGGCGGGATTCGGACTTTTCAAAGTTCGTAGCGTAAGCGCCAACTTCGGCCGTGGTGAAAACCACGAACTGACCTGCGTAAGACGGGTCGGTCAAAATCTGCTTGTAGCCAGCCATACCGGTATTGAACACGGCTTCACCTACGGTGTCTTTCTTTTCGCCAAAGGCGTAACCGTGGAATACGGCTCCGTCAGCCAAGGCTATGAACGCCTTGCGTTCGCGCTTTGCTTTCCATTGAAATTTTTCGTTCATGATTTACCTTACGTCACAGTTGTTGGGGTAAAAAGAAAGGCAAAAGCTAAATGCCTTTGCCTTAAAACTAAAAATGCTTTGAACAGGAATGAGAACTTTCTTAAAAACTGAAACCCCAGCGGCTTTGTGGAAGCCTGCTACAACCATAATGGCATGCTTGAGGGTCTCATGTTCCATTCTTTTCATCGGGAGCAATTATAGTAAAAAGAGCGGGTCCCGACAATGCACTCTAATATATTTTTTAAGAAAATTTTTACATAAAATGTAAAGCATTTTTCTGTTTAGAAAGAATGTGTAAAACAATGGCGTACTAGAATGGTTCAACGCCCAAATCGGAGGCTCCAGACTTTACTTTTGCGAGGATTTCGAGGCCGGTGAGCTTCTGCATCATTCGAATGTTGTCGTCTTCCATTTCGAGGTTTTGGGTTTCGCCATAGCGGTTCACGATGATTCCGCGAATGTCGAGACCGTGGCTTTTGGCGTATTCGACCGTGAGGACGCAGGCGTTGATGGAGCCTAGCGCAGCTGTCGTGACTATAAGCAACGGAAGATTGACTGTTTTCATAATGTCTTCGAGGAAGATCCTTTTGCCGTTCGGGTCGGAGTTGCCCAAGCTGTCCACGTCGTCGCGGATGGGGCAGATGATGCCGCCGGAACCTTCGACAAAGACGAACTTGTGTCGGGTACAGGCGGCGTTAAAGTCGACGGCAACCTTCGAGAGTTCGACGGGGTTCCCTTCTTTGCGGGCGGCAAGGTGTGGCGATACTGCTTCTTTGTAGACGTAACTGACGAGCTGTTCTTGCGTGTCGGTGAGCCCTGCAATGCGTTTGACATAGTCGGCATCGCCTGCGATCCATTGACCGTCGCGGAGTTCTGCACCGCTGAGGGCAGCCTTGTAATACCCGGCGTCAATGCCGGAATCGCGCCATTTCTTGACGAGGAGTGCCGTAATGAAAGTCTTGCCGACGTCTGTGCCGGTAGCCGTAACGAAGTAACCTTTAGACATAAAAGTAAACAGTGGTTAGTGATTAGTGGTTAGGAATATCGAAGGATCTAGTTTGTTGATTTTATAACCTGGGCAATCACGGTCGCGGCACGTTTGAGTTCTTCTCGCGTGTGCGTGGCCATGAGGCTTGCGCGGAGTCGGGCTTGCCCTTTTGCCACCGTGGGGTAACGAATTGCGGGAATCAACAGGCCTCGTTGCTGGAGTTCTGCCGATGCGTTGAGTGCCGCGGCTTCGTCTCCGATGACAATCGGTACAATTGCAGAATCAGTTTGGGGCACGGTCAATCCTTCATAGCGTAGGCATTCGCAGAAAAATTTCACATTCTCTTGCAGTTGCTGGACGCGTTCCGGATGGGCGTCAATAAACTTCAGGTTGTTGCAGGCGGCGGCCGCAACTGCGGGAGCCATGGCTGTCGTGAAGATGAAGCTTCGGGATTTGTTCCGTAAATAATCGATGAGTTGCTGCTTCCCGACGACAAAGCCTCCTTCGCAGGCTACAGCTTTGCTCAAGGTGCCTACGGTGACGTCGGCGTGTTCGCATCCATAATGTTCGGCAAGCCCACGTCCTGTGTGCCCGATGACACCTGTGGCATGGGCTTCGTCTATCATCAACAGACAACCGTGTGTGTGCGCAATGCGTAAAAGTTCCGGCAAGTTAGCCAGGTCGCCGTCCATACTGAACACGGCGTCTGTCACGATCAATCCGCGAAAATCGGAGACGCTCTTTTGGGCTTCGGCAATCACGCGCTCTAAATCATTCAAGTCGTTGTGCTTGTAGACTAGGCATTTGGCTTTCGAAAGACGGATCCCGTCAATGATGCTTGCGTGGTTCAGCTCGTCGCTAAAAATGAAATCGTTCTTTCCGCACAGGGCTGAAATCGTTCCGACATTTGCCATGTAGCCCGTGTTGAACGTGATGGCGGCCTCTTCGCCCTTGAATTTTGCAATCTCTGCTTCCAGTTTCTGGTGTGGAGTCTTGTTGCCTGTAGTCAGGCGTGCGCCGCCGCTTCCTGTACCCCAATCGAGGACGGCTTTGGCCATCGCTTGTTTCAGTTCTTCGACGTTAGCCAAGTCGAGGTAAGAATTGGAGGCTAGCAGAATCTGTTCGCAAGGAGCCTCGTTTATCGTTGTGCGTAATGTAACTCGTGATGCTTCCGGCGATTCGATCAGGCGCATGGTGCGGTAGGTATGGCTATCGCGCATCTGCTGCAGGGGTTCAACTGTAAATTTTTCTAGAATACTGTTGTGCATAGATTCAATCCTTGGAGGCGCATTGCGCCTACCTCAAACCTTATACTTCGACCAGCACCTTCTTCTTCTGCAAATATTCGATGCATTCTTCGGCCGAAGCCTTGCGTGAATCGAATAAGAAAATGCGGCCTCCGTTTTCGTCGCCCATTTCCTTCATCTTCATAATGCGTACGTAACCGAGTTCCTTGCTTGCCACGTAGCCGGTGATGTAGTTCGGGTCGTCCGAAATGCAGAATTCAGCAACCATTCCGGGAGCGTTTGCCACTTTTGTCGCTAGCACGATGGCTTCGTTGAAATGATTCTTGCAACTGTCAACGACGCTGGAATGCAAGGCGTCCATATAGGTCGCGCGCACTCCGCGGGCGTGATCCGGTTCGAGTCGGGTGGCGGTGGCGACGTCGTAAAGCATGGCTCCGCGCATCGGGAACGTTTCTCGCAGGAGTTCCTGCAACTTTTCGCGGAGTCCGCATCCTGAACCCATCAGCGGTGTAATCAGTTCAAGGGCCTTGTCGAGCCCTTGCTGCCAAGTATCCACGTCAATTCGTGTGACTGGCAATGCCTTTAAAATCTGGATGTCGCTTTCGTTGATTTTTTCGATTTTGACGTTGATGAAATCAGGATCTCCCTTGGAATGGGTGAGGGCGCGCCGCACCATTGCTGCGCAGATGGCTTCGACGTTATCGTGACAGACAATGCGTTCTGCTCCGGAAATATGCTGTTCGTGTTTTTGTTCGCCTTCGCCAACTTGCTGCGAAGCGCGCATCTTTAAACTGTAGTAGTCCATATTTGCCTTACTCGTGAAATTCATCTTCGCCTTCGGTAATCGGGGCGGGGGCGCATTCGCCAATGCGCTTGATGGCTTCGCAAATGCGGTCAATTTCTGCGTCTGTCGTAATGAGCGGCGGCACCGTGTAGACGTAATTGCAGAACGGCCTGAGCCATACGCCTGTTTCGCGGATGACCTTCTGGATGTCTTCGGCAGTGGGTTTTGCCTTGAGTTCCAAAACACCAATAGCGCCCAGCACACGGACATCGGCTGCATTTTCGAGCGAACGAAGTGGATCAAGGTTATCGCGGAGGCGTTTTTCGATGCGGGCGACGCTTGTCGCGTAATCGCGTTTTTCGAAAAGCGAAAGCGAGGCGATGCCGACTGCACAGGCGAGCGGGTTCGCCATATAAGTCGGGCCGTGCATAAATGCCGAAATCTTGCTGTTCGTGATGGTCTCGGCGACTTTTTCGGAAGCGACGCAGGCGGCCATCGTGATGGAGCCGCCGGTAAGAGCCTTACCGATGCACATAATGTCGGGCGTGATGTAGTCGCCTTCGCTACAGTTTTTTACGTCGTTGGCGGTATGCATCATTGCGAATTTCGGACCCGTGCGGAAAAATCCAGAAGCGATTTCGTCAAGAATCAGGAGGATCCCTTTTTCGTCGCAGAGCTTGCGGAGACGCTTGAGGTAACCCGCGTTGTAAAGCCACATCCCGTTTCCGCCCTGAAATACGGGCTCGCAAATGACGGCTGCAATTTCTTTTTCGTGTTCTTCGACGACGCGTTCCATCGATTCGAAATCGCTGTCGTCCCACGCATTGTCAAAGCGGCAGTTCGGACGTTCGGCAAAGTAATGCTGTGGCATAATGCCGCGGAACAGCACATGCATTCCGTCAGGATCGGAGAGAGCCATTGCGCCTGCCGTGTCGCCGTGGTAGCCGCCCTTCAAGGCGACCAGTTTACAGCGTTCCGGGCAACCCAGCGCATGCTGGTACTGCACCGCCATCTTGGCGGCGCATTCCACGGCGATGCTTCCCGAATCCGCATAAAAAATCTTGTTGAGTCCCTTCGGCAAAAAGTTCACCAACTTTTCACCCAGTTCTATTGCGGGCTCGTGCGTAAAACCGCCGAACATCACATGGCACATCTTTTCGCTCTGCTTCTGAATCGCTTCGACGATTTCGGGAACGTTATGGCCGTGCGCCATGCACCACCAGCTAGATACGGCGTCAATAAGCTTTAATCCGTCGGCGGTCTCGATCGTTGTTCCGTGAGCAGACTTCGCCAAAAAACGAGAAGGCCCCTTATGTAGCGCTGCATAAGGGTGCCATAGATATTCGTTATCAAAATTTAAAGACGTATTCATTTGTGGCGCAATATAGTAATTGCGCTACTTGGTCCTCTCATCGGCGGCCTTCAAAAGTCCGAGGAACAGCGGTGCCGGGTGGATCAACGAGGACTTCAATTCCGGGTGGAACTGGCAGGCCATAAAGTAGGGGTGGTCCGTGAGTTCCATAATCTGCATGATGTCTTCGTTGGCGGCTTTGCCGGAGAAGATGAGCTTTTGCGGGTTTGCGCCTGTCGGGTCGCCCTGTTCAATCTTTTCGACATACTTGGGGTTCACTTCGTAGCGGTGGCGGAAACGTTCGCGAATGACTCTGGAGCCGTAAACATCGTTGGCGCGGCTGCCTTCCTTGATCAAGACGTCGTGACCGCCAAGGCGCATGGTTGCTCCCAGATCCTGGATGTTTTCCTGGCCGGGGAGGAATGCGATGACCGGATCTTCGACGTGGTAGCTGTCGCTTTCCATTTCGATAGTGCCAGCACCCTTGATTCCGCAGACGTGGCGTGCGAATTCCACAACAGAAAGCTGCATACCGTAGCAAATGCCGAGGAACGGAATGTTGTTTTCACGTACGTAACGGATGACCTGAATCTTGCCTTCGATGCCGCGGCTGCCGAAACCACCCGGAACGATGACGGCGTCAATTCCCTTGAGAGCCGTTTCTACAGACAAACTGCCGTTCTCGATTTTTTCAGTATCGACCCAGCGAATGTTCGTGTGCAAATCCAGATGGGCGGATGTATGCGTGATGGCTTCGACCACGGAAGCGTAAGAGTCTTCGAGGGCGAGGTACTTGCCGCAAATGGCGACTGTCAAAGTCTTGCGCGGGTTGACCGAGTTGCGCTTGAGGGCTTCGACGAGCTTGCTCCACTGTTCCAGTTTCGGCGGGGCATAAATGCCGAGCGTCTTCGAAAGAATCTCGGGAATGCCTTCGGCGTCGTAAACGAGCGGGCATTCGTAAACGTGCTTGACGTCAATACCAGAGATGATGTGGTCTGCGGGCAAGTTGCAGAACAGACCGATTTTTTCCTTGAGGTGCGGCTTGATGTATTCTTCGCAGCGTCCGATGATGATTTCCGGATAGATGCCGAGCTTGTTCAAGTCGTGTACGGACATCTGCGTGGGCTTGGACTTTTGTTCGTTCACGCCAGAGGGAATCGGGATGTAGGTGAGGTGTACGAACATCGCATTCTGCTTGCCGACTTCGTGGCTCAACTGACGGGCCGCTTCGATGTAGAACTGATTTTCGAGGTCACCCACGGTACCGCCAATTTCGATCAGCAATACGTCGGCTTTTTCCTGGTTCGCAATTCTGTAGAACTGTTCCTTGATGAGGTCGGTCACGTGCGGGATGAACTGCACTGTATGTCCGAGGTAGTCTCCATGACGTTCTTTTTCGAGAATCATCTTGAAAATGCGCCCCATCGTGAGGCTCCAATCTTTCTTGGCGGTCACGTTCAAAAAACGTTCATAGTGGCCAAAGTCCATGTCGCATTCGCCACCATCATCCAAAACAAAAACTTCGCCGTGTTCCGTCGGGTTCATTGTGCCCGGGTCGGTGTTGAGGTAACCATCGCACTTTACGGGAACTACCTTCAATTTAGCAGAAAGCAGCGCCCCGATGGACGCTGCTGCTACCCCTTTGCCGAGTCCGGAGATGACGCCTCCGGTGACGATAATAAACTTAGTCTTGCCGTTATACTGATGCTTCAATGCCATAATAATTTTCCTAATTTACACAATTTGTAATTTTCTAGCACCCGTATGCAATAACCGTGCCAACAGATCAAAATGGCTTTTTTGGTGGAATTTTTAAGGGGTATAGGGTATTTTATTTTACAGAAAATGTAATTCCTGATATTTGTTTTACGTTTTGTGTAAAAAAAGATAAAAAGCCCCGCAGAAACTGCGGGACTTCTTATTTAGTACATGGAGTCTTCGGTTTATTTATTTGGGGGAGCCACTCGTTAATACACGAAAAGCATTTCTCTATACTTCGGAAGCGGCCAGAGTTCGTCCGGAACGATCTTTTCGAGAGCGTCCACGACCAAGCGGAGGTCGATCATACCGTTGAGAATGTCTTCGTGCTTCCCTGCGAGAGCCTTTTCCATCACTTCGATAGCGGCAAGGAGCTTCTTGACACCTTCGCCAAGCGGCTTTGCATAAGTGTCGAGAGCCGGGAAGCCCTGGTTGAGAGCCATTTCGTTTGCCTTGAGAGCGTTGGTGTATGCAGCCACAGCCTGCGGAAGGATGATGTCCTTGGCCATATCGCGGGCGATTTCGCCTTCGATGTGAATCTTCTTGTGGTAGTCTTCCATGTTCACTTCGTAGCGGGAATCGAGTTCGCGCTTGTTGAAGACGCCGTACTTTTCGAAGAGTTCGACGTTTTCCTTCTTGGTGAGAGCCTGGAGGGCTTCCATTGTGGTGCGGATGTTCGGAAGGCCGCGCTTTGCAGCTTCTTCGACCCATTCGTCGGTATAGCCGTTGCCGTTGAAGATAACGCGTTTGTGTTCCTTGACGATCTTCTGCAAGAGCTTCTGGAGTTCTTCGTGGAACTTGTCGGCCGGAACGCTAGCAAGCTTGTCGGCGATGATGTCGAAGGCTTCGGCAACGATGGTGTTGAGGATGACGTTCGGTTCAGAGCAGCTCTGGCTGGAACCCGGTGCGCGGAATTCGAACTTGTTGCCGGTGAATGCGAACGGAGACGTACGGTTGCGGTCGGTAGCGTCACGCGGAAGCGGCGGAAGCGTATCGGAACCGAGCTTGAGTGCGCCAGCCTGCTTGCTGGACTTCGGATCGCCCTTTTCGAGCTGGTCGATAACGTCGGCAAGCTGGTCGCCGAGGTACATAGAGATGATTGCCGGAGGAGCTTCGTTTGCACCAAGGCGGTGGTCGTTACCGGCACTTGCAACAGCCATACGGAGCAAGTCAGCGTGAGTATCGACAGCGTAGATAACAGCGCAGAGCGTGGTGAGGAAGATGGCGTTCTGGTGCGGATCCTTGCCCGGGTTCAAGAGGTTGGTCTTGCCGTAGTTCACGGACCAGTTGTTGTGCTTACCAGAACCATTAATGCCTGCAAACGGCTTTTCGTGGAGGAGGCAGACGAGTCCGTGGCGGTCAGCGACCTGGCGGAGGACTTCCATAATCTGCATGTTGTGGTCGCAAGCGAGGTTCACTTCTTCGAACATCGGAGCAAGTTCGAACTGAGCCGGAGCGACTTCGTTGTGGCGGGTCTTGGCCGGAATGCCGAGCTTCCAGAGTTCCTTTTCCACATCGTTCATGAAGTTCAAGATGCGAGCCGGAATGCTACCGAAGTAGTGGTCTTCCATCTGCTGGTGCTTAGCCGGTGCTGCACCGAACAAAGTGCGGCCAGCCTGGTAAAGGTCCGGACGCTGGAGGTAGAAGCGCTTGTCGACGAGGAAGTATTCCTGTTCGGCACCGAGGGTGACGTTCACCTTCTGCGGAGCGACGCCGAAGAGACCCATAAGGTGGTCGGCGGATTTCTGCAAAGCCTGGATGGAGCGGAGAAGCGGAGTCTTCTTGTCGAGTGCTTCGCCAGTGTAGCTACAGAAAGCGGTCGGGATGCAAAGCGTTGCACCGTTGCCATGACGCTTGATGAATGCCGGGGAAGTCGGATCCCAAGCCGTGTAACCACGAGCTTCGAAAGTAGAACGAAGACCGCCGCTCGGGAAAGAAGATGCGTCCGGTTCGCCAACGATCAAGTTCTTGCCGCTGAAGGCGAGAATGGCCTTGCCGTTTTCCGGTTCAAGGAAGGAGTCGTGCTTTTCGGCGGTAGAGCCGGTGAGCGGCTGAAACCAGTGAGTGAAGTGAGTTGCGCCACGGTCAATGGCCCACTTTTTCATAGCGTGAGCGACTTCGCCTGCGATGCTCGGATCGAGCGGTGCGCCGTCATCAATCGTAGCAAACAACTTCTTGCAAATTTCTTTCGGGAGGTAAGCGCGCATTGCTTCGGCGTTAAAAACGTCTTCGCCGTAAAAATCAATGTTTGCGGGTGCTGCGGGGAGGTTTGCGCCTGCGGCTTCCGCGGCGATTTCCTTGATTGCTTTCATTCTGTATTCGTTGCTCATTTGGCAAACTCCTATTTGTTTTTGTTTTCGCGCCTCAGTAAGCGAAAAGCGTGCCAAAATTGGAATTTGCTCGTGAAATGGCGAAATTCGACGAAAAACGCAAAATTTGAGAGATGGCAGAGACTGACTGTTTATGGTGTAAAGATTACAGATTTTGGAAAAATAGAACCTGGTTTACAGAATGTGTAAATGAAATGTCTAAAAGGATTACGATTTTCTCGATCGGAGCGTTGGATTGTCTCCGGAAAAATGCTTGATTCTTGGCGATTGTGTTGTTTTCGTGTGCTTTGGGGCAAGTCTTATTTTTTATGGCCAGGTTCCGTTCTTTCAAAAAACGTAAAACGCACTTTTATGCATTTTATTAAACTTTCCTAAAAAAGTTTTATATATTACAAAAAGATTACGTCGAAGGTCGACGTAGAAAAAGAGAGGTTTCTATGACACAACCCATCAATGGTAAATTCGAAATGCCGGCTCTTCCGTATGGTGCTGCGGATCTGGCTCCCGTACTTAGCCAAGAAACATTCTTGTTCCATTATGGCAAGCATTTGCAAACTTATGTGAATAACTTGAATGCGGCCCTTCCGGGGAGTGCGTTCGAGGGCAAGTCTCTCGAAGACATCGTCAAGTCTGCCGATGGGGGAGTCTTCAATAACGCAGGGCAGATTTTGAACCACTCTATGTATTTTTTGCAGTTTGCGCCGCCCAAGACCGGGAACATCCCGACGGGTAAAATTGCGAATGCGATCGCCAGCGATTTCGGCTCGTACGAAAAGTTCCAGGAAGAATTCCAGACGAAGGGCGCCGGGCTTTTTGGCTCCGGCTGGGTTTGGCTTTCGGCAGATGCTTCGGGCAAGCTCGTGATCACGCAAGAAGGTAATGCGCAGAACCCGATTACCAAGGGACTCACGCCGCTCTTGACGTTTGACGTGTGGGAACACGCTTACTATATAGATTACCGTAACCGCCGTCCGGATTACTTGAAGTCCCTGTGGAGCATTGTAAACTGGGACGTCGTGAACGAACGTCTAGGATGACATTTAAACTATAAACTAAAATGGCCGGGATATCCCGGCTTTTTTGCGTTTTGTCGGAATTTGCTTGAAATGGATTCTGCTTGATTTATATATTCTCCCTGTGATTCGTTTGAATGTAATTCTTTTGACTGTTGCATTGGGGCTGTGCGGATGCGCGGTTCACCCGCCTTCTGCGGCTGCGTTTATGGAACAGGGCGACGGCGACGTGCAAATAAATGCGACGGTTTCGGGTGTTTTCGGAACGACCGGGAAAAATAAGCTTGTGCCTTATGGTAATGTGAAACGAGCCTCCCTTCGTGATGAAGACGAAGATTACAATAATTTTGAATGGAAATTTCAATCCGCCTTTGATGTCCAAAAACAGTTGAAGAACTTCAAATTCGGTGTTGGTTTGGATTGGCTAAGCCCTTACGCTCAAATGGGGTTCGTTTCGGATTATTTTGGCGTTATGGGGTGGAGCAATTTTCATTTATGGCGATTTGAAAAAGTTGAATATGCCGCAGGTTGGGGTGGCGGTATTACAATTATTGAACAACTGCCTTTTTACTCCCGTAAACTACGAGTCGGTCTCACGCAACACCTCTCCAGAAACGGTCGCGAGGCCTATAAAAATAAAATTGGAGAACTTTCGGCGTCGCCCGCGCCCGTCTTTTATGATGAAGTCGGTGGTGGCGTTTATGTCGCAGGTATTGCCGGAAAGCGTCTTGGAATGGGCCTTGAACTCCGTTACGGCAGGGACTTGACCTATAAAATAATGAAGGGTGAATCAGAGGAGCCTATCGACCGATTCACCCTTACTGTAAATGCGCAGTGGTGGTAACTGTAATTAAATATTAGGGGCTTTGTCTTTCAGCTTTTGCATAAGCGGGATGAGCCCGCCGCCAATCGAGTTGCCGATCGTGATGGCTAAAAGCGCCTTGAACATCGTCAAAGAAAAGTCGCTGGCGAGTGAAAAGTAGAACATGTCGGCGATGCAGTGTTCGAATCCGCTCAAGATGAAGACCATAACGGGGAGGAACACGGTGAAGACTTTTCCGACCTGGTTTTCGATGGTCTTGTAACCGTCGGCCGCGATGAACATGAGCATACCGCAAAAGATGCCGAGTACCAAAAGGCTCAATGGGCTGTCGCCGTCCTTGATGGCGCAAAGGGCGTTTGCCTTGGCTTGAAGGGCGGAACCGTAGCGGGTCGCGGCCATCATTTTTGCGAACAGGAATGTTCCTGCGAAATTGCCGAGCCAGACGATGGCGAGGAATCCCCAGTAATTAGGCTTCTTGTTGACGAAGTAGCCGACCTTGCCTGTAAAAAGGTTGAATCCGAAATTCAAAATCGTAAAAAGTCCGAGTCCGAATAGGAACGATCCGAGAATCTTGTTGTCGCAGGAGAGGAATGCTGTGCCACCGAGGCCGATGCATAAGCCGGAGTAGACGGATTTGACAAAATTAATCATGGCGCCAAATTTAATTAAAGGTGAGGGTCGCGTCAAAGCATTTATGCTTTGGCATAACCGAGCCGTATTAAATGCATCCGTGAGGATGCAAATTTAATAATGTGTGCGTTTTTTCATTGGGAAAAACTGTTTTGCAAAAATAATGCCATTGCGACTTTTTGTACAGTGCCGCTCGTCGTAACGGTTTTTGGCGGGTCTGTTTGGAGTGTAGGACCATTTATGGATTACATGGAGTGTAAAAATTCAAAATTCTTTTTCAAAAATTGTAATGCTGAAAATTAGAATTTTCGTTAAAATTTTTCGAGTTTTACATTTTTGACCGTATTTACGCTAATTGACGGGCGTATTACAGATTGTGTGACGCGTTGGCACAGTTTTTGCATAGTGGGTCGCAAAAAATTGTTAGAAAAAGGATTTTTCATGCAAGCACAAGCTCTTTACGATCCAGCCAACGAACATGACGCCTGCGGTGTCGGCCTTGTTGCCAACATCAATAATGTGGCGTCTCACGAGATTGTTACTCAGGGTATTACTGTCTTGAAGCGTCTCCTCCATCGTGGTGCTACTGGTGGCGACCCGGAAACGGGTGACGGTGCCGGTCTTTTGCTCTCGATGCCGGATAAGTTCTTCCGCAAGATTTATAATGACCTTCCGGTACGTTACGGCGTGGCCATGATCTTCGTCGAAAATACGGTTGCTGCCGATTCTCTTGACGCCCAGATCAAGGAAATCGCTGCTGCCGAAGGTGCTCCGGTTCTTAAGATTCGTGAAGTTCCCGTCGATCCCTCTTCTATTGGTCGCACGGCTCGCGAAACGCTCCCGCACATCCGTCAGTTCTTCTTTGACGGCTCCAAGTTCGAATCGAAGGATGCATTTGAAATCAAGCTGTTCGTTCTCCGTCGTCAGCTCGAAAAGAATGTAAAGAACCTTTACATCTGCTCTTGCAGCTCCAAGACTGTTGTTTATAAGGGCCTTTTGCTCGCAACTCAGATTGAAGGCTTCTACAAGGATTTGAACGATAACGACTTTGCAAGTGCTATCGCCCTTGTTCACCAGCGTTATTCGACCAACACGTTCCCGACTTGGCCCTTGGCCCATCCGTTCCGCTACCTCGCTCACAATGGCGAAATCAACACTCTCCGCGGTAACTTGAACAGCCTCAAGGCTCGCGAACCGTACCTCAAGAGCGATCGCATCGGTGACGAACTCCAGAAGTGCTTGCCGCTGATTGCCGCAGGCCAGAGCGACTCCGCCAGCCTCGACAACATGTTTGAGCTTTTGGTCGCTGCCGGTAGAACGCTTCCGCACGCAATGCTTATGATGATGCCGCAGGCCTGGGGTGCAAAGCACTACCTCGGTCGCGACGTGCGTGGCTTCTTTGAATATGAATCTATGTTGATGGAACCGTGGGATGGTCCGGCTGCAGTCGCGTTCTCTGATGGTGTGAATGCAGGTGCAATCCTCGACCGTAACGGCCTCCGTCCGGCACGTTACACTTTATGTAAAGATGGTCTCTTTGTCATGGCTTCCGAAACGGGTGTGCTTGACATCGATGATGACCAGGTCGAAGAAAAGGGCCGCCTCAAACCGGGAGAAATCATTTACCTCGACATCGAAAATCACCGCATCTTGAAGAACGCCGAAATGAAGGCTCTCGTGGCCCGCAGCAAGCCCTACCGTCGCTGGGTTGCCGAAAACAAGATGAGCGTACGTGGTTTGTTCAGCGAAATCAGCCCGTCTGACGTTCCGTCCGACTTGCTCATCCAGCAGAAGCGTTTTGGCTATTCTGCCGAAGACTTGAGCGTGATTTTGCAGCCGATGGCAAAGACGGGCGCAGAACCGCTCGGCTCCATGGGTAACGACGCCGCTCTCGCTGTGCTTTCGGATAAGCCGCAGCCGCTGTTCAACTACTTCAAGCAGTTGTTCGCCCAGGTGACGAACCCGTCGATTGACCCGATTCGTGAAGAACTCGTGATGAGCCTTACGACTTACATCGGTAACCACGGCAACATCCTTGAAGAAACTCCGGAACAGGCTCACCTCATCAAGATCCCGCGCCCGGTTGTGACCGAAGACGAAATCCGCCGCTTCGAAAACATCGGTGACAAGAGCTTCAAGGCTAAAGTCCTCAAGATGCAGTTCCCGATTGGCGGTAACGGCGAAGTTCTTGAAGAAGCTTTGCAGAAACTCGCTGGCGACGCCGTCCGCGCCGTGCAGGATGGCTTTAACATTATCGTTCTTTCCGATAAGAATGTGGACTGGGGCTATGTGCCGATGCCGTCGCTCCTTGCAACCGCTTGCGTGAACCGCACCTTGGTCGAAGCTGGCGTCCGCCCTGAAATTGGTTTGATCGTGCAGTCTGGTGAAGTCCGCGAAGTCATGCACTTTGCACTTCTCCTTGGTTACGGCGCAACAGTGATCAACCCGTACCTCGCTCTCGAAAGTATTTCGAATCTTTGCCATACGGGCGAACTCGACGTGGATCCGGTCACTGCCGCCGCTAACTACATCAAGGCTGTCGACAAGGGCCTCCTCAAGATCATGTCCAAGATGGGTATCTCTACGCTCCGTAGCTACCGCAGCGCTCAGATCTTTGAAGCCGTCGGCCTCAACCGCGAATTCATCGACAAGTACCTCCCGGGTACGGCTAGCCGCATCGAAGGTATCGGTCTCAAGGAAATCGCCAAGGAAGTCGACGACCGCAACCACATCGCTCTTGCGGACGCCAGCAGCGTCCTCAAGGAAGGTGGTCAGTATCGCTACCGCAAGGAAGGCGAACATCACTTGTGGACTCCGCAGTCTCTCGGTGCATTCCGTCAGGCTGTCCAGATGGGCGATTACTCCAAGTTCAAGGTTTATTCGAAGCTGATTGATGACCAGTCCGAACGTCTTGCAACGCTCCGTGGTCTCTTCAAGTTCAAGGATACGACTCCGATCGACATTTCCGAAGTCGAATCCCGCGAAAGCATTGTCAAGCACTTTGTCGCAGGCGCTATGAGCCTTGGCTCCTTGAGCCCGGAAGCTCACGAATGCATCGCTATCGCTATGAACAGCGTGGGCGCTATGAGTAACTGCGGTGAAGGTGGTGAAGACCCGGATCGCAATACTCCGGGGCCGAACGGTGAAATCCGTAGCTCTGCCATCCGTCAGATTGCTTCTGGTCGTTTTGGTGTGACGATTGACTATCTCCGTCACGCTAAGGATTTGCAGATCAAGATGGCCCAGGGTGCAAAGCCCGGTGAAGGCGGTCAGCTCCCTGCTCGCAAGGTGAACGAATTTGTGGCTCGCGTGCGTCACTCCATTCCGAATGTGTCGCTCATTTCTCCGCCGCCGCATCATGACATTTACTCCATCGAAGACTTGGCTCAGCTCATTTACGACTTGCACAACTCCAACCCGAAGGCTCGTGTTTCTGTGAAGCTCGTGTCCGAAGTCGGTGTCGGTACGATTGCTGCCGGTGTTGCCAAGGCTCACGCAAACGTCGTCTTGATTTCTGGTCACGATGGTGGTACGGGCGCATCTCCGCTCACTTCCATCAAGCATGCTGGCTTGCCGTGGGAACTCGGTATTGCCGAAGCCGAACAGACGCTTGTGCTCAACAACCTCCGTGGTCGCGTAAAGCTCCAGGTCGATGGTCAGCTCAAGACCGGTCGTGACGTCGTGATTGGCGCACTCCTCGGTGCCGAAGAATTTGGCTTTGCCACGAACCTGCTTGCTTCTCTCGGTTGCATTATGGACCGTCGCTGCCATACGAACCAGTGCCCGATGGGTCTTGCCACTCAGGATCCGGAACTCCGTAAGCACTTCAAGGGCAAGCCGGAATACGTCAAGAACTTCCTCTTCTTCATCGCTGACGAAGTCCGTGAAATTCTCGCTAGCCTCGGTCTCAAGAGTCTCCGCGAAGCCTGCGGCCGTAGCGACTTGCTCGACGTGAACCGCGCCATCGAATTCTACAAGGCCAAGAACCTCGACTTCAGCAAGGTCTTCCAGACTGTCGAAGGCGGCAAGGCCTCTGACGAAAACTATGTTCCGGAAGAACTCGTCAACTTCGACCGCCGCGAAATTCTCCCGTTCGTCCAGGATTCCTTCAAGGACGGCAAGTCGGTGGAACTCAGCGCGATGATCCACAACACGGACCGTACGGTGGGTACCGAAACTTCTGGTTACGTGGATGACTTCTACGGTGCAAAGGGCCTCCCCGAAGATACCATCAAGATTCACTTGCAGGGGGTTGCCGGCCAGAGCTTCGGTGCATTCCTCGCTCCGGGTATAACGCTTGACCTCGAAGGTGAAGTCAACGACTTTATGGCCAAGGGACTCAGCGGTGGTAAGATCATTGTTCGTCCGCCGCACAACGCAACGTTCAAGGCCGAAGACAACGTCATTGCCGGTAACGTCATCGGTTACGGTGGAACGAGCGGTAAGGTGTTCATCAACGGTCTCGCTGGCGAACGCTTCGGTATCCGTAACTCCGGTATGCTCCTCGTCTCTGAAGGCGTCGGTGACCATGGTTGCGAATACATGACGGGTGGCCGCGTGGTCGTGCTCGGTCGCGTGGGTGTGAACTTCGCTGCCGGTATGACGGGTGGTCTTGCTTACGTCTATGACGAAACGGGTCACTTCGACTTGAGCTGCAACGTGGATTCCGTGGACCTCGAAAGCGTGCTTGCCGGTTCGGAAAGCGAAAAGGAACTTCTCGGCATCATCAAGGAACACCTTGAAGCCACGGGTTCTGCAAAGGCCAAGCGCATTCTCGACAACTGGAATGATGCTCGTCCGAAATTTGTCAAGGTATTCCCGGTTGAATACCGTCACGCACTTGCCATGCACGCTCAAAAGTAATTGTAACGGAGACTGTTAATATGGAACAAATTCAGAGAATTCAAGATGTTTACCGTCCCGTTGAAGAACGTGTCAAGGACGTGAACGAAGTCGAACGTGCCTTTGCTGCTGCGGATATTATTCCTCAGGCTAGTCGCTGTTCTAATTGCGGCATCCCGTTCTGCCATGGGGCAGGGTGCCCGCTTTTTAACCTTGTGCCGGAATTCAACGCCGCTGTAGCCGCTGGCGATATCCGCAAGGCTTACGATACCATCAGCAAGACGGCTTTCTACCCGGAATTTACGGGTCGTGTTTGCCCGGCTCTTTGCGAATCTTCTTGCACTCGCAACCTCAATGACGAAGCGGTGATGGTTCGCCAGACCGAAAAGTTCATTATCGAAACCGCTTTTGCCGAAGGTTGGGTGGAACAGCCGCAGGCTGCTGAACCGAACGGAAAGTCTGTTGCCGTGATTGGTTCTGGTCCTGCTGGCCTCTATGCTGCCGAAGCTCTCCGTCGCAAGGGCTATGCTGTTACAGTTTATGAAAAACGCCCGAAGGTCGGTGGCCTTTTGCGCTACGGTATCCCGAACTGGAAACTCGACAAGTCTGTCATCGACCGTCGTGTTGCCCTGCTCGAAAAGGCTGGCATCAAGTTCGTCTGCAGTACCGAAATCGGTAAGGACATTTCTGCGGAATACATCAAGCGCAATTTTGACTATGTGTTCCTCGCCATCGGTACGCCGAACGCCCGTGACTTGAAGATCCCGGGTCGCGAAGCCGAAGGCGTCTACCTCGCTCTCGATTTCCTCCACGGCGCAAGTCTGCCGGGTGAAACGAATCCGGAACGTTTTAACGCCAAGGGTAAGCGCGTGCTTATCATCGGTGGTGGCGATACGGGTAACGACTGCGTCGGTAAATCCATCCGTGAAGGTTGCAAGAGCGTTTTGCAGGTCGAATTCATGCCGCAGCCGCCCGAGACTCGTTCTCCGTCGACGCCGTGGCCGGATTGGCCGTACATGCTCCGCACGAGCTATGCCCATCACGAAGGTGGCGAACGCCGCTGGAATGTTTCTTCGAAGAGCTTTGTCGTCAAGGACGGTCATGTCGCTGGCGTCAACGTGGTGAAGGTCGACTGGGAAATGTCTCCGCTTGGCCGCCCGCTTAAGCCGGTAGAAGTCCCGGGTACCGAGGAAGTCATCGAAGCCGACTTGGTCGTGCTCGCTATGGGCTTTACTGGTGTGCCTGCCGAAGGTCTCGTGAACGATTTGCAGTTGCAGTTGACTCCGCGTACTGCGATTATTCCGGATCCGTCCCGTGGCATTTACGCGGTGGGTGACTGCGCTAACGGCGCTTCGCTCGTTGTCCGTGCCATGGCAAGTTCCAAGCAGGTTGTCGGCAAGCTTTAAAAATTTCCCCTCATAAAATTCTTTTACAGAAAATGTAAAGAATACAATAAGGTTTTACACTCTGTGTAAAACCTTTCGTTTTATGAAAATTTATAGATCGATCAAAATACTGAAATTTGCCAAAATTCGCCAACTTAACAGAAAATGTAAAAATGGCACGTTTTTTGCTTATTAGGCGCAAAAAAGGATTACATATTATGTCATTGAAATTTTCAAAATGGACCGGTCTTGGCAACGATTTCGTTTTGGTCGAACCGGGTGAATCTTTTGATATGACGGCAGGCCCCGATCTCGAAAGTAGAGTCATCGAGCTTTGCGATCGCCGTTTTGGCATTGGCGCAGACGGGGTGGTTGTCGTGACGCCCGTGAATGTCGCAAACAACGAATTCGAAATGCGCATTTTTAACGCCGACGGTTCCGAGGCGGCCATGTGCGGAAACGCCACCCGCTGCGTTGCGAAGTTTATCCGCAGTCGCGGACTCAGCCAGGCTATGGAATTCTCCTTGCATACCAAGAGCGGAATTGTCAAGCCGGCCGTCTTGGAAGATGGACGCGTCTGCGTGAACATGGGGCTTCCGCGCCAGTTCCTCGGAACAATCAAGCTCACTGCCGACACTTTTGATTTTACTGGTGAAACCGTATCGATGGGCAATCCTCATACGGTTATTTTTGTAGACGACATTGAAAAAATTCAGCTCGAAAAATGGGGCTCGATTCTCGAAGTCGATAAGATCTTCCCGGACAGAAGCAATATCGAATTTGCTCAGGTTATCGATAGTAATACAATCCGTATGCGTGTTTGGGAACGCGGTTGCGGAGTGACGATGGCTTGCGGTACGGGTAGCTGTGCCACGCTCGTTGCTGCCCAGCGCACGGGCAGAATCGGTCTCGAAGCCGATGTCGTCCTCGATGGCGGTACGCTCCACATCAAGCACGAAGAAGGCGGTCCGGTCTTCATGACGGGACCTGCTAAGGAAGTCTTTAGAGGCGAAATTGTTTAGACTAGAGACAAAAGAACTCCTAAAACCTATTACCTAACCACAAACCACTCATCACTAGAAAATGAACGAATCAATCATCAATCCTTATTACGACCGTCTTCCGGGTAGCTACCTTTTTTCAACGATTGCCAAGAAAATCAAGGAGTACCAGGGCACCCATG
Source organism: Fibrobacter succinogenes (assembly GCA_902779055.1). Taxonomy (GTDB): domain Bacteria; phylum Fibrobacterota; class Fibrobacteria; order Fibrobacterales; family Fibrobacteraceae; genus Fibrobacter; species Fibrobacter succinogenes_K. The sequence continues at coordinate 42,297 of CACZAD010000020.1, read as the reverse complement.
AAAATGCCGACATCATCCGCTTGGGTATTGGCGATGTCACTTCTCCGATCATCCCTGCCGCTATCGAAGCGATGCACAAGGCCGTGAACGAAATGGGAGTCAAGTGGACGTTCCGTGGTTATGGTCCTGAACAGGGTTACGACTTTCTCCGTGAAGCCATTATCCGTGGCGAATACACGTCGCGCGGTGTCGAAATGGATCCGGAAGATGTGTTCGTGAGCGATGGTTCCAAGTGCGACGTGGCAAACATTCAGGAACTCTTCTCTGCTGATGCAAAGATTGCCATTCCTGATCCCGTTTATCCGGTGTATCTCGACAGTAACGTGATGGCTGGCCGTACGGGAACGCTCCAGGCCGACGGTCATTTCTCCGAAGTGACTTACCTTGCTTCTACTGCCGAAAACAACTTCCAGCCGGACTTGCCGAAAAATCCGGTGCAGTTGATTTACCTTTGCAGCCCGAACAACCCGACGGGTACAGTTCTCAGCCGTGAAACGCTCCAGAAGTTTGTGGATTATGCGAATGAAACGGGTGCCATTATTTTGTTCGATGGCGCTTACAACTGCTACATCCGCGACGAAAAGTTGCCGCACTCCATATACGAAATTCCGGGCGCACGCACTTGCGCTATCGAATTCCGCAGCTTCAGCAAGACGGCTGGCTTTACGGGCGTCCGTTGTGCTTACACGATCGTTCCGCACGAACTCGGTAAGCTCCGCTCCATGTGGAATCGCCGCCAGTGCACCAAGTTCAATGGCGTCAACTACATCACGCAGCGTGCTGCCGAAGCCATTTACACGCCGGAAGGTTGGGAACAGACAAAGGCCGTCATCAAGGATTATATGGAAACGGCATCCATCATCCGCAAGGAACTCACGGATTGCGGTTATACCGTTTTTGGTGGCGAACATGCTCCGTACATTTGGTGGAAACTGCCCGAAGGCGAAAAGTCCTTTGACTTCTTTGACCGCTTGCTTGCCTCGTGCGAAGTCGTCGGTACTCCGGGAAGTGGCTTTGGTCCGTGTGGCGAAGGATACTTCCGCTTGACGGCGTTTGGCGACCGCGAACAGACGAAAACCGCCCTCCAGCGCATTCGCGAAAGATTGTAATTCTATTTTTTATCAAATTTTTCCTATTTTACATATTATGAAACAGCCGATAGGTCCAGAGATATCTGTCATTCAAAAGATTAGTGCTGCCATTATCCATGAAAGAAACGTCGAAAAGCTCCTGGATAATGTGCTTACGATTTTGGATACTGAAATGGGTATGCTGAATGGCACGTTTACCTTGCTGTTCGGAAATACCTTGAAGATTGAAGCGTCGCACGGTCTTGACGAAAAGAAAAAGCAGCTTGGTCAATACCAGGTCGGCGAGGGCATTACGGGTCATGTGGCTGAAACGGGTAGAAGTCATGTGATTCCCGACTTGAGAAAGGATTCTCGATTCCTGAATCGCACGGAAAGCCGCAATTATGATTCTCAAGTGGCGTTTATCTGTGTTCCGCTCATTCATGACGAGCAGATTATCGGAACGCTTTCTGTGGACCGCCCTGTCGATGTGACGACGGACTTGGATCGCGATGTCGCCCTTTTGGAAATCATCGCGAACATTACCGGTGATGCCGCCAGCGAATGCCAGACGATGCTTGTGGAACGCCAGTCCTTGATTGACGAAAACCAGAAGTTGCGTGACATGCTCAGCGGAAAGACGGGTGAACTGGTCGGAAACTGCCGCGAAATGCAGATTGTTTACGAACAGGTGCATCAAGTGGCCAAGTCCGATGCGACCGTGCTTATTCGAGGTGGCAGTGGAACGGGTAAGGAAATGATCGCCCGCGCTATTGTGCAGCTCTCGAACCGCAAAGACAAGCCGTTTGTGACTTTGAACTGCGCCGCTCTCCCCGAAAACCTCGTGGAAAGCGAATTGTTCGGTCATGAAAAGGGAGCCTTTACCGGTGCCATTACCATGCGTAAGGGCCGTGCCGAAATTGCCGATGGTGGAACGCTCTTCCTCGACGAAATTGGCGATTTGACGATGCAGACCCAGGTGAAGCTGTTGCGTTTTTTGCAGGAACGTACCTTTAGCCGAGTGGGAAGCAACGAAGAACTCCATTCTAACGTGCGCTTCTTGGCCGCAACCAGCCGCAACCTCGAAGAGCTGATGGCCAAAAAGCTTTTCCGCGAAGACTTGTTCTACCGCCTGAATATCTTCCCGATTTCGATGCCGGACTTGGCAAAACGCCACAGCGATATTATATTGCTGGCCGAGCATTTCATCGAAAAGATGAATCTGAAATACGGCAAGAGCATCGCTCGCCTTTCGACAACGGCAATCAACCTCTTGATGAGCTATCACTGGCCGGGTAACGTCCGTGAACTTGAGAACTGTATCGAACGAGCTGTGCTTACGGCAAGTGACAACTGCATTCACAGTTACAATCTTCCGCCTTCATTGCAGACGAGCCTCAGCACGAACGCAGGGAAGGTTGTCGTAAATCACGCTCCGCTTGATGTGATGATGTGCAATTACGAAAAGGAATTGATTACGGAAGCCATTAAGCGAAATGACGGCAACATCTCGGCTGCAGGTCGTGAACTCGGTATTTCACCGCGTATGATGAATTACCGAATGAATAAATTAGGAATGAATGCAAAATAAAATGTTTGGCTTTTACAGAATCGCCTCCGTGTGCCCGACCTTGAAAGTTGCGGACACGGATTACAACACTGAAGAAATTATCCGCTGCGGTCTCCTTGCAAAAAACGAAGGGGCCGCAGTTGTCGTTTTCCCTGAACTCTGCATTACGGGTTATTCTTGTAGCGACCTGTTCCATCAGGAGCTTTTGCTCAAGAAATCCGTCGCTTCGCTTTTGAAAATTGCAAAGGCGTTCGAAGATTCCAAGATGGTTGTCGCGGTCGGGCTTCCGCTGAGGATGTTCGGCAAGCTTTATAATTGTGCGGCATTGTTGCAAGGCGGAGCGGTAGTCGGAATAACGCCGAAGATCCATTTGCCGAACCAGCGTGAGTTCTACGAAAAGCGCCACTTTAACAGCGGCCGCGATTTGTTGAACCACTCTGCTGTAGCGAAGAACGGTTGTGGTGCCGGTCCCTTGAGGTATCATTTCGAAGGTGTGGGCGATGTGCCGGTCACGAACTTCTTTACCGTAAAAACAGAAGGTAATGCCGAAGTTCGCATTGGCGTTGAACTTTGCGAAGACCTTTGGACGCCGGTTCCTCCGAGCGGAGAACTGGCTTTGGCTGGTGCAAATGTCATCCTGAATTTGTCGGCCAGTGATGCGCTGGTGGGGAAGGGTGATTACCGTCGCGCGCTCGTGATGAACCAGTCGGCACGCTGTATGGCCGCTTATGTGTATTCTTCGGCAGGTGTGCTGGAATCGACGACCGATATGGTCTTTAGCGGTCATCTGATGATTGCCGAGAATGGTTCGATGCTTGCTGAACGCAAGAACTATAGCCGCCAAAGCGAAATCATCTATGCCGATGTCGATGTGGAGCGCCTGAGCATGCAGCGCTTGAGCGAAGGTAGTTTCCAGGATTTTGATTCTACGGATTACTTTGCTCGTTCCGCAAGTTTTGATGCTTTGCCGGTTGTTACGGATTCTGAAAAGCCGGCTACGGGTCTCAAGTACCGCTTTGTTTCGCCGACGCCGTTTGTGCCGGGTTCTCTCGAAACGCGTGACAAGTCCTGCACGGAAATTTTCAATATTCAATGCGCAGGCCTGGCAAAACGTCTTGAATCCTCTTACGCCAAACGTGCCGTTCTTGGGCTCAGTGGAGGCCTTGATTCAACGCTCGCCTTGCTTGTCGTTGTCGAAACGTTCAAACTTTTGAAGCGTCCGCTGAACGAAATCCTGGTCATCACGATGCCTGGATTTGGGACGACAAAACGCACGAAGAACAATGCTGTCGCCATGGCAGAACTTTTGGGCGTTGAGCTGAGGACGATTGACATCAAGCCGTCTTGCTTGCAGCACTTCAACGACATCGGCCATGATCCTGCAAAACTTGACGTGACTTATGAAAATGTCCAGGCTCGTGAACGTACGAAAATCTTGATGGACTTGGCGAACAAGGAAGGCGGTATCGTCGTTGGAACGGGAGACCTTTCCGAAATTGCGCTTGGCTGGAGTACGTACAATGCCGATCATATGTCGATGTACGCCGTGAATTGCGACGTGCCGAAAACGCTTGTGCGTCATGTGGTTGCCTGGTATGCTGATCGTGCTAACCAGTTCATTGAAGATAAAAAGGTTGCAAATTCGCTTGCCGAAGTTCTCCGCGACATCTTGGATACGCCTGTTTCTCCGGAACTTTTACCGTCGGATGATAACGGACAGATTGTGCAGAAGACCGAATCGATTCTCGGTGCATACGAAATCCATGACTTCTATCTGTATCATTTCACAAAGTACGGTGCGGAACCCGCCAAGTTGCTGTATCTCGCTGAAAAGGCTTTTGGTGCGGCTGCGGGCGAGGGGTCTACTACGCAAGCCAAGTACCCGCGTCAAGAACTCATCCGTGTGCTGAAACTCTTTGTGAAGCGGTTCTTTGCACAGCAGTTCAAACGCAGTTGCATCCCTGACGGTCCGAAGGTCGGTACGATTTCGTTGTCGCCTCGCGCTGACTGGCGTATGCCAAGCGATGCGTCCTCTGCGGACTGGCTCAAGGAACTCGAAGAACTCTAAGTTGTCTTCCCGGACTCTTTGTTTCTCCGGACACATCAACCTCTAAGCCGTCATCCCGCACTCGTTGCGGGATCACCTTACACAAATCCTATTACAGATGCAATCTAAAGCCGCTCTGCGGCTTTTTTAATGTCATCCCGCACTCTTTGTTTCTCCGGACACGTCGACCTCTAAGCCGTCATCCCGCACTCGTTGCGGGATCACCTTACACAAATTATGTTACAAAAAAAAATGCCGTCTCGCGCGGCATTTTTTTGATGTTAGCGATTCTAAAAAAACAAAACCCCGGAACTATCGTTCCGGGGCTTCTTCATGTCAACATTAATTCCGTATTACATGTTGCTGAAGATTTGGAAGCCGCTGTAAGCTTCTTGACCGTGTTCGGCTTGGTCAAGGCCGCGCATTTCTTGCTTTTCAGTCACGCGGAGGCCAATCGTCTTCTTGATGACGAAGAAGATCAAGCTAGCGGCTGCGAAGCAGGGGACTGCGTAGGCGAGGACACCAACAGCCTGAGTGCCGAGAGTGTAGTCGCCAGTGATATCGAAGATACCGACAGCGAGCGTGCCCCAGACACCGTTGACGAGGTGAACCGAGAGTGCGCCGACCGGGTCGTCCAAGTGGAGGCGGTCGAACATGAAGACTGCACCGACGACGAGCACACCAGCGATGGCACCGATGATCCAGGAGGAGAGCGGGGTAACCACGTCTGCACCAGCGGTGATAGCGACGAGACCGGCAAGGCATCCGTTGAGGGCCATGGTGGCGTCCGGCTTCTTGGAAACGATCCAGCTCGTAAGCGTTGCGGTAATGATACCTGCGACAGCAGCGAGGTTCGTGGTCACGAGAATCCAGCTAGTAGCCTTCGGGTCGCCGTTAAGAGCAGAACCGGCGTTGAATCCCCACCAACCGAACCAGAGCATGAACACACCGACGGTTGCGAGCGGAATGTTGTGAGCCGGGATAGCGTGAACCTTGCCACCGACATACTTACCGATACGCGGTCCGAGAATCATCACGCCAGCGAGAGCTGCCCAACCACCCACAGAGTGAACGAGGGTAGAACCAGCGAGGTCGTGGAAGCCGTGTGCACCGAAGGTGGAGAGCCAGCCGCCGCCCCATGTCCAGGAACCGACGATCGGATAGACGAGAGCCACATAGGCGATGGTGAAAATCAAGAAGGAGTTGAGCTTAACACGTTCAGCAACGGCTCCAGAGACAATCGTTGCTGCGGTAGCGGCGAACATTGCCTGGAACAGCCAGTCCGTGAACAACGTGAAGTGTCCGTTGTATGCTGCGGTGAAGCTTGCCGGATTTGCCCAGTCGCCAATGCCGAAGCCGGCGAAACCGAGAATTCCGTTGAAGGTGCCCGGGTACATAAGGCCAAAGCCTAATGCAGCGTACATCGTAATGCCGATGGCCGGAACTGCGATGTTTTTGAAGGCCACGTTGGCAGAGCACTTTGCGCGAACAAGGCCTGCTTCAACGCATGCGAAACCGAGACCCATGATGAACACCAACATGGCGCTGATCATGATCCAGATGTTTTCCGTCATAAAGATTGCGTCACTGACGGTTGCGACTGTTGCTACTTCGTTCATTTGTATAAATCCTTTTTAGTTGATTGTTTGCTAACCGTTGCTAATCCTTATCCAATTGCCTCCGGCCCAGTTTCGCCGGTGCGGATGCGAACGCACTGTTCGAGAGCAGTAACAAATATCTTGCCATCGCCAATATTACCCGTACGAGCGCCAGCGATGATCGCATCGATGCAAGGCTGCACAAACTCGTCGTTAACAGCAATCTTCAGGCAAATCTTTTTGAGCAAATTAACTTCAGTCACAACGCCACGGAAACGTTGGTTGTAACCTTTCTGCTGGCCGCAACCTAAGACGTTCGTGACGGACATCTTGTAGATTTTCTTTTCATACAGAGATTGCTTTACATTATTTAACCTTTCGGGTTGTATGTAAGCTGTAACTAGCTTCATGATGGTATCCTTTGTTTTGAGGTTTCTTTTCTTGTACGCCCTCTTTATGCAAAACGCGTGCCAAAAATTTTTCAGGATACCCCAATCGCTCGTAATCCCTTATTTTATGCGGGTTGCGGCGTGGTGGTGGGGAAGTGATTCTGATGTATTTGTCTGTTTACAGAAATTGTAATTGCACTATTGCGTTTACACAACTTGAAATTTTTACGTTCAAAAAAAGCTGTTGCACGACAACTTTTACGAATGATTTTTGGGGGATTATTGGGGCGAAATCTGGATGGCGACGTCTTGGAGGGCTCACTTGAGCCTTCAAAGTTACACAATATGTAAAAAAATCCCAAACGGTTACCAGGAACCCTAAAAAACACGCTTTTTGGCCCATTTTGGCAAGTTTACCTGGCTTTGTAAAAATTTGTTTGCTTAAAAATGGTACTTTGTTTGATGCTAATAAGTTAATTTTATCCAAAAAAGGAGTTTTTTATGAAGTTTTTTAAGATTGTTCCGGTTTCGCTCATTGCCCTGCTTGCCGCTTGCGAATCCGCCACATCTCCCGACAGTTCTGATAATTCGTCAAATAACGGCTCTAATAATGGCGGTTCGAATATTTCGAATCCTTCGCAAGGTGTATTGCAGTACGAACGCCATTTTGATAGGGACGTGCCCGCATCAATGAAATGCAATGTGTATTCGACCAACAATAGTGTTTCGCTGGATTTGAAGTATGTCATCATGGGGGAATCTAACAGCATGACTGAAAAAATTGAGGTCAAGTATGGTTCTCCGTCAAGCTATAATGCCGAAATGGGCCTCTCGGGATTGATGAAATCTGCAGCTGCCGTTGCTTGCACAAAGCTTAAACAAGGCGCTTCTGATTTGCCCAATGCCGTTACGTCCTGTACAGAAAACGGTGCCGTATTGACAGCTCCGCTGCCAGACGTCAGTGACGCTGATGCTGCACAAATTCTTCCGCCAACCGTGGAAAAATTCAAATCGATTTGCGATGAATCATACGATACATTTAACAAGATGACGGATGAAATTGCTGCCGAATTGAATTTGTCCGAGCAACCTAACGAAATTGCTGTACCAGCAACGTCTTGCAACGTCCAGACTGTCGATAATACAGTTCAAATGAATGTAACTTTCCCTGGTAAAACTGTAGTCTTCAAGATGGTCAGGAAAGAAGACTCCTATTATATGTCGGAAGAATATACCGGTATTGATGAGGCGACTTTGGCCAAGGTTTGTGCGGCGTACAAGGTTGAAGAAGATATTGAAAACGTCAATTGCGCAGGTTCGGTGATCACCTATACATCCAGTGCGTTTATATCTAATGGTGTGTCGCTTGATATTCCTTCAGTTGCTGCATTTGCAGAGTCTTATGAATGTGCCGGTTTGTTAAACGGAACATTAACGCTTGAAGATTTGTGGTATAATGATTAATTCTAGCGTGAATTGAATCGACTGTGAATTGTAGAAGAAAAAGCCCGGCAACGGGCTTTTTTTGTATTTGGCTATGGGGCTGGAGATTTTTCCTGGAGAATTCTAATTAAATTGATGAATATAGGGTTATGTCGTGAAAGAATTATTAGTTTACATAATCCGCATTATCGGAAATGTAGATTTTGGAAGGGGAGCCGTTTGTTTCACATTAAAACGTTTTTTTGCATTTTTTCCTTGGCACGCTATTTGCTATCTTTATGCCGAAATTGTAAAACACCCGCCCAAGGGCGAATTTAAAGGAATTTGAATATCATGGCAGAAGAAAAGAATCCGGAACAGAATGCAGAACCGACAGAAGCTGAACGTGCAAAGTTTGAACAGGACGTGCTCAAGGCCGCCCAGGACGCTATGAATCTCGAAGCTGAAGCCAATGCTTCGGCAGGCTCAGCAACCGACTATGCCAACGCCGAAAAGCCTGCGGACGCCGAAGATAAAAATGCAGAAACGCCAAAGGCCGACGAAAAAGCCGCCGAACAGCCCGCAGCACCTTCCGCCGAAGAAATTTTGAAACAGCAGCTCGCTGATGCTAATGACCGTTTTGTGCGTCTGATGGCCGAATTCGAGAACTTCCGCCGCCGTAATGCCAAGGAACAGCTTGAGCTCATTGAAACTGCCAACGGCAAGCTCCTTGAAAAGCTTTCTGAAGTCCAGGACAATTTCGAACGCGCTTTCGCCAGCGAAAACAAGGCCAAGGATCTCGAAGCTTTCGAAAAAGGCATGCAGATGATTTACAACCAGTTCTCCAAGGTCCTCACGGACGCTGGCCTCGAACAGATTGACCCAACCGGCAAGGAATTCGACCCGAACCTCCACGAAGCCTTGATGCAGCAGCCCTCCGAAACCATCCCGGAAGGTCATGTTGTCACCGTATTCCAGAAGGGTTACAAGCTCAAGAACAAGATCTTGAAGACCGCAAAGGTCATCGTCTCCTCCGGAAAGTGACACGAAGTGTCACCCCGGATTTGTACAAGTACAAAGCCCTTCGGCTCAGCTATGAAAATGCAGGCATTTTCGCAGCGTTCGCCTCGGTTGCTTTGATTCCGGGGTCACCTTTTTTATAAAGCATCCTTTCTCGCCCGCCACTCCCCCGTGCGCGGGCTTTTCTTTATGCCGGTACAAAAAACTTGGCTAATCTTAAAGACGTATCAACCGTAATCCTTCTACGGTCATGAAGAATATCCTGAATCCTAGAAATGGGAACATTTATTGCTTGAGCAACTTTGTAGGCGGACAACCCCATAGGAATTAAAAATTCTTCGTTCAAAAATTCTCCGATAGTCGGTGTTTCGATATGCTTGCTCATAACTAACTCCTAGTGGTAGTCCACAATTTCAACTTATCTTTTTCAAACAAATAAGTCAAGAGACCCTATTTTTCGAACTTCCCCACCCCTCTTTGATAAATTGACAATAGAGATTTGCGCAAGCGCTAATCCGCAAACATTTTCCGATATATCTTTATTATTGGGTTAAACGATGTTTGGAGAATAAAATGTTTGGTAAAATCTTATCTATTTCTACTGTACTTGCGTGTGCTGCATTTGCGCAGCATCCTATAATCACAACGAAATACACGGCGGACCCTGCCCCATACGTGCACGGCGACACGGTGTACCTCTACACGACCCACGATGACGATAACGCCGATGGGTTCATGATGTACGACTGGCTCTTGTACACGTCTACCGACATGGTCAACTGGACGGATCACGGCTCGGTCGCCTCTCTCGGCGATTTCAAGTGGTACAATTCCAACAACGGCGCATGGGCGGAACAGGTCATCGAACGCGACGGCAAATGGTACATGTACTGCCCCATCCACGGCCACGGCATCTCAGTACTCGTATCGGACAGTCCTTACGGCCCCTTCAAGGACCCGCTCAACGGCCAGCTCGTATGGCAGCGCCAACACTGGAACGACATCGACCCTACTGTCTGGATTGACGATGATGGCCAGGCCTACATGTACTGGGGCAACCCAGAACTCTACATGATTAAGCTCAAAGAGGACATGATTCATACGGAAGGTTCCATCGTGACCTACCCCAAAATCAAGGACTACCAAGAAGGTCCATGGTTCTACAAACATGGCAAGTATTATTATATGGCGTTTGCCTCCACCTGTTGTTCCGAAGGCATCGGTTATGCTATGAGTGACTCTCCTACCGGCCCCTGGACTTACAAGGGTGACATCATGCCACATTCCCCGAAAAGCCGCGGCAACCACCCGGGCATCATCGACTACAAGGGAAAATCTTACGTTTTCGGCCTGAATTACCTGCTGTGGGCGGAATACCAAGCAAAAATCGGACAGGCCTACAAGCATGCGGAACGCCGCTCTGTCTCCGTGGCTGAGATGCACTATAATGCCGACGGCACCATCCAGAAAATCGACTTCTGGCCCGAAAATGGCGTGGCGCAAGTGGAAGATTTTGACCCGTACAAGCGCGTCGAAGCTGAAACCATGTCGTGGAGCGAGGGCGTCAAGAGCCGTAACGCCAAGGACGTGGGCAACGTCATCCTCACCAACATCGGCAACGGTGACTACACCAAGATTAGCGGCGTGGAATTCGGCGATGCAGGCGCAGAAAGCTTCTCGGCGTCCGTTCTGAGTGTCAAGAAGGCTTCGAGCATCACCGTCCGCTTGGACAAGGTGGATGGCGAAATCATCGGCAAGGCGGAATTCTCCGCAGACGGTCTTGTGACAGTTCCGCTTACAGGCGCTGTCGGCAAGCACGACGTGTTCTTCGTGTTCGCAGGCGATTTCGAAGCAGACTACTGGGAATTCGAGGACAGCAAGACCGCTATTCCGCAAAGCCCGTTCTGCAAGGAAAAACTCAAAGATGCAGAAGCCAAGTGTGATGTACCAGTCGTAGGTGCAAGCGTTGAAGGCCCCGCAAACTTCATTGATTTTGAAAACTACGACGTGGGCGGTGCCGGCAAGGCATACTATGACATGGACACCGAAAACCAAGGCAAGGAATATCGCGAAGACCGCGTGGATATCGTGAAGAACGGCGATGGATTTGCCGTGGGCTACACGCAGAAGGGTGAATGGCTGGAATACACCGTGAACGTCGAAACTAGCGGATCCCTCCCCTTCGAACTTTCTTACGCAACAGGCATGGAAAGCGCAAGCGTACGATTCTTCATGGACAATGAACCCATCACCGATACACTCTCGCTTTCTGGAACCGATGACTTCGATACATACGCTATGTACAAAGGCAAAACAACCAAGGAACTCACCAAAGGCGAACACGTGCTCAAAGTCCTAATAACAAGCGATTACGTGAACCTCGACTGGATTGCTTTCGGTAAAATTGATGGCGATATTATGGACAAGCGCAATGGCACCACGGGCATAAAGCCGAAAATCGCCGCCGGAGCCGCGGGCGCATTCGCAAAAACTTCTGGCGAATACAAGGTCTTTGACTTGATGGGCAATATGCTTGGCTGGGTTCGTCTAAACGCTGGAGCGTCGCTGTCGGATATCAAGACGGTGCTCAAGACTGCAGGTTACCACAACGGGGCCTATATCGTTCACCCCGGATTTGTACAAGTACAAAGCCCTTCGGCTCAGCTATGAAAATGCAAGCATTTTCGCAGCGTTCGCCTTGGTTGCTTTTATTCCGGGGCGGGAACACCTTTTTTAATACATAATTCTTTTTCTGCCCGCCTGTAAATGAACTGCGCGGGCATCTCTTTTATTTTCTCACGAGTTTAGACTTCATTTGGGTCTTCATCACGTACATACGTTCATCCGCCAAGCGATAAACGTCTTCGGCTTTCGCTTGAACGTTCTCTTCGGAGCTTGCATGGCCATCTTTAGAGAGTTCGTGCTTGTAGGCCGTCCCGTAAGCCACTTCCAAGGGAATCGGCAAATCTGCGCGGCATTTCTTTTGGAGTTCTGCCATTTTCGCCAAAGATGCGTCAATGTCGTCAAGATGCTCGTTGCGTACGATGGCTAAAAATTCGTCACCGCCCATACGGATAGCGGTTCCGATCCCTGTAAAAGCCTCGTGGAATACCGTGGCAAAAGCCTTGATTAGCCGGTCTCCTTCATTATGTCCATAGCGGTCATTGGTGCGTTTAAGGCCGTTCAAGTCAATGCTCACGATTGCAAAGTCAGTCGCTGACTTGTCCAAAAGGTCAAATATTTGCTGACACTTGGCTCGGTTGAAAATCCCTGTCAATGAATCTTTGTAGGCCATAACCGACAAAATGTCTTTTTTGGTTTTTTCGGTGAGTAAATAGTATATATAAACTAAATAGCTTAGAACGAGTAAAATGACAAAGGCCAGAGTTCCTAATGGGATTAGCGACATTTCGAGCGGAGAGTGTTCCAAATGGAATTGCTCCTTTGCAATATAGCGTATGATATCCAAAGCCGAAGCTGCGCCAAATATGGAAATGCCTAATGTCAAAATCTTGGCCGAAGCATCTAGATTGCGCTTGAACAAAATCCCCGACATAAGCAAATACCCCAAACTCAAAAATGCATACGTATGGAACACCCACAATGTCTTCGGATAATGGATGATATCGGTGAAGTTCAGGATCGATGTAACCGTCAACAGCAGTAAGCCCGCCCCCGTGATAAAGACAATTCCTAACCATCGCTTTCTGTCAATCCGTCCATATTGCATGTGGAGCATCAACAGGCAAAGCGGCAGTGGCGCCGTGTAAAGGCATATATATTCAAGGTTCGTATTGAATGCAAAATCAAACGAAAACAGTTGAATGAGTTTTGTATAACATAATGTCCATATACCGAGGCAAGACGCCAAAATGCCAATAATCAGGATTCGGAAAAACTTAATCCCGTAAAACATCGCACCCACGCCAAGGAACAGGGCTAAAATGCCAAACAGCACTAAGAAAAGCCCGACTATGAGCGAAATCGAAGAACGCGCGATGAAGTCCATGAAGGCAAAGTCTGCTGGAATAACCTCGAATGAAGGGAGTTCGCTTGACGCCCCGTTTTCTGAAAAATGATATCTGAGTTCTAGCGTCCGTCCTTTAAAATTTTGAGCAACGGCCCCTAGATAGGCAAAGTGGACGCCGCTACCAACGGTTTTATTGTTGTAGTATTTGTTCTTTCCGTTTGAATAAAGAAGGTTTCCGTCGCGATACACTTCTACAAATGTATGGTAGGTCTTAAATCGCAACACGGGTTTGTCTGGAAAATCGGTGGTGAGAGTCCGCTTCAAAATCAGGGAATCACCCTTGATGCTTTTGCCGGCCATCACGTAATTTTTTGTGGATTCCAGTTCTGTCGTGTCGCCGTGGTAAATGAGGGTCCACCCGTCGTTCAGTTCAATGACGGAGTCGTAAATCCCCTTTTTGCGTACATCGAAAATGACGATGTTGATTAGTACAACCAACACCACTGCTGCCAAACATGCAATGATTTTCCGATGTTTTTCTGACATTTTATTAAAAATATATGTTTTTGCGCCGAAACTTCATAGCTAATTTGGCTCATAAAGTGAAAAAAGTAAGGTGAACTTGCTTTATAAAAGTATATTTGAAGTGAAAAAAGGAACGAATATGTCTTTTGAACAAAATTTTATTAATGAACAGCCTGATTTCTTCAATTATTTGGTTGATCATAAATTGTTCAAAAATCGAAGAACGTACCGTGACTATGTCTCAAGATTAAGGTATGTGTCTCATTTTTATAAATTAGATAAAACGCTCAATTCCGAAAGGATTGCTGAAATCGCGAATGATTTGAAAAGAACGGCACACGAGCGAGATCGGTATAATACTTTAAAAGGTATTGGTGATATCGTTTCTGGTTTAAATCATTTTGATGAATACATTCATTCTGATTACAAGAAAAAATTAGAAGATTCAATTTTGTCAGAGAATGATCGTATAAACAACGATAATACTCTTGATACAACAGAAAAAGATGCTTTGATAAAATCAAGGGTTGGACAGGGCTTGTTCCGTCAAAAGCTCATTGATTATTGGAAGGGATGCTCTGTTACGGGATGTCAAAATTACCCGCTATTGATGGCGTCTCATATAATGCCCTGGAAAAAGTCGAACGATATGCAGAGACTTGATGTGTATAACGGGTTGTTGCTAATTCCAAATCTCGATAAATTGTTTGACAGAGGCTACATTTCTTTTTCGAAAACGGGAAAAATCATTCTTTCGGACTTGTTGTCTAAGGATGATGTGAGAATTTTTAATTTAAACCCGTCCATTCGACTCGTTCGTTTAGAAAACGAACATTTGCCTTATCTGAGGTATCATCAAGAATATTGTCTTCTGTAATATAGAAAACGCCCCCACCCTATTCAAGATATCTCTGGATCCCCCCTTTCGACGGTTGTTTGGATGATGCAGTGGGGCGTTCTTTTTTGAAACATTCCCATTTATGCACGTTTTTAACCTTAAAAATGTTTCAGAACGAAACAAAAAGGGCGTTTTTTGGCTTTGGCACGGCTTTTGCTTATGTGTTGGCGTAAAAAAACTCCCCTCTCAAAGAAAAACACAGGGGATCAAGAATTTAAAATAGGAGATAAAATCATGGGTAAGATTATTGGTATTGACTTGGGTACGACCAACAGCTGCGTGGCCGTTATGGAAGGTGGCAAGCCGGTTGTTATCGCTAACGCTGAAGGCTTCCGCACCACTCCGTCCATCGTCGCATTCGGCAAGAACGGTGAACGTCTTGTGGGCCATGTTGCAAAGCGCCAGGCAATCACGAACCCGGAAAAGACGATTTATTCTATCAAGCGTTTCATGGGCCGTACGGCTGGCGAATGCTCCGCTGCCGAAAAGAACATGCCGTACAAGCTCGTTGGCACGGGTTCTGATCCGGTCCGCGTCCAGATTGACGACAAGCAGTTTGCTCCTCCTGAGATTTCCGCTGCCGTTCTTCAGACCATGAAGAAGATTGCCGAAGATTACCTCGGCCAGACGGTTTCCCAGGCTGTGATTACGGTCCCGGCTTACTTTAACGACTCTCAGCGTCAGGCAACGAAGGACGCTGGTAAGATTGCAGGCCTCGAAGTTCTCCGTATCGTGAACGAACCGACGGCTGCTGCTCTTGCTTACGGTCTTGACTCCAAGAAGAGCGAAAAGGTTGCTGTGTATGACCTCGGTGGTGGTACGTTCGATATCTCCATCCTCGAAATTGACGATGGTATGTTCAGCGTGAAGGCCACGAACGGTGATACTATGCTCGGCGGTGACAACTTCGACGAAGTCATCATCGACTGGATCAACGAAGAATTCAAGAAGGAAAATCCTGGCATTGACCTTAAGAAGGACAAGATGGCTCTCCAGCGTTTGAAGGACGCTGCAGAAAAGGCTAAGATCGACCTTTCTGCTACGACTTCTACGAACATCAACCTTCCGTTCATCACTGCTGACGCTTCTGGTCCGAAACACCTCGACCTCACCCTCAGCCGTGCAAAGTTTGACCAGCTCACCGCTCACCTCGTGGAACGTTCTATGGAACCGTGCCGCAAGGCTATCAAGGACTCCGGTCTTTCCTTGAGCGAAATCGACGAAGTGATTCTCGTTGGTGGTTCTACCCGTATTCCGGCCGTTCAGGAAGCTGTGCGCAAGTTCTTCGGTAAGGAACCGAACAAGACTGTGAACCCGGACGAAGTTGTGGCTATTGGTGCTGCTGTTCAGGGCGCTGTGCTTAGCGGTGACTCCTCCGTGAAGGACGTGCTCCTCCTCGACGTGACCCCGCTTTCTCTCGGTATCGAAACTCTCGGTGGCGTGATGACCAAGCTCATCGATCGTAACACCACGATTCCGACCAAGAAGAGCCAGGTGTTCTCCACTGCCGAAGACAACCAGCCGGCTGTGACGATTCACGTGCTCCAGGGCGAACGCGAATTCGCTCGCGACAACCGTACGCTCGGCAAGTTCGACTTGACCGACCTCCCGAAGAAGCCGCGTGGCGTGCCGCAGATCGAAGTGACCTTCGATATCGACGCAAACGGCATTGTGCACGTGTCTGCTAAGGATAAGGAAACCGGTAAGGAACAGTCCATCAAGATTACTTCTTCTAGCGGTTTGTCTGAAGACGAAATCAACAAGATGGTCAAGGATGCCGAAGCTAACGCTGCCAAGGACAAGGAACAGCGCGAACTCGTGGACATCAAGAACCAGGCCGAACAGATGGCATACCAGGCTGAAGGTCAGCTCAAGGAATTTGGCGACAAGCTCCCAGCCGACACCAAGAGCCAGCTCCAAGCTGCTATCGACGATATCAAGGCCAAGAAGGACAACGGCACCAAGGAAGAAATCAAGGCCGCTATGGACAAGCTCCAGGGCATGATTAGCTCCATGGCTCAGGCCGCTGGCGCAAACCAGGCTCAGCCGGGTCCGCAGCCGGGTGCTTCTGAACAGCCGAAGAACGACAAGAAGGGTGATGGCCCGGAAGTCGTCGACGCTGAAGTGGTTGACTAATTAGTCAGAAGTAGGATGTAGGAAGTAGGAAGAATTATCGCAAGATAAAACTTCCTGCCGCTACAGACTACGTTTTGCAAAACAGGATTCGCTCTTTTTAGGGGCAATCCTTTTTGTGTAAATACAGTATCCAACTGTCTACCGTCTACTTCCTACTGTCTACTATACTAAAGGCATATTATGGCTGAAAAACGAGATTATTACGAAGTTTTGGGCGTCGGCAAGGACGCTAGTGCTGATGAAATCAAGCACGCGTACAAGAAGCTTGCCATCAAGTACCATCCGGACAAGAATCCGGGTGACAAGGAAGCTGAAGAAAAGTTCAAGGAAGCTGCCGAAGCTTACGACGTTCTCTCCAATCCTGAAAAGCGCAAGAACTACGACCAGTTCGGCTTCAATGCCCCCGGTGGCGGTTTTGGCGGCGGCGGTTTTGGTGGTGCTGGTTTCGACATCAACGATATTTTCAGCCAGTTTGGCGATATCTTTGGTGGCGGATTTGGCTTTGGTGGCGGTGGCCGCAGAAGTTCCCGCAAGGCTGGTCCTCCGCGTGGTAATGACTTGCAGATCAAGGTGGCTCTCAGCTACAAGGAAATTTTCGAAGGTTGCACCAAGAAGGTTCGCTTAAAACGTTATACGCCGTGTACGGAGTGTAACGGTAAGGGTGGTACGAACGTCAAGACTTGCGAAACCTGTCATGGTACGGGTCGTGTGCGTCGTGTTTCTGGCGGGTTCTTCCAGATGGTTTCCGAAAGCGTCTGCCCCACTTGCGGCGGTATGGGCGAAGTGATTGCAAATCCTTGCTCTCGTTGCCATGGCGAAGGCCGCATCCAGGAAAGCGAAGAAATTTCCATCAAGATCCCGGCAGGCGTGAGCGAAGGCCAGTACCTGAACCTCCGTGGCGAAGGCAACTGTGGTCCGCGCGGTGGCGCTTGTGGCGACTTGCTTGTGGTGATTGCCGAAAAGCCGGATGATTTCTTCACCCGTGAAGGCGACGATTTGCACTGCCAGATCAAGGTGCCGGTTCACAAGCTGGTGCTTGGCGGAACGCAGCGCATTCCGACCATCAGCGGCGAAGAAATTCAGATCAAGATTGCCGCTGGTACTCAGGCTGGTAGCGTTCTCCGTCTGCGCGACCAGGGTCTCTATCCGCTTAAAAAGCAGGGTGACCGCGGAAGCTTGTTTGTGGAAATCGGCGTTGATATTCCGAAGGATATCTCCCGCGAAGAGAAAGAGCTTTACCAGAAGCTCGCAGATCTTCGTCACGACAAGGAAACGGCTCAAGAAGAATCCTTCCTCGAAAAGATGAAGAATCTGTTCAAGTGACACAACGTGTCATCCTCGAAGCGAAGCGTAGGGGAACCATTATTTCTCGAATGGCTCTTGTCGAAGGATCCAGTGCATAAAAGCTTTAAAACTCTCGAGTGTTTCTCGGGAGTTTTTTGCTTTATTGCGTTTCTTTAAAGAATTATCGGGAAGCCTTCGCGGTATTCCTTGATAATGTACGGGTGCGTTTTGGCGTACTCGAAAATCTTTTCGCCAAGACCATTCTTTACAAGTTCAATAAGTTCGGGCTGGGGCGTTGCGCCAATGGATGGGCATGTGGGCGTGAGTGCGATGACGAGTTCTCCGTCTTTATTCATGATGCGGAGCGGCCAAATGCTACAATCAAAAGGCTTGTCCTCCCCTTTCAAGATGCAACCTTTTTGCGGATCCAGGAACGTGCAAGGCACTTCTTCTTCGGGGTCGTCTGTGCAGTAATTGTTTTCAAGGACAAGGCGGTACGCATTTTGCACCTCGCGGAACTCCCCCACTACGCCATATTCATTATTGCGGCTCAGTTTTTCGACGACTTCGGGTGGAAAAAGCGGAGTTTCCCAAAGGCTCTGCCGTCGGAAAGAACAGCAGAACTTGCATGCTGCACAGGAGTTTTTTGACAAAATTTTAGAGAGCATATTTAATGTGACACTTGTCTAAAATGATCAGCGGGTAGTACGAAAGTTTCGCCTTGCGGAGCCCTTCGATGTTCACGTCTTCTTCGCGGTTGAGGAGCCTTGCTTCGGTAAGCGTTTCGGCGAACATCTTGTTGATGACGGCGTAACCACCGTTAATCGCATATTCTCCGATCACCTTTTCGAAATGAATGTCCCACACGCCGGGGGTGATTTCCGAAGCCAAGGTCATTCCGACCGGTTTTTCATCGACATAAAGCAAGCCACCCTTGAATCCGAGTTCTTCGAAATTCTGCAGAGCTTCTTCAATGGCACAGAACTCCATCAGACGTGATTTCTCGTCTTCGGAGTATTCGGCCCACGCTAAATGCTCGCATTCACAGGTCGGTTTGCACGGCTCTCCTGCTATGCCGTTGTTCAGCCACGCCTTTTCGATTTCGATGGCTTCGGCCGCGTTTGTGCGGGTGATTTCACGCAATTCGAACTTGGAGTAAGTACGGCTGAATTTGGAAATATGGTTGCGTTTTTTGCGGTAGTTGTTCCCTGAAAGCGTTGCAAGGCTTTCGGCCGAATAAATGTAGTCGCTGTCGCCGCGGTTGTGTTCTATATGCAAAACAGGCTCGGCACCGTTCGCCCCTGCATTTGCAAAATACTCTTGCAAAATCTGTGCGCGGGGTTCATCGACTAGGCAAAATTCCAAAGGCCTGCCAGATTCCTGAGCGTCTTTGATAATCAAGTCTAGTGCATCATGCGGATCGTCCGCCCCAAGCGGGAATGCGTAACCTCGACGGCTCCCCTGTCCGTTATAATAGCGAAAAAGAAAACCGTCTTGCAAGGCCAACAATGTGTCGTATTTTTTGCGCAAAAGAAAAATGTTTGCGAATCCGGCATCGCTCCCGATGTACCCTGAATCGGCAACCGCACGCATTGCGGCGAACATATCCGAAAGTTCTGGCGTTTTGAAATTTAACAAGGTTCCCTCCAGGTTCTCCCCAAATTCCATACCCTTTTAGTCGGAGGCTTTTTTGAATAATATATACTCAATTTGTGTTTTTTCGTTATTTTTTATGATTTGTTCACGAAATTATTTATTAAAGTAACATTTAAAGTGGCTTCAGGTGTTTAATTGATGAATAGAAACAAGGAGCTATGAAAAGTCAATGAAAAAGTTTGTCATCTTGAATGCAAGCCCTCGCCCGAATAGCAATATTTGCCAAATGTTGAGTATCATGCGCAACGAACTATTAGCAAATGGCAGTGAGGTGCATTACGTCGATGTCTGTAAATTACAGTTCCACCCATGCATTGGTTGTATGAAGTGCCGTAGCGCCCATGACTGCGTGATGCCAGAAGATGATGCCAAGGTGATTTTGCGATTGGTACAGCAGTGTGATGACTTGATTGTGGGTTCGCCTTGCTATTGGGGTAATATGACGGGGCAACTCAAGATGCTTTTCGACAGATGGGTTTATGGTTTTATGGACCACAGCGACCAAGGGGTTCCTCGCCCACTATTGAGCGGTAAAAAGGCCGTCCTTGTTACGACTTGTTCTACGCGCTGGCCGTTCAATTTGATTTTCAAGCAGTCGTTAGGGACTGTGCGCGCCCTCAAGGAAGTCCTTTGCTGGAGCGGATTCAAGATAAACGGCATCATCCAAAAGAGCGGAACGCTGAATGGAGAAGGTCTTTCGTCCCGCGAAATGGCCAAGTGTCGAAAGCTTGCCAGAAAATTGCTCAAAGCACACTAAAACAGCATTGCAATGTCGGAGTTTTATCCGACATTTTTTTATCTGAAAATTTTCTGATAAACTTTATTTCCGGTGCTATTGATTTTGACGACGTAGGGCTTGTACGAGAACTGTTCGACTGGAATCGTTGCGGTTCCGTCGATTTGTCTACGCATCAGGAGCGTTCCTTGCAAGTCGTAAATGGAGAGTTGGTACGGCGCATTTTTGGCAACATTCACAAGCAGGTCTCCCCCGATTTTTGTGACGGAGATCTTACCGACACTTTGCGCGGTTCTCGTCGCAATTCGCGGATCGATATTCACTTTGCCAGAATCTGGATTGACGGGTTCTACGTACGGATGTTCCGGATCGTTGACGATGACCTTGATATCTACGGTGCTTTCGCAACCGTACGGATTCACGTACGTTCCTGTGTAAATGCCGCTGCTTTGCCATTGCAAATCCTTGAAGCGTACTTCGCGGCCCAAGTAATAGAAGTCGTTCGGTCCTTTCCATGTCCAGCGGCCGCCATCGTAAGGGTGCGGGCCAATCACAAGCGAATCACCCGGATTCACCTTGACTTCGGTTGTCTCGTTCCAGCCGCCATTATGGATCTTGGCGTAAGGGATGATTTCGCTGGGGACGCACACGCCTCCGGTTGCATTATCGATGACCATCGTAACGATGGATTGGGCCGCAGCCGTGACGGTAAAGGACTTGTTCGAAACGCTGATGTCCGCATCAGCCTTGAGTGCTGCGGGGAGCGTAAAGCGGTGGACTTTGACCCTGTTGCCAATCGATTCGAACTTGCTCAAATCAAAGGTGTACTTCGCATCGCTAGAGCCAGTGTTTAACGCGACGAGAACAAGCGAGCTGTCATCGCGGATGGCTGCGAGCGTGTTGCTGTTGTCGCTATCGATAAAGCGTGAACCCGGTCGAATGGCGCGGCTGAAAGCGGCGTGCATGTAAAAGCGCGGGGCGTAGGAGAACGTCTGTTTCTTGTGGTCGGCTGCGATGGTGCGCCAGTTTTCGGCAGGGTCCGAAAGCTGCCAGTCGACCCAGGCGCTTGCGTGCATGTCGCGGAGGTCATGTAAAATGACGTCCGCCATCCAAAGCGTAATGTCGAGATCGCCACTGCGGTGGAGCGGTCCAGATTCGGACTGCCACACGCGCTTGTCGGCGGCGAAGGCCGCGTTGTAAAGCTTGCCGCGGGAGTCGTAGCCCGAATAACTGTGCGTGTTGACC
The DNA here is from genome assembly GCA_902779055.1 of Fibrobacter succinogenes. Taxonomy (GTDB): domain Bacteria; phylum Fibrobacterota; class Fibrobacteria; order Fibrobacterales; family Fibrobacteraceae; genus Fibrobacter; species Fibrobacter succinogenes_K. Next base: position 20,731 of record CACZAD010000020.1, on the reverse strand, counting down.
TGGAACATGTACGAGCGGGCTTCGGCGCTGTAGCTGTTAAAACGGCTCAACGCGTCGCCGATATTAGATTCATCGGCGGCACTGACCGATGTCTCTGGGAACAGTCCCTTTTGCTTGAGTGCCTTGCCGAGTTCCACGATCATTTCGGATTGCTTGTTCTTGAAACCGCAACCTTCCTGGTCGCCTTTAGCCTTCCACCAACCGGCACTCGGTTCGTTAAACGGTTCAATCGTGCGGAACGTGATGCCCCATTCCTGCTTAAAGTGCTTGGCCACTTCAGAGAGGTAATCGGCAAAATCGTCAAAGTAATCGGACTTGAGGTTGTCGGCTCCGTTTACGCCGCCTGAGACGCAGCCGCTATTCGTCATCCACCATGGCGGGGAGTTTGAGAACGCTTCGAAAATAGGGTTCTTGACCCTTTTGGCGAGTCCAAAAAGCACATTGCGTTGATTCGGATCGGCCGTCCAGTCGTAATCTCCATTTTCAGTTGGCTTGTAACCGGGAACCGCCGCTCCCCCATCGCCCTTGGTCAAGTGGTTATGGCCTGGCTGGTCGCCACCGCCAATGTTGTAGCGGAAAATGTTGTAGCCGAGGCCGGAATCCGGATCGGCGATAACGTCCAAAAGCTTTGAGTAATTTGATTCACTCCAGCCACCGACAAGCTCTGCCCACCAGCAAAGGCTAGTACCCCAGCCTTCGAACTGCTGGTATCTTTTGCCCGGATCTACGACAACTTTGGTCTGGGCTTGGGCGGCGCTGCTTGCAATGACTGCGACCGTTGCTACAAAAATCAGTTTATTATTCACGTTCATCACTCTCTAAAAATCGTTTATTTTTGACAAAAGCGGATACCCAAAAGTGCGCATTATTATGGAATATTTGTCCATCAGAATGCAAAAAAGCCCACTCCGAGGAGCGGGCTCAAATGGTTTGGTGAATAACCCTAATTAATCATCCTTGGACTTACCGTAGTAACCGTAACGTCCGTAATAATAACCGTAACCATATCCATAGCCGGCTCTATGTTCGCAGTGGTTCATGATGAAGGCCATAGGCTTGTTGCTATAACGCTTCAGGTTCTGCAAGGATTCCTGGATGGATTCCATAGAATGGCGGCTGTAGTAAAGAACGATAAGGGACATATCGACCAGCGGAGCAATCATATAGGCGTCCGTCACGAGGCTTGTCGGCGGGGTGTCGATAATGATCTTGTCGTAACGCGGACGGAGTTCGTCAAGAAGCTTTTTGAGCTGGTTCCCGCGCAAAAGTTCAAATGCTGCCATCTTGAATTTACCGGCTTCAAGGATATCCAATCCTTCGACGCTGTTGGCGTGATAAACGGCTTCGTCAAAGCTGATCTTGCCCATAAGTACGTCGGCAAGGCCAACCTTCTTAAAGCGGCTGCTTGCCTTACGCATATCGCCGTCAATGTAAAGGACCTTCTTTCCGACAAGTCCTATTGTTCCTGCAAGGTTCAAAGACACAAACGTCTTACCGGCATTCGGAACAAGGCCTCCGACCATGATGACCTGGTGATCGTTGCTAAGATTGAACGAAAAATCGATGGCGGTAAGTACTGAGCGGATGGCTTCGCTGACCGGGTCGTTAGGTTTCTTGGCCACAAACATCTGCGGATCCTTGTTGCTGATTTTATCGGCGCATTCAGGAATCTTGGCGATGACGCTAGTATCCGTTTCGCGTTCGATTTCGGTAACGCTACGCACGCCGTTCTGCAACATACGCATGAGGAATACCAAGAGAACACCCACCATGAACGATGCGGCTACGGCGCAAATGATGATATTTGCCTTCCTGGGCTTGCTCGGTGCCCCGTTGATGCGGGCAAAGTCCACAATACGAACGTTGCCCACTTCGCCGGCACGGACGATGCGGAGCTGCTGGACCTTGTTCAACATTTCGGTATAGATTTCGTTGTTGACGGCGACATCTTCTTTTAAGCGGGCCACTTCTTGCTGGGTTAACGGCATCTTTTCGGCGTTCTTCTTGAGCTTGCCGAGCTCTGCTCTCAGGCGGTTCTGCTGCTTGACGATGGTCTGGATGCTGGGATGTTCTTCCTTGAACAAGCGGGCGGCAGCCTGGCGCTGCTGTTCCAGTTCCAAAATCTGCTTTTGGAGGTCAGTTTCTTTTTGCAAATGTGCATGGGTTTCGCCAGTCATGTCCACGGAACCGATGCTATAACGGTAATCGGCAAGAACCTTTTCGGCGCTATCGAGTTTCGCCTTGACGCCCGGCAACTGCTTTTCCAAAAATTCAAGAGTCTTTTCGGCTTCGGCACTTCTCATTTCGACGTTCTGACGCAAGTACGTCTTGGCAATCGAGTTCAGGATGGAGGCAGCCTTGTCCGGATAGCGGTGGTTGAAGCTAGCTTCGATGATGCCGGTCTGCTTGCCTTTTTCCTTGACGTTTAGGCCGCCCTTCAAGGCGCCCATTGCGCCAAGGTCGCTGATTTGGGTAATGACAAATGTTTGTCCGGAATCCGCAAGCATTTGGGAAACGCGGATGTGCAGGGAATCGTTGGCAAGGCTTGCGCTATGCATATTTCCCACTTTGCCTTCTAAAAGCACCTTGTCTTCTTCGTCGATGACTTCATAGGTGTCAGGAGAAATAGCCCTTGCACGCCATTTGGTGGCTCGAGCCATTGGCGGAATGTAAAGGGAGTCGAGGTCCATTCGACCTTCTTTATGCAAAAAGCGATCGACGGCGCTGGTTGGCGTTGCGCTAAAGCACAGACGTTCTGCATCGACAACATAGCTGAGAATCATACGACTCTTGATGAGTTCGATTTCGGCATCGGCGGGGCTAGCCACATCGAGGAGAGAACCCATTTCGCCCATGGCCTTACCGGCCTTGCCGCCCTTGACGTCAATTTGCAGCAAAATGTCGCTAGTGTATTGCGGACGTTGCCAGTTGGCAATGACGTAACCAATTGCGTAACCTGCAATCAGAAAAAGTAACAGAATGAACTTTTTTGCCCATAAAATTTCGAAAGCTTCAAGCAATGTTATCGTATTGGCATTTTGTTGCGCCTGGACGATAGCTTGATTGACAACCTTGTTTTCTTCCTTTTCGTTCATAATTTTTCCTAATTGATTTAGCTACGCAATTCTGGAAATTTTTGTACGGAGGTTCAAAACCTTTTGTACTTGATTGTTATAAATTTAATAATATTTTGAGTTTAATTCATTTACTTTGTATTGCCGATTAAATGAAATCACCCTGCGACGGACGCAATGGAGATTCCATCGACATTCTGTCTGCAGGATGATTATTCATTAATCTAGCGATCTCTTATTTGGAGAACGGAACCAATTCAACGCGACGGTTCTGTTCTCTACCAGCGGCATCGTCGTTTTCCGCGATCGGCTGAGAACTTCCGTAACCCACTGCGCGGAGACGGTCGGCGCTGATACCCTTTCTCTTGAGGTACTTGACGACAGACTGAGCGCGCTGTTCAGAGAGCTTCTTGTTCTTTGCGTCAGAACCCTTGTTGTCGGTATGGCCTTGAACTTCAAGGTTTGCTTCTGGGATCTTCTTCATAAGAGCGGCAATGTCATTGAGGGTGGAGTAGCTGCTCTTGGTGAGCTTGGAAGAACCTGTCTTGAACTTGATGCCCTTCTTGAGCTGGTCCAGGTCTTCCTTCTTGTTGAGCGGGCAGCCTTCCGTATTGACGCGGATACCGGGGAGCGTATTCGGGCACTTGTCGAATACGTCTGCAACGCCATCCTTGTCGAAGTCAGGGAGGCAGCCAACGGAATCAACAGAGTTGCCGGCCGGAGTGCCAGGGCACTTGTCGTTAGTGTCAGGAACGCCGTCCTTGTCGGTATCGAGCACGCAACCGGTAGAGTCAACCGGGGTACCTGCCGGAGTGTTCGGGCACTTGTCGAGGAAGTCGGCAACGCCGTCCTTGTCGAAGTCGAGCGGGCAACCGTCAGCGCTTACAGGAACGCCAGCCGGAGTGTTCGGGCACTTGTCCTTAGGATCGTTTACGCCATCCTTGTCAAAGTCGAGCATGCAGCCGATGGAGTCGACCGTAACGCCGGCCTGAGTATTCGGGCACTTGTCGTTGAGGTCAATAATGCCGTCCTTGTCGGTATCGAGGCGAGCGAGAGAATCGTTGTAGGCCTTTTCGCGTGCAAGTCTTTCCAGTTCTTCGATCGGGCAACCTTCTTCGTTGACCTTGGCACCTTTCGGAGTACGTGCGCACTTGTCGTCTGCATCAGCAATGCCGTCGCCATCGGAATCCTTCGGCTTGGACTTTGCGTCAAGAGCGATGCTCAAGAGAGCTGCACCCGAGATAAGCGGTGTGCTTGCGTAACCGTACTTGGCGTTGTATCCGTTTTCGCCTAAGTAATAGATCTGGTAGTCGACACCACCGCTCACGTCTCTTCTATGCGTAATGCCCGACTTGAAGGAGAATTCTCTGATGGCACGTACGGCAACGTCGAGACCGACTGCGAATTCGATGTGGTACGGAAGGTGGAAGCGCAAACCCGGAGTGATGAGCATTGGGTCGACCATCGGGTCAAAGTCATAGCGACCGACGCTCTGGAGACGCATTTCGCCAGAGAATTCGAGGAACGGAGTCATCCAGGGGAGAGCAAGCCAGTTCAAACCGGTGCTATAGACGAGTGTGTTTGTCTGGTCCGTGTTGATCGGATAGACGTAACTTGCAGCGACGTTCCAAGTAATCGGAGCGCCCTTCTTGGAAAAGTCGAATGTAAAGGCAAGACCTGCACCGAATGCAAAATCATCGGCGGTGAATGGATGCGTATAGCCGTTTCCGTTCAAGTACCAGGAATGGCGAGGACGCACACCGGCGCTCTGTTCGCCAGTCGGGACGTAGAGGTCGAGCATAAGGGCCATGCCGAATACGCTGTTGCTGTCGAACGGGACTGCAATCTTTGTAAATAGATCCAAGTCGCCACGGCTCGTGGTCCACATATTTGCGGCACCGCTATATCCATTGGAATTGGCGTGTTCGTAGTAAACCGGGAGAGATGCACCGATGTCGATGAAGTCTAGAATACCCATGCTGACGAAGAAGTTGCCTGCCTGAGAATAGTCGGCTCCATTGAAGGAATATCTTTTGAAGACTCCATTGCCATGACGCATGTCATAGACACCGCCACGAGACAATCCCCAGGAACCGATAGAAATGTTACCACCGGTACCTACGTTGATTTGCCACTGCCCAAGAGTTTTGGTGTTGATTTGATGCAAACCCTCTGAGCCACCCATGATTCCAGCTTGGGCAAATGCAAGCGTAGAGCCTAGCAAAGCCAGTGAAACGATTTTTTTCATATATCATCCCTCCTGCGAGATTGTCTGTTTTTGAGGTTCTGTATGTTCGGTTTCATTCACATTTTCTCCTTCACCCTTTTTTAAATCAGCGTCTTTCAATATGGTGCTATTGAAAGCCTCTGGTGTTGTGAATGTTGGAACAATTTCGTGTAAAGTGCTGATGGCGATGGCATCGTCATTTTCCGAAGCCGCACTTTTCAACTTCCACAAGTCATTAATGAACTTGGAAGTGTCAATGTCAATCTGCTTGCCGATGAAGATGAGCTTGTTCTTTGTCTTTTTCAAGCCCTCTTCGTTCATCAAAAGTTCTTCCTTGATCTTTTCGCCCGGACGGAGTCCTGTAAACTTGATTTGGACATCCTTATACGGAACCTTGCCGTACATACGGATCAAGTTTTCTGCCAATGTGACGATCTTGACCGGCTGACCCATATCAAGGACAAAGATCTCGCCACCGTGAGCAATGCTTGCTGCTTCGAGGACGAGGCTCACGGCTTCAGGAATGGTCATAAAGTAACGGATGATGTCCGGATGGGTCACGGTTACGGGCTTGCCCTGTTCAATTTGGCGCTTGAAGAGCGGAATCACGCTTCCGTTACTGCCGAGGACGTTACCAAAGCGCGTCACGACAAATTCCGTGTTGCTGTCCTTCTGCATCGACATAAAGCGGACGATCATTTCGCAGCAGCGCTTGGAGGCTCCCATGACGTTTGTCGGGTTGACAGCCTTGTCGGTACTGATCATGACAAACTTCTTGACGTTATTGAACATAGCAAGCGTGGCGATGTTGAATGTGCCTATAACGTTATTCTTAATGGCTTCCATCGGGTTGTTCTCCATCAGCGGCACGTGCTTGTGGGCTGCCGCATGGAAAACAACTTCGGGATTGTACTTCTTGAAAATCTGGTTCATTCGGAAGTAGTCACGGACGCTAGCGATGAGCGTCACGAGATTTAATGACTTTCCGTATTCCATTACGAGTTCTTGCTGGATTTCGTATGCGTTGTTCTCGTAAATGTCGACAATGATGATTTGTTTGGGATTGTACTTGGCGATTTGACGAACCAGTTCGCTACCGATGCTACCACCACCGCCGGTTACCATACAAACTTTATTTTCGATGTAAGCACGGACGTCCTTGTTGTCGAACTTGACGGGGTCACGACCGAGCAGGTCTTCGACCTTGATGTCACGGATCTGCGTTGCAAAATTTGTGGATCCATCGCCGACATTGGAGGTATCCAGGAGTGTTCCGACGAACGGTAGAACCTTAACCGGAAGCCCAGTCTTGCTGCATTGGTCCAAAATGCTCTGGCGGTCTTTGGGCGGGCAACTCGGAATGCAGAACAGGATCTGTTCGATACGCTCGTGCTTTGCAATCTTGGGAATATCGTTTGTGCCTCCGGCGACGAGAATGTCTTCGTAAGGCTTCCCAAGCTTGTTGCGGTCGTCGTCAATGAGGCAGACCGGGAAAATTTGTGCTGACGGAGATGTGGCAATGCCTTTTTCGGCTTCCATAGAACTGCTTTTGATTTCGTCGAGCAGGAGCTTTGTGGCGTTGCCTGCGCCGATGATCATCGTGCGGATTTTCTTTGCTTCACGGCGGCTAGATTCGGCGATGCTGATGAATGCGTTCCTGAACATGTAACGGAATGCGCACACGCCAAATGAGGCAATCAGAGCCTGCAAAAGGGCGAACTGCCAATGCAGGACCCCTTGAGTCAGGAAAAAGAACAGATGAGTGACGATGATGCCCGCAAAGATGCCCTTGGCACAGCTATAAAAATCCGAGCGGTTGAGGTAACGCCACAGCTTGTTGTATGCCCCAAAGAAAAGCAGGCTGCTAAAGCAGAGGATGACACTTAAAAAGGAAATGGAAAAAAGAGCGGCTCTGTCGATGGGGTTTGCTATTAGGGGTAACGGAAAGTTCGCAAAAAGACCGGCAACAACGACAATAAACGCATCCGCCAGCGCGAGGACTCGCTTACGAATGCGAAAATTGGCAAACAACTTCGACAGATGGGACATTCTTACATCCTGGTTTATTTTTGCTTACAATAACGTTTCAAAAATAATTACAAAAATCTACCAATGCAAGGTTGAGCGCACAAAAAACGCTTTTTCGTCGCCAAAAGTGAGTTCCATCTCAAAAGAGGCGTATTTTCCGTTGTAACTGACCGAAGGTGTAATTGTATATTGCAAGGGTACTCCGTCTACAAATTTCTTGGGGAGCGTCTTGTACGGGTCGTTAATGTCGCTTCCGTAATCGGTTCCCTTCCAAAGCCATTTGTTGTGGAGACCAAAGAAGAACTTTGCAGATGCATTCCAGTGGAGCTGGGCGTACAGCGTCCAGTCAATCGCTAGCGAGTTTGGGCCATTCGGGTTACCGATCGGGAGTCCGAGATGGGCCATTTGCGCCTGGGCCGTATCGTAATGACAGTAGGTAAATGGCTCGACTCGTGCGATTTCGGCGATGGATCCAAGCTGGAGCAGCTTGCCTTTAAGTTCCTGATCGTGGGCCACTTGCATACCTAGCATGGCCGCCCAGCGGTTGTTGCTGTAACGGTTCTGGTAGACGGCATAGGGCGATTCCATATCGTCGAGGAAGAATTCTCCGTAGAGGCGGGCTTTCTTGAACAGCTGCACGTTCATGTCGAACGCCAAGGCTCCGTTGTTGACGTGTTCGGTATAATTTCCTTTTTCAATAAATAGCGGTGCTACCGGGACAAACAGCCAGGGCTTGTTTTCGTTGTAAAGAATCTGGATTTCGGAGATGCCAAAGGTAAAGTGGCTGAGCGAAAGTTCGTAACGGTGGGCGTAAAGGTTGCGGTCGTTCAGGTTCGCCTTGCTGTAGCTCCAGGAATTTACGCGGAGGTCGGCATAGACGCTAAAGACGCGTAATGGTCCGAACGTAAAGTCCAGCGAGAGCATATTGTATGGGAGCGCAAACTGGTTGAGCGAGAGGTTGTTGTAGTAACCGGGGCCCCAGTGCAAAACATCACGAGCCAGTTGCAGTCGCATCCAGGCGTAGTTAAAAGCGAGGTGGGCGCGGTAGCGGGCAAAGCTTACGTAATCGATGCCGCCATCGCCTCTGTCCTTGGACTGGACGTCAAAGACTTCGTGGTCAAAGCTTTTGGGCTTTTTCGCGGCATGACCTTCGGAATAGATTCTGGCGTCGAGATCGAAATCTACGGAGTCCGCAAAACCTCGGATGAAAAGACCTCCATCAATGGCTGGCCAAATAGTATCGCCGAGCGCAGTCGAAGACTTGTAGTCTATCCCAAGAATCGGGCTTACCGCTATGGCGAAGTTGTGTTTCGAGCCAGACTTTTTCTGCTCGTACGTGACGGAATCTTTTAGATGGGTCGAGGCGAAACCTTCGTTATCGAAGTACACCATCGCATTGACGTTGTTTTTGAAAAAGTTCTTCTGGAACGTCGTGTCACGTTGCGGGTAGGTGAAAAAGTGACGCCCCTCGCCTACCGTCTGGCGATGGTATTCAAAGAGCATCGGCGCATAATCGAGCCCGCGCAAATTGCGGGTGCGCTCTGCGCCAATGACTGTTGTGCGTCCGGATTCTGCAAATGCGATTGACGCAAGCAAAAGACTGACTAGTATGGCTCTCATTTCTCCCCTCGTGATAATTGCTACTCTTCCGAATCTTTGTCGATGACTTCGGCAGCGGAATCTCCGCGGAGCGCCACCAACCGAACTCCATCAAGAGTCAAGTACGGATCGTAAGTATCGATAATTTTGGTATGTCCGACGACGGTGCGGCCCCAGCCACCAGTTGCAAATACAGGAACGTCCTTCTTGCCCATTTCCTGCTTGATTTTTGCAACGAGCGTTTCGAGTTCCGCCATGAAGCCGAACAGGAGACCTGCACGGATGGCGTCGTCGGTATTGTTGGCGATAAGGCGTTTGGGCCATTCGATACTAACCGGTAAAAGTCTTGCGGCTTTTTCGGTCAATACGTCGAGGCTTGCGCTAATGCCCGGAATGATGATGCCGCCTGCGAATCCACCATCCTTCATTACGTCGAATGTCGTTGCGGTTCCCATGTCGATGACGATGGCGTCGGTGTATCCGCGTTCCTTGAGTGCGATGATATTGCAAAGACGGTCTGCACCGAGCGTACTCGGGTTCGGGTAGGCGATTGGGCAGTTAAGGCAGTTCGTGGAACTGACTACTTGCACCGGGCGCTTGAGGAGTGTCTGCAAGGCTTTGACCCACGGGCGTTCCAAAGAGGGCACTACCGTTGAAAGGCCTACATGTGTGACTGCTTCAAGCTTGATTTTCGAAAGATGGATGAGGCCGCCGACGCGATTCATCACTTCGTCCGAAGTGGTCTGCTTGCGCGTGGTGAGTCTCCAGTGATCAACGACTTTATCGCCCTTGTAAATACCGAGGACGGTGTGCGAGTTTCCCACATCGACCACAAACGATAAAGTATTCTTTAAAATCTTTTTCATCGCCGCAAAAGATAACTATTTATTCAAATTCAAAAACGCTTCTTTCAGTTCACGCGTCGCTTTTTCAGGATCGTCGGATTTCATGATGGCCGATACGGCACAGATTCCTGAAATTCCGGAGCCCTTGAGAACGTCGATGTTGTCCTTGTTGAGCCCGCCAATCGCATTGACCTTGATGGGGACTGCCTTGACAATCGATTTCAATGTCTCGACACTTGTGAGGATGGTTACCACCTTGGTTGTTGTCGGGTAAATGGCTCCGACTCCCAGGTAATCCGCCCCCTGTTCGTAGGCTTCGAGGGCCTGCGGAACGGTCTTTGTGGTTGCGCCAACGATCTTGTCTTCGCCCATCATTTTGCGGGCGATATTCACGGGCATATCCGTTTGACCGACGTGGACACCTTCGGCATCAATGGCCAGAGCCACATCGACGCGGTCGTCAATAATCAATGGAACGTTGTAACGCTTTGTGATTTCGTGCGTTGCCGTGGCAAGTTCTATATATTCGCGTGTCGAACGGTTCTTTTCGCGCAGCTGGATAAGTGTTGCCCCGCCCTTGCAAGCGGCTTCGACGGTCGGTAAAAAACGTTCCGAAGGCACGCTGGTGCTATCGGTAATGAAATAAAGTGTCGTATCCAAAGATTTCATAATGCGCAAAAATTAGCAAAAAACGCAATTCCAATTTGGAATACTCTTGTGTATGGCATACGAAAGTGTTCCACCTCACAGCAATAAAATTTTTTTTACGTAGATTATACAACATAAACCCACGAAACTTATTATTTCTATATGATAATGTTACATTGGTTTTATGTTTGTATCGGAGGGATAAAAGATGAATACTTTGCGTTCACATTCCGGTTTTACTCTCATGGAGCTTATGGTAACGATCGCTATCATGGGTATCCTTGGTGGTATTGCTGTGCCGAAGTATTTTGACGTTATCGAGAAAACACGCCAAAAAATTGACCAGACAAAGCTTTTCCATTTGAGAGATGCCCTTAACATTGCGCTTATTGAAGATTTGGATGCTTTGTCGCATTACTCACCGAATGAAAAAAACGGAAAACAAAACTTAGACGATCTGGCTCAGGGGCTAGAATCCGATCGAGGCGCAACACTTTTTGTCATTGAATTGCATAACAGTCTATCCATCAACGTGCAATGCAGTCACTCAAAAGTGACAACGAAAAACATCTGTCGATTGATCGGTCAAGGTGGAACATGGTACAACGCATTGAAGGAATCTGGATTTGAAGGTGTTGCTGAGATTGCAGCCGCAAGACTTGACGGTGTCGGTAGCTATAGCCAGAGTGGTAAATCCTACAATGCCATAAAGTACACCAATGCCTGGGGTAACACGGATTACCGAACGGCTCCTAAAAAGCCGTTGTTCCTGAGCAAGGCGCTTAATCAGGGTACAACGAACGATAACACCCGTTATATGATGAGCGTTCGCTGGAATGGCGGTATGAGCGAAAGCGCTTCTGTCGATGTGTTCTTGCTGCCGAACAACGGTGGTAACTGGGACGCCGCCTTCAAAACGGATCAAGGCGTCTGCTTCTCGACTTTGGGAAACGCTGGTTGCGCTAGAAGCCCCAAAAACAGATGATTAATATGATTAAAAAAAAACGCGGTGCAGTCAAATGCATCGCGTTTATGTTATTACAGCAACCTGTCGCCTAGACGTACAGGTAATCGTTCAAGACGGGCTGCATTCCCTGTCCGCTCATGTCGGCGTACATTTTACCGATGCTGCGACCGTCGTTGATTTCGAACTGTTCGTCGCCGCCTTCCCCGTCATCGTGACCGCTGTACTTGCTTTCATGGTCGCCAATGCCTGTCGAGACGCCTGCAGAAACCTTCGTGGCGGCAATCTTCACGATGCCGTTGCGGAATTCCTTGCTTTCGCGGCTCGAGACCGTGATGCCTACGAACGGGAGGAAGATGCGGTAGGCGCAAAGCACCTGGCAGAGTTCGCGTTCGTGAACGTCAAGCGGGCTGATCTTTTCGTTGTTCACGATGGGACGGAGTCGCGGGCAGCTGAGGCTCATTTCGGCATGAGGATACTTCTTTTGCAAGTAGTAAACGTGCAGTGCGCTTGCAAGTGCATCACGGCGGAAGTCCGAAAGTCCAAGCAATGCCGAGAATCCGCAACCGCGCATGCCACCCATGAGGGCGCGTTCCTGCGAATCAAAACGGTACGGGAATACGCGCTTGTGGCCGAGCAAATGGAGCTGTTCGTAGCGCTTGCGGTCGTACGTTTCCTGGAATACGGTCACGTAATCGACGCCGCATTCGTGCAAGTACTTGTATTCGTCGACGTTTACCGGATAGACTTCGACGCCGACGAGCTTGAAGTACTTGCGGGCAAGCTTGCAAGCTTCGCCGATGTATTCGACGCTACTTTTGGCGCGGCTTTCGCCGGTAAGCAACAGGACTTCTTCCATACCGCTGTCGGCGATGACCTTCATTTCATGCTCGATCTGTTCCATATTCAACTGCATGCGCTTGATGTGATTGTAGCAGTTGAATCCGCAATAGACGCAGTAGTTTTCGCAGTAGTTTGCGATGTAGAGCGGAGTGAACAGATAAACGTTGTTGCCAAAATGGCGACCCGTCTCAATCTTTGCCTTGGCTGCCATCTGTTCGAGGAACGGAGCGGCTGCAGGAGAAAGCAAAGCCTTGAAGTCTTCGATAGTGCAGGTGTCGTGCTGCAACGCAAACTTTACGTCGCGGGCGGTGTACTTGGAATAATCGAAGTTGTCGGCCTGCGAAAGCACCTTGTCGCGGATGTCAGACTGGATGACTTCCATTCCTGGCAAGTATTCCATGATGTCTGTACGGACAGACGGATCGTTTTCGATCCTGTGCTTGCGTTCAAGCGCTGCCGGCGAAAGGTTACCGGAATCAAAAAAGTAATTGTTGTCTTTTCTTTCAACAGTCATTTTTCATTCTTAATACGTTATTAACTCTTTCTTTAATTTGTCACCCCGTGCTCTGTCACGGGGTCGCCATTTAAAACTGCGTAAGGAGATCCCGCAACAAGTGCGGGATGACAGTTTAAGGCGCAACTGTTTAATCTCGTAAAAATCCTGTCAGCGGGTCAGAGGCGGATGCACCACGGGAAAGCACACGACCAAGCCCGGCGAGATAAGCCTTACGGCCTGCTTCAATCGCAAGCTTGAATGCAGTAGCCATCTGCGTGAGGTCACCTGCTGTTGCAAGAGCGGTATTGGCCATGATGGCGGCTGCACCCATTTCCATTGCGGCACAAGCTTCGGACGGTTTGCCGATACCCGCATCCACAATAATCGGGAGTTCGATTTCGTCGATCAAAATCTGGATGAAGTCCCTTGTGCAAAGGCCCTTGTTCGAACCGATCGGCGATGCAAGCGGCATGACGGCGGCAGCACCGGCATTCACGAGGTCGCGAGCCACGTTCAGATCCGGATACATATACGGCATCACGACAAAACCTTCCTTGGCAAGCGTTTCGGTCGCCTTGACGGTTTCGGCATTGTCCGGGAGCAGATACTTGGTGTCGCGCATAATTTCGATTTTCACGAAGTCCCCGCAACCGAGTTCACGGGAAAGTCTTGCAATGCGGACGGCTTCTTCGGCATTACGAGCGCCCGATGTATTCGGCAAGAGCGTGACGTTTTTCGGAATGTAGTCGAGAATGTTTTCGTGTTCCTTTGTGTTGGCGCGACGGACGGCAAGCGTGACAATCTGAGCGCCTGCATCGTGGACGGCAGCTTCGATCAGCTTGAGAGAGTATTTTCCAGAACCAAGGATAAAGCGAGAATCAAATTCATGACCGCCAATGATGAGTTTATCAGTGTTCATCTTAACTTCCTTTTTGTTAAACTTCTAGACCGGACAAGATCCGGATGATCGTCAGTGCCTGGTGCGCTGCGCAAACCATGACCCGCGGGGCCAACAGCTCGAGCCCTTTCGTCACGTCGCTCTTGCCATCACCGCACAGGTAAAAGTGTCTTGAAATCTTACGCGTCTTGATGGAATTCGCATCGTCCGTGCCTGCCATTCCGGAGGCGGCAACAAGATTCTTTTGCGGATACTTTTCGAGGACTTCGTTTACAAGCATCGACTTCGCTTCGGGATTGTCAAACGCTTCGCATACGATATCGGCGTCTTTGACGAACTTGTCGATATTCGCTTCAGTGACTTTTTCGTTGAAGCTTTCAAGTTCGACGTACGGTGCAATTTCCTTAAGGTTTTCGGCAAGAGCAATGTTCTTGGGCTTGCCCACTTGGGATGCCTTGAATTGCTGCCTTTGCAAGTTTGTCACATCGACGTTATCAAAATCGACGAGTATCAATTTTTTGACACCCGCGCGTGCAAGGCATATCGCAATGTTCGAACCAAGACCGCCAAGTCCACAAATAGCTACGGTCGCCTGGGCCAGTTTTTCGGTGATCTGTTCGCCCTGCTTTTGTACGAGTGCGCGTCTGAACTCTTCCCTGCTCGGGATTCGAACGCACTCCATCACCCGCCTCCAACAAAGTTCACAATTTCGACGACATCCCCTGCTTCGAGGACTACTTCGGCATACTTAGCCTTGGGGACGATTTCCAAATTGCGTTCGACGGCGATGCGCTTTGTATCGTAATTTGCGGACGCCAAATATTCGGCAATGGTCATGCCTGCGGCCGCGACGTCTTCACCGTTGATTTTGACTGGATTTGAGTTCAATGGAACCTCCCTACGTTGGCATTATCCAAATCAGGTTCGGTCGAAGTTTCCAACTTCCTCTCAGCCCGTTTTACGAGCTCCCGTAGACATAATAAAGTTAACTATTGAAGGGGTATTTGGCAAGTAACTAGGGCGGTTGCCGCGCTTTTTCTAAAAGCAAAAATGCCCCGCGGAGCGGAGCATTTTTAGAGACTTTAAAGAAGTAGAATTACTTTTCTTCAGCGAATTTCTTAGAGGCGGCCTTGACCTTCGGATCGTTCTGTGCATCCTTGATCTTCTGCTTGATGCCATCTTCGATGGACTTCTTGAGCTTTGCAGCAAGGTTGGGGAAACGATCTTCCAGGGAATCACTAAAGACAGCCGGCTTCTTAGCAGCAGCAGGAGCACCACCCTTGCGCTTACCGTTGAACGGACGCTTCTTCTTGGACGGAGCCTTCTTTACTTGAGATTTTTCTTGGGATTTTGTTTCCTGAGGCTTAACTTCTTCTGTGGATTTGACTTCTGCTTCTTCTGCCATAAATATACCTCTTGGAAAATTGTTTAATGATGACGGCGCAAAGATAGTAAAAAATCGAGAAAAAGCAAGTGAGGGTTAGTGATTCTCCAGCCAATGCGCGAGGACAGTGATGTCTGCGGGGCGTACTCCGGGCACGCGGCTTGCCTGCCCAAGCGTAAGTGGCTTGTGGGCGTTGAGGCGCTGGCGGCTTTCGATACTGATGGCCGTAATGGACATATAATCGAAGTCCGGCGAGAGCTTGACCTTTTCCATCTTCTTCTGGTCGTCGATTTCGCGTTCCTGACGGTCGAAGAACCCGGCATAAAGCTCTTCGGCATACATATACCACTGGTCACGACGCGTGATTTTGGCGTCAGGAGCGGCCACCTTGAAGAACGTTTCGGGATCGATTCCCGGACGGCGGAGTACGTTGATCCAGCGGGTGCGTTCGGAGGCAAGCGCCTGACCACCGGCTTCGAGGATAGCGTTTGCTTCTTCTGGCGTGGCAGAGGTTTCTGTAAATTTCGTCTTGAGGTCGGCCATGAGGTTCTTGCGGCGATCCCAATCGAACCAGTCGCGGTCACTGATCATGCCGATCTTGCGAGCCTTTTCCTTGAGGCGCATTTCGGCGTTGTCGCTGCGGAGGAACAGACGGTATTCGGCACGGCTGGTGAACATACGGTACGGTTCGTCGAGCAAAATATTCACGAGGTCATCGACCATCACGCCGAGGTAGCTTTCGGAGCGTCCGAGAATGAACGGTTCCTCGCCCTTGACCTTGAGTGCTGCGTTGATACCTGCCATGAGCCCCTGCCCAGCCGCTTCTTCATAACCGCTCGTGCCGCAGACCTGGCCTGCAAAGTAGAGACCCGGAACATTCTTGCATTCGAACGTCGGGTAAAGCTGCGTGGCGTCCACGGAATCGTATTCGACGGCGTAACCGATCTGCAAAACTTTTGCGCGGGTAAGGCCTGGAATTGTGTGGATGGCGGCAAGCTGGATGTCTGCCGGCAAGCTAGAACTGAAGCCGTTGATGTACACGCGCCCGATGTCAGCCTGTTCCGGTTCGAGGAACAGCTGGTGCCCGTCGCGGTCGCCAAAACGGTTGATCTTGTCTTCGATACTCGGGCAGTAGCGCGGGCCCTTGCCGTGGATACGGCCGCTGAACATCGGGCTATCCTTGAAGCCACTGCGCAGAATGTCGTGCGTCTTGATGTTCGTGCGCGTAATCCAGCAGACGCAATCGTTGCGGATAAACTTATTGACTTGGTCGCCCCAGAAGTGGTCCGGCGTTCCGTTTTCGTCAAAATGACGGTCGCTCATCGGCCACGGCTTATCGTCGCCGTGCTGCACGTCGCATTCGTTAAAGTCGATGGAATCCGGGTCGAGTCGGCTCGGCGTTCCTGTCTTGAGGCGGCGCAAGCGGATGCCGTTCTTTGCAAGGCATTCCGAAAGCTTGTCTGCACTCGGCTCGCCCACTCGCCCACCGATGCTCGTTTCAAGCCCGGTGAACATCTTGGAGGCAAGGAATGTTCCGCTGGTAATGACGAGGGCACGTGTGATGTAGCGGTCGCCATTCAAGAGCGTAAGTTCCAGTCGGCCGTCGTTCATACGTTCGAACGATGCGAGTTCGCCCTGGATCAGCGTAAGTCCCGGTAAGCTTTCCATCGTCTCGCGGGCAACTTCGCTGTAATACTTCATGTCGCACTGTGCTCGCGGTCCCCAAACAGCGGGGCCCTTGCTCATATTGAGCATGCGGAACTGGATGCCGGCCTTGTCGGTCAACAGGCCCATGAGGCCGCCTAGAGCATCAATGTCGCGAACGATCTGGCCCTTGGCCACACCGCCGACCGCCGGGTTGCAAGACATCCTGCCGATGGCCTTCAAGTCCATCGTGAGCATGGCGGTTTTGACTCCGATCTTCCATGCTGCATGAGTTGCTTCAATTCCGGCGTGACCGCCTCCGACGACAACGACATCAAATTCTGCGATAATCATGCGCCAAATTTAAAAAATATGAATCAATACGGCTATAAAAAAAAACGCATCCCGAGCGGGACGCGTTTTCATAAATGAAAGGGTGATTACTTCTTGGCCTTAGCCTTGGCGGGCTTGGTTTCCGGCTTTGCTTCCGGAGCCTTGGCAGAATCCGCAGCTGGCTTGACTTCGATCTTCCATTCAACGTTCTTGCCGTTGAGGAGTTCTTCGATTTCCTTCTTCAGGTCATCCTTTTCGCGTTCGAAAGCGACATACTGCTTGTAGGTGCCGTCCGGATTCACGAGGTAGACCTTCGGAACGTAGCCGTCGCTGTAGAGTTCACCGAACTGGCGAGTTTCGTCCCAAACGACATTGATGGTTTCGTCGAACTTCGCATCGTCGATAAAGCGACGAATGCCCGGCTTGTTGTTTCCGCCACTAGCGACAGAAACGGTCGTGAGACCCTTGGGGGCAAAAGCCTTTGCGATTTCAAGGATCTGCGGGGCAGCATGAGCGCAGTGTCCGCAAGTAGCCGAGAAGTAGAACATCATAAGCGGCTTGCCAGCGTAGGCGCTGAGGTCTTCGTCCTTAGTCGTGATGCCGGTGGCCTTCACCTTGAAGTTCATCTTGGCAGGCATACCGTTTGCAAGCGTATCGCCACGGAGAGAGGCAACTTCGGCCTTGAGCTTTTCTTCTTCGACCTGCTGCTTCTTGACCATTTCGTCACGGATCGTTTTCATCTTTTCGGTGTAGCGGTTGCCCACGGCCTTGAGTGTGTCATCCGGGAGAACCATCGTAAACGTCGTGTCGCGAACCTTTTTGCCTGCATCGCGAACACCGAGTACGAAGTAGTCGGCGTCAAATTCGGTCTGGAACTGGCGACCGATGTTGTAGAACTGGTTACCGAACTGCACACCGATGAGGTAAGAATACTTCTGCTGTTCCGATGCATCGGCTCCGAGCTTGACGGCTTCGTTCTTTACAGCCGGAGCTTCCGTAATCGGCTGAGCCTTTTCGAGAGAATCGGCGTAAGCGCGAATCTGTTCGTCGGTCATACCCTTGGTGACGCTAGTGTCCGGACGGGTCTTGATATAGCGCATCTGCATATTCTGCTGGATACGTCCGCTAACTGCAGCAAGGGAATCCGGGATCAGCTGCACTTTGACCGTAGAATCGTTGAAATTGCCAATGACATCGCGGAAAGCCTGGACGACGACATCTTCGTCAATGCCAAGTCCCGTACGCATCGGGAGGTTAGAAAAGTTCTGGATACCAAACTGAGCGCCAAGCATATAGGCGAACTTTTGGTCATCTGTAGAATTTGGGGTAATAGCAGCGACTTTAGCAACCGGTTTCTGGGCTTCGCTACAGGCAACGAGTGCAAGTGCTGCAGCGCCAAGTGCAATTTTTTTCAGTTTCATTGAATAGACTCCTTAAAGTCAAAAATCATTGGGAATGCATCGTTCCCATTTCGGGGTTTAATATAGCATATTTTCTTTTTAAAGAGTCGAAATTTTAGCGCAAAGAGTCACGGACAAACCCTTGTTTGGGCATCCCTTCGACCACTTTGAATATTTCGGCCCCAATTACGGCTCCGTCTTTATAGGCCGTTTCTACGCGGTAGGTTCCTG
Source organism: Fibrobacter succinogenes (assembly GCA_902779055.1). Lineage (GTDB taxonomy): Bacteria > Fibrobacterota > Fibrobacteria > Fibrobacterales > Fibrobacteraceae > Fibrobacter > Fibrobacter succinogenes_K. The sequence goes on along the minus strand of CACZAD010000020.1, from coordinate 2,117 downwards.
TTGGGATATTTTTCTTTTTGGAATAGCTGCGGTAACCGTGATCGCGACCGCCTTTGATGACCATCCTTTGCGATGTTATTTTATCGGTGATTACAAATTTTTTGGCGACGGGATCCATATAATACCAACGGAACTCAATGGGAGCCTTGAGTTCTGCTGGGGCGTAAACCGACGACATGAAATAGATCTCTTCGCCTTCGTCCTTATGGATGGAGGCTGTCTTGAATCCGCTGCGTTGCCAGAAATCCAGTCTGTCGGCATCGCACGAATAAGTTTCTCGGTCAAAGTTTTTGCAGACAATTTGCTGCTTTAAAACCAATGGAACCGGAGCAATCCAGTTTGCAATGTAGGCAATGGACAGGGCTAAACTTATAGCGACTGGCGCAATCATAGTGCGCCTGCTACGGGCTGATTTCAGCCAAAGTAAATAACATATTCCAACGGACAGGAGCGTGCTGAAAAAGAACCAGAACGTCCCCATTCCATGCACCAAGTGAGGTATCAAGAAGTTAAAGAACATCGTCCCGAGCAAGCAGAAAAAAGCAAGGCTTACGCCAAATTTTTCGTACTTCTCTTTCAGGAATTCGTTACCCACAAGGAGGCTTGCCAACAGCAGCACAATGACGAACGAGGCTATGGAACCTGAACTTTTGAAATAGCAAATGACGAGTGCGCTATAGAGGTTTCCATAGCAGAACTGCACGACCCAAGTCAGTCGGTCAATCCATTCTGGCAGCCATTCCCGGCTTAGGAATTTTTGCAAGAATGGAGCTTCGCTTACTTCTGCGGACGTTCGTGTGGCGATGAAATAAATGGAAACCAAAGCCAACAAAAAATAGAACGACAAGAAGATGAGATCCGAATCATAAACCTTACTCCCTATCGTTAACGAGTCCCAACTGAAACCGCCTAAAAACGCTATCGCCGGGAAAAACTTTTCCATCTTTTGAACGGCTGCTTTTTGTCGCAACTTATTTATCAATTCCATAACTGCAAAATACAAAAAAAGCTAAATTTACGCCGTAAAATTTTAAAAGGTCATTACAATGAAACTCTCCAAGTACTTCTACGTAACGCTCCGCGAAACGCCGAGCGATGCCACTATGCCCTCCCACATCTTCCTCATGCGCGGTGGTTACATCAAGCCAGTTTCTACCGGTATCTACTCCATGATGCCGATGGGCTTCCGCGTGATTCAGAAGATTACGAACATCATCCGCGAAGAAATGAACAAGATTGGCGGTATCGAAGTGGATTTGCCTGTGGTGCAGACGGCTGAACGCGTTATCCAGAAGATCGTGAACATCATCCGCGAAGAAATGAACAAGATTGGCGGAATCGAGGTCGATTTGCCGGTGGTGCAGACCGCTGAACTCTGGAGCGAATCTGGCCGTTACCAGGCCATTGGCGAAGAACTCCTGCGCTTCAAGGACCGCAACAACCACAACATGGTGCTCGCCATGACGCACGAAGAAGCCATGACGGACCTCGTGCGCTACGTGCTCAACAGCTACAAGCAGCTGCCGGTGATGCTCTACCAGTTCAAGACCAAGTACCGTGACGAAGCCCGTGCCCGCGGCGGCCTTATCCGCGTCCGCGAATTCCTGATGAAGGATGCCTACAGCTTCCACACCAGCCAGGAAGACCTGGATCGTCACTACCAGGAAGAATATGACGCTTACCTGCGCATCTACCGCCGCGTGGGCATTGAACCGGTGGTGGTGCAGAGCGATACCGGCATTATGGGCGGTAAGGTCGCTCACGAATTCATGCTCGACACTCCGAACGGCGAAGACTACTTGATTCTCTGCAAAAAGTGCGGCTACCAGGCCAACCGCGAAATCGCGAAGTTCCAGCGCGTGCCGTTCAAGGGCGACGAAAATGCAGCCCTCGAAAAGGTCGCAACACCGAACAGCGAAAGCATCGAAGAAATCACCAAGTTCCTGAACGTCCCGGCAGAATCCACCGCCAAGTGCGTGTTCTTTGACTTCGAAGGCAAGCTCATCACGGTCGTGGTTCCGGGTAACCTCGACGTTTCCGAAATCAAGCTCCACAACTTGCTGAAGGCCAAGGAACTCTACCCGGCCGAAGACAGCCTCATCCAGGCTTTCGGCATG
>CACZAD010000019.1 GCA_902779055.1 Fibrobacter succinogenes | reverse complement strand
CTCATGATGCGCGAAACCAAGACCTTCCACCTCTTCCCGAAGGTTATCGAAAATATGAGTGAATGCGTACGCCGCGGTGGCTTCGCTTCCTCTGTGACGCCGGTTTCTCAGTTCTACTTCCAGCAGGCTTACATGAACACCTTGAACCAGGCTGCCGGTCGCGGTACGTGGTTCAAGATGACCGAAGGCTACGGCAAGATGCTCCTCGGTTACCAGGGTAAGACTCCGTGCGAACCGGATCCGGAACTCGTGAAGATCGCAGCCGACCAGTTCAACATGAAGCCGTTCAAGGAAGCCTATCCGGGCGTCCAGTGCGCAGAAGAAATTCTTCCGCCGGGCATTCCTGCAGCCAAGAAGCTCCTCGAAGAAAATGGTCTCCCGGTCAACGACGAAACCATCTTCATCACGGGCTGCCTCCAGACGAAGGCTGGCAACAAGGGTATCGAATTCCTCAAGGGCAACCGCCACATTGGCGTGCCGAAGAAGGACCCGAACGCCGCTCCGGCAGTCGACACCAAGAACATGAAGGCCGGTGCAGCAAGCACCTACCGCATTGCCCTTGGCAACCAGAGCTGGGACGTCCAGGTTCAGACCCTCAGCAAGTAAGAGCTTTCGCGAAGTCCTCCGGGCTTCGCTCAAGACTTTACAAAAAAGACTTCGAGCATCCGCTCGAAGCCTTTTTTTATTGGCAAGTACAAATAAAATACGCAAAAAGGACCTCGAGAAAACTCGAAGTCCTTGCGAATCAAGGAACAATACGAATAAATAGAAGACCTAACGATTATAACGGTTTGAACATTAGAACCGGAACGTTTTACCGAAGTTCACACCATAGCCGACCTTTTCAGCACCAAAGATGCCACCGTAAAATCCGGACGGATGGTAGTAATTCAGCATCAGCCCAAAGTTCATCGTCTTGAGCCACATGAAGTCGGCATCCAATGCAATCACGCCTTTCGACCCGAGCCTAGCACCAATGCGAGCCGAAGAATAGAGCTTCATGCCAAATCCTTCGTCATCGTTATCCACTATGCTCTTGCCCAAATAGTCGCGGATATCATCGAACTCGCCAGCACCTTCAAAAAGCTGGACGCCTACCCCCATACCAAAGATCACATAGGGGCCAAGGTCAAAGTCCACACCACCAGCCAAGCGTTCCTGCATATTCCAGAACGAATACTTCTTCTTCCCTGCAGACGACGCAAGCCACTTATAATAAGCGTCATTGCACTTACCGCTTTCGGAACATTCCAAGGAAACGTTACCGCCCTTGGCGCCCAAAGACGCTTCTACATAAAACGGCGAAGACAACCCCATCGGCCTATAATTCAGAGAAGCCGTCGCGCCTCCCGTGAATCCGTCCTTGATATTCCGGCCCGTCATTTTGGCACCGCCAAATGCGTTCACCGAAACGGTCATCGCCGAAGAATCCCCATTCACAGCAAGACGCGGCTGGTGCGCAACAATCATCTGCGAAGCGCCCATCGAACTCAAGTGGGGATTCAGACACCCGCACAATGACATCGCGGCAATAGAAAGAAAGCCTACAAGAAACGACTTTTTCATATTTTCTCCTACTCTATTATGTTATGTCAAAAATATATCACATTTTATCTAAAACAACAACGGGGGGTCAATTCAACATAATCGACTTTATAACACAACGTTCATCCCCCCCAACTGCCTGCAAATTCAAGCGGTGAGCGGATTTGGAGCCCTGCGGGGTTACATTCAGATCTATGATTTCATCCAAAGGTAAAATTTTTCGAACAAAGCCATTTTGCAAACAGTTGTTTGCATTGGCATTGCACCCGCTCAGCAAACTGCCACCCGCAAGGTTCGCAACCGTCAATTTCTTGGAATCAAAATAAGCCGAAGTATGCTGGCAAGTTCCCGGCCAATAATCCACAACAAGATTCCTATAGTCATCCATAGAAACACTTTTTCCAAATTCGAAGTGCATTCCTCGCCCAGCCTTGTCAAATACGATTTCAAGTCCCGTCCCCTGCGCATCGACATAAGGATTCAAATGAGTAAAAGAATCCCAAGGGAAGTATTCATAGGACCCCGGATAGATATTTGCCGACGCAATCTTTGGCGGAACAACGGCATCACCACGCGTATTGAGGACAATATGCGGATTCGATACAGTCACATCGCCGCCATCGGAATTAAGAACCAGGCGGAACCAGCGGAGTCCATTCAGCGCCCCCGCATTTGCAGGCATCTGCCAGCGCAATGTATGAGGCGTACCATCCAGCGGTACGGACACTTCGTTCAGTTGCAAGTACCCCGTGCAGCCCTTCGTGCGGCAAACAAGTAGTTCGGCCTTCATCCAGTTGCCCTTCGGATTTTCGACTTTGAGATTCACTTCGAACGAAGTATTCGCCTGGATATTTCCGCCATTGTCCCAAACGGCCACCTTTTTCCATCCAGCCGGAGACTTGAACACCACCGCCGCATCCTTTTCGGTCGCCGCCTGATTGTAATCATAACGCGCATACGCAAAAGTCCTTTGCTGTTCCGCACCGGCATTGAGGATAACATCAGGAATTTTGGTCAAATCCATACAAGACGTATTCGGCGAAAAATATCCAACCAATTTCGGATTCCTGAACCGCCCCGCATTTGCGTCATAGTCGTATTTAGCCACCTCGCACAGGATGCGCCACATATCCACCCGCATCCCCGCCAGCACAACCTGATTCACACCATTTTCATCCACGGGCATTTCTATATGACGCCCGCTAATAGCCTCACCAAAGCGCGGATGGGTCGAATCGACAGCAAACGCGGCACTAGCAGTACTCCTGTCGCCCGGATTTTCAAACGGGAATCCCTTATAAGACTGCATAAAGCCGCAATCCGAACGGATCGCCAAATCGCCATTGCACTTCATATCCATTGCACTAGCCGTCGGTATAAAAGTACTTTTATCCTGAATCAACTTATCTTCAACCCATGAGGCATCAAGATTGATACTGAAGAACAGCATTTTTTTCTTCATATTTTCCGGCATAGCATCCAGGAACCCCTCACGCAACGAATTATAGATCTTGTCAGAAAATGGATAAGTGGATCCCTGGATAAAGTCATAACGTGACGTTCCACGGAAATCAACCACCTCAGGATCATCGGTCTGTTCCTTTTTACGGTTATACGCAACCGTCCCGCCGTTATCAGAATACTTTAAACGGCTAATCACAGAACCGAGCGACAAAAAGGCCTTTTCCACATGACGCTCCAGACGGTAATATTCATTATTATGAGCCGGGCTAACCCCCTTCAACTGCCCCTGGGCAATAAGGACCGATGGGAACCCCTTATATTCCGCAGCCTTGCGATAATCTTCAAAAAGGAATCTCCCTTTTGTGTTCACCTCGGAAGTACACTTATTCCCGTTGCACTTATTTTCATAAAGCAACAAGTCGGCAGCACCCTTCGCCAAGAGAACGTCCTTGAACATTTCGGCAGAAGAAGATCCGCCCTGATTACTCCAGAAAGCAACCGTATTGAACAGTCCCATCGGCATGACAGCCCCCTGATGCGGGGAATCCAGCGACGAGAACAGCCTAATCGGGGCATCCGTACTTTGACGGTGCAAATCATAATGGTAAGACGCATAACGACCAATAACACCCCCTTGGCTGATCCCCATCACCACAAATCCATTATCCTTGGCTCCGGGGAACGGGAAATGCTTATTGTCACTCAAAAAGCTAAACAGCCGACTCAAGACACTCGAATTGTCCTGAAGTGACGTTCGCACAGTCTCGTTGAACTGGACAAGAATCGGAGTATACCCAAGACTCTTCAGAATCCCTGGAAGACCGACCTGCCGCACATCACTTTCCAAGTCCGAGAGCGTCCTCTTTTCAACAGGATCAAGATCGATGCCATCAATGATTATAAACGGGCGTTCCAAATAAAAGCCTTCTGGATAGCTATCATCTTCAGGAGCGTCCATAACACGTATTCGCACCGAGTTAACCAATCCGACACACACACCACCATGCGCATTTACGCCACCATCGATAAGCGCCAGCGACTTTTTTTTCATACATAAGTTATGGTTCAGCAAATCCATAAAGAACGAGAAGTCCTTCGTCAAAGCCCAACCATTCGCCGACAGAAGCACGACAAGAGCAAGCCACAGATATCGCATTATCTCACCTCCACAAAAAGATTCTGTTCCACGTTCCGCCCATTGCTAATCATCTTGACGACTAGCTTTTGCGTCCCCGTCGAAGGGAACTCCAGTTCAATCCGTTCCTTCGGAGCAATCGACTTGCACGTTCCCGAAACACAAACAGATATTGCAGGCAATTCCTTTCGCCTAGTCACGATAAAATACGGATCCAGCAAAAGGCTCATTTTCGACCCACGCACAAATGACGTCGGAAGACCTGCCGTGAGGAGATGCGCATTCACAATCTGCGTCGAACGGCACAGGCTATCTATACAGGCGCTATACGCATAATCCAAATCGGCAACAAGCAGCGGAATCACCGTATAATCCGATTCAGCGGCAATCGCCTCAGCCTCGAAATAAACCTGTTTCGGATTCGCAACGACTTTTTCACGCAAGCGGTTGCGAACGATTGTATACAGATTATCGTACCACTGCAACCGTGACTTTTTCGCAGTCATTTCAGCAGCCTGCACAACATCAGTCACCTTCAAATGTTCCAGTTCACTCACAACAAAATCGGCATCCGTTCTCGACAAAAGCTCACTCCTCTTTTGCTCCGAATAGGCTGCACTGTATTCCGTTTCGAGAGTCGGCAAAAAGCGGGATTCCCGAATTTCAGACCAAGGTTCCACATTGGAGAACGCATATTCCATCGCCCCCACAGTCACTTGGCTACCTGCAGTAACCGTCCCCGACGCCGGATCCGGACTTGTACTGACACAACTGAATCCAACATCGTCGATAAAGAGCGTCGTGTATTGGTACTGCGGAACATTGAACAGCCCCACGCCCACATTCGCCACGTTGATCCCGGCATTTACGCCAAAGTTCGACAGCGCAATTTCTAGCGGTTGAGTCACGTTGGCAGCCAAATTGACATAATGCACCTTGCTGTTTTTCGAACCGTCCGTGAGCCAAATGCCAAAGGACACATTCTGCGTCGCACGCACCTTCAAACGGAGTACGCCATCATCGACATATAGCGGGAGCGCCGGAAACGAAAGCATGCCCTTCCAATCGCCTTGCACGTTTTTCATACCCGACAAACGGATATACGGCGGTTCCATTCCGTCTAAATAACCCCAGTTCGTTTTCCATTCAGGAAGTTCCGGAAATGTCATCCCCGTCTGGATCATTTGACCACCGTCGCGACCATCCGAATACAGCGCGACACCCTTACATTCCTTGGCAAAACCGTCAAGAGCCAAAAACGCTCCCATCAAGGCAATACCCTTAAACATCCTACTTGTCATAGGATTTTCCTTTATACGTTATATGAGAATAAACAGGCTATTCTAGCCGTAAAGATTTAGATAAGGATGTAAGGAAGGATTTAGATAACGATATAAAAAGATGCCCTGAACATCATCAAGGCATCAAACAAACTACAATATTATTTTCGTCCTGTAAAGGGGGTCTAAAAAAATTTATGCATTTTCTTTTTTCAAGTGCAAAATCAAATCACTGATATAAACTTCTCCCGCAACATTCACAGAATACTCATAAGATCCCAGATAAATCAAATCCAGGCGTTTTTCAAAAGTCGACAGTCCAAGGCCGCCATTCTTTCGTCCAGACTTTCTCGGAAAATTCGAATTCTCGGAATGGAAGTGGAGTTCATTGCCGGACTGAGTTATAGAGATATGTGCAAAGCTTTTGCCATTCGGATTCACGCAATGCTTCATCGCATTTTCCATTAAGGGCATCATAAGCAACGGTTCAATCATCAAGTTCGGATTTTCAAGTTTCACATCGAATACAAAGTCAAAGCTTTCATCCAAGCGGAGCTTTTCCAAGTCAGCGTACTTCTGCAAAATGTCCACATCCTCTCGCAACGAAATATACTGGTCCTTGACCTGGTACAGCATCATTCTCAGCAATTGCGAAAGTTTATTCATAGAACTTTCAGCGCGTTTCGGATCAATCTGAATCAAGGCCGAAATGTTGTTCAAGGTATTAAAGAGAAAGTGCGGGCTCAACTGGTTCTTCAAAAAGTCAAGCTCATATTGCAATTCCGAGCGTTTCTGTTCACGCAAAACAAACGCACGCACAATCTGGCGGAACATCACATGATACAATACACAAAGCACACAGACAAACACAACGAGGATAGTAAACGATATAACAGGCCAAACACCAAAATGGCCTTTAACAAACGAAAAGCAATAGGAACTAAAGAAATCTCCGACACCTTCGTTCGAAGACCTTTCCATCACAAAGAACGCGATTTCCCTAAGGAACAAAGTAGCGACAACCAAAATAGCATTACAAACAAAATATGCCGTATAGCGTTTTTTAAATACAAGTTGCGGCACCAAGAACTTCTGGTTCAAAATGAAAACGAAAACCGTACTCAGCATGGGCCAATAAAAGCCCACAAGCCCTTTAATGTTCACACTCATATTCAGCGCATTTGTCGGATCCAGAATAAGTACCAACGGGAACAAAAGCATGAACAGCCAAACTAAAAACGCGGGCAAAAAGAGCGGAATGGGGAACTGTACCAGGTCGCGTTCGTCTTTCAAGAGCTCACGAAGCCTGTTTTCATTGCGTTCAAAGCCGATTTCTTGCAAAACGGCGAATTTGTTACGAGTTCTTTGGAAAAGACCTTCACACTTTTCAGTGTTATTTGTAGAAACTTTGTCATTCATACTAAAAAATTTAGTCATTTGACCACTATTTTGGTCCGTCATGACAATTTCGTGACAAAAATCACGAACTTTTTTAACAAAAACTCAATTTAACTTTTGCACGCACTATTCTAAGTAATGACACAAGGAATTCAAACTGGAGGTAAATTTGAATACGTAATAAAGAGGAGGTCACCATGAAAACCCTTAACAATCGAGATCAGAAAGACATTTACATGCAGTACCTGACGGATATCTCCCGCTACCCGTTACTGACAAGAGAACAGGAAAAGGTATTGCTCGAAAAGTCCGCTGAAGGCAATAAGTCTGCTTTGGATATGCTCGTCAATTCCAATCTGCGCTTTGTCGTGAACATCGCAAACCTTTACAAGGGCCGCGGTCTCGACATCATGGAACTCATCAACGAAGGGAACATGGGTCTCATCGAAGCTGCACGCCGTTTTGACCGCTCCCAGAAAATCAAGTTTATCAGCTACGCCGTTTGGTGGATCCGCCAGAACATCACCCGCGCCCTCTCTGAAAAAGGCCGCATGATCCGCATCAGTGCCGAAAAGGAACTCATGCTCCGCCGCTTCAACCGTCACGCTAACGATGTTCACCAGGTTATCGGAGGCACGTTCACCGTCAACACGCAAAAGCTCGAAGGGCTTTCCAAGTACAAGGCCGAAGAAATCGAAAAGATTCTCATGATGGGAACGACTTCTTCTTCACTCGACGCCCCGGTAAACGAAGACGGCGATGTCACGCTTGGCGATACGCTTTCGGATGCCGAAAACCGCACGGACGAACTTGCCAACAGCAACAACCGTTCCGAAGTCTTTGACAAGGTGATGAACGACAACCTCTCTGACCAGGAAAAGGAAATCATCAAGCTCTATTACGGTTTCAAGATGGATTCTGACCTGAACCTCAAGGAAATCGCTCCGATGGTCGGACTTTCCAAGGAACGCGTCCGCCAGCTCAAGGAAAACGCTTTAAACAAGCTCCGTGACGCTCAGGTCGGTCGACTCCTCTGCGAAGCTGCTTAATTTTTTGACCAAACGACTTTTCATACTCTCTCCTTTCATTAAAAACCGGCTATTCGTAGCCGGTTTTTTCCATATAAGGTGGCGATTTTTTATAGGAAATTGTATTTTTAACGTATGATGTTCAAATCTTTATGTTTCCGCTCTGTATTTATGGCAACGCTGTCCGCGCTTTGCTTTGCGAACGCTGCTACCGAAAAGAAAACTCCCCCCGGAGATTTTTACGACGAAGTTTCTCGCCTGAACAAGGTTCTCTCCGAAGTGAACCGCAAGTATGTCGAAGAAGTCAATCCGACAGAAATCACGGACGCCGCCATCAATGGCATTCGAAACATTTTGGATCCGCATACAACAGTCTTTGCGCCTAAGGATTACGAAAGCTTGCGCGTCTCCATGGAAGGCAAGTTCGGTGGCGTAGGCATCACCATCAGCCTCCGCGACAACATCCTTACGGTCATTTCGCCTCTTTCCGGCACACCGGCATTCAAGCTCGGCATCCGCGCTGGCGACCGCATCCGCAAAATCGACGGCAAGGAAACCAAGGGCCTTTCGCTTGACGACGCCGTGAACAAGCTCCGCGGCAAGATCGGCACAGACGTGACGGTCGCCATCGAACGCGAAGGCGTTCCTGACCTCATGGACTTTACCATCACGAGAGCAGAAATCATTGTCCACGCCGTTCCTTACTACGGTATGGTCACTCCGGACATCGGCTACATCAAGCTTGCAACATTCAGCGACAAGACGACCAGCGATGTCGAAAACGCTCTCAGAAGCCTCCAGAAGCAGGGCATGAAGAAGCTCATCCTCGATATGCGTTACAATCCGGGTGGACTTTTGAACCAGGCTATCGAAATCAGCGAACTCTTCTTGAAGCCGGGCAACGTCATCGTCAGTACGCGTGGACGCACCCAGAAGACCGAAAGTGCTGCCCACAGAGTCCCGCTTCTCAAGCCGGATGTACCGATGGCCGTTCTTGTCAACCAGGGTTCCGCTAGCGCTGCCGAAATTGTTTCCGGCGCACTCCAGGACTGGGACCGAGCCCTCATCGTCGGTAAGACCTCATTCGGTAAGGGTTCCGTACAGACCATCTTCCCGCTCGACAATCAGGGTAACGCCCTGAAGCTTACGACAGCCTTCTACTACTTGCCCTTCGGACGTTGCATCAACAAGCCCGAAAATGGCATCAAGGGACTCAAGCTCCAGGAAGAAGACGAAGAAGATGTCGACGAAAAGGAAGTCGCCAAGGCCGATTCCGTCAAGAAGGATACCGCAGCACGTGACACGTTCTACACCAACAACGGACGCATGATGTTCGGCGGTGGCGGCATCAAGCCAGACGTGGACGTAGAACTCGATCCGATGCCGTGGGTCGTCCAGGTGCAGGAACGTATGGCGATGTACTTCAAGTTCGCCGTGAAGATCCGCCCGAGCCTCGAAAAGGCACAAGTCAAGATGAGTTCTGACTGGGTAGTTCCGGATTCCCTCTTTACGCAGTTCAAGGAATTCTGCAAGAAAGACACGAATTTCATGAAGGTCAAGAGCAATGCCCTCGTAGGCGTGGACCAGCTTGAAAAGAGCATCATCCGCGAACAGAACTATATGGGCGACAGCGCCAAAACCATCTCGGATTCGACGCTCGTCAAGCGTATCAACGAAATGCGCAAGGCTCTCGAAGATAACCGCGACGCCCAGTTCGAAGCCAACAAGGATTACATCAAGGACGGCATCAAGCGCGAACTTTTGACGGCATTCGTGAACGACTCTGTCAGCACGGCATTCTCGCTCAAGCGTGACAAGCAGTTGAACGAAGCTATCAAGTACCTGAGCGATATGCAGCTTTACAAGAAGTCCATCAGCGCTCCGCCGAAGTCCAAGAAAAAAGCAGCAAAGAAGTAACGGTTCATCTTGATTGCACTTATAAACAAAATGGCTGAAGGCTTAGGGCGGGCCGTTCGACGCTTCCTCAACAAGGTTGTGGATTACGTACTGTTCATTTGGGAATTGTTCAAGAACATTCCCGGTGCATTCACCAACCTTCATACGACGGTCGAACAGATGTACCACGTGGGCAACACGAGTATTCCTGTCGTGATTGCGGCCTCGCTTGCTACAGGCGCCATTATGTCGTGGCAGCTCGCCTACCAGTTTGGCGACATGATTCCGATGATGTTTGTGGGCATGGCTGTCGGTAAATCCGTGATGGTGGAACTCTGCCCTATCCTTACGGCAATGGTCCTCGCCGGACGAATCGGTGCTTCAATGTGTTCGGAGCTTGGAACTATGGCGGTTACGGAACAGCTTGATGCATACAAAGTATTAGGGCTTAATCCTTACAAGTACCTGCTTGCGCCAAGACTCATTGCAACAGTCATCATGCTTCCGGTGCTTACCATCTTGAGCATTTTTATCGGCATTGTCGGCGGTTATGAAGTCGCCCACCTCTACAAGGAAGTTTCGTGGTCGGTGTTCTTTTACGGCGTGCGTATGTTCTACCAGAACTGGGACTTGATCGTAGGCCTTATCAAGGCAACGCTTTACGGATTCTTTATCTCGAGTTACGCTTGCTTCTTCGGCTACTTCACCCACAGCGGTGCAGAAGGCGTGGGCAAGAGCACCAAAGCAACCGTCGTTGCCGGCATGACAAGCATCTTGATTGGCGGGTTCACGCTCTCCAAGCTCCTGCTTGTTTAACGCGATAAGTTTGTACAAATGTCTTTAACCAAGCGCAGTAGCAACAAGAGTTTTACGGGGAATAAAGTTCAGGACATCAGCGTCCTTCTGGAGCGTGTCCTTAACGCAAACCACATCTCCGAAGACCTTCATTTCAAGGTGATTTCCGAGCGCTTTTCGGAGGTGGTCGGGCCCCTCTTGGTAGGCCACGTGAAGCCCCTCAGAATCGAGAAGAACACATTGGTGCTACAAGCCGCCAATTCGGCGTTACAGTTCGAATTGAACCTCCAAAAAAAAGCTATTATTGGTAAGTGCAACACCCTCTTAGGGAAGCCTTTTATTCAAGGAATACGATTCATCTAAGAGGGTTTTAATAGAAGGCGGAAGCAGATTATAGCGGTTCAAGCATTACCGTTCTCGAAGGTCTAGAAGCAGTTCGTGTCCGCCCTGCAATGTACATTGGTTCCACCGATATTCGCGGGCTCCACCACCTCGTTTGGGAAGTGGTCGACAACTCCGTAGACGAAGCTTTGGCTGGCTTCTGCAACCATATCGAAATTTCCATTTTGCCGGGTAACGGCATCCGCGTCACCGACAACGGACGCGGCATTCCGACCGACATCCACCCGAAAGAAAAGGTGGGCACCATCCAGGTCGTGATGACCAAGCTCCACGCCGGTGGTAAGTTCAACAATAGCTCTTATAAAGTTTCCGCCGGTTTGCATGGCGTGGGCGTGAGCTGCGTGAACGCACTTTCCAACAAGCTTATCGTGACCGTGCGCCGCAATGGCCGCATTGTCCGTCAGGAATTTGCACGAGGCATTCCTTGCGGCCCGCAGGTCGACATCGGAGAATCCGACGGAACGACCGGTACGTCTGTTGAATTCTATCCGGACGATACAATCTTCTCCGAAACTGTTTACGTGTACGACACGCTCGCCACGCGTTTCCGCGAACTCGCCTTCCTCATGAGCGGTCTTCGCTTGACGCTCACGGACGAACGCGATCCGGAACACAAGCAGACCGATACGTTCTGCTTCCCCGGTGGTGTTTCTGAATTTGTGCGCTACGTCGATGAGCACCGCACTCCGCTTTTTGCAGAACCCATCCACTTGGTTCTCCCCGACGGACAATATCCGCTCGAAGTCGCCATGTGGTACAACGACGGTTATCAGGAAAACTTCTTCAGCTTCGTCAACAACGTAAATACTTACGATGGCGGTACGCACGTGACGGGTTTCAAGACAGCCCTCACCCGCGTCATCAGCAAGTTCGCACAGGACATGCCGAAGGGCAAGAAAGAAGCGCAGATTACCTCGGACGATATTCGTGAAGGCCTTACTGCCGTTATCGCCATCAAGGTGTCGCAGCCGCAATTCGAAGGCCAGACCAAGCGTAAGCTCGGCAACTCCGAAATCGCTGGTTACGTGGCATCTGCATTCGGCGCCAAGCTCGAAGAATACTTCCAGGAAAATCCGGCAGCCGTCAAGATCATCTTGGATAAAGTTTATAACGCCGCCGTGGCTCGTGAAGCAGCCCACCGCGCACGTACACTCGCCCGCCGCAAGAACGTTCTCGAAAGCGGCGGCCTTCCGGGCAAGCTCGCCGACTGCTCCAGCCGCGACCCGAAGGAATGCGAAATGTTCATCGTGGAAGGGGACTCTGCAGGTGGTTCCGCAAAGATGGGCCGTAGCCGTGAATTCCAGGCCATCCTCCCGATCCGCGGTAAGATTTTGAACGTCGAAAAGGCAAGCCTCCATCGCGTGCTCGATACCGAAGAAATCCAGAACCTGGTGAACGCTATCGGTACTGGCATCGGCACGGAATTCAAGATTGAAAAGCTCCGCTACGACAAAATCATCATCATGACCGATGCTGATGTGGACGGCTCTCACATCCAGACGCTTCTCCTCACGTTCTTCTTCCGCTACATGCGCCCGCTCATTGACGCTGGGCACATCTTCCTTGCCATGCCACCTCTATACAAGTTAAAGATTGGCCAGAAAGAACGCTACCTGTTCGACGAAAACGAAAAGGACAAGGTCATGGCCGAAATCGAAGACAAGAAGAATGTCGCGATTACCCGATTCAAAGGTCTAGGCGAAATGTCGCCGGAACAGCTGAACGACACGACCATGAACCCGAAGACACGATTCCTCAAGCAATGCCATGTGGAAGACAGCGTCCTTGCCGACCAGATTTTCAGCATGCTCATGGGCGAAGACGTGGAACCGCGCCGCAAGTTCATCGAAACGAACGCATATAAAGTCTTGAACGATTTGGATATTTAAATGAGTCCGACGAAAGCCGACTTCAAAGCTGTTCTATCACAGGCTCGCGACTTGGTAAAAGTCGAGCTTGACAAGACGGAACAAGTCATTATGCAGGTGGCCAAGAACGCCCCCGCTGGGATTAGTGACCGCCTTGTAACGCTATTTAGCCGCAAGGGCAAACGCATTCGTTCTACGCTCCTTTGCCTGCTTGCAAACTGCGGTGCTCAAAAACCGGACATTGACCGTGTTGCACACGCCTGCGCAGCCGTAGAACTTCTGCACCTCGCTAGCCTCGTGCATGACGACATTATCGATGGCACGGACGTCCGCCGCGGGCAAAAGACAGCCCACCGCGAATGGGGTACGCAAGTGGCCGTATTGATTGGCGACTATGTACTTTCGCAGTCCATGCGCTGCGTCATTGACGAAGAAGCCCGCAACATCCCCGTGATCATCTCGGATGCTGCAGACAAGCTCATCATTGGCGAAATCCAGGAACTGGACCACAGCGGTGACATGGGACTTTCGAGAAAGGCCTATAACGAAATCATCGACGGCAAGACCGCAGCCCTCATCGATGCAGCAGCACGCATCGGTGGCATTTTGGCAGGCTTTGACAAGGCAATGGTCGATGAATGCGCCAAGATGGGAACTCACTTTGGCATCGCCTTCCAGATCATCGACGACCTGCTCGATTACGGTTACGGTTCCGTGAACTTGGACAAGGCCAAGTTTACCGACCTTTCCAATGGACTTATCACGCTTCCGTTGCTTTACTACTTCGAAGACTGCAGTGCCGAAGAACGCACCGAAATGGAAGGCTTTATTGCAAAGGCTTCTGAAGAAGGCGTTCCCGAAAAGATCCTCAAGCGCTTGAACGAAAAGAACAGCCTCGCCAAGGCCAAGGCCGAAGCCCAGGAACATCTGGAACAGGCTTTGGCTATCGCCGACAAGTTCCCCAAGAGTACCTTTACGGATGAAATCGTGGCGATGGTCGCAAGTATGAGCGAACGCGGAAACTAAGGCGGCTACGCCGCAGTAGGAAGTAGACAGTAGGAAGTTATTTATCTTCCTGAACAGTTTACTGCGATGGATTCAGTTACATTAAAAAACGCGGCCATAACGGTCGCGTTTTCTAATAGCTATTAACTTGAAACTTGTGCAAAGCGCAGATTATTTCTTGCGCATCCAGACGGCCAGGAATACAAACACAGAGAGGAAGCAGATGGCGATGATGATCCAGAAGGCCACCGGCGAACCGACAGTCGCATCGCCGTTCATGCCAAACGGAAGCTTCACGTTCATTCCGAACAAGCTTGCGAAGAACGTCGGGAGCGAGATAGAAATCGTCACGATAGTGAGGTTCTTCATCAACTGGTTCACGTTGTTGTTGATCACGCTTGCACGCGCATCCATCATGGACGTCAAAATGTTGGCGTAGATGTTTGCCTGTTGCAAGCTCTGCCCGTTTTCAATCTGAATATCTTCCAAGAGTTCGCGTTCCGCTTCGGTCCAGTTGAGGCTGCGGCCAAGCTGGAGCTTGCGGAGCAACGTATCGTTACTGTTCAAGGCGCTCACGTAGTAAATCAAGCCCTTGTTCAAGCTGAACATCGAGAGCAAGTACTTGTTCTCCATCGACGTATTGAGGCGGAGTTCCAAGTCATCGTTGATGCGGTTGATGATCTTCAAATGTTCATTGAAGTGTGCAATAGCAAAGCTCAGCACGCGGAGCACAAACGTATTCAAGCTGTCGATTTTCGAGAACTTGCGTTCATCCATCACCGGGATGTCGCTGTCCGTAAGGAGCAGCACCCAGTCCTTGAAAATGAAGATGCCAAAAGATTCCACGCGGAACTGGAAATTGTCTTCGGCCGAATAATTCTTGGGCTTCTTAAACACGATGGTCGTAAAATCATCGTCGTATTCGATACGGGAAAGTTCGTCGGAGTCGAATGCTGATGCAATCGTATGTTCGGTAATTTCATATTCCTTAACAAGAACGCTACGCTGTTCCTGGCTTAGAGAACCCATCATTACAATATCAGCAGCTTCCTCGCTCGGAGCTACAGAGAGACGACCGGATTCGATCTTGTAATACTTGAGCATAGCGCCCCCTTTATCGAACGAAGTCAAATATAGCAAAAGAGTGCTAGGCAGACAAAGCACAAAAAACTGTTTTTATATTTTTGTCCCGCATAAAATTTTTTCGTTTTCGGTTCGTCGAAGCAAAAAACAAAGACGCATTGCAAAAAAAAATTTATATTCGTGGTATGACCTCAACGTCAATGTCTGCTACCATAGAAAAGATCCGCGAAGAAGCCGCAACCTTTGAAAATAGAGACCTTTTGCTTTGCTTCTCGCAAAAAAAACAGTTCCAGTCCCCACTTCTTTTAGGGAATGCCGACCTGTTTTTTGAAACGTGGCAAGACGAGACGACCCCACGCGCCCTCGCCTCCTTTTTCCCTGTTTCGGAAAAGTACGACGAAGAGCATCAAAACGCCGACTTGGCGAAATTCCGCAGGGTTCTCAAGGCAAAATCCGAAGACTTTTGCAACCAGGACCTGTACATGGCCATGGGGTTCATCAAGTGGGGCGAAAAATCCTTAGCGCCAGCACTCCTCATTCCGCTGGTCTACGACGAAAAGAGCGACACGGTGGCAATTTCCACTCGTGCCCCCATCGAAAACATTGCACTTCCGACGCTCGACACGAGCATCCGCTTCCCCGTCGCAGCAGACTTTTACAAGAACGGGAACTTCGCCATTAAAAAGTTCCTTGACACGCTCGAAAAAAAAATTGCCCCAAAAAACGACTGGAAGTTCACACGCAACGGCTACTGCATCACGTTCTACAGCACGAACCGCCTTCTACTCAAGAAGAACCTTGCCTACGGCAACTGGAGTACCGCCAAAGTCGCGAACAACGATTTTTTCACAGCGACCATCGGAAACGACGGATTCGCAACGCAATCTTCGCTTTTTGAAGAAACTCCGTACGACCACGTCTTTAATCCGGCAGACCATTACTTCCCCTACGTCACGGATTCGCAAACGAACAAGGCGACCGTCGACGCCCTGAACTGCACAACAGCATACGCGATCCAGACGCTTCCCGGAGCCGAAAAAGCCAAGGTGGCCGTAAACATCGTTGCCGACTTGCTCCAGCAAAAGAAAAAGGTCTGTGTCATTAGCCGCCGTGCCATCACCAAACAGAACTTCGAAAACGCCTGGAAGCCGGAATTCCGTTCGTTCCAGGGTCCCGACCGCAGTGAGCTTTTGCCGAAGCTGAACGAAAGCCGCGAAAAACTCGTTTCGTATTACGATTCCGTGAACCTTCCGCTCAAGCCGAGCGGAGTGAGGCTTACGGAACTCCTGGACGAAATTGCGAAGCTGAAGCACATCAAGACCAAGTTTTCGAGCGACCTGTTCAAGAACGTCGAACAATTACGTTTTACAAAGTTCAAATCCATTCAAGCAAGCCTTGAACAGATAGCCCACCTGTTCTTCAACGAGAACGGGATCGAAATTTACAACGCCTTCCAAGGCGTCAAGCTGCCCGCCATTTCGATGGACCGAAAGAACACGATTGGCGAAGACCTGGAGCGCGCCAACAGCCTGATCGAAATCATCAAGCCCGTCGTCGAAAGCGTCCGCAAGTCCAAGCTTTTTCCGGAAGGTTTCAAGCTGTCCGACATTCTCGATTTGACGAACACCTTCAAGAAGTATTTCGACAACGACATGCCCGGCTTTGAAGATTGGGATCTCCACTCCAACGGCTGGATCGCCTATCAGGATGACTTGATGGACTTACCCAGTTCGGGCGAACGCTGGTCTAGCTACCGTCGCAAAGGTTCCGATGTATTCACCGACGATGCCATCGAGACCAACGTCCTTGCTGCACGAAATGAATTTGTAGAAAGCCTCGGTTCAGCCCTCAAGGGGCTTTCGGACCGTTACCGCAGACCCAAGCGTCTCATGCTCTCCGTGTTCAGGAATCCAAAGAGCATCACCTCCGACGAAATGCTTGTCGAAAAGATCAACGAGCTGATCGAAATCCAGGAACACAGGCGCAAATACAAGGATTCTTCGGTGCTGGCCACAAGACTTTTTGGCAGGGACTGGAAGTTCGAAAAAACGGACTGGAAGGAACTCGCAAACAAGATCCAGCATTACTACGCCTTCCGTTCGCGCAACAAGAACAACGACCTGATAGACCATCTGATCCACATCCTTGCGCAATGGCACCTGTTCAAGCCCTTGGCAACCAAGCAGGACGTTTTGCAGTCCAGCATCAAGCAGCTGCAACAGGATCTTGAGAGCATCGGCAAGTCGCTCAACCTGAGTGAACCGCTCGAATCGCTCGACATGGACTTATGGATAAAGAAGATTGACGGTTGGGCAAAGCACTGGAAGGAGCAGGACATTTATCTGGAACTTTGCGAACAGATGGACAATGTCAGCGACTCGCCCTGCGAATGCCTTACGCAATTCGTCAAGGATGCCAAGAACGCCAATCAGGAAATCGCAACGGCATTTGCACGTGCCTGGACAAATAGCCAGATGCAGACGGCAACGGCCAACTGTCCGGAACTGTTCGGCAGTTCCGCAAAACAGCGCAAGCAAAAAGGCAGTCAATACAAGACGCTTTTGGACCAGTTCTGCAACGCCAACTTCCGCACAGCCCATGAACTCGTCGAGAAAAAGCCCGCCTTGTTGCAGAGCATTACTTTGTCGCAATCCTACGAATTGGAGCCAAGCGCCTTTGACGTGACGCTCTTTTTGGACGCCGATTGCACAAGTATTGCCGAAGCCATGCCAGGAATCATCAACACCAAAAGGACAATCCTGTTCGGCAATTCCTGCGCCCCCTCGCTCGAAAAGATTTCGACAGACGCCTGCAATATGGACATTTCTTCGCAGTCCATATTCTTCAAGGATAGCGTCCTCTCGGCCGCACTCCGCAAGGGCATTGGCACAACGCTCATCGGCTTCACGACTCAATATGCCGACCCAGCACTTTTCAGTTTTGCGAACAGCAAGATTTACGACAACGAAATTGCGCAGTACCCCAACTCGACAACTTCAAAAGAGAACCCGCAAACCGTCAAGATTGTCTACGACAAAATCCTGACCATTGCCGAAAAAGCGGTACAGCACGCCATCAAGAATCCAAGCCAGACGCTTGGCATCGTCGCATTCAACCCGGCGCATTGCGCTACTATCGAAAACGAGATCCAGAAGCTTCTCCAGAAGTATCCGGCATCGTCGAAGTTCTTTACGCAAGGAACCTTGCAGAACAAATTCTACGTTAAAACCATTGAACGCGCCATCGACCTGTTCCGTGACGTCATCTTTGTTTGCGGAGACATCGACTTCGCTACCGGCTCTGCTGGGCATCGCAAGCTATCGATCTGCACAACGCTCGCAAAGCAAAAGCTAGCCTTGTACATCGACAATGAAGATTCACGAAAGCTTTCAGAAGCCAAGGCAGGCCCCTTTGTCGACTGGGTCAAGGCGTTGAAGGCCAAGGATACAGAATCCGTAAGCGGCACCAACAGCGAAATCGCCAACGAATCCGTATTCAACAGACAAATTAAAGAAGTTCTCGAAAAAGAAAACATCCCGTTCAGGGATTACACTTTGCCAAACGGCATTGCACTTGGACCGGTCGTCGTAGACGCCAACAATTCCAAGCGTTCTCTCGCAGTCATCGAATGCGACTGCAACTACGGGAAATACAACGAGTCTGTCGAAGACCGTGAATACGTCCGTCCGAACGCACTTTCAAGGGCTGGCTGGAAGATTCTGAATATGTGGTTCCCGCTCTGGAGCATCGCAAATGCCGATGAAAAAGAGAACCTCATCACGACGATCGCCATCGAACAAAGTGTCGCACCACCACCGGAAGAAGACACGCCTCTCGACGAAATTGCAGTAAGCAATGCCCCCGAAGTTGAGCCGTATACCGTGGAACACCCCGCTGTAGACCCGGCAAACGATTTGCCGATCCAGAAGATTCCGGCAGAAGTCCTGATGGAACAGATGAAGTTTTATGTAGACAACGAGTCCCCGCTCCATGGAGAACTGTTGTTACAGAGGATTTGGGAATTGCACCATGTCGATAACGCCGATGCCGAAACAAAGGTGCTTTTGACGGGAGCCATCAAGCAGGCGCTGCATAAAAAGTTGTTCATCAAGACGGGGCCGTTCTTTTATTCGCTCGAGAACAAGCAGGTGAAGGCAAGAGACCGTTCGATGCGCCCGGATTGCGAACGTAAAATGTGCTTTGTTTCGCCCGAGGAACGTGCGCTTTTAAAGCAGGACGAACACGGCATTAAGCAGACACTAGGACTGCTGTAGGTAAACCGTGTAAGGCGACTGAATAAGGTGACCCCGGAATGAATCCGGGGTGACAGCAGAAGTAACTGCGTAAGGTGATCCCGCAAATGCGAGTACAAGAAATAATGGATCCCCTCCCTGACGGTCGAGGATGACCGTGCGGGGTGACAGCAAGAGGGTATAGCATGTCATGCCGGCCGTGTGCCGGCATCACCTTTTTACTGTGTAAAGAGAATGTATAAGGCGACCCCGGAAAGGCAAACGAGGCGAACGCTGCGTCAAAGATTTTTGATCTTTGACATAGCTGAGCCGAAGGGCCTTGCGCTTGCGCAATGAATCCGGGGTGACAGCAGAAGTAACTGCGTAAGGTGATCCCGGAACGGAGTCCGGGATGACATTGCGTGCGGGGTGACAGAGCGGGCGGTCTGCTGGACCGCGAAATGCTCTTTAGCGGAGTTTTACGACAAATGCGTTGATGTTATAAGCCGAGAGTTCGCGGGCCTTGTCTTCAGCGACCTTGCGCTTGGTCCATCCACCGCCACGAAGCTTGTAGAACGGCGTATCAAAGACAACCTGAATGGAATAACCCGTACTTGCAGAAAGCTGGGCCTTGCGTCTTTGAGCGGCATCGAAATCACCAACAGCTTCAAACTGGAGCACATAGTAACCGTCAGCCTTGTCGTTCTTATTCGACACCTTGGCCGGTACAGACGAATTGCTCGTCGTATCGCGGAGCGAAGCGCTGAGTGCGGGCTTGTACTCGTTACCGCGGAAAAGAGAATCCAAGTCGGTGGGCGATCCGGCATAAGCCAAAGCGCATAAAGAAGCTGCAATTAAAATCTTTCGCATACCCTAAATATAGTAAAAGGCATTGAACAACGTACAAAAAAGCCTCCCTTTCGGGAGGCCTTTAAGCTTTATGAAAGCGGTTGGTTATTTGCCAACGTTGATCTTGACGGCACTCTTGCCATCACCGTGGCGAACACCCCACATTTCGGTCTTGTCGGCAGTATTGAACTTACCGAATTCGCCGAGCTTCGAGAAGGTCTTAATCTTAGCGATGTAAGCACCTGCACCCACAAAGCGATCTTCGTTAGACTTCAAGTTCCAGGTGATGTAGAAGTTTCTACGAACGTCTACGCAGTTCTTGCCATCGAAGTAAGTCTGATGGTTGACTTCCTGGTTCTTCTTGTCATCGCAGTAGATACGGCCCTTCTTGCCGGCAACATACGTACCAAGGTTCGTGAAGTACTGAACGTCGTAATCAAGGTAAACCTGATCCTTCTTGTCGCTCAGCTTCTGAGAGTATTCTTCCTTAGATTCGATCAAAGCACCAAGGTCACTCTTGACGTACCAGCCATGCGGAGCAAAACCGTAGGCATTGAGTCCGTTGGTACCAAATTCGATAGCCTGGTTGAAGTCCTTTTCGTCCTTGTCGGCATCGAAGGTGAACACGTCAATGACCGGGAGCTTGGCCATTTCAGCCTGGCTAAGCGGAGTGCTGGACTTGTCGAGGAGTCTGACCACGTAGAAGCTAACCTTACCAGAAATCAAGACCCACGGAGACGGCAGACGGTCAGTCTGTTCGTAACCAGGAGCGACGTTCCAGTTGTGAGTAGCATCATCAGCAATGCGGAGAGTATCAGCACCCGGAGCAACGGCGTAGTCGGACTGGTCCATGATGAGGCCTTCGCCGCCGATGGTTCTGAAGTGGATGTAGTCACCAGCCTGCGGGAATTCGCCACTCTGGTCATACGGCCAGGATTCAACAACCTTGAGCTTTTCCGGGATGGCGAAGCCAGTTGCGAGCGGCATATTTTCTTCGGCGCGAGGATTCTTACCGTTGTTGATGTAGAAGAGGAACACGTTATCGCCCTGAGCGACACCAGCAGTAGTCTTCTGCACCGGTTCAGAGAATTCCACCTTCAAGCGAGCAACTGCGCTACCACCAGATTCCGTTTCTGTTCTAGCAGAGACGATGATCGGAGCGATACGGTCGTAAATGACACCTTCATAAGCGCTGGTTACAGGCTTAGAGCTGCAAGTACCGTCTTCCTTGAACTTCGGACAGTAAGTAGCCCAGGACTTCACAGTACCAGAACCAGAAGTCTTAACGTCCTTGGAGAATTCCTTGCCCGAGAGCGAGATTCTATTAGAGCACTTCGTATCACCGCAGCTAGCGCCAGCAACAATTTCTTCGTGCGTGAAGAGGACAGAATCCTTTTCGTCTTCAGACCAGCGAACCACAATCTGATCCGGGAGGGAGTCCTTGTGGAATTCACGATGGTAGTAGATCACGAGGGAGTCGCCAATACCGTCGAGGTATTCCTGTTCGACACTGAAATACGGAGTCGGAACATTCATTTGGCTTGCCGGCTTCTTACCGTGAACGTCATAGATATCAGCAAACTGCGGAGTCGGAACCGGCGGTTCCTGGAACTGCATGTTGCCATAAGAGGCCTTCGTGAGAGAAGAGCTTGGACCAACGATCACGAACGTTGCTGCGGTACCGCCTTCGCTCTTGAGGTAAACCAAGGAAGAAGAAATCAAGATTGTAGCACGGCCATTCACGAGTTCAAAGCCAGAGAGGTGGTTCAAACCTGTAGAAGAAAGGGTGCTGCTCTTGGACAAGCTGAAGTTGCAGTCCAAGCACGGCGTGTTGTCGCCATTGAGAGCGAGGACGTACAGCGGGTAAGAAGAACCCTTCAACTTGATTTCGGTATCCGGGTCACCCGTAACCGTTTCGGTAGAAGTTTCAGACTTCACGAACACAAGCTTCGGTGCGAAGAAGAGGATTTCAGCCACGCGAGTGCTACCCTTGACCTTGACAGTCACAAGTTCTTCGGTTGCATCCAATTCGTTCATCGGAACCGTCACGTAAATCGTGTCGATACCGCCTTCGCCAATCGTACGCTGATCGGTTGCAGAAATCGGAGTAGCCACACCGTCCTTCACCGTGAAGAAAGCGGCCTTCTTGCTTGCTTCCAATGTATAAGTCGTATTTTCAGCAGACTGCATCACGAGCGGATCGGTGCAAGACGGAGTCGTGCAAGGATCGGAAATGGCAGCGATGTAGAGCGGAACCAACTGGCTCGGATCCACAGAACCGTCGTCCTTAGCCGTCGAGGCCATGGCCTGAGACTTGAAGGTGTACGGGAGGCTGTAGTTACCAGCATCGTCAACAGTAACAGCATCACGGTTAGCAACACCAACGTTACCCTTGACCTGGATCTTGATAGCCTTGAAGTCAGAACCGATTCTGATCACGAGGTAGTACGTACCACCCGGAAGAGCGTCCTTCAACTTATCTTCGTTGATGATCGGACGGACCAGATCAGTAACGTTAATACCACCATTAGCCTGGATCGGATTTGCGGCAAAGTCGGACTGCTTGATCACAATGGCGTTCGGATCGCTTGCAGTCGGATCTGTGGTAAGTTCATAAGCAACATTCAAGCCTGCAGCAGTAATTTCATCACCGCAGTATTCCTTTTCACCATTGCTACCGCCCATAGCAGCAGCGCAGGATCCACCACCGGATTCCTTATAGCAGATCTTGAACACGTTGTCGTGATTCTTGTAAGCTTCCTTGTCCTGCTTACCGGTGTAGCTAATACCAGTGGTCTGTTCGATGAACATGTTCGTCTTGATGTGGACGTTACTCATCGTCGTACGACGGTCGCAGAAGAAGATATCGATCGGATAGGAAAAGCCAACTTCACCTTCCGGCATGAACTTATCCAAGTCAACAAAGCCCGGAGCAGCAAGGTGAGTACCACCAAGGTCCACAGCCAGCCTGTCATTGATGAACACCCAAATGTCATCGTCACCACGGAAGCTGAACTTCAGGCCCTTCTTGAAGCGGAAGGAAGCGTGAGATTCGAAGCAGAAGTGCTGGTTACGGCCTGCACCCGTCAACACAGTGGCATCGCTCTTACCAGAGGTCCAACGAGAGGATCCATCCGGTTTCATATTCTTTTCTTTCAAAGAAGCAGTCGAGTCTTCGGAACCCGTTTCATAGAACTTCCAACCAACCGGAGCCATCTGTTCGCAAGCCCAGCCCCAGCCGTCACCTTCCCAGGTCACGCCAAGCTTCTTGGAGAGCGTCTGACCGATAGAACCCGGTTCAATCTTGAATTCTTCACCACCCTGGAAGTAGCCTTCGCAATCGATGCCGCCATCCCAGCCGCCACCGTTACAGATCAAGTCACTCATCGGAACGCCGTGCGTCGGGTGAACAGTACGGAGACCTTCAGGAGAAGAAGAAGTCTGGTTATTGTAATCTGCGCAGAAGAAGGTCGGACCTTCGGCCTTACGCTTGTTTTCGGCAGCCGGAAGAGCCGGAGAAAGTCTCATAGTAGCTTCCGGTTCCTGTTCTGCAGGATAGAAGCCACCCGGAACAGTAGCACCCGGGCTGAGGTACGTATCAGATTCGAATTCATACTTGCCATCAGCAGCCTGAGTAAAGGTCATGTTGAAGCAGTATTCTTCGTTGATGCCTTCAGTATAATCGAACATTGCAGCAAATGCAGCATCAGGAGTAGAACCGAAGCATGTCTGGCCCTTGGCCGTGAGCTTCATGCGCTTCTGCCCCTTGGCATTCTTGGTAAGGGTTTCTTCCACCATGCCCTTGGTCACACCGATACACGGAACTTCACCACCAGCAGATGCCACCTGGAACTTAGCAGAAGCAGAGTAGCAAGCGTTAGCGTGAGCCTGAGCCGGAGTCTGTCCAGGAGACCAGTCCGGGTTGCAAGTAAATGCACCGTGCAAAGAAGCATCCGTATCGTAAATCAAAGCAGCGAGATCGTAACCGCACTTACCCGTAATATCCGGACGGGTGATATCCCAACCCTTTGCAGTATTATTGGCAAGATCCAAAGCCTTTTCTTCGTCAGCAACAAAGTAGAGGGCTTCCTGGCCTTCGAACAGGTTGTTGAACATAGCGTCCATCGGAATGGCTTCCGGAGAAGCCGGGTTGGTTTCCCAAGCACCGTTCACACCGATAGCTTCAGTACCATCTTCGTCATCATCTCTCTTGATAAGAACACTGGCCGGGAGTTCTTCGTCAACATAGCGTCTGAAATACCAACCGCAATGTTCGGCATCGATATCCATTGCGCGAGAATTGCCATCTTCGACAATCACCGGAGTGGCGCTCTTCCAAGCTTCGTTCTGCGGGAGGAAGATGTAGAAATACTTGACGTCAGGCGGTTCGCCTCTGAGGTAAGTCTTGGTTTCGTTACCCGGATAAGGCTGGATCCAAAGTTCATTTGTCGTTTTTCCGAAATCTGCACAGGAAAAACCCTTTCCAGTTTCGAACTGAACGCCCTTATCGATCACCGTCGGGGTAATCGCAGGAGCCTGACCGTAGTCGTTCAGTTTGCTGGAAATGAAAAATTCGGCAGCGGAATTGGTACCACCGATTGCAGAAGTAGAAATTTCGTACCAGCTAGAGTACGTCGTGCTCTTTTTAAAAGCAATAAATTGACCACCAGCAACGGTATAAGCGGTAGTCCATCCATCAGGAAGTTTGAGATAAACTGTACCCTCACACCCAGAAAGAGCAGCCAATGCATTTTGCGCACCAGCAATGAGCATAACACAACTCAATACCCATAATCTTAAGGATTTGATTCTGTTCTTCATTGTTTTTTTTCCATTTGTGTTCTTAAGCCACTGAGGCAAACAAAAAGACCGGCCTTCTTGAAAGCCACACCGTCACGAAATCTACTTTTTTATCTAGAAAAAAGGAATTTTTTCTTTCAAAGATATGTGAAAAAAAATTTAGGTTTATTTATTCACAACTTTAGTCACAATCTTTCAACATCTATGTTAAAGTAAAATTACAAAGAAAACTTCTTGATAAAAAAATTCGTGATTTAAATCAAATTTCTATGCATATATTTAAATTTACGAAGTCCTCAGAACAAGACGAGGACAACAAAAAAGGAAAGGCACAAGTATGGAAGACGAGACCATTATGAACACCGACAACACCATCCGATTTGAACAGATGGTCACCCATCCACATTTGATTGTCCTTTACCCACAGAACGATTTTACCCAGATTCCGCTCGAACGCGGGACCGTGGTTCTCGGTCGCGGCCAGGACGCCGATATCCGATTCGAAGATGAACTCGTGAGCCGCAGGCACTGTGCCCTTTCTTTTGACGGGAGCAGCGTCACGGTCGAAGACCTCGGCAGCACCAACGGCACGTTCGTGGACGGTAATTTCGTCCACAAGCAGATTCTCGACTCCGACAACAGGCTCCAGATTGGCAAGATGGTGCTGAAGGTCGCCTACAAGGACCCGAGTGAAGAAGCCTTTAGCCGTGAAATTTACGAAGCAGCCACGACGGACTCGCTCACAGGACTTTTGAACCGCCAGGCATTTATGGACCGTTCTGCAGGTGAACTCGTATACGCCCGCCGGAACAACACGTTTATTCACGTGATGATGATCGACATCGACAACTTCAAGCACGTGAACGACACTTGGGGACACCTGTGCGGAGACCTGATCTTGAAGGAAGTGGCACGCCTCCTGAGTGACGAAAAACGCGATTCCGACCTGTTTTCGCGCTATGGCGGTGAAGAATTTTTGCTTTTGATGAACGGGATTTCGCCGGACGACGCAAAAAAACGCGCCGACAAGCTGCGCACGACCATCGAGCAGCACATTTTCTCATGGGAAGACACGATCATTCCAGTGACGATTTCCATTGGGATTTCGTCCCGCCAGGGGTTCGCCATCGAGAATATCAACGATTTGATTGCCGAAAGCGACAAGCTGCTATACGTCGCCAAGGACTGCGGGAAGAACCAGGTCATAACGGCGTAAGGGACCGTGTAAGGGAATCCGCGAAAAAGGTGATCCCGGAATAAATCCGGGATGACAACTAAAAAGACCGTCCGGGATGACAAAGCAACGGTTAGATGCGCGGGATGTTCTTGAGTTCGGCGCGGAGCATGATGATGGCGATGAAGGCCGTCACAAAGTCTGCGATAGGCTGTGCCATAAACACACCACGAAGCCCAAAGAAACGCGGCATAATCAACAAGAACGGAATGAGCAAAATGAGCTGACGGCAAGCGTTCAGGAACATCGAACGCCAAGCCTTGCCCGTTCCCTGGAAAAAGTTACCCGACACCATACCTAGCGGTACAAACGGCATCATGCAAATGAACGTGCGGAGAGCCTTGCACGTGAGCTGCTGCATGTTCTCGTCGTTCGGCACAAAAGGCGCCACAAACGCAAGCGTATTCGTCATCACAAGGATCCACGCAATCACGATGAACGCCGTAGCATAGAGCATGGTGAACTTGAGCGCGTCGCGGACACGGTTGTTGTACTTCGCGCCGTAATTATACCCGATAATCGGTTGCGAACCCGTCACAAAGCCCATAAGTGGCAAAACAATCATAGAGACGATGCTCATCAGGATTCCGAATGCGGCAATCGCCTGGTCGCCACCCGTCATACCGTTCACGATCGGCAAGTCGCGTGTGCCATACGATGTAAGGCTGCGGGCCAAGATGGCATTCAAAAGGCTGTTGCTAATCTGCATAATGCTCGGCGGAAGGCCGAGAATGAAGATTTTACGCACATACGGGAATCGGAGCTTCATGTAACGGCGGTTGACCTTGATCGGCGTCGTCTTTTTCACGAAGAACTGCATCACGGCAAGGCCGCCGATGAGCTGGCTCAAGACAGTCGCCCAGGCAGCGCCCTCGATGCCCCAGTTGAACTTCATGATGAAAAGCCAGTCGAGAATCACGTTACTGCCAGCGCCAATCATCACGCGGGTCATGGCCGTTTTCGGGTGACCCATACTGCGGATAAAGTGGTTCATGCCAGGGACAATCGTCTGGAAAATCGCACCGCACAAGATGATGCGCATGTAGCTCGAAGCCACTGGCAAAAGCTGGTCACTTGCGCCAAAGAGCTTGAGGAGCGGCACCATGAAAATCTGGCCAAGCGTAAAGGAACTCACCGCCATCATGATGAGCAACACAAAGGAGTTGTTGAGGATGATGGCCGCCTGCTGGTACTTGCGTTCGCCGAGACGGATGGCAAAAAGCGTGTTGCCGCCCACGCCAATCATCATGGACATGGCCATAATGAAAAGGGCTATCGGGAAACAGATGGTAATACCACCGATGCCAAGGCTACCGACGCCCTGACCCACGAAATAGCGGTCCACAATGTTGTAGAGCGCTTCGACGAGCATGCTGATGATGGCCGGAACCGAAAACTGCATGACAATCTTCGGGATACTCGCCGTCCCCATCGCGTTAAGTTTTTTATTGTTTATTACATCTTCCATAAACACACCCGTGAGGCCCGCAAGACGCAAATGGTTGGACTAGATGCGCGGAGCCGCTCAAGATAACCGCAAAATGCGGAAAACGTCGCAAAAACCTCGTTTTTCGCGCGCAAAGATAGAAAATTTAGGGGCGATTGCCAAGCTTTTAATTTAGATATGAAAAAACGCCTTCTAGTGCTTTTTCTCAAGAATCTGGAGCGCCTGCTCGATGATGGAAGGCGAAAGCTTGAAGATATCGCTGAGGGTCTGCACGCGGTCGGCAGGCTCGATTTTCGTCATCTTGGAGCCTGTTGCATTGCGGACGACGAGGTTCCCCTTTTGGTAGTAATACTGGATGCCCTTTTCGCGGTCAAGACGGTTCAAGACCGGGTAGGTCATCATTTCGCGGTAAAAGCTCTCGTTCCAATGGTGCTTGAATTCTTCGACGGAGACGCCTTCGACGGGGTACTCGAAGCGAAGCTTCATCGGCGCGCCTGCGCCACCTGTCCAGAGTTCCATCGATTCGAGCGTCGGGCGAACGAGACGCACGCAGTTCGGGGAAAGCGGGAAAAACGCTTCGCCGGCGCCAAACGGCTGCGGGAGCGGCATCTGGAGCGGGTCGAAAATTAAGTAGCCGGGATCGAGAAGGTATGAGTTAGACAAAAGAGGTGACCCCGTCCCGGCACAAGGCCGGGATGACATAGAGGCCGGGGTGACATTCGTAGAAAAGAGCTGCCCCGGGGTGGCAACGCTATCGTCGGGATCGGGCAAGATGAGGGCGCAGTGGATGTTGCGTTCCTTGCGCTTGTGACCCATCACAAGACGCGGCTTGAAACCCATATCCGTGAGCGCCTGGTACATGTGCCACGTCATACTGAAGCAGGTGCCCCCACCCATCCAGGAATCAATATCATTCTGGTCGCTATCGTCAAGCTTGCGGGCGCCAGTCGCACTACCCGTCTGTTCCAGACGGATGATTTTCGTCAAGTTTTCGTAGGTGATGTTCGAAACTTGATTGCAGAGGTCCACGACCTTTTTCATATTCTCGGGGGTCATCGAGATTCCTTCAAATGTACTGTGTAAGGCGCCCCCGGCACTGAGGCCGGGGTGACAGAATTAATCTATTTCAGCGGGGATGCCACCGAGCATTCCGCAAATTTCCGGGCCAATGACGCCATCCTGAATGGCGATGGTGAGCAAGCGCTGTTCAATTTCTTGCGGCGGGAAATGGAGACCATCTCCAAGAGTCGTCGCTTCTTGGACCAAGCGTTCGGCAAGGGCTGCATGGAGCGCGAGCGACGTATCGATGTACTTGAGATGCGTCGGTTCTTCGAGGATAAAATTCAAAGGCCCCTTGGCGTTGAGAACCTTTTCGGCAGGAATTTCGGCGCCATATTCGTCTTCGACGCCCATATTCGCAAGCACTGCCGACGTCGAAAGGAGCGCCTGCTGGATAACGGGCACCGCCAAAGCACCAGCAATCCCCGTCGCCGTCACCACAAAGTCGGACGATGCAATGAGCGACGCCACCTCCGCACATTCATGACAATCGACCACGTTCACGTCATTCTGCAACAGCATCGTCGAAAAATCGCCCGCCGGCATGGAATTCTCCGAATTTTGCGTCTGCACCGACGACTGCAATCGATTCAAGTCCGTCACGACGGTCACACAGCAACCACGACGAACGCCCTGGAGCGCTATGCCGGAACCGACCTTGCCACTACCAAACACGAGGAGTCGTTTGCCTTCAAAATCATTTTCGGAAGCACGCCCGAATCCGAGCTGTTCCAGAGCCCTGAAATAGCCATCACCCGTCCCCAACGACGTTTCGATGCGCTTAACAATACCGCTATCGGCCACATAGACCGGCTTTTGGGCGTTTTTATAATACTGAACCCCCGAACGGGTGAGTTCCACAAAGCCAATTTTGGGGTGGAGGGAAGCAAAAGTCCCCGCACAGTCCAAAATCAGGTCCATAAACACGCCGTGGGATTCCGCTTCGAGCATTTCGGCCGGAGTCACAACAGAAACGCCCCATTCTCTCATAAAGTCCACAACATCTGGATCATTAAATTCCGAATAGCCCACGAGAAGGTTGGCACCACCCGCCACCAGAGCGCGGTATTCGGTCATAGTGTTGCGGTAAATCGGGGTCGCCACCAGCACGCGGAGGCCATCGAACGGGCGCGTGTGCGTCCATTCGGCTTCGAGTGCCGCAAGTGCGGGGTATTCATTCTTTAAATAGACGTCATCTAGAACAGAGGAGAGAATCGACTGTAAATTCATATGTGAAAATATAGGATATTAGAACATCTCTTTAAACTGTCAAGCCTGCCTCCGAGCAGACATCTCCTATTCCGCAGGCACTTCTTATTTCTACAAACAAGTCTTTCCATTGCGGATTAAACTTTTCAACCAAACCCATTTTCCACTTACGTTTCCAACGCTTTAGCCTCTCCTCTCGCCTTATCGCATCCATAATGTTGAAGAAATGTTCATAGTAAACGAGGCGATCTGCATTATACCTTTCAGAAAAACCATCTTTCACCTTCATTTTATGTTCAAAAGTTCTTCTATACAAATCATTGCTTACACCAGTATAAAAGACAGTCTTGTATTTGTTCGTCAATATGTAAACGTAGTAGTTATTATTCATTGATACTCCTAGAAGGGGCTTCCTGCACAATTCTCACAGTTGTACTTTTGTCAAGCCCTACTTGATAGGGCTTCTCCATTTGGTTTTATAAGGAGATTCCCGCTCAAAGGCGGGAATGACAATGCATACCGGAAATAACAATGCGCGTCTGCTTATTTAACACGCTTTTTTCAGAGATAATGACTAAGACTTTTTGATAAATAAATGTTACAAGAGGAGATTCCCCATCAAGTGGGGAATGACAGTGTCTGTGACCGGGAATGACATTTTTCCCTGTTGCATTACTATACAACAAAAAGAAATTTAACATGGGACGGTTCTTTATATATGGGGGTAAATTATTTTCGCATAATACATATTAACAAGGTGTGGATAATGAACTACAAAAAAATTTCAACTGTAGCCATCGCTGCAGGTTTGTTTGCGACAGGTTACTCATTCGCCCAAAATGCAGAAATTGCAACCTGGTCGGGTTTCCGCAAGGGTGCAGCCTCCTTTACGTTTGACGATGGCGCACCGAGCCACGTGACCGATGCAGGTCCGACATTCAAAAAATATGGCTACAAGGCCACCTTCAACCTCGTTGTAAACTGGAACCCCAACTGGAGCGGATTCCAGGGTTTGGCCGACGAAGGTCACGAAATCGCAAGCCACAGCAATAGCCACGGCAATAACATGAGTGGCGAAGAAGCTTCTTCGAAAAAGAGCATCGAAAACCATATCAAGCAGAAATACGGCATCGTCACTGTCGCCTACCCGAACTGCAACGTACCCAACGAAAGCGCTGTTCTCCAGAACTACATCGTGGGCCGTATCTGCAACGGTAGCTGGCAAGGCATGTCCGATGCCATGGGCAAGGACGGTCCTTCCAACTGGGCAAAGACCCCGGCAATCATGACAGGCTCCGAAGGCCAGCTCAAGAGCACAAACGACTTTACCGGTCAAATGCAGAACGTCGTGAAGAGCAACGGCTGGGTCGCATTCCTCACGCACGGATTCCAGGGCAAGACCAACGGCAACGCCAACTACTCCCCGACCGACCTCAACGCTATCGATGGAGCCCTCAAGTGGGCACAGCAGAACGACAAGGACATTTGGGTTGCCCCGATGGGCTCTGTCGCCATGTACATCAAGGAACGCAAGGCTTCTAAGATTGAACCGCAGGACGGCGGTGCAGCAAACACCATGACGTTCGAACTCAAGCACAGCATCGCAGACAACATTTCCAAGTACGACTATCCGCTTTCCATCAAGGTGAAGACCGACTGGAGCAAGGTTGAAGTCACGCAGGGCGATGCCAAGCTCGAATCCAAAGTCGATGGCGGTTATGTTTACTTTGACGCCGTTCCGAACGCAGGCAAGATTGTCGTGAAGAACGCCGACGCCGCAGCTCCGGAATCTTCTAGCAGTGCAGAACCGCCGGCAAGTTCCAGCTCCAGCGAAATTGCCGAATCTTCTAGCTCCGAAGGCCCCATCGCACTCCACCAGCCGGCATTTGACGGTCGCCACATCGCCGCTTACGTGGACGCAAGCGGTTACATCACCGTCCAGAACGCACAGGGCTTGAACATCACGGTGTTCAACAGCCTCGGTAACGTTGTCCGCACCACCAAGGGCATCGGTTGCGAACAGAAGGTATTCTCTGGCGCCAAGGGTATGTACGTCGTGAAAATCGGCAACAAGGCTTGGTCTTTGAATATCAAGTAGTTCAAAAAAGTTTGTGGTTTAGGGATAGCCCGCTCCGATTGGAGCGGGCTTCTTGTTTGTAGGGTTGGCATAAAAAAACTCCCACTCGGTGTTGAACTGAGCGGGAGCACTTTTCAATTTAAGGAGTTATGGGATGTTTTCTGACCACTGCACAACGGGAATGTGATCGATGGATTCAATATCAGACCTACAATTATTGACAATAAACGATGCGTACTTTTCCCAATAGGGATCATAGTAATCATCTTTTTCCAAAACACAAGTCAGCTTTGGATTAACCCCGGCTTCGACCCCACCCCAAAGAAACGTTGCGTCTTCTTTTCCCAATTTTCCATCTAAAGCATCACAATCCTCTATAAATTGGACCAACATAAGAGAATCTCTTGTTTGAAGTCTTCTTATTTGAGATATTTTTTCTTGGAATTGGGATGGATCGCTATACGACTTTTCCACAGAAAATAAGTGGCTAAATTCATAAGAGTCACTAGTTATATGCACTACATCACCAACTCTAAGCGATTTATTTTCATTCACGCAAGCAATGTTATTTACATAGTGTACAATACCCGTCATAGCTTTCATAGCAGCCTGATTCATTGCAATCGGTCCATGCAGAACACCATTTTCATCCTGCATAGAATAATACCTCCACCCCTTAGCTTCTGTAATCGTTGTATCAAGGTAGTTCATATTAACCATTCGATTTTTTTCATTATTATAAATCGAATCACCATCGAACGTTTCTACAACTGTTAGCTGCAAAGTACTATCATGAGCCAAAAGAGCTGAAGTTGGAGCATTGGGCTTAGCCACTTCTTTCAACCTAGCCAGCATTACGCGTTGTACATCGCTACTTAATACAAATCCAGTCACAGTTGTTGTATCAGCCACTGTACTAGGCTGTTCATCAGCCCCAACCACCTTATTATCGGAACAAGCGGTAAAGGCGCCCATCACGCTCATGGCAGCGAGCGAAAACGGAATGATTTTTTTGATATTCATGGTTTCCTCCTTATACTTTTTCCGACAGCGGGAAAAGCTGTAGATTTAAACGATAAACTTGGTTGATTTTCTTAGATTCGCCGGCGATGGCGATAACTTTTTTGCGGAAGCGGTCCACCTCCTCGGAGATGCGTTTCACGGTAGATTCGTCGACGCCAATCGTCACGCCCGAAATGTTGCGTTCACCCGGTGCGATTTTTTCGATGGCTTCGCGGGCAAGGTCAATCATCTGACTGTTCATGGAGCGGAGCGCAAGCTTAAGCGCTTCGCCCGATCCCGTGATAACTTTATCTGTCTGTTCGTAAACATTTTCGCCAAGCGCCTTGAGCAAATCGAGTTTCACCAAGAGCTTTAACGAATCACGGACTTGCTGCGCCGCGAACGTATGCTTGATTTTCTTGGCAATTTCACCCGGAAGTGCGCCAGGCATCAACGGAGCAAGTTCTCGAACAACAGAATTTACTGCCGATTCGTAATAGTCAAACGCATCTGCATCCAACACCCGGGCACGCTGTTCGTTTGCAAAGCCCTTCATTTTGAGGAACATTGCTTTTTTCTTGTCGTCGCCCTTTGCATTCGTGAATTCGACCATGAGCCTGAAATACTCCTGTTCAAATTTGTTCAGGTTCATCGCAGCCGCCACAAGCGGGACTCCCACACGGCTCAGCGAACTTTTGCCATCGCATACAAGTTTCAAGTACGATGGCGACGAGAATCCGGCGAGCTTGGAAAACACGCGCCACGAGAACACGGATGTTCTTTTACGCCAATCAAAATAATCAAGCATGTACTTTCGGTAATCTTGATATTCGGTTATCGGTTTCATGTTTATCCTCCTTTCAAGGTCAAATATACCTCGTTCAGGACAACTTCACAATAGATAAAATGATACAAAATTTTTGATTTTTAGCAGAAATACGCAAATTTCAAAAATTTCGAAAATTTTAAAATTTTAATGAATCAGTAGTGGATACAGATGAATCAGAAAGACAAGAAGGAGATTCCCGCTCAGAGGCGGGAATGACAACACTGAAAGAATTGTGTAAGGTGATCCCGGCACAAAGGCCGGGATGACACTGCAGAAAGGACTGTGTAAGGCGATCCCGGAACAAGTCCGGGATGACAAAGCAGAAAGGACTGTGTAAGGCGATCCCGGCACAAGGGCCGGGATGACAATGCAGAAAGGACTGTGTAAGGCGATCCCGGAACAAGTCCGGGATGACAAATGCGGGATGACAATGCGTTTTTCTAAATTTGAGGTATGAAACCGTGGAAACTGTTGAGTTCAGAATTTTTGGTAGATGCGCCGTGGTTGAAGGTCGCAAAGGAAACATGCGAACTGCCGAACGGGAAAGTCATCGACGACTTTTATACGTTATGGCAACCGGATTGGGTGCTAATTCTCGCCCGCACTAAGGAAGGCAAGTGGGTGATGACGGAACAGTACCGCCACGGAACAGGAAAGATTGCGCTCGAATTTCCGGCAGGAATCATCGACAAAGGCGAAACGCCTGAAGAGGCGGCGATCCGCGAATTGCAAGAAGAATGTGGGTACTGCTTGAAAGGTGACCCCGGAACAAAGGCCGGGGTGACAAATGACGGGGTGGTAAAGCAACAGGATCCGAGTAAGGCGACCCCGGAACATGTCCGGGGTGACAGCATAACTTATCTTGGGTCGTTCTCAGTGAATCCGGATAGGCATCGCGGGAAATTCCATGTTGTGTTCA
This sequence comes from Fibrobacter succinogenes, assembly GCA_902779055.1. Taxonomy (GTDB): domain Bacteria; phylum Fibrobacterota; class Fibrobacteria; order Fibrobacterales; family Fibrobacteraceae; genus Fibrobacter; species Fibrobacter succinogenes_K. The sequence continues at coordinate 35,060 of CACZAD010000019.1, read as the reverse complement.
TCGACGGCGTAGAACGCCTTGGCAAAACGAGCTTTGACGACACCGAGGACATCGAGACATTCCTATTTTCGGACGAGGAATTCCAGGCAAAAGTCGCAGACGGGACATTCAACCACCCGCTTCAAATTGCAGGCTACTTCAAGTGGAAACTGACTCAGAAGTAAAATACCCGCTAAAGATGCGCTCCATCCGCCTCCCGATTCTGATTCTCGGGCTGAACGGCGTTCCGGGCTATGCGCTTTTCAGGCATTTCAACAAACTATACGGAGCCGCCATAACTGCGCCAAACGCACACGAAAATATGCCCGGCGTCATCGGAATCCGCCCCGTCAAGCATCCATGCGTTTTTGGGGACAACGTCTTTGCGGTAGACGCCGAGGAAACGGAACACCTGGGCGAACTTTTCGAGCAATACCGTTTTGGGACCGTCATTGACGCGAGCGGAAACTGCGCCCTGAAGGCTTGCGAGTGCGACCCTGCGCGGAGCAGGCTTTTGAACTACAGCCAAGGAGTCGACGCTGCCACGTTCGCTGCCCGCTACAATGCGACACTCATCCGCATTTCGGCGGATATGGTCTTTAGCGGCGATGAGAAGACAAAGCCGAACCGTCCTTACGTCGAGACCGACCCCAAGGATCCCATCCACAATTACGGCAAGCACCAGGCAGAAGCCGAAGACGCCATAACAGCCATCAAGCCGGACGTCGTGATTCTCCGCGTGCCACTTCCGATGGACTACGCGCCAGGCGGTTGTGCCGGAGCCATCGACTGGATCACGTACCGGTTCCGCCCCGGTCGCCCAGCAACGCTTTTCACGGACGAATACCGCAACCCGCTTTCGGGTCCGGACCTTTGCCGCACCGTGCAGTACATCCTGGAACACGAATTCCCCGCAGGCATCTACAACTGCGGCGGTCCGCGGCGAGTATCCCTTTACAACGTAGGACAAATCGTGAATGCCGTGGGCGGCTACCCTGCCGACCTCCTCCACGGCGTGCCGCGCATCGAAGGAGGCCCGATGCCTCCGCGCGTGGGCGACATCAGCATCAATTCCGAAAAGCTTTACCGACTGCTGCCACCGGGATTTATCAAGCCGTGGCCTGCCTTCGACTGGCTTGTCCCCGACAGTTTCGATTGGCACAAGACTTTCGGCCGAGACATCACGGACAAAAGCAGGATGGGTAGCGACGAAGCAATCACCCACCTACTCGTCAACGGGATCGAAGCCCAGTAACGACCTATTCAACAACGTACGGAAAATTATTCCGACACGGTCAGACGGCCACCACCCCGCTTTTTCGAGGTTTTCATAAGCTTCTCGGCGGTTGCGATGAGTTCATCATAGTTCTTCGCCTGGTCACAATCCACAACGGCACCCATCGATAGCGTCGGGGCTCCCGCCTCCGACGACACCGTCACAGATACCTTATCGTAAATCTGCTGCGCACGGTCATACATATAGCCCGGCGGAGTATCCTTTTCAAAGAAGAGCATCGCTACAAAACGGTCCTTGCCCAGACGGCACGCCATATCGTGATCGCGCAAGGAATCGTTCAACGCTTCGGAAATAAGCAGCAAAAAGCCCTCACCCGCTTCGCGGCCCCTGCTTTCGCAGAACTTTTCATAGCCGTCCACGTCGACAGCCAGCGCCATCACCCTGTACTTGCCATACGTTATCTTTTCTTCGGCATCTCTCCGGAACGTTTCGGAATTCAGGAGACCCGTAAGCGCATCCTTGATGGAGGGATTTTCCAGAAGCCTCATACGGGCGGCAGCCGCTTCCTTCGCTTCGCCCTTCATCATCATCATGGCATAAGTGTTAGAGCTGTTCGTGACGATAATTTCAGAACGCGTTTCACGGCTGACAGAATCATAGAACACCTTTCCAATACAGAACACGTAAATAACGGTTCCGTCCTTGCGTTTGAGGCGGTGTTCGCAATACAGCATCGGATTCTTGGCAAGGACTTCAGAAACCAGGCAGAGGTATTCCGTCAGGTCTTCTTCCGGAATCAAGTCCATTTGACGCAACGATTTTGCCCGGACATCATCCATCGTAAATCCCGTCATTTTTTCGAAGTTCTCGTCCACTTCGATAATGGCATTATGGATATCGAGAATGTATCGGGTAAACATCACATTGTGGACGTGATGCAACGACCTGTTATTTTCGTCACCCTTCTTTTTCGAGCGATTGATAACTTCATCAAATATGGGATCGAACCTGTCTTCGTCAGGTTTTACATCCTTTGCAACGTCACGACAGATGGTAACAAACTCGGAAACAAGGTACGGGTCGAACTGCGTACCGGCACAACGTTCAAGTTCGGCAATCGCTTCTCCGATGGGGCGTGCCGCCCTGTAAGAACGGTTGCTGACCATGGCATCGAACGAATCGACAACGGCAATGATTCTGGACAAAAGCGGAATCTGCTCGCCCTTGAGTCCATCGGGATAACCGAGACCATCCCAGCGTTCGTGATGGTGCAAAATCATATCTGCAATTTCGACCAGGCCCTTGGAACTCTTGGCAATCTCGTAGCCCTTTTTCGCATGGGTCTTGATGGTATTCCATTCTTCGCTCGAAAGCTTGCCCGGCTTATTGAGGATATCTAGCGGAATGCCGATTTTACCGATATCGTGCAAAAGGCACAAGAGCGAAAGATTACTCTGCTGCTTATCGGACAGGCCAATTTGACGGCCAAGCGCGGCACCCATACGCTGCGTGCGTCTAACGTGGGCCTCAGTATCGCTATCGCATTCCTGCAAGGCTCGCACAAGCGAAGTCAAAAGTTCCGAATGCGCGGAACTCCTGTCGAGCAGTTTCTTTTGCAGCAACGTGTGCGTCGCCGAATCAATCGCATCAACAATATTCGTGTTCCACGTCGTGGCGCCATCGACGGCATACTGGAAGCTCGACTGAACCTTTTTCTTTACGATTTCCATCCGTTCGTTGACTTCGGCAAGTTCCATATAGTCGCAAACGACGACAAGCTTTGCATCTTCGCCACGCACAAAGCAGGAGCCCTGCGGGAAGGCCTCGCGCAAGGCATCGGCCATAGCGATCACCAAGCGGTCACCAGCATTATGGCCCTTCATATTATTTATACGGGACAAGTTATTCAGGTCACAGACAACAACCGTCAACGGATAAGTGAACTGCGTGGTGTCCTTGGACACAAAATTCTTGAAGTGTTCCCAGCTATGGAACCCCGTCAGCAAATCCGTGCGCACCACCGTATCAGAAACCACAAACAAATTTCCTACCGGACAGTCGCCCTCTCCCTTGATTTTACGGAAATCGCAACGTATCGGCTGAATCTTATCGTCTCGGTTCACAAAGCCCTGAGTAGAATAGACCTCGGCCGTCTCGGAATAGAAATCAGAGATGTTGCATAGCTTCATGAATTCTTTTTGCGTCAACGAGACATTAAGATCAATCCCAGCCAAAAGCTGTTCGGCCATTTTATTGTGAACTATCAACACGCCCTTATAATCAAAAAGAACCACCCCACGATCGATATTCTTGAAAATGTTGTCGTTAAAGTAGTTGATCAGGTCAATCACCGCAAACCGGCATGAATACCAGTACACGCAAACCGGGAGCAGGCAATAAAACTCAATGGAATAATCCAGCTCAAGATTCGTAAACTTATCCAGCAAGGCATTGATCAAAAGCAGGACGGCCACAATGACGCTCGGCCCGATGTAACGCCTTCTGTAGACCCTCGGCTCACGGACATAACGGTAGAGCATGAGCCCAATGGATGCGGCAAACATCGTAAACACAAGCGCAAGATGGAAAACATAAAAAGAGCTTTTTTCTGAAACGGATAAAAGCATCCGTTCTGAAACCGATTCAAGCCCAATGGCCCACGGGTAAAACGGATTGACAATCCAGATGACGGCATCGAGGACAAAACCCAGCAAGAAACAGCGCAACAACAAGCGAGCCCACTTATTCTCGGACAAACAGGTAAAATGTACCGAGAACTGAACAAAACTGAACATCGCCGCAGCAACGCTCACAAGGCAAAGGCTAGTCCACACCATAAAGGCGCCCGATGTAAAAAACGACAGCGAATACGCCAAAAACGGTCCCGGCGGCAAGGCGATTCAGTTCCTCACGCTTTGACCGAAACGAAACCACGGCCTGATACAAAGCCGCAACAATAAACACAAGGGATATAATTATAAAGGCAACAGTACTTCTATCCATATTCTCCCCGTCCGATTATTTTCTGAAACTCTTTTTGAAAATAATCTTTTTTATCCGTATGTGAAAAAGAAATCGAACAAAATGGGCGTTTTCAAGCCCTAAAAACGGTGTTTTTCGATTAAAACTGCCGTTTTAACGAAATTTTTCAACGAATTCGTTATGGATTTTCTTGTCGCCGTACTTGTCTTCGGGCAAGTGGAGTTCTTCGGGAGTATAACCGCTACGGAGACCCGTCAGGACGATTTTTCGTGACGGTTCATCATAGCGAAAATCGACGCGGAACGTGCGGTAGGCAAGTATGCCAGTCTTGGCGATTTCGTCAATTTCGAGACGGCGGCGGGTATCGTCAAACGGACCGCGCGTGAGCTGGATTTCGACAAAACTCAAGATGTCGAACGGGGAATTTTCGCGAAGCCATTGGATGCGTTCGTCAAAGGCGGAAGTCGTCTCGATGGTCCACAAGTCGCGTTCCTGGTCTTCGACCCAGCCAGCCCTTGCATCGGGGAAAGCATCCGCCATCGGGATGTATGGCTTGATATCGAGAACTGGAGTTTCGTTGAGCAAGTCCGCTTCGTCCACATACAACGTAAGTCCTTCGATTTTCAGGAGGCGAACACAGCTGAGGCCAATGGGATTCGGACGGTACGGGCTGCGGCTAGCAAAAGTGCCTACGCGGTCGCGACCTTTGGGCGGAACGGGCGGGCGCGTTGTCGGGCGCCAACCTGCGTTTTCGTGGAACTGGAAAATCACCCAAAGGCGTTCGAAGCCATCGAGGTCGCGAAGGGCCGTCTCGAAATTCATTCCCGGATTCAGCACAATGCGGCCAGGATGCCCAGCAAACAAGCGCCCCTGGCGGGGGGCGTCGTACTTGTAGACGGCATCGCCGAAGAATGTACCGATGGGAATGATTTGCATGCAGGGAAATATAGAATTTTCTCGCTACGCGACCAAATTCATTGAGTCGTAATACATGAGTCGCGTATGCGGGTCATTGTCCTCGGCATTCATAAAGCGGAATCCATTTTTCTCATAAAACGGCACCGCTTTCAAATACGCATCGACCGTCAAAAAACGGCATCCCGTCTTATTATCGAAAAAGAACATTGCTTTGATACAATCCAAAACGGTTGACCCAATTTGATGTCCCTTCGCACATACATCAACACCAAGCCTGCACAACTTGACCGCAGGATAACTTTTCAAGCGTTTTTCATTCGGAAAGCCCTGCTTTTTACGGAATCGATTGAATTCCGTTTTGTCCTTAAAATCACCCATAGCAACCTTGTCATTCGCAAGGCTAAAATAGGCAAGCATTTTACCTGTATCCGCATCAGCACAGACATAGCTTACTGAAAGTAAATGCTTTTGGAATTCTGACGCACGATTTCGAATGAAATCATCCAAATCAGAATCGCCACAGGTAAAATCTTTAACAGAATAAGACGAACGAATTCTTATAAAACTAAGCTTTGATAAATTTATACCTTTTTGAACCACGGATCAACGCCTCCATTGGCTTCTTCACGGGCACGCTGATCAGCCATACCACGTTCATAAGCCTTTTTCATGAGCTCGTAATTCCGCAAAATGCGGGCTCGAACTTCAGGAGGTTCCGGTTTCACATTCTGCATCGCCTCTAAAAAGCGGCGGGCATCTTCACCAAAGAGAATCGGAGTTTCACGAATGGGTCTAGCCATAGCAAAGTCCTTTATTTTTCATATAAGTAACGATTTAATAACTATGGAGTATCACTAGACAGGTGAAACCCGGCAACGCACTACTAAGGTGGTTCCTATAATATAAAATGTTCAATTTTCAAAAACAAGAGGCCGAGCTTTCCCCGTTCATTTTGCAAACAGTTGGCGACATCATTCCAAAACCGACAATATTACCAAACCTTTTCTTCCTACTTCCTACTTCCTACTTCCTATTTTGACGCCTTTGGCGTCCGTGGCTACGGCTCAAAAATGCGAAAATAAATTTTCGCGCTTTACTCGCCTTGCACACTTTTCTATCTTTGCGCTCCTTTGGAGCGCATTTAGTTCGGCTCAGCAATGTCAAAACAACAAGTTGTTTTGCCGCAGCGTTCGCCTTTTACTAAATTTGCGCACGATGAAAGATAAAGCTAAAAAACTCATTGAAAAGTACGAAGAACTGGAATCGGAACTCGGCAACCCGGATGTTCTCGGAGACCAGGCTCGTTACAACAAGATTCACAAGCAGTACAAGGGTATCGAAAAGGCTGTTTTGAAGGCCAAGGAATACCTGCAGATGATGGACGATCTTGAAGAATACAAGGCCGCTCTCGGCGATTCCGACCCGGAAATGGTCGCAATGGCCAAGGCCGAAATTTCGGAGATCGAAAAGAAGCTCCCCGAAGTGACGGACGAACTCCAGATTTTGATGGTGCCGAAGGATCCGTGGGACTACCGTAACGCAACGCTTGAAATTCGCGGCGGTACGGGTGGCGACGAATCCGCACTTTTCGCAGGCGACCTGTTCCGCATGTATCGCGGTTACTGTGACAAGATGGGTTGGAAGATGACCATCCAGGACTTGAGCGAAGGCACGGTGGGTGGCTACAAGGAAATCCGCGTGTTCATCGAAGGCGACAGCGTCTATGGAACACTCAAGTTCGAAAGTGGCGTTCACCGCGTGCAGCGCGTGCCGGAAACGGAAACGCAGGGCCGCGTGCATACGTCTGCGGCAACGGTGGCAATTCTCCCGGAAGCTGAAGAAGTGGACGTGGAAATTCGCGAAGCGGACATTCACATGGACACCTACCGTTCTTCGGGCGCTGGCGGTCAGTACATCAACAAGACGGACTCCGCCGTGCGTTTGACGCATATCCCGACGGGTGTGGTGGTGAGCTGCCAGACCGAACGTAGCCAGTTGCAGAACAGACTCCACGCCATGGAAATGTTGCGTTCCAAGATTCTTGACGCCGTCATCGCCAAGAAGGAAAAGGAAGAAGCGGCAAACCGCAAGGCCCTCGTGGGTACAGGTGACCGTTCTGCCAAGATCCGCACTTACAACTATCCGCAGAACCGCGTGACGGACCACCGCATTGGTCTCACCGTTTACAACTTGGACAAGGTTGTCACAGGCGATCTCGATGAAATCATCAACGGTCTCCAGATGGCTAACGCCCAGGAAAAGCTCGGAAAGTTCAACGCTTAAGTAAGGGAGATTTCCGGTCAAGCCGGGAATGACAACATCCCGTCCATAAGGAAAGTTCCATGCCACAGCCGCAGATGACAGTTCTTGAAATTTTGAACCGCACCAAGGTCTTCTTTGAAAAGAAGGGCATTCCTGATGCACGTCTCGATGCCGAGTACATCATCAGCTACGGTCTCAAGATGAAGAACCGCATGGACTTGTACCTGAACTTCGAAAAGCCGCTCACGCCAGCAGAGCTGGACGTGCTTCGCACGATGGTTGCACGCCGTGCAACGCGTGAGCCGCTGCAGCACATCATCGGCGACACAAGCTTTCGCGGATTCATCATCAAGTGCGACCGCCGTGCGCTTATCCCGCGCCCGGAAACGGAATCGCTCGTGGACATGGCATCAGACTGTCTCAAGGGCATTGAAAAGCCGTTCATCGTTGAAATCGGTACTGGCACAGGCGCCATCTCGATTGCTTGTGCTAAAGAAATTGCAGGCGCCAAAGTCTTGGCAACAGACGTTTCCGAAGACGCTCTCGCCCTTGCTCGTACAAATGCAGAGGCTAATGGACTCGCGGGCAATTCCGACGCGGAAAGCGCCGCATCTTCGACCGATTCCACCGCTTCGGCATCTTCGCCAAGCACATTGACCTTCGCACAGGGCGACTTGCTGAACGCAGTCACCGCAGACGTCATCGCAAAAGTCACAGGCGACGCCACTGCAAAAATTGATTGCCTTATCGCAAACCTCCCCTACATTCCGGACAGCGAAAAAGACAAGCTCCAGCCCGAAGTCGCAAAGTACGACCCAGCTCTCGCCTTGTTCGGCGGTGCAGACGGCCTTGATCTTGTCCGCAAGCTTTTGCAGCAGACCGAAGGCAAGCTCAAGCCCGGCGCTTCAATCTTGCTTGAAATCGGTTCGGAACAGGGCGAAATGCTCAAGGCCGAAGCCGAGAAGTATCCGTGGTTGGAGTTCACGGGAATTCACAAAGATTTTTGCAACAACATCCGCTTCGTGAGCTACAAAGCGAAGTAGAACTGCGTAAGGGGATCCCGGAACGGTGTCCGGGATGACAGTGCGATGGGATCCGTGTAAGGGGATCTCGGAACGGTGTCCGGGATGACAGTGCGATGGGTGCTGTGTAAGGAGATTCCCGCTCGGAGGCGGGAATGACACTTAAATTTGCGCGGCATTCGCCGCGTTTTTAGTATCCGGTGCAGCCGAGGGCGGAGAGGACGAATGTTTCGCTTTCGCCCATACGGTAGAACGGAAGCAAGTCATCATCATCAATGGCGGAATCATCGCCACCGTTTAACTGCATCAGTTCGCCAATGCGGCGTTTGAAAATGGAAAAGCCGGAATCCCACGGAGACTGTTCCGGAATTTCGACTACATGCTTATTTACCTTGATTACTTTGCGATTCATTGTTTTACCTTCTAGTGTTATTACGAGCACTAATATAGAATCACAAGATGTCAGAAGATGACATTTTTATAAAATGCTAAAAAAAATGTGAAAGGTGATCCCGGAACGGTGTCCGGGATGACAGCACAATGGTACTGTGTAAGGGGATCCCGGAACGGTGTCCGGGATGACAATGCGATTGGGGCTGTGAAAGGTGATCCCGCAACGAGTGCGGGATGACAATGTAAAAGCCGGGATGACAATGTAAAAGTAGGTAGTCTATTCGATAACGGTGGCGGTGACTTGGGCGTGGCCGGCTTTATCGAGACCCAGCTTTTTGCCCGCCGCTTCACTCAAGTCAAGGACACGCCTCTTGGCATACGGACCACGGTCATTGACGCGCACGACGACAGAGGCTCCCGTCTTTTTACGCACAACCTTGAGCTTCGTTCCGAACGGGAGCGACCTGTGCGCACAAGTAAAATCATCCTTATCAAAAATTTCACCGCTAGCGGTCTTTTTCCCGTCAAAGCCCTTGCCGTAATAACTGGCATCCCCCGAAAAAGTATAACCGATCGGAGCCTTCTTTTGCACCCGTGAAGAACTGGTAACGCGAGTGTACCCCTTACGATGAGTAGATCCGCTGCACCCCGAAAAAGCGAACAGGACACACAACAGAACCACAACAGAAAGGCGAGCGAACATATGCAACCTATTCGAAATCGTACATACTGTTATACGTATTTTCGAGGATTTCGTCTTCCTTGCTGATGATGTCGGCCTTCTTTTCTTCGGGCTTGGCATTCAGCTCTTCGTAATATTTTGCCGACTTCTTTTCGAGGTTCTCGATATTCTGGGCAGTCCGTTTACGGAGCCTTGCCAAGTCATCATCCGACATCGCATTGCGCATATTGAGCAGGTACGCGGCGCGCTTGCCCCACGGAGTCTGTCCGTGCTTATCGAGAATATAGCGGTAAATGGCGACGGCACTATCCAAACGGTTCGGGTTCATCTGGAAATAAACGGCCTTCATGTAAAGCGCCTGAATGCCCGACTGGGTCTGCGGATATTCCTTGTACACGCTATCGAACGCCACAAATGCGGTCGCATAAGCGGAATCCACCAAGTCCATCTTGTTCAGCGGAACTTCGGAAGCGACCGTCCAGAGGCTTTCGGCCACCATGTAGCGTTCGCGGGCTTCGTCCTCGCGAGTCTTCATCGTGACATTCATACCGAGGTTCGCCTGAGCCTGCTTTGCATATTCGGTATTCGGATACTTTTCGATGATTTCCTTGTAGAGTTCCTCGGCAGTATCTGGATCGTGCAAAAACTCGTCATAGACAAACGCCCTTGCGTAAGAGGCACGCATCACCGTCGTAGAATCTTCGGCCTTTTCGATAATATTCGTCAGGCGGGTCACTGCACTGTCCGCTTCGGAAAGCTTCAGCAAAAAGATTTCGGCAATCATGAATTCGTTCCTAAAGAACTTTTTCATGTCGGGAATGGTATCCTTGCGGGCCATCGCCTCTTCGTTCTGGTCGCGGAATCCGATCAGCTGTCTCAGGGCATTACGGCGTTCGCGGGACTTTTTTCCAAACTCGCTGATAGACCTTGCAATGTAGCTGCTGTCGTAATAGGACATGGCAAGCTCATAATCCAAGACCTTGGTCTGCTCGTAATCGCCCATATTAAAATAGGCACGGGAGGAGTATTCCGTTTTCGGATGTTCGGAATTGACCTTGTTGAAAATCACGAATGCATCGGCATTGCGGCCAGCCAAAAGAGTCATTTCGCCTATACGCACCAAGAAGAGCGGGCGCTTTTTCTCGTAAGCCTCGACCTTGTACAGCGCCTTGAACTCGTCAGCCGCCTGCAGATACTTTTTCTGGTTCGCAAGGCATTCGGCAGACTGTTCGCCAGCGGTTTCGCGTTCGCGGTCGTTGAGGTTTTCGATTTCCTTGGCGTTATAATGCTGGTGGGCCTTTTCCCATTCTTCCATCTTGAAGTAGAGCCCAGCCAGACGGAAATGGGCCTTGCCCTTCATGTACGGAGTTCCACTCGTATCGGCAAGGACAGCTTCGAGCGATGCGATAGCCTGTTCAGGAGCTTCGGATTTTTCGTCCAGAAGCGAAAGGAGGTTCAAGCCCTGGAAGTAGTAAGGATGGTCCTTGGAGGCAACCACAGGTTCCAGCGCAAAACGGCTGATGTTGTATTCCTGGTTACGGTAAAGGCAGTAGGCCCGCTGGTATTCCACGGCGCGCATCGAATCAAAGTCGGCAAAATAGCGTTCGTATTCGTCGTACTTGGTGATGGCCTTGGGCCAGTCACTCTTGTGCCTGTAAGATTCCGCAATGAGGAAAACGGCCTCGGCAGTACGCTTCTTGTTGTTCGGGAAGCGTTCCAGCACTCGGGACCCTTTTTCGATAATCTTCTCGTACTTCTGCGATTCTTCGCCACTCGGATAAGACTGGGTCTCGTCGGGCACGCTATCCAGACGCGCGGTACGCAGTTCGGTCGCTTCGTCATAGAGCCTTTCTGCATTGAACATGTGGTTCAGATAGGCACAGCACGTGCATCCTTCCAACAATGCAGCAAACAGGAACAAGGCTAAAAAACGAACTCGGAACATATAGTACTAAAATAGATATTTATGGTGCTAGAATTCCATAAGAAGAGGCAGATAATCGCAAAGTTTCATACCAGAAGCAGGAATTGCACCTCGATCGAGGCGAACCATACGCACTTCGGCGGGTTTTCCGACGATACGTGCCAAAATTTCGAAGTTGTCGCGGGTTTCCCAGACGGCAGCATCCATCACTACACCATCGCCACAATCCGTTTCACCCGTGTTGTTGCCGATACCGGAAATTCTAGAATTCTGCTTTACAAGGCGCGTAAAGAGTTCCGGAGCGACCCCCAAATGGTTCGACGTGGAAGACGAATCATAGACAACGACATGGACTTCTTTGAAACGGTTGGAATCGTCAAACACAACTGTATAGGTATGCGTGTACGGGGACTCATAAAAAGATTCCTGCCAAACAAATCGCTTCACTTGTTTAAAATTCGCCATCGAATACTTTTTGAAGAACTCCTGCGAGCTGGCGCCATAGCGAACAAGGTAATGGCCCAACTTAGTCGAGAAGTCGTGTTTCTGCTCGGGCGCCATCGATTCGCGGAGGCTGTCGACGGCACGGTTCAAGTTTGCGGTAAGACCATTATTGAATTCTTCTATAACAACCCGGCGAGCCTGTTCCAGTTCGTTCAGACGGACCTTGATGTTCGGGTAATCCGGGTCGTACTTGAGGATGTAGTTGAACTCGCGACGGGACAAGTCGAACATATGATTCTTGAGGTAGGCAATCCCGAGCGCTTCGCGGAGCGGCAGGTTTTCGGGATAACGTTCGACCAGCGGAACAAGAATGTCACAGGCCACCTGGGCTCGGTCCCTGGCAGAACCGGCATAGCCATCCTTTCCAGGAGCGACCTTTTCGCCGATCGTCGCCATGGCGCGGCGGGCCTTTTCGAAATCGGGACGCAACGCAAGGATGCGCTGGTAAGTCTTTTCGGCGGCATCAAACTTGCCGGAATACTCCGAGAGATAGCCGCGCAACAAAAGCAATTCCGACGAAAGCGGGAACTGAGTCAAGGCGTAATCGACCACCTGCGTTGCGCTATCTAGCGTGCCTTCGTCGTGATAGACCTTGGCCAGGAGTTCAAACGCGCGTTGCGAGTCGCCCGACGAAAGGCTGATGGCCGCATGGCATTCGCCTGCAGCTTCCCTCATGTTCGAATTCCTAAGCAGGAGTTCGGCATACCAAAGACGAAGTTCATAAATGGACGGAGCGCGGGAGCAAGCCATCTTGGCCAGTTCAAGAGCCACGCTAAAATTACCAAGCGCAAGCGACTTGTGGCTGTCCAGATAGAAACTGATGCCCGTATTCGTATAGCGGTTCATCAGGCGTGCAATCAGGAGGTCCGCGCGGTCACGCATTGATTCCGAGACGGAATCCATATTAAAAACGGTATTGACTTCGCCCCAGGCTGCCGCATCGACGTTTGGGTAAAGAAGGACTAGCGCGTCGTAAATTTCGTAAGCAGCCTTTGCAGCCCCAGTACGCGAAAGCTCACGCGCACGGCGGAGTTCAGCCTGAGCCTGCAACGACAGGCGTTCGACATCAGCGTTAAAATCCGGGGCATCCCCATTCAAAACAGACGTACCGGCTTCAAGTCCAAAAGGAACTTCGCCTACGACCGTCTTTGACGGTCCATACTTATTGTAGAGCTTGAATCCGCCATACGCAAGCAGCGCCCCGAAGAAAAAAATCAGAAAGAGGTACGCGGCAGTACGAGGCGCAGATGAGGTATTCGCCATCAGAATTCCAATTAGATTTCCAGGAAGTCGGCCAGTTTTTCTTTGTGTTCCTTGCTCTTCTGCAAACGACGCAAGGTCTTGTTCTTGATTTGGCGCACGCGTTCGCGGCTAAGCTTCAAGTCTTCGCCAATGTCCTTGAGGGTCGTGTCTTCGACCGTATCGAGGCCGTAGAACATACGGAGAATTTCTTCTTCGCGCTGCGGGAGTGACGAAAGCGTTTCCTGGATGAGCTTTTTGCGCTCTTCGCGTTCCATGTCCTCATCCTGGTTGCCATCGCTGCCAAGCACGTCCATAAGCGTACTGACGGAGTCGGCGCTAGACACACCGGCGTCATCGCCAATCGGAGCATCGAGCGAGATATCGACAATCTTTTCCATGACTTCGACGATGTCGCGTTCGTACGGGGCAAATTCTTCCATCGAGATGGTCTTGTCGTAGTCGCCACCGTTCTGCATCAAGGCGCGCTTGAAGCGGTTCACGAGAGCAAGCTTGTTAGGCGGAATACGGACGGCGCCCACCTGTTCGAACAAAGCCTTCTGGATAGACTGGCGGATCCACCACACGGCGTAACTGATGAACTTGACGTCCTTGTCCATATCAAAGCGCTTGGCGGCCTTGAAAAGACCAAGGTTACCTTCGTTAATAAGGTCCAAGAGCGAAAGACCGCGACCCTGGTACTTACGGGCGACACTCACCACAGACTTTCGAATTTCTTCGGTTTCACCGTTCTTGATGATTTTCAACAGCGCCGATTCCTCCTGCGGAGTCAGCGTAGGATACCTATTCAAGTCACGAAAATAAAGAGCTTCGTTAAAATCACTCATAGAAATACAACACCTTCTTGTCCCGAGCAAAACGCTACAGACTCTATTAAATATGGCTTTTTATGCTGATTTCGTCAATTCCTTGAGTTTATCGTATGGGTAAATTCCTGAACGATGGCCATCACTAAAGGAAAGTCCTGCGGCATAGCGACCAATCGACTGTATTTTTTCGAGTTTTACATCCAAGGGAACGGTAGAATCGTCCAAAATCTTTTCGCCGGTGTGTTCATCAACACAAAGTGCGCACGGACAAGCTAAACGGAGCGTGCGGACATCGCATACGCCACGCGTTCCGTCATTCCACTCGAAACCGAGCTTTCCATCTTTTGTCCTGAAAACTTTCTTTGGCTGGATCATGCATCCTCCACAGGCAGTTGTTCGAAATCGTAGTTGAAGTTCTTGAGAACGCCATCGCCTTCGGATTCGAATACGGCGAGCGTACGGACCATCGTTTCGGCTGTTTCCATGAATACTTTAGCCGACTCGGAATTCGGATAACGGAGTACTGCGGGAGTTCCTTCGTCGCCGCAACCGGCAACGGCCGGTTCCAGTGGAATCTTTCCGATGAGGGGGACGCCCCACTTTTCGGCAATCTTCTGACCACCACCGGCAGGGAAGATATTATGACGCTTGCCGCACTCATCGCAAATGAAATAGCTCATGTTTTCGACAACCCCGATCACCGGAACGCCCACGTTGTCAAACATGGCAAGCCCCTTGCGGCAGTCGGCGAGAGCCACCTCTTGCGGAGTCGTCACGACGACGGCGCCCGCCATCGGGCAGTTCTGCGTAAGCGTGAGCTGGATATCGCCCGTTCCAGGAGGAAAATCCACGAGGAGGTAGTCGAGCTTGCCCCAGCGCACGTGATGGATGAAGTGCTGGATCATCTGCGAGACCATCGGTCCGCGCCAGATGGTCGCCTTGTCGGAATCCGCAAACATGCACATGGAGACGATGCTGATGCCACCCTTGGCTTCGACGGGGGCAATCGTATTGTCTTCGAAAACTTCAGGAGCCTTGTCGATCCCGAACATGAGACCCATACTCGGGCCATAGATATCGGCATCGAGAATACCGACGCGGGCACCGGAAAGGCTGAGCGCCATGGCAAGGTTTGCCGTCACGGTCGATTTACCCACACCGCCCTTGCCACTGGCAACGGCAACCACGTGCGCCACTTCGCCGATGTGCGAATTCTGCGGAGCCTTTGCAGCAGAATTATCTTCGCCCACGCGTCCCTGCGATGACGTAAGCGAAACTTCGACTTCTGTAGCCCCAAGGCTTTTGACGATGGCGATGCACTGGTCCTTGAAGCGGTCGCGAATCGGGCAAGCCGGAGTCGTGAGGCGCAAATCAAAGGAAACCTTCGTGCCTTCAATTTTTAGGTTTTGAACAAAGTTTAGTTCTACAATATTCTTGTGCAAGTCCGGATCCTGGACCGCACGCAAGGCACTTAAAATGTTTTGTTCATTCAGTTGCATAGGCTTGTTAGAAGTAGGAAGTAGACAGTAGGAAGTGGTTAGTGGTTAGTGATTAGTAAACAGGGGTTAAAATACTCAGAAAGCTTTATTTTAATTTAATAAATCGCGGGTGGGCGCGCCCATTACCGATTGTACCCCATCAAGTAAATTCCACCGGCGCAGGCGGCTACGCCAAGCACAAAGCTTGTAAGCGCGTAAGCTATGAACATCCCGATTTTTCCGCTTTGCAAAAGCGCCAAGTTTTCGTTGGCAAAAGTGCTGAACGTCGTAAAGCCTCCGCAAAAGCCAGTCACCAAAAAAAGCTTGAGGTTCGGCGAGAGGCTATCGCACTTGAGGAAGAGTCCCGAGAAAATTCCGATGCAAAGGCAGCCCAGGACGTTTGCGACAAAGGTCGGCCACGGAAACCCGGCGACCTTCGGAATCACAAGCAAAAGGAAGTAGCGAAGTACGCTACCGAGAGCACCGCCAAGAGCAACGAATACGTAGGACATAAATAGTAGACGGTAGGAAGTAGGAAGTTAGAAGTGAAATTACGACAGCGAGAATTTCGGCATGCGGAGGAGATGCGTCATGCAGGGTGGCCATTCTTCTTCGTAGTGGCTGACCATGATGAGCGTCGTTTCCGTCGAAAGCAGTTGCAACAGGTGGAACAGCTTTTCGCGATACTCGCCCTTGAGACCTTGCGTCGGTTCGTCAAGCAAAAGGACTTTCGGCGGGCGGATTGCAGCACGGGCCATCAACACCAAGCGCTTGTCAATCGGCGAAACCTTGCGGATAGAAACCGACGTGTCTTCAAAGCCCAAGTACGTGAGCCAATCACGAGCCTTAGCACGCTCTTCCCACGTGATGTTTTCAGCGCGGCAGAGGTTCGGTGTAAATCCTGTGCAAAGCACATCCAAAAGACTCAAATCTTCGCGGTACTGGAGAGCCATTTCCGGCGAGAAGAATCCGAGTTTTGCCTTGTGGTCCCAAATGTTGAGGCCATGCCCCGGACGTTCACCGAGGAGCGTAATGTCGTTGTTGTAAATCTGCGGATGGTCAGCGGTAAGCATGCCGAGGAGCGTACTCTTGCCAGCACCGTTCTCGCCCATCACCGCCCAATGTTCTCCCTTGCGAACCGTCCAGTTCAAATCCTTGAGCACATCCGTATCGCCAAAGCGGACATTTACGTGCTTAAGGTCGAAGAGGATTTCTGAAGAGGTATGGGCTATGGGGTCGCTCGCAAGCTCGCTTTGAGGTATGAGCGAAACGATTTCATAATTCTTGAGTTCTGCCTTTTTGAACTTCGGGGTAGCAGCGGCTTTCGGGAGTTCACCCGCATACTGCGTGAACGTCTTGTCAGCATAAACGAACGCCGGAATTTCCGGAAGCAGTTCATCTTCGCGAGCGAGGCGCACCACGACTTTCAAGCCCGGACGTTTTGCAAGGTCAGCCACGCAGCCCGCCAAATGCGCACGGTACTCCGGGTCGAGTCCGCCAAACAAGTCGTTGAAATAAACCCATTCCGGCTTTTCCATCCACATGCGGGCCAAGAGTACTCGGCGCAGTTCGCCATTCGAAAGGCTCAACAGCTTGCGGTCAAGAATCCCTTCGGCAAGGTCAGCAATGTTCAAAGCTTCGCCAAGCTTTTCCGGATCGGTCAGCGGCCACGCCATATCGTCAATGTAGCGGTCCGTCTGCAAAAAGAACTTCTTGTCCAGAAGCAGGTTGCGCACCAGCGGAGCCTCTGCATCGTGCAAGCTGATAAAACGCTGCTGGAAGAACGGGGCCAACGCCTGCTGGATTTTACGTTGCATCGCCTCCGACATCGTGGAGACATTTTCACGTTGATTCAAAAAATGAGTAATGACTCGATCAAGATCTTCGCCCTCGGTGCTGAAAATCTGCACCTGCGGAAACATCTCGATCAGAGCTTCAAAGCGCTTGAATTCCATGCGCCCAAAGATAGAAAAAAAGGGGGATAATTATTCTTTCTTTTTGGGGCGCCGCCTCGCGTTCAAACGCTTATAGGGATCATACGGTTCCTTGCATTCTTCATAATTTTCAAGTTTATCGTTCGAATAGACAATCCGCCACATTGCAAAAGGGAAACTATACCGTATCGCCCGACTTTCATCTTCGCTTTCACCCGTTATCGATTTTATGCGTCCGGTCTCATCGTAATCAAACACAAGCCTTCCGACTTCGTTTCTTGATTTTAAACTGGCAGGAACAAAAATGAACGGAATCGCTTTTCCATAAGATTCCTGAATTTGTTTATAAGACTTGAGTTTTCCATTTTCGCCATATTCGTGTTTTATGATAAATGCATTAGGATCAAACCGCAATCCCGGGAAAAAGGTTTCTTCATAGAAAGCAGAATCCAGCACCTCGTTGCCAGCCAAATCAAAAAGCTTCGCCCGAAAAGTTACAGACTCATAAAACGATATTTTTTCCGAAGTTTCCTTAACCAATTTTCCATTTTCGTAATATCGGGTAATTTCCGTTTCAGAGCGATCGGTCCCGTATTTGACGATTTCACGATTTTTCTTAAGCTTTCTCTTGTAAAAGCCGACTTTCCGTCCTGATTCATCCAATATGTTCACCTTGTAATTTGCCGTATCGTTCGAAGAGTATTCATAGCGAAAAACCTGGTCGCCAAATTCATACTCTACAAGGCGCTGCAAGCTATCAAACATCATTTTATCCGCATAGAATTCGTTGCCTACAGACAAGGTCCCTTCGACATATGTTTCTCGTGTCCTAGAAGTATAACTGATTAGTTTTCCAGAAACAGAATCCAGTTCCATTTTATCTTCGCTAATCACCTCGTCGCAATGTCTGTCACGCCACTTGCAGGCAACACATTCTGTCACCATCCCATTCTTGCGTTTTCCCACATATAAAACAGAATCCCCGGAAAGACCGGTTTTCAACATAACAACAGAATCCGCAGATTCCACCTGAAACACTTTTGCAACCCGGAAACAACTATCGTCTTTTGAATACTGCGTAATTACGGTTCCCTCGCCCCACAATGAACGGAGTTCGCCTTCCAGAGAATCCTTCTCGTATCGTTGAGAGAATTCATATCCAGTGCGATTTCCAGACCTATCATATGGCCTGACTAAATAATCCGCCGCGGCGCCAATTTCCAAGAACGCATTCGGATCAAAATCATACGCTCTCAAATAGTCCGGCAAAGCTCTACATACGATTCCCTGCGGCAAGGTCTTCGAAAAACGCAACATACTCAATGCACTTTCCGGGCCACCGGAACCATCGCCCGACAAGTAAACACCTGAATCCAAGGAGTACACACGATAAGCGTGATAGCCGCAAAACGCGGCGACAAGCAAAAGCGGGGCCGCAACAATCAGAAAAATTTTCAGGGACTTTTTCATATAAGGCATACAAATGAATTTTCCCTAAAATACCATTTTGAAAGGTCGAAAAAAATTTTTCCCCTGATTTTTCCGTTTTTTTACATCAAAAAACCCCCGGCCGCAACCGGGAGCTGATGTGAGGAGGTTAATTAAACTTTAGAACTTACTAAAGAAATCCCAAGTGGTCTTCGGAACCCAGGACTGGTTCGAGCCCGGATCCTTGTGGTCCCAGATGTGTCCGCCGTTCTGCGTACACCAGCGAACCGGGAAGCGTTCTTCAACAGTCGTGTAGTCGTAGCACACGTGCGGACCGTTACCGCCGTATTCCTGAGCACGCTCGTTCTTGGCCTTGCCACCTTCGGAGTTGAGTTCCAAGATGATGTCGCGAGCAGCGCGGCCCATGACCGGAGTGCAGAGGTTGTCCTGCAGGCCAAGCACGCCCATCCAACCGATGCCCATCTGCTTGCGCTGCGGGAGCCAAATGTTGCGTTCGGCAGTTTCGTACACGGCAACCGCGCGGAGAACATCCTGGTGGTTCCAGGAAAGTCCGTTAGAGAACATGGAGCCATAGCTAAAGCCGGTCGAGAACACGCGGGAAGAGTCAATGCAGAAGGTGCTTTCGAGCATAGAAAGGAGTTCGTCAAAGAGGGTGTAGTCATCCTGTCCCCACGGGGCCTGATTGCCGTTACCTTCCGGAGCGACGAAAATGGCGGTTTCTTCGGTATCGAGCGGTTTCAGGCCATAGTAGCCTTCGTCCTGCACGCCACCGGCCCAGCCACCCATGCACTGCATGCCGAAAATGAGTTTGTATGGTTTGTTCTTGTCATAGCTCTTCGGGACGTCAATACGCACGGTACGCGTACCCTTGCTCCACTTAAATTCAATGTACGGCTTATCGCCACGGTACTTGTAATCGAGCTTGGCGTCCTTGCCGCAACCGCGCGTCGGCACAGGAGCGTTCTTGAGGCCCCAACCGTAAGGATATTCCGGTTCCTTGACAGTCTTGTTGAGCTTGAGCGTGACATTTGTATCCAAGTTGCTGAGTGCAACGGTCAATGTATCGAAATCTTCGGCAATCACGCGGAGGCTATCGCCATCGCCTTCCTTGGCAAGACCGCGAGCAACAGCTTCGCCAAACGAAGCCTTGTAATTTCCGTTAGAGGTAAAACGGAAAGAACTCAGAGCGCTGCCCACGCTGACGCGGGCGAAATAGGAACCCTGCGAACGCACGACCGATTGAAGGTCCAACGTACCCTTGCCCTGGAGCGTTTCGTTCAAAACGCGGGAACCCACGGCATCAAAAATCTGCACGCGGACCGGTTCATTCGTACTCTGCGAATACGACAGAACGCCATTCACCACGCTCACATAACCGATAGACGGTCTGACCGCATGGATGGCATCAGAAATTTCTTCCTTGTAAATTTTGAATTCGCCTTTGGAGTCGGTCGTAGCCTTGAGACCTTCCTTCAAAAGTTCGACGGAGGCTTTTTCGATAGCCTTGTCGCTCTCGTCAACGACTTTACCCGTAAGGGTAAAGGCTTCTGCAGACGCTGCGACGGCAAGCGCCAATGCAGCACACTTCATTCCAAGATGTTTCATACTAGTTCTCCTGTTGTATCTTCCTAACTCTTCATCCCGAAAGGACAAGTCCTCCAAACTGATTTGATACACGCAAGGAGATACGCCACGCCACAGCGTGGTTCTACATAACCAAGCATGAACACACCAGTGTTCTACCTAACTAAACCCATTTGTAATATATCCTCGTCCGTGAGCCAAATCACGAACCTTAATAGCAGTATCGTGGACAATTAGTCCATGAACAACTTTACTATAATTACAAGCAATGAATTCCTTGTTAAATAAAACAATCGCTCAAGAGCGTCTCACGCCAGCCGAAGGGCTCGAAATTTTGAAGAACGTCCCCTGGACCGAAGTTGTCGAAGCCGCAGACACTGTGCGTAAGGCGAAACTCCCCGGGAACCGCGTGGGCTACACCGCGTTCCGCATCGTAAACTACACCAATGTTTGCGAAGTGACCTGCAGTTTTTGCAGTTTTTGCCGCAGCGCCCACAGCCCCGAAGCATACGTCTTGAGTTTGGACGAAATCCGCCAAAAGACGCTCGAAGCAAAAGCCAAAGGCGCCGACCAGATTTTTTTGCAGGGCGGAGTCAACAAGGAAATTCCTCTCAGCTATTACACCGATGTATTGAAAATGCTCACGCAAGAATTGGGCGTCAAGGTCCGCGGTTTTTCGCCTGTTGAACTTGTCCGCATTGCGGAATTCAACAACATAACGCTCGACAAGTTGCTCGACATTTTCAAGGAAGCTGGCCTCAGTTCCGTCCCGGGCGCAGGCGCCGAAATCCTCTCCGACCGCATGCGTCAAATTCTGAGTCCAAAGAAGCTCCCCGCACAGCAGTGGTGCGACACTCTTGCCGCCTGTCACCAAAAGGGGCTCCCCGGCAGCGCGAACATCGTCATCGGCAGCGCCGAATCCGCCGAAGAAGTCATCGAGCATCTGGAATACGTGCGCAAGACGCAGGACATTGCAGGCGGTTTCAAGAGCTTTGTCGTGTGGACATTCCAGCCGCAAACCGACAAGTTCCCGATCCGCCACGTGCGCGGCGACGAATACCTCAAGCTGCTCGCGCTCAGCCGCCTGTACCTCGACAACGTTCCGCATATCGAAGTTTCGCTCCTCGGCATGGGACTTTCGCTAGGTGAACTCGGGCTGCACGCCGGCGCCGACGACATCAACAGCATCGTCATCGAAGAGAACGTGCTTAAGAATCACGGGCTCACGACCATCGAACAGGCCGAAAATTTCATCAAAAACGCAGGATTCACCCCCTACCGCCGCTCACTAAACTTTGATTAAGGCGAGCGTCGCAGGAAAATGTTTACATTTTCCTATGACCGAGCCGCCACAAAGCGCACTACGTCAGTAGTGCCACTTTGATTAAGGCGAGTGTTTTTAAGTTTTTTCAAACAAATATTTCAAAGCCGGGAATTCCGCTGAAGAAATACGCATCAATCGCTTGCGTACATACACTATGGCATACCACGTTTTTCCATAGTCCGCATAGCTCAGCACTTTTACATCATCAATATTTACGCGAATTTTATTCCGGCAAACATAGACAAACTCAATTTCATCACCATCAATATTTATCCTTATCGGGTTCAAATTCAAAATCAAAAAGAGTATAAAACCAATAAAAACATAATATACGACAAAAAACCATATAGATAAATGTTCTCTAATGTCATCAAAATCATTTACAATAAAATCGTAACCAACTTGAACTCCGAACACAACAAACACAAAAAGTGCAGGTATTAAAAAAAGGCAAACACCCACAAAACTTTTCGCCTTGTACGACTTTTTCACCGATTTTTTCGCTCGTTTTTTCTTCATTTACAAGCAATATACATTTTAATTAGACCATTCCCACTCAAAATTATAGGCTTATTCGCCCACTTTTTGATTAGATTAGTAAAAGTGCAGCAAGCACAACCACCTCTTTCAAGAAGGAGATTCTTATGAGCTGGGAATGTAAATACCTCAATGAAACGTTCTGCGAAAAGCGCAAACAGGAATGCGACCCGGGGGCAAAAGGTTGCGTTCTTCAGGGCAAGTTCGCCTTTCCGCTAAAGGAAAAGACGAAATCCGAAAAGAAAAGTAAATAAGGGAGATGCCCTCCCGGAACGGAGTCTGGGATGACAAAGGAGGCGGGCATGACAATACAAAAAAAAGACCCTCTTCCGAGAGTCTTTAAAAGCCGAGGCAATTTCGCTTAAATCAAGCGCAAGATTTCCTGAGCAGTCTGTTCGGCAAATGCATTGTCCTGCACAAAACGACGTACTTCCGTCGGGTTGATGCGTGCGTATTCGGACAGTGCGCGGCCGATTCCGTTACGGATATAATAGTCATCGTCCTTAGCGCAGGTCAGGCAGAACTGACGCAAAAGCGGCCAGTCCGTGCGGTCCTTGTACTGCACCTGGAAGATAATTGCGCTACGGCGCACCCAAATGTTCGGGTCGCGGATCCATGACGCAATCTTGGTACGGAGAGCCGGAAGACGCAAAGCAAGGTCGCCCAGGACGCAAGATGCGAGAGTATCGACCGTATCGCGCCAGGCTCTGGTCTTGATGAGCTTTTTCAAAAAACTAAGGTGCTGGCCACCGAGAAGCACACGATGACGGAACAGGTAGTCACAAGCCGCGTACTGGAATTCCCTATACGGCTGAGACCACATATCCTCAACTCTTGCAACAAGTTCATCCCCGTCCTTTGGCGGGTACTTGTCAAAAATAGGGTACGTGACTTCACGACGGGGAACCAACCTGATTCCGAGGAATTACATTTCATGCGACTCTTCTTCATTAGCGATAGAGCGCAGAGCGAGAGATATTTCTTGTGTAAACCGAAGCATGTACACCAAAAATAGTCCATAAAGAAAATTTTTTCTAGACCTTGACAAACACTTTTTTCAAATTTTTTTAATTTTCTCCAAAAGTTTTTGCAAAAAAAGTGCAAAAAAAACCTTGACAGAGCCCAAAACAGCTACAAAGACTCAAAAACATGACGGATTCCATGAATAAAGAGAATCTCCAAATCACAGAAGTACCGCCAGAACTGCGCGGTCTTTCCGATGAAGAAATCATCAGAAACTCTGAAAGCAAAGAGAAAAAGTTTGTAGGCAAAAGGCACAACGGAGCCAAGCGCCCGTCCAAGCGCGAACGTCTGGCCCAAAAAGAAAGGAGCGAAAACGCCAAATTCGACTCGCTGGTTGCCAAGTACAACAAGGTCGAAAGCAAAAAGCCGCAAGAAGACGATGCAGACATCAAGAAGATCCTGAAGAAGCTCGCCTCCTCGCAGTCCAGTTCGCCCAAATCCGAAGAAGCCGATGTCAAGAAGATCATCGAAAAGAGTTCGCCGGCAGAACCTCCGAAACGCGTTTTGACAAGCGTCATCTCGGAACCGCCCAAGCCACCTTCCGGACGCATCCTCAAGGGCTCGTTCGGCGCAAAACCGGGAGACAAGCCCAAGGCCGTCATCGTGTCGGCAGCAGACCTCGCCCGCCAGCGCATCGAAGAACGCGCGAAGAAAATCCGTGAAGCGCTGATGGCAAAGAACAAGGCGCTCCATCCGGAAGCCGCAGCCGAAATGCCCGTCAAGCGTCCACGCGGCCGTCCGCGCAAGAACCCGCTTCCGCCGGCAGCGGAGTAGGAAGTAGACAGTTATTTTTCATAGCCCGCCACAGCAAGTGCGCGGGCTTTTTTGCATTTTGCATCCACCGACGCCTCGGCACAGTCCAATCCACCACGGCATCGGTCACATTTCACTTGTCTTGAACGAACAAAAAAAGACCTTTCGCTTTCACGAAAGGTCTTTTCAGAGGCAACGGGCGGACTCGAACCGCCGAATAAGAGTTTTGCAGACTCGCCCCTTACCAACTTGGGTACGTCGCCATAATTGCGGGTGTAATATAAGTAATTATTTAAACGAATACAAGGGTAAAGTCCGAAAAAAGTCAAAAAAAATTGCATTTTGTTGCCCCAAGCCCCGCCTTTACCTATTTTTTACGCGTGAAACTTACCCCTCTGAAGACAAGACTCCTCGCCGCCCTTGGCGCACTCTGGATGAGAAGCCTCCGGATACGCCTGACCGTCCCCGAAGATTTTCGGCCAGGGATTCTCGGTTTGTGGCACAAGGACCTGCTCGCGAGCTGCGCCGCATTCAAGGACAAGAACGTGCACATTCTCGTTTCGGAATCCAGCGACGGGGAATTTTTCGCACAAGCGGCCAAGCGGCTCCACTATATAGTCACACGCGGATCCGACACGCACGGAGCAACCAACGTGAGGCATCTCCTCAAGTCGCTCCGCGACAACCGCTTTGTCGGCATGGCGCTCGACGGCCCCCGCGGCCCAGCCCTCCAGGTAAAACCCGGTTCGCTTTGGCTGTCCAAGGCCAGCGGACGCCCACTTTGGCTCTTTTGCATCAAGTACGGCAGGCATTTTCGCCTGAACGGGTGGGATAATTTCATAATTCCGCTCCCCCTGTCATCAATTGACATCGAAATTAAGTATCTTTTGCCCGAAAATAATTCAAAAAAGGAAAACAGCCGTGATCGCATTACCTCCTAAATTTGTCGCATTCGACTTGGAAACGACTGGACTCGTCAATCGCAAGGACGAAATCATTGAAATCGGCGCCGTAAAGTTCACCGTAGAAGTGAAAAACGGCCGTGTAGTACCAAAGCTCATCTCGGAATTTGACACGCTCGTAAAGCCTAATATGCTCATTCCCGCCGAAGCTTCCAGCGTGAACCATATCACCGACAAGATGGTCGAGAACGCCCCGCCTGTAGGCGAAGCCCTCAAGCAGTTCACCGCATTCTGCGGTCCGGGATCCATTTTGCTCGCCCATAACGCCAACTTCGACGCGAGCTTTTTGCGTACAGCTTACGAACAAAATCCGCAGTTCACTCCGGGCAACCCGGTCGTCGACAGCCTCGCCATTTCGAAGACGATCATGCCGGAACTCGCGAACCACAAGCTCGGCTTTATGGCCAATATGTTCATGAAGCGCGGTGAAATCTCGATGACCATCGACGAAGAAAAGATGCACCGTTCCGTGTACGACTGCGAAATGCTCATGGAAGTGTTCGTCGCCCTCCTGCGCCGCCGCCTCAAGGAAAAGGATTGGGAAATGGGTAGCATTATGCAGGCTATGGCCAAGTACAAGGGCGTCCCACAGTTTATTAGAAAGTAGGAAGTAGACAGTTACATCACTACGCCTGTCATTCCCGCCGGAGCCTGTGCTGAGCGGAGCCGAAGTAAGCGGGAATCTCCTTTAAAACAGCCCCGGGCATAACGCCGGGGCTTTTTTGTATGAAAAGGAACCGTGTAAGGCGACCCCGGAACGGAGTCCGGGGTGACAAATGGAATTGCGTAAGGCGACCCCGTCCCGGCACAAGGCCGGGATGACATTGGAGTCCGGGGTGACAAAGGAATTGCGTAAGGCGACCCCGGCACAGTGACCGGGATGACAAATGGAATAAAAACACAAAAGACCGCTATGTAGAACATAGCGGCTTTCGTAAACTTTTAATCTAAGAAATTAGATTCCGAGTTCCTGAGCAACAGCCTGGATGCCAAGCTTGCTGATGGTGCGGAGACCAGCGGCGCTAACGCGGAGCGTTACCCAGCGGTCTTCTTCAGGAATGTAGAAGCGCTTCTTCTGGAGGTTCGGAAGCTGCTTCATCAACTTCTTACGGTTAGAGTGGGAAACCATGTTGCCCACGAGACCGGCCTTGCCGGTAACTTCACAAATGCGGCTCATATTAAACTCCGTTGTTTTTACAGGCAGCAATTTTAGCTAAAAATTTCAAAACTGTCAAGGCTAAAGTTTAATCTTGCAGTGCCTTTGGCAAGTTAAACTTAGTATTTTCCACTAATTTTACAAGATTTTCGACCTGAAGGCCCTCGATTTTTTCTTTAAGGAAATCGACAACGCCCTGAACCAGCACTTCCGGTGCGCTCGCTCCGCTCGAAAGTCCGACCGTTTCGACACCTTCGAACCAGGACATATCGAGGTCATTCACATCGGCAATCAGGTGGCTCGGGAGTCCCTGTTCAAGCCCAAGTTCCATCAAGCGGGAGGAATTCGAGGAATTCTTCGCCCCGACGACCAAGAGCATATCGACCTTGGAGCAAAGTTCAAGGACTGCCGCCTGACGGTTGCCCGTCGCATAGCAGAGGTCCCCCGCCTCCGGCCCGATGATGTTCGGGAAGCGGCGCTTGAGCGCCTCGATAATCTTGCGTGTTTCGGCCACGGAAAGCGTCGTCTGCGTGATGTAGGCAAGTTCCTTGTTCGCAGGTACTTCAACTGTTTCCGCGTCCTTTTCGTTACGGATAAGCGTGATTGCGCCTTCGGGGAGCTGACCCAGCGTCCCTTCGACTTCGGCGTGACCGGCATGGCCAATCAGGATGATATGGCGACCGGCATTGTAATGGCGCTTCGCACTAAAGTGGACCTTGAGCACCAGCGGGCAACTGGCATCGAGCACTTGGAGATTGCGGACCTTAGCATCTTCGTAAATACGTTCTGCTACACCGTGCGCCGAGAAAATCACAACAGATCCTTCTGGAACCTGATCCAGTTCGTCGACAAACACGACACCCTTGTTCTTGAGGGTTTCCACGACAAACTTATTATGGACAATTTCATGGCGAACATAGATCGGGGTTCCGAATTTTTCAATAGCCTTTTCGACCACATGAATGGCGCGATCGACACCGGCACAGAATCCACGAGGCGTAGCCAAAACGAGTTTTTTCATAATTCACCTAATTTATTTGAGCAAGTTTTTCAAAAATTCAACCAACTGCTGATACGAATCATTAATCTTTGCACTTTCGTGAGCCAGGAACGTCTGCACCAAGCGGACATCGGGCTTGTTGCGTCGGGAATATTCCGCCGTTGAGCGAATTTGCGCAATCACGCCCTCACGGACAAGCGTTGCCACCGTTTCTTTTTGGCCGTTCGCATACGGTCCGACACAAGTCGCGACGCCCTGCTGGAGCGGCTCCCAAAAGTTGTGGACTCCGAGGGTCCTGCAGAACGAGCCGCCAATGACGGCCGACTTCGAAACCGCAAGCACCTTCTTTGTGGCACCGAACTGCGAGACAATCGAGACCGCGCCCTTTTGCACTTGCGGCCAGTCCACGACAACAAGTTCCTGATCCGCCAGCTGCTTGCGGAACTCCGCCACTTCGGACAAACGACGCGGCATAAGCACAACAGCTTCTTGACGCTTGATCGACGACACGACCATCTGGCAAAGGCTCGACCATTCCTGGATATGCATCGAGATGAACGCCGTATCGACTGTCGGATTTTCAGGAGCCGTCACGGCCACGCCAGAGCGCACCCACGGCAAAAGCTTCCAGTCACCGCCAATCATCATCCGCGAAATGTTCGCACGGGCGGCAAAGCCCAAAAAGCGCGACAGGTCAGACCCCGTCTGCATGCTCGCATAGCCCACCGCCGAAAAATCAATCCCGGGAAGCGCCCGGTGGAAACGCCCAGAAACAAGCGCCACAGAAGGCTTTGTCGAGATTCGTTGCATCGAAGAAAGGTAGCCTGGCCAAAGTTCATTTTCGGCAAGGATAAGCCCCAACGGCTGCACCGACGCGATAAAATGCTTCATCGTGACCGGCGTATCGACCGGAGCAACGCAAGCCTCCACATCGGCACCAAACTCATTGATAAACGGCAAGACTTCGACTTTTTGCGTCGTCATCAGAATGCGCGGGCAGTTCGGCAAGTCTTCCTTGAGGAACTTCGCGAGGTTCAAAAGCATCGTGCATTCGCCAAGGCTCGCCCCGTGCATCCACAAAAACGGGCCTTTAGGCCAAGGGCCTCGTAAGCGGTCTTTCACGTGGTATTTGCTATCCAGAACAGGCACCTTCGCCGCCGCCCTAGCCACAGAGCCGAGAGCTTCACGCGCAATGTCCAATACCTTAAGCATAGAAAACCACCACCTTCCTCAATATCAACACTAAATTACAAAACAAGAGCCACAGCCAAGTGGAACGATCTGCAAAAAACGCCGACAAAAAGGATCTTTGCGTAGGATGCAGGGTCGAACTTGCAAGATGCGGGAAAAACGCAGGCGTCACGCGGGCCCAGGCGCGCCAAGCTTCACCAAACCGGCCTTCCAAAAAGCGGTCTTCGATCCGCGCAAGCGCCACCTCGAAAACCACGACAGCAAGCGCAAAAGGGATCACCCAAAGAGAAGCACCCAGGTGCAAAAAGGTAAAACCGATTGCAAATCCGGTATTAGAAATATAAAGCGGATGGCGCACACGGGAATACACGCCCACGGTCACAAGTTTGTCTGCATCGTGGATTTTTCCGCGCGTATGTTCGCCGATGAACTGACGAGCCCGAACACGCAAAACGGCACTCGCCACAAAAAGCAGAATCGCAATCAAGATGCCAACGAAGCACTTGTCAAAAGCAAAACTTTTAGGGAGCAGGCTCGGAGGTGCCGCAACGAGAGCGATGGCAAGCACGCCCAGGATGTAGCCGCGGAAACGGTATAGCAACGCCGAAAGTTTAGGCATGATCCATTTCCACCACTTCAAAACGTTGTTGCAATTCGGGAGAAAGGACATCATGACTGACGAGGACAACCCATTTATGGAGACGTTCCGCCGTATCGAGGAACGACGTCAAAAGCGGTTCACGATCGACAAGCGCAACTGACGCGAACGGTTCATCCAAAAGCACCATCGGAGAGTCCGAAGCAAGCGCCCAGGCCAACGCCACTCGGGCACGTTCACCGCCAGACATTCCCTCTTTGGAAATAATCTGTTCTACACGGGCCATCCGCACAAAATCGATTACAGCCGAAGATGATTCCGCAAGGAGCTTTTTAAACAAGCGGACCGGCGGCAATTCCAGATCTTGAGCCACAAAGAACACGTTATTTTTCAATCGGGAATCGCAAGAAACTTCACCCCGGTTCCATTCTTCGAGCCCGGCAATCAAGCGTAGCAACGTCGATTTGCCCACTCCGTTACGGCCACGCACGAGTACCGGCTTTTGGGAGTTCCAGCAAAGCGCAAAGTCATCGAACAACGTCACAAAAGCGCCTTCGTACGCAAATTCTCCGTGTTCAATTTTAAATTCCCGGTAATCCAAAACGTTGTTCACACGAATGGATCCGGCATCCGAATTTTTATACGGCAATTTCCCGAATTTTTCAAGAACACGGAGCGCACTCATCGCCGAACGGGCCTGAGGCATCACCCGCGCGCACTCTTTGACGGGCTTGTAACAAAGGAGTACCGCCGAACAATACAGCACAAGCCCAGCACCGTCCATCCAGCCTTTCGAAATCAGGAGCGCGCAAAAGGCAAGCACAAAGACCATCGCCAAGACCGACACCGATTCCGTCACAAGCGAAAGCACGCCCTTGCGAAGCGAGACGG
Source organism: Fibrobacter succinogenes (assembly GCA_902779055.1). Lineage (GTDB taxonomy): Bacteria > Fibrobacterota > Fibrobacteria > Fibrobacterales > Fibrobacteraceae > Fibrobacter > Fibrobacter succinogenes_K. The sequence continues at coordinate 5,208 of CACZAD010000019.1, read as the reverse complement.
CAAGGCCATCGTCCCTGAGTTTCCGCACACCGCCCATCAGTTCGTTCGACACCGCCTTGCGTTCAAAACGTGAACTCCAGCGCTGGAAAAGTTTGCGGACATGATAAAGGTTTCCGCGGAAATCCGATCGTTCCATCAGAATTTTTTCTTCGGCAGGACCCATTCTGTGCAAGCAGCGCTGCATCCAGCTCACCAGCGGAACGACGACCACAAAGAGGAACAACGTCAACGGCCACGAAATATAGAACAGCACCGGCAAGAACACCAAAAGCTGAAGCACCGCCTGAACCGCCTGGAAAAAGACGCCGCCATTAGACTGCAAGACCTGCGTTGATTCGTAAGCCGCCTCGACATTCGCCTCGCCTTCGAGCGTATGGAAAACCCGCGGCGACAAGGATCTGAGCGTATGCAGGAACCACGCCATGACAAAGGAACCCGTGCCGTAAAGCCATTTCTCGGAAACGTTCAGCTTCCAAAAGAAAAAGGCAAATCGCGAAGCCGTCAGCGCGATCATCAAAATCAGCCACTGCGAAAGCGAAAGAACCGCCCCGCCCTGGAGAATGTCCATAAACGAGCGGATGCCCCAAAGCAACGCTGCATCGACAGCACTGGCGAGCAGCGCAACAGGCAAAAAGCGAAAAACACCCCGCCACAGCATCCGTTTCAGCTTATTTTTTAGATTCACGGAAGGAAAAATAAAAAATTTAAATAAAAACCCTTGACAATTTTCTGGAAACATCTATATTTGGCGCACACAAAACGCCCCTATCGTCTAGTGGCCTAGGACTCGGGATTTTCATTCCCGCAACAGCGGTTCAAAACCGCTTGGGGGTATAGAAAGAACCAACCGCAAGGTTGGTTCTTTTTTTTTATACCCACAAGCCAAACCGCATCAAAGGGTATAGAAAGGACTCATCGAAAGATGAGTCCTTTTTTGTACGCTCAAACCAAACCGTTATAAGGCGGGCATAGAAAGAGCTCAACCGTAAAGGTTGGTCCTTTTTTATTCCCACAAGCCAAACCGCATCAAAGGGTATAAAAAATTCTGCGAGCCCTATAAACGGGAAGCCGCCCTCGGATGAGGGCGGCAGTATTTAACGAGTTGGAATGAGAGTCTTCTGAATAAATCCAAATACACCAAAAACCGTTTTACGGCTTCCGATTATCACTGTTCATACCTGTTAGCAGCTATTCGCAGTTCGCTTTATAACGCAAACAATCAAAGCTCCCCTCTGATACGTTCACAGTGATAATATAACTAAAATTTTTCATAAAGAATACATTTTTATTACAAAAATTAAAAATTTCTTTAAATTTTAGTCTTTTTGTCTGGATTTTTGTCCTAAATTACATATTTATCAAGGTTTTGACCAGGGTTTCCCGCACATTTCTTGATAAAATATGTTTACAAAACAGGGCGTGGGCAAGAGAGCTTATCCCCTCTCTCATTACAAGAATGCTTCTCACTCAAGGAAAGTGAGGGATTAGACGGCGAACTCACTTCGTTTCGCTTTCATCCCTCACTCCAAGGAGAGTGAGGGATTAGACAAGATGTTCACTTCGTTTCACATCTTGCCCTTCGGGTTACGGCCGATGGCCGTAATCTCAAAACCCGCTGTGTTCGCTTCGCTCTCGCGGGTTTTGTCGAACCCTCTGCGAGGGTTCTCATCCACATTCATTTCACTTGAAACAAAAAGCGAAGCCTTGCGGCTTCGCTTTTCGTTTCAAAGGAGAGAGAGGGATTCGAACCCTCGGTCCTGTGACAGACTCCGGATTTCGAGACCGGCCCATTCGACCACTCTGGCATCTCTCCGAGGTTTGCATAATATAGTATAATTCGTTTAAAATGTCTATGAAAAAATCCACAACAGCACCCAACATTCTTTTTTCTTATTTCGGTTCCCCACCTCTCAAAAACCTTTGATTTCATTCCTTTATTTTCTACATTAGGCGCACATTTTTTAGGGGACCCAACAGACTTCAGGTTTATAAGTGCGAGTGCACTTCGGGGCTTATTGAATGCTCGGATAGAGCAATGTGATGACGCGGCAAACGCTGCAGATGAAGTTTACGGATCCCGAAGGTGACTTATGGCAGAAAATATTTCTTCCGATTTGGGTTCTGATATTCCAGAAAACGAAAAAAACAATTCCAGCTTGCAGATCGAAGCGGATGCTTTCTTGAACGCTATCGCAAGCGGTGCAGATGAAGACCAGGCTGACGAGGCCGCATTCTTTGCAGCCAATCCCAACGGTGTCGTTGTTGACGATAACGGCGAAGTTTTGGAAACCGGCGCAAACTCCAAGATCAAGAAAGGCGAAAAAGTCGAATTCATCGATGATGATACCGCAAGCGAGGTTGAAAAGGAGATGCCCCCCCGGAATAAATCCGGGGTGACAGAAGTCGGGCATGACAACCTCCAGGAAACCGCAAGCGACAACGCTGCAATTACAGCAGAAGCAAGCGAAGTCGAAAGCAACGACGAACCGGCTCAAGACGAAGAAGATGTCGGCGACGAATCTTTGGTGACGTTCGACGATCTCGGTCTTTCTCCGGAAGTTCTCGAAGCAGTCAAGCTCGCCGGTTATGAAACGCCCTCGCCCATCCAGGCCAAGGCCATTCCGGTTCTTTTGCAGGGCGTAAACCTCCTCGGTACCGCCCAGACGGGTACAGGCAAGACGGCAGCCTTCACGCTCCCGCTCCTCTCCCGCATTGACTTTAACGGCCACGAGACCTCCATGCTCGTGCTCACGCCGACTCGCGAACTCGCCATCCAGGTTTCCGATGCGATCCAGCAATACGCCGTGAAGATGCCGAACGTCCACGTGGTACCGGTTTACGGCGGTCAGGACATCGCCATCCAGTTGCGAGCCCTCAAGCGCAAGGCAAACATCATTGTCGCCACGCCGGGCCGTCTTATCGACCACATCAAGCGCGGTTCCATTACGCTCGGAGCCGTCAAGGCCATCGTCCTGGACGAAGCCGACGAAATGCTTGATATGGGCTTCATGGAAGACGTGGAAACGATCCTGAAAGAAATCCCGGCCGACGCACAGCGCGCCCTCTTTAGCGCCACCATGCCGGACAGCGTGAAAAAGATTATCGACCAGCACCTGGGCAGCTACGAAGAAGCCAGAATCGAAGGCAAGACGACCACCGTCGAAAACATCCGCCAGCGCTTTTTGGCCGTCAAAAACGAACACAAGATCGAAGCCCTCGCCCGCGTTTTGGAAGGCGAAGAATTTGACGGCGTGCTGATTTTTGTGCGCACCAAGCAGAACACCACCGAAGTGGCCGAAAAGCTCGAAAGCCGAGGCTTTAACGTGGCTCCGCTGAACGGTGACCTCGCCCAGACGATGCGCGAACGCACCATCAACCGTCTCAAGATGGGCAAGCTCGACATCGTCGTTGCTACAGACGTTGCCGCCCGCGGTATCGACGTCGACCGCATTTCGCTCGTGGTGAACTACGACATTCCTTACGACACGGAATCCTATGTACACCGCATTGGCCGTACGGGTCGTGCAGGCCGTAGCGGTAACGCCATCCTCTTTGTGACGCCGCGCGAACGCCGCATGCTCAAGATTATCGAGAAGGCCACCCGCCAGCCGATCGAAGCGATGGAAATGCCGACCTCCGATCAGATCAGCAAGAAGCGCGTAGATGCCTTCAAGACCAAGGTCAAGAGCGTCGTGAGCTACGGCGAACTCGACCAGTTCAAGGAACTCGTCCGCGCACTCGTTGCCGAAGGTTGCAACATGAAGGACGGTGTCGTTCTCGAAGACGGAACCGTGAACGAGATGACAGCCGAAGACATTGCCGCCGCCGTCATCAAGATGTACCAGAAAAAGCAGCCGCTCTTCCCGAACCTTCCACCTCTCGAAGCCCCGAAGGAACGCCGCGAAAAAGTCCGCAGCGGCAGGGACTTCCTTGGCAACAGCGAAGACTTCGGCCTCAACAGCGAAGAACAGAAGCGTATGCGTAAGGAACGCAAGGAAGGCCTGAACGGCGTCGAAGAAGGATTCTTGCGTTATTACCTTGGCGTGGGCCGTATGGACCACGTGACGCCGCGAGACATCGTGGGCGCAATTGCCGGCGAAGGAAACATCAACAGCAGCAACATCGGTCGCATTAAGTTGTTCGACAAGTTCAGTACGGTGGAACTCCCGGAATCGCTCCCGCAAGACGTTCTCGATCTCTTGTCCGAAATGACCATCCGCGGTAACGACGCACGATTCCGCGTGATGACCGACGAGCCGCCGCCTGAGGGACCTGCTCCAGGAACCAGACCGCGTGCCAGCCGCGAAGAACGCCGCAGTTTCCACAGGGATCACGGTGGATTCCGGGACGAACGCCGTGGTGGCTTCCGCAGAGACCGTGAAGAACGTGGCGACCGCTTTGGCGACAAGCCGTTCGAAAACCGCAAGGCACGCCGTGAACGCGAATTCGCAGACCGCAAGCCGGGCAAGTTCGACGACAAGCCGTTCCGCAAGGACCACGACGAACGCAGCTTTGGCGATAAGCCATTCCGCAAGACGCGCCGTTTTGGCAGACATTAAAAAAATGGGCGACCCGTAGGGCCGCCTTTTTTGCATTTACTGTATAAAAAAAAGAGTCCGTTTCCAACAACAACGGACTCTTTTTAATATGGACTGTTTTAGCCGCCAATAAAGATCAGAACAAAGCTGGATGCCAGAAGGAGAGCGCCCCAAACGGTCTCTACGATTGGCCCGACTTTCTTGAATTCGACTTCTTTGTTTTCCATAGTTTTATCCTCTCACCCTAGGCAATGCAACATCGCTCGCCCACGTTTATAATGTATAAAAGCGAGCGCTAAGGGTAAACTACAAAACGGAATGTTCCTTGGACAGTTTATCAATGTGGTAAGATGGAATATTCAGGGTTCAAATATTGCAAGTCCGCATATGAGCCGTGTAGGCAATGGGGAACCGTGTAAGGCGACGCCGGCACGGAGGCCGGCATGACAATGCGACTTGTGCCGTGTATGCAGTGGGAACCGTGTAAGGCGATGCCGGCACGGAGGCCGGCATGACAATGCGACTTGTGCCGTGTATGCAGTGGGAACCGTGCAGGGCGGCCCCGTCCCGACACAAGGCCGGGATGACATTGGAGTCCGGGGTGACAATAGAAAAAGAAAGGGCCCCTCGAGGTTGATCCTCAAGGGGCCCGTGAATCCAGCGGCGACCT
>CACZAD010000018.1 GCA_902779055.1 Fibrobacter succinogenes | reverse complement strand
GTCTGGTACTTGCCGCTCTTCAAAGCTTCGATCATGGCGTCGGTGATTTCGGCAGCCTTCATCCACGGGCGCTGTTCGAACGGAACAACGTCAGATTCGATTTCGAGGTAGGTTTCGCCGTCGAACTTGCTGGAACGGTTACCATTCCAGAAGTAAGTGACGTGGCCGTACTTCTGCGTTTCGGAGCAGGCGAACTGCTTGACGCCGGTTTCTGCGAGCCATTCGCCGCTGGTTTCCTTGATTGCCGGAGGCGGAACGAGGAAGCGGTTCGGGAGCTTGAGGTCGCCGTCGTACTGGAGCATGCCAGCGTAGCAGACGTGCGGGAAGCGCTTGCGGTCAAATTCATTGAAGGATTCTTCTTCGAAGGCGCGCGTGATTTCGATAGCGCGGTCGCCACGGAAGTTGAAGAACACCACGGAGTCGCCATCGTTGATGGTGCCGACCGGCTGGCCGTCCTTTGCAATCACGAACGGCGGGAGATCCTGGTCAATAGCCTTGGTTTCGCCACGGAGGGTTTCGATAGCCTGGGTGGCGTTGTCGAAGTAGCGGCCTTCGCCGAGTACGTGGGTCTTCCAGCCGAGTTCCACCATCTTCCAGTTAGCGTTGTAACGGTCCATGGTGATCTGCATACGGCCACCGCCAGAAGCGATGCAAACGTCGAATTCCGGAGAGCGGAGTTCGTCGAGGAACTTTTCGAACGGGCCGACGTAATCGAGAGCGGAGGTTTCCGGAACGTCACGACCGTCGAGGAGGATGTGAACGCGGACCTTCTTGACGCCTTCCTTCTTGGCCTGGGCAACCATGGCCTTGAGATGAGCGATGTTGGAGTGAACGTTGCCATCGCTGAAGAGGCCGATGAAGTGGAGAACCGTGTTCTTTTCACGAACGTTGCCGGAGATTTCCTTCCAAGCGTCACGGCCGAAGATGTCGCCGCTGTTGATGGCGTCTGCAACGAGGGCTGCACCCTGGTTGTAAACCTGGCCAGCACCGATAGCGTTGTGGCCGACTTCGGAGTTACCCATGTCTTCGTTGGTCGGCATACCGACGGCGCGGCCGTGAGCCTTCAAAAGGACGTTCGGGTACATCTTGAAGAGGTTGTCGAGAGTCGGGGTGCGGGCTGCCTTGATGGCGTTGCCTTCGACCTTATCGGTGATACCAAAACCGTCCATCACGATCGTGACAACGGGTCCCTTGATGCCAGGGAAATTGGAAAGCTTCTTGAGCATATTGTGTCTCCTTGTGCGCGGCCCTGTATTTGGCCTCTGAAATTAAATCCGAGTACAAATTTAGAAAACACCGGAACCTATTGGTTCCGAGTTCTCCAAAGACACAACGATATGGCGCGCTACTTTTTCTTGCCTTGGTTTGCGACTGCTTCCATCTTGGCTTTGAGTGCCTCTTGGTCGCCCAAGTAGTAATGCTTGATGGGGTTCAGGTTGTTGTCAAACTCGTAAACCAGCGGGGTTGCTGTCGGAATGTTCAGGCCCAAAACTTCTTCCTTGCTCATCTTGTCGAGATACATCACTAGTGCGCGTAGGGAATTGCCGTGTGCCGCGATCACGATGCGCTTGCCAGCCTTCATTTGCGGTTTGATTTCTTCGAGGTAGTAAGGGATTACGCGGGCGATTGTCGTTTCAAGACTTTCGTTCTGAGGGAGGAACGATTCGTCGACATCTCGATACATGGCCTGCTTTTTTGCGCTGCGTTCGTCGTCATCGGCAAGCACGGGCGGCTTGATGTCAAATGAGCGGCGCCAAATTTTCACCTGGTCCTCTCCGAACTTTTCGGCGGCTTCGGACTTGTTCTTGCCCTGCAAGTCCCCGTAGTGACGTTCGTTCAGTTTCCAGCTTTTAACGACCGGGAGCCAGGCTCGGTCCATTTCGTCAAGAACGTGATTCAGTGTATGGATGGCTCGCTTCAGATAAGAGGTGTAGCAGAGGTCAAAATCGTAACCTTCATTCTTCAGGAGCTGGCCGGCGGCAGCCGCTTCTTCGTGCCCCTTTTCGCTAAGGTCTACATCCATCCATCCGGTAAAGAGGTTCTTCTTGTTCCATTCGCTTTCACCGTGGCGAACAAGTACGAGTTTAATCATGAGGATTCTCCTATTCTAATTAATCATCACGGTTCAATTATAGAAAATGATTTGACAAAAATTAGAAAAGTCTAATAAAATTAGATTTATTTAATAAAGTTAGAAAAGTCTAAATTTGTCGAATGCAACAAAAAAGTCCTCCCGTTGGGGAGGACTCTTTAACAAATCTGTTTAAGTAGACTTATTTTGCCTTGTAAATAAGCACGTCGAGTTCTCTGTCGTTGTTCGGATCATGGGAGATTTCTTTTGCGATGAAGGCGTAGAAGCCGACTGCGGTACCAGAATTCGGCGTGTAGGTCGGGGAGACGGCGACGAAGAACTGGTCGTCAAGGCTGAGGAAGTCCGGATAGGCGTCTTGCAGGGCCGCTTCGTTATAGGTGAAGTTGTCCGTGGTTACCGGATCGGTGGGCAACATATCCCAGCCGTAGTCATCCGGCCAGACGTTTGCGAAAGTGGCGAACTTGAGACCGGTTCCGCTAGAAATCTGGACGGTGGTGCCGATTCTGTTAAAGCAGATGTCGCCAACTGTGGTTTCAGCTGTTAACGTCGGAGGATTGGTCGTCAAGACAACGCACTTGGTAGACTTCGTGCTGACTCTAACCGTAACGGAGTCCATCGGGGCACCCGGGACTTGGACGCTAGAAGAAGAGATTTCAGGTGCTTTGCACTTTTCTTCCGGGCGGGTGAAAGAGATGGAATCTCTCATACCTGTTCCATCGGGCTTGGTTGCCGTGATGTAGAGGGTGAAATCGCCGCATTCAGTGTAGCCTTCGTCAAGGAGCGTCTGAACGCCCATTTCCTGGAGGCTGTAAGTGGAGATGGCGTTGTTTGCGTAGTCCACTGCAGGTGCGTCAACGGTACCTGTGCTTGCGCCACTCTTGCTGCGAACGTCAAACTTGATGTCGGCAAAGCGAGCGATGCTCGGGTCGGCGAGGGATTCGTCGTCATCGAGAACGATAGAGACTTCGCCCTTGAACTGGACCTTGGTATCGCTCTTGTAAAGAATGCCAAGTCCGGAGAATGTGATGGAGGTTGTCGGATCGACTTCCGGCAGCGGCTCAGGCGGCTGGGAAGAAGAAGAACCCGGCACCGGTGTGACGCCGTTATCATCGCCACCACAAGCGACAAAACCAATCGCGCTCAAAGTGAGAGCGGAACCTAAAAGAAGAGGTGTTGCGAACTTGAAATTCATTGTAATACCCTTTTTTTTGTAATCTTCTAGTGAAAATAAACAAAATATGGACGAAGCGTACCATATAATTAAAAGTTTTCTATAAAAATACAAACAATTATTGTAAATAAAAGTAAACTTTAAGCTTTCATAGAACGAATGATGTCGCGGAGTCTTGCGGCTTCTTCGAAATCGAGGCGTGCTGCCGCTTCCTTCATCTGTTTTTCCAGGTCCGCAAGCTTGTCTCCTGTCATCCTCGACCCACGAAGTGGGGAGGGGATCCCGTCGCTTTCAGCTCCAGGATGACGATTACTGGATGTTGCTCGCTTGCGGGCATTCTCTCGTCTGTAGCGCGAGGGCTGCAACGGTTCCATCGGGCGGATACCGGGGGTGAAGTCTTCGCTGGAATCGTCACTGGATCCCGTTGCTTCGCTCCAGGATGACGTGTCGGAGTCATCAATTTCGTTGTCATCGCCGATATCGCCGAGCGGATCCACGATTCGCAGGTCTTCTTCGATCTTGCGGGTGACGGACTTCGGGGTAATCCCGTGTTCCTTGTTGAATTCTTCCTGGAGGCCGCGGCGGCGGTTCGTCTCGTCGATGGCCTTTTGCAGACTTTCGGTCATGTTGTCCGCGAACAGAAGCACAGTGCCGTTCACATTGCGGCTGGCGCGGCCCATCGTCTGGATGAGGCTCCTGTAATTGCGGAGGAAACCTTCCTTGTCGGCGTCGAGAATCGCGACCATGCTCACTTCGGGGAGGTCGAGGCCTTCGCGCAAGAGGTTGATGCCCACGAGTACGTCAAATTCACCACTGCGGAGTCCGCGGATGAGTTCGTGGCGTTCGAGCGTCTTGATGTCCGAGTGGAGGTACTTGGCGCGGATGCCCGCTTCGATGAAAAATTCCGTGAGGTCTTGCGCCATCTTCTTGGTGAGCGTCGTGACGAGCACGCGGTCGCCGTTTTTCACGACTTCTTCGATGCGGTACAGAAGTACGTCCATTTGGCCCTGGATCGGGAACAGTTCAATCTTCGGGTCCAAAAGTCCGGTCGGTCGGTTGATCTGTTCGGTCACGACACCGCTGGTCTTTTTGAGTTCGTAGTCACCGGGGGTCGCGCTCACAAAAAGCACTTGCTTCGGGTACATGTACTCGAATTCGGCAAAGTTCATCGGGCGGTTGTCGAGAGCGCAGGGGAGGCGGAACCCGTATTGCACAAGCGTGGTCTTGCGGGACTTGTCTCCTTCGGCCATGCCGCCCACTTGCGGGATGCTTACATGCGATTCGTCAATCATCAAAAGCCAGTCATCGCCAAAGTAGTCGATGAGCGTGAAGGGTCGTGTACCCGGAGCGCGGTCTTCGATGATGCGGGAGTAGTTTTCGATGCCGTTGCACATACCGGTTTCGCGGAGCATTTCCATGTCGTAGCGGGTGCGGCTCGAAAGGCGTGCCGATTCAAGAACTTTGCCTTCCTTGTCAAGTTCTGCTAGGCGTTCGGTCAGTTCCATCTGGATGCGTTGCAGCATACCCGCACGGTTTTCTTCTTTGGTCACAAAGTGCTTGGCGGGGGCAATGGTAAGTTCTTCGACTTCCTTGATGACTTCGCCGGTGACGATGTTAAAGCGGCAGAGACGGTCGACTTCGTCGCCGAAAAGCTCGATGCGGAGCCCATCTTCGTCATAGCTTGGGTGGACTTCGATTACATCACCGCGGACGCGGAATGTGCCGCGGTCGAGGCTAAAGTCGTTGCGCGAATACTGGATGTGGACAAGGTCTCGCAGAATCTTGTCGCGGTCGTAAATGTCGCCTCGTCTGATACGGACCATCAAGTCGAAGTATTCGCTCGGACTTCCCAAACCGTAAATGCAGCTTACGGAAGCGACGATAATGACGTCGCGACGGGTGAGGAGGTTGGCCGTTGCGCGCAGACGGAGCTTGTCGATTTCGTCGTTGATGCTTGCGTCTTTTTCGATGAACGTGTCCGTGTGCGGAATGTAGGCTTCGGGCTGGAAGTAGTCGTAATAGCTGACGAAGTATTCCACCGCGTTGTTCGGGAAGAACGACTTGAATTCCTGATAGAGCTGGGCGGCGAGCGTCTTGTTGTGCGTGAGGATAAGCGTCGGCTTTCCGACATTCTTGATGACATTGGCCATCGTAAACGTCTTGCCGGAACCGGTCACGCCGAGAAGCGTCTGGAACTGTTCGCCGTTCTTGAAACCTTCGGTCAATTCTTCAATGGCCTTGGGCTGGTCGCCTGCAGCACCGTAAGGACTTACGAGGTCAAAATCCGCACGAGTGGGCACCTGGAACTGCTTGAGTTTGCCGGGCAAGCTCTTAGAAGGCGGTAGCGGTTTCGCTATCGGTTTTGCATACGGATCAGGAGTAATAGTCTTACGTGCGTGAGCCATGATTTAGACGATAGAACGCCCGCTTTGGCGGGCTATAGACGATAGACGAAAGATAGTAAGTGAAAATGCGCTTGTCATCCTGAGCGAAGGGCTTAGCCCGAAGTCGAAGGATCCAGTGAAGTAATACATTAAAATTTCTATATTGCACTTCATGTTTTGCAATCGGATTCTTGGTACGACTCATCACGGCACTTACAAGAAGGTCGTTGACGTTCCTCTTTTGCGCGAGGAACTGACGGCGCGTTCTATCCGCTGCATCGCACGCGATGGTGTCGAAATTGAAATCGACGTCTATGAAGACTTGCAAGAAGGCGATATCGTTGCCGAGACGGACTTTAACGTGTACGCCGTAAAAATCTACGTGCCCAAGAAAAAGCCCGCCGAAGCACCCACGCCGAAGTTCAAGAGCTATTTGTAGAAATCTAAAGAGAATTTCTGTATTTTCTCCAGTCTCCGTATTCCGAGATGTCTTTCGCCTTGCCTGCTCGATACAGCTCAAGCACGGAGCTGTCGGCTACGAATCCCGAAATGATTCTTCCGTCAATGGTTTTTATCTTCCCTATCGAGAGCGGTGCGGGAACTCGCTTGACGAACTCGCCAAAATCTTCTGCTGAAAGCCCGTAGATTTCGATGTAGAAGCTTTTGCCTTCGCCATTGGATGCTGCGATAAGGGCTGGCTTTGGAATCGGGCCGTTCAAGGCGAGCATCTTGTACTCGGGCGCGGTTTCAGTCGCTTCAAGAAAAATGGCACGGGAAAGTTCTTCGTGAAGAGGACATCCTTTGAGGTGCGCCCCGCAAACGGCTAGCGGAATTTTTGAGGCGAGATGACCTTCTACTTTCTTAGCGGCGTCAAGCAGCTTGTAATCGTCAAATGCTTTGCCGACAAGGGTGACGCCAAATGGGAGGCTTGATACAATCCCGCTTTCGTTGGTGGCGTCTTCAGAGGGAATTGCCAATGCGGAATAATCCAGCAAGTTCATGTAGTTGGTATAGTACCCTAAATTCGAGTTCAGTTCGATGGGGTTCTTTTCAACATCAGCGGTCTTGTAAATGGTCCCTGCGGTGGGCGTGAGCAAAAAGTCTACAGATGAAATAATCTTGTCTGCAATTTTCTTGTAGGCTTGCAGCGTGTGGAACCCTTCGAAAACTTCAGAAGGGTGCGGGGTGCGCTTGGGCGTGATAATTGATTTTGTAACCGGATGAATTTCGTCCGGGTGTTCTTCGATAAACTTTCCTACGGCGTTGTAGCGCTCGAATACCCACGGGCCTTCGTAAAGGAGCTTTGCTGCTTTGAGGAATGGCTCGAACGGAATAATGACCTTGGTGCCGCCAGCTTTTTCAAATGCTTGTACAGTCTTTTCGAATGCTTTGCTGTATCCTTCATTTCCGAAAAATTCCAATTTGTCCGGAACGCCGAATGTCCATTTTTCAGGAAGGCGTGCGCGATTGGTTTCGGTGTGAACCCAGGGCGCTTCGCGAGAATACGGGTCTTCGCAATCTTCGCCCTGAGCGATATTCAAAACTTCTTGGGCGTCGTTGGTGTCTAGCGCAAATATGCTTACGCAATCAAGGCTTCGACAGGCTGGAATAACACCGCTTGTGCTGAGCAATCCTCGAGTCGGCTTTACGCCAACCAGTTTGTTGAAGGCTGCAGGAACGCGCCCAGAGCCTGCGGTATCTGTACCGAGAGAAAAACTGCATAAGCCGTAAGCGAGTGCTGCGGCAGAACCGCTGCTGCTTCCGCCAGAGATGTATTCAGGTGCAAGCTTATTCGGGATGGAGCCGTAAGGACTGCGGACGCCGACAAGCCCTGTGGCGAACTGGTCCATATTCGTTTTGCCAAGCGGTATGGCGCCTGCTGCGATGAGGCGGTTTACGACGAACGAAGATTTTTGCGGCTTGTAGGCGTAAGCGGGGCAGGCTGAGGTGCTTTCTAGACCTTCGAAATCAATGTTGTCCTTGATGGCGAATGGAATGCCGAATAAAGGCTTGTCCGCGGGAATGGTTCTGCAATTTTCAAGCGGTTCCAGGTATTTTTCGAGAGATTCTCGAGAAAGTCGGCTAATCCAAATCTGCGATGGCGCTTTGTCCATTTCTTTAAGGATGTTCTCGATGATCGTGCGCGGAGTCGTTGTTCCGTTACGGTAAGCATTTAGCAGAGTTGAAATTCTAAGGTCCATAAAACCTCCTTTTAGGATTCCAGTAGGCGATCCATTGCAAGGCTGTAGAGTCCTGCGAAATATTCGTTTTCGGTATTGGGTTTGATGATGATTCGTGGCAACTGCAAACGATTCAAATGTTTCCGCAGATGTTGAAGGATGGCTTGTTCGCTTATTTCGTTGGCGAGTCCGCCGGTAATGACAATCTGCGCAGGGTCCAAAAATACGGTGGCGGCGACAACCAGTTGATTGACGATGGGGAATGCGTATTCGATGTCGCTGAATGCGGCGTTTTGGCTGTTCTTGTTGAAGTTGAACGGAAAGTACGAAAGTTCTCCGGCCAAATTTGAAGTCCCTCGCAAAATTTTACCATCAACGATAAAGCCTCCAGCAGGCGTGTTTCCCTTGGGGAAGAACAGCAGTGCGACATTCTTCTCGTCACTGTTTGCTTTGGAGTAGCCTAGCGCAATTGTATTCATGTCGTTTTCGACGATGGTCGGAATTTTGACGGCTTCTTTGATTCTTTCGGCAAGGTTGATTCCACGAAGTTCCTTGATGTCGCAGAATTCGATTATTCCGTTGTTGACGCAACCTTGCACTCCGATGACGAGGACGCCTATGCCTGATTCCTTTTTCAAGATTTTTCGGATGTTTGCAATGATGACTTCTGCTGAAAGATTCTTTTCCCTAAAGGCTCCGTTTTGCTTGATGTTCCCGGCGGTATCTTGAACGCGGTAGCGCAAGAATTTTCCTTCGTGGTCGGCGTGGGCGAATAGGCAAAGGGTTTTCCCTTTTTCGTGGTTGTACTGGTAGGCCATTGCGGGGCGGCCGCCGCTAGAAATTCTTTGTTCGTCTTCGGTGATTTCGCCGGAGACTATTAATTCGTTTAAAATGGTACCGCATGTGACGACGCTCAATCCTGTTTCTTGAGCGAGTTCTGCCTTGGTTGCGGAGCCCAAAGTAAATAGTGCCTTTTTTATGGCATGCTTGTTATGTTGCTTTAAATCGGCTGTCGTGTTAGTTTGTTTCATGGTCAAAAATATAATGACGGTTTGGTACTTTTGTAAAGACATTAAAAAAGTTTTTTTTGAAAAAAATTTTGAATAGGTTAAAAATTCTTTTATTTGCATAAAAATATCGTTTTACATTCTGTGAAATACCCCTATACTTTTTAAAAGTCTTTTACAAAGTGTGGTGCTACAGAACTGTTACAAAAACCATAAGTTCCTGAAAAATGGCGATTTTGGAGAAAAAACGGCAGTTTGAAAGTTTTGGCACACCGTTTGCTCTTGGTGGGGTGTAAAGAAATCCAAAAAAGTGAGGACATTATGAAATTGAAAAAAATCCTTCTGACATGCATCGCCGTTGCCGCCGCTTCTGTATATGCTCAAAAGCCTGTGCTGAAAATCGCCTACAGTGATTGGCCGGGTTGGACCGCTTGGGAAATTGCCGACAAAAAAGGTTTCTTTAAAAAGCATGATGCCAATGTTAAACTGGAATGGTTTGATTATGGCCCGTCTATGGACGCATTTGCCGCAAAGCAGGTCGATGCTGTTGGTGTGGCAAATGGCGATGCTATGATGATGAACGCCACGGGGGCCCGTAACTCGATTATCTTGATCAACGACTACAGTAATGGTAACGACAAGATTATCGGTGCGCCGGGAATCAACTCTGTTAAGGATCTCAAGGGCAAGAAAGTCGGTGTCGAAATCGGATGCCTCTCTCACGCGCTTTTGATCAATGCGTTGACGAAAAACGGACTCAAGGAATCTGATATTACTTTGGTCAATATGCCTACACATCAAGCCGTGCAGACTCTTGAAAGTGGTGAAGTTTCCGCTGTTGTTGCCTGGGTTCCGCATTCTGTAAATGCTCTCGAAGTCGTTAAAGGATCTAAGGAGATTTATACCAGCGCAAATGAACCCGGAATCATCTACGATGTTCTCGCGGTTTCTCAGGAATCGCTGATGAAAAATAAGGCGGAATGGCAGAAGGTTGTTGCCGCTTGGTACGATGTCATTGACTTCTTGAACGACCCGAAAAATAAGGATGAAGCGGTCAAGATCCTTGCGGCCCGAGTGGGAATTTCTGAAAAGAAATATGCCACATTTATGGGCGGAACCCGATTCTTGACGGCAGAAGAAGCATCCGCACGATTCAAGAAGGGTAGTGGCTACGGCTCCATTTATGGCTCCAGCAAAAATGTCGATGCCTTCTTTGTCAAGAACAAGGTCTACGACAAAAGCGTGAATGTCGAACGCTATATCATCCCTTCGTTTACGGAAACCTTCCTCAAGACGAAATAACGAACCTTTAAAAATGGAATAATCATGGTAAACCCGATTGGAATTCAAAAGCATGTTGGGAAAAAGTGGACGACTGTGCTGACGGTACTTTCGTTCATCATTCCCCTTGCCATCTGGAGCGTGGTGAGTTACGTCCCCTTTGTGTACCACCCGCTTGTCAAGGTCGTCGATGCCGGCGGAAGCATGTTTTGCCAACCGGGTGACGAAATTGAACGCAGTAATTTTGAAGAAGAGAACCGGAATCTCCTTGAGGCTAATGAAAAGCCTATGACGGGAATCCGCGTGAATCCCGCTTACCTTCCGGCTCCGCACAAGGTCGCAAAAGCGCTTGTCACAGCTTTTATGACCGAACCGAAGCGCGATGGCGATGTCTGGTTTTACGAAAGTATTTTGCATTCAATCAAGATTGTGTTCCTTGCATTTTTGCTTTCGAGCTTGATTGGTTTGCCTCTAGGTGTTGCGTGTGGCGCAGTTCCGTTCTTTGAAAAGCTGACAGGTCCGTTTATCGAATTTTTCCGGTATTTCCCGGCGCCTGTGTTTGGAGCTTTGGCGGTTGCCATCCTCGGCATCAATGATGCTCCCAAGATTGCGATTATCATCATCGGTACATTCTTTCAGCAAGTTCCGATGCTGTGCGCCACGACGCGTCGTGTAGATTCGACTCTCATCGAAGCGGCCCGTACTTTGGGAACATCGCCGATGCGCATTATGTTCAAGGTCGTATTGCCCGATATCGCTCCGAAGATGTACAAGGATATGCGCATTCTTTTGGGTTGGGCTTGGACTTACCTCATTGTCGCTGAAGTGGTGGGAACAAGTTCTGGCATTACCTGGTTTATCAATCAGCAGGCAAAATACCGCAACTTTGACAATGTCTATGCTGCCATAATCATCCTGGGTATCATTGGCTTGGGTTGCGATATGATTCTCAACTTCCTCGGTCGTGATTTCTTTGCCTGGGAAGGTGGCCGCGTGGGTGTAACCTCCAAGATCAAGAGAGAAATTCTTGCCCCTAAGGAAAATGTTTTCACGTTCTGCCTCACCCCTGAAGAAAAGGCGCTCAAGGAGAAGTATCATGGAAGGCCGTAAGGATTGTTTCGAAGATTACATTTTGGAAGCCTGCCATATTGTCAAGGATTTCGAGAAGACTTCTGGGAAAGGGATGCATCGTGTTTTGGATGATATTTCTTTTGGCGTGCGTCGTCGCGAGTTCCTTTCGATTATTGGCCCGTCTGGTTGTGGAAAGTCGACTCTCATCCGCATTGCAGCAGGGCTTGAAACGGCGACTCGTGGAGAGTTTAGGCTTGATGGAAAGATTGTTCGCGGTACTGGTGCCGAAAGAGGAATGGTCTTTCAGAAGTATTCGCTGTTCCCGTGGCTTTCGGTAAAGAAGAATGTCATGTTCGGGCTGGAATCTACAGGGCGCGACAGCGATGAAGCCGAAGAAATTGCAGAACAGTGGCTTGAAATTGTTGGACTCGAAAAGTATGGCGAATATTTTCCGAAGCAACTTTCTGGCGGTATGCAGCAGCGAGTCGCTATAGCGAGAGCCTTGGCCCCGCAACCGCGCGTCCTCTTGATGGACGAACCATTCGGAGCGCTTGATGCACAGACGAGAGCGCAGATGCAAAAGTATCTGCTCGAAGTCTGGAAGAACATCGATATCACCATCATCTTCGTGACGCACGATCTTGATGAAGCTGTATTCCTTTCGGACCGCATTTTGACTTTGCAAGCCAATCCCGGAAAGGTCAAGGAATTGGTCGAAGTCAACATTCCTCGCCCGAGAAACAAGGAAACCCTTACAATGCCTGAGTTCGTCGAAACGCGCAAATACATCGAAGAACTCATTCGCCCGCCCAAGGTAAGCGAAATCACCGAAGAAGAATTCAACATCGTGAACATGGTCGGGAAACAACTTTAAAAAATAGGAGCTAATATGTCTGAATCTAAAGTCCTTTGCGAACAAGTGATTGCCGGTGGCTGGAACTACTCTCGAATCGTCAAGCGCGGCCAGAAAATCCGACTCACAGACATTGAAGGTGGTGCAAATGCCTCTTTGATGTGTTACAACGCCCACAATTTTACGGAACGCTTTAACTTGGGCGATACCTTGAAAATCCAGCACATTTGCAGAATTGCAAAGAACTGCTGCCTTTATGGCGACATGGGTCGAATCTTGCTGAGCGTTGTTGAAGATACTGTTGGCTGGCACGATCCGCTTTGCGGCTGCACGCACGCCTCGCTGGTCAAGGAACGTTTTGGCGAAAAGGATTATCAGAGCGCCCACAACGATTTTTACCGCAATGGTTACGATTCTTTGCTTGTTGAAATTGGCAAGCACGGTATGACCAAGAGAGACTTTACGGAACTCGTCAACTTCTTCAGCAAGGTCGTGGTGACTTCTGACGGAAAGATGACTTTTATAGAGAACAACTCTAAGCCGGGTGACTATGTGGAACTGCGTGCCGAGATGGATACTTTGGTCGTTATCGATACGGGTATGCATCCGCTGAATCCGAGCAAGGAATACTTGCGTAAGCCTGTGAAGGTCGAACTTATCACTTGCGATATCGCTGGTGCCGAAGATCCTTGCTTTACCTGGTGCCCGGAAAACGGTCGCGGTTTTATCAACACGGCAAACTACAACTTGTAAGAGGTCTATCATGTTTACGAAGTATTTGGAAAGTACGCTCAAGGAAGAAGACGCTTGTTATGTTGAAGATGTGGCTGCTGGAAAGGGCTGGTTGCATTTGATCAAGAAAGGTCAGATTTTCCGCATATTGGACCTTAAAGGTAACCAGGCGGTCGATACGCTGTTCATCAATGCGAACGACCCGTCGGAACGCTACAGTGTCCAGCAGACGGTACAAAGACAGGCGAACTGCTTGGTCGGTGTCGGCACGAAGCTTTATTCCAACGATGATAACGCCATGCTTACGGTTGTTGCAGATACTTGTGGCGACCACGATACGCTCGGAAGTGCCTGCTCTTGCGAAAGTAACACTTGCCGTTATTCGCTCGACAAGCGTTATATGCATGCCTGCCGTGAATCGTTTTTGAAGGTGTTGCTTGAAACGCCGAATCTGGACAAGCGCGATCAGGTGAACAACTTGAACTTTTTCATGTATGTTCCGTTTGACGAAAAGGGAAACCTCAACTTTGCTGATGGTATTTCTTCGCCGGGAAAGTATGTGGAAATGCGTGCCGAAATGGATGTACTTGCGGTCGTGAGCAACTGCCCGCAGCTGAACAACCCCTGCAACGCTTACGATCCGACGCCGGTAAGGATGATTATTTGGGATTCAAAGGAGTCCGTATGAATTCGAAGCTTCTTGAAAGCCCGCGCTGCGTAGAAGATGCGGTATCGGATGTGACCGTCCTTGCCGGGGACGGTTACATGCTGCCCCTCAAGAAGGGGCAGATTCTCCGCTTGGTCGATGTGGAAGGCAACCAGTCTGGCGATGTGCAGATTTATAATGCGAATGATCCAACAGAACGCTACAATGCCAACAACACCATTACGGCTCAGGCGAATACGATGATTGAGCTTGGCACGGTCATCCGTAGCAATTGCGGAAACGCCATGCTTACGGTGATTGCGGATACATGCGGAGAACACGATACGATTGGAAGCGGATGCTCTGCGGAAGGTAATGTTGTGCGTTATACGAATAAGACTCGTTATATGCATAGCTGCCGCGATACGTTTGTGCGTACGCTTGAAAACTACGGCTTGAGCAAGCGCGATCAGACTTGCAACTTGAACTTTTTCACGAAGGTCATCTTGGATGACAAGGGTCGCCTTGAATTTGCCGACGGTATTTCGGGACCCGGAAAATACATTGAACTCCGCGCCGATATGGATGTTCTGTTTTTGCTTTCGGATTGCTCGCAGTTGAACAATCCTTGTAACGACTACAACCCGACTCCAATTCGACTTTTGGTTTTTGACAATTAATTTGGGATGCCTCTATGGACAACTATGTTTATCGAAACTTCACTAGGGAATCGCTTGGTAAAGCCTACGACAATAGTAGCGCTGTTGAAAATAGTCCAGAAATTTTGGAAGGCTTTAATGCTCGCAGTGCCGAAATCTCTAAGCTGTTCCAGAATACAATGAATTTGAGTTATGGCTTAGATTCCAGGGAATGCATCGATTACTTTAGTTGTGGGAAAAAAGACGCTCCGCTTTTCGTCTTTATCCATGGTGGTTATTGGCAAATGCGTAGCAAGGATACATTCCGGTTTTTAGCAAAGGGACCGCTTGCTCAGGGCTTCAATGTGGCAAGTATCGGATATCCGCTTGCCCCTAGCGCAAGTATTGGTGAAATCGTAGCAAGTATCCGTAATGCCCTCTATTTTTTGCGCAGTTATGGTGATGTGCTTGGCTTTGACAATTCTCACATTTATGTGTCAGGCTGGTCGGCAGGGGCTCATCTTGCGGTAAGCGTATTGGATGAAACTGGTGTATGTGGGGCGCTTGCCATTAGCGGTATTTATGACCTTAAACCTATTTCGCAATGCTTTTTGAACGATAAATTGCAGCTTACCGAAAACGAGATTCTCTTGTACAGTCCGCTCCGTAGGCCGTTTGTCAAAAAGCCGATCGCCGTAGTTGTTGGTGCCGATGAACTTCCGGAACTTCGTAGGCAAAGTGCTGAATTTGCGATGCACCGCGCCGAAGAGGATATTCCTGGTTCGTTCAATTTGCTTCCGAACCATAACCATTTTACGATCCTCGAAGAACTTGAAAATCCCGAAGGATCCCTGACGCAACTTCTTGTACAATTGATTAAATACTAAAGGAGATAGCCATGTTCAACAAAGTGCTTGTAGCAAACCGTGGCGAAATCGCTTGTCGCATTATTCGTACCCTGAAAGAGATGGGTGTAAAATCTGTTGCCGTTTATTCTGATCCGGATGAAACCGCAGCTCATGTATTGATGGCTGATGAAGCCGTTCGTATTGGCCCAGCACCTGCCAAGGACAGTTACCTGAATGTCCCTGCCATTTTGGAAGCAATCAAGTCGACTGGTGCCGAAGCTGTTCACCCTGGTTATGGTTTCTTGAGCGAAAACGCAGATTTTGCAAAGGCTCTAGAAGATAATGGAATTGCTTTTATCGGACCGACTCCGAAGCACCTTGTTGAATTTGGCCTGAAACACCGTAGCAAGGAACTTGCACAGGAATTTGATGTTCCGCTTGTTCCCGGTTCTGGTCTTTTGGAAAGCTTGGAAGATGCTATTGCTCATTCCAAGGAAATCGGCTATCCGGTAATGCTCAAGAGTACCGCAGGCGGTGGCGGTATTGGCATGAGCATTTGCCACAGCGAAAAGGAACTCGTTGAAAGCTTTGACCGCATCAAGAGACTGAGTGAAAACAACTTCAAGAACGCAGGCCTCTTTGTTGAAAAGTATGTGGAACGCGGCCGTCATGTCGAAGTACAGGTCTTTGGCGATGGCGAAGGGAATGCTGTTGTGCTTGGTGAACGCGATTGCTCTGTGCAACGCCGTAACCAGAAGGTCATTGAAGAAACGCCTGCGCCTTGCTTGCCCGAAAAGACTCGCGAAGCGTTGCATGAAGCAGCTTTGCGACTTGTGCAGGGCGTTTCTTACCGTTCTGCCGGTACGGTCGAATTTATATACGACGCGCCGAGCGACCGTTTCTATTTCCTCGAAGTCAATACGCGCTTGCAAGTTGAACACGGCGTCACCGAAACGGTTTATGATGTCGATTTGGTCCGCTGGATGATTGAACTTGCTGCTAGAAATCGTCCCTTTGAAATTGGCGCGAAGTTCGTGCCGCATGGGCATGCCATGGAATTCCGCGTTTACGCCGAAGACCCGGGAAAGAATTTCCGTCCGAGCAGTGGACTTTTGACGGAAGTGAACTTCCCGGAAGGAATCCGTGTTGATACCTGGGTTTCTCGCGGTACGGAAGTCAGCGCTTTTTATGACCCGCTTTTGGCAAAGGTCATTGTCGCGGGCAGTGACCGTGAAGATAATATCGAAAAGGCAAAGAAGGCTCTCGCCGAAGTCAAGCTTTATGGCTTTGAAACGAACATCAAGCTTTTGCGCGATGTGCTTGAAATGCCGGATTTTGTATCGGGAAAGGTTTCGACTTGGATCTTGAACGATTACAAATATCGTGACCGGATTTTTGAAGTTCTCGCCCCGGGTTTGCAGACGACAATTCAGGATTATCCGGGCCGCTTGAAGTATTGGGATGTGGGCATTCCTCCTAGCGGACCTATGGATAATTACAGCTTTAGGCTCGCGAATAAGATTGTCGGTAACGCCGAAAATGCGGCCGGAATCGAAATGACACATTCGGGATGTACGCTTGCGTTCCATACGGATGCATTGATTGCGTTTACCGGAGGTGATTTTCCGGCGACTGTAAATAATATGCCTTGCCTGAAGAATACGCCTGTCGAAGTTCACGACGGGGATGTTCTCAAGTTCGGAGTTTCTAAGGCTGGACAACGCTGCTATTTGGCGATTCGTGGTGGCATTGATGTTCCTGAATATCTCGGAAGCAAGTCGACATTTACATTGGGCGGCTTTGGTGGACACGGTGGACGCGCATTGACCGCAGGAGATATTCTCCATATCGGAAGCGATGCTTCTGGTGAAACGGTTATTCCGGCGACTCCGGCGCTCCCGTCGATTGGTACCGAATGGGAAATCGGAGTGATGTATGGACCGCATGGCGCTCCAGATTACTTGACTGCCGAAGACATTCAAGAATTCTTCGCGGCAACGTGGGAAGTGCATTACAACTCTTCTAGAACGGGTATTCGCTTGATTGGCCCGCAGCCCAAGTGGGCAAGGCCCGATGGCGGTGAAGCAGGGCTTCATCCTTCGAACTTGCACGATAATGCGTATGCCGTAGGAACCGTAGACTTTACGGGCGATATGCCGATCATCTTGGGCGTTGATGGCCCGAGCCTTGGCGGTTTTGCTTGCCCGGTGACGATTGTTTCTGCGGAACTTTGGAAAATGGGGCAGTTGCGCAGTGGCGACAAGGTTCGCTTTATTCCGCTTTCTGCAGAAGATGCCGAAAAGATTCGAATCGCTCGCGAAGAAATGCTTACCGCTCCGGATAAGGCTTCCAAATCGGTTCCGGTACTTGTCCCTGCTCCAGTAACGTCTCCAATTATTTCGGAATACAACACTGATTCTGAAATGGAACATATCGTTGTGCGTGCCGATGGCGATGATAACGTGCTTGTTGAATTTGGCCCGGCGATTATCGATTTGCGTCTCCGCTTCACGGCTCATGCTTGGATGCTTGCCGTCAAGGAACGTTTTGCGGATGTCCTCATTGATGTTACTCCGGGTATTCGCTCTATACAAATTCACTACGATATCAAGAAAATCCGTCAAAAAGAGGTGTTGGAACGTCTTTGGGATTTGGCGGAACACTTGAGAAAGAACAAGCTGACGAAGGTCCCGACAAGAACCATTTATCTCCCGCTTTCGTGGGATGACCCGCAGACTCGTGTTGCCATCGAAAAGTATGTGACGACGGTCAGACCGGGCGCTCCTTGGTGCTGCCCCAATAACATTGAATTCATTAGCCGAGTCAATGGCCTTGATTCCATTGATGATGTCAAGCGGATTGTATTTGATGCGGACTATCTCGTGATGGGACTTGGGGACGTTTACCTTGGCGCTCCTGTGGCAACCCCGCTCGATCCGAGGCATCGTCTGGTCACGACCAAGTACAACCCGGCACGTACATGGACTCCCGAAAATGCTGTGGGCATTGGTGGCGCTTATATGTGCGTTTACGGAATGGAAGGACCTGGCGGTTATCAATTTGTCGGCCGTACGGTGCAAATGTGGAACCGTTTTAAAAAGACGAGTGATTTCCCGTTGCCGTATCTGTTACGCTTCTTTGACCAGATTCGCTATTACGAAGTGGATGCGGATACGCTTTTGCAAATGCGAAAGGATTTTGTCGCAGGCAAATTCCATGTCACTGTGGAGAACAGTTCTTTCGACATCGAGGAATACGAAAAGTTCCTGAAGGACAATGCGGCTTCCATCTCTGCATTCGAAGAAAAGCGTACCAAGGCTTTCGAAGAAGAAAAGGAACGCTGGATTGCAAATGGCCAGTTCACTTTTGAAAGCCACAGCGCGGAGTCCGCTCCGGAAGCCGAAATTACGCTTGCCGAAGGTGAAGACGGTGTTTACAGCCCTGTTGCAGGCTCTCTTTGGAAACTGATTGTCGCAAAGCCTGGAACATCGGTAAAAGAAGGTGATACTCTTGCGATCATTGAAAGCATGAAGACCGAAATTCCTGTAATCGCAACGAGTGGTGGCGTTGTGTCGCAGATCTTTGTGAAGGAATCTTCTGAAGTTCGGGCTGGGCAGTGCCTAGCATCCGTGAAATCCTAAAAATCAAACTCCTAATTTACAATTAAGCCTTTGCATTATTCCCTAATGCAGAGGCTTTCTTTTACGCTGATTTTTTCTTTGCCAAGCAGACGGTGGAGCTTGCAGCGGAAAAGCGGAATGGAGGCGATGGTGCCGAGGGCTACAATCGTGATGGCGATGTAGGCGATTCCCGGTTGGTTGATTTGCGGCCTGAAAAAGAGTCGCAGCATCAGGACTATCCACCAGTGGACTGCGAGAATCACGAGTGCATTGCGGGAGATGTTTCGCAGAATGCCCTTGATAATGCGGATGGGTGCGAAGTCAGGAATCTTGCTTGCTAGCAGGAACGTGGCGATAAGGCCGATAATGCCTGTAATGGAGCTTGCGACGAACTGGGGGAGGCTCTTGCCCAAGTCATTGTTCATGATGCTGAAATTTGGGCTCGGCGATTCCAAAAAGGCGTAAGCGATAAAGCTTGCGATTCCAATGGCGGCCACGATGGCAGTGTTTTTCGCGGCGTGAGCTGTGCTTGCTGAAATGGCGTTGTGGATTTTTTTGATGGGTTCCTTGCAGAGAAATCCGCATCCGAAGAAGAATAGAATCGTGAGGTCTCGCTCGATGCCAAGCGGTAGGTGATAGTGATTTTTGTTCAAAAGCCAACCGCAAAGGAGCCCTTCGATGGACATCACGGCGGAAAACAGTTTGGGGTTGACTTGCTTTTTCGACATTTCATGGAGCAGGTAAAAAAGCAAACTGACGGAATAAAGTGTGAATACGAACCATAGCGGCCCTGCGCCGACTGAGGATTTCCCGGCGATGAATATCTTAGCGAAATTCCAGTAAATGTATTGCCAGGTGCTGTTGATGTCGGGAATGGTGTTCACGACCGTCATTGTGGGCGATTTGGGGTATAGCGCAAAGTTGTAGACGATGGGGTCTATGGCGAAAAACAGGAACGAAAGGAAAAGATAGGGAAGTAACAGGACTTTTGTCTTATGGACAAAGTAGCTCTTGAAATTGCTGAATCGCTTGGTGCTGAAAAGGAATCCCGAAATAAAGAAAAATGCCGACATACGCAGTGCGCTCAAATGCCACATTCCAAGGTGCGCGTTCGGAAAATTCTGCTCGATGTGGAACAGGCAAACAAGCAAAAGAACGAATCCCTTGAATTCGTCAATCCACCCGATTCTTACCTGCCCGTTATTGCTCATAACAAAGGTCCCTGAGCCTGTCGAAGGGTTAATACCACATTTTCTCGTTGCTAATAGTAGTGCTTGGTCCGTGGCCGGGAAATACGATGGTTTCTGCCGGGAGCGTGAGCAACTTGCTTTTGATGCCGCTTACGAGAGCGAATTCGTCACCGCCGTAGAGGTCGCTGCGACCGCGGCTCCCTGCGAAAATGATATCGCCCGGGAAAAGAAGCGGAGGTACATTGTCTTGTCCGTTGACCTTGCCTGGATTTTCGCAGAAGAATGCGAGACCGCCCGGGGAATGCCCGGCGACATGGATTACTTGCAAACGGATTTCTGCAATTTCGACGATGTCTCCGTCATTCAGGTAATTGCCCAAGGCGGGGGCTAAATCGTTGCAGGGGAGGCCGAACATTTGGGCTTGCTCGTTCTGCACGCCTAAAAGGAATTCGTCGTCTTTGTGCGCTTCGGCCTTGACGCCAAAAGTACGCTCTGCAAATGCGTTTCCGAGTACGTGATCGAGGTGCAAATGCGTATTTAGTACGCGCACGACTTTGAAATTTTCGCTCTTGAGGTAATCGGTAAGCGCTGCCTGTTCGTGGGCGTTGCTTGCGCTTGGGTCTATCAGGATGGCTTCGCCCTTGCTGTTGCTCAGAATGTAGCAGTTCACTCCGAACGGATTGAATACAAATTGCTTTATTTCCATAATAAACCCTTAATGTTTTTTACGGCGATTGCGTAAACGACGCTGTATGCGGCGTTCCCGTTTGAGAGTCTCCATCGAAACCGTGTGGAGAATGTCAAAAACGCGTTCGCGGGCATAAGACTTGTTCAACTTCTTGTGCGTTATGTTGTCTAACAGACACACGCATAAAAGTAACAACCCGACAAAAACCGAGAGTGAAATCGGCCAAAGATGGACGGTGAATTTGGCTGCAACAAGGCCAAACGCGGGTGGCATCAAGATGGAGCCGATGTAGGAACCGGCGAGCTGGATGCTGATGGCTTGGCTGGAGAGCGATTCTCCAAATCTTGCAGGGGTGGCGTGAATTAGTGATGGATAAACAGGGGCGCAACCGAGGCCGAGCAGGCAAATGCAAACGGGCTGTATCCATAGCGGCAGCGGTAATGAGAGCACAAGGCAGCCTGCGGCGACGATGAAAATCCCGGCGTAAATCAGGCGATGGTCGGTAAACTTGATTGCAAAAAATCCGCTTGCAATGCGGCCAATCATCACGGATGCAAACATGAGCGAAACGATGAATGCTCCGATTTCGGGTTTGAATCCGCAAGCGATGAGGTAGGTGCCGCACCAAAGACTAGTCGAAATTTCGAGTGCCGAATAAAAGAAGAACGTGAGGAACGAAAGCTTCATTCCCGGGACGCGGAGCGCCTCGCGAATGCTGGTGTGCGGCGCTTTATTTGCGTTGTTGTCAGGGGGCGCGGCAGTTCTTGGCGCGTTTCCAGGGTTCGTGACTTTCACATTTTCAGAATTCGCCGGGATGGTGACGTTTTCCGAGAGTCCTCTGCGAGCTTCCGTTTTTTTCCACAGTGGGAGCGAAACGAGAATCAACACGAAAATTACGGCGAGGGCTATGGCCACATATTCGTATGCCCCACGCCAACCGCCACCGGTCATAATCGAGAACGAAAGCAGCGAAGGCCCGAGCGTTGCTCCGATGCCCCAGCTTGCATGCAGCCAGTTCGTGTGCTTGGATTCCAGATAGATGGCGGCGAAGTTGTTCATTGCCACATCGACGGCACCTGCGCCAATGCCCATCGGGATGGCCCAAAGGCAAAGAATGTTGAACGAATCAGCGAAGCCGTAACCGATGGAGGCAATTGCGGTAAGTGCAATGCTGTAGGCGACGAGCTTTCCAGTGCCCAAAATGCGGAGAACTTTCGGCGTGCAGAGGCTAGAGACGATTGTCCCGAGCGATGCGATAATCGAAAGAATACCCGCCGCAGAAATCGGCGTTTTAAGGTCTAAATGCATTAAGGGCCAAGCCGCCCCAAGAATGGTGTCGGGGAGACCTAGCCCAATAAATGCAACGTATATGACAACGAGGAGGAAAATGGCTTATTCCTTCACGCTCCAGGTCGTGCCTTCCTTAGAGTCCTTGATCACGATGTTCATCGCGGCAAGTTCATCGCGGATGCGGTCGCTTTCGGCCCAGTTCTTGTTGGCGCGTGCTTCCTTGCGGGCAGCGATGAGTGCTTCGACCTTGGCGGTATCGATGTTGTCGTTTGCGCCCTTCTTCACGTATTCTTCACGCGGCTGGTCGAGCTTGAGGCCAAAGATCTTGTCGAAGTCAGCCACGAGTGCAGCCTTTTCGCCGTCGTCGATTTCGCTCTTGAGCATCGTGTTCATGATGCCGAGGGCACGAGGCATGTTGAGGTCGTCGCCGATGGCGTCCTTGAATTCAGCCTGGAAAGCCTTGGCAGCTTCGCTGGTAATAGCGGTTGCCTTGCCAATCAGCGGGTCCGTCTTCTTGTGCAAGCTCTTGAATGCTTCCTTGGCGCCGGTGAGGGCTTCCCAAGTGAAGTTCAGGTAGTTGCGGTAGTGGCTGCCGAGTGCAAAGTAACGGTAGTCGAGCGGGTTGAAGCCGCGTTCCATGAGGAGCGAGACGGTCAAGAACTCACCACTGGACTTGCTCATCTTGCCGAACTTGGTTTCGGTTGTGCCGTCTTCAAGCTTTTCTTCGCTTGCTGTGCGGAGGAATTCACCGTGCATCCAGAAGCGGCTGAACTGTACGCCGTTGGCGCATTCGCTCTGGGCGATTTCGTTCGTGTGGTGCACGCGGATGTGGTCCGTGCCACCGCAGTGGATGTCGAGCGTCGGGCCGTTGTACTTCATGGCCATGGCGGAACATTCGATGTGCCAACCCGGGAAACCAACGCCCCACGGGCTATCCCATTCCATAGCGCGCTTCTTGTCGGTCGGGCTGAACTTCCACAAAGCAAAGTCGGTGGCGTTGCGCTTTTCGCCCATGTCGATGCGGCTACCCTTGCGGAGGTTTTCCACGTCGAGGCGAGCAAAGTCGGCGTAGCGTGGGAACTTGAGGCTGTCGAAGTAGATGCCGTCAGAAGTGCGGTAGGTGAAGCCCTTTTCTTCGAGCGTCTTCACCAAGTCAATCTGTTCCTTGATGTGGTCGGTAGCGCGGGTCCAGCGGGTCGGTTCCTGGATGTTCAGACGGTGCCAGTCGGCCATGAAAGCGTCGGTGTAGAACTTGGCGATGTCCCAGACGGATTTGCCTTCGCGCTTTGCGCCCTTTTCCATTTTGTCGTCGCCGGTGTCGCCATCGCTCGTGAGGTGGCCCACGTCAGTGATGTTCACGATGTGGTTGACCTTGTAGCCGTAGTAGTTGAGCGTACGGACCAAAAAGTCTTCAAAAATGTAAGTGCGGAGGTTGCCGATGTGGGCAAAGTGGTACACCGTCGGGCCACAACAGTACATACGCACGGCGGGAACGCCTTCGGGAAGAGTGAACAGTTCTTTCTTGCGTGATGCAGTGTTGTAGAATTGAAGTGCCATAAAGCCTCCGGTTAATGCGGCGCAACATGCGCCAAACATGCTAATGCGCGAGGCAATTTAGAAATTTTTACAAGGGACGGCAATTGCGCAGGGCCAATAACCAGCTATAGGATTTGTTAATCCCTGTTGTATTCGCTTCAACGGAAATTGGGTGGCGGAATGGTCCATTTTGGAGTATGGAATTTATATTAAGAAAAAATGGAGTGTTCAATGATGTTGAAAAAGTTGCCTGTGATTGCTGCGTCTGCGGCTTTGAGCTTTGTCGCTTGTGGTGAAGATAGTTCAATTACGGATCCCAATGGCGGTGCCTATGCCCTGGTGGAATCTTCTTCTAGCAATGACGCTTTTGGCGTCGAAAGTTCCAGCTCTGACGGCGTGATCATTGATGTTGAAATTTTGAGCTCTAGCAATACAGCCCCGGTTATCGGTGCTTCTAGTTCAAGCAACACTTTGCCGGGCAATGATGTTTCGAGTTCCAGCGTGGCTGTGCCTGATGTGGGCGTCTCAAGCTCCAGTAATGTCGTTCCTGTCGTGTCGTCAAGTTCTAACGGTGTTGTGCCCGGTAGCTCGGAATCTGGCGACAATGAGAACGATAACGACGATGCAAGGACTTTGAACGGTACGCAAATCCTCCTGAAGCTTGCTGGAACTTCGGCAACGGTCGAGAATAACAACGGCTGCGTTGAAGTTGCAGATAAGAGTGCAACGATTACTTGCCCGGGTGCCTACTATGTGACGGGTGAATCGTCCGATTTCCAGGTCGTGGTGAACACGCCGGGGACCGAGAACGAGGGCAATACCGGAATTTATCTTTACAGTGCTACCTTGAAGAGCTCAAACGCTCCGATTCTCGTGAAAAATGCCGACAAGGCTGTGCTTCACTTGGTCAAGGGTACGACCAACAAGATTGAAGACGGTAACGGCAATCACGTGTTCACGACGGTCAATGGCAAGCAGGATACGGCCAAGGCTGCGATTTACTCCAAGGATGACCTGAACATCAAGGGCGCCGGAAAACTTACCGTTACGGGTAACTTTAAGAACGGTATCCAGTCTAGCAACGATCTTAAAATCAAGAATGGCGACATCACGGTCGTCGCTAACGATAACGGTCTCAAGGGCAAGGGCAGTCTCCAAATTTCTGGCGGTACGTTGAATATCACGGCAAAGGCTGGCGATGGCCTCGAAAGTGACGAGTGTGAAGAAGTCAATGGCGAATGCGAGAGCTATGTCGATGGCAAGGGCGTTGTCGAACTCTTGGGCGGTAACATCACCATCAAGGCTGGCGACGACGGCGTCAATGCCGCTCATTTCATTACGGTGGGCGATTCTGCTGCAAGTCAAGCCGAAGCTTTGAACATCAAAATCGAATCTACCGACAAGGGCTTTTCTGCTGGCAAGTTCCTTTATGTCAACGGCGGCTCGATTGATGTGAAGTCCGATAATGATGCCATGCATACAAATTACCAAGTCTTCATGAATGGCGGCGATGTGACCATCAACTCGAAGGACAAGGGGCTCCATGCGGATTCTGCGATGTACTTGAAGGGTTCTACGATCAATATCGTTACTGCAACCGAAGGCATTGAAGCTTACAAGATTTTTGCCGAAGGTGGCGTTACCTCTGTCTTTGCGACGGATGACGGCTGGAACGGTGCCGGTGGCCCCAAGGACAATAGCGGTGGCATGTCGATGTTCAGCGAGAGTGGTGGACACATCACGATTAGCGGTGGGTATCATTACATCAGCGCCAAGGGCAACATGATTGATGTGTTGGATGCCAATGGTTCTGCAAAGATGACCGGTGGCGTTTTGATTCTCGAAATCACGGGTGAAAGCTACGAAAACGGCATGGGCGGATTCAACTTCGGCGGTGGCTGGGGTGGTGGCCAAGGTGGCGGTCAAGGTGGCTGGGGCGGAAACTTCGGCGGCGGTATGGGTGGCGGCATGGGTGGCGGCATGGGCATGGGCGGCGGAGGCTGTTCTTCTAACATGGCCGGCGGCTTGATCGATACGGACAACGGTTTTACGATTACCGGTGGCGTGCTCCTCGCATTTGGCAATTACTCGACCGATATTCCTGAATGTGCTTCTGTTACTTACTCGACTTCTAGCTACTACGGTTCTGATAACGCAGCGTTTAAGCCGACTTATCAGGGCAATACGATTCTGTATGGCGGCGAAGTCCGTTCCGTGAAGCAGGTGGAAACATCTGGAATGAAGGAATTCAAGTTCCCGAACGGCGTGAGCTATATGTACAAGTAATTTTTGAGCTAAAAAATTATAATGCTTCTTCCAGGTGATTGGAAGAAGCATTTTTTGTAATGGATTGTAAAAAAATGCATTTTTTTACATTGTGTGGTGGTATACTTAGTTTGCAAGATAAATGTAATAATGAATTTGTTGCAATTTATTGATTTTGTTCGTATTTTTATCATTGCTTTCTGTTTAAATGCTGGGGGTTGTAAATGAAAAATGTGTTGCTAGCGCTTTGTTTGCTTTCTTTGTTGTGGGGATGCAGCTCGGATGATTACCAGGAATGTTATGAACCGCTGTATTTAAATGAAACTGATGTGGAAGTGTCCTTTATTTACGGATCGATAAAGGATGATGTCATACGAGACTCGCTAAAAATTAAACCTGGTGACACCATTTATAATCCGTCCAGTGAACCTCTTAGCGATTTCCCTTTCTTGCACCAGGATGGATTGGATTCGGATGTTCGTTTGATATTCCATACACAACCGCAAAAATGCTTGACGTTTAAGGGCGATGAACTCCAGAAAAAGGATATCCGGAATTTCGCCTCTTATGAAAATATTGGATCTTGTCGCTACTGTATGATGCGTGGACAGTCTGAACCTGATGCGATGCTCTATCGTATAAACGGTGAGCTGCTAAAACAGGCGGAACCTTGCGAATAATTTTTGCAAAATTTGAAAAAAGGCTGCTTTATAGCAGCCTTTTTAGTTCTTCGATATTGCGGAGCTTGATGGTGCCGCGCTTGACTTCAACAAATCCCTTTGATGAGAATTCGTGAAGCATGCGGGCGACGACTTCGCGGGCGGAGTTGACATCGCGAGCGATTTCTTCTTGAGTCTTTTTGACTTCGTCACTACCGTTCTGCTCGTAGGCCGAAATCAAGTAAGAGGCTAGACGCTGGTCAAATTTTTTGAACAGCATATGCTGAATGGCACGAATGGCTTGCGAAAAACGTTCCGTTTCCTTTTCAAAGGCGAATGCTCGGACATAAATGTTGTTTTCGATCAGTCGGGCGCAGACAGATGAGGGGATGACGAGTACAGTCGTGTCTTCTTCGGCCGTGACGATGGCTTCGAACGTTAGCTGGTGGATAACGCACGAGGCCGTCGAAATGCAGAATTCCTTTTCGTGGGCTCGGTAAAGCGTGACCTCGCGGCCCTCATCGGAAATGAGGCTTACGCGGATGCCTCCGTTCAAAATGAGGATGATCCCGAGGCATTCGGAACTGTTGTTGCTGACCAACTGGTTCTTGCTGAATTTCTTTGTGATGGCACGCTGCGAAACGAGCGCTTTCTCTTCTGACGTAAGATTTGGCCAAAAAGGAATTTTTGTAAGAATTTGACTGATGGACTCGATACTCATAAAAAGACCCCTCTTTGGCAATATACTAAAACTTTAGCGGGGTGATGCGGTATTTTTAATTGTGTAAAAGGAATGCCCGCCTTGCGGCGGGCTCTGGGGTTTATAACATTCCGACGATTTGGTCTTTGGGGCGGACGCCAACGGCGGAGTTTACGACCTTGCCGTCTTTCATGACGACGAGTAACGGGATGCTCGATACTCGGAACATAGCGGCAAGTTCTTCCTCTTCGTCGACGTTCACCTTTCCGACCTTTACTTTATCCTTGAGTTCCTCGGCGATCTCGGAGACGATGGGAGAAAGCATTCTGCAAGGTCCGCACCAAGGTGCCCAGAAGTCCAAAAGGACGGGTTTATCGGATTTCAGGACTTCTTTTTCGAAGTTTTCTTTATTGATTTTCAATTCAGCCATTGTTTTTACCTTTCCTTTTTTTGTTTTTCTTGTTTACGTCTATATTTTAGATAATATAAGGCCGCTTATCTGTGACTAGGTCACATTATTGAAAAAAATTTTTTAGGGTGTGAAAAAGGCCGCGATATTGTGTCGCGACCTAAATTCCAGAGTAAAAACAAGCTTTGTTTTACAACAGTATGTCATTCCCGTCGATGAACGGGGATCTGCATTACTTAATGGCGATTCGTTTGGTGAATCTTGTAGCCCCTTGGCGAATGCTGACAACGTACAATCCTTCCGAAATTGAAGAAAGATCAACATTGCCTTTGGCATTCTTTGTGCTGAACACGGGACGGCCCTGCATGTCGAACAATTCGACCTTCGCGGCAGTCTTCGATGCCAAACCCGTCACGAACAGTGTGCGTCCGGCGAGGTGCATGGAAATGCTGCTCAACTTGGTGTGCGTCTTGATGGCGATGGGATCGTCGCAGTTATCTGTATCGCATTTTACAGGCGGGTTGAGGACGGAATCCGGGTACGGCGTTTTGACTTCGGAAGCGGGGTGCGCTTTGAGGCTTGCCATGACGCTATCGTATGCGGGCTTTGGGTTGTATTGCTTGTCGTAAAGAAGCCCTTCGGTCTTGCCTTGCTGATCGTCGAGCCAGCTGTGCGCATCGGTCAATCCCCAAATCACGAATTCGCCCATGTTCGGTTCTTCGAGGAACACGTCCATGAATTGACGGTACAAGTGCCCTTGCTTGGCGTAGTCCGCTTCGGTGAGGTTGCCTGCCGAACCCTTCGGGAATCCGATGTCGAGTTCGGTGATGTTCAATGTCACGCCAAGTTCTGCAAGTGCCTTGGCGAGAGCGCGTACGTTTTGCGGAGTCGTTTCGTGTGCAATTTCGATGTGGGTTTGCGTGCCCACGCAGGTGATAGGAATGTTGTTGGCTTTCCAGCGCTTGACCTGTTCCACGACAAAGCTTGCCTTGGAGCCTTCGCGGAGTCCCCATTCGATGGAATAGTCGTTGTAGCAGAGTTCTGCATCCGGGTCGGCTTCGTGCGCCCAGACAAATGCGGAGTCCAAAAATTCTGCGCCGATGCCTTCGTACCATACGGAGTTTGTCGAACGCCAGTCGGCATTGTAATCGTCATTGACGGCTTCGTTGACTACATCCCATTCGGCAATTTGGCCTTTCCAGTGGCCGACAACTTTAGTGATGTGGTTCTTGAGGACGGCGAGCAGCTTTTCTTTTTGGCCTTTATAATCATTCACCCAGTTGGCGACTTGGCTGTGCCAGGCGAGAGCGTGCCCGCGAACGCGCAGTCCGTTTTTCTGTGCGTATTTGACCATCTTGTCGCCCTTTTCAAAACTGAATACGTCTTCTTTGGGCTCGGTGGCGTCGAACTTCATTTCGTTTTCGGCGACGACCACGTTGAATTGCGTTTTGTGGATTTCTTCGAATTCCGGTTCAATCGCATCGTTGAACCATTCGCTATTCAAGATGGTGCCGATAAAGCGGCCGCGTTCCTTGGCGAGCTGTCTAATGGTTTCGTCCGCGGCTTGGGCGTTTACAAAGCCTGCGCCTATAATTGCGGCACTGAGTGCAATGCGCGATAAAGAATGAATCTTTTTCATTTTATATCCCTCTATCAACCCATTTGCACCGCTCCGAAAGATACATAAAACAGCTGTAAAAGTCAAATGCAAAAAGCCCGGCTCAATCGAGCCGGGTGAGTGAGGTCATAATTGGAGTTTACTTAATCGTTACCCTTTGAATTAAATTCGAGGAACCGCTCCGTACGCGAACCACGTAGATTCCTTCAGCGATGTTATGCAGGTCGACGGTTCCGTTGTGGGTGCTTGCGCTAAAGATGGGGCGTCCCTGCGTATCGAAAATGTCCACCTTGGCTCTCTTCGAAGCCAATCCCGTCACGAACAGCGTGCGACCGGCAATATGCATAGAGAGGCTGCTGGGCGAGACGAACTGCTTGATGGATTGTCCTGGATCCAGGGCCGTTGAATCCTTGGCGGTTGAATCTTTTGCAGTGGAGTCTTTAACGGTGGAGTCCTTTGCGGTAGAGTCGGCCTTGACCGAGTCTTTCGGCGGTTCGTAAGTCTGGAGTCTCACCAAGATGCTATCGAATGCGGGCTTCGGCTTCAAGTTGTCGTCATAGATAAGGCCTTTTTGCCTGTTCAGGCCGCCAAGCCAGCTCCATTTGTCAGAAACGCCCCAAATCAAGTACGTGTCCGCATTCGGTTCTTCGAGAATGATGTCGAGGTATTGACGGAAAGTTTGTCCCTGACGTTCAAGGTCGCTCTTGCTGACATTGATGCCGCTCTTGAATCCGATATCGAGTTCGGTGATTTTCAGCTTGACATTGAGTTTTGCGAGTTCCTTGGCGAGGGAGCGGAGACTATCCGGCGAACCGATAAAGTGCTTGTCGGTGGTGGTGTCTTCCACGTGGGTCTGGGAACCCACGCAATGGATAGGAATGCCGTTGGCAACCCAGCGCTTCACCTGTTCCAGCAAAAAGCCCGCCTTGGCTTTGGGATTGACGCCCTGTTCGAGGTTATAGTCGTTGTAGCAGAGCTCTGCATCCGGGTCCACGGCGTGCGTCCAGACGAATGCGGAGTCGATAAATTCAGGACCGATACCCTGGTACCAAACGGAACCGGTGCGCCACTGGGGCTCGTTGTTGCTAATGGCTTCGTTCACCACGTCCCATTCGGCTACTTTGCCTTTCCAGTGCCCGACCACGTTTTGGATGTGATTCTTGAGCACCTTGAGCAGTTTCTGCTTGTCGTTCTTGTAGTTGTTCACCCAGCCCGGAACCTGGCTGTGCCAGGCGAGGGCGTGGCCACGGACTCGCATGCCATTTTGCTGGGCGTACTTGACCATCTTATCGCCGTTGTTGTAATTGAATCTTCCTTCTTGCGGTTCGGTGGCGTCGAACTTCATCTCGTTTTCGGCAACGACGATGTTGAACTGTTTTTTGTGAATCTGTTCGTAATTGCCGGGAAGTCCGCCGTTGAACCACTGCGAGTTCAGAATGGCGCCGATGTAGATGCCATTTTTATCGGCTAGGGATCTAAGGGATTCGTCTGCGGCGAAGGTATTTGTCAAGCCTGCGCCAAGAAGGGTTGTGCTAAGCACGAGACCCGCGAATGCGTGAGTCTTTTTCATCTTTTGTACTCCTTTTAACCCTAATCCTAATGAGTACCCAATATTATTTAAGATAAACAAAAAGTAAGCTAAAAGATGTAAAGAAAAATATGCAAGGGAGATTGTTTATTTTAGGGGGCTAAAATCAATCGAAATCGTCAAATTTTTTCGTTTAGGGGGCGAAATAAAATCTGTTGAACATCTCCTTTTTAAAAATGAATATCTTTTTATCTGTAAAAGTTTAAGTTGGAGGTTCACATGTCCCGTTCCTTGAAGATTTCCCTCGCCTTGTCGGTTGCGTTTGCCGCATCTGCATTGCTTTCCGCCTGTGAAAAGCAGGAAGCCCAGCAGTCTAAGACCCAGGCTGCGCCGGTTGCCGAAGTGGCTCAACAACAGTCCAAGTCCGTCGTGGTATATTTCTCTCAGACAGGTGCGACTAAAAAGCTGGCTCAGATTTTCAAGGAAGCCCGCAATGCCGACGAAGTCGAACTCCAGCTTGTAAAGCCGTTCCCCTCGACATACGACAGCACGATTGCTGAAGTGCGTGCCGAACGCGAAAGCAAGCAGTGGCCCGCTCTCGTGAACGCTAAGGTGGAACTTGCCAAGTACGATACCGTGTTCCTCGGTTATCCGATTATGTTCGGAACTTTCACTCCGCCGATTTACACATTCCTTGACGCAAACGATTTGAGCGGCAAGGTCGTGGTGCCGTTCTGCACTTACGGTAGCGGCGGTCGCAAAGCAAGCGCCGATGAACTCAAGACTCTTGAACCGAATGCCAACGTGACGATCGCTTATGGAATTTCCAACAAGCGAATCACTGCCGAAGGCGGTGTCGAAAAGGCCAAGGAAGAAGTCGCGACATTCTTTGCAAATCTCGAAACGGGCAAGACCGAAAAAATGCTTGCCGGTGGCTTCTCGGAGCAGCGCCCGCTCACGGCCGAAGATTCTGCTGTGTTTGCAGCTGCTACCAAGGATTACGCCTATTTGGGCTTAAAGCCGCTCAGCGTTTCGACGCAAGTTGTCGCTGGAATGAACTACCTCTTCGTTTGTGAAATGAAGGCTTTCGGTGGACCGGCAACGCAGACGAACGTCAAGATTTTCAAACCGCTTCCGGGCCGTGGCGAACCGGAAATGATTGTCGTCGAAAAGTAAGATTGTCATGCCCGTCCCGGAACAAGTCCGGGATGACAGGCGGGCATCTCCCTTAAAATTCTTGAATATGAACTATCTATCATCTGCTCTTGTATTAGCCCTTATCGCGTCCAGTGCATCTCTTGCTGCCCCAAAAGCAAAAAAGCAAGAACTCAAGGACCCGCGCGATAAGCAAAAGTACCGCCTTGTCAAAATCGCCGACCGCACTTGGATGGCTGACAACTTGAACTACAAAATGCCGGGCAGCACTTGCTATAGGGAAGATGACGATAATTGCATGGTCTATGGTCGCCTCTACACTTGGGACGCGGCGAAGTCCGCTTGCCCTGCTGGTTTCCGCTTGCCGACAAACGAGGACTTCGAAAGCTTGTGGAAAGCCGCCGGTGGCGATTTCAATGCTGGCTACTTGATCAAGGCAAATTACGGATGGTCCGGCGAAACGAACGGAAACGATACGCTCAAGTTCAGCGCCATGCCGTCTGGCAACATGTTCGATGATGGCACTTACGGCAACGAAAGCAAGTTCGCGTTCTTCTGGAGCGCAAACACCGAAGCTAGTGAAGCTTCGGTGTGGTATCTTTCGTCAAAGTCGATGGGCTTTAGCTACATGATGAAGCCGAAAGCGTTCGGGTTCTCGGTGAGATGTGTGCAGTAAGCGGACTTGTCCGATCGCCTTTACGGAATGTTTTTTATTCAATCTCGACCCACTTTGGATTCGCCTTGGTGGATATGTTTGTCAAACCCTGTGAACAGTAATAACGTTTGCCATCTTTCTCACCATATTTTTGCTCATCGTTAAATGAGCAAAAACCAAGTTCCGGGTCATAATCGATTTTAATCCAGACGGGAAAGTGTGAAATATTGGATTCTGTTTGTGTTAGGTAATAATTTTTCCCTTCATCCGTTTCTAATACGCAGGTGTCTTTTACGTCAAATTTCGAAAAACAGTTGTATTGGTATTCTTTAACCTCGCGCCAACCGCCCCAGCCGGCAAATTTGAAAAATGCCGTATCCCGTCCGTTTTCTGTTTGGATAGTGAACTTTCCTAAATCGTGATCTCCGCTATAGCGCTCCCAGTCGCCGTTGTTCGTATAGGCATAAATCTCGTTAAATGTCATTAACGAACCGTCAACATAGGAATATATGCAGGCATCGCCTTCTTGTGCGTCCTTAGCGCAACGAATCCAAGACTCTCTTTTTGCCCAAGAGCCGTTTTCGCACCTATAATAGTTATGACCCGAGCCATACATTCCGAATCGATATTCAATTGAGTCAACCTTGCCCTCGTTCTCGGCGGTACATGGTGTTTCGAATATGGATTGATCGACTTCAGCGGAATCTGTTTCGACTGAATCAATTTTGGCAGAATCTGTGGTGGCGGAATCAGTTTTGACTGGTTGGATTTTGACAGAATCGGCTTCAACGGGATTGACTTCGGATGTCTCTGGCGAAAAAGGAGTTTCTTCTGATGCAGCGTCGCTACAGGCAATGAGCGAAGCGGATATGGCGACAACGAAGCCTATTGCTGCGGTGGTAAAGATATGGCGTGAACGTAACATAATATTCTTCTCCTAGAACAGGATGTTAAGAATATATCAAAAAGGACCGCTGGAACATATAAAATAGATTGTGTTATTTTTGTTGCAATTTGTTGAGTCAAAATAAAAAGCCCGCTTTTACACGGACTTTTATACGAGATAAAAACAGGGCTTGATATAGTCGGTGTCGACTTGGACGATTGATTGACGAACCAGTTGTGACTTATTGTGGATTAACAAATCTTATTTCAAGATTTGTTATTGCACTACAGTGCCTTAAAATCATTTCTCTTCGATCTTGCTTATTTTCTTCTTCTATTGGACCAATGAAAACAATGATGAGATGTCTGTTTACTTTGTCAAATTGTTTTGAAACCTTGTTTAACTTACTTACTTCTTTTCCAACAGCATTTTTTTCTTTGCTGATTTTTGCATTTAGTAAAGAAACAACATATAAATCAGAGCGCGTACGGAAAATTGCGTCCACTTTATGTGTTCCTACAACAGCTTCCCTATACTGTTGTACGCTACCATTTGTGCTAATTTCCTCATATATGCTATTCAATACGATGTTTTCAATGCTATTTATTGGAGTAACTATGCTTCTGATGCCAATACCGTCAAGCCTATACAAATTTCTGCTTGTTCGTAGTACTTGATAAACAAGATTAGGAGGAGTCTGTATTGATTTAGCAAGGTTTTCTACGCTGATTTTCTTATATTTTTTGAAAACGGTAGCTATGCTCTTTTGAATTGCTTTCGATTTATTCGGATCATTTTTTGTTCGGGTGATCTTGCTGGGTCTTACAAAGCTTGCTGAATGGTTGTTTCGGAATATTGAAGGCGGAGCTGTTTGTGCGTCTCTAGTCTCCGTGGCGCTGGGGGTGACTTCAGTTCTTGCTGGTAAAGGCTCGCTTTCCGGTGTAGGACCGGCCGCAGTTTGTGCGTCTCCGATCTCCGTGGCGCTGGGGGTGACTTCAGTTCTTGCTGGTGAGGGCTCGCTTTTCGGTATAGTACCAGCCTCTGTTTGTGAGTCTCTGCCTTCCGGAATGCTGGGTGTCTCTTCGTTCGGAACACTTGTTAAATCTGTTTCTATATGTGGA
Organism: Fibrobacter succinogenes; assembly: GCA_902779055.1. Lineage (GTDB taxonomy): Bacteria > Fibrobacterota > Fibrobacteria > Fibrobacterales > Fibrobacteraceae > Fibrobacter > Fibrobacter succinogenes_K. The sequence continues at coordinate 3,968 of CACZAD010000018.1, read as the reverse complement.
TCTCTACTTCCATGCATTGGCCCCAGACCGTCGATTCCCAACTTTTCTCGCCACATCCATAGTATAAAAGCAAGGCATCCAAGAGCTATCCATTGTAAAACATACAGATAATCAAAATATCGATACGTTGATTCTATAACATCTTCGGCAAACTTGATTTTGTATGAGTCCTCAATATGACAACCGGAAAAAGGATCTATGAACAAAAATATCATTATTGCGATGCATAAAATTCCCAAAGCTGAAGTCCACCAACATTTGGCTTTTAAACCCATTTCTTGTAATTTTTTTTTACTCATAAGTCAATTAGTTTGTTCCTTGTTTTTTCGATTTGTAAAATTAACTTTTTGAATACGAAGAAGATGAGTTCTCGAAGAAAAAAAATAATACATTTTTCTTTTATTTATACTGATTTTGTGCTTCTTTCAAAATAAGCTTGTTGAGTCTGCTGATTTGCTTATGCTGCTAATGAATTTATAGTGTGAGCCGTTTGCAAATTTTATGCTCGAAAAACTAGGAATGTGGATTTTATTTGCGATAAAAAGGGACGGCGATGGTGTAGTTTGATTATGTGTATTGACGGGTTGAGGAAAATTATTTAAGGATGAGTGACTGCGAAGAATTTTTTTCAATAAAGGGAATATGAGACGATTGTTTGGTTGTACTAAAAAAGCCCGCTTTTACGCGGACTTTTATACAAAGTAAATTTAGCGATCGGTGTAGTCTGTATTAATTAGAATGCCTGATAAATCTTGAAGATGGCGAGAATCTTTCCGATGATTGCCGGAATGCCCGGGCATAAGAAACAGAGGATAACGCGTGTGACGCGGTTCTTCCACCAGCGCTTGACTTGCCAAATGTCGTCGGTGAGTGTTTCCATTTCTTGCACGCGAGGCGGTCGCATATAGACCTGTGTGAGTGCCGTAAAGAACCCGACTCCGATAAGCGGTGTAAGCCCAGTGAACGGAGCCATAATCAGCGCTACAAGTATGGTGACCGGATGGCCGCCGGCGATGATTGTTCCGAGCATGGCGCCACCGCCAGTAAGCATAGCCCACTGGAGGCTCAGCTGTCCAGCCTTTTCAATTCCGGCGACGTAACCGATGAGGGCGATGCTTGCAATAATCAGGAATGTAATGGTCCAGCCGATAATCTTCCAAAGTGAAGCACCCTTCGGGATGACAGAGATGGATTCTTCGCTTGGCAGTTCCTTGTCTTCTTCGATGATGCTTGCGATACCGCGCAGGTGACCTGCGCCAATGACGGCGACAATCTTGTTGCCTGGAGCGTTCTTGATCTTGCTTGCGAGGAACTGGTCGCGTTCGTCGATAAGCACCTGCTTCACTTCGGGGAACGTTTTTCCGAATTCCTGCATCATGGAATTGAGGGCGTCCTTTTCCTTGATCTTTTGCAGTTCTTCTTCGCTGATTTCAGTTTTGTCGAAGATGCTTGCAAAGAGTCCTCCGAGGAGGCTGAACTTGCGGTACCACGGGGTGCAGGCCCAGGTGCGGCGGAGCGTTATCTTGATGTCTCGGTCGGCGAGGACCAGCGGAATGTTTTTGCTGTTGGCAACGTCAACCGCCTCCTTCAGTTCGGAACCGGGCTTGACTCCGGTCTGTGCGCCCATGCGCTTTTGGTACGAACCCAGAACGAGGTTTGCAATGAGGGTTGCCAGTTGCTTTTTCTTGATGACATCTCTCAGGTCTGTATTTTTCCAGCGGTCAGGATCCTGGATGGACTTGAGACGCCCGTCATCGAGTTCCACGCAGACCGTGTCCGGAGCTTCGCTTTCGATGACCTCGTGGACCAGGTCCTTGGAGGCTTGCGAAATGTGGGCCGTCCCAACGAGGACGATTTCCCTTCCGTCTTTGGTGTGGATGCGGTAAACGTCGGACCTTTCAGCCGAAACAGCTTCTTTATTTTCTACAGACTGAGGATTTGCTTCATTCATACGGTAGACGTAATGTAGAAAAACAAAACCAAAATATCCTCAAAATGGCAATTTTGATGACTTTTTATGGTAAAATCGGAATAACATATAAAAAGCGTACGAAAAAATGTATATATTTTGGCAGGATTTTTTTCGGAGGAGTACCCCATGAAAAAATTATTAGTTCTTTTGTCTGCAATGGGTCTGGCACTTTTGGGTTGCGCAGGCACCCCGCAGGATAGTGGCGAGGCATTGGATAATGCCCTCGTTTCTTTCACGTCTAACGTCCAGAGCTCTCGCTGGCAAGAAGCTCTTGAATATGTGACTCCGGACGAAGCTCGCCAGATTGGTACGTCGGACGGCTACGAATTCCTGCCGGAATATCAGGCTGCCGCAAACCGTCTTCCGCTTTCCACTCTCCGCAAGGCCGGTCTTTCGGTTGACGGTAGTGGCCGTCTTGTCGGCATCAAGGCTGTCATGGACGAAACCAACGAACGCTACAAGGTTTCCGAAGAACAGGCCAAGGTCGGCACGAACCTGAAGCAGATGGAAGATGACCGCATCAAGCGCCGTCTCGAAGAAGGTCAGAAGATCCTTCAGGAAGAAGAAGCCACTGCCCATCAGGAACAGCAGGTCGAAGTTCTCACCAACCGCCTCACGGACGACGAAAAGCGTAAGTATGGCAGCACCGGTGAACTCCTTGCTCCGGAAGCCATTCACGACGAACCGGGCTTTGCCGAACAGCGCTACAACGGCGATTACGAAAAACCGTAAAGAACTCTTTTTTGTAGATTATATTCCCTCGGCGTTATGTCCGAGGGATTTTTTTTGGAGGAATTATGCGAAACTCTTTTGCTAGGCTAGCCCTTTTGGTGTCTGCCGCTTTTGTGAGCCTTAACCTGATCGCCTGCGGTGAAGACTGGACTGTGGGACCATCCGATTATGATGGCGGCTACTCAGAATCGTTCTATAAACAGTTCCACTATTATTATGGGGAGGCTTGCCGTTACGACTCCTTTGAACAGCCGTATGATTGCTCGGATCCGTATGCTTTAGGGGCTTCCTACTCGGTTTCCCTGTCTGTGACCTACGACGGCTATGCGACGCTGTGTGTTGAGAACGAATGCTCCTATTACGATCCGGGTGAATACGTTTCCGGTTATGACGGCGGGTATCGCTATTACGATTTCCGCGATGGTGATGAGAGGTTTGTAATCTATGCGGATGGCAGGGAGCTCATCTATATTGACTATGATAAGAGAGAAGCGACCTATTTATACTACGATTACCCCTATGAATCCTACTACGCATATTGATTTTTTGGCGAGATTTTCTAAATTTGCTCTCACTCATGAGTAAATCTGAACAATTCGTTATCGCCCTCGATGGGGGCTCGGGTACCGGAAAGAGTACCACCGCCAAGCTTGTGGCGAAAAAACTCGGCATTACATACCTTGATACTGGCGCTATGTACCGCGCCGTGACTCTTGCCGCCCTCGAAAAGGGTTTGCCGGCCGAAGAAGGCCCGGCTATGGACGAATTGCTCTCTAACCTCACACTCGGGTTCGACTCCGAAAACCACATTCTCATTAACGGTGCTTGCCGCGAATCTGAAATCCGTGGAATGAAGGTCTCCAGCAACGTGAGCATCTACTGCGCTCTCCCGTCGGTCCGCGCCGCCATGACCAAGCAGCAGCGCGAAATCGGCAAGAAACAGAGCTGCATTCTGGATGGCCGCGATATCGGAACGGTCGTTTTCCCCGACGCGAAGTACAAGTTTTTCATGGTGACGGACGTGAAGGTCCGTGCCGAACGCCGCTACAAGGAACTCCTTGAAAAAGGCGAAAAAGTTACCCTCGAAGAAGTCCTCAACAACTTGGTCGAACGCGACCGCCTGGACTCCTCTCGTGCGACCGCCCCGTTAAAGAAGGCGGACGATGCTATTGAAATTGACACTACACACATCTCAATCGAACAACAGGTTCAAAAGATTCTCGACTACGTAGGTGTAGTGGCGTAGCCTGAATCCTTTGTTACC
>CACZAD010000017.1 GCA_902779055.1 Fibrobacter succinogenes | reverse complement strand
AATATCCATCGTTCCACAAAAACCGGCACACTCCCAAATAACACCCCCATACATATCAGGGCCAAACTCCATCGACGGATACGCAGGGTATTCAATATGCGCATAAGAGTTAGCAGGAGACTCATCAAAAGGCACCAGCATACCCACGTATTCATCACGATCATTATAGCCCGTATTCACATAGGTATCGCCCAAGCCCCCTTTCCACAGGCAGGTCAAGGAATCGTCTTCAGGAAATTTTACAGGGTTTTCATCATCAGGTTGTCGCCCATCATACTTAGAACCGCTCGGATCGTAAGTACTGATTCCCCTGATATTGAAAGTTTTCTTATCGTCATCACCACGGCTTTGAATTACAAACATGATAGACTGAATTTTCTTTGCAGCCTCTTCGCCTGTAAGAACTTTACTCACCTTTGAAGAACCGCTATAATCGGTCCAATTGGCTTCAACAAAGTTGCTCCATTTTCTACATACAGTTTTAACATCGTCAATATAGTACATATTACGAAGCGTAGGTGCAGGAGAATCTTCAAGCGATGTTCTACCTAAAAAGCCTATAGGATATGCATCAAACGGAGTCCTAATGCTATTAGAATCAAACCCATCAACTTGAACCTTTAAATAAATGCTTATCAAATAATCAGATTCGTAAGTGACACAGACACCACCCCAAGACGTGACATCCGCCGTAGCGCCGTCCTTGGCAAGCGGGATTTCAACACCCGCCCAGGGACCGATCATTAAGTAATCGGGTTCAATCGATCCGCACAAACCATCGCAATGTTTAAAGACAGAAGCAAGCGGCGTCGACGATTCTTCAAGTTCGACAGGGAAAATAATCTTCGATTCGCCCTGATGGCCAAACAGGTTATCGCCAAAAGTTTTCCAATAGCCCGTGCTATCGTCACCCGTATTGACCTTGTAATCTATGGCTGGGTCCCACAAATTGTAGCGGGCCGTTTTTACCGCGCTACTCGAAGATACTGCACCATTTGAAGAAGATTCGATTACGCCACCGCTCGAAAGCGCTTCTACAGACGAACTGCTAACGCCCTCCAAAATGGGGTCTTCGACACCACCCGACGGATTGTTGTCAGAGCAAGCGACAACGCCCAACAAAAGAGCCGATACGGCAAGCCCGCAAAACCTACGCAACATGAGGTCCTCCCTCAAACAAACAAAATCCAGGAATAGCACCGAGACTACAACGCCATCACGGCACTACGATCCCGAAACATATTTTTCCTTGACTGCACATTCAGGATGTTCAAGATCCTGATACCGTCCTAACCCAACAATATTGAACTTGCCCGAAACGCCAGCTCCACCTTCCGCAATAAAATAAATCGAGACCATTTTATCCGGTTCCACAGGATCTCCGTCCGCAGGGATAAATTCAGACCATTTAAAGCACTCAGTCACAAGATGCTGGCTGCTCGGCAATTTCACCATAGGCATATCAAAAATACCCATCTCAAAATAGTCATTCGCGGCATCCTGCCAGCCCGCACTGTTCGTCACAACCTGAAGCATTCTTGTCGAAGCATACGTTACACACAAGCCGCCCCAATCAGAGACACCCACATATTTTCTTTTCACGCCATTAATCGAGGTTCCGCCAGCAAGATCAATCGCGATACCGGCATAACCATCGCTGTCAAAAACAAAATCGCCACAAATACCACTACAGTATTCAACAATCGGTGTCATGGCAGTGGCCCCAGAACCTCCAGATTTGGCGACAGGCCACTTGATTCGCGAAACCTCAGTCGATCCGATTCCCGAGAGGACATACCAACTTGTAGTCGTCATCGAGCCGTCATCCAAAGGCAGTTCCAGTTGCGGTTCCCAATGCGGGCCATACCACAGATCATCGATAGAGACAAACGAGCAGACATCATTAAACGTGTCATGAACAACCTTGACGCTAGAAGTGGCGTTAGAACTGGAGCTGGACTGGGAGCTAGAACTTGCGCCAGCATTCTGTTCAACATCCTTAAGGGAAGTAAATCCCTTGATATTGAAGGAACCCTTCTGGTTCGGCTTACCGATAAACTCGAACACGAGCGAACCGACCTTCTTGACAGCCTCTTCGATAGCGACATTGCCCGCATTAGAGTGCTTGAAGCTTTCCCACTTGGCACAGCGGGTGCCAAGCTTGAGCATCTTGGGGAATTCCGCATAAGGCAAATCGCCATTGACGGTCGCGTATTCGTCCTTGTCAAGGCTCAGCTTCACCCGCATGTTAAAATCAGATTCATAGGAAACGCACAGGCCGTTCCACGAAGATGCATCGACCAACGAGTTACCCTTATCCAGCGAGAATCCGACGCCAGCCGTCAACATTGGTCTTAGAGAATTCACAAATTCAACGGTTCCGCAAACACCGCCACAAGAATCCACAATGGCCTTCATCGAATCGCTAGACGATCCATCGCCAAGCATTGCAGGGAACGTAATGACAGCAGCGGGATCGTCTTCCCAACTGTTCAAATCAAACCAGTAACCGGAATTATCCTTATCCGAGGTCTTGGTATCAACAGACCACAAATCATAATGATCGGGTTTCTCAACTTCGAACGCAGCGGCAAAAGCCGGATTACCGTCTTCGGTAACCCCGGCAGTGTTATCTCCATCGGAACACGCTATGATAGTCATCAAAAAAGCATACAGAGACACTTCAAGAATTCTACTTATCATTGTTTTCATCCTCTCTCCACGTCAATGGAAACAACTGTAAATTCAATCTATAAACACGTTCCGTGCCGCGGCTGTTCAACGCAATCTGCGTGATCTTCTTGCGGCAGGCATCCAGTTCTTGCACGATCTTTCCGTAATCTTCGGCCGAAATACCCATGGTAAGGCCCGTAAAATTTCGCTCGGACGGGGCATAACGATCAATGGCCTCTTCTGCAAACGAAGCCATTTCGCGGTGCATCGAACGCAGCACCACAGGCATGATATCGGAAGTTCCTTTTAAATGCTTGTCCGTCTGTTCGTAAGTATCGCCATTCCGCTTCAAGAGACCGGAGCGGACCATAAAATCAAGCGATTCGCGGACGTCCCCGGCGGAGACCTCCTGACAGCAACGTTTTGCAATTTCACCAGGAGTCGCTCCCGGCATCACGGGAGCGAGTTCTCTAACGACAGGATGGACCCAGGATTCAAAATAATGGAAAGCTTCGCCGTCAACAACCTTTATCTTGTTGTCATGCGCCAGCTCCAGCATGGACTCGTAAGCGATTTTGCGCGCCTGGTCCGTCTTGGCATGGCAATAATCCACCAGCGACTTGAAGTATTCCAGTTCAAAGCCAGCAAGGTGCATCGCCGCGCCGACTTTTTCGGCCCCCAAAGGCGAAAGGCGCGTTTTGCCTTCGCACACCAGCTTGAGATACGTCGGAGAAGTAAAGCCAGAAGCACGCGTAAACTCACGCCACGAAAACGACGAAACCCTTTTTCGTTCGTTATAGTAGTCCTGCATGTAAATGCGGTAGTCCTGATATTCCGTAACCGGCTTCATAATTCCAAATATATAATTGTTATTTAGATAATTTCTTTCTTATGATACTTTTGTAGGATTTAAAACAAAAATGTAGTCATTTTCAAGCATCATCCTAAAAAATGTTTTTCCATGATACTTTAAAAGGACTCGAAAAAAGCCCCTCCCGGCAAGATTACGGACAAGAATGTCATTCCTCCTAAACACTCGACGCTCTCATCCGTAATCTCCGAGATATGAGTCATTTCAGAATTTGAACGTAAAATTTCAAACAGATCTTACATTGGCAAATATACTCTCTTTTTTTCAACAAAGCAATACCATATGATACTTTTTAACCATATTTTATAAAAATTTAACATATATGAATCATTTTATCAAAAATAGCATTTTTATGATACATTTAATGCCTATAAGATACAGCAAAAAAAATCCCCGGTCGTTCAACACAGAACCGGGGCGTCTTTGTTTTTGAATGTTACGGAGCTTGCGCCTTACACGTTCCAGTCGCAGAAGTTCTTGAGCATTGCGAGCCCGACTTCACCGCTCTTTTCCTGATGGAACTGGCTTGCAATCAGGTTGTCCTTGCCGATGAGTCCGGTAAACGTCTGCGTTCCGTAGGTGGTTTCGGCATAGGCGTATTCAGCAGGGACCTGCGGATAGTACGAATGCACGTAGTAAAAGTCGCAACCGCTGCGGATACCCTTCATGATCGGGTGTTCACGCGTGAAGTTCACCTGGTTCCAGCCCATGTGCGGGATCTTGAGGCCCGGTTCGTCCTTGAAGCGCACGGCACGTCCCGGAATGAGGCCGAGGGTCTTGACTCCGCCGTCTTCTTCGCTTTCTTCGAGAATGATCTGGCAGCCGATGCAAATGCCCAGCACCGGATTGCCGGACTTCACCACCGCCTTGATGGCTTCGCCGATTCCTGTTTTGGTCAAGGTTTCCATTGCAGATGCGGCTGCACCCACGCCCGGGAAAATCAAGCGCGTGGCCTTCGCGATTTCATCGGGATCGCGGCTCACCTTGGCATCGACGCCAATAAACTTGAGCGCATTCATCACCGAAGTCAAGTTGCCTGCATTGTAATCCACAACAGTAATAGCCATAGAAACCTCTTTAATTTTGCACGTACAAAGATAGAAAAAAGAACCGCCGAAGCGGTTCCCTTAAATAGTTTGGATTTGATTCTAAATTAGAACCAGCGCCAGGTCACACCGATGAGGATCATGCTCTTGGCCTGGGAATCGAGGTCCAAGTCCTTGTCGTATGCCATGTCGAAACCGAACTGGAATTCGAACAGCGGAGAAAGGGCGACCGTGAGGAGGTTTTCCCACTTGCCGTCGATTTCGTCAAAGCCGTGGAAGTTCACGAATGCCCACAGGCGGGTCTTGAAGCCCACGATGTCGGAGAAGGCATACTTGAATTCAGTAATGCTTTCGAGACCCGGTTCGTCCCTGAACTTTTCCTTCTTCTTTGTATCCTGATCGTCAGCATAGCCGTAGCCACGGGAAATCGTCATACGGTTAGCAAAGCCAAGACGGGTGGAGAACATATCGTTCGGGAAGTAACCGATACCGGCCATCTGCGTCACGTAACCCGGATCCATGAAGCAAGAGATCGGAGTACGGATTTCGTTGCCGTCTTCGTCTTCGCTGTATTCGTAGCTCTTCATGAACTGGCTTTCGAAACGGGCACCGACATACGGCTTGAACTGTTCGGAAACGTTGAAGTCGGCCATCGTTTCAATGAAGATCTTGTCATCGGACTTGCGCTTGCCGAAGCCATCCGTCCAGGTCTGGCCAAGGGCAAGGTTCACCTTGTTGCGCCAGTCCACAACTTCCCAGTGGTTCTTGAGATCGGCGTCATACGTGAAAAGCCACGTCGAAGAAGACGTACCGCCCTCCTGCCAGTTATGGAAATCCAAGCGGGTGAACTTGATGGCTGCGACTACGTCGGCAGTCATGTTTTCCGGAAGCCAGGCTTCGAACATGCCACCATCAGCAAAAGCTGCAGAGGCAGAAACGAGAGCGGCGCATCCGATTGCAAGCAATGATTTTTTCATATTTCTTCCTTGATTATGGTCCTTCTTTCCCATAGACCTGTGAAGTTCTTTGCGTTAAAGATAACATTTTTTTCAGAAAAAAACGTGCCGGACGTCCATTTCGATTGCTATTATTACGAATATGTTACTGAAGCGCCTTATTGTTGCCACACTCGTACTTTTTTGCACTGGGACAACCTTTGCAAACGAAAAACCGTCGTCTTGGCAGTTCGAGGCCGGCGCATCAGCTGGCAGGCCCACCCCCATCTTGCTGAACGCAGGCGTCGGCTACAAGAACCTCTTTTTCAGGGCCATGGCTGGCGCCATGTACTTTGGCACGGACGATTACTGGGTCGGATACCGCGGCGGATTCTCCTGGGAATTTTTCCACGGTTTGCCGTTCACGCTCTCCCCCGGAATCGGGTGCGGTTACGCTTTTGCAAAGGCGCCCAACGAAATCTACAAGGCCATGAACAGAGCGAACAGCACCATATACGTGCGTTCGTACAACTACAAGGAAGTGCTGGACATTTCGATGGAAATGCGCGCGAGCATCTACGGCTTTTTCACATACATTGCCGTTCCGGTACATGGATTCATGAAGCACGACGAGCCTAGTGTCATCTGGCAAATCGGGTATGCGTATAAATTCTAAACGAAAGAACGCCGCAAGCGGCTACAGACGAAAGACTAGAGAGAACACATTTCTAGTCTTTGACGCAACGGACTGAAAAAGCCATGAACTTGGGACGATAGTCCACATCCGCATTGTCATTCCTATAGATCAAGCGCATGGCATACGCATACTCGTCACTCTTCTCTGTAGAGATCCAAAAAGTTGCTTCGTTGCCCACATAGGTATAATCACCCCTACCATCCCTGTAGCCGACAGGCAAAGCCGAGAACGCGTAATCATCCGAGCCGTTGCCGCTAGCTTTGGCAAAGTTCCAGCCACTTGTTGATTTAAGCATCTTGCCCGCAACAGAGTCGCCGCCAACAGCAGAGAACAATGTTTCAAACTCCGCTTTTGTCGGCAAGTGCCAGCCATTCGGACAAACACCACGCACCGGGGACATCGCCGAACATTCCGATTTATAGCCGCACCCCTTGCCGTTCGAATTCCACTCGCCTGCGCTGTCCATCGCCGCAGCCCATGTGTACAGGCGACCGTACTTGGTGCAGTTGGAGGAATCGTCATTGAAACAGAATGATTTTTCCGTTTCAATGTTCAAGTTCTGAGCCATCCACGTCTGTTTTCCGATAACGACAGTCTTATAGGTTTGACCGTCGCGGGAGTCCGTCAAAGTCGATAAAGACTCCTTCCCCGAAGGGCTAGTTACAGAACTATCATCGCCGCAGGCGGCAAGGAAAAGTCCAATCCAAAGAGAAGCACAAAGAACAAATTTTTTCATATTACGAATATAAAAAAGAATTCCCACAAATGTGAGAATTCCTTAAAAGTAATGGATCCTATCGACCCTGCGGGTCGTGAGGATGACATGCGAAGTATTGATGACAGCCAAGACGGCTGTCAAGAAAATTACTTCTTGAGGCTCGGAACGCCACCGAAGTCGACGTTCGTCTTCTTGCCGAGCAAGAGAGCGCGAGTCTTGAGCGGGAGGCCGTAGCAGCGGATGAAGCCAGTAGCGTCCTTCTGGTCGTACATGTCAACGTCCGTGAAGCCACCGAGGCCCATGTCGTACAAGCTGTACGGGCTCTTGATGCCAGCCGGGATGATGTTGCCCTTGTAAAGCTTGAGGGTCACATCACCAGTCACAACCTTGTTCACTTCATTGAAGAAGGCATCCATAGCCTGGCGGAGCGGAGTGAACCACTGGCCATTGTAGACAAGGTTTGCATAGGTCATAGACATCTTCTGGGCTTCGAACAAAGTTTCCTTATCGAGCACGAGCTGCTGCAAGCATTCGTGAGCCTTGTAAAGGAGCGTGCCACCCGGAGTTTCATAAACACCGCGGCTCTTGAGGCCGACGAGGCGGTTTTCAACGATATCGAGGAGACCGCAAGCGTTCTTGCCACCGATTTCGTTCAAGAATTCGAGAAGTTCAACAGCGCCCATCTTCTTGCCGTTGATAGCCACCGGATTGCCCTTTTCGAAGGAGATCGTCACGTGATCAGCCTTGTTCGGAGCCTTTTCATACGTGGCAGTGTGCTTGAGGAATTCGTACTTGTGTTCCTGTTCCGGGAATTCCAAGACGCCACCTTCGTGAGAGAGGTGCCAGAGGTTGCCGTCTTCGGAGTAGATCTTCTTCTTGCTGATGCCGTTGAGCGGAATCTTGTGAGCAGCGGCGTAGTCGATAGCGTCTTCGCGGCTGTGGAACGTCCAACGCGGATCCTTCCACGGAGCGATGACTTCGAGCTTCGGGTTGAGAGCGGCGTAGGTGAGTTCGAAACGAACCTGGTCGTTACCCTTACCGGTAGCACCGTGAGCAACAGCGTATGCGCCTTCCTTTTCGGCGATCTTAACCTGGTACTTAGCGATGAGCGGACGAGCAAAGGACGTACCGAGGAGGTAAGTGCCTTCGTACTTTGCACCGGCGCGAACGGTCGGCCAAACGTATTCTTCAAGGAATTCCTTCTTAAGGTCGAGAACGTAGCACTTGGAAGCACCGGTCTTGAGAGCCTTTTCTTCGAGAGCCTTTGCGTTCGGGAAGTCATTCTGGCCGAGGTCGGCTGCTTGAGCCAAGGAATGATGATGGAGGTGTCAAGTCCACCGCTGTAAGCGAGGACGACTTTCTTCTTGGATTCTGTTTTAGCCATTTTGAATGTCCTTTGAGAAAAATTTTTAGACGATGTAAATATAGAATAGACTAGAGACTAGAGACGAGAGGCTCAAAAATTTTTTGTTAAAAAAATGGTTAGTGATTAGCGTTTTGTAAATGGGAGTGCCCGGCCGAGGAGATCGAAATACTTGACATTCAGCTTGTCATGAACGCGGTCGGATGCACGGCGAGATGCGCGCCGAATCGATGTTGTCGAATCTGCCTTTATCGGTAACGCGGGGTCAATCTCACGAATCGAGACGAACTTGTAAGACGGATGGTCGTTATCCGTACGCATGATGACGACTCCCCCGCCCTTCAATATGGCGTCATAGGCATTTTCGAGTCCGTTATAATCCTTGCAGCCTTCGATCTTTGCGGCTCCCGCTTCGGCACCGGACCAGTCCAACCCAGCGTCCTCGGCAACGCCCACGAGTTCCCACTTGCCCGGCGGTGTCGCACCACTCGTCGAGTCGATGTAGAGTTCTAGACGCACCGTCGATTCATCCTTGTTGTAGACGATGTACTTCATACCGATCCACTTGTTCAAAGGAAGCGATTCGCCGCCCCAAAGCGGATCCTGCTTGCCAATGCCCGAACCACTGCGGTAATAGCTCGACGGGTGCTTCAGTTCCTTTTCAAAGTCCCAACGACCGTCATTGCGAAAGCGAGCATAATAAGTATTGGCGTCGCAGTTGTTACCCCCGCTAGAGCCATGCCCCAAGGCACCGCTGCGGACTCCGACCACCATACCGCCGTAATTCTTTCCGCCGGTATCATTTCGCATAAAATAAGCAGTATATTCAGTATTCAGGAAAAACTGTTTCTGGGAAGCCCATTCGCGTTGTCCGTTAATATGGAAGCGGGGGCCCTCCCCCAACATCTGCATCACCCCCTTGCCATCGACCGTGTAACCTTCACCATCGACACCACGGCTATCCGACCACTGCAAGGGATCATCGGGATCGTCCGACCAGTCTGCAAAAGTACGCGCATTCCCGTTCGCCCAATGTTCGGACGTCCAAGAAACCGAGCCCGCCTTAGTCTCATAAAATTTCTGAAAGCCAAAAACGTCCACAGCATCTTCTGCAAAAGAAGCTACGGCGCAAGCACAAAACAACCCAAACACGTTCATTAGAATTTTCATCATCACCACCTAAAAAACATGCTTCAAAAATCTAACATCTTTTCAAACAATTATACCAGCCCGCGCCAAGCTCCAATTCATTTTTTTCTATTTTCGAAAATATGAAGATTTCTGACAGAGCGCTCGGTTACATTTCGATTCTCGTATTTGCAGGCATTTTTGGCGGCATTTCCTTTGGTATGTGGGCCGCCCACCAGAACGTCAACAAAACGGCAATTGTCGATTTCAAGGAACTCGGTTCATTGCAACCCGAAGATCCCGTCGTGCTGCGCGGTTACCACATCGGCACCATCGGCGAGGTGACCTGGCTCAAAGACCGCTCCCGCGTCAAAATCAAGTTTTTTGAACCGATCACCATCCGCGAAGGCACACAGTTCAACAACGTGAACTACGCCCTCATGGGCCAGCGCCGTCTCGAAGTCATTCCATCAAAGACGGGTGCCGTCATGCCCGAGAATCACGTATTCGAAGGCCATTTTGAACCGGGCATTGCAGAAACGCTGCGTTTCATCGAAAACGTAAACGAGCAGCTTGAAACCGTGCAAAAGATGGTCCTTCTGCTTGCCCAAGGCGATTCGACGCACAAGTCCGCCCCCGAAGTTTACGAAGAGGCGATGCGCTCCATCGAAGACATTTTTGCCCACACCGAAAAGACCGTCGGTACGCTTGGTCCCAAGCTGAACAAGCTTTTCAATCAGGTGAATAAGTCCAGCAAGGCATTGACCAAATCGACGCTCCAGGCAGACACGGCCATCAAGACCGTGACGGCGGCCGCAAACGAAAAGATTTCGCTCATCGATTCCGTCATCATCTCGCTTTCGGAAAACGCCGAAAAGACGAACCAGCTGATTACGAACATCGAAAAGGGCATCGACAACGAAACGCTTTTGCAATCAAAGGAACTTGTTGAAAACATCAACAACACCATTGCCGCCATCAACAAGGGCATCCAGGCCATCGACACCAAGAACTTTGGCTTCAAGGACGAAAAAGGCAACAAGATCCATCTCATCACGTGGAAGAACATCAACATCGTCGGCGAAACAGCTAGAGGCAAGGCTCGCAAGCGATTGGAAGAAGCCAAGGCACAGCAAGAGCAGAACAAAGCAGGCAAGTAAATGGATTTATCTAATCTGCCTGGACTCGGCCCCAAGAGACTTGAAAAGTTAAGCAAGTCCGGTTTAAACACCATCGCCGATCTTCTGTACAACATTCCCCGAACCTACCTCGACCAGACCAAAGTTTCGAAAATTGCGGAATGCCACGAAGGCGACCGCGTCGTCGTCATCGGCATCATCACGCGTGCCGGAATCGTCAAGGGGCGCATGTCACGTTTCATGGCGGTACTCACGGACGGGACCGGGGAGATTCAGCTTTTGTTCTTCCGCGGCACAAAGTACATTGCAAACCGGGTCAAGACGGGTACAAGATGGCTTGTTTCGGGCACTGTCGGCTCGTACCGCGGGCTCCAGCTAGTACACCCCGACATGCAGCCGTTCGACGAGGGCGAAGCTTTTAACGGACAAATTCTCCCGGTCTATCCCATCAGCGAAATTTGCCGCGAAGCAAAGATGGAGCAGCGCTTTTTCCGCGGGCTCTACAAGACTATTTTTAATTTTCCGGGCCTTACGCTCCCGAACGCCTGCCCACGCGAACTCACGGACTACCTGCACTTTGCTCCGGTGATGGACAACCTCCGCGCGCTCCATATGCCCAAGGACTTTGACTCGATCTACAGGGCCAAACGAGAGCTCAAGATTCTGGAGCTTTTGCCGTTCTGCCTGCGTATGGTCAAACGACGCGAGAACCAGAAGATCCGCGGGCACGAAAGGCAAATCGATTTAGGGAACGTGATGGCGGCGAAATCCCGTTTACCGTTCCTGCTGACAGCCAGTCAGGACTCCGCGCTGAATACGATTATCGAAGGGCTCAATGGCAAAAAGCAATTCCACGCATTGTTGCAGGGCGACGTGGGCTGCGGAAAGACAGTCGTTGCCATGCTCGCCATCATGGCCGTTTGCGGCGCAGGCGAACAGTGCGCTTTGATGGTGCCGACCGACATTCTCGCCAGGCAGCACTTCAAATCGCTCAAGCCGTTCTTCGATGCGGCCGGCATCCGCGTACAGCTCTTGGTCGGAGCCACATCCGCCGCCGAAAAGCGAGTCATCCTAGGCGAACTGCAAATGGGACTTTGCAACGTCGTCATCGGGACGCACGCGCTGTTCAGCAAGGACGTCTACTTTTCAAAGCTCGGATTCGTCATCATCGACGAACAGCACCGATTCGGCGTGAGCCAGCGCGAAGCGCTGCTCGCCAAAGGCGACTACCCCGACATGCTCGTGATGAGCGCCACGCCGATTCCGCGAAGCCTCGCGATGACGCTATATGGCGACTTGAAAGTCATCAGCATCAAGGAAAAACCAGCAGGCCGCAAGCCCATCAAAACGCGCCTCGTGAATGCCGCCAAGCGTGAATCGATGAAGCAGTTTATTTGCAAGGAAGCCGCGAGCGGAAACCTCTGCTATTGGATTGCAAGCCGCGTGAACGCCGATGGTTCAGACGCATCGAGTGGCTCTGACAACACCGACGAAAGCAGCGCCCGCAGTGTCGATGACATCGTGAACGAATTACGTTCCTTCATTGCCGCCACCGGGCACGCCGACCCGAATATCGCGAAACTCAAGGTCGCCGGCGTCCACGGACAAATGGACGATGGTGAAAGAGACGAAATCATCAAGCGCTTTGCCGCCGGCGAAATCCAGATTCTCGTCGCAACAACCGTCATTGAAGTCGGCGTGAACGTCCCTGCCGCAAACCTCATGGTCATCGACCAGCCAGACCGATTCGGTCTGGCGCAGCTCCACCAGCTGCGCGGGCGCGTGGGCCGAGGCAATCAGGAAGCCTGGTGCTTTTTGATGATCCCCGAGGGCGAAACCGCCGAAACGAGCATGGAGCGTTTATCGCAGTTCGCCGCCACCGAAGACGGTTTTGAGATCGCTGAACTCGACCTCAAGAACCGCGGCGCCGGAAACCTCGAAGGCAACGAACAGAGTGGCGCCTGGGTGTTCCGCTGGTTCGACTGGATCCACGACCAGGAACTCATTTCGCAGACGCTCGAACGCGCCGAGCATATACTCAAAGACGGTTCCGCATTCAGCGAAACCGCTCGTGAAAAAATCCAGACCTGGTATAACGAGAAGCCCTCGGCAAACGAGGACGGTGTCCATTAAAACGCCCCAAGCGTCAAATCAGGCGCGTCATCGTTCCGACGACAAGAGCAATCAGGACAACGTTCAAAAAGAACATCGCCCGGCGCACGATCAAGAAGAAGATGGCCTGCCAATGCAGAATGTGATCCGTCGGATGGATTAGCTCTTTTGCAGCCAAGAATGCATTGATAAAGCCCGTCATCACAAGCATCAACGCCCCCGCATAGTAACCCTCGTTCCACACAAGAATCGTAAGCCCAACGCCAGCGATCATCGCGATAATGCCGATGATGATTTCGACACGCATAAAGATGCGCTTGACTTCACGAGCCCTCTCGCGGCGAGCAAGCTGCGCCAATTTCTTTTCGTCTTCGTCCTGAGCCATTTGATATCTTCTTTATTTTAAAGGGTGTATGCCGTTGTCACAGAGTAATGAGCCTCACCCTTGCGCACACCGTTCAGTGGGATGCTCACATCGATCTTGTTCACCAGGCGAGTAATGGACTTTGTCTGCACCAAGCGCAGGCCAAAGCCAAGCACATAAATCAAATCCTTGCGGTTGATATCCATAATGCGGGAAGCCGTCTCCCCCACACTTCCAAAAGCGACAACCACCGGAACAAGCGTTGCAATTTCGAAATCCGGGAACCAGCGCGGTTCCAAACTTGCGTAAACACGGGCCTGGCCTGCATAATACCCAGTCGGGAACCCAACAAATCCATCGGAACCGCCAAGCGTCAGCTGATTTCCAAGCCTTGCATTATCATACAAGTCCACAAGGCCCGACAAGGCCGTCGAAAAACTGTTGCTCGGATGGAACAAGTATTCGCCACTGACACTTCCGTAAAAGTCGTGACGTTTGCCGTGATCCAGGTAGAAGTTCATATACGACTGAAGCGTCAGATGATGGCAATCACGTCCAAGGAAAAGATCCGTCCAAAAGTCCAAACGGATATCGTTGTCGCCAGCACCCAGCTGTTCGTAGTTCTTGGAAATCTGGGCCTTGACGGCAAAGCCCTTGTCCACATCCTCGTTCCATTTGGCGTTATGGTAGTTCTTTATTTTTTCGTAACGGATGTTCGAATACTTGATGTAGAAGCCCAAACGGGAGTCCATACGTTCCGGCACCCATTCGTCACGTGCGCTGGCAGAATCGATAGCATAGGCCTGCTTGCCATCCGTAAACAGCCTTGAGAATATGCGTCCGTCATCCGCTGTCGCGCGGTGGTAATCGTACGTTGCGCCCAGATA
This sequence comes from Fibrobacter succinogenes, assembly GCA_902779055.1. Lineage (GTDB taxonomy): Bacteria > Fibrobacterota > Fibrobacteria > Fibrobacterales > Fibrobacteraceae > Fibrobacter > Fibrobacter succinogenes_K. The sequence continues at coordinate 87,930 of CACZAD010000017.1, read as the reverse complement.
TAACTTACGCAACGTTCCGCCAAACGAACGGCTAATGCGGAAACTCAGAGAGTCATCGATATAGTCTTCGACGCGCAACAGTTCAACAGCTTCCTTTCCGTTGAAGAGCTGAAGCGAATCCAGCGGGCGGCTCGAGTTCGTCACGACAGCGCCCTTCGGAAGGTCGCCACTCCCATAAATGTAATCGAAGCGCTTGTTCTTCAGGCCCTCGATTGTGTAAGCCCACTGATTCACGCTACGAGTCAGGAACGGCACGTACATCTTCCAGCTGGCAAGGTAACCGTCCGTGTTGTAGCTATACAAGAAGTCCAAATGGTTGTAGCGGAAAAGGAAATGCGGGTCGCCATATTCCACCTGCCACATATCGCGGAATTCATCGTGGCCAAAATAGAAGCCAAGCTTTTGCCCTAGCCCAAGAAAGTTGCTTTCTTGAATGCCAACGCCATACACAAGGTTCTTGTACTTCCACTCGCTGCCCGAAAATCCAAGGGCAAACGGAACCGTGAGCGTCCAGTTATCGCTTGTCTTGACGTCAACGATGTTTTTTCCATCGACATTCAGCACCGTGATGTTGGCATCCGAAAGAAACTTCTGGTCACGCAGAAAACGTTCCGATTCCAAAAGCAAGTTCAGGTTGACCAAGTACCCCTGATCAAAAAGCAAAAGCTTGCGGACCGTCGCAATGCGCGTCTCGATATGAATTATGTTCAAGAAGTCATACGCCCAACGGTCGTACTTGGTATGCGCACGCGAATCGTCAAAAGCATCACCAATGAAATAGCGGATGCCATCGACACGGAACACCGCATTGGAATCAACCTTGGATTCAGCAGCAGAAGCCGCCGACGAATCGGCAGCTGAGACCCCTGCAAAAGAAAATGAAGCTAGACAAAATAAGCAAAGTATCAAATTTTTCACAATTACAATATATAAAAATAGTGAGCATGTGAAAGCCTGGTGAAGGCCGTTGGGAGAACGTAGTTGGCCCGGCGTTCTCATCTTGCACATTCCCATCGCTTTTTCTACATTTGGGCTGGGTAGCGGATGGCCGCCGGCTTCACGGCTGGAGGAAAGTCCGGGCACCGCAGGGCATGATGCTGGATAACGTCCAGGCGCGGAAACGCGACAGAAAGTGCAACAGAGAATAGACCGCCCGCAGCAATGTGGGTAAGGGTGAAACGGCGAGGTAAGAGCTCACCGCACGACTGGTGACAGGAGTGGCTAGGTAAACCTCATCCGGTGCAAGACCAAGCAGGAATCCGTCCGCAAGGACCTGGTGCGGCCCGCGCCAGCTGGATATCCGGGTAGGTCGCTTGAGGCGGTCGGTAACGATTCGTCCAGAGAGATGGTCATCGCTCCGCAAGGAGTACAGAACCCGGCTTATAACTACCCGTTAATGAAGGCTTCCGCTAACTGCGGGAGCCTTCTCCAATTAGAGGGGGTTCGCCCGCCCTAAAATCCACCTACATTTCTACAAAACGGCGGAGTCCAATTTTCACGAAAATCAAAACGAGAAGCAGGCTGACCGCAAGCGTAATCAGCGGAATCGTGAGCCCCGCCAAAAAGACTTCGTAATTCATCTGGACGAGCAGCAAAATCGGGACGACCAGAAACAGCACGCTCTGGGTCGCCGCACGCACAGTCTTTGCACGAAGCGACACGAGCAAAGTAAACGCATTCACGACAAGCGCCACAGAAACCGCACCGATAAATGCGGCCAGCGCCGTTTCCTTCGGAATCATCGGACGGCCGAGCCAATAAGCGAGTTGCACGACAACCGCAAAAACCACCGGGAACGGCATAACGGCCAAAAGTTTTCCCCAGAACAGTTTTGACGGTTTAATCGGCAGAAGTTGCAAAAGCTCAAGCGACTTGCGTTCGCGTTCGCCAGCAAAACAGTCCGCCGCCAAAGGAGCACCCATCGGAGCCATCAGGCAACCGAGCAAGAGCATCATATAGCCTTCCATTCCCGCCATAACCTGCCCACCATAACGCGACACGGCCAACATCTGGCTTACCGCAAAAATCATCGGCGGAATCACGAACGGAATCCAGAAACGAGGTTCCCGGAAAATCAGACAAAGCTCATGTTTAAAGATATGGAACATACCAGTTGGCAGCAGGAAGTGAGAAGTAGACAGAACAACGTCATTGCGAGGAACAACGTGACGAAGCAATCTTGCCTAGAACTTAGTAAAAAAAACTCTAGCAGGGGCGATTTATATGCACGCAAAGTGCGATTTCGTTCATTTTATGCTACTAATTTTAGATTTTTCCATTTTCAGTAGCATAAATTCTACTTTATCCACAATATTTATAGATAAAAACACTTTTCGCGTGCTACAAAATTCGCATTTTGACCTTTTTTGTAGTACAAATCCAGCGGACAAGCTCAAAATCGGCCTACATTTCGCTTAATTTATCCAAAAATTATGCTACAAAAACGGAGAATTCACCCATTTAGTAGCATATTTCTGCATTTTCCGTATCACTTTTCGCACCAATTTGCTTCAGAGTACACAAAAAAGTATATTAGCATATACTCTTAAACATAAACACACAACTTTTTATGAGCGATAATTTGAAAAACAAACTCTCCGTGTGGGCGGTTTATAGTGCCGGCGGGCTTATATTTGGGGCTTTTCTAACTCCTCTTTTCGGCTTTAAAAAAGCACTCTACATATTCCTTGCATATTCGCTTTTTTCTGCAATAAGTATTTTCGTTTTTGGAAAATTTCCCGGACGAAGGAACATATTCAAGAAAACCGATAATATGTACATCGACGATTATTTTTCGGAAGAAGACAACCACGGCGACGAAACGGACAAATTTGACGAAATTATGGGCTTAAAGAAAAAAGAAAAATCCTTTGACGAACTCATCGCCGCAAGGAAGAAAAACAAATAAATTACAAAACGGGACTCGTTCGAGTCCCGTTTTTAGGTATATTCCATCTATGAAATTTTTAACAGTATTAATTTTAAGTCTCTCACTGATGGCTACAAGCTCTTTTGCGGTTTCCCTGAACGCACCTTTAGTTTTGAAAACGCAAGAAGATCGAAGTATAGCGGCATCGGGCTTCGCTGAAGAAAACGCAGAAACCGAATTTTCGCCGCTTCGCTATCTCGTTGGTGGATTGTCTATCGGCATTGCTATTTCAGGATTTGGACTGATGATCATAGGATGTACAACCGTCAATAATGAAAATTACAATCATAAAGAAAGCAAAATAGCCATTGGCGCAGGAATCGGAATGATGTTTTTGGGCAGCGTCGGCATCTTCTGGGCTTTCTAAAATAACAACTAAAAAAGCAGGATAAAATCCTGCTTTTTTTGCATAGTCGTTTAACTCGATCTGCCTACCGCCTACTGTCTACTTCCTACTGAGGCGATAAGGCAAAGCCTTACTGTCTCGTCAGTGTCTTGTACTTAATCGGCTTCGGGTTGTCGGCGTCTTCGCCGAGGCGCTTGCGGCGATCAGCTTCGTATTCGCTCCAGTTGCCTTCGAACCACACGACCTTCGAATCGCCTTCGTAAGCGAGGATGTGCGTTGCGATACGGTCGAGGAACCAGCGGTCATGCGAGATGATCACAGCGCAGCCTGCGAACTTGAGGATTGCCTGTTCCAAAGCCTGCAACGTTTCGATATCCAAGTCATTCGTCGGTTCGTCAAGGAACAAGAGGTTGCCCGGCTTCTGCAAGTTCTTTGCCATAAGCACGCGGTTGCGTTCACCACCAGAGAGCTGCGAGAGTTTCTTCTGCTGGGCTGCACCCGTGAAGTTGAAGAGACCGCAGTAAGCACGGCCATTCATCTTGCGGTCGCCCACCAAAATTTCGTCATTGCCACCCGTGATGGATTCCCAAACCGTCTTGGAATCGTCCAGGCTTTCGCGGCCCTGTTCCATACTGATGATTTCGACAGTTTCGCCAATCTTGAGCGTACCGCCATCCGGCTTTTCCTGGCCCATGATCATCTTGAACAAAGTCGTCTTACCAGCACCGTTCGGACCGATAATGCCCACGATACCCGAACGCGGCAAGCTGAAGTTCAAATCGTCGAACAGCACCTTTTCGCCAAAGGCCTTCTGCAAATGTTCCGCCTGAATGACGACATCGCCCAAGCGTTTGCCGTTGGCAATGTGGATCTGAGCCACCTTGATCTGTTCCTTGGAATCTTCGGCCAAGAGTTCTTCGTATGCCTTGAGACGAGCCTTGCTCTTTGCCTGGCGAGCCTTCGGACTCTGCTTGACCCATTCCTGTTCGCGAGCAAGGCGCTTCTGACGGTCAGATTCACCCTTTTCTTCGTTCTTCATGCGTTCAAGCTTCTGGTCCAGCCACTGGGCGTAATTGCCTTCCCAAGGAATGCCGCGACCGCGGTCGATTTCCAAAATCCAGTTCGTTACGTTGTCGAGGAAGTAACGGTCGTGCGTCACGAGAATCACGGAGCCCTTGTATTCGCGGAGGTGACGTTCAAGCCATGCAACCGTTTCGGCATCCAAGTGGTTCGTCGGTTCGTCGAGGAGCAACAAATCCGGTTCTTCGAGGAGCAAGCGGCAGAGAGCCACACGGCGCTTTTCACCACCGGAGAGGTTTGTCACCGGCCAATCGCCCGGCGGGCAGCGGAGAGCGTCCATTGCAATTTCAATGTTGCGGTCAAGGCTCCACAAATCCTGAGCGTCGATAATGTCCTGAAGCTTTGCCTGTTCGTCGAGGAGCTTGTTCATCTCGTCGTCTTCCATGGGTTCAGCAAACTTCATGGAAATTTCGTTGAAGCGGTCAAGCACGGCCTGCTTTTTAGCGACAGCCTGCATCACGTTTTCCTTGACGGTCAAGTTCGGGTCCAGCTGCGGTTCCTGCGGCAAGTAACCAGCAGTGCGGCCCGGTTCAATCCAAGCTTCGCCGCCATAGTAGAAGCTCAAAGAAATGTCCTTCAGCACCTCTTTGTTAGGCGGATAGGACTTGGTCATTTTGTACATGTAGAAAACGAATTTTTCTGCTTTGTTTTGTTCGGCCATATTTTAGTGATTAGTGGTTAGTGGTTAGTGATTAGGGATTATTTTAAATCCATATTTTCTTCATTGCCAATATAGAAATATTTTTTTGGCACAATTCGCCGTCCGTTACGGCGCAAGCCTTATGCATCAAGGTTTCGCAAGGAATTCCTTGATTTTCGCCTTGACAAAAGCCAGGTTCGGATTCGTGAGAATCGGAATCATCGCATTGATTTCTTCGATGGACTTATCCCACCATTTCCACTGAAGCATAAGCGCTGTCAATTCCTCATCGAAACGATTGCGTATAAACTGCGCCGGGTTCCCCACCACAACCGTGTAAGGTTCCACGTTGCTCCCCACGACCGCATTCGCACCGATAATCGCCCCGTCGCCAATATGCACGCCAGGCAAAATCACTGCATTCTGTCCGATCCACACATCGTTTCCAATCACCGTATCGCCCTTGAGCGGCATATTTTCTTTAGCAGGAGGCGCCATATTCCACCCCCGCAATGTATAGAACGGAAAAGTCGAAACCGCATTCATCTGATGGTTCGCCCCATTCATCACGAACTCCACACCAGAGGCAATCTGGCAGAACTTTCCGACAATCAACTTATCACCATTCCACGGATACAGATGCGTCACGTGGCTCTCGAAATCGCTATCGGCAATGTAGGTGAAATCACCCACGACAATCTGCGGATTCTTGAGAGTCGGCTTCACGTATATTTCTTTGTCATAACCCGCAATCGGATGGACTGTCATCGGATCAGGGAGTGTGTTTTGCATAGGGATCTCCGTAGGTGGGATATATGGGAAAAGGTAATAAAAAAAGACAATTATATGATGTATATTTGGAAAAAATGGAATTTTAGCAATGACCACAGAACCCCAAATAGTATCTATCGGCGATCTACTGACATATCCCTTGAGCCTTCCAGAATACCAGCGTCCCTATACATGGAATGCCAAATCAGCATCGACCTTATACTGGGATGTTTTTGAAGCATATAGTAATTCATTGGACGAATACCGCATCGGATCCGTGATTCTATACTTTAACGGGAAATCTTATGATATTGTTGACGGTCAACAGCGTTTAACAACAATATCACTATTACTCTATTGTTTGGATAAAAATTCATCGACGGCTTTATTGAAACAAAAATACGGTAAAGCGTCCAAAAAAGCTATATCGCAAAATTTCAATACATTGTCCCAATTGTGCGAAAACCTGGACAACGAAAGAAAATCCGGTTTAAAAGAATATCTAAAAAAGCACTGCACAATCGTCAAGATAATCGTACAAAATGAGCAGGAGGCCTTCCAGTTCTTCGATTCCCAAAATTCAAGAGGAAAAGAATTGGCTCCGCATGATTTATTAAAATCCTATCACCTGAGAGAAATGAACGATGATAGCGTCGCCGAGAAAACTTCACTTATAAACCGATGGGAAGACACGAACCAAGACGATCTCGCATCATTTTTCAAAGATGTTTTATACCCACTTGTACGATGGTTTAGAGGAAAGGATGGCCTAGGCTATTCTTCTAAAAAAATCAGTTTCTTCAAAGGAATAAAAAAGAACAACAATTACAATTTTTCTGTCTATCACAAGTCGGCAAATCTATACATAGAACAGATGAATCAAAGCAATGTCTATGAGATTCTGTCAGAAAAGAAGATAAATCAATTTCAATTATCACAGCCGCTTATCGCCGGGAAAAGGTTCTTTTTCTACACATTGCACTACTATGAACTATATAAAAAGATTGATGGAATAATTGAAAAAAAATTCCCTGAGCTTAGCAATGGAGGTCGAGGAGATCAACTTGTAAGGAACTTATTCATCAATGTGTTGCTGTTTTTTGTAGATCGATTTGGCGAGAAGGAATTGTCAGAAGCCGTATACCGATATTTATTTTCATGGGTTTACATACTCCGCATTTCGTTATATAGCGTGTATGAAGAATCCATTAACAAATATGCGTTAGGCAACCATACCATCAATTATGGACTGAATCTATTTGCCTTAATAAACCAAATGAACCAGCCAAAAGAATTATTTGAAAACGCACTATCAAAACCAGATGCTACAAAATGGGAAAAGCCCTCGAAAAAGGCACATGAAACTCGTTTAAAACGATACGTCGAAAACTGGGAAAAGTATTCTGGCTTAGGGGTTAAAAATGTCTAGTCGAGAAAACGAAAATACAATCGAACAACCCAAATTGATGAGCGTCAATGAGGTATTCAACAATGTTGAATACGTGGTTCCAATTTATCAAAGAAACTATGCCTGGGGAAAAGACCAGATAGATAGACTGATCCAAGACATTAGGGATGTATTGCCGGATGCCGAGTCCTACTATTTAGGAAGCCTCATCGTGAATCAGTCCGGTCCAAACCGGTATGAAGTGATTGACGGGCAACAACGATTAACGACTCTTTATTTAATGTCATTATATTTAGACAAGCAACTTAAAGAACAAAATCACTCTTGTCAAATATCTATTCCTGAGGGGACCTTAGTATTTGAAGCTCGCGAAAAATCAAACGAGACATTCAGACGAATGAAAAACGGATCCGACGAAAAAGAATGGTCTTCGGAAGAATTAATTAACGGATTCAAAATCATTGCGGATTTCTTCAAGTCGAACTTTAAGGAAAACGGCGATTATGAAAACTTTATAGAAAAACTCAAAAAAGTAAAAATCGTCCGCGTTCAAGTACCCAAGGGAATCGATTTGAACCACTATTTTGAAATAATGAACACCAGAGGAGAACAGCTCGAGCCACACGAGATTGTAAAAGCAAGAATCATTAACGCTATTAAAGATCAAAAAGCAGTCGCTGCTAAAATTTGGGATGCATGCGCTCTAATGGATTCGTATGTGCAGATGAATTTTGATACGGAATCCCGAAAGATCCTTTTTGACAAAAATTGGGAAGAGCTTCTTTGCGACTCATTCGATAGCGCTGCAAAAAAACTCACCAAAGAAAATAAAGAGAATGGCCCGGGAAATAATGATGAAGACTTCACATTAATCGATTATTTAAAAAGCAACGCTCCACTTAAAGACGAAAAAAAGAAGACAGAAAGAGAAGAACAGGAACGCTTCGAATCCATCATCTCATTTCCGAATTTTTTACTGCAAGTCAATGCCGCAATTTCAAATGGCGACGAGGAAGGGCTAGATGACAAACGATTCCTGGATATTCTCGAACACAACTGGTCTTCTGAAGAATCGGCCAAGCAATTCATATTCATGATGTTGAAGTGCCGTTATCTATTTGACAAATACATCATTAAGCGAGAATACTACAAGGACTATCAAGAAGAAGGAAGATGGATGCTGCAAGGGATCAAGTCTTATAAAGACGAATCCCGCAACAACACATTAAAGCCGCAATATTACGGCACATATAATGGCGATTCCGCCGATAAAGAAGCGGCTGATTCTGATGCGACCAGAAAAATCCGCACATTGGAGGCGTGCTTAAGAATTACCTACACATCTCCGAAAATGATGCATTGGATAACAATCACATTGCGAACGTTATTGGAAGACGAAAAAGCAAACTTGACCAACATTCTCGAAAAATACTGCTGCGAAAAAATCAGTAGTAGCGATTATCAAAATTCAAAAGGCTTTCAAATTGAGCGAATTGTATTTACCTATTTGGATTACCTGCTTTGGCGAGATTCCTATTCGGTCGATGGTCAAAAAGTAGACATTCCCAGCAATTACCAGTATCAGTACAGAACATCAATAGAACATTTTTTCCCACAGCATCCCGCTGAAATGACAAAATGGGAAGATAATGATTTGAATTCTTTTGGAAACCTGGCTTTAATTACAACATCGGGCAATTCCAGATTTTCAAATATTGTCCCCATTGGAAAAATAAGTTATAACAGCATTATTAAGCAAAGCCCTAAATTGATGGTAATGGAACAAATAACCAAAAAGAATAATGAATGGACGCGCGATTTGGCCCAAAAACACAACCAGGAAATGTTAAGCTTATTAGAAAAAGAAATCGCACGAAACACTACAGCAACCTCTAAATAAAAAAGTCCCGCAGCTCTCTGAACTGCGGGATGTTCATTTATAATATTTACAGGATCCCCTCACCCTGTTCGAGGATGACGGGCGGGCTTGACAAATCGCTATCTATTGTTCAGATAGTTCAGAACCTTGTTCGTAATGTCGTTCTCTTTTTTCCAGAAGAGTACGGCACCTGTCGCACGGTCAACCACCATATCGTAGCCTTCCTGGAGCGCAATTTCGTTCACGGCCTTGCGGATGAGCTGGATGATCGGGGCACTCACCTTTTCGTTTTCGGTGATGAGTTCGCCGTTACGTCCATAGACGCGGTCGATGAACGACTTGAGTTCCGTATCCTTCTTGTTGTATTCGGCCTCGAGTTCGCGCTTCTTTTCGTCAGAGAACATCAGGACCTGCTTATCAAGCTTTTCCTTGATAGCGGCCAGTTCCTTCTGCAAAAGGTTTGCCTGCTGTTCCCATTTCGCCACCTGGCGATCGTATTCTTCCTGAGCCTTCTTGGTGCCCTTGTAGCCGTCAAAGATGATCTTTGAATCCACATGGGCTATGCGAAGGCCGTCTTCGGCAAAGCTTGCACAGGCAAACACGACCGAAAGCAAAACTATCAACTTGCGAATCATAGCGCTCCCTCCCGTCAGACTAGAATGCCTGACCAATGACAAAGTTGAATTCCATATCGCCGACCTTGGAGTATCGGGTTCCGTTGGAGGCTTCGCCCGGATCGAGCGGCCAGGCAAAGTCAAAGCCGATAATGCCAAGCATCGGAACTACGACGCGGAAGCCAAAGCCGATATCCTTCTTGAGCGAGGTCGGATCCCATTCGCTAAGCGGGTTCTTCTTGGGCTTGTCAATTCGATTGTTAGTGTCGATACGGTCACCGAACACGTTACCGGCATCAAAGAAGAACGGCAACAAGTAGAACGTCTGCGGCACAAGTCCCAACTGGAGTTCGGCACCGATGTACTGGTAGCTGCGGCCCAAGCGACCGTAACCAACAGATCCAGAACCGTAACCACGGAGCATACCGTCATAGCCAAGCACGCCACCCATTCTGTAGAGAGTGCGGTGCTGCAGCTTGTCGCCAAAGATCACGCCGTATTCGTTCGTAAGGGCAATCGACAGACGGTCGCGGAAGAGCGGGAACCACCACTTGATGGAGAGGTCTGCCTTCACGAATTCAAAGTCACTGCCAATGGCACCGTTGGCCCACTGCACGTCAAGCACGTAGCGGGAACCGTCGGTCGGGAACTGCGGCAAGTTCTTGTCGTCACGCTGGAGACGGAAGTTGAACGAAGATTCGATACCCGTATAGACCACGTAGCTGTTGTCGATGTTCGGGCCCTGGTCGTTCATGAGCCAGCCGTAACCGATCTGTCCGTAGAAGTAGTCGTCCGGCCACGTGAGGCGCTTACCCACATAGATGTTACCACCGTAACGGGTAATGTCGTGTTCGTCGTAGTCTTCCATGTTCCACCAGGTATAGCTGAGGCTTGCACCCAGCGAAATCGGCTTGTCGAGGAACCACGGTTCGTTAAAGCTGATTGTAGCGCTCTTCTTGTCGGTACCGTATTCAAGGCTAAGGGCTGCGGCCTGGCCATCACCCATACAGCAGTTCGGGATAGAAACGCTAGCCGTTCCGACAAAGCCATCGCTTTCACTGTACGAAACGCCCAAGCTGAACTGACCCGTACCTGCCTGCTTTTCCTGCACGGCAAAGTCAAGATCCACTTCCTGTTCGCCCACGACCTTGATGTCCGGAACAACCATGTCGAAGTAGTTGAGCTGCATAATGTCGCGGAAGCTGCGTTCCAAAGCGGACTGGCGGTACGTGTCGCCCGGATACAGACGCACTTCGCGGCGGATCACCTTTTCGTTCGTCTTGGTGTTGCCGTGGATATGCACCTTATGGATCTGGGCCGGCAAGCCTTCGTTCATCCTGTACGTGAGGTTCACGACAGAATCATTTTCGAACGATCTTTCTTCGTCGAACTGGGCAAAGAGGTAACCGTCTTCGCGGTAGGAGTCGAGCAAGGCCTTTCTAGAAGCTTCGTAGAGGTACTGGTCAAACACGGCGCCACTGTCCAAGCGGAACACGTATTCGAGCATCTTGTCGCTCTGGACTTCGTTTCCGGTAAAGTGGAGGTTGCCCATATAGTAGCGGCGACCTTCGGTCACGTCGATATGGACAATGATGTCGCTGGAGGTCTTGATGTTATCGTACTTGTAAAGGGCCGGGATCATATCCTCAATCATGTAGCGCACGAGGAGCTTGCTTTCGTAAGCGGTGCGTTTCTTGATTTTCAGGAGGGAATCGATCTTCGGGTTGTTCCACTTTTTATCGGCAACGAGGGAAAGCCATTCATTGCGGGCGCTTTCGTAGCGGATAATGTCGTTCAGAATCTTCCAGGCGTCTTCTTCGGACTTCACCTGCGGCAAATGTCTCGTCAGCTTGGACTTGTCACCAGCCTTGCGCATGTTCCTGTAGTAGTGCGTCACTTCCATCGAGGGCTTGCCCGCAATAGCATAGAACGGATTGGACGAATCCGCGATGGCTTCGTTCAGCTGCGTATAGAGCGGAGCCAGACGTTCACCAACCGGCACCATGCGTCCAAGATAGAAGAGGCAGGTAGAATCCGGCAGGTATTCTGCATGGTAGTCATTGAGTTCTGCATCCAAGAAACCAAAATGACGGAACACGTTCAGCACGGTATCACGGTCGGCTTCAAAGACATTTTCCTTGAATTCGCCACCGCCCCACCACTGGTTTTCCTTGGAAAGCATGTGGTCCGTGATTTCTTCGACCGGCACGTGGTCATTGCCCTTCACGTCAAAGCCGCGGACACGCACCTTGGCACCTTCACGGATCAGAAAGGTCACCTTGTTCTGGTATTCGTCGGTCGGTTCTTCGCGGTAGCCCACTTCTGCAAGGAGGAAGCCTTCGGAACGGTAATGTTCAAGCAAAGCCTGGCGCGTACGTTCGAGTTGAGCCTTGCTATAGACCTGGCCCGGAACCATATGGATCTTCAGGCGCAAATCGTCTTCGGAAACTTCGTCGCAGCCGTCCAAGATGGTCGTATCCAAAGCGGGGAGTTCCTTGACCTTGAACACCAAATCCACATCGGATCCTTCACCCACATAATCGACCCAGGCCGTCACATCGTCGAACAGGCCCGATGCATAAAGGGAGCTTACCGAGTTCTGGACTTTTTCAGAAAGCGACGTAGGAGAAAAGGTCTGTCCGACACGGATACCCACACGACCGATAACGGAACGGTCATCCATGTGATGAGTACCTTCGACACGAATCTTGTTGATCTTATTCTCAACCATATACTTGTCGGAAATCTGCGACATATCCAAAAGCTGGGCATTCGACAGACCGACCAAAGCAAGAATGAATAAAAGCGAACGGGAACGCAGAATAGACCTACCTATAAAGCAGTTTATTAAAATTTCTGCCCAAAAATACAAAAAATACACTACCCCGCCCACTCGACTTTTTTAAAAACGCCCCCATAGCCGAATTATAATCGTCAATGAATAAACAAGGGAGATTTAGACATACCGCCCAACGCCTTTTTTAAAGCAAAGAGTTCTTTATGCGGGCGGGGCCCCAGCTCAGAGTGGATGCTTTCAGCATCAGCAATTACGGCTCAGCTATGTTTGCACAAGTGCAACCACAGCATTCGCCTTTGACGCTTTTGACGCCTACGGCGTCAGCGGCTTCACTCGGTCATGAACGCCTGCTAGCAGTCGTTCGCGACTCTCGTTTTGCACGCTACTGCGAAGAAAATACCTTGGCCAACGCTTTCATTCTCACAAATACAACCACCATTCCTGAAATATATAACCATTTATCACGCTATACATTCCATATATATGGATTTTTATCGAACCACATACAATTACAAGAAAGCCGTTAAACCAACCTATTTTTACACTTTTTGAAAGTGTTACGCTATGCGCTATAGAGTTCCATATATATGGGCTAGGATTGCACCGCATTTTCGCAAAGAAAAAGAAACGCACCTTGCGGGTTCGCAATACGGGAGCATTATATATATTTAAGGCGAAAAATTTTAACCTAACCCTCTATTGAAGGATACTATGCGATCTACAGCCTGGAACGACGAAGAAAACAAAGTCCTGCCCGAAATGGCTCTTGACTTTATGCCCGAAGAAAAATTGCGCGAATTGCAGTTGCAGCGTTTGCGTGCAACCGTGAAGCTCGCCTACGAAAAGGTCCCGCTGTTCCACGACCGCATGGTCGAAAAAGGTGTTACGCCCGACGACATCAAGACTTTGAAGGACATCGTCAAGATTCCGTTCTCCATGAAGAAGGACTTGCGCGACACTTATCCGTACGGCCTCTTCGCTGTCGACATGAGCGAAGTCGTGCGTCTGCACGCAAGCTCCGGCACTACCGGTAAGCCGATCGTTGTCGGTTACACCAAGGAAGACATGGAAGTCTGGGCCCAGGTCGTCAAGCGCGGCCTCCTCGCCTGCGGTTTCCGCAGCACGGACATTGTGCAGAACTTCTACGGCTACGGCCTCTTTACGGGCGGCCTTGGCATTCACGGCGGTTTTGAAGCCCTCGGCGCCACAGTCGTGCCGATTAGCGGCGGCAATACCGAACGCCAGGTGATGCTCATGAAGGACTTCGGCGTGACCGCAGTCGGCGGCACCCCGAGCTATTTCGTCCGCATCATTGACGTTGCCGAAAAGATGGGCGTCGACATTTCCAAGTTGAACGTGAAGCGCGGCATCTTCGGTGCAGAACCGTGGAGCGACGGCATGCGCGACTACATCGAAGAAAAGACGGGCATCAAGGCTTACGACATTTACGGTCTTTCTGAAATTGTCGGCCCGGGCGTGGGTTGCGAATGCGAATGCCGCGACGGCATCCACATTTTCGAAGACCACTTCTACCCCGAAATCGTGGACCCGGAAACGCTCGAACCGCTTCCGGACGGCGAAGAAGGCGAACTCGTCATCAGTACGCTCAGCAAGCGCGCTATGCCGATCCTCCGCTACCGTACCCGCGACATCACTGCTATTGAAAAGACCAAGTGCGCATGCGGCCGTACCATCCGCCGTATCCGCCGCATTGGCCGCCGTAGCGACGACATGATCATCATGCGTGGCGTGAATGTGTTCCCGAGCCAGATCGAAACGGCTCTCCTCCGCGCCGAAAAGGCTTTGCCGCACTACCAGATCGTACTCGATACCAAGAACAACATGGATACGCTCGAAGTCAAGGTCGAAGTTTCTCGCGACATGGTGAGCGACTCCATGAGCGATATGGAACAGCTCTCCAAGAAGTTCAAGCACTCCATCGAACAGATTCTTGGCATCTCCGTGATTGTCACGCTCTGCGAACCGGATTCTCTGCCGCGTAGCGAAGGCAAGGCCAAGCGCGTCATCGACAACAGAAAGAAGATTTAAGAAGGAGAAATTTTATGAAGATTCCACAGGTTTCAGTTTTCGTGTCGAACCGCCCGGGTCGTCTCCAGGCTGTTTGCCGCTCGCTTGCTGACGCAGGCATCAACCTTCTATCGCTCACGCTCGCCGATTCCGGCGAATTCGGCCTTATCCGCCTGATCGTGAACGATTCCGAAAAGGCTGTCGATGTGCTTGCCAAGGCTGGCCTCAGCGCAACCGTTACCGACGTTGTCGCATGCCCTGTTGCAGACAAGGTTGGCGGTCTTGCAGACCTCCTCGACGTTCTCGGCGACTTGCAGATTGACTACATGTACGCTTATCCGTCCGAATGCTCGACGGCAACAAACGTCATGATTCTGCGCTTCAGCGATACCGAAAAGGCGCTCAAAGTCTTGGAAGAAAAGAACTTCAAGACGCTCAGCACCCAGGAAATGCTCGGCTAACAGAACCTGCCGACGAGTTCATCGAACTTCGCCACAGTTGCCAGTTACAAGCAACTAGTCATTAGAAAAGCGAAACGGAAATACCGTTTCGCTTTTTTTGCGAGCGAGCTAGAAATGCACGCGGGAAATGCGCACCGGAAATGCGCGCCGCGCGAAAGTCCACATTAGGAATTGCACACAAGCTACAGCTCTATGCCCGTATCGCGTTCGATAACAGTTTCGCAAGCCGCCTTGAATGTTTCGGGCGTCGCGATGATCGTCACCGAGGCCTTGGCACGCGTAATGCCCGTATAAAGGATCTGGTTATTCAATAGCGGATGCCCTTCCTGTGCAGGCAGGAACATCGTCACGTACTTGTACTCGGATCCCTGTGACTTGTGGATGGTAATCGCAAAGGCACTTTCCACGGCATCGGCCGGCAACAGAGAAAGCGGATAAACCACAAAATCACGTTTCTTTTCAGGATCCTTTTCACCATTAGGCTTTTTCAGCATAATGTAGGGAGTCGCCCCCTTGAACAACACGATGCCCGTATCGCCATTATACAGTTTGTACATTTCCTGGTTCTGTGTGATCATCAATAGCTGTCCCGGGAAATAGCGCGAGTCCGCAAAATAATCCGAAACCTTGACGCCCTTGACCTGACGTTCCTTCAATGCGTTCCAGAACTTTTTCTTGATAGCGGAGCAAACAACCTTATTGATCTGCTCCACGCCAAACGGGCCACGGCGTTCTGCCGAGAGTATCCGCTTTTTCAAAGAAAGGCTCCAGATTTTATTGCACAGCTGATTAAGTTCTTCGGTCGGAGAATTCATCAAGGACGGGTCAATCTGTAGCGCCAACCGGGGAAGTTCTTCGAAATCCCCCACCCACGTCTGAAGCACCTTTTCGACATTAGCCTGGAGGTCTTTTTTGGTGGACGGATTCTCGGGAAGCGAGTAGTAAGAAACAGAATCCGTGGGCATCTCAGACGGGGCTCCATCTACCGAACCAGATTCCGCATCCTTACGAAACACAGGATGAAGTTCAAACGTTTTATCGGGAGCCTTCGTCCCCTTAATCTTGGCGCAGTCCTTAATGACCTTCGCAAGTTCACCAATAGCAGAGCCATCCTTGAAACGGTTCGATATGGTAAGCCCAACCTTAAAATTCTTGCCAGAACTCGGTTCGAGAATTTCACCCAATACAGCTCCTGCATCAACAGACGGCAACTGGTACGGATCGCCCAAGATGAACACCTTCGCATTGTCGGGAATGGCCTGCAACAACGAGGCAAACAAGTTGACGTCGACCATGCTCGCTTCATCAATCACAAAAATTGATTTTTCGGGGAAGCGGTTTTCGGCATTGAAGGTAAAACCGTTGCTAGATCTTGAATACTTGAGCAAGCGATGAATCGTCGATCCTTCGAGACTTTTCAGTTTCGCAAAGACGGCCGACTTTTTATAATCCGCGTTTACCAATTCTTCCCTGATCCCGTCCAAGCCATTCTTCAGGCTTTCAGACATACGGTCAGCGGCCTTGCCACTTGGAGCAGCAAGATAGATTCCATATTCGCACAGGATTTCTTCGGGCGTGGGCCTCAAATCGATAGTGCCGGACGCATCATCGGCCTCGGCCGGATTCCGGGCATTCTTCACAAGACTTGTCAGCAAGTTCCACAAAATGTACAGAACAACCGTCGTCTTGCCCGTGCCAGGACCACCTGTCACCACAAGATTCTCGTTCTGGCCACGAACAACAGCTTGAGCCTGTTCCGCATTCAACACCAGCGGAACCATTCCCAACTTATCGTCCTTTCGCGCAGCAAGTTCTTTGATTCCAGAAATGCAGGCATCCAGTTCGGCTTGAGTAATGCTTTCGGCACGTTCACGCCCATCCTTAAAGAGGCGGGCCATCGAATCCTGGATTTCAAGCTTAGCCCTAAAATGTTTTGCCATATACAGGAAAAAGCACGGGCTTTTCAAGCCATCAATGACATATTCCGTTTCCCGTTTGACAAGAGGCGTATGCTTTAGGCTTTCGTCAAATTCATCAGCATCAAGCGTTTCGATAATTGCCGAAAAATTTTTTGTCAGCAAATCATCAACACCGCATTTAATAATCTGATCGAAGTCATCAAACTCAGCACCTTCGGCATCGAAAGAATCTTCCTGGCTTTCCTTCAACTTTTTAAGACCGGCCCATTTTACATTCCAACGTTCGCGGAACAATATTTCATTAAGCGGAACACGGGTATTGCCATCATCCCACAGCGAAAAGCAAAGGCACAGGAACTTCTGCGTCGTCTCGGACACATCGGGCTGCATTGAAAACAGCAAATGCAACAAATGACGATCCAGTTCGGCAATGCCGTGCATTTCTTTCAGCTTGTCAAAAAACAAATCCATCTTGCTAAAATCCGCCATATCAGTCATTCCCTCTTTCATTTGCATTTTTGCCAGAAGGCCCCATCAACTCCTTCACACGCTCATACGCTTGCTTGAGCGTACCGTAATCCTTCCAGGTCTGAGCGTAAATGCCACGACAAACATTTTCATTAATGGAATCGTCGCGGCCGACCGTTCCGCGCAAGAACGCATAATAGATGCCGCCAAAATACCGATTGAAAATCTGCGTTTCATCGAGGCCATCAACAATACCTTTTTCGGTTTTGCGAGGACCGTAAAACTGTTTAAGCCATTGAATCAGGCAGTAGCTATAGAGAACTCGCTGCACAGAGTATTCATTGTCTACTTTATTCTTGATACTTGAGTAGCTATAATTTTCCAGGGTATCCGATTTCCAGTCCAGAATCGAATAGCGCCTGACGCCATCGACTTCGCGCACGAACAGCAAGTCGATAAAGCCCTTGCACACTCGATGCAACAGCGCCATCGCCTCGCCTGCTTCAGAAGCTTCTGCCGGCAGATCATTGGCATCGGCATTCAAGTCAAAGCGGACTTCGGGCTTGTGGTCCGTAAGCGGAAGGCTCGTCAGCTTGAACGGCTCTGCATTTTCGACAAACGTACCGCCAGCAATCACAGGGAGTTCCGTATTCAGCGTATTCCAGATGAAACTGATGGCAACAGCATTCCATTCGTCTCTATTCTTTTCGATAGGCAACGAAACCGCCTTGAATTCTTCGTCAATAACATTTTTCAGTTTCGCCGAAGGATTCTCGAGCGCCTGCTGTAGAGTCCTGTATTTTTCGCCAAACTCCATAAAGGGAATCCGTTCCAGGACGTTGTGCAAGGCATCACCGATCTTGGAGCCACGCGGGAACCGTTCTTCTCCCAGAATTCCATTTCGCAATGCGGTTGTGTCACAATCCCTCGTCACGACATTCGTATCAATGTCTTTCAGGCGAGTCGACCTTCCTTTCTGAGCCGCATTTTCCGGGATATCGGAGCTATGATCCGTAACCCCGTCCTTGTCGATACGATCACCATTATCCTCGCTCACCGAAGCTTCAGCTTCGTCATCGTCCTTTTTCGAAAGCAACGAATACGAGAACTGCATCACGGCTCTTTCAGGAAGCACCTTCTGCAAGGAGGCCATTTCAGCTTTCTGGGCTTCAACCTTTTCGGTCAATTCGGAATCATTCAGAGATTCATCATCCACGCGGTTCAGGATCTTCTTTATCCGCTTTTTGGAATCACCATTCAATTCGGCATTGAAGAATGTGGCATCGCCACTTTTGGCGGTCGCAAAAGACTCTATGGCCTCGTTCAGGAACGAAAATTCAGGATTTTTCACATTCCCCTTGGAATCTTTCTCAGTCCATTTTTTGTACCGGGGCAAAACAAGTATCGACGAGGCTCGAGTAAAATCAACATAGAACAGGCGTTTCCATTCTTCAAGTTCTTCACTCTTTCGGGCCTGCTTTGCCGTATCTCCAAATCCAACGTGCAGATTCTTTTTTTCGTCATGATAAAGGTACGGCGCCGAAGTTTTCTTGTTGTACCCCTTGAAACCCGCCACCGAAATCACCACGGGGAATTCAAGACCTTTCGAAGCATGGATCGTCATCACCTGGACAGCATTGAAATCACTGCCTTTTTCAACAAGGTCGCCGTTCTCATCATCGGCAGATTCCTCATAACGGGAAAGCCCTTCAAGATGACGGATCAGATCATCCAACGTACATTGGTTCCGGTACAGATAATCGATAGCATAGTTACCAATCTGACGCAAGCGGGACATTCCCTGCAAGCATTCCACCTTCATCAGGCGTTCTTCGACTTTGGTGTCTTCGTAAATCCGTTCCTGCAATTCGGCATAACGGTGCTTCAGGGCTAAAGAGCGCCACTTTGCGATGCACATCCTCACGTCATTGCCCGGATTATCGAACGCTTCGCTTTCGGCATAGTACAACCTGGCAAGGCCTTCGCTCGTATCCTTCAAATTATCCGAATCCATGCCGCGAACAACGGCGTCTCTAAAGAAGTCGGTAATCAAGACTTCGCTCAAAAGCCTTCTATTCCATGACGAAAAATCAGGAGCACTGATGGCGCGGAACAAGGCTATCCACTCAGCACATTCCCTGCTCTTGAACAGTTTGGCTTCTTTATAGCGCATATAGGGCATCCCCACGTTGCGCATAGCCCCCTCGATAATTTCCATTTCGCTGCGGGACCTCGCCAGAATGGCAAAATCCTTGAACGAGACATCCTTCAATTTCGAGGGATCATCCTTACAGAAAACCTGCAAACGGGTCTTTCCCGATTTATCAAAAGAACACCAGTCAATAATCTGCGCAACGACCGCATTGGCAAAGTTTTCAGGAGTAATTTCAGGTTCACTCAGCCAGATGGAATTGACGGGTTTGCCATCAAACACGGGTTGAGCCTTTTTATTACCGTCACCCGGAACCTTTGAACCGCTAAAATGGATCAGCGGATCACCTTCGGCCGGTTTAAAGAAATCACCTTCAAAAAGCGCCGTGCAGCCATTGATCACATTATCAGTCGAACGGTAATTGCAAAGCAGATCGTTCCGATAGCCAATCTTTTCCGTCGCAGCCATATAGACGTTGACATCGGCACCCTGGAAACTGTAAATGGACTGCTTGGGATCCCCCACCACAAATATGGAATGCTCGGGAACCGTTTCGAATTCAGAATCAGAATTGTCTTCATCCGTCAAAAATACTTTGCGGAAAATATCCCACTGCAACTGGTTCGTATCCTGGAATTCATCGATAATCGCAAACTTATATTGGGCACGGAGCCTGGACTTCAACAAGTTATCCGATGACAGCACCGCCTTGTGTACCGAAAGAATCATATCGTTGAAGGACTGCAACTTGTTCTCGGCCTTGTACTGTTGCCATTCATCAAACAAATCCGGAAGATGCTTAATGACGAATTGATTCATCTTGGCCTTTAAAAGAGCCTCATCAATGCTACCGACCAGATCCTTCAAATTCTTGAAATAGTTGAAAGCCTCAACAGGAATATTACCCAGAGCATTTGAACGATACTTGCGCCCATCATATAGGGGCTTGCCCTTTTCCCAAGATTTCAGTTCCGCAAGGAACCCGTTCGCACGATCGTCACTGGAAGCGGCCTGCTCTAGCGCATCCCAATTTTCACGGACTTCCGCAAAGACATCCAGATCGTCGAATTTGGTAACAGAACCCAACTGTTCAAGCTGTTCTATCGAAAGTTCCTTGTCTCCAAACTTTGGCAGTTCCACCGGGTCCAAAATCACAAGTTCTTTGCCAGTAAAATCCTTCCCTTTATACAGATTGACGGCGCTGACAAAAAGTTCCTTGATTTTATCCATCAGCGAGCCAGGATTGTCACTGCAATTAAACAGGTCCTTGAAATCTTCGCTTGTGGCCCACCTGTCGCGAATCAATTTTTCCACATAATCTTCGACAGCGGCATCGTCAATCATCGTCATATCAAAAGGACGGCCCGCATCGTAGGCGTATTCCTTCAATGCCTTTTGGCAAAACGAATGGATGGTAAAGATGGCGGCATTATCGACATCCTGGTAAGCCTTGCGGAAATCGGCCAACTGGCACTCGTTTAATTCGGGCTCGGTCTTGTCAATCTTGCGCTTTTCGAGAACCTCGTTGATTTTTTTACGGATGCGGTCCTTCAGTTCGCCCGCCGCCTTTTCGGTATAGGTTACAATCAGGATTTTCTTGAGCGGCGTTCCTTCTGCAATCATCTTCGCGACCATCAGCTGGATGGTGTACGTCTTACCTGTACCTGCCGAGGCCTCGATAAAGAGGCTTTTGCCCGTTTTAAATTCACCAATCTTAAATTCTTTTTGCTCAGACATATCCATCACCTTTACTTTTTAGAAGGCTTAGCATACTTGCTAATCTTTATCAGATCGCGCATCACCTTTTTTGCATTAGACCATTCCGATGCAAAATTTTCCGCAGAATAACCGACATCGGCTACAGGGTCAAAAAGGCTCTTCTTGTCAAAGTATGCCCAGGGGCCGTGATCTTCCACCAGTTTTTTTCTGAAACCAAAGATACTGTTATCATCAGTCTCCTTTGAAGGCCAGTCCAGCATTTCCGCAGGGACTGCCTTGCAATAAGGGAGGACGACTTCGTTCTTGATTTCGCCAAACGCCTTTGCATAAATTTCTTCGAGTTTTTTCTTGGCTGCTCTCGGAGTAAACAAGACCTTCGTAACCGCAGGACCGTTCTTTTGAGGATCACAAGAGTATATCAAAATTTCGATCGTCTGTTCTTCATCTGCAACGGACGGATTTTTTTCGCCCTTGTAAGCAATCAGCGCCAAAGCCTTCACATAAGGCGACAAGTACTTATCAAAAGAAATACTGCTGTTTTTGCTATCAGAGGTCGTGATTCCGAGAATCCTCGTCGCCTTTTCAATTTCACCTTGAGGAGCGTTGCACCAGTCCAACCGTCCAGAAAGCAGCCAATGGGATTCGCCAGAACGGGACAAGACCATATCCTGGATCTTAGCGCCAAAAGACCAATCATCAATAAACTGGAACTTGTAGAACTTTCCGTCATTCGATTGCATCGCCGATTTTTCGTCGCCATGGGCCTCAATCTTTCGAACAAGGGCAGGGACTTTTCCGTCCGCTTTCGCCATCTGTTCCAGAATAAGAAGCGCCTTGGCCTTAAGCAACTTTTCTTGTTTTTCACCAAAAACACCGCTCGGCATTTTTCCGCAAAGTTCAAGTTCCTTCTTAAGCTTTTCGAGTTCCTTCTTTTCTGCAGACCCATCTTCCGAAAGTGCGGCGACAATCATCTTCTTCAAGACAATGCTCGTGTCGATATGGTCAAACAAAACCGGCTCGAAAAATTCTTTTTCGACGTCCTCGTCATCTTCGTCCATCAACATTTGGCTAATGCGGAACTGGAAAGGATCCGTCAAGAACGATGTCAACGAATAGAAGTTGACTCGATCCGGAAGCTTCACCATTTTTTGAGGATCCCTGCGTTTTACAGTTCCCTTTTCAGTAGACAAGTTCTTGGACGATTCATTTTCTGCGGATGGCAATTCGGAGTCATGCGATCCATCATTTCCGTCACCGGAATCGTCCTTGAGCATCTTGATGTATGCCACCTTATTTCGCAGGCTCTTTTGCGTAAAGAGTTCCTCAAACTTGCGGGTTTCATCCAGAGAAACAGGAATATCTGCCCACTTGAGCGACTTTTCATTGGCATCATTCCTGGTGGCCAATTCAATGAACTTACGCAAGTCACTGACTACAGATGACGGGTAAAGTTCGGCATCTTTCTTGAGATCCTTATTCAAATAGCTGATATGGAACCCTTCGCTTGCGCTCATGAACTGGCAAAGGAACGCGTAACGGTTTTTGGAAATCGGCGAATCATCGCCGGGCCACGGCCTGCACGACTTGCGCAAATCCAGCGTATTGTGCAGTTTCGCACCCGGGAACGCCGACGCGTTCGCACCGATAAAGAACAGGTGCTTTACAGGAATCGCCCGGTTCGGCACGAACTTCATAAACGTGACGCCATTCACGAACAGGTTTCCACAGCTATATTCCGTCCCCTGCGCCGCAAGCATCAGGCTCTGCTTAATAATGTCCATCGAAATGTCAGAAGCGCCTGCGGACAACTGGCAATTCAGCTGATCCAAAGCCGTCGAGATGCGCTTATAAACAATCATCTCGCTCTTGAGCGAATCGGGAACTTTCTGCATTCCAATCCATTCGTTCAAGCGATCCTGCAATAACGACAAGTCCGACAAATTTTTCAGGCAACCATTTTCTCGGTCCACGCCGAGTTCAAGCCACTTTTGCAACGACTCGATGCATTCCACAAAACGGCAAAGCGACGCCTTGTTCGAGCAGGCCATATCGGCATAGGGGCGGATTTCGTTACCATCCAGATCCACATCGCTAGTCGTCATCTGGGCAAGCAGCAAGCGGTTCACCGACTTCATCCAATCATCCTGATCATCACGGACTCGGTACGTATTCGTTTCGGTAATCCATTCTTGCCAGGCATCAATTTCTTCGTTCTTGATACCTCGCGACGCCTGCACTACGGGATTGCGGACCAGGCTAAAGAAATCGGGTCTCGTAATGGACTTTTGTTGCAGAATCGAAAACAAACTTTCCAATGCACTTTCGGTAAGCGAACCCTTAGCAGGAGAATCGACAATCGAAAAACGCACGTGCAAAAAGCCGTCCTTTTCCTTAGATTCCGCCTTCACGGGAGTCTGGTCAAAAACCATACTGATTGCCGTGCGGTAATCATCCAAGCAGGGTGAAACGACGAGAATGTCCTCGACACGGGTATCACCTTGCAACAGCTTGCAGATTTTCGTATGCAGGTCTTCGATTTCGCGAATTCGAGTCGGAGCGGCCGTCACATCAAGGGAACCGTCCTCCAGATCCGCTTGAGTCACATCCTTCAACGTTTCGCGATGGGCAATGGAATACTGCACCTTATGAAGGAGCGAATCCTGAGGCAGCGCACTTGCATCTGCGCCATCTGCCCCCTTAAAATCAAAATCGTAATTCGAAGCCTGGCACCAAAGCTTAATGTTATCACGGCCCGAACGCCCCCAACTGATCAAGAGTTCGTTTTCTTCGTTATTCGCAATAGCCTCGGGAACGTCATCAACGTCAGCCTCGGCAGATGCGGAATCATCAAACGACACATTCATATTCTTCTTGATATCATCAAGAACTTCGCCATTGGAGGTCGACAATACACTCTGTCGGGCATTCCAGTTACGATGAACTTTCTTTGTTTCGCGAACCGTCTTGACGTCTTCCCAGAACTCCATACAGGGGTTCTGGATATAGGCGTACACTTCATGGCTTTCGGCAAACTTCTGCAAGATGACACGATAGAACTGTCCCATGCCCGAAAGTCCAAAAATAAAGAGCGGAGCATCGTTCAGCGTTTTATCGTAAAAGGGCTTCTCACCTTTTTTTTCACGTTCAAGGGCTTCACTGTAAAGGAAAGGGATCGTCAGGTATGTAATGCCACGGTTTTCCTTATCCAGCCCCTTACGAGCATTTTCGTTATTGAACATTTGAGTCAACAACGAATCTCCCTCATGCTGATGAAATATCGCCGAATAAAGCTTCTGCTGCCATTTTTCGCGTGCGGCAACACCGCTATTGAATTCAGCAAAAAACAGTTTCAGTCCGTCCTGGTTCCACTTTTCAAGAATGCCGGGAGCCTCACCTTTAGAATTCCTGGCAAAACCATTCGGGCGGCTCGTTTCGTAGTCCAGGAACAACGTCGCCATTTTCTGCGCGAAATCAAACAGACGGTTTTCGTCAAGGACGCGCTTTTCGTTGCCGTTCTCATCCATACGATCGACCATCAGATAACGGCTTACTTCATCATCAAGAGTCTGGTAATTCGGAACGCCATTTTCTTCTTTTCGCAAGTAAGCAAGAATGACGTTCGTCAGCATTTCCGCAGTAAGCTTGGACTTGGAATCATCATCACCAACAAGGACGTCGAACAGGAATCGGTCGATTGTACTCTTGTTCAAGTTGGCCAAGACGCCATTCTTCTTGACCCAGCGCAAACGGAACCACTGTTCCAGCTTGGCATCCGGAAAAATGACCACGGGAGCCCTAAAAGGATCGTTCCAGGACTGGGTCACAGCGTCAATCATTTCGTCTGCAAGTGTTTCAAGATTCAATGCAAATTTCAAGTGTAGCATACTGCAATATTCTCAAAAAAGTATCCCTACAAATATATATCCTTTAAATCCATTAAAATGGCAATTCATCGTCCGGTGGCGCACTCTGTGCAATTTTCAACTGCCGGCGCAGCTCCTTTGCAATCTTTCCAGGAACAGGCAACGACGTCGGAAGGACATCGACCGCAAGGCAATCAAAACATCGATTGCTGATTTCACCATTCTTCGATTCCAGATAACCGACAAGGGTATAGGTATCGTCCAAGTTTTCCATACACTGGTATCGAGGTTCATTCTTTTTGCGAAGCCGTTCCCTTTCGTAAAACGTTTCCATCTGTTCCGCAGTCGCAGGCATTTTCCAGACAATAGCCAGGTCCACTCCGTTTTCCCGAACAACTTCTACAAAATCGCCTTCTTCAAAGAGGATCGTCTTGGGGTCTCGACCACGGAATACGACATTCCCTAAAGGGTTCCGTTTTCGCCCCTTGTAATAGATGCTCGAGACATCGCTCGTGAGCCACAATTTTCCATTTCCCAGATAACGCCTAACCGAAAGCCTTGCATAGGATCCGAGCGGATAATCCAGCGGCTTTTCTTCTACCAAAAAACAGTAAACATTACTCTGCTTATTTTTAGCAAGTTGCCTGATTCTTTTTTCGGCCAGGGCTAGAGATTGATAATACCCCGTTTCCAAGTTTTCAATATAGAACCCCGGGCACGCCGACAAGCGGTAGCTAAAGCTTTCCTTATCAATGTCATAACCGGGCTTCGGTTCCCAAAAGCAATAGAAGAACACACGAAGAATGAATAAGCTTTTGTAGTTCATAAACCAGCGCCTCCATTAGGGATATCGTCATAAGGAGAGGAAATGTAAAGAGTTTTTTTGAAGTTTCATAAAAAAAGGCTTCCCCACAGTCTATTCAACCATGAGGAAGCCCAAAACAACAAACCTAACTGATTCTATCTAAACACGGCCGTAAGCGAGGAGACTTCGCCGGGATTCACTTTACGAGTCACGTCCGTGACGCCATCGCTCCATCCCGTGAACACGCCCGAATTACCCTTTGCCGTGAGCGTCACCGGCACGCCCGTATAGAACGTCAACTGCATCGTCGATTGATCCAGCGGGAGCCCGTCCACAAGAATCGTGCCAGAGCCTTGCGCACTAAGGGTCATATTCGCCGTGCTGCCCAAGGAGAAGTACGATTCCATCTGTTCGCGGATCTTGGCCTGACGCGTCTGAGCAAAGCTCTTTACCGTTTCCAGGTTGCTGCTCATGCTGGCGGCATCATAATTCCAGAATTTCTGATCGCGGGCCATTTCGGACTCCACCTGTGACTGCAATTCTTCGATGCGCTTCAGGAGCCTGTCGGCAGAGAAGTTCATCGACAGAAGCACGCTAAAGCGGTTGATGAATGCGTTTTTGAAGTTTTCATTCTCGAGCAGGCGAATCATAAGAATCGTATGCGGAGAGATGGAACCGTTAGTCGCCTGCTGCTGGCCACCGCCCATTCCACCGAAATCACCCATACCGCCGAAATTGAAGCCCCCCATTCCACTTGTGCCATTGGCGTTGGTCACATAGCTGAACACGTTACCGGTCTGGGTATTGTAAGACACGCCAAAGCCAAAGTCGGTATCGTAAAGGAACCATCTCCACTTGCTTTTCTGGCTTGCGACACGCCATTTTTTCATATTGTTATGCGGCCAGTCGCTGTTGTTCAGGAACATTTCGGCCTGCATATAGTTGATAAAGTTATCGATGTCTACCTGATCTGCAATTTTCTGGTAGTTGGCATCGCTCTTGAGTTCATTACTCTGGAGCCAGTCCAACATCGACTTGTAATCCGCAGAAGATCCCGTGCTAGCTTCATCGGTTCCGCTGCTAGTCGTAGCAAGAAGGTCGATATCGTTCGGGTCGTAACCGTACTTAGTTTCGTAATAGTATTCGTTGTTGCGTTCACGCAAATCGTGGATGCCGTAGTACTTGCCGTTGTAATACACGATGACATAACGGCCACGTTGATAATCCACATCAAGACCATCCGTCATCGAAGTTCCCAAACGGTCGCGCACGTAATCGTTACCGCTGTTGTTACCGAAGTTTCTGAGCGAGAATGCCTTGAACTTCTTGAGTTCCGGATGATCCGGGAAGAGCGTGTATTTGAGACGCTTCTCTCCATATTCTTCACGCAGCGTCACCGCAAACGATTTCTTTTCTTTTGCACGGCTGTACTGCCCAGAAATCTTGTAATCGCCCATCACGCCAAATGCCGGAGTTTTCGGCTGGCCGGGTTCAAACATTTCCACATAAACCGGGAGTTCGCGGTTGCTCCAGAAGTTCGCGCCTTTTTTAGGATCCATCATGCTGGCGTTATTGCCGGTCATATAAAGGCCGGAATCGGGGCTGAACATCGAAAGCGGATCCGTCGTCACAAAGATAGCCGCAAGAGAAGGCTGCTGTTCAAAGACGTAAGTACGGATAATTTCTTCGCTCGGATAAGAGCCACCGACATAAGCACGGCAACGCAGAACCGTCGTAGCGCTGATCGTCACCGTAGTCTGTACCGCCGGAGAATTTACCGTAGGTTCGGCACCGCCCTGCTCGCAACGGGTACCCGCCGGGAACGTCGCCGTCACCGCAGACGAATAGAATCCCGAAGGCGGAATGTTCACCTCGGCCACCTGAACCTGTTCTGCAAAAACTTCACCAAGCGTATTGCCATAAGGCGAAGGTGTCGCAAAGCCCCACTTGCCCGCTCCGTCACGGGACCAGGAAGCTCCCGTCGGAACAGCGCCAAAGCGCACTGAATCCACAATGGCACTTTCGGCATTTACAAAGTAAAGAGCTCCACCGCTCTTTTCAACCTTGAACGATGCATGAGGTTCATGACCGCGATTGCGAGCGATGTACGACGTGATTTGAATGGTTGTCGTTTCGCTGCCCTGAGTTTCTGTTGCAAAAGTCGTTGCCGTCACTTTGTTACGGTCGAGATCCTTTGCATTATCATCCAGACGCACGTAGTAAACCGACGAAGCCTCACCCGTACCGCGGAGGTTCTTGCCGCTCCAATGGCTTAGCGAATCGCCTTCCTTGAAATTCACACGGATCTTATGATTCTTGGTGATGAACCCGCGAACGACAAGCTGGTTGACCTTGCCAAGATTTGCCGAATTAGCCTTGACAACCACGCGCGAATACGAACCGCCCTGAGCGACCTTCATCACGGAACCGACTTGCTGAGTACCGCCTTCGTTAAAGCACAGCGAAGACTTGCCCGGCAAATTTTCAACATTGTTTCCAGAAGACGCAGCACCGGTATTGCCACCCATACCGCCCATGTTGCCGCCCCAGCCGCCGCCACCCCAGTCGCCCATTCCGCCACCGAAATCGCCAAAGTTGAAGCCGCCCATGCCACCCGCAGCAGATTCCGCACTGCAATCAGAACCCATCATGTTAAGGGAATCCGAAGGCAGAACATAGTCGGGATAATTCTTTCCCGAGAGGAACACGATCATGTAGCTTTTGGCAGGAACGGTTGCATCGCCAAAGACCCAACGACGCGGATTCGTCAAGTCATCGGTCAGCGCATAACCACTCAAACTTACAGGAGCATCGGACGAGTTGTAGAATTCGACCCAGCCCGGATCATTGCCGTCATTGTCCTTGAAATTCGCATTCGTCGGAGAGACTTCCGAGAAAAAGACAGGACTGTTACCCTCAAAATGCGGAATAACGCTAGCAGCGCTCGAGGCAGGAACCGTTACACTGGAACCTGGAACCAAGGCACTCGAAGAAGATGCGGGATTTACCGAAGATGACAATCCAAATCCTGCAGAAGATGTGGCGACTACGCCCGAAGAAAGCCCAGGCACGCCCGCACTAGAAAGGCCCACCAAATCGCCAACATCATCGTAAGAACTAGAGCTGACTTCACCGAAATCAGAACCCGCAGGATTCACAATCGAATTTTCATTCGATGAATCACCGCAAGCGGATAAAACTAAACTTAAGCCAATCCCACATAGTGCTACTTTTGAAAAAGATTTCATTTCCATATACCCTTTATTGAGCGGAACATTTTGAGCGATACACCAATCCAATCCTTTGCTTAAGTATACATTGACAGGAACCGCAAAACCTCTTTTTTTTGATTAGTCGTTGTAAAAGGATTGAGCATTTGACAACACGCAAATTATCGGAACAAGCCGTTCCGTTTTACTATTTTTGTCGTGAAAATTTTTTAACAAAAACAGGTTTTTATATGAATTTCAGCGACTTCAGCAAGGCAAGCCAGCAGTTCAATCAGTTAAGCCCCGAAATGAAAGAACAGATGATGAAGATGGCCAAAGCCCGCGTTAAGGAAAAGTTACTCAAGTGGTTTGCGACACCGACATTCGTGCTGCTCGGAATTGTTCTCGGCGCAGTCATCGGCGCACTCACCGCATGCTTCGGCGACATCAGCGACAGGCTTTCGGCCATCCGCGATGCAAACCCATTGTACTTCATTCCCGCACTTGCCATCGGCGGCGCCGCCATCGTATTCGCTTATAAGAAATGGGGACGCTGGACGGAACGCGGCATGGACCAGGTCTTCGCCGTCGGACTCAACAAGGAATCAGACTTTCCGCTCGTTTCCATCCCGATGGCAGCCGTGAGCACTTGGCTGACGCAGCTCTTCGGCGGAAGCGCTGGACGAGAAGGTGCCGCTATGCAAATCGGTTCCGCGCTCTCGTACAACATAAGCAAAAAATTGCCATTCGAAAACGCAGCACACGTTATGCTCGTGACAGGGCTTGCCGCAGGCTTCGCTGGAATTTTCCAGGCACCGATGGCCGCCACCGCATTCGCATTGGAAGTCCTGCTCGTCGGACATTTGGAACTTGGCGCATTGCTCCCCGCCGCTGCAGCCGCATTCACCGCCTGCAAAGTCGCAAGCCTTCTCGGATTCCACAAGTTCAGCGTAGACTTGAGTTCGCTCCTTGACGCAAGCGGATTCTCGGCAAGCATTTTCACGAACGAAGGCGCGCTCGACGGCAAGTTCCTTGTGAAGCTCGCGCTGATGGGCGTGCTCTTCGGAGTTGTCGGTGGCGGTTTTGCAAAGCTCCTCGTACTCTCGCAAAACTTCTTCGCCAAGAAGTTCCCGAACAGCATTAAGCGAATTGCAATTATGGGCGTTGGAATAAGCGCATTGTTGCTCGTATTTTTCCAGGGCCGTTACGCCGGACTTGGAACAAACTTATTGGATATGTGTTTCGGACTTGATGCCTTTGGAAATGCCGCCGGAATTGCCGGGTACGACTGGATTCTGAAATTTGCACTCACAATCCTCACGCTCTCCGCCGGATTCATCGGCGGTGCCGTCACCCCGCTTTTCGCCATCGGCGCAACCTTCGGAATCTTCATCGCAAGCATGTTCGGGATGCCCGTCGCCCTCGCCGCAGCCCTCGGCTTTGCCGCCGTGTTCGCAAGCGCAAGCAATACACTCTGGGCACCCATCCTCATTGCCGGCGAAATCTTCGGATTCAACAGTCTCCCCGCATTCTTCATCGTCTGCACGGTCGCCTACATCTGCAACGGCGGGCAATCGATTTACAAGCAGAAGAAGATTAGGATCAAGATTTAAAGAAGCCTATGCAAAAGCGCCCCGCCATCGAGCGGGGCATTTTTTATGGGGAATTTTTAGGCCAAAGCCGCATTGTCCAATAAAACATTCACATAAGTCTGATACGGGATGCCTGCCTCGGCAGCCTTACGCTTAATAGCCTCTACAGTTTTCACCTTGAGCCTTATGGAATACATTTTCTTTTCTTCCTTGGATTCTGCAATCGCACGCTTAACACGAGCAATGGATTCTTCAAGAGTTTCCGACTCATGGCCTCCGGTAATCGTCATCGAATTTTTCACACTGGTATCATTTTCCAGTTCCTCAATAACCGCCTTAGGATAAATATCCTTCACCAGCTTAAAGCCCCTGGGCAACTTAACCTTCTTTTGCATCTTGCACCTCGTCTTCATGAGCTCTCCTTACGGTGATTAAAGTTTTCAAATCGTCAGTTACAATTAATGTCCAAAATTGATTATCAACTTCAGCAGTAATTTTTGACACACCGTCTTTTTCTGTAGGACTCCATCTTAACCTTTTTTGCCGTAAAAATTTTCCAAGCATTTCTACGGTAAAATTCCTTTCAAGCATCCGCTCAAAAGCGTGTCTTGTAATATTCATTTATTACCTTCACTATTATAGAAAATGTATATACTATTGTCAATACATATTACAATACAACAAAGGACTCAGTTCCATTTGTTGCAACATTACTTTTTTGAGAAATTTTCTACTTCCCGCGTAGAAAATCGGATAATCTTGCAATGCTATTGGCGAGGGTTTTCCTCGGCATTACTAGGCACTTTTGCGAGTGCACATAAGCAGGTCGTGTTCCTACCAGCTATCCAACAACATCAACAAGAAGGTTGATGAGCCCCATCGCGGATGCACGTACGGACCATTAGGTCTATGCCGACTGTCACAGGGATTATCGAATTACAGAAGTAATATATATAAACGGGATAGCGACGTCAAGGAATATAACTTTCCACAAAAAACGCCCACAGTTCAAGAACTTGATGCATAAAACACATAAATATAGATTATAAGCAAAAAGGACACAAATTATGGAATTACCTAAAGACTTTATCGAGTCTATCAAAAATCTAAATGAACTTGTTGCCACTCAACATGACCAAGCCGCAGCAATGCTTTATCGGTTAATGTTTCGCCATGAAAAAGACTTAAAGATATTAGATTATTACGCCGATGCTATCTTTGAAGGAATTATTGGTTTTGGTGGTGAATTTGCCAAAGAAGACTATCGCAACTACAT
This sequence comes from Fibrobacter succinogenes, assembly GCA_902779055.1. Lineage (GTDB taxonomy): Bacteria > Fibrobacterota > Fibrobacteria > Fibrobacterales > Fibrobacteraceae > Fibrobacter > Fibrobacter succinogenes_K. The sequence goes on along the minus strand of CACZAD010000017.1, from coordinate 55,974 downwards.
CCAATACCTCAGATGCATAAATCCGAAGGAAGCTGAATGGTATCAAAAACATTTAGATGAAGAATTGAAAAAACAGGAAGACGATGTACTAGAAGATGATTAGATAACCTTGAAGTGGCTGGTGTTTTTTTTCAATGTTCCTAAAAAATTTTTCTCACTTTACTGGGTGGTGATTGGGTAGTGATTGGGTGGTTTTCTAGGTGGTTTTCTAGGTGGTTTTCTAGGTAGTTTTTGGGGTAGTGCAATTTAAGCCTAATTCGGATTACTTGTAATGTGAAATCCACCACCATAAGGACATGGATAAACACGCAAAGGATAACCCCTTTCTTTGGAACATTGTTCTGCAACAATCAAAGCTTCAGCCTCTGTTGAATAAAGCGTCTTTTTCCGACCATCCTTTCCACAGCAAGGACAATTTTCATCAAAAGGAATAACATCATCACAATGCGAGGTCAACACTCCTAATTTTCGATTTAAATCTTTTGATTCAATAACCTTGAATTTTTGATCTTTTTGCTTCGAAACCAATTGTTTCAGCATTTTTGAAACAAGCTTTGATTCTTCCTGTTTTTGCCTTTCTCTTGCATATATAGATTGAATTCTTTCATAAGAACGCCTGTAGAATTCATCAAACTTTTCCTTTTGTTGTTTCAACGTTCCATAAAAAGAAGACCATTTGAATCTGCGAATATTACTCAATTCACTCAATAAATTTCCGTTATCACCTCGCCATTTTTGAATGCATTCTTTGTTGTCCTTATCAACACCAATATAATCTGATAACGCTTTCGACACTCGATGTAACAAATCTTGGCACAACCGGTCGCGTTCAGCAGCCCGTTTACGACGATTCTCAAAGAATTTTCGAATGAAGGAGAACATTTTAGTGTTTGTGAAAAATTCCAAAAAATTAAATCATAGACACAACAGCATCTAATTGAGCTTTAATTGTAACAAAGTCCTTGTTCAAATCAAGACTTTTCACACTTATCCTATTCCCGCTCATACTATAATCTTGATCTGGTGCAATTTTTTCATTAGTCCTTGCATAAAGCAACAAGCCCGAAATAGTTTTGCCTTCAAGCAGCCGATCACTTGCCATATTTTTCACATATGTAAAAATCTGATACATATTATGAGAATGCTGAGTTCTAGAATCATAGGTACGCTGCAACATGCTATTATAAAACTTTGTATCAATAACGAGAATCTTGCCACCCCTTTCCAAGGTAACATCCGTTTTCATTACAGGCAACATGGCATCAACACCATCATCCAATTGCCACTTTAAATGAGGAGCTTTGGCATTTAACGAAGGATGCTCACGTCGAAAATATTCTAGAACAAATTTTTCATAAAGACGGCTTATTTTTTGGTCATCTTTATATTCGCGCATTTTCTTTGATTCAGAATTATGACTAAAGAGCCACTCTTCATAAATCCAATGGCAAATATAAATCAGCATTTGATAAGTCTTATTACAACGATTAAACTGAATATTCCAATCAACAAAATGCAAATCTATTGTTTCTACCGCACAGAAATAAGAAAGTATTTTACGAATTTTCTTTTTTCTATCACAAGATACACCTTTACTACACAACAGGTAAGTAAAAGTTTGTTTCAAAATCCGATTTAGTAAATGATTTTCGTTATACTCCTGAAACGAACAAACCAATTCTCGTTTCATTGAGCTCATCGCTTTTATTGATTCTGCGATTTCTATTTTCCCATGAGGACGTTTCAGCGATTCCGTCACATCTATATATCCACGTAATAGGCCTCGCTTTATTTGCGTCGAAACACCAAGAATCAAAATCTCAGCATACAAATCATTGATACATTCAAACGATTCCTTTTCATCAGACAACGCTTTAAAAGCGCCCTCGTTTAAGCAACGGAACGCATAAGAAAGCATGTGGTAAATGTTTTTTATGGGAATCACTGTATCGAAGACCTTAAACTAGCACTCCAATTTTTCACTTTATCAGGATCGTCAAACCAATATTCTTTTAAAAGCGGTATGATTTCATATTCTACAACAGATTTAAGCCAATCGTCATCAACAGTGTCGCCCTCTTCAACGCAAAAATAGCTGTGACCGACACAGAATCCCTCTCCAAGTGTTTCGTCAACGGCAATTTCCTTATTCAATCCCTTAATACAGTCAATAAGGCTATTGTATTTTTCATTTGCAATTTTTTCACGTAGTTCATTAAATTGATCTGAGTTAAATGCCGGTTTAACATCAAAGAACGAGAAACGACGGCGAAGAGCGTAATCAATCATGGCGATGCTTCTATCCGCCGTATTCATAAGACCAATAACATATAGGTTTTTCGGAACAGAAAAAAGTTCATCATTGTACAACAAGCGAAGTTTCTTGCCTCGTTTGTCTTTTTCGATGAGCATAAAAAGTTCACCAAATATTTTACTGATATTGCCACGATTTATTTCATCAATGATAAAGAAATAATCTTTTTCTGGATTTTCCTCTGCAATATTGCAAATATCATAGAATGGGCCTTTTTTTAATTTAAAACCATTCCCATCCGGACGATATCCCATAATAAAATCTTCGTAGCTATAGCTTTGGTGGAATTGAATCATCTGTACACGAGATTCATCTTTTTCACCCATCATGGAGTAAGCTAAACGCTTGGCCATCCAAGTTTTACCCACGCCAGGCGCCCCTTGAAGAATAATATTCTTTTTTCGTTCTAGCAAGGCAATTAAAGAATCATAATTAGACTCATCCATAAAGACATCATCCAGAAAATCTTCTTTAGTGTATGAAAGTTTCTCAGGAGGAGGTTGATTCGGTATAATCGAAGGTTTTATCGAATCGTCGCTTGGAATTTCTTCAAAATAGTCTTCAATCTGTTTTACCAGTCCAGAATACTTTGTGATTTCAGTCAGCATTTTCATTGAGAAAGCGCCATCATCCGGCAATTCATAATTACAATCCACATGAGTCCATTGGACTTTTCTACTGCAGCAAAACGATTGTTTTTTTGCGTCATAGGTGTAATCACCTTGGACAATTCCACGACCAATAACTTTTGAAACGCCATCCTTTGCATAGACTACATCACCAATTTTGATATCATGTACAAATTGCCAAAATGCATGAACATCATTTTTATGAGATGAACTATCATTATGAAATTCTTGTAGTTTTATCCGGTACTCTTCTTTACTATTTAAAGTACCCCAATCTACAATATTGCTATGGCCAATGGACATAACGCCATTTTCTTTGTCATTTTCCCAATTTGAAGCTTTCGTTCCAGGAGAATATACCCAATAACGCAGCGATTCCAATTCATCAGAAGAAGATTCTTTTTCGAGCCAAAAATCCATTATTTCCTTATCATATAGAATCTGACCTAAAGTTGTTCCCAAATTATCAGGATTTCTGCATTCAATACTAAATGGAACAAAAAAGTTTTTTACAGAATCAAAAAATGATGCGCGATCATATGGAATCTTCAGGATGTTCTTGGCTATCATCTTTCGATGATTTTCGCTCACATTTCCAAAATGAGTCACCGGCTGATCCAAATATTCAATAGCATTCATTGCAGAATCAGCAATTGTATCATCATTTTTCTTATACCGTAAGAATGCTTTCACCCAATCATTCTGACGAATACCAGCTTTTGCAATAACTCGAAAATCACTATACTCATTGTAATTTCTTTTACCCGACGCATTCTGATCACAATATGCTACAATCGTAAAAATCATTTCCCTGATTTCAGCAATTGAGGCATCTTTTGAATCTTTAATTTCCTTAAATCCATCAATAGAGGAAGCTTTTTCAATCAAACTATCCAAGAACGTAGGATCTATCGAATATGACTGGAATTTCCTAAGAGCCTCACGCCCTTTTTCAAGCCAAAAAACATCGCTAGAAATTTTATCAGCAATCGTTTTATTTGTTTCGAGAATTTCCTTTATTCGGGTTTCAAGTCTTTCGTCCATATGATACCTCTTTTTCAAAAGATACGTAATTCATTTAAGAAAAGTACTTATACATCCCTCATTACAAGCTTTTTTCAAGAATTGAAGCAAAAAAAAGGAGATCCCCGCCTTCGCGGGGATAACAGCTGTAGGGACGAGGATGACATGGGCGATGGTAAGATTCTTCGTTGACAGGATCCTTTGACAAGCTCAGGGACCATATTCCGCCCCCTACTCCAAATACCACACGGTCTCTACAGTGTCACCGGCTTCGATGTCTTCGGGAGTGTAGTCAATAGATTCAGGAACACCTGCTGCGTCTGCAATTTCACAGCAATCATATTCTTCTTCGCGAACATGAATGTCCAAACGACATTTCGAATAATCTACGTTAACAATACCACCCAACTTGTGACCGAGCGTACAGGCGATAACTTCAGCTTTTTCGCGGGCATCCCTTACTGCCGATTCCAGAATTTGCAACTTGACATCGTGCGAATCCTTCTTTACAAAGGAGATTTTCACTTCCAATTCGGGCCAAGCCGCTCCCAGCGCGGACATAACCTTCGACGTGATGACGCTATCGAGCGGGAGTTCAATGGCCAATGTCTGCCGGAGTTTAAAGCCGACTAGCACCCATTTTTCTTCTTTGCGTTTCCATTCCGTTTCCTTGGTTATAGAAAAATTCGATGTCTTGAGGGAATCTTTCGGAAGTTGCAACATTTCAAGAGCTTTCCGCAATTCCTTATTTCCCACAGCGGCTTCGGCATATGCCGTTTCGTAGTCCTTGTGCAGGGAATCCACGGAGAAACTGAGCTTAGTTGTGTCGGGTGCGACCTTGACGTTGCCGATTCCCATGACGCGAATGGTTTTCTGATTTTGGTCCATAAGTTACCTCAGGTTTTATTATTTTCACTTTTCTTAATATAATTTCAGTGACTGTCATAATATGACATTAGAATATTTTAAATTACAATCACAACAATTTTTATCCACCTTTTTACAGTATGTAGGTGGTCGGAGCAATAGATGAAGAAAGAAGTTTAGTCCGTCGTAGACAAAAACGAAATCGTCGTGTACCAGCCAGAGGGCGGAGAATTCCACATCGAAGTTCGAGTAGAAAACGAGACAGTCTGGCTTACTCAAGCACAGATGGCAGAACTGTTCTGCAAAAATCAATCTGTCATCGCTAGACACATACAAAACGCATTCAAAGAGGGCGAAGTATCAGCCGAAAGTAATATGCATATTTTGCATAATACTCTTTCAAAATACAAACCTACAACAATCTATTCGCTAGATGTAATTATTTCCGTCGGTTACCGAGTCAAGTCAGCAAACGGAGTGAAATTCCGCCGTTGGGCTAATCAGGTTCTCAGAGATTATCTACTCAAAGGTTATGCGGTAAATCAGCGAATGTTGTGCACCCAGCCCCAGCAAAAAATGCTTGAAAATGTCAATTCCCGACTTACAGCAGTCGAACAACGAGTTGATTTCTTCGTCAATACTGTACACAACGTCCAAAACGAAAAGATAGAACGACTTTCTGAAGATATGAAGAAAGTCATGGAAAATTTCATTGACCCCTCAACTTACAAACATTTCTTGATTTTTGACGGTCAAAAGCTAGAAGCGGATGTCGCCTACACACAGATTTACGGAATGGCCAAGAAATCCATTACAATCATAGATAACTATGTAGGCGTAAAGACGCTAGATTTGCTTCGTGGAATTGCGAAAAATGTAGGCGTACACATATTCAGCGAGCAATGGGGTGACGAAAAGATAACACCAGCGATAAAGGCAGATTACGAAAAAGCAAGGCCCGATGTTTCTTTGAAAATCGATCGTCAGAATCGCAAGTTTCACGATCGCTATGCATTCTTGGATTTCGGTCTGTCAAATGAAAAGTTGTTCCTCTGCGGAGCCTCGTCAAAAGACGCGGGCAACAAGGTTACTACCATCATGCAAATCGAACATCCAGAAGTTTATCACGAACTAATGGAATCATTGTTTTCAACAGAAACTTAAAAAATTGGCAAATTTCTAAGATAGCCCGCCAAAATATTGTTGTAATACACGCAAGCACTACGGACTTTCGGTAGATTATTCATACCGGACCCGCTCGCTTAAGGAGACCACAAAACCAAGAGGTTTAACCATCTTGCTCAACACATTTATGGACGGATTCGCTTTCCCCAGCTCGACAGAGTTAATGGTCCTAGGAGAAATACCGGACATTTCGGCTAAATCCTGCTGGGACAGCCCCTTTTTCTTACGTCTTTCCGCAATCTGTTTGCCGATTTCTTCCATTTTACACATCCTAAAACCGCAATATATTGCAGATTTACATCTCGTAGAACTCAATTGTAGACTTTGACCAGCATCCGGGTTTTTCGCGTTTTTCAAAAATGTCGAAATTTAGAACAAGTTCTTTAACAGGATTTTCATCCGAAACAAGAATAAATTTCACGTGAGACGTTCCCGCTGGGAAATCTTTTTTCACGCTGACGCCAACGCGATTCTGAACATCTATAAAAATTCCGACACTTGAAGAATCCATTTGATATTCCGAATGATCGTCCTTATAGAAAGCCACTACTGTCTTAGGCTTTTCCGAGCCGTATCGAGCAGAATTCAGATAAACGTTCATTGTCGTGTGGAAATATTCTGCAACAGAATCCTGATTTAGTTTATACACTCCATTCGTAACGAGAACAAGGTCCACAAGCTGTTTATCGTAACCTGAAACAGTTCCTTTGCCTCTTCCGATTGCCCACAAGCCATCGCAAAGTTTTCTCTGTCGTTCAGATTCCTGGTTTTCATAGCGTTGCAAAAGATGGCAAAACAATCGTAATTCTTTTAATTGGCGGCGATAAATCCACACAAGATCAAGACATCGCAAGGGCAAAGAATATTTGGCAAGGAATCAAAAATGAAAGAAAATAAAATCACTCAATTGGATATTGCAGAATATCTTGACAGCGAAGAAATTGTCGCTGAGTATCTCAATCTCATTTGCCAAGAAAACGACCCAGCCCTGTTACTGAGGTCTATCGGTCATATAGCTCGTAGCAAGGGTATGGCGAAAATTGCGGAAACGTCCGGTCTCGGACGAGAGAGTCTCTATAAGGCACTTGATGAAAAAGCTCATCCGCGATTTGAAACGGTATTCAAAGTCCTTGCCGCCATGGGCATTCAAATGCGCCTAGTTCCCAAAGCCAAATTCAGGCGTAAGCGAGGTCACATGCCATGCGCCGTAGCCGAAAAACGAAGAACATACAAGGCTTAAGAAGGAAATCCCCGGTCAAGTCACGGATTACAACGCCACTTCCCTACATTTTTTATAGATTTAAATTTATCACCCCATTTCCCGGAGACTTTATGAACGAAACTATCAAGACTTTGCTCAACCGCAGGAGCATCCGTAAATTCAAATCTGACGCCGTGAGCAAGGAACTCATCGCACAAGTCGCCGAAGCGGGCATCTACGCTGCAAGCGGCATGGGCAAGCAGGCCGCCACCGTGGTCGCCATTACGAACAAAGGGCTGCGCGATCGCATCTCCGAAATGAACCGCAAGATTGGCGGTTGGGACGAGGGTTTCGACCCGTTCTACGGAGCACCCGTGATTTTGCTAGTCCTTGCGAAAAAGGAAATCCCGACCCACCTGTACGATGGATCGCTCGCCATGGGGAACCTCATGAACGCCGCTTACAGCCTCGGGCTCGGCAGCATCTGGATTCACCGCGCCAAGGAAGAAGTCGAAAGCGACGAGGGCAAGGAAATTCTCAAGTCACTGGGCCTGAACGCTGACGAATGGGTTGGTATCGCTCACTGCGCTTTGGGTTATGCCGACTGCGAACAGCCCGCAGCACACCCCCGCAAGGAAGGCCGCATCGTCTGGGCGGAGTAATTATCTGGCGGAGTAATTCAAGCAAATTAACTTTTAGAGCTGTTGCATTTTTGCGGCAGCTTTTTTAGCCGGGGCGTTGCGGGCCGGCGAATGAGGGCCCGCTCGAAGGGGTAGCGAGCAACGCAGTGCGAGTGAGGGGAAGGCTTTCCCCCTCCTACCCTTTTTAATTGCTTTTTCAATTACAATTCTCTCGTCTCTCGTCTTTAGTCTCTCGTCTATTTTACTAAATTGGCGCCCTTCGGGCGATTTAGTACGGCTCGGTCATGACAATTCGTGCAAGCACGATTGTCGCGACGCTCGCGATTTACTAAATTTGGCGCATTATGGAAATGGAAACTCGTTATAATCCGAAAATTGTAGAAGACCGTTGGCACGACCAATGGAACAAGAATAATGATTTTGCCCCGAGCGGAAAGGGTGAACCGTTCTCCGTCGTCATTCCGCCTCCGAACGTTACGGGTGCTCTGCACCTCGGCCACGCTCTGAACGACACGTTGCAGGACATTCTCGTCCGCTATCGCCGTAAGACTGGCCGCGACACGCTCTGGATTCCGGGCACGGACCACGCCGGCATTGCCACGCAGGCTGTCGTCGAAAAGAGACTTTTCCAGGACGAACACAAGACACGCCACGACATTGGCCGCGACGCCCTCGTGGAACGCATTTGGAAGTGGAAGGACGAATACGAAGCCCGCATCACGAAGCAGCTCAAGAGCCTCGGCGTCAGCTGCGACTGGAGCCGTCAGCGCTTCACGCTCGACCCGGTTTGCGCAAAGGCTGTCCGCCACGCATTCTTCAACCTTTTCAAGAAGGGTCTTATCTACCGCGGCAAGCGTCTCGTGAACTGGGACACCAAGCTCCAGACGGCTGTGGCAGACGATGAAATTTATTACGAAACTGTGAAGGGTCACTTCTGGACGTTCAAGTATCCGTTGGCCGACGGTTCGGGATTCATCCCGGTTTCGACGACTCGTCCGGAAACGATTATGGGCGATACGGCTCTCGCTGTGCACCCGAACGACGAACGCTACAAGCAGTTCATCGGCAAGATGCTCAAGGTTCCGTTCGTGAACCGCGAAATTCCGGTGATCGCAGACGCTATCCTCGTCGATATGGAATTCGGTACGGGTTCCGTGAAGGTGACTCCGGCACATGACCCGAACGACTACGCGACAGGCCTCCGCCACAAGCTCCCGATGATCAACATCATGAACGACGACGGCAGCCTCAACGAGAACGCCGGTCCGTTCCAGGGCATGAAGGGTCAGGCCGCACGCGACGCTGTGGTGAAGGGTCTCGAAGATCTCGGTCTCCTCATCAAGATTGAAGACCACGAAATGCAGGTGGGTCACTCCGACCGTTCCAAGACTGTGATTGAACCGTACTTGAGCGACCAGTGGTTCGTGAAGATGGACGTTCTCGCCGACAACGCCATGAAGGCTGTCACAAGCGGCGAAATCAAGATCATTCCGGAACGCTATGCAAACAAGTACCTCGACTGGCTCAAGGAAAAGCGCGACTGGTGCATCAGCCGTCAGCTTTGGTGGGGCCACCGCATTCCTATTTGGCACGCCGACGAAACGACGACCGAAGAGGACTTGAACAAGGCATTCGCAGGCCGTAACGACATTTACTATTACAAGGCACAGAACGGCATCTGGCTCATCTGCTCCGAAGAAGAAAACCTCTCCGAAGACGCTGTTGCCGGTCACAAGATTGTGCAGGAAGAAGACGTGCTCGACACGTGGTTCTCCAGTGGTCTCTGGCCGCACTCCACGATGGGCTGGCCGGAACAGACGGACACGCTCAAGAAGTACTACCCGACTTCCGTGCTTGTGACAAGCCGCGACATCATTACGCTCTGGGTCGCCCGTATGGTGCTCTTCAGCCAGGAAAACATGGGCACGGTTCCGTTCCACACGGTGTACATCCACCCGAAGATCTTGGACGGCAATGGCATGACCATGAGCAAGTCCAAGGGCAATGGCGTGGACCCGATGGATATCGAAAAGAAGTACGGCACGGACGCTCTCCGCTTCGTGATGGCAAGCCTCTGCACCGACAACCAGGACGTTCGTCTCCCGGTGAAGAAGGAAAAGCAGGAAGATGGTTCTGTCATCAACACGAGCGAAAAGTTCGAAATTGGTCGTAATTTCTCGAACAAGCTCTGGAACGCTTGCCGCTTCTTGTTCCCGCACTTGGAACAGGCCGGCGCACTTTCCAAGGAAATGCTCCCGATGGATTCTTCGATCTTCGCTCTCGAAGACCGCTGGATTCTCTCTCGCTTGAACTCCACCATCCAGGACGCAACGAAGATGCTCGAAGAGTTCCACTTTGCTGAACTCGCCGGCTTCCTCTACCGCTTTGTCTGGGACGATGTCTGCTCCAGCTACTTGGAAATCAAGAAGGCCGTGATCAACAGCGAAACGCTCACCGCCGAAAAGAAGAACGCTATGGCAATCCTCAGCCACGTGCTCCGCGGCGTGATTGACCTGTTGCATCCGGTGATGCCGTTCATCACGGAAGAACTGAACGCAACGCTCTTCCCGGGTTCTGAACGCGTGATCAACAGCGCATGGCCGAAGGCTGACACGAGCCTCATCGACGCCAAGATCGAAGCCGCATTCAACCAGGCATTCGCTGTCGTGGAAAGCGTGCGTGGCGTGCGCGGTCGCTACAACGTAAGCCCGGCTACCAAACTCAAGGCTGTTGTGAGCGTCGATACCGCCGAAACCGAAGCAAGCGTGAAGGACTGCCAGGCCATCATCACCGAACTCGGTGGACTTGAATCGTTCTCTGTAGCCGTGAAGGCCGCAAAGCCGAAGTTCAGCGCAAGCTCCGTGGTGCCGGGTGGCGAACTCTACATCCCGCTCGAAGGTATCCTTGACCCGGCCGCAGAAATCGCACGCCTCGAAAAGGAAATCGAAAAGGCAAAGGCATTCGCCGCTTCTATCGAACGCAAGTTGTCGAATGAAAAGTTCGTGAACGGAGCTCCGGAAGCTGTCGTGAACGCCGAACGCACCAAGCTCGCTACACAGCAGGACATCATCGCCAAGAGCACAAAAGCTCTCGAAGAACTCAAGTAAAATTCACGGTTGTCATTCCCGCCACATTTGTCATCCCGGACCCCGTTCCGGGAGGGAATCACCCAAAAGTTTAAGAGGCACTCCCAACGGAGCGCCTCTTTTTTATTTTCAAACAAATTCAAAAATGCAAGCTCTTAGAGTCACACTTTTCGCATTAGCAAACAAATTTTTACATAAATTTCATTCCGTATATTATACACATCATATCCGTATTATATAAGAGTTTATCAAAAACTTTGTATTATATAATGCGTTTTTCCGTATCATAAGCACAATTAACGTATCATTATGCTACTTGCATAATACATACAAATTAAACAAACAAACAATCTATTAAAAAAATTTTTTCACACGCATTATAGTTTATATATATTCTTACCATCAGAATTAGAATTAGGAGGAATCTGATGAAAAAAACAAAAAGAAAATCGTACCCTAAGGCATCAATCCTTGCTGTAACAGCAGCGTCCATGGCACTTACCGCATGCGATTACATCGAATCGCACCTGCACAATCCCTCGGACGACAATCCTATACAAGCAAGTTCATCCAGTAACAAGCCCCGTTCTTCTTCAGCCATTCACCAGCACAGTCCATTCGAGACCTGGTACGGCTATGACGGCAATTGGCAAATTCAAACCGGGTTCGGCAACGAAACAGAAACAAACGGCTACTGGTTCTCCAGATATGATGACGATGATGGCGGACAGTCTCAAATCATCTGGCCCGTCCCCAAAGGTAACGAATACAGCGACGACGCCATAGATCCGATCATCGAATACTGCGGCGGTCTTTGCGGCACTTACGCACTCAGCAAGGGAACCTTGACATACCACCCGTTTGTCAGCGTCGGTTTCAATCTCGTCGGAGAACGAAGCTACACCGACATGACCCCAGAAGCGGCAGATGCTACCAGCATGGGCGGCGTCTGCGTCACGTACGCATCCGAGATGGCACTCGCACTCGAAATGGGCCTCAGCGACAAAACCGAAGCGGAAATCGGTTACGCCGTTCCGTACGTGAGCCTCCCCAAGAGCACTACGGGCACAACAAAGTTCATTTCCTGGTCCGATTTCAAGCAGCCGTCCTGGTATAAGGGAACCTTCAAGATGCCTGGCGACAAAGCCGCCCAGGAACTCGTATCGCTCCGATTCAAATTCCAGGGACCCGACGCCACCGTGGGCCGTTTCAACATCACAGCCGTTGGCCCATACGATGGTTGCGAAGCATCCTCGCTCCCGGTTTACTTGCCTCCAACTTTATCGGAAGATCCGAATCCGGTAGATACGGTGATCATCATCCCGCCCGCACCGGAAACAAATAATTTCGAAACCTGGTTCGGTTACAATGGCGAATACCAAATCCAAACCGGTTACGACAACGGCACCGAAACATCCGGCTATTGGTACAGCTTCAGTGATGACGCAGACGGCGGAGTTTCAAAGGTCGTCTGGCCCGTGGAACCCGGTAACGAATACAGCGTCGATGCCATGGATCCGATCATTGACTACTGCGGAGGCCTCTGCGGTACGGCTGTTCTCGCCAAGGGAAACTTGACTTACAATCCGTTCGTCGGCGTAGGTTTCGGCTTGGCCGGTGAATCGGAAACTGGATATCTCGCACAGGCCGATGCCGCAGGCATGGGCGGTGTATGCATCACTTACAGCTCCCAAGTCGCTCCGTCCCTCGAAATGAGCCTCGGTGACAATATGGACGCCACCATCGATTACGCATTACCGGCAGTAGCACTCCCGAAGAGCACCGCCGGCACGACAAAGTTCCTCAAATGGTCCGACTTCAAGCAGCCCACCTGGTACAAGGGCAAAACCAAAGTCACTGGCGAACAGGCATCCAGAATGCTTTCATCCCTCAGATTCAAGATGCAAGCAGCACCGGGTTCCTACAACTTCAACATCCAGGCCATTGGTCCGTATAACGGTGGCAAATGCGGCGGCGCAACTGCAATCCAACTCAACAACAAGAAAAAGCGCCACTAAAAGCAAGCACCCATAGCTCTCTCCTTATGCAGAAAGTCCCGCACGATGTGCGGGACTTTTCTAACATTCAACGTCAAGAATTCGCGGGCAAGCCCGCGACATCCAAATCGCGGATTATTCCTTATCCTTTTCCTTATCGTGGCAATGGCACGGGCAATGATAGCAGTCACCCGTTTCGGCGTAGTCCTTGCCAGTCCAGCAGTAAGTGCAAAGGTCTTCTTCCGGGAGGCCGATAGCCTGGATCAAGTCGTCAATGCGCTGGAACGCAAGCGACGTGAGGTTCAGCTTCTTGCGGATGTATTCGACCATGTCCTTGTACGGCTGACCGTTCGGATCGGTGTACTTGTCGAGATCGGCGTTTTCACCTTCCTGGTCGCGAATGTAACGGCGCGTGATGAGGTCGTATTCATTCTTGGAGCGAGAGAAGTTGATGAACTTGCACGGATAAACGAGCGGCGGGCAAGCGATACGCATGTGCGTTTCCTTGCAGCCCATCGAATAAAGTTTTGCAGCCTGCTTACCAAGCTGAGTTCCGCGAACGATGGAGTCATCGCAGAAAACGAGGCGACGGTCCTTGATGAGTCCCGGAATCGGGATGAGCTTCATCGAGGCAACGTGTTCGCGCTGGCGCTGGTCCTGCGGCATAAACGAACGAGCCCAAGTCGGCGTGTACTTCACGAACGGGCGGGCAAACTTGATGCCGGCTTCGTGAGCATAGCCCAAAGCGTGAGACGTACCGGAGTCCGGAATACCGCAAGCAGCATCGGCTTCGGTCGGGGTGCGTTTCGCAAGAGCGGAACCGCAACGGTAGCGGGTCATTTCCACGTTACGTCCTTCGTAACTGGAGGCCGGGTAACCGTAATACACCCAGAGGAACGAACAAATGGCCATCTTCTTGCGGGCTTCGACGAGCGTCGTTTCGCCATCCGGAGTGAGTTCGACGACTTCACCCGGACCAAGATCGCGAACGTATTCGTAACCGAGGTTCGGCAGAGCGCAGCTTTCTTGCAAGGCGATCATGGCACCATCCTTCTTGCCGAGGATGATTGCCGTACGGCCCCACTTGTCGCGGCTAGCGTAGAAGCGACCCTTGCTATCCATGATCAACACGGAGCAGCTGCCCTTCACCTTTTCCTGGACATACTTGAGACCGTCGATAATGGAATCCTGAGTAGCAATAAGGGCCGACACCACTTCGGTCGGTCCGACCATGCCGCTAGTCGTCGAGAACTGGAGCTGCATGCAGTTATTGCGGAAAAGTTCGTTCTTGATATCTTCGATGTTCGTGATGAGACCAACAGTCACAATCGCAAACGTACCCAGCTTGGAGGTCATGACGAGCGGCTGCGGGTCCGTGTCAGAAATGACGCCTAAGCCAACCTTGCCAGAAAAATGTGAAAGATCGTGCTCGAACTTACTGCGGAACGGAGTGTTCTGAATGTTGTGAATCGAGCGATGGAAAACTCCATCTGATTTCAAAACAGCCATACCGCCGCGGTGAGTGCCAAGGTGAGAATGGCAAACGCAGTCTTCTTTGGAAATAACACCACAAAAGCCGCCCATATAAGACTCCTGGATAGAAAAGGATTTTCCACGCACAAAAATAGAAATCTTGAGCAATAATCAAGCCCTAAAAAGCGAAAAATTTTATTTCAACCGCCAGGCGGGCAGGCAAACGGCCATATTTTTTGCTTACGCCCCAAATTGGAACAAAGCCCCATTTTGATTTAGAACCTTTTGTGTATATATTGGTATAAAAGCATACACATTCAGAAGGGGAAGCATATGGAAATTAAAGCCGTACGCATGTTTGACCATGGTTTCATGAACCAGGCGTTTGCCTTTGGCGGTGAAGAAGGCAAGGACAAGTTCGACGAGCAGATTATCTACCGCAGCAGTCTGCAAAACTTTCTCATCGACACCGGGAGCGAAGTCATCCTTGTCGATACGGGATTTGTCAACGACTTTGCGGCGCCCGAAAAGAAACTCGGCGCACCGCTTTACATGGGCGAAAAGCTAAAGGACTACACCCAAGCTTTTGCGGAACTCGGCTACAAGCCCGAGCAGGTCACCAAAATTCTCATCACACACAAGCATCCGGACCATTCGGCAGCCATCCAGTATTTCCCAAATGCGAAGGTTTTCGTCTCACCCGAAGATGCCGACGCCATGAAACTCGAAGGTCCAAACATCGTGCGCTGCACCTACAAGGACGGACCATACCACAACTTCCCGAAATGCGAAAAGATCGCAGACGGAATCTATTTCATTGAAGCGAAGGGACACACCAAAGGCAACAGCATCATCGTCGCCGAAAACGACGGACTCTTTTATATGATGCACGGTGATGTGACCTACTGCGATGCAGCCCTCAAAGCAAACAAGTTAAGCATCGTCTTTGAAGACATCGACGCCGCTCGCGAAACACTCGACCGTGTCCGCGAATTTGTCGCCAACAACCCAACCGTTTACCTCTCGACGCATTGCCCCGAAGGCTACGAAAACCTCGAGATGAAGCGCGTGATGAAACTGTAAAAAGTTTCGCACCCGGATTTGTACAAGTACAAAGCCCTTCGGCTCAGCTATGAAAATGCAAGCATTTTCGCAGCGTTCGCCTTGGTTGCTTTTATTCCGGGGCGGGATCAACTTTTTACTTATCCCGCAATCCCGGGAAAACAATTCCGACAATAATCTTTAAAAAAGCTTGCCCAAAATTTCCAAAGGCTTTACGAGGAAAGGCATTTTCTTGTAAAGCCAGGCAAGCGATTTTGCAAACGCATAAGAGCGGATGATGTAGGCACCCGCCGCCCCGACCTTGTTCGTCTGGTACATAAACGCATCCTTCGCATGCGCAATCACGTCATCGTAATACTCGTTGATGTGAATGGACTTGTCCGCGTTCACCGTCACAGGAAGGCTCTTCAGGTTCGTATAAAAATCCTTGCGCAAAATCTTCGGCAAAAAGATGTTCATCGATTCCGGCACCTTGCGGCCACACGTATCGATAATGCGCGAACCGAAGAAGTGCAACACCTTCGCCGTCGGCAAAAACCGGTTGCCATAAGCAAGCTGGCAGTTCCATCCGCCGTCCATCTTTTTCGTGATGTATCCGAACTTGTAATTGGTTTCGGCAAGGCTTGCCATGTCGTACGGGAAGTTCTTCGAAACGCAGTAAAGCCACAGTTCGTGCCAAGTCTTGAAGAACTCGCGGGCTTCCGGCGTATCGGCGGCAAACATCACGCCACCGTTGAAAATTTCGTCATTCAAAATCGGCGAAAAGCCCATCATCTTTGCGTTGTTCAAGACCTTCTTGCGGTTGATGGCCTTCGAAAGATTCGTGTGGAAGTCGAGCACCGCATAAATGCCACCGCGCCATTCGTCCGGAATCGTCAAGTCATCGACAATCGCGATATCCGAATCCATATACAAGAAGTCGCCATCGACCACATTGCGCATCACCGTCTTGAGGTAACGAGAACGCAACATCGGCGTGAACTTTTCATCAAGCGTCAAGACCTTGAGTTCATCGACAGCATCCTTCAAAGCCGCACGCGAACCCGTAAGCGTCGCCGCCGTCTTGTCGTCCGTCAAAAGCGTCACAAAGGCATGCGGGTTATGGACGCGCAACGAGGCAATCGCCACGAGCGTCTGCTCGCAGAAAAAATCCTTCGGAGAACTCGTCAACACAAAAAGATACTTGGTCATACAAAAATCCTTTTACTCTTTCCACCAAGCGTCAAAATTATGCGTGATGCGCTTTTCTTCGGGAGGGAGCTGCATATAATTCCCGTACAGGCGGGACAAATAGTAATCGTAATTGGCAAAGCCCGTATATTCACGGTCTTCGAACGGGAATACCGTCAAAGGCAAGAGCTTGTCCTTCTTGAGAATCCCCTTGTACATCATATTCGTGAACAAGTTCGCCACGTTATTCGTTTCCGTATTCTCGTAACGGTGGAAAACCCACTCCATGAAACGGCAAATACGCTTCTTTCCGATGACCGTCGCCAAAGCATTAAAGAAACGCTTGTACAGGAGAGTTCCAAAACTGAGCGTACTCGACGAGAAGTTGGTGTCCATAGCGAGGGCAATCACGCGCAAAAAGCTACAGAACAAAATGAACGCTTTAGCCCCGAATTCGGAATTAGGCATATTATCCAACGGGAAAATATCGACCCAGAGTCCATGGTTTCCGACATGGCGGTCCATCTTGACCTCAGTCCTGTTATCGACTACCTTGGCAAACGTATAATAATATCCGTCGCAGGTATCATCAATGACCGAGACCCAATCTGCCTTCTTGTAACTGCTATCCTTCAAAAGAGCGATCAGCTTGTCATAGTCCTTGCGGTAAACGTAAATATCGATATCGTCATCCCAAGGGATATAGCCCTTATGACGCACGGCACCGATCAAGGAACCGTAAGCAAGGGAATACTGGAAATTGTTTTCCTTGCAGATCCTTACAACTTCATCCAAAATTTGCAATTCAATTCGCTTGCATTCTTGTTGATCAATCTTTTTCAAAATCATTTCCCCTATGGTTTACCCAGGACAACCACAATATCACTTTTTAATGGATTCCTTGAGCTGGCTCGTAGAAATTCCTTTGGTATAGGGCAAGTATTCGATGGCAACCCCCACCTTCGCAAACTGTTTTTCGGTCTGGTTGTATCTTTCGGAACCCTTCCAGTCGTCGCCAGAGAACAAAACGTCAAAATGGAACTTTTCCAAGGCCAGCATCTTGTCGTCGGTTTCTTCGATAGTCACCAGCTGAGCGTCGTCCACCACCTTGAGCGCCTTCAATATGCGGACTCTATCGTTTTCGGAAAACACCGGTTCCTTGTGCTTGATATTCCTGACGTAATTGTCATCACAAACGCCGACAATCAGCTTGTCGCACATGGCCTTGCAACGTTCCAGCAGAATCAAGTGGCCGACATGGAACAAATCAAACACACCGCAGGTGTAACCGACTTTATACTTCTTGTTTTCCTGATTGTCCATTTTTAAATTCCTTCTTTTCTTTTTTGCCTATCACGTTCAAGGCGTCCTTTTTGCAGAATTCCGTAAAGACCAAGCAATACCAGAATCACTACATAAACTACAATTTTATCGACCATGGACAACGTGAAAATGTTCATATTTAGCACGATATAAAAGACCACCAGGCCAAAAATCCAGAATACCTGGGTAATAAGCTTCGAAGAATAGGGCCAAAGGCCTCTCCTGAACAGGTAAATGTTATTGCAGATGATTGCGACAAGATTATGGCAGAGCATCGCAAGAGCGGCGCCCACCAACTCGAAAGCAGGAATCAAGAAGTATCCGCAAATCAAGGTCACCGCCAAGGAGACCAGGTTCATCTTCAGGGAATAAAGACTCTTGCCCATACCGTTGATGACCACAATGGACATACCGCCAAAACCGGCCACCAAATGCACCAGGAGCAAAACTCCAAGCGTTTCCGGCTGCACCACGAATTCCTTACCGGCAATACTGAGAATCAGGTCGGGGAACAACACGATAAAGAACCCGATGATCAGCTGGATGAAAGTCACCATAAAAACGCAGTAGCTATATACCGGTTTCAAGTCCGTATGCAAGCGGTCGTTGTTCATGCCCGCAACGACAGGCGTAAGGATTGGGGTAAACCCGACACGGATCGTCTGGAGCGCATTGGAAATGGTCACCATGATACCGTAAGCACCCGCCTTTTCCGGACCGAGGAACAGCATGACCATCCACAAGCTGGAACGCAGCAAGAACGACGTCACGAACTCGCCAAAACCAAGCGGCAATGAATAAAGCAACAGCTGGCGGGTCACAAGCTTGTGCGGCTTCAAGGGCATATCGGGGAACTGGCGGCGCACCAGCACAAAGTGGATAAAGAAGCCAACCACCTGCCCCACGAGCAAGCCCAAAGGCAGCGCATGCGGAACATCCAAGTAGAAAAGGGCGATGGATACCGCCGGAGCCAAAGAAACAGTCAAGAACGAATCGACAAATACCGCATTCTGGGGCCTTCTATTGCCTTCGGAAGCCGTACTGAACACGTACGTCCCCGCAAAGAACAAGATCGAGATGCCATACCAAGGCAGTTCCTTGGAAATGTGCGGCGTAAACGAACCTACAAAGATGACGGCTGTACAGAGCAGCGCAATCGCCGCCGAAATCCAGAAGGATTCCATGATACCGTCGTAGGGAGCCCTCCCCTTTAACTTGTTCTGAGGAAGGTACCAATACAGACCTTTATCTAGACCGAGGGGCGCAGAATGGGCAATCGTCAACAACAAAGTCTGAGAAGAGACGAACATACCGAATTCAGCGGCTCCAAAGACACGAGCCATAACAAACGTGAGGAGAGGACCACAAACCTTGAGAATCGTCCCCACCACGTTCACGATCAACGCCTTTTTCAAAAACTTACTATCGGACTCTAAATTTTCCATTGTTCTGCTATACTTTGCACATTTTTTATGAATTAATAACAACAACGAATATAGAAAAAATACAACAGGACATAAAAACAAAAAATTTTACTACATTTTAGGACATGGTTCAATTCAGTCAAACTTCGTGGCAAAACGGCTCCCTGGCAGACACGCTCGACATTATGCGCTATGCACCAATGACTCTAACTGTGGGTGTAAACGCCGTTCTATACTACACGTTGCCCAAAACGATTGAATCTGGCGAATTTATTCGCTACACGATTGTCGCCGGCTTCCGCAAGGTGAGCTGGACTGGCATTATCGGAGCGGTCAATACAAGTGATTCAAACCGTGAATTCGAGATTGCCGTGCGTCTTGGCGAAGGCCCGTTCCGTGGCTTTACCGCAAAGCACAAGTTCAACTCCGAAAACGGCATCACGACCTGCATTGACGACATGACTTTCCAGGGCTGCAAGGACTTCGCAGAAGACACCTTCTCGATCGTCATGGCAAGCGCCCGTATGGTTTACGCAATCCCGGCACGAGCTATGGCCCGTGAACAAATCGCATTTGTAGAAGCAAAGAAAAAGACTCAGGCGTTCGAAGCCTTGAACCAGTCCGCAACCGCCGGATAAAATCATGTACACGTCCCTCGAACAGGCCCTGCTGGATTTAGAAAAGGCGGGAATGCTCAAGCGTATCCACGCCGAGGTCGATCCTTACTTAGAAATGGCCGAAATGGCGAGGGAAACGTTCCGGCAACACGGCCCCGCGCTGCTGTTCGAAAAAGTCAAGGGCAGCAAATTCCGCGCCGCCTGCAACATTTTCGGTACAGACGAACGCTTCAACTTCATATTCCGCGACGGATTCGAGCAGACGAGGGCTGCCGTAAACTTCAAGGCCAACCCGGTCGATTTTTTCAAGCAGGCGTTCAAGCATCCTGGCAGCCTGTTCAAGGCGGCAGGGGCCGGTTTATCGTCTCTCCCGATGCGCTCGAGAAGCATCAAGGATTTTGAAGAATGCCGTCTAGAAGACCTGCCGCAGCTCGTCTGCTGGCCTAAAGACGGCGGGGCATTCATCACGCTTCCGCAAGTCGCCACGCGCCCGAGCGAGAACGCAAACATTATGCAGACGAACGTGGGCATGTACCGTATCCAGATTTCCGGGAACGAATACATCCCGAACGAAGAATGCGGCCTGCATTACCAAATCAAGCGCGATATCGCCAAGCACCATCAAAAGGCCATCGAAGAAGGCCGACCGCTCAAGGTGAGCGTTTTCATTGGCGGGCCTCCTTCGCACACGTTTGCGGCCGTGATGCCCATGCCCGAGAACCTCTCGGAACTGCTTTTCGCAGGTATGCTCGGCAACCGCCGCTTCCGTTACTTTGAACATGACGGTTACCTTGTCTCTAGCGATGCCGACTTTTGTATTTTAGGAGAACTCGAACCCGGCTTAAAGCCCGAAGGTCCATTTGGCGACCACATCGGCTATTATTCCGGCAAACACAATTTTCCTTGTATGAGAGTCCAAAAAGTGCTTTGCAAAAAGAACGCCATTTTTCCGTTCACGGTCGTCGGACGCCCGCCCCAAGAAGATACGCTCTTCGGCAAGTACATCCACGAAATCACGCACCCGATGCTTCCCGCCTCGCTTCCGGGCGTTCACGGGATCCACGCCGTCGATGACGCAGGCGTCCACCCGCTTTGCCTAGCGATTGGTTCCGAATCGTTCCGACCGTACGCAAGCGAAGCCGAACGCGAGCCGATGGAACTTTTAAAGACAGCAAACGCACTGCTCGGATTCAACCAGGCAAGCTTAACAAAGTATTTGCTCATCGCCGCTAAAGAGGATGCCGCGAGCAATTCCGCTGACGGAACAGCCGCAAGCCTCGATGTAAATGACGTTCCCGCATTCTTCGCACACGTTCTGGAACGTGTCCGCTTTGACCGCGATTTGCATTTCCAGACCGCAACGACCATCGACACGCTCGACTACACCGGCACAAGCCTCAATCACGGTTCAAAGGTCGTCATCGCAGCCGCCGGAGCAAAGATTCGCGAACTCCGCAACAATCCGGACGACCTGAAATCACTCACGCTTCCGGAAGGATTCAAGCGTGCCACCATCGTCATGCCAGGCGTATTGCTAATCGAAGGTCCGTCTTTCGATAAGCAGGCGAACTTCGCCGACATCAAGGCAAGCCTTGCCTGCTGGGAATTCCACGAAAACTACCCGTGGGTTTCCATTATCGACGAAGGCTCCCTCGACACAAGCAACATCTTAAGCGACTTTCTCTGGCTTACCTTCACGCGGTCCGATCCCGCACAAGACATTTACGGCATCAAGGAATCCGTTTATGACAAGCACTGGAAATGCAGCGCCCCGTTGATCGTCGATGCCCGCATCAAGCCGCACCATCAAAAGACGCTGACCGTTTCCGACGAAATCAAAGCGAAAGCCAAACAAGTTCTCAAAGAAGCCGGAGTTCTGTAAAAATGCGCCAAGGATTTTTTTGCCACAATCCGTTCATCAAGATTGTTCTCGCCTCTGTTTTCGCCATTTTTGCAGTTACAACCGTATACGCCTACGAACGCGAATGCGGAACCATAAAGCTATTCGAAAGTCTCATCAACAAGCGCAAGCAACCGTCGTATCAAGCACAAACGTACATTCAAAAAGATGCTGATGAAGACCTCGAAAAATGCCGCACCGAAGACTTTTACGATTCCGTCTACACCATTGAAACACCGCATTTTCAAATCAACTATGTGCTGACAGGCCCACACGCCACAACAAAAGAATTCGCCGACAGCACAGCCGCCATCATGGAAGCCGCCTGGAACTTTTATATCAACAAGCACAAGATGCACAAGCCCATAGGCCCAAGCATCACGCACCACTACCAGCAAAAAGTCAAGAGCGGCCTATACCCCATCGAAATCATCGAACTCAACCAGATCAGGAACAATCTCTTGGGAGGATGTGGCGAGAATTTCGGGCTGACCTACCCGTCTGACGACAATGGAACTTCGCAAATTTTCATGGAAAACGACTTCAACGTCACTTGCGATTACACGTCCAACCAGGACACCATTTTTGTACACGGGGACACTTGCACCTACTCAAAGCCGTCTCACGCCATCCGCAACATCTCGCACGATTTCGAATACTCCACGGAATGGGTCAAAGGCCTCCGCGTCACCGCCTTCCATGAATTCTATCACGCCATACAGCTCACTTACATCAGCTACTACATAAACGCCACATTTTGGTTCGAAGCATCAGCCACCGGATTCGAAGAAATCACCAATCCAGACATCGATGACTATTTCCGCTATATTCCATCCTTGCACGAAAGCATGGGCACACCGCTCTCTAGCAAATTCAAGAATTACGGAGCATCGACACTTCTCATTTATCTATACAAGAAAGTTTCGAGCAGTCTAGACAAATCCATTTGGGAAAACTATTCCAAGAATCCGAACAAGAATTTTGAATACCAAATCCAAAATGCGCTGAAAGAACTCAAGCTCGATGCCGACAGCATTTTCCACGACTATTCCATCCGTCTTTCGTTCTCCGGAAATCGCACATCCGCCATTCCCGAGACTTACTGGATTAACGACGACCAGTCGCAATGGGCCAACGCCAGATTCCGCACCAACCAAGAAATGAAGCCGGATCTAAAGAGCCTCGCCTACGAATTTTACCGAATCCCTTATAAAACGACATCTCCAAATTTGATGGACTATGTCGGCAAAGCGTCCGTTGTCATCTACCGCGATGGCGAAGCAACCATCTACAATATCAAAAACACACAGACGCTCGACAGCCTGTCATCTATCTTGATATCAAGCGATTCTTCCACCTGGATTTTCAGCAGGTTCGGGGATTCCGAGAACATTCCCATCGTCAACAACGACGCTTCTCCGCACGCATTTCCGGTGCCCTGGAAGCGTGGCGCTCTCTGCTTTGCGCCGCTCCCCAAAGACAAGAAGTTCATCGAAATCCGCAATAGGCGTGGTGACCTAGTCTCTCAAGAAGAATATGAGGGAACAACGTTCTGTATGGACGAAGACAAGGTCAAATCAATGATGGCGCCGGGAATCTACCGCTTCCGTGTCGGCAACAAAGGCAAAACGACAAGCTTTATCGTACTATACTAATGTATTGTGCTATGAAGCCGGCACTTCGTGCCTCTGAGAACGGAGTCAATAAAGGCAATAAAAGCCATTAATATTTCTATAGGTCAAAAATGCGACCAATTATTTTATAATAAATCAAACGGAAGTCGTTGAGAAAAAAAGCGTCGGCCGTGCAAAACGAGAGTCGCGGGCGACTGCTTGCAGGCGCACATGACCGAGTGAAGCCGCTGACGCCGTAGGCGTCAACTCCGAGCTGGGGCCCCGCCCGCAATATTACGGGTCTAGGGCGTAAGCCCTAAATTAAGCTTCCAATCCACGGGAACAAGTTATTCTTTTGTTCTAACTTCTTGAGCAAGCGCGTATCAGGCTTAGCCTTGACCGCTTCTGCATAAAGCTGGCAGACATTTTCGTAATGCCCGTTCAAACGCGCACGGGCGTAATCCGCAGCCGAATTGTTATGGATCATGAACGCCCAGTCCGAAGCCTGGAACAGCACGAGTTCACGCGCCATCTGCGCAAGGAAACGCTTTGCAACCGCCACCTTTGAGCCGCGCGCATTCCCTGCAACTTTAGAAACGCGCGACTTCAAGTCCTTCATCATCGCCCGCATTCTAAAGAACAACGGATACTGGAACGCAACCGCATCGTTCATCCAGACTTCGCCAAAACCACCCTCGCCCCACGACGAGAAAATCGGAGCATGGACATCGTTATCCGCAGGCGCCCCGACAAAAGACGGCGACGACGGCACAGAATCTTCGAGCGAAGCCATCTCGACGACATTGGAGCTTGCCGCACGTTCAAACATCTTTTCGATGAACAGCGGGCCTTCAAACCACCAGTGGCCAAAAAGTTCCGCATCGTACGGGCACAAGACCGAGACCTTGTTGCCTTCCATATTCGGAAGCAAGTTCGAGACGGTTTCTTCGCGGTTCGCAACAAACAAACGCGCGTGATCTTCGACCAAGCGAAGCGCATTCCACGGGCGGTAAATTTTCTTGTCTTCGCTACCCGTAATGCGGTAATACTTGAGGCCCGTTTCGATATGCGTTCCAGCAGCCAGAAAGTATTCGCCTAGGTAATCGTCTTCGCGTTCGTGCGCAATGTCCTTAAAGAACTCGCGGTATTCCGGATGTCCCGGGTAACCCGTCTTGCGGCTCCATACTTCCATGGAACTGCTCTGTTCGCGTCCAAAGCAATACAGCCCTGCCGGAGTCTTGATTGGCGCAAACACGCCATACTTCGGAGCTGGCTTTGCCAAAAGCACGCCATGAGTTTCCAAGAAAAAGTACTTGAATCCGTATTCGGCAAGGATAGCATCCAAGCCTTCAAAGTAGCCACATTCCGGCAGCCACAAGCCACGGGGCTTTTTGCCAAACGCTTCTTCAAAAGCTCGAACGGTAATTTTCAATTGGAGTCGAATCGCATCGACATCGCTTTGATACGCGGGCAAAAACGGGTGCGTACCCACGCAAGTGAGCAAGTTGATTTTGCCAATCTGTTCCAGTCGCTTTAGCGACGGCACAATCTTGCAATGGCAATCCTTTTCCCACGTATTCATAAGCGCCATCTGGCGGCGGTAATAAAAGTTCACCACCTCCATACGTTCGGAATCATTCTGCAAGCGGATCTTTTCACGTTCCAAAAGTTCCAACTGCTTATGCAAATGATTCGTAAAGCGGGTGAGCAAAAGCTCATCCGT
The DNA here is from genome assembly GCA_902779055.1 of Fibrobacter succinogenes. Classification (GTDB taxonomy): domain Bacteria; phylum Fibrobacterota; class Fibrobacteria; order Fibrobacterales; family Fibrobacteraceae; genus Fibrobacter; species Fibrobacter succinogenes_K. The sequence goes on along the minus strand of CACZAD010000017.1, from coordinate 30,726 downwards.
AAGCATCGCCAAAAGTGCTGACGACACGCTAAAATTCAAAGTGCCCGGCACGCCCTTTTCTTCCAGACGGTTAAGCATCTGGATGATGGGCAAGTACGTCTCCGCCATAGCCTCAAAGAACCAGTTCTCTTCCAAGAACCGGTTATAAGAAGGCTCCCGCACAAACGGAAGATGTGCGTGGAGCAAAAGATGTACCTTACCAGGCTTCGGCATTATTCCGTGCGCTTAACAACGATCGGAACGATTGTAGTCGGGAAGTCGCCGTCCTTGTCGGTTGCAAAGACAGGAATGATCTTTGTCACGTCCGGGAGGTCTTCTTCAAAGCTGAAGGTACCATCCGGATTCAGCGGGAACGGTTCGCCACGCACCTGCAAATGGGCGTCCGGACGCGTACCACCGTAGACGATCAAGCGAGTCTTCACCCACAAGAAGAAGTCCTTACCGTAGTTCACGGAATCCTTCGGAAGTTCAAGCTTGTTGCTCTTGAGAGCGGCACTCGAAAGTGCGCCCGAGAACATCGAGCCCGAAGAACTCGAAAGGCTGTTGAGTGCATTTTCAAGCCAGTTTTCAGCAGACATCGAAGAGAGTCCCGAGCTGCCAAAACCGCCAAGAGTTGCACCGCCAAGCGAAGCGCGAACAAATACGTTATCCGTGTTCACGTCAGAACCGGCAAGCGTAAACGTCTGCATCGGGCCTGCTTCGACGATCGGTTCGAACTTGCTACCCGTCACAACGCCAAGAGCGGCCTTGCAGTTGTTGGTACTCTTGTTTTCGACATACCAGCTACGGGCATCTGCCGGAACCACGACATCGTGGAACTTGAGCTTCTTGTTGCGCTTGACCGTAAGGTCGTTCGAAATATCGAACAAACGAAGAACGAGTTTACCCTTGCCCTTCTTTGCAGCCTTGATTCTGTTTTCGGAGACTTCCCAGAAGGCTTGCATCCAGTTCGGATCCTTTTGCATCAGAACCAGATATTCAGCATCAAAGGATTGCGGGAGTGTTTCCGGAGCGTCGAATTCGACAGATACGGATTCTTCAACTTCGACAAGTTCGTCGTCCTTCTTCGGCGAAGCCTTCTTTGTGGACTTGGCCTTGCTAGCAGTCTTGGTAGCCTTCTTTGCAGCACCCGTCTTGGCGGCAGTGCTTGTCGAAGCTTCGGCCTTAGCCTTGACAGTCTTTGTTGCAGCCTTTGCGGTTGCCGTCTTTTCTGCAGCAGCCTTAGTAGACTTCTTTGCAGGAGCGGTCTTTGCAGCGACCTTTTCGGTCACTGCGGTCGGCTTTTTGGCGACCTTGGCCACAATCTTCTTAGTTGCGGAGCTTGCCGGAGCATCGGCCTGCGGCTTAGCAGCTACCTTTTCGGCAGCAGTCTTGCTAGCGGCAGTCTTTGTCGAAGCCTTAGCAGCCTTCGTAGCAGTCTTTGTCGAAGCCGTCTTTACGGCAGTCTTTGTTTCTTCTGCTTTCTTCTTAGTAGCCATTTTCGATCTCCTTCTAAGTTAAATCTTACTGACCACGGGTCCTACCCCAGTTACCGACACCGACCAAGCCCAGACGAATACCGATAAAGGATTCGTTCCAGTTATGGTCGTCGTCCGTCAGGCGGACTCCTCCCTGAATGGCGAGATCCAGCATGGTCCCCTTTCTCCCAAGCGGGAATCCGGCACCAATGGAACCACCAAATTCAGAGACATCTTTAATGTACCAATTTTTGTACCAAGCTCCAGCGCGATACGTTATACGATCCCAATAATCGTCATAAAAAATATCGCTTCCGTCTCGCTGATAGCCTAAGGCTATATTAAAGTCATCCTGAGTTTTTGTAACTGCGGCCATGTTCCAGCTTCCAGCAACATTTTCGATGTCGCGGGACCATGCGCTCCAGGCAAAATCAGCCATCACATTGTGACGTTTGTTTATACGGTAACTGACACCTGTAGCAAGCTTTGCCGGCACACGAATTTCACGAGTGTAGCGGCTCGGAGCGAGCGTATCCAGTTCGCTAAATCTTAAGTCGTACTCAAGTTCATTCTTGAGCGTGTAAGGCGTCGTAAACGAGAAGTAGTACGAAGCCATACGACCACGGTACTGAGTTGCAAAGGTAAAGTAAGCCGGATGGTGCTTGATTTCCCAGTCGCCGCTCACATAATCCGTAACATCGGCGTCGTTCGTGGCCCAGGCATCTTCCTTAGAAATGGCGCTGTTGTCCGGTCCAAGCGTGAGGCTACGCATAAAGCTACCCATCACAATGTGCGCCGAAGCACCGAACGAAAGCGAACGGTAGAACGGAAGCCTAATGGCATAAGTCGGCACCAATTCATAAATGCTGTTCTGGTATTCCACTTCGGCATTCCACTTCAGTTCGTCGTCATGGATGCTTTCGCGAATCGAAGAAGCGTAGTGCTGCCACAGCGAGACACCGACCGTACCAAAGTCACCCATCGGGAACGAAAGGTTCATCGAAGGCATGGAAACTCCAGCCTTGGTGAAATCGACATTGGATCTCGATGCGGTCGAAATGTTCAACAAGAAGTTCAGGTTCAAGACAACCTTGGTATCAAAAGCCTGACGCGCCGGGTTGATCACGGAAACGCCTTCGGCTTCGCCCGTCTTTGCATTACCCGCAAAGCCACGACCCGCAAGTGCAGTCGAACCGCCCGAAAGCTGGTCTTCGCCAATCGCATCAGCACCGATCATCGATGCAAAAGAAAATCCAGAAACACAAAGCAACGCACTGATAAACTTTTTCATTATTCCTCCCCGCGCTTAGAGGCAAGCCACAGCTTGATCGTAGCAGGCTTGCTCTTGATAGAGGTAAAGTCGTAACGGGCATAGTCAAGATTCGGGAAGGTCGCATAGACCGTATCGCCATCGGCAACATTCAGCGTTTCACCGTTAGAAAGCAAAAGCGTATCCTTGCCGTCGCTAATGCGATCGTAGAAAAGCGTATCCTTGTCTAAAAGAACCGAGCTGCTAAGGCGCATCATCATCTTAAAGTTGCGTCCATCGTGAGCCCTGTTGATGAAGTCCTGCATACCGCTGGTGACCTGCAACGAGATCGAGTCTCCATCGGTGAACACCATGTTCGGGTGGCCACTTTCAAGAATGCGGGGTTTGTCCAGCTTGTAGCTTTCCATACGACGGACAACCGTTTCGGCACTGTCCATGTAAGAACCCGACTTCACGATAATCGGCAAGCCAAGTTCGTTACTGCCCTTGGAATCGTCCTTGAAGAATGTCACTTCGGCCATCACGACGGCCTGACGCACATCGTTACCCTCACCCTTGGTATAAGGGAACTCGTCACCGTAAAAATCAGACAACGCCTTCATGATCGGCTTTGCCGGGAATTCGACAATCAAAGAGTCGTAAGTGCCACCGTGCAAGATGAGGCAATCCGTGCATTCCTCAAGATTCTCGGAGATGACGCCCGAATGCTTTGCATAGTACGATACATAATTGCAAGAGTCACTACCGTTGCAGGTTTCCAGGAAGAATCGCGGACTGAGGCTATAGGTTTCAGGACCATAGAAACGGAATAGGTGCGAGGCTTCAGGAGCCGAAAGGCGCAACTGCAGACGACGATTACCAGACTTTTTGTAAAGGTCCTTCACAAGCGCATTCGGGAAATCGAACGTCAGCAAAGTATCTTTCTTGCCAGAATCGATCGAAATGGAAATCGTCGTATCGGAAGAATTGTCAGCCTTCCAGGATTCAAGTTCCTGCAGCCAAACAGAATCGGCAATACTCGGGAATTTGTTGAATTCCTTTTCCGTAAGCTTGTCAGAAATAATCCAGCTCACATTGAGCTTTAGATCTTCCTTAATCGGCAAAACAGAAGACGGCAGATATTTGGAACGGTAGTACGAATCCACAAGGCGTACCACCACAAAGGATTTCGTAGAATCCGAAGCACCGCCAAACTTGGCCAGGCTCGCACTGTCTAACCCGAAGTCAAAAACGATATCGTGAGACATTCCGGACACGGCGCCAAAGACACCACGCGTCCATGCGTTCTTGGGGAGCGAATCCGAACCCACTTCAACAGATTCGGGCTTTATGTTGCTGACCGTAACAGTCTGGACTTTGTAACTGCTGGGCATGCCCTGGTCCGAAAGCCAGCTGGACAATCCATCATCATCCGTATCGAACAGACAGGACGACAGCAAAAGCGTCAAAAGCGGTAAAAAGAGAAATTTTTTCTTGTTCACTCAGAACTCCGAGTTTTACATGTAATAAAATCGCCCATAATATAGCAAATTAGATGGAGTAGAAAGTAGGAAGTAGGATGTAGGAAGTAGACAGTAAGAAGTGGTTTTCTATATTTGCGGTCGAAAAAACAAAGAGGAAATTATGTCTCAGTTTAACGCTCATTTTAGAAACATCAACGGCGACGACACCTATCCGCTGACCGACGTCATTTACCGCAGCAAGGTGGACGGTAGCCTGCTCGAAGTCGAACACGACCGCGCAGCTCTCGCAAGCCGTAGCCCGGAAGAATGGAAGAAGCTCTTTGCCGAACGCCGCATGAGCTTTAAGCCCGAAGACATGAGCGGTATCTGGAGCAAGCGTGAAATGGTTCTCCCGGACATTCCGGTCGAAGACATCGTCACCATGCGCGAAGGCTGGAGCCCGCTCTTTGACGCAGCTCCGCTCGCCAAGGACCTCGGCATCGGAAGCCTCAAGGTGAAGCTTTGCGGCAACTCCCACACGGGCTCTTTCAAGGACCTCGGCATGACGGTTCTCGTAAGCCAGGTGAACCACATCATCAAGAAGAATATCCACCCGATCGACGCCGTCGCTTGCGCTTCTACCGGCGACACTTCTGCAGCCCTCAGCGCTTACTGCGCCAAGGCAGGCATTCCGTCTATCGTATTCCTCCCGGCCGGCAAGACCAGCACCGCACAGCTCATCCAGCCGATTTCTAACGGCAGCATCGTGCTTGCACTCGACACCGACTTTGACGGTTGTATGAAGATCGTTCAGGAAGTCACGAAGGACAACCGCATTTACCTTGCCAACTCCATGAACAGCCTCCGCGTCGAAGGCCAGAAGACGATTTCTCCGGAAATCTGCCAGGAACTCGGCTGGACGGTGCCTGACACCGTGATTATCCCGGGCGGCAACCTCGGTAACGTGAGCGCACTTGCCAAGGGCTTCGAAGACTGCAAGGCCATGGGCCTCATTGACCGCATCCCGCGCATCATCGTCGCTCAGGCCGAAAACGCGAACCCGTTCTACCGCGCCTACACCCGCGGCTTCGACAAGCTCGAACCGGTTCAGGCCAAGAAGACCCTCGCATCCGCAATTCAGATCGGCAACCCGGTCAGCTATCCGAAGGCCGTTCGCGCCATCCAGAAGACCAACGGCATGGTCGTAAGCGTCACTGAAGAAGAACTCGCCAACGCCGCCCACCGCGGCGACCGCATCGGTCTCTACTGCTGCCCGCACACGGGTGTCGCTCTCGGCGCTCTCGAAAAGCTCTGCGCAGAAGGCAAGATCGCAAAGGACGAAAACGTCGTCGTCATCAGCACGGCACACGGCCTCAAGTTCACGGAATTCAAGGTCGCTTACCACGAACAGAAGCTCGAAAACATCGCAAGCAAGTACGCTAACCCGGTGTTCAAGGCTCCTGCCGAAATCGGTGCCGTTATGGACATCTTGAAGAAAGAGATGGCCGCCCGCCGCCGCTAATAGACACTTGTCATGCCCGCCACCGCGCGGGCATCTCCATTTCAAAAGCTCGCCCACCGGCGAGCTTTTTTGCATTTTCAAGAAGACGATCCAACGGCGTGCGGGATGACAGCGGGATTGACGATGTATAAAAAAAAGAGAAAGGGCTCTATTTCCTAAGAAGGAGAAAATATTGAGCGGTTTCCAGAACCTTGAACCTATCAGGAGGGGAGCAATGATAAAGTCGTTTCAGGATTTACCTTTCCAACCAATCTCAACACTCCAAATATACCAATTCGAAAGCGGTTCGGTTCTTTCGTTTTACTTATTTCTTCACTCAATAAAATTTACACGTTCTAACTAAAGTTTACAAATCAGTTACATTGCAACCGCAGTAGTTAGAACAAAGTAACTTTATTCTTCTCTGAAGATGATCTTGCACTTCGGAACAAAGCGGAAACCGCCACGGCGATGGCGTTCGATTTCGAAGTACTTCTTGACACCTTCACTCGGATGATCCGGATCGTCAGAGCCATTGATATGGGCAATAACGCGGTTCAACCGGCTCTCGAAGTTCGGGCGGAGCGGGTCCATACAAATAGCCGGATCGCGCTTGAACTCGCGGTTCTCGTATTCTTCACGACCAGTGACGGTGTACTCACGGAGGAGGTTACGGAGAATACGTGCAGGCACGTTGCGCATCAAGTGCTTGCTGTTCACCGAGATCGAGTCATCGCTCTTGTAATAAACGATCGTAACGGAATCGTTCATGGCATCGAGGAGCTGTTCGTGGGCCTTCTGGAGCGGAGCCCAGGCGGCAAATTCCTGCTTCACGACAGAACTCATCAACTTGAGGAACGGTTCGGAAGCATTCACGTTTGCCTTGAAGATAAAACCGAGGATGTAGGACGGAGCACCGTAGTAGCAGTCCTTTTCGATAAGAACGGCACCGGTCTTCGGGTCGCGGATGTCCGTCATGGCACGTACGCAACCAATGCTCTTTTCCACGTCGTTCTTCCACTCAAGGTTGTGTTCCTTGAGGCAATCTTCGAACGTGGCATGGCGGCCAACCAATTCACCCTTGATATAGACACCGCCGTCTTCCTTCATTTCGGCGGGGACTCTGTTTTCAAGAGCTTCAATGAACGAGGTCTGTGCAGCGAAATAGCTAATGTGTTCGTATGCAGGCGTGTTCAAGAGGAGCGGTCCGATGTTGATCATGCTACGGATCCAGCGCATCGGGTTTGCAGCAAGGACGCCCGGAGTTTCGAACTGGAACGTGAAGTTCACCTTACGGTTTTCACCTTCGATGACATTGCGAAGGATGCTAGCCTTGGTCAAGAACGGGTAGCGCTTCGGAATAATTTCGAGGCAGAGTTCACGAGCATCTTCAGCCGTGTAGAACGAAGATACGAACGGCAAGTAAGAGCGAAGAACGCTACGGGCGGGCACCACTTCGAAAGCGGCGCAACGCTTCACGATGCGTTCAATGAAGTCATCCGGATTTTCGCCGCGTTCGTACAACCAGGCGACGATGTTATCCATTATAAATCGGTAAGCGCTTTCATCGACGTACGAATCTTCGAAGTACAAATCATTTAGAAGTTTCACATTGAATCGTGAATCTCGTTTGACCAATGTGTGCTAGCTGAAGGAATAGATTTGAAACCATTTCACTCACCTCACTTGTTCATAAAAATTCATTAGCTATATTTATAATATAGCAATCAAATATCAAAAATCTGCGCAATAGCCTACATATAAAGCGAAAAATGGCCGAAATTCACCTTTTATCCGACGAAATCATCAATAAAATCGCTGCTGGAGAGGTTATAGAACGTCCAGCATCGGCTGTCAAGGAGCTTATCGAAAACGCCATCGACGCCGGAGCAACCCGAATCCAGATCCAAATTGAGCAAGGTGGAAAGAAAAAAATCCAGGTGACAGACAACGGAAAAGGCATGGGATCAGCCGATCTCGAGCTCTGTTTTTTGCGCCATACCACATCCAAACTAAATAGCGCAGACGACTTATTTCACTTACAAACTAACGGATTCCGTGGCGAAGCCGTCGCATCGATCGCCGCTGTATCCAAGCTGACCATTACTAGCGCCACGCAAGATGGCGAAAGCGGACGTATCGTCGTCAAAGGCGGCGAAGTCATCGAAAAAGAAGATTACCCCGCCAGCAGGGGCACCACATTCCTCGTCGAAGACCTTTTCTACAACACGCCCGTACGCCGTACGTTCCTCGGTAGCGAGACCTCGGAATGCTCCCGTATTCTGGACATCGTCATCAAAACCGCCATTTCGCACCCCGAAATCCGCTTTGACTACAAGGTCGGCGAAAGAACCGTCTTTACGGGAGTCCCAGGCGAACTCCGCAGCCGCATCGCCGAAGCCATCGGTTCCAAGGTCGCAAAGAGCCTGCTCCCGGTCGACTACACCGAAGCAGGCGTCCACGTGAGCGGATACATCTCCCCCACAACCGAAACAAACGGCAAGCGCAACCACCAGTTTCTGTTCATGCGCAACCGTCCCATCGAAAACAAGATGGTCGGCAAGGCCATTTCGCAAGCCTACGAGCCGTACGGAGCCCAGTGCAAGCCGGTCACGGTGCTGTTTCTCGACATGCCGGACATGGAATTCGACATCAACGTCCATCCGGCCAAACGCGAAGTTCGATTCGCTAACGGAAACCTCGTATTCCTCGTCGTGACGCACGCCATCCGCGACACGTTCACAAAAGACCTCGAAGCCAATTCCCCGTTCATCGACTTGAGCGATGAATTCTTGGGAAAGCCGGCACAGACCTCCATTGCCGAAAATCCGTTTACAGAACAGATTCCGGCCGAAAAGCCTCAAAGTGACCTGCCGTGGGAACAACCCTCCATTACTAGCCCCGCCTTTGCATCACCTGCACCTAGCGCCCACAGGCAACAATACCCGCAACACGCAGGCAAGGCAGGCGAACTTTCGGATAAAAAGTCCAAATACGATGTAAGCGACGACATCCAGGACCTGTTTTCGCAACCCGAATATGGCAAAATCATCTCGCTGGAACCCGACCATTCCAAGCCTACTCCGGCTCCGGAAACTCCGTGGGCTCCGCCGACGTTCTTCCAGATTGCCAACACCTATATCGCAGGCGAAGATTCCAACGGGCTTTTGATTATCGACCAGCACGCCGCCCACACGCGGGTACTCTTCGAGCAGGCCATGGAATCGCTCCAGAACAATGTCGCGCAGGACAGCCAGGAACTCCTGTTCCCCGAACTGATCGAACTATCGAAGCAGGAAAAAGAAATTTTCCGCAACGTCGACGAGCAGCTCCGTAAGCTCGGATTCTTTGTGGAACCGTTTGGTGGCGACACCTACCAGATCCGTTCCATTCCAAGCGCACTTCCGCTTTCGCGTGCCGCCAAAGCCGTTCACGACTTTTTGAACGATGTTGACGAAGATGACACGAAAAATGACATGGTCAAGTTCCAGGAAGCGATTGCTAAATCCTGGGCAAAGACAAACGCCTACGAAGCAGGTGACAAGCTCAAGCCCGAAGAAATGACGGCCCTTGTCGGACAGCTGATGATTACGCAGGACCCGCTCAAGTCGCCATTCGGAAGCCCGACGCTAATGCGCCTGACCCTGGACGAACTGAGCAAGAAATTCAGACACTAGTTCATCGGGCTTTTTCCCGACATTCAACACCTTGTGGAGACGCAGGGCGACTTCGTCTGTCGTTGCAAAATCCTGCTGGAAGATGGCATCGACAATGGCCTCTGCCATACGGTCGTTCATACGGTTCTGGATGATGAATTCCGGAGTCACGCCACAGCCGAGGATGGCATTCGGAAGCGAGAGGTATTCCGACTTGACCAGGATTTTTCCCATCACGAACGTCAAAAAGTCCGGCACGACGCATGCCGCAAACGGGATCCCGACGCACGCCATTTCGAGCGTACTCGTCCCAAACGATGTCAGCGCAGCCCCGTATTCCGAATACAGGTCAAGGCGACGCCCCATCTGCTTCGGAGCGACAATCACCTTAAGCCAGCTCGGCAAACGTCCGTCATAGAGTTTTTCGAGCGAAACCAAAAGAGGCACTTCCAAGCTTTCTCTTGAGGCCACCACCACCACATCAGGAAGCGGGCCCACATTGTTTTCGGCCCACACCTTGCGGTATTTTTCGGCAACGGTGACAAAAGCGGGCAAATTGCGAAGAGCGCTCGTACGGCGGCTTCCCGGCAAAAGCAGCATGTCGGACTTGCGTTCAGCATAGCGGCGAGTCCAGCCCGACACCGGGTGCTTCAAGCGGATCGTATCGCAGCCCAGCTGCTTATACGCCTTCGTCTCGATGCCAAAGAACACGGCCAAGCGGATTTTATCGGCCTGCCTGAACAGGCTTGCACGCTTTGACTTCCACGCCCACACTTGCGGAGGCGCCACATAGAGCATAGGCTTACCCCACTTTTTGGCAAGTCGGGCAAGTCTCATGTTAAAACCGGGATAGTCAATCGCGACGATGCCAAGGCACTTCTTCGATTCCGCGGCATCGCTCAACACGTCAAAAACGTTCTTTAACGAAAAATACTTCGGAACCACATCGCCTACGCCCGAAACCGGGAGGTCGTTATAGTCCCACAAAGGCACAAGCCCTTTCTCCTGCATCAGAGGCCCACCAGTACCAATAACCTTAAAGCCTTGGCGAACAGCGGTTTCCACCATTTCGGCGCCAATCATGTCGCCGGAATCCTCTCCTGCACAAAAGAGGATATAAGGAGAAATTTCTTCGTTAACGTTTCGCACGATTCGATACCCAAACCTTCAATGCGCCCAGATCCGTTCTAAGCCACTGCAATAATTCCTGAGTATATACAACTTTATATTTTTTCAGGACAACGACATGCTCAAATCCGGATTCTGTCTCCAAATGGAACACAAATTCGCAGCCTCGGGTATATTCATCGGCCAAATTCGCCTTCATTTCGACTTCTAGCTTGTCCAGGAACTCGTCCGTGAGCATTCCCGAATAAAGCGACACGTGAATATGGCTTACCATATCGCAACGCACGCGATCCAGTTGCAGCACTTCTTCGACAATGATCTGGTAACCGTCGCGATCGCGCTGCTGTTCCAAAACGCCCTTCACAAGCACACGGTCATCGACGGAAACAGTATCGCGCAGACGTTCCCAGACGTCCTTCTTGAAGAACAGCTCCATTTCGCCCTGGAAATCCTGGATAGCACCAGAACCAATCGTATCTCCGCGCTTGGTTTCGATGGAGCGCATCTTGATGACCACGCCACCAACGACAACGATATCTCCCACGTGGCGGATGATTTCGTCTTCAGAAAGAGAACAGGTCGTAAAGCCCGAAAGTTCCGGGCGGAATTCGTCCAGCGGATGGCCCGAAAGGAAAAGCCCCAGAACGCTACGTTCCTTGTTGAGCATTTCCATCGCCGTCCATTCTTCGGCATCTTCCAAGACTTCTGCCGTATTCTGGATAGCGGCGCCACCACCAAGGTCAAAGAGCGACACCTGGCCCATGACCTTGTCTTCTTGACTGCGCATGGCAACTTCCAAAGCACGGTCCACGGTTGCACATTGCACGGCGCGGCTTCCGGGCAAGTCATCCAAGGCACCCGCCATAATGAGGCATTCCAAGACCTTCTTGTTGAGCGGCGGGCGTTTTTCGGGCTGCGAAGCCTGGAATTCGGCAACGCGCTTGCAGAAATCAAAAATGTCCTTGTACACGCCACGGCGTTCGCGTTCTGCAACCACGTCCTCGACGACGGCAATACCCACGTTGCGGATACCCGCAAGACCATAAAGGATCTGGCCCTTCGGATTGGCAGAGAACACCCCCAACGACGAGTTGATGTTCGGCGACAGGACTTCGATGCCCAGACGCTTGCATTCCAAAATGATGGTCACCGTATCTTCGGTCTTGCCCATCTTGGACGTCATGGATGCAGCCATGTATTCCGGGCCGTAATGCGTCTTGAGGTAAGCGGTCTGGTAAGCGACGTAGGCGTAAGCAGCAGCATGACTCTTGTTGAATGCGTATCCGCAGAACGGAAGCACGGCATTCCACACCTTTTGAATCATGTCGCGATCGTAACCCTTCGCGAGGCACTTTTCAAAGAACTCCGGTTCGAGCTTAGCCATCTTTTCCGGCATCTTCTTAGCCATGATGCGTCGGATGTTGTCAGCGCCGCCCAGCGTGTAGCCACCCAGAATCTGTGCAAGCTTCATCACCTGTTCCTGGTACACGATCACGCCGTACGTTTCGCCAAGCACCTGTTCCAAGTCCGGATGGTAGCAGTCGATTTCTTCCTTGCCGTTCTTACGGGCAATGAAGTGCGGAATCTGGTCGATCGGGCCCGGTCGGTACAGGGCGTTCATAGCGATAAGGTCAAAGATTCGGGTCGGCTTCAGTTCGCGCAGGTACTTCTGCATACCCGGAGATTCGAACTGGAACACCGTCGTCGTAAGGCCCTTGCCCAAAAGTTCAAACGTCGCCTTGTCATCAATCGGGATCTTGTTCATCACGAGCTTGATGTTGCGGTTCTGTTCAACCATTCGAACCGTATCCTGAATGATGGACAAGTTGATGAGTCCCAAGAAGTCCATCTTCAAAAGCCCGATGTCTTCGGCATAGTGCTTATCGTACATCACCACCGGAGTATCTTCGGGGGCGGCACGGTACAAAGGCGCCAAATTGTAAATCGGGGTCGGCGTAATCACCACGCCGCAAGCATGCACGCCCGTCTGGCGCGGCAAATCTTCAAGCTTTTTTGCGACTTCCCAAAGGTTCTGCAAACTCGGACGGCTGTTCACAAGCGCCTGCAGCGGTTCCGGGCTGTAGCCATCTTCAAGGTTGTTGCCCTTCTTGTCCTTGCCGGTCCACGCCTGCTTTAGGCTAAAGTTCAACGTACGCTGCGGGAAAAGAGCCGTCACCGCCTTCGCTTCGGCAGGAGCAAAGCCAAGCACACGGCCCACGTCGGTAATCACCGCCTTCGACTTGAGCATACCGTAGGTAATGATCTGGCCCACGCACTCCTTGCCGTACTTGTCCGTCACATACTGGATCACGCGGCCGCGGTCCCTATCCGCAATGTCGGTATCGATATCCGGCATGGACACACGTTCCGGGTTCAGGAATCGTTCAAAAAGGAGGTCGAATGTCAGCGGGTCAATGTCCGTAATACCGATGATGTAGGTGACAAGGGAACCTGCTGCAGAGCCACGCCCCGGTCCCACGGGAATCCCGTGTTCACGAGACCAGTTGATAAAGTCCCACACAATCAGGAGGTAGCCCGCAACGTTCATGTTACGGATACAGTTGATCTCCTTGTACATTCTCTTGCCCACATCAGTCTCGTGGGTCGGGAACTTAAAATCTTCGTCAGGGAATCGCCACTTCAAGCGCTCATTGCAGAGGTGCGTGATATACACGTCGGCATCGCCACCCGGCTTACACCAACGGTGCGTATTCTTTTCCCAGGCCTTGTTGTCGTCTTCGTCAAAGAATTCCGGCTGCGACAGGCGATCAATTTCTTCATTGTCCGCATCCGTCAAGGCGTCTTCGGCAATGCCCTTATCAGCACAGTACTTGGCCTTGACCTTTTTCTTGCGGTCCTTGATAATGCCCTTCAGTTCGCGTTCGCGGATGACCGGGTATTCGGCATCGTATTCCGCCTTCATCAGGGCGCGGATATTTGCACATTCCTCGCTCGCCAGGAATTCATCAGGAATCTTGAACCTGGGCCAGAATTCATCACCGATACCCGTCTTGACTGTAAAATTGCAGCGTTCCGCAATCTTTACCGTATTCTCGATGGCGCCCGGAATATGCCCAAAGAGCTTCACCATTTCTTCTTCGGAACGGAAATGGAACTGGTCTGTCGGGAACCTCTTATCCGTAAAGTCGTTAAGCGTGGACTTCAGCGCAATGCAACGGAGAACCTTGTGCGCCATAGCGTCTTCGGGCTTGATGTAATGGACATCGGCAACAGCCACCACCTCGCGACCGTACTTTTTCGCAAGCTCCACGTTGAATTCATTCACGCGCTTCTGCTGCTGAATCCCGTTATCGCAAACCGAGATGTACAGATGGTCGTGATCAAAAATCCCGTTCAGGCGGTCCATATACTCCACGGCAAGGGATTCCCTGCCCGAAGCCACGTTCTGGCCGTAACGGCTAAAATAATCGCCAGCAATGGCGATAATGCCTTCCTTAAATTCGTTGATTGTCTCGAGCGGCACCGACGGAATTTCTGCCCAGCGGTCGCCGTCTTCGTAACGGTAACTCACGATGCGGAGCAGGTTGTAATAGCCCTTTTCGTTCTCGACCAAAAGCGTCAATCGTTCAAATGTCGTCGGATCCTTCTGGCTTGCGCTAGGAGTATCCACGTAAATATGGCAACCGTAAACGGTCTTGACCGGCGGGAGTCCCTGTTCCTTGCGTTTCTTGTTCAGATCCTTTCCACGCGTCTGGATTTCCAGGATACCAAACATCGCCCCGTGGTCAGTCAACGCGACCGCAGGTGCATTTTCAGCAGCCGCAGCCGCCAAAATATCATCAAGTCTGGCCGAAGCCTGCAAAATCGAAAATTCAGAATGAGTCTGTAAATGAACGAACGCCATACTTGCAATTTAGTAAAATGAAAAATCCCAGCTCGAAAGCCGGGACCTTTGCAAGATTTATTTACCGATTACAGGGAATCCGTAATATCGAGTTCGATAGGTTCCTTGATGATTAAATCATCCGAGATGTTGCAGCATTTGTTTACCACCGGAATCCATGTCGTATCTATCTTTTCTACATATGGTTTTACATATATAGTAGTATCAACGACAGGCTTTTTCTCGACAAACACCGTATCAACGGTGATCACAGTATCAATTATTGCAATTACAGGGTTTGTATCAACCCCAACAGTCGAATCCTTGGCGGCTTCTTCTTGTTCTTCCTTTACTTCGACTTTGTAGCGCGGAGATGTAGAGATTCTAATTTGGTCGTACGCACCGGAGGTGTACATTGCCGAGTTTCCCAACGGCATACAGCATGCGGACTTGTAACCAATCTTGAGAAGGTTTTCAAAATCAATGTCACGGGTTGCCGGAACATAGCCTAAATCGTGCTTGAGCAACGCCACCATTTCGCCATTGACCCAAATACTTATGTAGCCGTCGCCCCACTGCCCCGCAATAAGGTTCCAGTCGTTCTTGAAAGTGACCTTGCCCCTAGCATAGTAATGCAAGTTGTGATGGTTTTTCTGGAAATAGAGTTCCCCATCTTTATAGAAAAAGTGAAGTCTAGCGCCATCGTTTCCAAACAGGGTACGGGGCTTTTCGTAGAAATCCTCATTGGGGCGGAACCAGAATTCAACCGTACCCGTAGCCATGGAGTCAATCAAATTGATACCGAGTGTTACCGATTCGCCTTCATTCAACAAAAGCCCCTTTCCGCAAACACCCTTAACATGTTCCCCAGCTTCGAAATCCGTTTCAAGTTCTTCAAGATAAAGCGTCTTTTCATCCATTTTCAAAGCTTGTGCAGAGCATGATGCAGGTTCATCCGTTAAGGAATCCGTCTTTTCGACTGTCTTATAACGAGGAATATTCGAAATCCTGAACTGGTCAAAGGATCCCGACGTCGTCATGGCTTCATACTGTCCCGGGCCTTCCATGCAGCAGCTGGACTTGTATCCCATAACGAGGAGATTTTCAAAAGCCTTGCCTCGATTTGCCGGAACATAGCCCTTATCGTGTTCAATTTTCGCCACCAGTTCACCATTGACCCAGAGGCTCATATAGCCGTCGCCCCACTGGCCGGCAATCAAATTCCAATCGTCCTTGAAATCCACCTTCCCTTTAACGAAATAGTGGATATCGGCATGGTTTTTCTGGAAATAGAGTTCCCCATTTTTATAGAAAAAGTGAAGTCTAGCGCCATCGTTTCCAAACAGGGTACGGGGTTTTTCGTAAAAATCCTCATTGGGGCGGAACCAGAATTCAGCAGTTCCAACGTTCATGGAATCAATCAAATTCACGCCGAGGGGCGCCACCTGGCCATCATTCAGCTTGAGAGCCTTACCGCATACGCCTTCCACCAGTTCGCCTTCTTCAAAAAGCGATTCCAGTTCATCCAGATAACGCGTGTTATCGTCCATTTGAAGAGCAGGAGCCTTGCATTGGGCTTTTGAATGTGTTGCGGTTCCAATAGCAGGAGCATTACCTTCTTTCGAAAGGGAATCGAAATAATTTGCGATACTTCCACTTTCGTCAATTCTTGCCCATATGTTCGTCGCATCATTTTTCTGATTGACGGATTTTATTTCTAAAAATTGCGGTTCCGTAGTACTTTCCGAACAGCCAATAACAAAGGCTCCCATGGCGAGTAAGGTTCCCGAAATCCATTTTACCATTTTTTTGCTCATATTTCCTCCTGCATAATAGGCAAAAACGTAATATAAAGATAATATATGAAAAATTTCGTCATCAGCGTCTAGTGAAAAATTTATTTTATTGAACAAATTGTCACTAAATGCTTTAGGGAACCCAAATAAAATGAACCGTACCGCACCCAACGACTTGAAAATCGCAATCGACGCCCGCATGGTCAACAAGTCCGGTATTGGTACATGCATCCAGCATTGGCTCAAGGATGTCGGCTATACAATCGCCCTCGGCGACCCCAAAGATCTCGAAACCTACCCCAACATTTCAAAGCGCATTCCCTTTATCAGCAGCATTTACGGCTACAAGGAACAGCTGAAGTTCCCCTACCGCGCGCTCTACCGCGAAAAGCCCGACATACTGCACGTTCCTCATTGCAACGTACCCCTGTTCTACCGCGGGAAAATGCTTGTCACCATCCACGACCTGACACACCTGGTGTATCCGGAATTCCTGCCGATGAAAATCGTGCATTGGTATTTCAAGTTCATTTTCTGGTTCGTAAGCAAGCGCGCCGACAGAATCATCACCGTATCCGAAAGCACCAAGCGCGACCTGATCCGTTTTTACAATACCGACCCCGCCAAAATCACGGTCATCCCGCTCGGAGTCGGAAGCGAATTCGTCCGCAAGCCAAAAAACGAAATCGACTACCTGTACGAAAAGTACAGCCTCCCCCGCGACAAGAAAATCATACTTTACGTCGGGAACCTGCTCCTCCACAAGAACCTCAACGGACTTCTGGAAGGCTTCGCCCAAATGAAGGGCAAGGAAAACTGCCAGCTGGTTCTTGTCGGCAAGTCCTTTGACGGACGCACCAAGGCCACCCGCGAAAAGGAACTCGGTCTTGAAAAGTACATCACCCACGCCGGAATGGTAAGCCAGGAAGACCTCGTCAACTTCTACAACCTGGCAGACCTTTTTGTACTCCCGTCACTTTACGAAGGATTCGGGCTTCCCGTGCTAGAATCGTTCGCCTGCGGGACTCCCGTCATTTGCTCCAACACCTCGTCGCTCCCCGAAGTCGGCGGAAACGTGGTCAAGTACTTTAACCCCAAGGACGCCACGAGCATTGCCCGCGCCCTCGAAGAATCCATCGACGACAAGGGAAAACACGACGCCGAAATCGACGCCTGGGTTCGTCAGTTCACCTGGGAAAAATGCGGAAAGCGCATCCGGCAGGTCGCAAACGAACTTGCCGCCCAGCAGCCGTAATACAACAGCCCGCTACTTCTTGAGCTTGGTCAAGAAGCCGTACTGGAACGGGATAAAGCTCGAATGGCTCAGCAATCCCGGCATGAACTTCAGCTGCTTGCGGATGCCGAGTATTTTTTCGACTTCAAGACCGTTTTCTTTAGCAAAGCGGACAAAGCTCTTTTTTGTCCAGAAAGTCTTGTGGTTGATGTCCAAAACGCCAAGAGCGTGTTCGCCCTCGTCGGGCTTGAAATAGCGGAAGTCTCTCGTAATGATAATCTTGAGGATATTCTCAATGCAGAGGAAGTTCGGCAACGAAACGAGAATATGGCCATCCGGGTTCAAGTGCTTTTTACAAAAATTGATCAAGTCCACCGGATCGTTCACATGTTCCAGGACATCGCACATCACCACCAAGTCAAACTTGCGGTCTTCGGTATATTGTTCGTAAAAGCAATGATGGTATTCGTTAAAGCCCCCGGGGAACTTGTCCACAGTGTGCGTATCGGTCCTTTCTTCGGGCTCGATCGCCACCTTGTAAGAATCCTTGGGATAAATCACATAATTCATACCGGCGCCCGCACCGATTTCCAAAACACTCTTGGTATCCTTTGGAACGAGCGAAGCGACATCATAGCGAACTTTATTACGATACATAAAAACCTCTGTTTTCAAATGTAATTTTTTAACGAACAAAAAATGCTATTATTAAGACCAATGGCAACCCATAAGACAGGCATAAGGCTTTTCGCCAAGCGGTTCATCCAACTTTTGGTTAGTGTTGGAGGGTTCATCTATATTTTCCACAAGATTCCCCTCAGCGAAGTCATCGAAAAATGGAATACCGGCATGACGCCCTGGATCATTGCCATGCTCGTCGCCGCAACGCTAGTCATGGCCATCCAGGCAAACCGCTGGAAAGGGCTTTCGGTTCAAGGTCCCAAAATTCCGTTCAAGACCTACTATGCCTACACCGCCATGGGATACTTTTTCAACAACCTGCTCCCGACAGGATTCGGAGGCGACGCGGTAAAATCTCTCGCCTTCGGAAAGAACTTCAACCAGACAAGTCAATCCGTTTCGGCGGTCCTGCTCGCCCGCATTCAAGGCCTTCTGGCTATGTTCCTTTGCTTTTTCATAGCCCTTCCGTTCGCCCTAAGCAAAGCCGATATACCTTTAAGCTATACCCTGATCATGACGGGGGCAAGCCTCGCCTGCATCATACTCATTTTGCTCTGCCTGTTTTCCGACAAATTCCCCATTCCGCAATTCATCAGCAACAGGCTCACATTCATCGCCAAGCTGCAGTCGAGCCTCTCGATATACAGAAAGCACAAAAAACAGCTTTTTCTTTCGGCACTGGATTCCCTATGGTTGCAGCTATTGACGTTGTTTATAGCCTACGCCTATTTCCGGGCAGTCGGGGTCGATATCGACATCAGCATTCTGGTCGTATTCACTAGCATCACCACGGTCATTTCGATGCTCCCCATTTCACTGAACGGCATTGGCGTGCGCGAAGGAACGCAGGTCGCCCTGTTCACCGGGATTCTCGGGATTCCGGCACCGCTCGTGCTGGCCGCAGGCTTGCTGGGATATGTCCCGCTGTTGTTCCAGGCCGCCCAGGGTGCAGTGGTACTTCTAGTCGGCACCAAGAAATAAAAAAAGCCCCGCCGAGGCGGGGACCTTTAGCTTTGCTTTTCGAAGAATTATTCTTCGGCAAGAGCTTCCTTGTATTCGTCGACCGTGGCGATGTATTCGTCGATCATATCCTGCTTGGAATCCAGGTGTGCCAAGATCTTTTCGAGGTGTTCCTTGGAGAACACAGTCTTGAGCTGGCGGGAAGCGTGGCCCTTGTAGCCCCATTCCTTGAGGATTTCGTCAGTCACCACGAAGGAGTCGTCGAGGGAGACAAAACGCATCGGACCGTAGACAGCCCAGTTGTGTTCCATCTGCATGCATTCCGGTTCTTCCATTTCCGGGTTGGCCATGTAGCGCTGCACATGGCGAGTACGAACATCCTTGATCTTGTCGATACGCATATAACCCATGATGAGGTACTTGTTGCGCATTTCGGAATCGCTCAAGCCTTCGTAGCGAGTGCCGAACAAGATATAGCGGCTCTTGCTCTTCACGATCGTGTTGATTGCCTTCACATTGTAGCAGCTCATCAGACCATAGGTGCTGGTTTCATAGTTCGGTTCGTAGAGAAAACCCTTTTCATTTTCATTCAGCTGGTCGCGGACAGGCATTTCGGACTGATGGCTAGTTTCGACATAAAGCAGGCTACCGGCCATGTTGCCACGGTAGTCTTGCCAACCTTCGAGATTGATCTGTGTTTTCGGCATTTTATAAATCCACTCAAATATTAAAGTTCGAAAATTAAAACGAGTACAAGCGGACCGAGTACGGTTCGTCAGTAACAATTATCAAAATACAATTTACAGTTTAAAAAGTCAACGACTCCGCCGAAATATCTTCCATTCCAAAGCGAAAAGCGCCTTTTTTGAAAAATTCTGCGGTATCCGTCGTCAAATATTTGACATTTCCACCCTTCGAAAGGCGTTTTTCCATGTCCACATGACGTTTGAGGTAGTCCAAAGTCTTGTCGGCGACAATATCGCCTTGGACCACCAGGCGTACATGCGGTGGAAGTGCGACCCGGATTTCTTCAGCAAGGAGCGGGTAATGCGTGCAAGCCAGTAAAACTGTATCGATTTCAGGGTCAGCCGCGAGCAGCTGGTCCACGTCCTTTTTCACAAAGAAGCGGGAGCCTTCGGTTCCCCGTTCGCCGTATTCCACCAGCGGCACCCACATCGGGCAGGCATGCTGGGTCACCTTGAGTTTCGGGAAAAAGTGGCCAATTTCCAGAACATAGCTATTCGACGAAACCGTCCCTGCAGTCGCAAAAATGCCAATATGCCCCGTTTTCGAGAAGTTCCCGATTTCTTCGGCGGTCGGGCGGACAATGCCCAAAACGCGGCGGTCCGGGAATTCGACCGGAAGCACCTGTTGCTGGATGCTGCGGAGCGCCTTTGCCGAAGCTGTATTGCAGGCAAGAATCACCAGCGGGCAGCCACGGCGGAAAAGTTCTCGCACGGACTGGAGCGTGTAGCGGTAAATCGTCTCGAAACTGCGGGAGCCGTACGGCGCACGGGCGTTATCCCCCAGGTACAGGTAATCGTACTGCGGGAGCGTGTGGCGGAGCTTCTGCAGAATGGTAAGTCCGCCAAAGCCAGAATCAAAGACGCCGATCATAAGCTTCTTCCATTTTGCTGCGGATGTACGGGAGCAGTTCATGGCGCGGGTCCATATCATCGCCACCATGCTCCTTCTTGAACTCGACCGTATCCACCGGTTCAAGAATTGTAACAGAGACCGGACGATGTTTAGTCACCTTGCGATGCTCCCAAGCCTCGTCGGATCCGCGAGTCACGATCGGCAAGATGATTGCATTCGCTTCGACGGCAAGCCTAAAGCATCCGCTCTTGAAGGCCACCATACCGCTGCGCTTGCTGCGGGTACCTTCCGGGAAAATGAAAAGTCTCGGCATCTTGCCCGACTGGAGCGCCTTCTGGATGATGGCGGCGCCACCGCCCTTTTCACGGTCAATAAAGACGCAACCGAGCTTGTGCATCCAGAAATTCAGAATCGGAATGCGCTGCAACTGCGTTTTTGCAATAAAGCCCACCGTCCGCTGCAAGGCAAGGAAGGCAATCGGAATGTCCAAATACGACCGGTGGTTCCCCATGACAAACACCGGGCGTGACCAATCGACCTTGGCCAGTTGCGCCTGGTTTTCAATCGTCAGGTCGACGCGAATGACCTTCATGCAGAACCAGGAAAACTTCTGAACCTTTTCCTCGATCCACGAATCCAGATCCTTGCGTCGGAAAATGTAAATGAATGCAATTTTCACAATGTATTCGAGCATAAAGAGAAGGATTCTTGCGGCAGCATAGATTCTAAACAAAATAACCGGCATATTAATCTCTGTTTTTGAAGTATCCTTGGGCAAAAAACGAGACCGTTTGAGTTTCGTGAGGCGCCCTTTCCAATATCTACGTTTGCAATATAGCAAAACCAAATAAGATTCTGCCCGGGTGACCCCGACGTAAAACAGCCGACGTTCCTCATCGAGCTGCCTTTTCCGCTCTCTACGAGTCCCTGTACACGACCCCGGCGTAAGCCCCTCCGAAAGCCCCGCATAATAGACCACCGCATACTGGAGCCCCTTGGAGGCGTGAACCGTTTCGACGTGGATTCCGTTTTCGACGAGTTCTCCCTCGCCCTCTGCAGCGCCGGCCCCCTCCGATACAACCGTCCCCGCAATCGGGAGACACGCATCGCGGAGCGCTTCCTCGTAATACATCCGTTGTCGGTTATAGCGGACCAGAATGGCAAAATTTTTCCATTGGAGATCATAGCTTTCACGAAGCAGCTTGATGCTCGTGATGATTTTTTGCATTTCTTCAACGGGGTCTTCACTCACCCAAATTTCGGGCTTGCGATTTTCCTTGAAAATCGGCGAGCCACCCGAACCGTTCATATTACCCGCCCGCAAGACTTTCCGTAAATGGACGGGTTTATTCTTGAATATTTGGTTTGAAAAATGGAGGATGTTTGCCACCGAGCGGTAATTCCATTCCAAGCGAATCAGCGAACTTTCCCTGAAGTCGTCACGGAAACGGTTGATGTTCCCGATGTCCGCACCACGGAATCCGTAAATGGCCTGGTCGTCATCGCCCACGACAAACAGCGACTTGCGATTCCCGAGCAAAGCCTTGACTAGCCTGTACTGCGACGGATTGATGTCCTGATATTCGTCCACCAGAATTTCAGTCCACTGGCTTTGGAAAAAGGCCCTAGCATCCTCGTGATTTTCAAGCAAGTCGATAGCCTTGTATATAAGGTCTTCAAAGACAACCTGGCCCGATTCCAGCACCCGTTCACGCAGCGGCTTTAACTTTTTCAATAGCGATGGCGGATACGCATCCGAGAAAAGTTCTTCGCGAGAAAAATGCACCGACCGTCCGCCGACTTTCGCGAGTTCCTGCATAAAGGACTTGTCCACCGATTCAGACGGCACCGGCATCCTTTTGAAACCGACCAACTCGTACGCCGGACAAAAACCATCCTCAGCAGTCATCCCGCCCCCTACTGTCATCCCGGATTCATTCCGGGATCGCCTTTCCATATCCTGTACAACAGGGACGTTCGACTTGAGAATAAACAGCGCGAGCGAGTGGAACGTGCAAAGTCGTACACCGGCATCGGGGAACAGCTTTTGCACACGTTCCCTCATTTCGGCCGCGGCCTTCGCCGTGAACGTGAGCGCGAGGATTTTCTCCGGCTCAACGCCCGACATAATCCGGTACTGGATTCGCTTGGTCAAGACCGAAGTCTTTCCCGACCCTGCCCCAGCAAGAATTAAAAGTTGTCCGTTCTTTTCATGATCGTGGAGTACTGCTGCACGTTGGTCGGAATTCAGCCCGACCAAAAGACTTTCTACATCCATATTCTTTAATAGCTGAAATAAACGGCAATGGCCCCCCCTCACTTCGTTCGAGGATGACATGTTTATTTCAGCTTTTTAGCGTTCCTTTTTAACGCTGGTTCATATAGCAAAGGATATAGATAACGATTTAATAAACTATTGACGGCTCGCAGTTTTTGCCGGAACAGGCTTTTGTCCCTTCAAAAACACAACAGCACCAAACAGGCTTAATACCAAACTTACAAAATAAGCAAGCAACTGGATCACCACAGATTCAAGTCCAGGCACACCGGCACGCGCAAAAAGCGACTGCGCCAACAGTTCACGCGGACCAAACCCGCCAATCGAAATCGGAAGCGCACTCACAATGGCGACAAGCGGAATGTAGTAGAAGTACCACGACATCGAAAGATCCACGCCCACGGCAATTCCGCAAAAGAAATGCACCAGAATACGCAAGGACTGCGTCACTGTCGAAAGGCAAGCAATGTTTATCCAGAGCTTCTTGGAGCGGAACTTCTGGAAACGGTCAAACATACGGAGGAGTCGCGTTTCGAATTTTTCGGGCAAGGCCTTACCCACCATACGGCAGAAGAATTTGCCAATGCGACGGCTCAAGAGCCCTGCAAACATCACGCAGAAGCCAAGGAAAATCCAGATGGACGGCCATATGAACGCACGCTGTTCGGCATCGTGAACAAAGAACAAGACACCAACAGCAAGAGTAAACAGCGTTATAAAGAAGAGTCCGAACAAGCGGTCAAAAACAGTCGCCGTAAAACCCGCGCCAACGGTATCCTGCCCGCCCTGCACGCGGATATCGTAGACCTTCTTGGCATCACCACCGACGTTCCCAGGCATAAAGTTGTTGAAGAAAAGCCCAACGTGGTAAAGCTTGAGAAGCTTGCCATACTTCATATGAACGCCCTGTTTTTCGAGCAGAAGCTTCCACTGGTAGCAAGCCGTAAAGTTCGAAACCGCAAGACTCAGAAGAGCAAGGACAAGCGGGAACACGCTGTTGTTCTTGAAAAGGTTAGTAAGGTCACTAGCACTCCATTCCGGATCGCTCACAATGTTACGATAAACAAAGTAGGCTGGAACAAGCGTCACCACCAGCTTCAAACAAAAAACAAGTATCGACTTCAACTTCGGATTCAATTTCATTTGCGAGAGTACCCTTCAACCGTCTGCTGCAGCAAGTCGAGCGTTTCACGAGCCGACTTTTCCCAGCAGAACGATTCTGCGTAACGCTTGGCATTTTGACCGAGGTTCTTGCGCAGTTCAGCATCGCTATAAACTTTTTCCATTGCAGAAGCACACGCGGCCGCATCTCCCGACGGGAACAGAATTCCCGTCTCGCCGTCACGGACGCTATCGCAGAGTCCCGGCACATCCGACGCAATCGTCGTCTTGCAGAGCTGCGCCGCTTCCATCACGGTAAGGCCCCAGCCTTCCTTGTAGCTCGTCTGCAAAAGCGCAAGCGAAGACGAAAGCAGTTCGTACTTGTGCGCCCCCGTCACAAAGCCCGTCAAGACCACCTTGCCATCCAGGCCGTGCGACTTAATCCAGGCCGGGAGCTTCTTCAAAAGCGGGCCATCGCCAACGATATACAGCTTAACTTCGGAATGCGATTTCGAGAATTTTTCAAACGCTTCAAGCGCCGTCCAAATTCCCTTGTAACGATGCACGCGAGAAAGCCAAATGAAATACGGTTCCACCGCATTCTCACAAGATTCCGCGGAACTTGCCGAGAGATCCGCGCATCCCGGGAAATTCGGTTTTTCGGACCCGTTGTAAATCACGGAAATTCGACTTTCGTCCACACCGATTTCGGCAAGTTCTTTCTTGGTACTCGGGCTCACCACAACAAACGGCTGCGTGCGGTAAAAGAACGGAATAATGCGTTCAAAGAACCAGACACCAAACGCCACCGGGAAAATAGCTTCAGCAAAAATCGACATCCGCCACAGGTGATGCATCTGCACCAAGAGCGGCTTGCGGACGAACCAGTGGGCAAAGACCGGTAACTTGTTCAAATCCTCAACAACAACGTCAAAGTTGAATTCGCGGTCGAGCTTTTTCAGATTCAGCGCCACCGTGAGCTGGAACATCAAATCTCCGCCCTTGCGGATGACCTGAATTCCATCAACAACTTCGCGTTCCTTCGCGCCCGGAAACGACGTCGTAAACAGGACCACCGTGTGGCCCATTTCTACAATCTTTCCGAAAATGCGATGCAAATGCTTTTCGGCGCCGCCGGCAGCCGGATGCATGCGATCTCGATAATTTACGACGAGAATTTTCAAGCAATCACCTAAGGCTTACGACCGATCACGCCAATGCAAAGCTGCGTGTAGTGCATCACCGGCACAGACTGGAGGCTATCCAAAATTTTGTCCTTAATCTTCTGGTAAGCCGTTCCATCGAGCGGATACTTCGGGAGTTCAATACCGAACTTGAAGCAGAGTTCGCGCAGAATGCGGTAGTAAAGATTCGGGCGCATCCAGTCGCCATAGGCATAGACACATTCAAAACCAGCGTCACGCATAAGCGTCTTGAGCTGGCCCATCGTGAACTGTTTTTCCCAACCGGCAAACCACTTGTCAAGCGCAATCAAGATATGCTTGATAATTGTGTACGGGTGGACGGTCTGCGGCACATCGCAAAGGCAGCAACCGCCGTGCTTGACGATGCGGAAGTTCTCTTGCAAGAGCGGGAGCGAATCCTTGAAATGTTCGGCCAAGCCCTGATGGAACACCAAGTCAAAAGTGTTGTCCGGGAACGGGGACTTGAAAGCGTCGCCACGAACCAGGTGCAAATTCTTGAGACCTTCACTCTCGCGGAGCGAATTGACAATTTTCAAGCTATTGTCGGCAAAATCGAGCACATAGACATCGGCGCCCAAACGAGCAAGTTCGGCACTATCGCGGCCGGTACCAGCACCGACCTCAAGCACCTTCAGGCCTTCGAGCTTAAAATTCTTCTTAATAGCTTCTATAATAGACGGCGAAGACGGATAGACCTTGTCCATGTCGTTCTTGCGCTGCCAAAAACGGTTCCATACGGATTGATCGGGCTCTTTAATAGACATAACGGGGATAATATATGAAAATTTGGTAGTAGGAAGTAGGAAGCAGGAATTGTCATTCCCGATTTAATCGGGAATCTCCTTTTCACAAAAAAGGACATTGCAAAATGAAACATCCTCCTCCGACACACCGATCGGCAGACAAGAAGAGAAAATCTTCATATTCATAATGAACACATCGACAGCGCGTCCTTTACATTTCCTTCCAACCTTTCGTAGTCTACCACCGGTCAACTTGTCACGTTTTGAAAAATTTGTTATATTTTTACGACAAATTTTACAAAATTGGGACAATTTTTTATGACACACAGCACACCAAGCCACGCAAAACCGACCTTTTAAGGACTTTTTGTAAAAAAAATGGAAAATTTTACACAATTGGCACGCAACTTGCTTTAAAAAAGCGATATTATAGGAGCAAGGTTTTTAAAATGCATATTGATTCTACCGATACTACTCTCAAAAGATACCTAGAAGATATTCGTCGCACTGCACCTCTCTCCCGCGAAGAAGAACAGATTCTATTCCAGAAAGCTAAAGAAGGCGACAAAATCGCCCGTAAAAAACTGATTTCTGCAAACATGCGTTTTGTGCTCAAGGTCGCCATCCAGTACCGCGGCTGCCCGATTCCACTTCCGGACTTGGTCAGCGAAGGCGCTATGGGACTTGTCCGCGCTATCGAATCGTTCGAACACACCCGTGGTCTTAAATTCATCAGTTACGGCGTTTGGTGGATCAAGGCATATATTACTCGTGCTATTAACGAACAGGGCAACCTTATCCGCTTGCCGGCAAACCAGCACCTCCGCGTGCGCAAGGCTTTGCACGAACAGTCCCGCGGTAAGGAAATCAACGAAGAAATCCGTGAATTGATCCAGATCGGTCAGCGCGGTGTTTCGTTCGACAGCCCGCTCAAGGCTGACTCCAAGGCAACTTACGCCGAAGTCCTCCCGGACAGTGGTGCATCGAACCCGGAAGCCGATTCCGAAATCCAAAGCGTCGAAGCTTTGGCTCGTGACCTCATGGAACAGCTCCCGGAACGCGAAGCCCGAGTCATCACTGGCATTTTTGGCATCAACCAGGAAGCTCCGCAGACCCTCCGCGAAGTGGGCGAATCCATGAACATCTCCCACGAACGTGTACGTCAGCTGCGTGACCAGGCTCTCCGCCGTATCCGCAAGTACAACAGCAAGGACTTCTTGCAAGAAAAGAAGGACGCATTCTTGGCAGCCATTAATAAATAAGACGCAGGGGACTCCGTCCCCTGGCCCCAGGTTTCTCCGACGACCATTTCATAATGGTCGCCGTTTTTTTATTCAATCATTCAAGCACGCTTTCAAAATCAAATCTGACAAAACTAAGCCTCAATTAGAATAGACGATTTTTAAGCAATGCATTTTCCCCAGTGCTTTTACACAAGTTACTTCCAAAAAAAAGAACATCAGATTAAAAAAAACAACATTTTCCCCTTTTACACATCATTATATAACAAAAAAAACTTTTTATATAGAGTACACTTTTTTTCAGATTATATTATACTAACATAATCATACACAAAAGAAACATACAACCAAACTCATTATGACAAAAATAAAAAAAATAAAAGCCATAGTCTGTTCTCAAAACGGAAAACAATTTTACCTAGCAGCAGTTCCCAGTTCCATATTAAAAGAAACATGCTTTATCTCAAGAAGAGAAGAAGATCCTAAAGAAGGTTTTCAAAGAAAACTAAACGCAAACAGAGCAAAAAACATCGCCAAATATTTAGACTCAGAAAAAGGATGCATCCCCACTTCTTTAATTCTGAGCGCACAGAGCGATTCTAGCATTGCTTTCGACAGTTCAAATTCAGAGCTTTCGTTTAAAGTTAAAGAAAAAACTTTTCTCGTCTTAGATGGACAACATAGACTTTACGGTTTTTTTGAATGTCAAAAAGACTATTCTATTCCTGTTGTCATTTTCAAAGATCTTAAAATTTCAGAAGAAGTCAATTTATTTATCGACATAAACACCAACCAAAAAGGCGTTCCCGCAACATTAATTCTTGACATAAAAGATTTAGCTGGAAATCAAACAACCTTAGAAGAGAAGCAGAGAGCTCTTTTCGACTATTTAAACAAGCACAGTGTTCTTGCAGGACAGTTTTCAGGAAGCACAAGCAAAGTTGGCTACATATCAAGAGTAACATTTAACGACGCCACAAAAGATCTTTTTGAAAACGGATATTTCGCAGACAAAGAGATTGATGTTGTGGAAAAAGGTGTAAAAAACTATCTTGAAGCGATCGATTTAATATTCCATGAATGCGAATCAGAAAAAGCCAAATTAAATAATAGTTCCTTATTCAAAGCAGTTTTTGCAATATTTAACGAATGTATTGATAAAACTTTTTATAAGCACCAAAAACTCAGAGTAGATTATTTAAAGGAAGTCTTACAACCCATATCAAACCTAAAATACGACACATATACAGGATCCAGCAATTCTTTATTTACAAAAATCGTAAACGATATGAGATCTCAATTAAACGATTATAGATCTAAGTACAACACCATTGATGAGGATTCAATTTTTGAGTAGTATAAATTTGGAGGGGACAGGCTATATAAACATTCGTAACACATATTTAATACCTTTAGTAGGTACAAAGATAGCTCAAGAAAAAGCCAAATTTTGGACAATGTCAGAGCTTCTTTTGAAGTATGCAAAAAATTTTCACCAAAATAACAATTGCACATACATAACATTTAGCAAAGATGAATTTTATAAGACTCTAATTTCAGAAATTCACTTATTTCAAGTAAAACGTTTGCATCTACACAAAAATCTAAATGTCGCAAATCTATCATCCAATTGGGAATTTGTGACACTTTATTACGAATTTTTCTTTACATCTTTCATTTTCTTGCTTTTTTTGCATAGAGGATTTGTATTCATCAACGATACTATTGCCCAAACCATAGAAAGTGTATTAAATCAACTTTCTAACAACGTTTGTAAATTCAGCAAAGGAAACTATTTTTTTTTCGAAGACCCCAGCGCTACAACTTCCGATTTAGTTACTATTTGTTTTTGCAAATCAGGAGACAACACCCATGAAGCTTTATGGAAAAAATTACCAGAAACTATAAAAAACGAACTTTTATGCAAAGCAAATAACATCGAAAAAAGTGTTTACGAAAACCTGAAAGAAGCTGTAAAAATTTACGGAGACGCGTTTCCATCGCAAACACGTAACCATTTCAACTACACAGCACAATCAGCGTATAATGACATTCAAAAAAACATAAGCTTTGTATATAAGCATTCCAGCGACCATATTAAGGACTTTTTGAAATTAAGCTTTAGTAAAAGCGATGATTGGACTCAGAAAGCAAGAATTGTGCAATATTACTACAAAATACTCAACAAACTAACAGATCTGCTATATAATGAATACGTAACGAGAGGCAACGAAAACAACGATTTTCACAAATATTATCAATCCATATCACACACATTTTAAAAACACGAATTATTTACACAAAACAGGCGTTCAGCACGTCGGTCACAACGCCATCCATGAAGATCCAGCCGCGGCCGACGAGTTTCAAGATTCCGCTATCGAGCGTCGCAAAGCCTTTTTTGATCCACGGTTCATAGCCATCCGGCGAAACAGAGATTCCGTCAGCAGCGAGCGCGTTTAGGTCGAGACCAGAACGTTGACGCAACGAGAGCCATACGCGTTCCGTCAAAATATCGTCTTTATCCAGATCGTCGTAAGTCAGCGATGCATCCGGCGAGCCTGCATTCACATAATCGCGCCAACGCGGATACATTTCTGGAGCGCAGAAACGGCGACCGTCAAAATAGCTATGCGCACCCGGCCCGAAGCCAATGTACTCGCCGCGATTCCAGTAGTTCATGTTGTGCAAGCTTTCGTCGCCAGGCTTTGCGAAATTCGAGACTTCGTAACGCTCGAAGCCTTTTTTCTCAAGGATCTCGACGCCACCGAGATACATCGGCTCGTACAAACTCTCATCAATTTTTTCTTCGCCACGAGATACGCGACCGCCCAAAAGCGTCCTCTCGCCCACATTCAATCCGTAAAAACTCAAGTGCCCAAGCGGAAAATCCGACAAGCGATCCACATCGCTCAAGAAAGATTCTACCGACTGTCCCGGCAAATCAAACATCAAGTCTGCCGAGACTTTCGCCCGCGGAAGCGAAGTCAACAAACGAAGCGCTTCAAAGCCACGTTCCACCGTGTGCCTGCGTCCAATGCGGTCCAAAAGCGCTTGAGAAAACGTCTGGAGCCCAAGGCTAAAGCGGCGTACACCGCAAGCAAGCGCCGTCAGCACAGATTCTTCGGTACAAGATTCCGGATTGAACTCCATTGAGACTTCGTTCAGCGAATCCACACGAACACCACATTCTGCAAGTACCGTAAAAATTCGCTCCAGGCACGCACCCGGCAAAATCGAGGGAGTTCCACCGCCGAGATAAAGTGTCCGCGCTTGCGAAAGAACGCCACGATGCGCATCATTGAACGCACGTATTTCACGTTCCAATAAGCCCGCATACTCTTCGAACAAGCGAGCATTCGCAGGCATCACGCGGAAGTCGCAATAATCGCAAATTTTCGCGCAAAACGGAACATGAACATAAATACCGAGCATACTTGAACTTGTTAAATATAAAAAAGAACTACTCGGCTCGGGGCCTCGTCCAAATTACGATATAAAAAAAGAAAACCACCTTTGCAGGTGGTTCTTCTTTTTTAGAGCGGGAACGGGATTGTCAAAGCCCAGTCCCCGCTGCGCGGCTGGCCTTT
>CACZAD010000016.1 GCA_902779055.1 Fibrobacter succinogenes | reverse complement strand
CTTTAAATCATGAAATGTTTCCAAAGCCTTGGCGATTTGATCTTCGGTAAAATGCATGATGCGTCCTCTAGTTGTGTCCAACTATTCGTCCGCATCCCCGAATTGCGCATGTAATATTAGGGAATGCTTTAGCGAAATCAAGATTGCTTTCGTTTAAAAAAAGAGTGACTCTATTTATGCTTGGATATTTTTTTCGCAATGTTTTGAACTGGTTAATTATGAAATAAGGATCCCAGGTAAATATTTTGGAATATCTCATTTTTAATATGATGCTTTTTTGTTCGTCATCACAAAAACGAAACCAGTCGAAATCAATGCCATTTTCAGTTCTTTTTGTTAAGCAAAGTGTTTTGTCTTCAAGTTGTTCTTCAAAATTAGCAAGCCATTCTAGTTTATTTTCAATATTATTGCATTGAATAAAATTCGATTCGTCTAGAATATATTTAGAAAATGGATCGTTTATAGCATTTTGCATTCCATAGGCAAATGAACCCATAGTGTGTTTGGCAAAATGGTCAAAATCGGGCAGGTTGTTTAGATGAATTGGATTTTTGCAGAGAAAACGAGTTCCTTCTAATGAGTATTCTAGGCCATGCATAGATTCAATAAGGGAGACTTCTTCTATTTGTGTATATTCCCATAAGAAAAAATCTTTTCTTTTGTGAAAATCCTGTTTTATTCCAAGAATTAAGTAGATTTTCTGGCCTTTCAGTTTTAAACAGTCTCTTTTTTTTGATACTGTGGTTGAAAAATCTTCTGCTTGATTGTTTAGAATGGATTCTTCTCCAGGTATGTATCTTAACGCATCGTAATTATGGTATTGCACATAGCAGAATTTTTGATTGTTGTTGTCCTTTTGAGGCCACATCCTGTCGGGGCTAGGTGGACACATCATTCTGTTATATTCTGGTTGAAGTTCGTCTATTTTTGCGTATTCGTGTTCTGTTAGGCTATCTCTGTCACATTCTAAAAGAATTTCAAATTTGAAATTACCATAAACACCGGGTTGCGAAACCTGTTGCGTTAGGCCGTATTTGCAAAATGCTCTGCGAAGAGGATTTTCTTCATCGGGGTTCTTGATTTTATCAAGTGACTGCGTATGCTGTTTCCATCTGCTTGAAATATTGATGGATTGGCCAATGTAGCTTTTCCCATTGACTAAGTTCGTGATTTTGTAAATGCCGCAGATAGGTTGCATAGATTTGAAATAATACCGTTTGTAAATCTATGTAAAAAAGTAATTAAAAATCCAAATTTTGCAAAAAGCCAGGTAAACAGTAGTGCGACCTTGGGTGGAAATTAATCCACGAGGTTTAAAGGAGACTATATGTCTTTTCCTGATAAAAACAATGAAGTTTCTGATGTTTTTTTCAAAAAAAAAGAGGGTTTTGCAAGTAACGGGATAAACGTTTGTAAAACCCATTACGGAAATGTTTTCCGTATGGACAAAAGGAGGTATTATGCCTTATACAATAATCATTATTCTTGTGCTTATCTCGGTCTCAAAAGCGTTCTAAACGAGTTTTGACATTTTATGCTTAAGTGGAGATGTTAATAAAATCAAGGATATCTAGTTTTTTCTTGGAGAATGAAAGCGTCGGCCAAGGATGGGGAGGGTGCAGGGAGGGGCCCGTGCGGCCTTCGCAACTCCGAGCTGGGGCCCCGCCCGCATGCAGCTCTTGTCAAGATTTAAACACTTTTAAAAGTGCTTTAAATCTAAAGCGTCCACTGGTATTCAAATCCGAGGCTCACGAAGCAATCGATGGTGGATTTGCCTATGGTTGTCGGTGCCTTGCCTGCGTCTGGGGAGGGGGCTTCGTAAATGTCCCTGCCGCGGCTCGAAATGCCTGCACGGAGGTCTACGCCATAATGCTTCTTGAAGACGAACTGCCCGCCAATACCGAGCAATGCTCCCTTGTAAAGGTCTTCGAACTTGACTCTATACTGGTAGGCTCTGGAGGGCTTCTTGACGCCTTTCTTGAGGGATATATCCTCGTTGTAGAACGAATACTGGAATCCGATAAACGCAAGGGGTGTGATGTCGAGCCAAGTGGTGATGGGATAGGTCATGGAGAGCAGAACGTTCAGGCCCACATCGTGCTGTCCAAAGTCCCAATGATCGAGTTCCCGGTAGACGGTATCGGCGTTGTCTATTTTCATGTTGCGGTTAGAATAGCGGTACAAGAATTCGATACCGATAAATCCATGCCAAGTCAGGCCCGCATAAATGGCAAAGAACGGGTCGGCGTCGTCGATAAAGTTCCAGAGGCTTACGGAGTCCTTGGTAATGCGGTAGTTGCGTACGCGGCTTTTGGTGTGGCTACTCGTCCAGTTGTCCGGTGTGAGCGGGAAATGGGCTTGAGAATACCCGATGCCTGTTCCTGCCCAGAATCTCAATCTCGGAACTTCCTTGTAGAGGTCGTCGGGTTCGGTCTGCTGCTTGAGGCGTTCTTCTTTGGTGAGGCGGCGCTTGGTGCGCTTGTCAAAGAAAGTCGATGCGATGTCGTCCCCGAGTGCCATTTTGTCGTTGCTCATTTTCACGATGCCTGCGGCTTTGGGTTCTTGGGAGGTCTCGTCAAAAATGGCCACCTGGACAAACTTGTCCAGCGGATTTACGTAGAGGACGATGTTGTCTTCCAGTGTCTGGAGCTTGGCGGCCATGCCGGGGTGCCTTGCTCGCAAGAATGTTGAGGGTAAACCTTTTTCTAGGTTGTTCGAAAGCCAGTTGCCGTAGCGTTTGGCGATGGAATCGCGTTCCCATTCCCCGAGTTCACGGCATTTCGGTTCTCCGATACCGGTATTGTTACGGCGGAGCGAATGGCAAAAATCCGAAGCGTTGATGGGGGAATCTCCGTTGGGCGCCCAAATCAAAATCGTGGCGTCTTTCCAGAGCGTAAAGCGGGAGTCGAAATAGACTTCCGAGGCTTGCACCCAGGCGGCAAGGAACATCAAGATCACGAGGAGCTTTTTCATTTGGAAACTCCTTCGTAAAGGTTCTTGCGGATTTTCTGGACGGCAAGCTGGATGAGATTCGTCAAGTTGCTCAGCTTGTAAGTCGTGATGGGCTGCTGGATTTCGTCAACGGCGCTGAATAGCGGACGCTGCTTCAAGTTGTCCCAAAGCGTATACGAGAATACGGCACTCACGTTGTCGGGCTTGCGGATGCTGCCGCTTTCGTTGTGGATGAGCGCGTAGTCGTAAAAGTTTTCGCGCTTTAAATCCGTGCCGACAATGAATTCATGCAGAATCAGCACTAGGGGCGGGACATTCCCTGCGGAGTCCTTGAGCGAAATGCCCTGTTCCGGAATGTGACCCTTGATAAAAATGCGTTCGTCGAGCTTTAAGCTTTCTTCGGGGGACGTGCGGCTTATGGAATCCGGAATGACGATCAGGTTGCCATAGGCTTTTCGCATTTCTGTCTCAAAAGTATTGCGGCAGTGGGCCGTACCCTTGATTTGGATGCTGTCTGCGCTGATTTCGAGACGCTTGGCGAACCACGAGGAGCGCGTGATGACAAATGCGTCGTCAATGCCCGTGATGGCAATGCCACCATAGGGTGCCCTATGGTATGAAGGGTGGCTTGCTTTCCAATGATAAGAATCTGCACACCCGGTGAGCATGCAGATTGCAAATCCAATGGACAGTATTGACTTCTTGATCGTCATTGACTCTCGTGGATATCGCGGAAGACTTTATGCAGACTTAGACTGCACCCCACTTTTCGCGGTAGGCGTAGACTTTTTCAAGGATTCCTTCGGGGGCATTGATGGCCTTGCGGTTCTCTTCGTTCTCGAGGAATGCGATGATGTCGTTGATGTTCACGATGGAATGGGCTTCGATGCCGTATTCATCCTGGACAGTCTGGAGTGCGGACTTGCCGTTTTCGAGCTTTTCCTTGCGGTCCACAGAAATCAAAAGGCCGATGACGTTTGCATTTTCGATCTTGGAAAGTGCCTGCATCGTTTCGTTGACGGATGTACCGGCGGTGATCACGTCTTCGATGATGACGACGTTTGTCTTTTCGGCATACTTGTAACCGACGAGGGAACCGCCTTCACCGTGGTCCTTGATTTCCTTTCTGTTGTATGTAAAAGTGAGGTTCTGGGCGTACACGTCCGAAAGCTTCATTGCCGTTGCGGCGCAGAGCGGAATGCCCTTGTAGGCCGGACCGTAAAGGTTCTGGGCCTTGCCGTCAAAGTGGACCATGAATGCTGCTGCGTAGAATTCAGCGAGCTTGGAAAGGGATGCGCCCGTGCGGAACTCTCCGGTATTGATGAAGTACGGGGTTTCGCGGCCGCTCTTGGTGACGAAGTTGCCGAACTTGAGGGCGCCGGATTCTACGAGAAAGTGTACAAAGGTATCTGTATTGTTCATTGAAAGTTCCTAGGCTTTTGCTCCGATGAGGAGTGCTGTAATTTCTGCAAAAATGTTGTAGTTGGTTGCGAACTGGATGGCGACCATCACGAGTACGCATGCGACACAAAGTACCAAATACTGCTTGAAGGATTTTTCGAAACCCTTGATTTTCATCTTGAAAATCAGCCAAACGCCAAAGCTCAGAATGGCACTGAACAACCAAGCTGCAGAAGAACTCAGGTCTACGATGCGGCTCGTGACAAACGTGATGGCAATGCCCGGCATAAAGTAGAAGGCAATGCTCAAAACGGTGAGCAGCGCAAATCCGACGTAGTAAGCAAGTCCGCGGTCCTTTTGGATGATGACCGGAGAGCCAAGCGATGTCTGTTCTTCTTCGCCCGTCATCGGGTTGACGAACGTTTCCGGTTTGAACTTCTTGTAGGGAGAGTTCGAAGATTCTTCTTTGGGCTTGGCCGGGCGGATGACTTCGCCAGTCAACGGATTGACGAGAGCTTCGGTGCCGGAATCGTTGTTCGAATTCGTAACTTCCTGGGCTGTAGTTGTCGTATCGTTGCTAGCGGTGCTAGTCTGCTCTTGGTTGTTGACCTCTTGAGAGGTGGCTTCATTCTGGATTTCTTCGGACATTGGTGACTCCTAGAGGATGAACGTTCTGCCTGCGTAAACGAACACGCGGTGTTCGAGCCACAGCTTGAGAGCCTGCGAAAGCGTGCGCTTTTCGATATCCTTGCCGAGTTCGACAAGTTCATCGATGCTTGCGGTTTCGGGAACGCGCAGAATGTCTTGGCAAATAATGGGACCCTGGTCGAGGTCTTCTGTCGCGAAGTGGGCTGTTGCACCGATGATCTTGACACCCTTGCGCCATGCCTGGTGGTAGGGCTTTGCACCCTTGAATGCCGGGAGGAAGCCGTGGTGGATGTTGATGATGCGGTACTTGAATTCTTCGGTAAAGGCTTCGCTCAAGATCTGCATGTAGCGGGCGAGGACGATGGTATCCGTGTTCGTTTCCTTGATGATTTCGCGGAAGCGGTTTTCGGGAATCGTCTTGTCCGGGTTGGACGGCACGTAGTAGAACGGCACGCCGAAGGTTCCACCGACAGGACCCAGGTCCGGATGGTTGCCTACGATGCAGCTGAATTCGCAGGGGAGGTCTCCGTCGCGACGCTTCAGGAGAAGTTCGTAAAGGCAGTGGTCTGTTTTCGAAACGAAAATGGCGACACGTTCGGTCTTGGACGTGTCAAAGAGTTTCCAGTTGAGCTGGAGGTGCGGTGCGATGGTCTCGAGGTGTCTTTTGACTTCGGGAATTCCGTCCGCTTCAATGTCGAAAACGGCGCGCAAGAAAAATGTTTCAATATCCTTAGCAGTGTGCTGCTGGAGGTCGATAATGTTTGCTCCCGCCTTGGCGAGAACTTGCGTAGTGCCGGCAATGAGCCCTTTTTGGTCGGGACAATGGATTTGAAGAATATAACGGGTCATAGACATACTATAATATTAAAAAAATTACCCAATGTTACCAAATATTTTATTTCCAAATAGATGAAAAATAACTAACATTACGACATAATTAGAATGTAATAAAAAAGGATTATTCAATGAAGAACATGAAATTGTTCAAGTTGGCGACTTGCTCTGTGTTTGTTATGTCCATCGCACAGACTTTTGCTGCTCCGCCAAAGACATGGGATGCCATTTTTAATGCCGAAGGTCAAGGCGACTACGCCGCGGCAAAGATCGAAGGTGACATTCGTTTTGGCGAATACACTCACTACAAGAGCGTCCAGCCGGTTTCGTTCCGCATTGTGGACGACAAGTTCGATTTTTCTGTTGCTGGTAATATGACGGTTCCGTCCAAGCTTATCGAAGACCCGAACTTCTACGAAAATTGCCGCAACACCAAGGAAGCCTGGGTTTCGTTCTTTGACAAGCCGCGCCGCTTCGACAAGGAAGACCTCATCATCAACATTGCCGGTGTGGACTTTGCCTGCGGTAACGACTTGTTCAACGTCTATGACTTGCGTATAAAGTTTACGAACCCGAAAGCCCAGAAGGCTTGGGTGAACGAACTTGAAGGCCGCCAGAAGTACAAGCGCGAACAGCTTTCTGAATTCCGCAAGGCCGAACAGGAACACCGCGCCGAAATCCGCGACAAGTCTACATCCTTCACCGACCCGCGCGACGGTCAGGTTTACCGCATCATCAAGGTCGAAGGCCGTGAATGGTTTGCCCAGAACGTGAACTACAATGTCGAAGGACATTCCTGGTGCTACGAAGACAAGGATTCTTACTGCGCTCGCAGTGGCCGTCTCTATGACCTTGAAGGTGCCCGCAAGGCTTGCCCGGAAGGTTGGCACTTGCCGCGTGACCGCGAATGGTCCGACATGCTCAAGGGCCTCACGGGCTGCTACGATGGTGTGGACAAGTGCGGTAACTTTGCAACGAAGATGAAGGCTACGACTGGCTGGCAGGGCGGTGGCGGTACCGACGAATACGGCTTTACCGTGTTCTCATCGGGCTATCGCAAGCTCCTCGGCAAGTCTACTGTGCGTTACGAAGACATGGGCGAATATGCCGGCTTCTGGTCTGCACAGAACGGCCGCAACGAAACGATTTGGCTCTGGGCCATGGGCCGCATGAGTGATCAGATGGTTCGCCAGCTCGTGCCCGCAACCGCAAAGAACAACGGCTACTCTGTCCGCTGCATTAACGGTAATTAGTAGACAGTAGGAAGTAGTCGGTAGGAAGTTTTTCCAAACGCAAAAAAACGAGAGCTTAAAAAGCTCTCGTTTTTTGCTTTTGCTCAAAGCCTTGCTTTGCAAGGCGAGCCCAAAGGACCGTAGGTCCGAGCTCATACCTCACAAGCTGCGCGAAGCGCGCTGCTACATCTGGCGGATCGGGAAGAGGCCGAGGAGGTCGAGGACGTTCTCGAGTACAATCTGCGTGGACTGTACAAGGAAGAGTCTGGACTTTTCTTCGGCAGATCCGAGCACGCGGTCTTCGTGGATGAACTTGTGTGCGGCTTCGGCAATTTCGAGTGCGTATTGCGCGAGTACGCTCGGTTCATCGTCCTTGACGGCACCGAGAATCTTTTCGCCCTTCTTGGCGAGAAGGTTGATGAGGTTGTATGCAGCGTCGTCAGTGAGCTGGGCGTAGTCCACGTCGGCAACGTTCACGGTGTAACCGGCCTTGCGCATAATGCTGCAGAGACGGACGTGTGCGTTCTGGACGTACGGACCCGTGTCGCCTTCGAAGCTCATAACGGCATCCCAGTCAAAGCGGACATCCTTCAAGCGGCTGTTCTTGAGGTCGTTGAAGGTGAGGGCGGAAATACCGATCTGGCGTGCGATGAGTTCCTTGTTTTCGAGAGTCGGATTCTTTTCGTCGATGAATTCGAGAATCTTCTTCTGTGCGGCTTCGATCACGTCGCGGAGGAGGCTTGCCGTACCGGTACGGGTCTTGCCCTTTTCCCACTTGCCATCGACCATCTGGAGGATCACGCCAAACGGAATGTGGTACATATCCTTGTACCATTCGCGGCCCATCTTCTTGAGAACGTGGAATACCTGCTTGAAGTGGAGAGCCTGTCCCAAGTCCACCACGTAAAGGCACTTGTCGAAGTTGTATTCCTTCTTGCGGTAGATGGCTGCAGCGAGGTCGCGGGTTGCATACAACGTCGAACCGTCACTCTTGCGGATAAGGCAGGGGTTCAGGTCGAATTCGTCGAGCATCACCACGTCGCGTTCCTGGCTGTTGACCATGAGGTTCTTTTCGCGGAGTTCGTCGAGAACGGCCGGAATCTTGTCTTCAAAGAAGGATTCGCCGGTGTAGTGGTCAAAGCTTACGCCCATCATGTCGTAAATACGCATGAGTTCCTTGAGCGTTGCGGCGCGGAAGGCGAGCCACAGCTTACGGTAGAAGGCGTCACCCTGTTCAAGCTTGGTGAATGCGGCACGTGCTTCGTCTTCGAGACCGGGTTCTTCCTTGGAAACCTTGGAGAAGCTTGCGTAAAGGATGTTGAGTTCCTTCACGGTGAGGGCATCGAGCGTTGCGTCATCGGTCGGGAGCTTTTCGCGGAGGTACATCACGATGAGCTTACCGAATGCCGTACCCCAGTCGCCCAAGTGGTTGATGCGTTCGACCTTGTAACCGGCTGCCTTGTAAATGCGGGAGAGCGAGTTACCAATCATTGTGGAACGCAAGTGGTGGAAGGCTAGTTCCTTACCGATGTTCGGGGAGCTGTAGTCGATGCAGACGACCTTCCCGTTCGGGGCGGCGTGTCCGTATTCCAAACCCTTGGCCGCAATTTCGTCCAAAGTTGTCTTGGCAAGGTAATTACGGTCGATAAAGAAGTTGAGGTAGCCGTTCACGGCTTCAACTTTAGAAAGTCCTGCCGGGAGCTGCACCTTGGCGGCGAGGTCTTCGGCGATGAGCTTCGGGGCCTTACGCAAGGTCTTTGCCAAAGAAAAGCACGGAATCGTGAAGTTTCCGTGGGTCGTATCAGGCGGCACGGAAATAAGTTTCAAAGCGGCGTCTTCTGCAAATGCTCCGGTTGCGGCGAGAGCCTTTGCGATTTCGACATCAAATGAGTTCATTGTCGTCTCCAGACTTCTTTACTGTTTCGCGGACGAAGTCTTGTTCGTCGAGGTTCGTGATCTTGCCGTCTGCGTACAGACGTTCAAAGGAAATGTCGTTTCTCTTTTCTTCTTCGAACAGGTGAACCATCAGGTCAAGACCAGCATCGAAGATGGCCCAGCGTACACCTTCCTTGTATTCCACGCCGATAAAGTGGAGCTTGCGGGCCTTGAATTCCTTGGTCAGTTCGTTCAAGATGGCCTGCATCTGGGCTTCACTTTCGCAAGTGGCAATGAGGAAGTAATCCGCTTCGTTCTTGACTCCGCGGAGGTCGATGAGCTGCACGTTCTGGGCGCGAAGTTCAAAAAGGATTTCTGCACCAAGCTTAACTGTTTCTGAAAGATCTTGGTTTTTAGTTGCTGTCATTTTGTTCTCCCTGATCGGGTTCTACTATTTGTTGAAAATCTCTTCCGGTATGTACGACTGCATCGACGGTGGCGTTCTTGTTCAAAAGGACAAGGACGTTCTTGGTCTTTAACGTGGCCGCCAGGACTTGCGCGCCTTCCCATTCCGGATTGCGGAGGACTATAATCGTTTCGTCGTAGTTCTGGAGTCGTTCGTTGTCGATATGCACGACGTCAAAGCCGTTGTCTCGCAAGAACGAGCGCATCTTGACGGCGGCGCCCTTCATGCTGCAACTGTTAAGCACTTCGACCTCGCCTTTGATGCGACGAACCTCTTTTACCACCGTGGGGGCTTGCTTCTGTTCTTCGCAGCCAGTAACAAGGGATACGACAAAAACAGCCGAAGCGGCTACCACGGCAAGGTTCAGGCGGAATGCTTTAAAAAACTTTTGGAACATTCTTTACATTAAAATCTAGAAAAATAAACGAAAGCCCCGGTTTAATTCCGGGGCTCCATAAGGGAAAATTCTTATGTGTGCTTACCAGCAGTAATGCGGGTTACGCCAAGGACAGTCGCTGTCGAGGTAACGGAATGGTCCGTAGGCTCGGAATGCATCTCTTTCGTTTATGAACATCACGCGGAGACTTGTGTTTTCGGTAGGTTTGTATTCGAGAGAAATGTCTGGAACCAGCACGCTGACGTTGCCTTGCCGTACATCTTCTCGTGCGATTGGCGTGCCAAAGTGAATGTTGGAATACAGCGGCATCCATAGACCTACATTTGCGTACAAGTGAAGATTCGGCGTGAAATCGTAGGCGAAATGGGCCATAAAGCTTTGCTGTGCAAATGAACCGAAACTTCCGCCAATGAAGCTCACGGAGTAGGTGTAGGCCACTTTCAGGGCGGGATCAAAAGTGTCGTGACGCACTAAGCGTTCTGGGTTGAAATGCTCACGGTTCCAGGGAATTCCGCTTTCTTGAATGACGTAGATTGTATCGACAGTTGTATCTGGCGCTGCAACGAGTGTTTCCGAGAGTGCGGTCGAATCCGCCTTTGCGGGGGAGGCTGCAAAGGTGAGCGCTGCAAGGAACAACACTGTAAAGCACATAAATCGCATATAAGGAATATACAAAAAAGGAGGCTTCGGAATGAACCGGAGTCTCCTGGTTGAGATGAAATTTTCAGGTATTATTTTTTGTTATCGGCTTTGGGCTCGTCGTTCTTTGAAACGCCGGCGAGCTTTGCACCGAACATGGAGCCGAGAACTGTGCGGAGGTCAATGCCGAGCGAATCCGTGAGTCCGTTCGTGACCTGCGTGAGCGTCTTGGTGATGTCGCCAGTGAGCTTTGCCGTATTGCCTTCGCCGTACATGGTGATGTTGCCGATCTTTTCCATCGGTTTTGCGATGGCGGCTGCG
The DNA here is from genome assembly GCA_902779055.1 of Fibrobacter succinogenes. Classification (GTDB taxonomy): domain Bacteria; phylum Fibrobacterota; class Fibrobacteria; order Fibrobacterales; family Fibrobacteraceae; genus Fibrobacter; species Fibrobacter succinogenes_K. The sequence continues at coordinate 95,297 of CACZAD010000016.1, read as the reverse complement.
ATTTGCGGCATCTGCTCGAAGTACTTTTCGATGGTCTTGAGCTGCATTTCCTGGCGGGCGGCATCGCCGTAGAGCTTCATGGCTTCGGCCTTCTTGTTGAGCGCTTCTGCTTCGGCAAGGCCTTGGGCCTTGATGGCTTCAGCTTCGGCGAGACCCTTTGCCTTTGTGGCTTCTGCTTCGGCTAAGGCTTTGGCCTTTGTAGCTTCGGCCTCTGCGAATGCCTTTTCCTTTTCGGCATCTGCAATCTGCTTGATGGCCTTGGCGCGCTGTTCTTCCTTGTAACGGACGGCTTCGGCATCTTTCTGTTGTTGGAAGAGTTCGGCTTCGGAACGCTGGATCTGGGCCTGGCGTTCGGCTTCGGCTTTCTTTTCGATTTCAGCCTTGAGTTCCTTTTCGGTCACCATGACCATGCGTTCACGGATTTCGATTTCCTTTTCCTGCTTGGCGACTTCTGCTTCGGCCTGGGCAACGTTGATGGCTTTTTGCTGCGTCTGCTTCTGGATTTCGTAAGCGGCATCTGCAATAGCCTTTTCTGTATCGGAAATCTTTTGCAGGTTAGCCTTTTTCACGGCGAGGTCGTTCTGCTTCTGGGCGATTTCGAGTTCTGCGGCAACGGCTGCATCGTTGGCTTCTTTCTTGGCCTGCGATTGGGCGACGCTGATATCGCGTTCGGCGTTAGCCTTGGAAATGGCGGCCGCCTTGCGGATGGCGGAAGTCTTGTCGACACCGAGATTTTCGATCACGCCGTTGGCGTCTTCAAAATTCTGGATGTTGAACGTCTGCACCACGATACCGAGCTTTTCGAGGTCGGGAATGGCGTTTTCGAGTACGAGTTCGGAGACCTGTTTGCGGTCGCCCACGAGGTCTACAAGCTGCATTCGGCCTACGATTTCACGCATGTTACCTTCGAGGATGTCGACGATCATGGCGCGGATATCTTCGGGCTTCTTGTTCAAGAAGTTCTGGGCCGAAGATTTAAGGCGGTCAGTATTGTCCGAAATTTTTGCTGTCACGACGGCATCGACGGAAACGTTGATGTAGTCCTTGGTGGGGACGGGGCTGCCCGTCTTCACGTCAATCTGGATCAGCTGCAAAGAAAGGTGGTCGGCACGTTCGAAAAACGGAATGCGAAGTCCTGCACGGCCGATGATGACTCTAGGCTGTTTCTGGATACCGGAAACGATGATGGCTTCATCAGGAGCGGCCTTGATGTAGGACATCACGAAGATGATGATCAGTAAAAGAATTGCCGATGCAATGGCGATGTAAAGGATATTGTCTGGCATTAAAACCTCATAATTTTAGTTTACTTTTAATATACAACATTTACATTGTCATAAACTGCCGAAACGTAAATTTTTTTATAAAAAAAAGCCCGGCTTCGCCGGGACCTTTAAACGCCTGTGTTTTGCGCTTTTAGATTTTCTCGATGATTTCGTTTTTGCCGTTAACGCGAATGACTGTAGGCTTCCACGTCTTGGCTTCGGCTTCGCTCATGGTTGCGTATGCCACGATGATGACCAAGTCACCAGGCTGGACCAAGCGGGCGGCAGCACCGTTAAGGCAAATGACACCAGACTTTGCCGGACCTTCGATGACGTATGTATCAAGGCGACTGCCGTTATTCACGTCAAGGACGCCAACTTTTTCAAAGGGGAGGATACCTGCTGCATCCATCAAATCGCGGGCAATAGTAATCGAACCCTCGTAATTGAGGTTTGCGTCGGTTACAGTAGCGCGATGAATTTTGCTTTTAAGTAATTCTAACTGCATTGCTGCTTAGAACTTTACATTGAAGAAACTTGCAACGCCCTGGTCCGGAGTCGGAATGACACCAAAGCTGAAGCGGTTTGCATCCGGATTGCTATCCCACTGGGTGGTGATGAATGCGTCTGCAAAGGACCAGATGTGTGCGGCGATAATTCCGCCAAATCCCCACCACCAGTAGCTCTTGTTCTGAACCTTGAGGGTTACCGTAACTGCGATACTGCCGATTTCAAGGACATCCATAAACGTTGCCTTGGCAGTCTGCTTTGTTTTCCACTGGTAGTAAGAAGGAATCAAGAGGGAAAGGTAAGCTGCGCCCTGATCGCCACTACGATAACGGTAAGAGCGGTCGATGTCAGCATCTTCCATACCTTCAGCACGCTGGCTCAGCCAATCTTCTTCGCTAACGCCAAGTCTGTTCCACGGTTTCTGGAGATATTCTGTCGGACGGATGCCAATTTCGACGAGCTTCGTGAGCTTTTCACGAGAAACGCCTTGTTCTTTTGCTTGCTGGTATTCCCACTGGGTGAGGCCCATATCTTCGTACTTGAAGCCTTCCCACTGACCGCTCGTTGCTTGAGCGTTACCAATGTTCGACTGAGCTTCACTAGCTTGAGCATTGGCCTGGGCTATGGAATCCGCTGTAGCGGCATCCTGAAAGTCGTCAGAAAAAAGATCGTCACTCTGAGCAAACGCTAATGAGCCCGCAAACAAAACAGCAGAAAGCATTTTAAACATGTTACTCATTGTCGATCTCTTTCTTAAACGTTTAATGGTTTAATGCCGGGGGAGGGAATCGAACCCTCACACTCTCGCGAGTACTGGATTTTGAGTCCAGCGCGTCTACCAATTTCACCACCCCGGCGGGGGAGCAACACAAATATAGAACATTTTAGCGCTTTTTTGTAGGCATAACCCTCAAAAAACGCTAGTTTTCTGCGTTAAAATCTGTAAAAAATTTTTTGGTTACTATGGATTAGTTTGTTTTTCGCTTTTATTGGACCTGTTTTACTAGCATCGGACGGAATTCGACGTTAAGCGGAGCGAGCTTTTTTGCCCCGTAATCCACGGCGCTTTCCTTTGTATCAAAAGGACCGGTGCGCACGATGTACAGGACTTTCCCGCTTTCAAGTGTGTTCTGGATGATCTTGCTAGATATGTTTCGTTTTTTGAGATTGTCGACGAGCAAGTCGGCATTGGACTTGATGCCGAATGCGCCAAGCTGCAGTTGCCATGTGGATTTTTCTTCAGCGGGCTTAACTTCGGGTGCGCTTGATTTGGCGTCTGCCTGTTTTGTTTCTGCCGGCTGTGCGCTTGGAGCCTTGGTTTCGGCGGCTTGAGGCTTGGATTCCACGGCGTTCGCTTGATCGACTTGAACGTTTTGTTGCGCGCTTGCGGCCTGTTCTGCTTTGGCCTTGCTGGCTTCGGGATTGCCTAGGTTCTTGCAGGCTTCGTTCAGGTCTTCGCTATGGGCGCGTTCTTGTACGGCGGAGCAAACTTTTTGGAGTACGGTGACTTGGTGCGGTTGCGACGTTTCAATGGCGTGGACGAGCGATTCGGCGGCTTTGTTGTAACGGCCGAGGTACAGTTGGAACTGCGCCTTGGTCATCATAAGGTCTGCATAAATCGGCTTTTGCGGGTTTGTTTTGTCGATGAGGCTGTCAAGACGTTTGCCGGCCTTGCTAAAATCTGTTGCTACGCCGGTCTGTGAGAGGGCGAGGATGTTCCACAAAAAGCATTCAGTGCGTGTGGAATCGGGTTGTACAGGGCAGACGGCTTCGTAAGCGGCTGCGGCTTCTTTCCAGTTGCCGTTTACGTAAGCTTTTTGGGCCGAGGCTAGCGTCGGTGCTGTTTCTGCAAATGATAATGTTGTGGCAAGTGCGCTGAATGCACCCGTAATAACCAAATTGTGAATAAATGATTTAGTCATATTTGCCTCTAATGCAAATATACAAATTTTTTTTACAATATGGCACTGCCGAGTTTACGTAAGTCGTTGATGTGACGTGAGTTACGTAAAAAGGACTGCGGGGCCGGGTCGGCGGGTCGGAGGTGTGTGTGGCTATACGAGCGTGCCGCGGAGCGTCCAACCGCGAATGTCGTCGATTTTTACCTGCACATAGTCGCCCGGCTTGATGATGCGGCCTTCTTCGGGCTTGAAGATGACCTTCTTGAAATTGTCCGTCTTACCGACAAATTCAGTCTTGTCGCGGGTGGAGCATGCTTCGACGAGGATTTCTTCGGTGCGGCCGATCATCATCTGGTTACGCTTGAGCGTAATGGCGTTCTGGAGTTCCACGAGGCGCGTGTGGCGCGCGGACTTTTCTTCGGGCGTGAGAATTTCGGGCTCGTTGTACGATTCCGTTCCCTTGCGCGGGCTGTAGATGAACATGTAGGCGGTATCGAACTGGCAGGCTTCAAATGCCTTGATCGTCTGTTCGAAATCTTCGTCGGTTTCGCCCACGAATCCGCAGATGACGTCTGTCGAAATGGCGTAGTACGGGTCGTGGCTACGCAGTTGTTCGATGACGGTCATGTACTGTTCCATATTGTGCTGGCGGCGCATCTTCTTGAGGATGGCGTCGGAGCCGCTCTGGAGCGGGATGTGCGCGTAATGGCAAACTTTCGGATTGTTTAAAAGAACGTCGATGAGTTCGTTCGTGTAATGGCGCGGGTGCGGGCTTGTAAAGCGGATGCGCTTGATGCCGCCAATTTCGGAGACCTTCGTCAAAAGCGTGGCGAAGTCTTCGGTGGCGGTCTTGTAGGCGTTTACCGTCTGGCCGAGCAGCATCACTTCGGAAATGCCCTTGTCGGCGGCTCTGCGGACTTCGGCGAGAATGTCGTCTGCTTCGCGGTATTTCTCGGGACCGCGGAGGTACGGCACGATGCAGTAGCTGCAGCGTTTGTTGCAACCGCGCTGGATCGCGACGAATGTGCTGAAGTTGTTGCTCAGCTTGGCGTAGTCGCCAAGGTAGTTTTCGCTGCGGTCTTCGTCGATGAACATCTTGTGGTGCGTCTGGTGCAGCGGGCTGTGGGCGTCGCCGAACAAAAGTTCCGGAATTTTGCGGTACTGGTCCGGGCCTACGATGTAGTTCACGTTTTTGAGGCGCTTGAGTAGTTCCGGGCCGCGGTTCTTGGCCATGCAGCCGCAAACAACGACTTTCACGTCGGGATTCTTCTTGCGCAAGTACTTGAGCTTGCTGATGTTCACAATGGCGGTTTCCTCGGCCTTTTCGCGTACGCTGCAGGTGTTCACGATGATGATGTCGGCGTCTTCTTGGTTATTCGTCTCGACGCAGCCGCACATGTCTAGCTGTTGAGCTATCATTGCGGAGTCGTATTCGTTCATCTGGCAGCCGTATGTGGCCAAGTGGTATTTCGTCATGCGGCCAAAGATAGTAAGTTATTTGCCGCCCGAATATGCGGAAAATGCGAAAATGTGCTACTAAATTGTGAAAAACTAATTTTTTGTAGCATGAAATTTGGATAAATTAACTTAATTTGGCGTATTTGGGCTTTGACAAATTGTTTTGGATGCTACTAAATTGCAAAATTTTACGTTTTAGTAGCATAACTTCGCTGTTTGAATTTCTAAAAATTTAATATAAAGTAAAGTTCGTGCTACTAAATTGTGAAAAAATCCATTTTAGTAGCAGGTTTTGACCAAAAATGCTATTAAAATATGCAAAAGTAGTTCTCCTGCTTGTTTTTGAACTATTAATTTTGCATATTTCAAATGTCAGGATGTGCTTCCTGGCCTATCTTACTATATGCAGGATGCGTTTGCTCCTCGGTTGGCTATATCGTTTGTTATATGAGCTATTACAAGAGGGTGTGATGCAATCTTTTGAAAGACTTTCCCCTGATATCTTATTGCCTTTGTTGCAAAATCGTGCGGAGGAAATACTTCGTACTATTGAGTTGACCAAAAAAGCTTTAAAGCGGGCGCCGCAAGGACATTTGAGGCTTACAAAACGTGGAAATCAATTTTATGGGTATCATTTGACTGATGCCGACCCGCTAAAGGGTGTGTATATTCCCAAAGACGATATCTCGCAAATGTCTAAACTTGCGCAGAAGGATTATGACGAAAAAGCGCTTCGGGAAATGGAACATGAACTTTCGTTAATTGATGGGTTTATTGCAAAATTCAGACCTGGAGAATTGGAAGCCATTTACAATCGGATGAATGCTGTTCGCAAGTCGTTGGTTGTGCCTATTTTGCTTTCTGATGAAGGATATGCGAAGCGTTGGCTTGCCGTATCGTATAAGGGAAAATGTTTTGAAGCGGGGGCTCCAGATTTGCAGACCGCGAAGGGTGAACGAGTTCGCTCAAAATCCGAGGTGATTATTGCGGATACGCTTGGACGGATGGGAATCCCTTATAAATACGAATGCCCATTGAAAATCGCGGATGGTGGTCGAACCGTTTATCCTGATTTTACCTGCCTTGATTTGCGAACGCGTAGAGAATTTCTATGGGAACATTTGGGAATGATGGATGATCCTGAATATGCTTCGCTAGCCGTTAAAAAGTTGTCATCTTACCTTCAAAGCGGCTACGTCTTGGGGAAAAATCTCATCATCTCAATGGAAAGTTCCGAAAAACCTTTGAGCCAAACAGAAGTAAGGTTAATTACACAAGGGTTATTTAGGGTGAATGAAAAGTTGCTCTGAAATACTGTATGTCGATGAAAATTTGTATTTTCTAGGCATGAATAATATCGCAAAATCTCATTTGTTCTTGCTGGGCTTTGTTCTCTTGACAATGCTCTGGTCTGTTGTCGGCGTTGAGGATACTTATCTCACTTGGATCCTTGAAGCGGCTCCCGCGATTGTCGGGCTGTTGGTTCTTGTGTTTACTTACAAGAAGTTCAGGATGCCCACGTATCTTTATGTGGTCATAGCCCTCCATATGGCGGTGCTTTTAGTGGGGGCACATTATTCGTATGCGAAGGTTCCGCTTGGATTCTGGATGGAAGACTGGTTCGGCTTTACGCGCAACAATTACGATAAAATCGGGCATTTGATGCAGGGCGTGACGCCGGCACTCGTGATGATTGAACTTTTGCGCCGCACGACTCCGATCAAGACGGCGGGTTGGACGGGATTTTTGTCGGTGTGCGTGGCCGAAGCGATTTCTGCGCTTTATGAAATTATTGAGTGGCTGGCATCGCTCAGCAATCCGACGGATACGGAGGCTTTTCTGGGGACTCAAGGCTACATTTGGGATACGCAGACGGATATGTTCATGTGCCTTATTGGGGCGACCGTCGCGGTTATCATTCGTATGATGTATGGCAAAAAACTTTAGCAAATTTTTGGGCAAAATCGCTTTGATGACCGCTGCTACATTGTGGGCGGGTTGCGGTGATGCTAATGAACAGCAGCCTGATGGTCTTAAGGAAAAGTCGGCTTTTTATCCGATAAAGTTGAAAAAGGGTGAACTCTCTAAAATTTATCGTGATAGTTTTTCTATAAAAGCTGAAAGACCTAACTTGGATGGACTATTGCAAACTGTGGCTCTTTATGGTGTTCCTTCGGATGTTGTTTGCAAAAATTGTCCTCGCGGGGTTGTTCCTCGGTGTCGTATAAAGCCGTTGTCTGAAAAAAATGTCATTATCAAAGGACTTGATATTGATGTTCAATCTTTTTTAAAGGTATATCGCCAGCGTGTTCCTGGTTTACGTTTTGTCTGCAACAAGTATATAAGGAATCGTTCGGATTCGGCAAATGAATTTGAAGGAAAAATTGTTTTGACATTGAAAATTGCTTCAAGTGGCGAAGTTGAAAAAGTTGAGATTACATCGACTACAATCGATGAAAACAGTTCCTTTAGCGCCATGAATGAAGAAATAAAAGAATCTGTCAGTCGTTGGATTTTCCCGAAAACGAAAAACGGTGGGACATTTTCATTCCCTATTAATCTGTACGAAATTATCCCTTTGGCTGCATCAAGTGCTTCTGAATAGCCGTTGTCGCAGACTAATAACTTTTAAATCAATTCTGCAAAATCCTTGATATGGCCTGCGGTGTAGCGCGGTTCTAGCGGGAGCAAGTTTTCGGCTTTGCCGAATCCTTCGAAAAGCGTGATGCTGTCAATGCCTGCGTTCTTTGCGGCTAGAACGTCGGGCGTGTCGTCGCCAATCATAATTGCTTTTTCGGGGGCGATTCCTGTCTGGCGGAGAATCTCGTAAATGCCGGCGGGGCTTGGCTTGCGTTCGGGCGTGGTGTCGCCGCAGAGGTATGTGGCGAAAGAATTTTCTAGGCCAAATTTTTTGAGAATTTTTTCTGCGGGTGCGACCGGCTTGTTTGTGAGCATTGCCGCGCATTTTGCTCCGGCGCGGTTCTTATTGCATTCAATGCAGTTCCTGTCACGATTGAGGGCGGCGATTCGTCGCACGAACTCTATAACGCCTTCGTACGGTTCCGTGTTTTCGGTGCAATGCTCCCAGTAGTATTCTGAATAAACTTTATGGATTTCCTTGATTTTCTCTTCGCTGTAGCCTTCGCGGGCGAGCGTTTCGGCGACTTTTTCCATATCGCGGGTACTTGCTACAGGTATGAAATTTGCAGCGACGGCTCGACGGATCAAGTTCATAGACCCGTTTCCGATGAAAGTGCGCACATCGTCGTTTGAATGCGTGTGCAGTCCGAATTGCGTCATCGCGTAGTTCACGGCGGGGGCCAAATCGCCGAGCGTATTGAACAGCGTTCCGTCCAAGTCGAAAATGAACAGTTCTTTTGAGGCTAGCAGTGTTTTGAGTTCGTCACGAGGAGTCATGGCGCCAAATGTAGAATTTTGTATATTCATTTTATGATGAAGTTCCTGATTATACCGATTCTCCTGAGTCCGTGGCTTATGGCATGCGGACCTTGCGCTTCTACGAATACCTGCGCTGAAGAATGGTATGAGGAAAACGAGGAAGATAAGTTTCTGCATCCCGAAACATGCCAGGATCAAAGGAAATACAAAGATTGTGTTGAACAGTTCAATATAGCCCAGCCTCCTTCTGGCGTTTCAATTTCAAGATATTGCTATGAACAGGCTGAGTATCGCTGTGCCGATCGAAAGTCTTCGTCATCGACTTCAAAATGGAAAAAGTAGCGGTATTGATGGCCTGTTGTAACCCGAACATTTTATATATTACCTCATATGAATTTCAAAAAAATTTCTCTTGCTTTTTTAGTTGCTGCCCTCACGGTTCCAGCGCTTGCCGATGATGTTATCCGTTTTGTTCCAGATCCGTATCCGATAGGTTACGCTGACCAGGGCGATGTGCGCCACATCGTCATCAAGGGTGCTAATGTCACTGCCAAGGAAATTACGCTTGAAAATGTGATTGGCCAGGGCATTGGTATGTCGAACTTCAAGTATCCGACAAAGATTGCTCCGAATGCTCCGGTGACCATCGAATTTGATATGGATTTTGCGGGTATGGATGGCCAGATCAATCCAGTCGTGGTGATGATCGATAACCAGGGAACTCCGTACACCGCGCAGCTCGACGGCTATGTGAAGGCTCCTATTTTCTTTGGCGAAAAAATGTTTGACGCAGGCTTTTATGCTCCGAACGAAAAACGTGAATGGACGTTTTATGTCTGGGGCACGGATAAGAAATCGCGCCCGGATTTGGCTCTTGACGAAAATGCCCAAAAGGAGTTCTCCATCAAGACGAAGAACGTGATGCTCAATGTCGACAAGATGGACCAGATCAAGGAAGGCGGCAAGGTGCCTGGCCTGAAGGTGACTCTCTCGACAAAGGGAATGACGCGCACGGGCTGGGAACTCAAGCAGAAGAGCCTCCGCAAGATTGTCGGGTTCAAGAGCAAAAAGTTCCCGAAGGCCACTCCCGAAGTGCTGATTGTTGGCTATTGGAAGGACTAGCGCTGCCGGAGTGGTCTACCGTGGTTTAACTAACTTTGGCATACTCTTGTAAGAGACCTCGGGATGTAGCTCAGCCTGGTAGAGCGCTTGAATGGGGTTCAAGAGGTCGCTGATTCGAATTCAGTCATCCCGACTAAAAAGACTCGTCATTGACGAGTCTTTTTTGCTATGGCGGAATAGGTTGCCGTTATTTTGTTGCGGAAACTTCCTTGTACAACGCGAGCTGGCGCTTAAAGCAGTCGTTCCAGCTGAATTTTTCGGCGTATTGGCGTGCCTTGGCCTTTTTTTCGGTGAGGTCGGAGCGGTAGAGTTCTACAATCGCATCGGCCAAGGCTTCGGGTGTACGTTCCTTGAGGATTGTGCCTGCTCCGGATTCCGTGACGTGTTCGAAGGCTGCTCCGGCGGCGGCACCGACAAGGGCGTTTCCGCTGGCCATGCTTTCGAGGATGGATAGTCCGAACGTTTCCCAGCCGGAGAGGGCGAGGCCGATATCGACGCTTGCGTAATAGCGGGCCATTTCGTCGATGGAGTTGACGAATCCGATGTAGTTTACGTGCTTGTACTTTTCGGCAGCCTGTTTCACGAGCGGGAGGCTCGGGCCTGTTCCTGCAAAGACGATGGCGGGTTCATGTCCGAGCTTTTGCGTGAGGATGTCGTAAGCTCCCAGCACAAGGTCGATGCCTTTTTCGTTGCAATGTCTGTGCGGGAAGAATATTGTCAGTCGGTCGGGATTGCCGGCCTTGAGTTCCTGGACTAGACCTTCGTCGCGCTTGCTGGGCGAGAACATTTCGATGTCGCAGCCGAGCGGGATCCAGCGCGGGTCGGGCAGGCCATTCTTCTTGAGTCGGGCCATGGCCTCTTTAGAGGAGGCCTGCACGCAGTCAAAACCCTTGAATTCTTTTTTGGCGTACCAGAAGGCGAGCTTGCGGAAGAACGTTCCTGTGCCGGCACCGAGCTTTTTGGCAATCGGACGGCCGACGTAGGTGACCGGAAAATCGGCGTGCCAAAAACTGAACATCGCTGCATTCGGAACGATCTTTTTGGCGATTCGACGGACTGCCGAAGGCAAAATGTAAGGGGAGCCGACTTCGATGACATCCGGCTTGTACTTTTCGAGAATCGGACGGATCTGGGCGGGCTTCCACATAAAGCGGTATTCCCAGTTTCCAGGAAAGCGGAATGCCTTGACGTGTTCGATTATCAGCCCGTCGCTTTTCTTTTCGGTATAGGTTTGGGCAGACGGCATGACGAACACCGAGAGAACTTCGTTCTGCTTTTCGTAGAATGCCATCTTTTGCAAATGGTAACGGCGGACTCCGCCTCCGGACGGACTCCAGAAGTTATTGAAATCGACAATGGTAAACATTAAGCTTCTTGCATTCGGCTAGATTGTGGGTCGATGGAAATCTTGTCTTCGTAAATGTGGCTTGTTCCCAGGCGTTTGGAATCGACTGTGAGCGTCAAGCCGTCGTCCTTCTGCGCAAGCCAGTAAATGGCATCGGAATCGCGAAGGTAGGCGCGAGGCCCCAAGAGTCCCATATTGGAATCGATGAGTTCTCCACCGAGGAATATGGGGATGTCGAGAGCCTTGTACAGGTCGAGCATCACAGAGGAACGCTTTTCGTGGATGTCCGGAAGTTCGGGGCGGTCGGCGATTTTCAGATGGTCGATGCCGTCGATTACAAGAACCAGGTCCGGATGTTCCTTCAGTTCGGGTCTGAACGTCTTCAGCAGATCGTTGAAGTCGAGAGAGGGCATATCTTCCCAGATTTCAAGACGGTTGTTGCGAACGTAGTTCATCAGCTCGCGTGTCGCTTCCATGACCTTCTGGTTGATTTCGTTGTTGGCGTTCTGCTTGCGGACGGTCAGGATCGATTCTCCGATGAGCATGGAAACAAAACGGTCGAAGATCTGGCGGCGCGGTGTTTCGTAGGCGACGTAGATGACCTTAAGGTTCGGGTTGCTCTGGATGAGATCGAGCGTAAGGCTCGAAAGAAAAATGGTCTTGTGGCTGAACGGCTTTGAAGATACAAAGAAGCATCCCGACTGCACGCCATCGATTTCCTTGGTGAGCTTGGGGAAGGTATTCAGCTTGTAACCCACGCTTTGGTCGGGCGGGCAGGCCATTGCTGTATCAAAATTCTCCTTGATGTCTTGCAACAGCATGGAACGGCGGTGCGAATGGATGGTATCGACTTCGGTTGCAGAGATGAGTTCGATCAACTGGTCGGCGCCGTTTTTGCGGACGAACTTGTCGACGGTATCACCCTTGGGGAGGATGATTGATTTGAGACTCATGTGCAGCTGCTCTGCCATCTTGAGGTATTTCTGGATCCTCAGTTCCTGTTCCCTGCGGTCCTGTTCGCGGCGCAATATGACCGTGAACGTTTCCGCTCCGCATGCCTTGAGCTTGTAGAGATGGTTGATGTTCAGTTCCTGGTACATCGTGGAGACAACGCCCGGGATGCCGGCGAGGTCTGCGGTAAGGGCGTCAAAGAAACCTTCGACGATAATCGGGTTTTCGCTATCGGCCTGGATGTTGAAGGGGATGACTGTCGGACCCGAAGCGTAAGTGATGTAGGTGTGGCTCTTGTCGTTATCGTCGATGAGCCTTCCGTAAACGGAATGGATGTATCCCTTGGAATTGCGTGCCGGAATGGTGATTCGCGGCTCGTGGTAAGCTTCGAGGTTGTCGAGGTAAAAACTGATCTGGTGGCGTTCGATGCCGGAGAGCATGCCGTAGCTGATGAAGGGTTCCGGATCGCCGCTGTAGTAACCGATTCCGTATAGCTGGGCCTGTCCAATGCTCCATCCGCGGTTTTCGAGGTACTTTGCTGTGGATGGGCTTTTGCAGGCGGCCCAGTGGCAGTAACGCACAAAGCATTCGAGTACTTTGGACTTTTCGCCGCCGACTTCCTTGACCCACGGGTGTTCGCTGTCCTGGCTGTTGGCTGCCATTTCTTTGTCAAGCGAACCTAAAAAGTCGAATGCTTCGGAACGTGCGGACTGTTCGTCCATTCCGTTAAAGCGGCTTCTCATGAGAAAATCGACCAAGTCCCCTTCGGCTCCGCATTGCAAACAGCGATAGCGCCAGTAGCCTAGTGCATCGTAGAAAAACAACGAGGTTTCTTCGGGTGAGTGGAATGGACAGCAGGCTATAAGGTTTCGGCCCCAACGGCTCAGGGGAATTCCCAGTTGCCTCGGGTGAGCTTTTGTTCTCATATAATCTGCGTGTTCTTGATCGATTAGCATTGCAGCCTCCTGTAGAGAAATCTAATAAAGAAAGCAACGGTAAATGCGTTTTTTTTGAAAAAAAGCCAATTCTTTATCTATTTTTTGGTCATGGTAATTCTAGGTATCGATCCGGGTTCTATTACGACCGGATATGCGTTTTTGAAAAAAGTGGGTAACGAAATCCAGGTGCTTGAGTATGGCACGTTCCATGCGAATCCTGCAAAGGACTTGGAAGACCGCCTTGTGCATATAGTTTCGGAACTCGAATTGCGTTTGGACCATTACCATCCGGATGCTTTGGCGATGGAAGGCGTGTTCTTCTCAAAAAACGTGAAGAGTGCCTTGGTGCTTGGGCATATCCGCGGGGCGATTCTCGTGGCTTGCCGTCGTCGTGGGATGACGTACGAAGAGTATCCGCCGCGTGTCGTCAAGCAGGCTGTGACAGGCGATGGCGCCGCTTCGAAGGAACAGGTGGCGAATATGATTTTTGCGCGCCTGGGGATTGCTGCCGTTGAACTTCCGCTTGATGCGACGGATGCCCTTGCGATTGCGTGGACTCATGCGAATCCGGCTCCGCTTGCCCAGGCGCTGGTAAAGAGACGGTCGACGACCAAGAAGAAAAAAGCGACTGTCCAGCAGTGGAAGGACTTGATTGAAAAAATGGGAGGGACAATTCAATGACGGACTTGTTGCCATATGGCCTCGGAACGCCCGGTTTGGTCGAGTTCCAGCCGGGTTATTTTGTGGATCGTGCGATTGTGGATGACTTGCAGGCCTTATCGCAGGCGGCCTGTGCGGAGGGCTTTGTGCTTCGCATTGAATCGGCGTACCGTTCGTTCGAAAAGCAGCTTTCGATTTGGAACCGCAAGGCTCGTGGAGAGCTTCCGCTGTTGTCCGAAAAGGGCGTGCCGATGGAACGGCCAAAGGACGAAGAAGAATTGATGTATGCCATTCTCACGTGGTCGGCGTTGCCGGGAGCGAGCCGTCACCATCTGGGGACGGATATCGACGTCGTCGATGGAGCCTCATGCGCGGAGGGCTATGAGGTTCAGCTCACGCCTGCGGAATGCGAAGGGATGTTCGCGAAGTTCCATGCGTTTTTGACCTCGCGTATGGAGGCGGGGGAGGCGTTTGGCTTTAGCCGTGTGTTTGTCCCTGGTCGCGGCAAGATTCGTCCGGAAGGTTGGCACATTGCGCACTTGCCCACGTCCCGCAAGCGTCTGGAGCATTTTTCGCTTGATGTGTTGCGCGGCATTTACGAACGGTCTGTTATGGAATGCAAACGTGCCGTGCTGGCGAATCTCCCGCAGCTTGCGGAGGAATATATTTATCCTTACTTTGTGTAGAATGCATTATTACGCTTTTACATATCAAAAGATTCTTCGACTTCACTGCGTTTCGCTCAGGATGACTCTGTAAGCAGTTCTTGGCTGCAATGATATTGACTTCCTACCGTCTACATCTTACTTCCTACTTGTCCTATGAAATTTTCTTCTGAATCTCGCGGTATTGTCCGGCTGACCTCTTCTAAGTACGGGTTCTCTGTAATGGGTGCCCCGTTGGTGTATTTCCCGTGCAAGCGTGAATGCAGGCTGCTGGTGATGGCCGGAATCCATGGCGAAGAACCGGAGACAACGTTCCTTTTGAGCCGTGCGCTCCGTGCGTTTGACGATAATTTTGAATCGGTTGCTTTTATTTTATGCGCAAATCCGGACGGCGTCGCACTTGGAACGCGCGGGAATGCGAACGGGGTAGACCTCAACCGCAATTTCAAGACACAGAACTTCTCGACAGAAAAGGTCAGTTCCCGTTCTATTCTGGAGGCGCCGAGAGATACGCTTTTGTCGCCGGGTGCATTTGCCGAGAGCGAACCGGAAACAAAGGCGCTTGTGGCCCTGGTGGAGCAACTCAAACCCTCGTCGATTATTTCGATGCATGCGCCGCTGGCCTGCGTGGATGCCCCGCAAAAGACGAAGCTTGTAACAGACTTGATGTCGACGTTTAGCTTGCCGTGGCTCCAGGATATTGGTTACAAGACGCCGGGCAGCTTCGGAACGTGGTGTGGCGAACGTGGGATTGAATGCGTGACGCTGGAACTGCCGCGTCTGTCGTTGGAACATCTGTTCGACCGCTACGGTCGGGCTTTTGCGGAATTCCTGGAACGCGTGGATACGCTCTAGAACGCGAAAAATCTCGTTAGTACGTTTCAAGGAATGCTATAAAAAGGAAATGCCCGCTCGGAGGCGGGCATAACTTTAAACTAATGATGATGGCCAATGACTAACCACTAACCATTGTCTACTTCCTACTTCTTAGCAGCCTTTGCTTCCTTGATGATTTCCTTGCGCTTGGCGATACCGACGCCAAAGCCGATGACCAGGTAGCTCATGCCGAGGATCAGCAGGTATTCAAGAACGAACGGAACCTTTTCGTTGTAGAAAAGGAGGCCTGCGATATAGGTAAGCACAATCAGGACAATCTGGAACATATTGAAAGCCTTGTTCTTGCGCGGCTGAAGTTTCGGGAGGAAAAGCGGGCTCACCATCAGGAATCCGGTTACGATGAACACGATGATCGGAAGCCAGAAGATGAAGGTATTCGGCGTTGCAAAAACGCCCTTGCTGTTGAGGAACACGATCAGGGTGGCGTTGATCATACCTGCAAAGGTAGACGGAAGGCCAGAAAAGTGGTGGTGGTAGGTGTCAGAGTCGCAGGCATTGTACTTGGCGAGTCGCATGGCGGCGCAAAGCACATAGATGGAAAGGGCGATGACCATCAGGAGTCCGTGGTTCTGGAACCAGTCTGGTGCATAAATCTTGTAGGTGAAGAATACGCCGAAGGCCGGTGCCAAACCAAATGCGACCAAGTCGGCGAGGCTATCGAACTGGGCTCCGAATTCGGAACTAGCGTTCACGAGACGGGCTGCAAAACCATCAAGCTTGTCAAAAAGGGCGCTCAGGATGACAAAATAGGCACCCATACGAATCTGGTCTGCCGCACTAAACGAACCGAACGCACCTGTAGTCCAGCAAATGGAAAATACGCCCAGCAAAAAGTTCATGCTAGTGAATGCATTCGGCAAAACAAATCTTAACTTTTTCACCATTGTACTCCTTGAAAAAGGTGTGCTAAAAATAATTTTTTTGAGGGAAAAAAGAACTTTTTTATTGATTATCTACCGTTTCGACGGGCTTGATTTCCCATAATGCGCTCACTCCGGCGGCAACGACGAGGTTGTTGGGCGGGGCATAGGGGTTTTCTTCCGTAGGGAAGTTCGTCCAGTGTTTGGTCGAGAACTGATAATAGGTAGATGGCCTGTACATGACGGGGAGGACGGGAACGGTTTGCATAAACAGGATGTTGAGTTCCCTGTAGGCCTGGGTGAGTTCCTCTTCGTCGGTAATGTTCGGAATCTTTTCCAAAAGGTCGTTGATCCGTGAATCCTGGAAACGTCCCTGGTTTGCAAAAGCTTCTTCGCCGATGGGCCTGTAGGCGACGGTGTTCAAAAATTGGTAGAACCTGTTCCAGGGGCAGGCGATGGAGTGTTCCGTCGGAGGCGTCTTCATGGCGAGGTCGAATGTTCCTTTGCGAAGGTCCGAGTCCCAGATATTGTAATCGACAAACTTTGGAACGGCGGTAACTCCGATTTCGGCAAACGATTCAATGACAACGTTGATCGTTTCTTCCCAGTCCGTCCAGCCTTGCGGGCATTCGATGGTTATGCTTCGGACCGGCTTCTTTTTCTTGTCGAGAAGCTTCCCTTCGGCATTCCAGGAGTAACCGGCTTCCTGGAGGATTTCGCGGGCTTTTTCGGTATTGAAGGAGTATCCGTAGAGGTCGGCGTCCTCTTTGTTGAAGTATTTCTTTTCGTTGCCGAACGGGAGAATGAATCCCGGCTGCATCGTCGGGGTGTAGTTGGAGAGCGCACGTACCTTGATTTTCTCGAAGTCAATTGCGTGGGCGAGGGCGCGCCTGAAGCTCTCGTTATTGAACGGTTCCTTGGGGGTGGCGATGACTAGCGTCGTGATGGTGGCGGGGAGCTGGTAGGGTTCTTCCCTGCTCCAGGCACGGATGCTGTCTTTTGCCTTTTCCCAGATCTTGGGGAGGTAGATGGACGAAATGTCCAGGTTCCCGTGGACCATCGCGCTGTTGAAGTTGTCGTTTTTGTCGTAAATGGAATGGATGATGTACTTGGGGGCGGGCTTTTTCCCGTCGTGCTTGTTGATGCGCCAGTAGTTTTCGACGCGTTCCAGTACAATCTGGTCGGGCGTGTACGTCTTTAACGTGTATGGCCCCGAGGCGATGGGCAACGAGTCGTTCGTGAAGGCGAGGACGGAGTCCATGCTGTAGGACTTGCCCGTCTTGGCGGACTTGATGAGCGGCTCGAATACAGACTTGGGGAGAATGGATGTCTCCGCAATCGCGTTCAGTACAATGAGCGGGTTCCTTTTTGCGGAGAGATGGAATGTGATGAAGTTGTCCCCGTCGTCCGTGATGTTCCTGATGTACTTCCAGTTGTTGTGGTGCGCGGTCGGGAGGAGCGAGTCGATGCGGAACGAATAAATGACATCGTCCGGGGTCACGCTCACGCCGTTGTTCCATTTTGCCTGCGGATTCAGGTGAACTGAAATGCTGGAGTCGGTCTTGCTGTAGGAATCGGCAAGCATCGGGTCAAGGCTTCCCGTCAGCTGGTTATAAGCGAGGAGCGACTCGTACATGAGTCGGATGTTTCCGTCGGCCGGGAAGTTTGGATCGGGGTCGAGGGGGTTGAACGTAGAGGGGGGCGCCCAGTCAAAGCCGCCGATGTAAAGGGTCTCGTTTCTTGGAAAATCGGACAACTTCTTTTTGGTCACCTTCGAGACGACATCGTTGCAGCCTGTTGCCGTAAGGACAATAGCTGCGGAGATGCCGCAAAGGGTTCCTAATTTTTTGAAGTTGACGCTCATGGATTGCCTTGAAACTTGATGCGCAAAATGTAGTGAGTTTTTGTAAAAATGACCACTAAATTTTAGTTTACTGAAACGGATGTCCCCAAAATCGGTTCCAATTTATAGCGGAAAACCGTAAAGAATTCGTTTCGGAGAGGCACTGAACAGGGTGTGGTTCAATATGAAGGGCGTTCCTGCTCCGCCGGGCGTGTTGAATGTCTTGACGACTTTACCGTCTTTGAGCGATAGGGCTATGAGCTCGCTTCCCTGGTCGATCCAGGCTTTGCCGTCGTAAATGAACGGCTTGGAGAAAATGGACTTCTTGCCTTGGAATTTCCAGAGAGGAGTGCCGATGTTGGAATAAAGTAGTATGGACTGGTCGGCGAGTGAAATGATGATCTTGTCTTCGCCTTGGTCGCGGAACACCTGCATGGAGATGATGGGGTATTCCATAAGGATTTGCGTTGGGCTGAAGTCCTTTTTCCTGGTATTCTGTATGAAGAGCTTGTTTGTGCTGGATACGAGAACCAGTGTCGAGTCGAGGCCTTCCATGCTAGTGATGTTGACCATGACCTTGTTCGTGGAGTTCTCGATGGCGAGCCCCGTGTCGTCATTGAGGCGGATGAGTTCACCGTCCAGGTTGCATAGCTGCAGGTAGCGATTCATGCGGACGGCGTAGAAGGGCATGGAGTAGACTTTGCGGGACCAGATGACGCTATTGGAACTGCGTGAAATCTTGAGCAGGAATCCGTTCCACGTGGAGGCATAAATGTGGTCGTTGGTGAGTAAAAAGTTGAACGCCTTTCCGGGAAGTTGCAACGGCTTGTTGAACATTTCCTTGTTCATGTCGTAGACGCTCATCTGGTAGCCGGTCGAGATGACAATGGAATTCTCGTCGGACTGGATGACGGGGGCGTTTCCGATTTTGCCGATGTACTTGCTCCAGCGCTGTTCGCCATTCTCGGCATTGATGCAGATGAGCTGTTCGGTGGCTGGATCCACCGTATAGAGGTTCTTTTTGGAACCGAGGAACTGCGGGTACATCGTCTTTGGCGAAATGTTCAGGAGGCTTGCAAAGCTTGCGCCGATCGCTTTACTGTAGTGGCTCAGGATGGTGCCTGCGATTTGCGGGTTTCCGATTGAGAGACGGACGGCTTCGGCCCATTCTCTTTGGCGCTCTTTTTCGGGGGCGTTCTTGCGTTCGGAATGCAGAGCTTTGAGAAAGTGCGCTTCGGCGTTGCCGGGTTCGTTTTTGATGATGGAATCCAGCAATGCGGGGATGTTGTCCCAGTAGCCCTTTGTTGCCTGGAACATGGCCGTCGAGGCGAGCTTGCTGGAATACAGCGGACGTTGCCCGTAAAAATGTGCATTGATGGCATAGATCTTACGGTCGCTAGAGGGAATGTATATGAATCGGCTCTTGACGATGGGGCGCGCGATGGGCGCCTTGGCAAAGCTGAATCTCCATAAGGGATGGAGTAGCGTGTCGACGGTGATGAATGAACCTTCGTTGGAGAACAGTCCGAGCGTTCCTTGCGCTAGCGGATATATGTTCGAGGCGTTGGCGCGGATGCTCGAGATGATGGCGCCCGTAGAGCGGTCGTACAGGGTGATCTTGCCGGAGGCTTCTAGCGTGACGATGTTGTTTTCGAAAGACTGGATGCTTTCGACATTGCCGACATTTGTTTTCCAGAGCGGAGTCTTGTGGTTCTGTTGCGAATAGCAGAAAAGGTTGTTGCCAGAAATTAGATAGATGTAGTCCTTGTTGACGAATGTCTGCTGGATGATGTCGTACTGGGCAATGGTCGAGACCTCGGTTGCCGTCGTAGATGAAATCAGGTGGAGGGCGTTGTCGGGGCAGTTGACGATGTAGGTGTCATTGCCGAACTTTTCTTTTCCCAGCTGGCACTGGCTAAAACTGTTCTTGCTTTTGACGATGGTTCCCTTGGAGTCGAGAACGTACAGATCCTGGTCTGTCATTGCGATGGCGTCGCCGTTGACTGCGTAGAACTGGGAGATTTCCTTGATTCCGTAGGCGTGCTTTTGGTTGGGGGCGTTATGCGGCTTGTAGAAAAGCGAGTCGCGGATGGCGTTCTGGTACCACATCCCGTCAGAATCGATTTGCAGGAGAATGTCGCCGTCTTCAAGAACGGATGGAATCTCGGTCAGCTTTCCGCGTTCGATTTTGGCGATATGGCCGTTCTCGAAAAGGATATTCGCATTCTTTCCGTCGAAGAATTTGCGGATAGGGCTCTTGAGCGTGATGGTCTTCTGCAAAAGCCTTTCCGGGGCAAAACTTGTGGCGGCATCGCGCTTGGCAAGCCAGTAGGCTTTGCTCGTCGTCTTGGTGATGGTCTGGCTGCGGGCGTAAAAGTGATTCGCCTGAGCCTTGTTGTTCGCCATGTCGTAAATCTTGCCGAGATAGAAGAATGCAGATTCCTTGTCGTCGGTATCGCCCTGGCGTGAAATTTTTTCGAGGAGTCTGATGGCGTCGTCGACTTCGCCTTTCATTTCGAAAAGATAGATGGCTTCTTGCAACTGGGAGGCCATCTTGCTTGCTAAGGTCTGGCTAGAAAACAGCGAACAGAGGGCGAGGATTGTAAAAATCCACGTCCTGCAGATTGCGTTTTCAGTAAGCCTTGATTTAAGCATCGAACTTGTAGCCCGCTCCACGGATAGAAAGGATGATTTTCGGATTCGCCTGGTCGTCTTCGAGTTTGCGCCTCAAGTTGACGATATGGTTGTCGATCGTTCTTGTCGAGGGCATGTTTTCGGGAGTGTAACCCCAGAGATCCTGCAAAAGGTCTTCGCGCAAGACCACTTCGCCACGGCGCTGCCAGAAGTACTTGAGAATCTGGAATTCCCTCGTCGAAAGTTCGAGCGGAACGCCGCCTTTTGTGGCGATGAACTTCTTGAAGTCCAGATGGATGTCCGCAAAATCGATGGCGTCAACCGAGGCCAGCTGCTTCGCGGGTTGCTTCTGGAGGTCGATCCTTCTGAGGAAAGCCTTGACGCGTGCCAAAAGTTCAAGAATGGAGAACGGCTTGGTGACGTAATCGTCTGCGCCCATGTCCAGCCCTGCGACCTTGCTTGTTTCCTCGGTCTTGGCGGTAAGCATGATGATGATGCATTCCGGGTGCTTTTTGCGGATGAATCGGCAGACTTCAAAACCGCTCTTCTTGGGGAGCATCACGTCCAGCAAAATCAGGTGCGGTTGGAACGAATCCGTCTTGGCGATCGCTTCTTCGCCGTCGCAAGCCGTTTCGACTTCGTAGTTTTCAAGCTCAAAGTTGTCCTGGAGCCCAAGCCGGATGATTTCTTCGTCTTCCACGATGAGGATTCTGTGTTGCTGCATAATCATTCTGCCTTTTTGAATCTTACGGTAAAGGTGGAACCCTTGCCGGGTTTACTGGTGAGCGAAATTGTGGCGTGGTGAGTCTCGGCCACGCGTTTGACGATGGCAAGTCCGAGTCCGGATCCCTTTGTGCTTCGCGTCATTTCGTCACCGACTCTATAAAAATCATTAAATATATTTTTTTGTTCCGAAGACGGGATGCCGACACCGGTATCCGTCACGGAGAAAACGACTCTGTCTTCGTCCGGCGAAACACTGATGGTGATGTCGCCCGGAGCGTTTGTATACTTGATGGCGTTTTCGATAAGGTTCTGCACCAAGCTGTAGAGGGCCGTGTAGTCGCCTGTTACGTATAGGCCCGGCTCGATTTTGGTATTGAACATCAGGCCCTTTTCGACGCCGATGTCTTCTACGTTGTCAAAAACTTTTTGGACGCATGCCGAAAGATCGAGCTTTTCCCAGTGGAAGGCTCCCTTGCCGTTCTCCATACGTGTGTAGTTCAAAATGGCGCCAATGAGGTTTTCCAGACGGGTCGCTTCCTTGCCGATAAGCCCTGAATATTCCTGGATTTTTTCGACCTTTTGCACGCGCCCGCGCGCCATCATTTCGGCAAACATCTTGATGGATGTAAGCGGCGTCTTGAGTTCGTGCGAAACGCTCGAAAGGAAGTTCGCTTTCATGGCGAGGAGCTTGTGTTCTTGCGTCAGGAACCTGAACATCACAATGGAACCGAGAAGCACCGTGATGAGCGAGAACGAAAGGAGCCCGTACATGAGGAACATTCGCTTGCGCGTATCCCTCTTGATTTCGTTCATGCCTTTTTCGTAAAGGGTGAGCGTCCAGGAAATGACCTTGTCGAGATTCACCTGGGTCAGCACGGCTGAACTGTCCGAAACGTGCCCGAGAATAAGAGTCTTGTCCGCGCCTTCCGTGACGGAATAAGGGATGCCTTTCCAGCCCTGGGCCAACGTCTTTAGCTTGGAACGCATGCGTTCGCGGTATTCGTCGGTATTCACTTTGGCCAGCACAACCTGGTCGCCCGAAAGGATGGGATAGCTCATCTTGATGAACGTTGACTTGCTGTCACTCATGACGTCGATGCCGTTCTTGGAAGTGACTTCCTTGTTCAGTAACGTATGGACGATATCCTTGTTGCTAAAGAAAATGTCCATGTAGCCGAGCTGTCGGTTGAAGTTTTCGCGCAGGTTCCAGAATGCTTCGCGCTTTTCTTGACTCAGGCTTTCGAACGAGAGAATTTGAGTGATGGTCGATTCAAAGAAGAATTTTGCCGAAGGCAGGTTCTCGATGTATTCGCTTTGCAAGAACTGGTTCAGGACGGAGAGGGTGTAGTCCTCGGCCTCCTTGTGCTTCTTTTGGGCGACGAGAATTTCAAAATGGAGCAGGTTCACCGAACGGGTGAGGTCAGAGTGGAGGTATCCCTGCTGGTGCGGATGTTCTTCGAGGATGTTCAGGAGGCGGAGCGCTTCATCGTAGTCCTTGGTCTTGTAGGCAATTCGGATGAGGCCAAGGATGTTCTGGACTTGGTCATCTACGGAATCGAACGAGAAACGGAGCTGTCGTGCGGATTTGGAGAGGCTAGCCGGTTGCGGCATAGCCGATGTCACTTCTTCGCGGAACAGCATCTTTTCGAACGAGCTTGCAACGCTGTTCGAGTAGTCCGACGTCTTGGAGAAGTGCTTGGACGAAATGTCGGGGTAGATGAGGACGCCCTTGTTGTACAGGAGCATCGCCTCAATGCCGTTCACCGTCTTGAACTGCGTGGCGTTGCCAAAGTCCAGGAGGCTGTGGGGCTGTTCGTAAAGGTACAGCGACGCCGACTTGATTTCCTGGAAAATCTTGTTCTGTTCCTTGCTGACTGTCGATTCGAATTCTTCACGGAATGTCGTCGTGCTTTCGTCAAAGTTCTTTTGCGCGAGGTAGGCTTCGTTCTGGATGTTTCTTACGCTCAAGAACGAAAGGATGGCCGTCGGTAAGACAATGCCTCCCGCAAAAAAGGAAAGAAAGAGAAGATTGCTACGAGAAATCCGCATTGGAAGCCCACTTCCTTAAAATGGAATATGTGCCGACAATTCAGGATAGTTTAGGATAAGAACACTTCCAGCCATAAGGATGGCTAGAATCGAAATTGCAATACCGACAATTATCAATAAGTTCTTAGTCACTGTGCCAGGTTCGCCTTATGGGTTATAGAAATCCTGTTTCCGATTTCGATACGACGGCTGTTCGAATAGACTTCGCGAACAAGGACTGTAGATTCGTTGTCCGTGGCCCGTGCAATGATGCCGCGTCCGAGGAGTCTCGGCGGGAGCCCTGCGTCAGAATGGTCTTCTTCCCAGATGGCGATGGCATCCCCGGTGCTGTATCCCTGCTTGTCGCCCTTGTCGATCATGACATAGGCGTAGGCGCCGATGATGAGCATCGGATCCATCGTGTAGCGGATCATGGCCATTTCTTCGACCTTGGCTTCGGGGACTTCGTTATAGCCGGACACGTTCAAGATGTTGAGAGGCTGCTTTAAACGGGCCTTGGAATGTTCCATCTTGATTTCCTTGAAGCTTTGGACGATCTTTGCCCTAGAAAGCGTATCGCCGACGCTGGTGATCTTTGCATAGCCAGAAAGTCTCACCAGGGCGTAGTTGTCGAAGCTTTTGCCCTTGTTGGTCGGGACTTCGATGGCGCGGGCGTCCAGAATTTCGACGAGGTCGCCCTTCTTGATGTTGGCGTTCGTCTTGCGGCCGATGCCTACGACCACTTCGGATTCGGGAATATGGATGATCGGTTCCTTCTTTTCGCCAGAACGGATAGAGAAGAATCTCTGGTCATTCTTGATGGAATCCAGCGTGTAGATTTCGGGGGCGAGAATCTGGTAATAGCCGTTGAAGGTCTTCGGAGCGGGGCGCTTCTTGTAGTAGTAGGAGTCTGCGATCTTTTTCTTCTTCTGCTTCTTGTCCTTGTCGCGGAGGTTGCCCAGCATGTTTTCGAATTCGCCATTACGGGCATCTCTTTCGTCACAGCCCACAGACCTGATGCCTTTGGGCAAGTTCGAGTCGGCGACAGCGGCTTCGCAGGGGCGGGTTTTCGGCAGACGGTAGCCGTCATCCTTGATACCTTCTCCCAAATAGATGGAATCGCCCGGATAGATCCAGTGCGGGTCTTCAATGTGCCTGTTGTTTTCCCAGAGATCCGGCCAAGCGAACGGATCGTTCAAGAATTCACCACTCAAATCCCAAAGAGTATCTCCTTTTTTGACGACATAAGCGGATGCCATCAGAGCCGAAAGACCAAGACAGAGCGAAGCACATTTAATAAATCGCATACTTTTCCCTAAGCCAAATAATTAAATAGTTATCAATAATTTAACCTTTTCTTTGCTTAAAAGAAGGTGCTTTCTGCACAAAATGCGGAATTTCGGACGTATTCGCACGTTGCAGGCGTTCCTTGGGGCGCTGGATGTTCCTGGAGCGGTGAGCCAAAGCCGGATTTTGACCTAAAATGCCGACTCTGTCCGGAACGAACAAGAACAGGATTTCAAAGGTACCGCGGCCCGGTTCCATGTAGAGCGGAATGTTCTTGCGGAGCATGTAGCCTTCGTTACGGAATGCCTTGATGGCCTTGGATGCGGTTTCGAGGTTCCCAGTCTGGAAGAGGATTCTTTCGGGGCGGGAGCCTGCGAGCGTCTGCACCAGTTCCGAATTGATGGTGTCGTTGGTGTTCAGGTTGATGTAGAACGTCCAGCGGCCTTCGGCGTTGTCGCTCTTCGAGAAGAATTTCGAGATGAAGCTTGCGTCCAGGTGGCTGCGGTGGAAACGCATGTTCGGCGTTGCCAAGTTGCGGATGTTCGTCTTGGACGACTGCATAGCAGATTCGCGACAGTCAAGAGCTTCGACTTGCTTGAAACACGGGGCGAGCGATGCCGAAACGTAAGACGGACCGGAGCAGAATTCAAAGAAACGGTCTTCGGGATTTGGGTGGATGGCATCCTTGATGCGGAGCGGGAGTCCGACCCATGCATCCTTGATGCGCGGCGACCAGTCAAGAACGTGCATGCAGAAGCCTGTTCCTGCAATCGGCATCAAGTCGTTTCCGTAAGAGCATTTGGACTCGACCTTCATGCCTTGCGCATCGGCGGGGTCAAAGAGACGGTCGGGCAGGCACTGGATCTGGTGGCAGCTGATGACTTCGGGACAGCTGCGTTCGACAAAGCTTACAAACGTCTTGTAGCCGTGTGCCGAAATCTTGCCCTTGACGTTGACTTGCACGAGAATGGCGTAGCGGCCGTCGCCTGTTGCGCGGAACCAGATTTGGCGTAATGCCTTTTTGAAAATGTGCAGGTGTTCTTTGTGGAGCTGTTCCATAACGCGGTTCACGAGTTCGATGGGCTTCATGTCGCGGGACGGGGCGTCAATGGTGAGCAGTTCCTGCTTGCCTCGGAATTCCTTAAGGATTCTCCAGTCGGAGTGTTCGGGGATCGCTTCGGCGGTATACCAGGCCTGCAATTTTCCAGGGATACGATCGTTTTCCATCCATGCGGAAACCTGGGCCTTGATGTCGTCGAACGACAGAATACGACGGACTACCGGCTTTTCGGCCTTCTTGGCTTCGTTCTGTTCCCGATCCTTTTCTTCCTTGCTCAAATCGGGTTTTCTGGAAGCGTGGAACTTGCCTCCGGTGAGGGGCTTGCCGATCCTGTTGCCCATGGTGTTGCTTGCGGTACGGCCTGAAAAACGATTGTTCTGTTTTTTGTACATCTTTAAAATCGTGTTGAATGTTTAAACTATAAATCTAGGATAAATCCAGGAGCATTCCTTGGCGAGAGTCTTCGGAAATTCGCGGAATGAACCGTTGATCTGGTACATATTGAGGCTACCTTCGAGCGGCGAGAGCGACATGACGCTATCGGCGCGCGCTTCGAGGTAGGGGTACTCGTTGATGTTCATCGACGTGACGACCGCACAACCCGTGAGGGCGATAATCGTATCGACCATCTGCATCAAAAGCTGGTGCGGCGAGCCGCTGAGCCTTGCGGACTTGGGGTTGTGAAGCACTGCCGAAATCGGATCGATCACGACGACCTTGTAATCGTGGTTTTCGAGCTTTTTGGCTCCCTGGATGCGCTTTGCGATGAGCTGTGCGATTTCGAGCGGCGAGAGCGCTGTTCCGCGGAGGTTCAAAAAGCCGAACTTGGGAGTGTTGGCTTCGAGTTTTCGCTTGGAACCGAGCAAAAAGAGACGGTTGAGGAACACGGACTTGGTGAGTTCCATATTGATGAACAGGACGTCGTTTGCGTTCGTCGTATTGCCAAACCAGTCTTCGCCGTGGCAAATCGAAAGGGCCATGTCCATAAGCGCAAGCGACTTTCCGCTTTTGGCGGGAGCCGTGAACAAGAAAAATTCACCGGCACGCAGTACGTTCTCGATAATGGTCGCGTCTTTTTTCGGAGCTTCTTCGGTATCGCTGGCAAGCTCGATGAGCGGTTTTCCGTCAAGCGAGTATTCGGCCCATTCGCGCCATTCGGTAAAGTTCTTGGCGCCTTGTTCCAAGGCGATAAGATACTGCTGCTTGCCGTTGCGGAGTACGCCTGGCATACGAACCATCTGGTTCGGATTGCGGTTGCCGTCATCGACCTTGAATCCCTGGGAGTCGAGCGTCTGGAACAAGAAGTCAACTCGTTCGTTATACTCTTCGAGGTCGCTAGCTTCGATTTTGATCCAGGCCTGCACGGAGTTTGCGCCCGTGTTGATAAGCGCTGCGCAGGGGAGGTTCAGCGCCTTGTAGTAGGCGAGCTGCTTCGCAAGCGTCATCTTGGGATTGTCTACGACAACATAACGATAATGGAAGCTTTCGTCGGAGGTGTCCGCACCACCCTTGACTGCGTTGATGGTCAAAAGCGCTCCGTCCGGGCTGTCGAGCTGCTTCATAATCTTCTTCAGCGCTTCGTCCTGACCGACGATGTTCTTGACAAGTTCACGGGAACTGTTCGGCGTGTTCGAAATCTTGAATTCGACTGTTTCATCGGGCTTGAAGGTTGCGGCTAGAAGCTTGGCAAAGTCCTTGCGCCAATCGGGCGTCGGCCACGGAATGGATAGCGCTTCCGGATCGATCTTGAAGTTCTGCAACAGCTCAAGAGATTGGTTGTCGAGACCGAGAGCAATCATCTGCTGCATCATCGTTGCCGAAATGGGCGAGATGACTGTGGGACCCATATTGGGGGTCATCGCCTGCACGCCGGGCACCACAGCGGGTTGTGCTTGCTGTGCCGGGGCCTGTTGGGGCTGTGCCTGTGCGGCTTTCTTTTGTTCTTCTTCGCGTTCGGTGCGGCGTTTTTCTTCGGAAAATGCGTTGCGCAAAATCGTTTCCACATCATCGGGCGAGAGACCTTCGTCTCTAGCCTTTCCGCCCAGCTGGAACGTGGCATCCATGAAAGTCCAGCCTTCGTCCAATGCGGCAACACCCGCTTTGAACAAAGCTTTTTTGAGTTCATTCAAGTCAGCAAATTTTGCCTTTAAAAACTCATTCAGAATTTTCTTTCCGTTTTCCATGGACACCTCCAGATAGGATTCTGATGGGAACTGATTTTTGAACGGTTACTTCAGCGGGTCGCTGTTCGGATCGAGCTTGCCGGTCTTTACGTATTCCTGAATGTCTTTAGAAATGCGCATCGAGCAGAACTTCGGACCGCACATCGAGCAGAAGTGCGAGGACTTTGCGCTATTGCCCGGGAGCGTTTCGTCGTGGAATTCTACGGCGCGTTCCGGATCGAGCGAAAGTGCGAACTGGTCGTTCCAGCGGAAGCTGAAACGGGCGCGCGAAAGTGCGTCATCGCGGAAGTGTGCGGCAAAGTGGCCCTTGGCAAGGTCTGCTGCATGGGCTGCGAGCTTGTACGTCACCACGCCTTCACGAACATCGTTCTTGTCCGGGAGGCCCAAGTGTTCCTTCGGCGTCACGTAGCAGAGCATGGCGGTACCGAACCAACCAATCATGGCGGCACCGATGGCAGACGTGATGTGGTCGTAACCCGGAGCGATATCCGTGGTGAGAGGGCCAAGTGTGTAGAACGGTGCGTTATGGCACATTTCAATCTGACGGTCCATGTTTTCGCGAATCTTGTGCATCGGCACGTGACCCGGACCTTCAATGATGACCTGAACGCCCTTCTTCCAGGCAATTTCGGTGAGTTCGCCGAGCGTATCAAGTTCGGAGAACTGTGCCATGTCGTTGGCGTCTGCAATGGAACCCGGACGGAGTCCATCGCCCAAAGAAACGCAAACGTCGTACTTCGCGAGAATGTCGCAGATTTCGTCGAAGTGCGTGTAAAGGAAGTTCTCTTGCTTATGGACCATGCACCAGCGGGCGATGATAGAACCGCCACGGCTTACGATGCCCGTCGTGCGTTCGAGTGCAAACGGAATGTACTTGAGCAAAAGGCCTGCGTGGATCGTAAAGTAGTCAACGCCCTGTTCGGCCTGTTCAATAAGCGTATCGCGGAACACTTCCCACGTGAGGTCGTCGGCAATGCCGTTCACCTTTTCAAGTGCCTGGTACATCGGCACGGTTCCTATAGGTACCGGGCTGTTGCGCAAAATCCATTCGCGCGTTTCGTGAATGTCCTTGCCGGTCGAGAGGTCCATCACCGTATCGGCACCCCAGCGCACGGACCAGACCATCTTTTCGACTTCCTGTTCGATGGAAGAGGCGACAGAGGAGTTGCCGATGTTGGAGTTGATCTTTGTGAGGAAATTACGGCCGATAATCATCGGTTCGCATTCCGGGTGGTTCACGTTGGCAGGGATGATGGCGCGGCCTTCGGCGAGTTCCTTGCGCACGAATTCCGGCGTGATGGCGTCACCGTTGCTGCCAAAAATTTCGTCCATCTTCTGGTTTTCGCGGATGGCAACATATTCCATTTCGCGAGTGATGACGCCTTCGCGGGCGTACTGCATCTGAGTCTTGTGGGCGCCGTCTTTTTCCAGGCGTTCGCGGATCCACGGTTCACGAATGCGTTCAAGTCCTTTCTTTACATCAATAGTCTTGTCGGGGTCGCCATAAGCGCCACTCGTATCGTAAACAGGGAGCACAGGGCATTTCGGGTCGTCGAGCGAAATTTCGCGCATGGCGACTTTCAAATCCGGGAAAATCTTGCCGGGGACATAAATCTTGCGAGACTGCGGAAAAGGCTTGAAAAAGCCGTTGGATTCAGACATATTCGTTCCTTTTGTTCAATTACGAACCAAGTTCAAGGGGTATAATCTCAGCCCGCGTATTAAGTGCAGGCACCCCGGTTATAATATAGATAATTAAGTAGGAAGTAGGCGGTAGACAGTAGGAAGTGGTTAGTGATTAGTGATTAGTGGTTAGTAGGCGGTAGGATGGATTGCGTCATCCTGGAGGGCGCGCAGCGACTGACGGGATCCAGTATTTTCTAGAAGGTCAATTTTAATGGACAAAGCCATTTTATTTTCGTGTAATAATTAGATTTTTTAGGTATTTTTTGAAAAGTGCAAAGGAGAAATCATGTCGGAAAAAGAAATGAACAACCAGAGGGCTATTTATGCGCTTTCTGACCTGAGAATGTATGCAAGTTCGCATTCCTTGGATGCGATTGATTACGCTATTGAAGTCCTGCAAAAATTGGAAAATGCAGGAATTAAAAATCCGCTCAAATCCTTAAAACCTGAGGAAAAGTAATTTATGGAACAGGCCGCAAATACTGTTATGGCTTATGGAACCTTCTGGGCACTCGTACCGGCTCTCGTTGCGATTGTTTTGGCCCTTGTGAGTAAAGAAGTTTACTCGTCGCTTTTTTTAGGCGTCATTGTCGGTGGACTTCTTCTTTGTCAGGGGAGTGGCTCAGGCTTTTTCGATGCCGTGTTCAAGAACGGCTTGATTGCAAAAGTTGCAGACCCTTATAATGTGGGCATTCTTGTGTTCCTTGTTATGTTGGGTGCAATGGTTGCGCTTATGAACAGGGCTGGGGGCTCGGCGGCTTTTGGCAACTGGGCTAAAAAGCATATCAAGTCGAAAATCGGTGCGCAAATTGCGACGATTTGCTTGGGTGTCCTGATTTTTATTGACGACTATTTCAACTGCCTTACGGTCGGTAGCGTGATGCGTCCGGTGACGGACCGTTTCAAGGTGAGTCATGAAAAGCTTGCGTACTTGATCGATTCTACGGCAGCTCCGATTTGCATCATTGCGCCTATCAGCTCCTGGGCAGCTGCGGTTTCGGGATTTGTGGAAGGCGAGGATGGCCTCACGCTTTTTGTCAAGGCGATTCCGTTTAATTTTTATGCGTTGTTGACGATTCTTACGTTGTTCCTGGTTGTCATCTGGAATGTAAATATCGGCCCGATGAAAAAGTATGAAATGCATACAAACGCTGTTGGCGGAAATTTGGAAGACCTGAACTTTACATCGACGAAAGGCGGCGTCCTGGATCTTGTCATGCCGATTGCTTCTTTGATTGTCTTCTGCGTACTTGGTATGGTTTATACCGGTGGATTCTTTGCATCAGGCGATGCGGCGAAGGGCTTTGTCGATGCGTTTGCATCGTGCGATGCTTCTGTTGGCCTTGCGATTGGTTCGTTTGGCGCGTTCATCTTTACCGTTTGCTTTTACATGTTCCGTCGTGTGTTGCGCTTCAGCCATAGCATGGCTTGCTTGCCGGATGGATTCAAGGCGATGGTTCCTGCCATTTTGATTTTGGCTTTGGCATGGACGCTCAAGGGCACGACGGATGCGCTTGGCGCAAAGGAATTTGTGGCTGGCCTTGTGAAGGGCGGAGCTTCTGGATTTATGAACTTCATGCCGGCGATTATCTTTGTGATTGCAGCACTCCTCGCTTTTGCAACGGGAACTTCCTGGGGCACGTTCGGCATCCTCATCCCGATTGTCGTGGCGGCGTTTGGCGGTGTGGATTACAGCCTTATGGTCATCTCGATTTCTGCTTGTATGGCGGGTGCCGTTTGCGGTGACCACAGCTCTCCGATTTCGGATACGACGATTATGGCAAGTGCCGGTGCGGAATGCAACCACGTGAACCACGTCAATACGCAAATCCCGTACGTACTGGTTGTGGCTGCGATTTCATTTGTGACTTACATTGTCGCGGGCTTAACCCGTAGCGCCGTACTTTCGCTGTTGTTCGGATTCGTACTGACCTTCGGTACGCTTGTGATGATTAAAAAGCGCGCCAAGAAGGATGGTGAATAATTTGTCATTCCCGATGCCTGTCCTCGCGCCTGTCCTCGCTTGACGGGGATGACGGGGATAATCGGGAATCTCCTTTGCGTTTTATATTGACTTGCGCAAGGATGACGGCGGTGAACATTAGTACGCAGCCGATACCTTCCTGAAGCGAGAATCGTTCCCCAAGAACGGCCCATCCAGAAATTACAGAAAATACTGATTCAAGGCTCATCAATAGCGATGCTAGGGTGGGCCTGATTTTATTTTGGGCGATAATCTGCAAAGTGAATGCCACGCAGCTCGAAAGGATGGCCGCATACAACAGCGGGATCCACGGCTTGAAATGCGAATAGACTTCAATAATCGTGCCGAAACCTGCGAAACTTCCTTTCAGGTCCACGAAAAACATCGGGAAAATGGAAAGTGTCGCCACCACGAGAAACTGTATTGCCGAAAGTCTTACATTGTCCATATGTGGGCCGTATTTCCCGACGACGAGAATGTGTGCCGCAAAAGCGAGTGCGCACAGAAGCAAAACGGTGTCAGAAACCTCAATCGAAAAATCGCCCTTGATGCAGAGCAGGTAAAGCCCAACGACTGTGATGGCGACGCAAAGCCAAATTTTAGTAGAAATCTTCTTGCCGAAAAACAGGCTCAGAATTGGGACGAAAATGATGTAACAGGTGGTGAGGAATCCCGCTTTGCCGGCGGAACAGCCCAGGTAAAGCCCGGTCTGTTGCAAGTTCATCGCAAAGAAAAGCGTAAGCCCGCAGAAAAGGCCAGCTTTCCAGAGCTTGCGACTGTCTTCCTTGTTCTTGGGGCGTCTAGGACTTTTGTTGAATTTGTCCAATATTTTCGCAAGCCCGAAGAGGACTCCCGTGGCGATGAAATTTCGCATGCACACGAACGCGAACGGACCGATGTCGTTGCCTTCGATTTGTGCGACAAAGGTGGATCCCCAAAGGAATGCCGCCAGAACCAGTAAAAAACTATATCCAATATTTGCCATCTCGGGTGAGAAAGTTAGAAATTCCTATATTTCGGCTGTAAAATTTTAAAAGGACCCTGTTATGGAAATCCCCGAATCTTCGAATTTTATTCAGGACATTATCGTTAACGACCTCCAGACCGGCAAGCGCGATCACGTGCTGACGCGTTTCCCGCCCGAACCGAACGGTTACATTCACATTGGCCATGCCAAGTCCATCTGCTTGAACTTCGGTACCGCCAAGAAGTTCGGCGGCTTTACGAACCTCCGCTTCGACGACACGAACCCGACCAAGGAAGATGTGGAATACGTCGATTCCATCCGCGAAGACGTGAAGTGGCTCGGCTTTGAATGGAAAGAAGAATTTTTCGCAAGCGACTACTACGACCAGATTTACGCCTTTGCCGAAAAGATGATTGAAATGGGCAAGGCTTATGTCGAAGATTTGACTCGCGACGAAATGCAGGAATACCGCGGCAACGATGCCGGCAAGCCTTCCCGCCCGAGCCCCTACCGCGACCGCAGCGTCGAAGAGAATATGAAGCTCTTCCACGAAATGCGCGATGGCAAGTACGCCGACGGTGAAAAGTGCCTCCGTGCCAAGGTCGACCTCGCTAGCCCGAACATGAACATGCGTGACCCGGTCATCTACCGCATCAAGCATTGCACGCACCATCGCACTGGCGACAAGTGGTGCATCTACCCGATGTACGACTTTGCCCACCCGATTAGCGACTGGATCGAAGGCATCACGCACTCCATCTGCACGCTCGAGTTCGAAGCCCACCGTCCGCTTTACGATTGGTTCCTCATTGAACTTGGTTTGCAGAACCGTCCGCAGCAGATTGAATTTGCCCGCTTGAACCTCACGTACACGATGATGAGTAAGAGGAAGCTCCTTGAACTTGTGCAGACAAAGGCTGTGCTTGGCTGGAACGACCCGCGTATGCCGACCGTTTGCGGTTTCCGTCGCCGTGGCTTTACCCCGAGCTCCATCCGTGAGTTCTGCAGCCGCATCGGTGTTTCCAAGGCCGACTCTATGGTCGACGTGAACCTCCTTTACTTCTGCATTCGCGAAGAATTGAACCAGACCGCTAACCGCGTGATGGCCGTGATTGATCCGGTCAAGCTCGTGATTGACAACTGGGAAGCCGGCAAGGTCGAAATGATCGAAGTCGAGAACAACCCGAATGACCCGAACGCAGGAACCCGCAAGGTGCCGTTCAGCGGTGAACTCTACATCGAAGCCGACGACTTTATGGAAGAACCGCCGAAGAAGTACTTCCGCTTGAAGCCGGAAGGCGAAGTCCGCCTCAAGGGCGCTTACTTTGTCACTTGCAAGAGCGTCGAAAAGGATGCAGACGGGAAGGTCAAGGTGATTCACTGCGTCTACGACCCGCTCAGCAAGGGTGGCGAATCTCCGGATGGTCGCAAGGTCAAGGGCACGATCCACTGGGTTTCTGCAGCACACGCTGTGGATGCCGAAGTACGCCTCATTGATAACTTGTTCACGCTCGAAGATCCTGCTCAGGTCCCGGAAGGCGAAGACTGGCACGATTACCTGAACCCGAACTCTATGGTCGTGAAGCAGGCCAAGGTGGAACCCGCTCTCGCCGACGCGAAGCTCGAAGACCGCTTCCAGTTCATGCGTCAGGGCTACTTCTGCCTCGATAGCGAAGACTCCAAGCCGGGTCATCTCGTGTTCAACAGAACGGTGGGATTGAAGGACTCTTTCAACCCGACAAAGTAAATTCGAATTATAACCTTCGCGATACGGCGTTGCTCACCCCCTCACGTACGCTTAGTACGCTACGGGGTCTCGCGCCTTGTCTCGCTCGGTTCTAATCCGAATTAGATTTTATGTCCTCGGCTTAACAGCCGGGGTCTTTTGTTTTTGTGGTAAAAAAATTGTAGATTAAAAAGAGGTCCTTTAAAGAAGGAGGTCTTATGAAACATTTACTCAGTTTGCTTGCGTTGGTGCTTGCGTTCCCGCTGATGGCAAATGCGCAGTCCCGTTACACGCCTTCGGAACTCGATACGCTGGTCGCGACAATTGCGCTTTATCCGGATCCGCTCTTGGTCCATGTCTTGGATGCCTCGGTGTATGTCGAGGATATTCCGCGTGCGTCCGCTTTTGCAACTGCCAATCGTCATTTGAAGGGCGACGATTTGGCGAGCGCCATTGAACGCGCCGAATTGGAATACGACGAATCGGTGATTGCTCTCATCCCGTTCCCGGAAGTTCTTCGTAAAATGTCGAAGTATGCCACCTGGACAAAGCAGCTTGGCGAAGCCGTGGATATGCAAAAGGCCGATGTGATGGATGCTGTGCAGAGAATGCGCCGTGTGGCTCACAAGAATGGCTATTTGAACAGTGATGACAAAGTGGCTGTAACAGTGGACGACAATGTTACGATTCAGCCCGTTCGCGAAGAATATGTGTACGTTCCTGAATACGACCCACGTGTCGTGTATTATGTTGTCTCGGATGGACGCTTCCGCGTACGATATGTGAATGGTGTCTGGACTGGAGCGGGGCTCGTTTATTGGGGCTGGGATCCGTTCTATTACGACTGGGTTCACCGCCGTCCGCATTACCGCCATCCGCATCGTTATGCACCGCCTCCGCGTCATCGCGTAAGGCCCAGACCTGCACCGGGTCCGCGTTTTAGCAATCCTCCTCCGCGTGGGCGTTTGAACAATCCGCCACCGCCCCCGCCGTCTCGTTCGAATACTACATGGGATAGGCGACCGTCGGCACCTCCTCCTGCGCCTCAGTCCAATGGATTGAGAAAGTCGGTTTCATCAGCTCCGCCGCCTCCGCCCCCTCAAGCCTCGAGTTCAGATGATGACGATAATCGTGATTCCCGCAGGGCTGAACGCCGTCACGGACCGCATAACCCTCCTCCGCCACCATCGCGTAGAAGGTAAGAGTCCACGTGTGGACTCACGCTTGATTCCCTTGCATGTCATTCCTCTTCGAGGCATGACATGTTCGCCTCGGATATAGAAACATGCAAGCTTGTTTCTGCATCACTCGGCTCCTTTGTCATTGTGCAAGCACATGACTCTGCGGCTCGGCAATAAGAATGAGTTCGCTCATTCTTGCTGCTCTCGCCTTGCATGTCATTCCGGCCTCAGTGCCGGAATCACCTTTTTTAGATTTACTAGCGTTTATTTACTACACTGCAAATCGGGCATTCTTCTTCTTTATGCCCGCGCGCCTTGCAGTAAGTACGTCCAAAATAAATGATTTGCAAATGACGCTTTTCCCATTCTTCCTTGGGGAAAGCCTTTTTTAAATCCGCTTCTGTCTTTTCGACGCTCGAACCGTCACTTAAACCCCAGCGTTCCGCCAAGCGGTGGATGTGGGTGTCGACAGGGAAGGCCGGAATCTTGAAAATGTGGATCATGATGACGCTTGCCGTCTTGTGGCCAACGCCGGGCAGGCTTTCGAGTTCTTCGAACGTGTGCGGAACTTCGCCCTTGAATTTTTCAACAAGCGCTTGAGAAAGGTTGTAGATGTTCACGCTCTTGGTGTTAAAGAATCCGCAGGGCTTGATGATTTCGGCAATGCGGTCAACGCCGAGCTTGAGCATTTTTTGTGGCGTATCGGCTTGCTTAAAGAGAACTTCGGTCACCTGGTTCACGCGGATGTCGGTGCATTGGGCGCTCAAAACCACCGCGACAAGCATCGTGAATGGGTTCGTGTAGTTTAACGGAATGGGCGGATCCGGAAAGAGCTCGTCCAGCTTATCGCCAATGAATTTGATTTTTGCAGCTTTGTTCATTTGCGCGATTCTCGCCTTGGCCGTTTTTCCGTTTAATTCTTGTCGCGCGTGAAGTCTTGCTGCATGTTGAAGCTCGGCATGTCATCGTGCGGGTGGCCCACCTGAACGGCAGGGACGCCTGCATACGTCGTGTGAGCAGGAACATCGCAAAGCACCACGGCGCCAGCGCCAATTTTTGCGCCATCGCCAATGTGGATGTTGCCGAGCAGCTGGGCATGTGCACCGAGCATCACGCCGTTCCCGATTTTCGGGTGACGGTCGCCGATTTCGTTACCGGTTCCGCCCAAGGTCACGCCGTGCAAAAAGCTCACGTTGTTTCCGACGGTTGCGGTTTCGCCAATGACGATATTTGTGGCGTGGTCTACCAAAAGTCCGTGGCCAATCTTTGCTGCCGGGTGAATGTCCATACCGAACTTGCGGCTGATGATGCTCTGGAGCATCTTGGCGGGGAAGTGGCGACCTTCTTCATAAAGGACGTGGGCCACGCGGTAGGCTTGCAGTCCTTGGAATCCCTTGAAGAACAGCAACGGTTCGAGAGGACCCGTGCAAGCTGGGTCGCGGAGGACTGTTGCGTGCAAGTCCTTTGTGGCGCAGAGGAGCAAGTTGGGGTACTTTTCGTACATGACGCTGAACATCTTCTCGAGTTCTGCGCGATCGATGACTTCACCGGCGAGCTGACAGGCGAGGGTTACTCCAAGCATATCCGCAAAGTTCTTGCGGTTAAGGATTTGCTCTTCGAGCATCAACTTAGAAAGCGGCTCGGTTTTGACGAGTTCTGCGGCTTCCTTGCGGAGTAACTGTTCCATTTCTTCTGGTGTCATGATGACGCCAAATATAGAAAATTTACAACTCTAGCAAGGCTTTGGCGGGGATCCAGAACCAGTCGGGCCTGAATTCCAGTTCGTAACAGGCTTCGTAGACCGCTTTGCCCAAGATGTAGGGCTTCGATTCGTTTTCGATATCCATAACCGAAATCCCGGAAACCTTGGAATAACCGGTGATAAAGTTGTGCTGGGCTTCGGACGGATCGGTCTTTGAAACGGCCCCGGCGTATGCAAAACTGCGCAACATCCCGGCCACGTCAACGGCAGGGGAGCGCCGCATGCGTCGGTAATCCAGACTGCGGGTCGGTTCGCCTTCGAAGTCGATGATCTCGAAATGTTTGGTGCCGTTGGCACTTTGCGTGATAAGCACTTGACCCAGGTGGTAATCTCCGTGGATGCGCTGCTTTCTGAAAACTCTTCTGATCTGCGTCTCGCGAATCAAGTCGCTGTAGCGGGTGCGCAGTTGCGGCAACATCTCGCGGATGCGCGGGGCGTATTCGGTATCTGTCGTCGTTTCGAGCAACTGTTCCAG
This sequence comes from Fibrobacter succinogenes, assembly GCA_902779055.1. Classification (GTDB taxonomy): domain Bacteria; phylum Fibrobacterota; class Fibrobacteria; order Fibrobacterales; family Fibrobacteraceae; genus Fibrobacter; species Fibrobacter succinogenes_K. The sequence goes on along the minus strand of CACZAD010000016.1, from coordinate 57,784 downwards.
TTTGCTAAAGGGCGGTTCGACATCCATATAGTAAGGCCCATCGAGTTCTTTAAGGCTTTCGTGCATTTGCGCCGTAGACATTCCCAGCTGGAATGCGTCATCGCTGTTCATGTCCTTGCAAAACTCGCTCCATGCGTCCAGCGCATCGGCAAAGTGTTCTTCGAGAATGCCCCAGGTGTAAATTTCACCGCTTTTGGATTTGTATTTGCAAACGGCGTAAATCTTTGGAACGCGACGGCTGCTGGCCCTGTTCAGCGCCTCAAGGATTTCGGCTTCTGGGTGGAGGCCTGGCTGGAGCCTGCGGTATAGCTTGAAGAAAAATCTTCCGGGCAAGTAGAATGCGGAGTTGCTCTGTTCCTTTGAAATGGGCTTGATGCTTGTCAGGGGAGCCTTGGGGAGCGGCGTGATTAGCTTGAACCAAAAATATCCTTTGTTGCCAGAGAATATGGACTGCTGCGCTCCATCGAGAAACGCATCCTGCAAGATTTTTCCGAGGGCGTTTTCGTTATCTATGAAGGAGTAAGTGTCGGTTTCGCCGTCGCTGAATGATACCTTGATCAGACGGACTCTTGTTCCGCCGATTTCCGCAGAATCCAATGTTTCAATCTGGGAAACATCCCTGTTTTTCCCCATGAACCATCGTTGCTTGCCAAAGTATTTAATAAGGTTCATTCATAACCTCAAAAAATGGACACCTCTTGACGACAATATATATTTTTTGATTAGAAAGTATTTTTTTTATAACAATCTATTTCAAGAAAAAAATATATAATAGAGAATGCTAGGAGATGGAAGGGTGGATTCTCCTTGGAAAAAATAGAAAGTGTCTTCGATTTGGATTAGGAGAGGGCACTTTCTTTTTTTATTTGCTTTATTTGCGCGGGGCGGCAAGCGGTGCAAAATATCCCTGAGCGCGCAACGTGGCAAGAACCTTGAGTTGCTGCGGGATGGGCTCGCTTAAAATCCCCTCAATGACAAATGCCGGAATCTGCTTGATCGGCCTGAATGCTTCTGGAACATCGCTATAGTCGCAGAGCTGCCACGCGGCAAGCAGTTTTTCGATGAACTCTCTCCACGGAAAGTTGTCACCTGGGTGCATTGTAAATCTTGCCGGCTTGAGGTTGTCCCTTGCGTCGAGCAGGAGGCTACCATCCTTGTAGCAGGCAATGACGGCTGCCATGCGCCTTGTGTCGTTTGTTGCTTTTTGCGGTGGAATGTCCAGAATCAGTTGCAAGTAGAATCCGTTTTAAGCGGAAGCGATTTCGCGCTGCAAGAGCGTGTATTCGTATTCCGAAATAGATGTGATTTTTATAATCAGTTCACGGGTAAGGCCTGCTTTGATAAGCGCCTTTGCGTAGTCGATTTTATTTGTTGTCGCCATAAACACCTTCTTTTTTACTTGACGTAATAAAAAAGTAATTATTCCGTGGTAAAAAAGCGTTCAAAACCGCAAAAAAGATAGAAAAAATTGAAAAATGTGTTCCGTAACACATTGATGTTCAACGAATTAGAACACTGACTGGCTCGTTTGGGGCTCTAGAACGGGTGGTTTTGGCTCCATTCGGACTAAATAAGATCCGTAGGGACGATTCCGTCGAGGACGGGGAAGGACTTCCGGTATTCCTTTTCGGCCTGCAAGTCGAGTTTGGCCGAGAGGACTGCTTCTTCGGTGGCAGGACCTTCGGCGATCACTTCGCCATTGGGGGAGATGATGAGCGATGTTCCGGCTAGCGGTTTTGGATGGTTCTTGTCTACGGTGACACCGTTGACGGCTGCGATGTAGACCTGGTTTTCGATGGCACGGGCCTTGAGCAGCGTTTCCCAGTGGGCTCTTCGTTTGGCGGGCCACGCCGCCTGGATGGTGATGAGGTTTGCGCCTAGCTTGGTTGCTTCGCGGAAAATTTCGGGGAAGCGCAGGTCGTAGCAGATGAACGATGCAATACGCCAGTGGTTTGTTGTAAATAAATTAATTTTACCGCCAGCCTTAAAGCTTTCTTTCTCGGGGAAGAACAGGTTCATCTTGTTGTAGCCACAGGCTTCCGTTGATTCTCCTGGGGTGTAGACGCTTACATGGTTGAAAAATCCGTCCGTGGCGCGTGTGATGCCTGCTCCCATGATGGTGCAGTTCGTGGCCTCGGCAAGTTCAGAGAGCATTTTTGCGGTTTCGCCGGAAGCGTTTGAGGAAAAGTCTTCGGCTGCTTCGGCTAGGCTTGCGGGGAGGTAGCCCGTGGCAAACATTTCGGGTAAAAGGATCAGGCTCCCTTTGCCTGGGTGTGCGTCAAGGATCATTTCCCTTGCCCTGGCAAGGTTTTCGGACTTGAATCCCTTTTGGCTGTCGAACTGGATTAAGTAGACTTTAAGCATGCGGCACCTTTGGTGTGGAGATGTCCTTTATAATACGGGCTAAATGGGGCTCGTTCCAAATTTTCCTTGCATAAATTATATATTTTGAGAATATGAAGTTTCGCCTAATTTTCTGTTTTGTCTTATTTCTTGTCGTAGGGGCTATCGCTGCTTCTCCGACTACGATTATCGGTGTTGTCCTTGAAGCGGATTCGGATTTGCCCGTCAAGGATGTACAGGTTGCTTATATGTCCGGCAAGCGCATCGGGGAGACGGATTCCCGAGGCCGTTTTGAGCTTTCGGTCGATTCCAAGAACGCTACGCTCGTGTTCAAGAAAGAGGGCTTTGACAGCGTCTTTGTCGAGTTGCAGGATTATGCGGACTTGTTGGATATGGTGATTACGCTCAGTACGAACGTGACGAACCTTGGTGCGAGTACGATTGTTGGCGGTGGCGAACCTGTCAAATGGGAAGTGGAACGCACCGTTCACCTGGAAAAGCTTGAAGATGCGGCGGGCATGCGATTTGACCTCACGGAACACTTGAGCCAGATGCCCGGTGTTTCTGGGCAGAAAGATTTTAGTAGTGCGCTTTATTACGATGGTTCCCGTGCAAGCGATGTGGCTTATCATCTGGGCCGCCTCCGCATTCCGAACATGCGTCATCTGGATGTCGGATTCCCGGGAAACTTGTCCATCGTGAACCCGCATACGTTGAGCGGTATCGAAGTCCACGACCACTATGGCCAGGGACCGCTTGGGCAGGGACTTGCTACTTCGATCCAGTATATTCCTGAACAGACGAGTGGCGAATGGGGCTTGAGAGGTTCTGCGGGACTTACGCTCCAGGAAGTCGTGCTTGATGCTCCATTTTTTATTTGGGATAGCTTCCGCTTTGCGTTCCGCCGCCTTGACGATTTTATGCTTAAGAACTTGGGCGAAAAGTTCTTTACTGAATTCCGCAAGCGTGATGACAAGAATGCCGACAACGAAAAGGTGGAGTCTTCGGATCCGTTTGAACTCTCGGCTTACGACATCTATGCTCAGTTGAACGGCTCGGATTCGCTCGGCAATGCGACTTGGGCTTTGCGCACTTTGTTCAGTTCTGACGAATACAAGATTAGTCAGGACACTTCGACGACTTATGGCAGTGTGAACTCCGTGGATATCCTTCAGGGAAGCCAAAGCTACTTGGTCATCGGTGCCGAATACGCTTCGAAGTTCGGAACCAGCTTCCATGCGGGGCTTGTCCGTGAAAGCTTGAGCGATACGTTGCGCGACACGACGGGCTTCCGTTCTGGAAAACTTGCGGACGAAATGGCGAGAACGTTCATTGACGGTTACGAGCAGACGCATACGACTCTCAGTGCCGGTGCAGACAAGAACTTCAATGCGGATATTTTCGGTGCGGACCTGCGTGGAGCCATCCTTTACGAACATCATTTTGTAGAACGCAAGTTCCCGATTCCTGGTGGACTGGAAGCCAGCGATTACCAGACGGGTATTTTGTCGGGCGCTGCCACTTTGGATTGGAAGAATGAATTTTCTGAAGAAATGCTTTCTGTGGGTGCTGTGGCTGATATCTCGGACCACAAGGCTTTGCCGACGGTTTCGTTCGATATGGAACACAACTTGTCCAAGAGCGATACGGCTTACTGGAGACTCTTTACGAATGCCGCTTACCGCGCTGACTGGAAGCATTATATGGACAAGTCCGATATGACCGGTCGCCTGGAATCGGGTGCTTCCCTCAAGGTGGGTGTGGGTTACCGTTCTAAATACTTTGTGGCCCAGGTGGCTGGCTTTGGACGTTTCTACTTCGATCCGCTGCTCCCGATGCCGAAGGCTTTTGCCCATTACGAGGACGTGACTCCGGTGAACAATGCTTGGGTTTCTGGTGCTACGGGATCGCTAGAATGGAAAACGTCGCACCACTTCTCTATGGCGATGAATGCAAGTTCCGTGTATGGCGAATATGAACTGGAAGGCGGAAAGTCCTTGCCGTGGGAAGCGAACTCCCGCTTGGATGTCGTGTCGCACTTTAGATTCTATCCGCGTAAGGATTCCATCGTGTCTGTCATCTTGACGCATCATGCTGCATGGCATAGACCGCTTTATTACTATTCCATCAAGCCTTCTTCTAATGGGGCTAGCGGAACTCGCGAACTTAAGGACTACAATATGTTTACGGATCTGTATAGGACTGACATCCGCGTGAATTTGGATTTGACGAAGTCGAAGTTCTTCTTCAGGCATGCTCGATTCTATCTCGAAGTAGATAACATCTTCTCGAAGCTGGATGTGGGCGCTCTCAAGTTCCTTGGTTCCGAGAATGCACGTGAACGTTCTTGGGTGGCTCGTGATAATGACAAGAACACTGCCAATGGCTATGACCTGGTGCCGTTTATTGCAAAGGGCATGGGACTCTGGTTCCAGTTCGGTGTAGAAGTTCAGTTGGGAATATAATTAGTAGACGGTAGAAAGTAGACAGTAGGAAGTTGCGCAAGTTGTCATTGCTAGGAATGAAAGTAGAGCCTGCCGCGAGCAGAGCGTGGCGGAAGCAATCTGTTCTTTTGGTAATTGCGTTTTTTGCAACTTTCTTGTTTGCTCATACGACAGACTCTTTGTTTGTGCCGCCGAAGCCGGAGAAGCCTTTACGCTTTTGCACTTCTGCTAAAAAATGGATTGATTACGCAAGTCACGATTCTAATTTAGTTGAAATAACGCATTTGCGCGGGCTCCGTATGGACTTGCGTTATGCCTCGTTTAACAACGTGACCGGTCACGATATGTACTGCGGTATCCAGCGCGCCTTTATCCATAAGGACGGTCTGCCAAAGCTGAAGCGTGCGCTCTCGATTATCGCCAAGGAATTGCCGGGATATTCGCTTGTGATTTTTGATGCCGCTCGTCCGATGTATGCGCAAGCTGTTTTGAAAAGTTCTGTCGCCGGAACGCCTTATAGCAGTTTTGTCTCTTCCGGAAAAACGGGTGGACTCCATAATTATGGCTTGGCTCTGGATTTAGGGCTTGCTGATAGTGCAGGCGTGATGGTCGATATGGGCGCAGATTTTGATTCGTTTGAACGTTGTGCGGGCATTGTGGGCGAGGCTGATGCTTTGCAGACGGGGCGCCTGACGCAAACGCAAATCGATAACCGCAACTTGCTACGCAATATTATGAAGCGTGCGGGGTGGGTGATGCTCCCTAGCGAATGGTGGCACTTTAACGCCTTTACGCGCGCCTATACCAAGGAAAATTATCCGCTGTTCCCTATTTGATCGTTTCCAATTACAATAACCTCATGCCCCATAACCCAGAGGCACGAAGTGCCGACCTCATAGCTATAAATTCTTAATGCTTGCGCGTTTTAGGCGGTCGTTGAGTGCCATGCCGACACCTGTGTTCGGGATCGGGTCCACGAGAATCAAGTCGTATTCGGGCTTGTCGAGGTCGTGCATGAAGGCATAAAGCTTGGAAGTCGCTTCGACCATATCGCCTGTTGCAGACAAGTTTACTGTGGCCGGAATGGGGCCTGCCTGAGTGCCAAATGCGATGCGTACTGTATGCTCCGGGAGCGTGTAACCGGCCGGAACTTCGCCGTAGTAAAGCGGGACTTGCGGGCGGTAATGCGTGTCGCACTGGCCGGGGGCGAGCATCGGCTGGCCCGGCTTGGATGTGGATTCCTTGATCTTTACTTCACCGAGGACTGCCTTGAACATCTCGGGCGTGATGGCGCCCGGACGCATGACGGTCGGTTCGCCGACGAGCGAGATGATGGAACTCTCGACGCCTACGGAGCATGGACCGCCATCGACAATGCCTGCGATGCGGTCGGCGAGCTGGGCGGCAACGTGTTCTGCCGTCGTGGGGCTCACGTGCTTAAAGAGGTTTGCGCTCGGGGCGGCGAGCGGGAGTCCTGATTCCTTGATGATTGCCTGTGCGATCGGATGGCTCGGGAAGCGCACGGCCACGGAGGGGAGGGCGCTTGTGCAAAGGTCGGGGATGCAGTCCTTCTTGGGGAGGATGATGGTCATCGGGCCCGGCCAATAGGCTTCGGCGAGTCTGTAGGCGCTGTCGGGAATATCCTTGGCAATGTCGGTCAGCTGGGCGATATCCGCAATGTGGACGATCAGCGGATCGAACGTGGGGCGTTCCTTGGCAGCGAAAATCTTGGCGAGAGCTTTGGGTTCGAATGCATTACCGGCGAGGCCGTAAACTGTTTCTGTCGGGATGGCGACGACTTCGCCTTCTTTGAGGAGGCGGGCGGCTTCGCTTACACTTGTCCAAGGAGGAAATTTCATGACCCCAAAAATAGAAAAAGGATGGCTTTTCTGCCATCCTCTTTTTGCTTAAAAGTTTTTCGCTTATGCTTCGGTCGTTGCAGCCGGAGCTTCTTCCTTCTTTTCGTCCTTGCGACCGAAGGCAAACACCTGGTCACAAGCCGTATTGAAGCGCTTCCAGATCTTTTCGGAGTGTTCGCGAGGAACGGCACCGACTTCCTTCCAGAGGCGGCGGAAATGCTTGACCTTGTTCATCGAGGCGACAACCGTCTGTTCGTTCAGGTCGGTGAGCAAGTCTTCGGCCTGTTCGCAGAGGAGGAGCTTCTTCTGCAAGTTGTTCTGACGGGCTTGTTCCTGAATGTCGAGCTGGTCGCGGCGGCGTGTGAAGAAGTCGTCACAGGCTTCGCGGAAAGCCTTCTGGAGTTCAGCGTCGTCGTTACCGCAAGAACCGAGCGTGACCCATTCTTTCTGGATGTCACGGACGGCGTCGGCAAGCTGGTTGGAGCCTGCGCTTTCGGCGAACTGACGGACCTTTTCGATGGAGTCCTGCTTCTTCTTCTTGATTTCAGCAATCTTTTCCTGGAGTTCCGGATCCGTTTCGGCCATTTTTGCGACAATCTTGTTGACGATTGCGTTAAAGCGGTCGTTGATGGATTCGACGGCTTCTTTTGGAACCATACCGATCGTCTTCCATTCGGCTTCGATGGCCTTGTAAGCTTCGGTGACTTCCGGAGTGATGTTGGTCAGGTCGAGAGCTTCGAGCTTTTCGCAGAGGGCCTGCTTCTGTTCGAGGTTCTTTTGCTTGGCGGCATCCATTTCTTCAAAGTGGTTGCGCTTCTTTTCGAAGAAGGAATCGCAGGCGGTACGGAAGCGGGTCCAGATTTCGTCGGACTTGCTCTTCGGAACCGGGCCTGTGGCCTTCCAGGCGTCCTGCAACTGCTTGAGCTTGTTGGAGGTGGCGTTCCAGTCGGTCGAATCCTTGATGGCTTCGGCTTCGATGCAGAGGGCTACCTTCTTTTCGTAGTTGGCTTCGCGGCTTTCGTCTTCGTGCTTCACGTTTTCTTTGTGTTGGGCATAGAAGGCGTTCACTGCGTCCTTGAAGCGCTTGTTGAGTGCTGCAAAAGCTTCTTTCGGGACCATGCCGATGTTCTTCCAGTTTTCCTGGATTTCCTGAACGGCCTTGAACTTGTCCTTCCAGAAAATTTCAGCGTTGGCGACGAGGTCTTCGACCTTCTGGCAGAGGGCTTCCTTGTCGGCGAGGTTCTTCTGGCGTTCGGCGTTCTGTTCTTCGATGAACGGAGCGCAATTTTCCTTGACCTTGTCTACGAGAGCCTGGAAGCGGTCGCGGTAGTCCTGGAACTTGGCTGCAGAAATCGGACCGATTTCACGCCACTTGCCGCAGAGTTCGCGGAACTTGGCCAAAACATCCTGACTCGGCGTTTCCTTGGAAAGGGCGTCCATTTCTTCGATGATGGTGTCGCGGTCCTTTTCGTTGTGCCAGTTTTCCCACTGCTGCATTTCCTGGAAGCGGGAAGTGGCAATCTTGTATTCCTGCCAGAGATCGTGGTACTTGAACTTCTGTTCGCCAACGATTTCCTTCCATTCCTGGTATGTGTCACGGAGGATCTTGTGGATTTCGCGGAATTCCTGGTTTTCGTCGATGTTCTGGATGCGTTCGATGAGGGTACGGAGCTTCTTCGAATTTTCTTCGATGACCTTCTGTGCCTTTTCGTTGTAAGTCGAGATCAATTCGCTCAGCTTGGTGCGGAGAGCGTTGTAAGCCTGGAGAATCGGATCGTCGCCTTCGAGGAGTACGAGCTTTTCCCATTCACGGACAATGGCGTGCAGGTGCTTGCCCGTATTTTCGTCGATTTCCGTTTCGGAGAGGGCCTGGAGGCGTTCGAGAAGGCTCTGACGGATGGCCTTTTCTTCTTCGCCGGAGGCGTCCGATTCGGCTGTCGGAATCACGATCTTCTTTGCTTCCTGAGACTTGAAGTAGGCGTTGTTGAAACGCTTGATTGCTGCGGCGTCCATAATGGACTTGTTGGCAGTCCATTCTTCGACGATCGCGTTCACGCGTTCGGCGTTTTCTTCGGTCGTTTTGGCTTCGAGCATAGCTTCGAGTTCAGCGAGCGTTTCTGTCAGATGCTGGACCTTAGCCTGCTTTTCGGCTTCGGCATTTTCTGCGGCAACCTTGGCGGCGTTGGCTTCTTCGTAGAACTTGTTGAAGCTATCGTAAATTTCATTGAGCGTTGCAGTAGAATCGCCCATACCAAGAGCTTGAGCTTCCTTCATCAGGGCTTCGAACTGCGGCTTGGTGGCAAATGCGTCCTTCTGGGCGGCGAGGAAGTGGGCCTGCTTGATCAGGGCTTCGCGCTTGCTCTGCAAGAGTTCGGCTGCCTTCTTGCCGTTATCTTCGGCTTCCTTCTTGGCGCGGATCTTGTCCGAAATCTTCTTGCGGACAGAAACGTGCTTGGAGTTCTTGACAAGGTCGGCCTGCAACGATTCCGAGGTGACGCGTTCTGCGGCATCCAGAGCGATTTCTTCGCTGGAATCACGGCATGCGATCTGAGCGAGCAGGGACTGCTTGCTGGACTGCTTGACCAGTTCCTTTTTGAGATTTATGTTGTTTGTAGCCTTGAGGACGTCTTCGACATAGCGGGTGTCCTTGATGGTGTTGATGTAACCACGGACTTCTTCGCTCAAGTTCGAATCGTTAAAGTTTTTCAGCTTTTTGACGATTTCTTCAAAGGCTCTTGCTTCGGCCAGACGGCGCACGCCGGAGTCACTGTCTTTCGTAGAAATATCTTGAAGTGTCTTAATAATTGCAAGTTTCTTAATTGCAGCCATTCGAACTTCAACATTATCATCGGAAAGGGCTACTCGTTCGACAATATCTTGACTACTGAGTTCATCCAACTCATTAATGGCGTCGATACGCTTGGCAGGGTTGGAATTTTGCCATTTCGGTTTAAATGCGTCAAAAAAGCTCATAATATCTCCAAAGGTAGGCGGAACTTCACGGCTCCGTATAGCATAATCTAACTAAAAAAAAAGTTATAGTAAAAAAAACGTCTCGATTTTACGCCTATTTACATACAATAACTATCTTTGCCCCCGTGGCTAAAAGAATTCCAAGGACAAAGGCTCCAGAAATTGTAAGGGAACGCTGTAATTCGGCGCTTCTCGCACGTTTTTGCGAAGTTTATATACCTTTGGCTCCATCGGTTTTTACATACGGTGTGCCGGATGGCGTGACAGTCGTTCGCGGGAGTGTCGTTTGGGTCCAGCTTGCCAACCGTAAGCCCACGCTTGCCCTGGTGAGCCGGGTCCATAGCGAAAAGCCTTCGTTTGATGTCCGCTGTGCGTATCCGCACGAGTCCGGTTACGTCTTTTCCGAACGTTATATGGAATCGCTGGAATGGGTAGCCAAGTATTACATCTCGACGCCGATGCGTACGTTGAATGTCTTTTGGCCTGCCGATTTTGACAAGTTCCTCGATGCCCTGTTTGCCGAAAAAAATGCAAGCCCGGACGGGGAGTCCTCGTCAGATTTGCTCGAAAATGGCGCATGTCCGGAGATGCCGCCCTTGACAGACGAACAAGAGACTGCACTAGCCAGTCTTGTTCAAGATCTGGATAAGGATGGTTTTCGTGGAACGCTCCTGCATGGCGTGACTGGAAGTGGAAAAACGAGAGTTTATCAGGAATTAGTGCGCGAGGCCTTAAAACGCCATAAGCGCGTGCTGATCCTTGTTCCCGAAATTGGTCTTACTCCACAGACGGCATCGAGGTTCGAAGACTTTTTGAAGGTTCCCGTAGTCGTGCTGCATTCGGCTTTGTCGGCTCCGCAAAAGAGGGCTGGGTATCTTTCGATTCTTGACGGGTCTGCAAAAGTTGTGCTGGGCACCCGTAGTGCAATTCTTTCGCCGTTTGAATTTGATGTTGTGATTCTGGATGAAGAACATGATTCCTCATTCAAGCAGCAGGATCCGGCTCCACGTTACCACACGCGGGACTTGGCTTTCCATTTGGCGCAGAAGCACGGCGCGCTTGTCGTGCTTGGCAGTGCAACGCCTTGCCTTGAAACATTTCGCAACGCAAGGGAAGGACACCTCAAGCTTTTGACGCTAAAGAACCGTGCGACATCGGCTCCGCTTCCGGATGTCCACATTATCGATATGGGCAAGGTGCGCCAGCAGAAGGGTGTACTGATGTCACCTGATTTGCGCGATGCGCTTTCGGATTGCATTGCCGGCGGAAACCAGGCGATTATCCTCATGAATCGTCGCGGATACTCTAAGATAAGAGTTTGTTCTAAATGTGGTGAAACGCTTTATTGCAAGCACTGCCATATTCCGCTTGTGTACCATAAACAGTACAATGCATTGATGTGCCATTACTGTGCCGCGCTGTATCCAGTGAATACGCCGTGTTCATCGTGCGGTGCCGAAACGTATGAATTTGTCGGTGGCGCCATTGAAAAGCTAGAAGAAGAAATCCAGGAATGGGTGGCCGATGCAAAGGTCATCCGCATGGATCGTGATACGACGCAGAACGTGGGCGCTGTCGAAAAAATTCTGAATTCGTTCCGCAATCGCGAATACAATATATTGCTCGGAACGCAGATGGTCGCCAAGGGGCACGATTTCCCGGGCGTCAAGCTTGTCGGGATTGTTGGTGCTGATTCTGGACTTGGAATTCCTGATTTTCGCTCGACCGAAAAACTGTTCCAGCTGCTGAGCCAAACGGCTGGTCGTGCGGGGCGTGCCGAAGGCGGCGGAAAAGTTTTGATTCAAACTTTGAACCCGACAGAACCTGTAATGCAGTTTGCCATTCGCCATGACTTTGAAGGCTTTGCCGAATTGGAAGTTGCAAATCGACAGATGGCTTTTTACCCGCCGTTCTGCAAGCTTGTAGAAATCAGTTGCGGCTCGCGTGATGAATCGTTACTCCGCGAAACGGTGGAGCGTCTTGAAAAAGTTTTGCATCAGGAATCTTCGTTGACGGTGCTTGGCCCCGTCGATGCGTTTGTTCCGAAAGTGCAGAATGTATTTTGGGTAAAGCTTTATATAAAGACTCAAAATCTTTCTTCTGTTCGTAAGGTGCTGGCCCCGATTTTGAATGCTCCGAAGCCGTGGGTTCCCAATGTTGACATTAAGGTCGAATTAGACTAAATTTCGCATCGTTAATTTGTTTTAGCCCAAAGGCTTTTATGTTTAAAAAAATTGTTCTTTCGTTAGTATTGGCTTCTAGTATTGCGCTGGCTGAAGAAACCGCTGAGGCCGATACACGATACTCGATAGCGTTCCATCCTGTGGGAACGATTATTAATTATGCTTCGCTTGGCGTGTTTTATTTTTGGACGACCTTTGAAGCTGGTGTTAGTGACAATGTTTCGGTTGTTGCCCGTCCTGTTTTCTTCACCGGAAAGTATGAATCTGCTTCCATTCACGGTTTAGGCATTGCAGCTGGAACTCGCTTTTTTATCAAATGCGATGGGCGCCTTTTTAAGACGGATGGAAATCGTCGGGGATGGTATGTAGAACCTGAAATTGAGTATGTTTATGGCACGGGAAGCCGTGAAATCGATTATTGCTCCCTTTTGGGAGGGTGCAAAAACGAAACGGTGCATGCGTCCGCACATGGATTTGGAGCCATTCTTCTTGCTGGCTATAAGACGCAATGGGGCTCTTTTATTGCTGGCTTTGATGCCGGCTTGGGTTATATGAAGATTTTTGCTTCGGGCTCCGATGATGTTCACGCTACGGGCAATCCTGCGGATGGATTGGCTTACGATACGAACTTGTATGTGGGCTTTGCTTTTTAAAGTAAGTGCTTAAAATGAATTGTAAAACAAAAAGCGAACCTTAGGGTTCGCTTTTGACTTTTTAATAAGTACTGGTAATTTGCAAAAATGCTGTTGTCGTAAGACGAAAGAGTTAGTCCTTTACGCAGCGGATGGAAAGGTTATCGTCGCTGTAGGTGAGGTTTAAGCCCACATCGTCATCGGAGAAAAGGATGTACATGCGGTATGCGTATTTGTCATCCCTTGTAGAACTCCAGAAGTTTGCGCTAGAGCCGAGATTGCCGAGGGAATCAAGAGAGAATCCGTCGAATGCTGCCGGCAGGGCGGCAAAGCCATAGGCGTCCGTACCGTTTCCGTTGTTGTTCCAGCCTGTTGTGGATTTGAGCTTTCTTCCGGCAGTGTTCTTTTCGCCGATGGTTTTGATGAGTTGCTCGAATTCTCCGTAAGAAGGCAAGTGCCAACCTGCGGGGCATGCGCCGTCCTTTGCATCGCTCCATGGGTACAGACGACCATACTTTTCGCAGTTTTCGGCGGAGCTGCCGTAGCAGACGCTTTCTTCTGTATCGAATTTGAGGTTCTCTGCCATCCAGGTTTGGCTGCCGATTTCTACGGTCTTGTAGGTCTGTCTGTCACGCTCGTCGGTAAGGGTGCCGTAGCTTCCGGAGTAGGCTGTTTCGGTTGCAGGACTCTGTTTTGTAGAAGCGCCTTTGAGGCAGCGAACGGATTGTGCGAAATCCTTTTGAGTGGTGTATTGGTGTGCTGAGCCGTTGATCTTGTTCAAGAAAAAGGTGAATGCTTCTTCGCTGTCATTTTCCGTGGCACTCCAGAAGTCGGCGTCGCTTCCGATTCGAACATAGTCTCCGCTTGAATTTCTGCAACCGGCTTCGATGGCTGTAAATCCATAATTGTCTGAGGCTCTTTGCAAGAGGCTTAAGCTGGCTCTGTTGGAGGCTGTGGAACCGCCGTCAACGGCGGTAATCAAAGTCTCGAATTCAGCGACTGTCGGAAGATGCCAGCCTTCGGGGCAGATGGTCTTTGCGGATTCCCAGGTGTAGAACCTGCCATAGGAGTCGCACTTTTTTTCGTCATCTTTGTAGCAGTAACTGTTTTCTGTTTTGTAGTTGAGATTTTCGGCCATCCATTCTTGTTCGCCGATTTTTACAGTCTTGTAAGTCTTGCCGTCGCGTTCGTCGGTAAGCGTGTCGTACACGCAGTTGTCCTCGTCTTCTGTTTTGCACGATTCCAGTTTTCTCACTATGCTGCTGGAACTCGACGGCGCAGAAGAGCTGGAGGCCACGGAACTGGATGAGGGGGAAAGCCAGCCCCACTTGTCGAGGAATTCGTCGTGGGTACAGATGAGCTCGCTATCTTCGGCATAGCGGGCAAGACCAATCTTGCCTTCTCGGGAGGCGTCGCAGGTGGTGGTGAACGCTTCGGCGAATGTGTCCCATACGAAGTCATACTTGGAAAGGTCGCTTGCGTTGCTGGAGGAGGACTTCGCGGAACTGCTCGTCATGGAGCTTTCCGAGCCGTCATTTCCCTGATTTTTGCTCGATGAAGAAATGTCTTCGCTGATGGACGAGGACGAGTCTTCGGAATCGTGTGGGGTAACGCTATTATCGTTATCACCGCAGGCAGTAAAAAATGTTAATGATAAAATAGATGAGAATAGGAATGCGTAATGCTTCATTTGTTGAATCTCCTTTTTGGAGCAAAAAGGTAGAAAATTTTTTGAGTAAGCTAATTACGATTCCTAATGGTGATAAACTATAATTAAATGCTTAATTAAAATAAACTTCTAGAAAAGAATTCTAGTCCTTTTTCTCGAACGAACTGGAAATTTCTTCGTTGAATTTTTTTGGGTCGTACCAATAACAGCCAACACACACTTTGGAATGCTCGTCTCCATGGGTGAAGGAAACCTTATACCCTAAGCGTTTTGCGTCATATCGTTCGCCTGTGGTTCTGCAGTTTTTACAATGTTGGCGTTTGGCGTCATTCGCTGCTTTTGACAAGGCCTGAAAGTCACTCAATTTCTGTGATTCTTTTATGGCGACGGATAGGTCGTTCTTCATACCATCTTTGTGGTCACATTCAATCATTGAGGTCACATCCAGGATGGAACACTTTTGCTTTGTTATGGTTTTAAGGATGTCCGGTCTGATGTCGGATGAATGTATTGCTTTTTTGAATCCATCGGCCTTGACTGAATATACGCTACCACCTTTTTGATCGCGTCTGATAACGTATTTTTTTCCTAGATAGCTTGTGTCAGAACGGCACCAGGACATTCCGTTACTGGTTTTAAAATCTTTGTGTAAAAGGACGAGTTCGTCTACTGTGACGGCTCTTGAAAAGCCTGTTGTTTCGTCAATGAAGAGCTTTTCGAATGCAATGCATAAGGCCTTAGGAGACGCAACATCGGAATACATGCTAAGCAATGCCTTTACCTGGTCTTTTGATGTAGCCTGTTCCATTGCCTCTTGCATTTTTCTTTTTTCGTCAGTTTTGCTATCCATTTTTCGCTCCTGATAGATTAAGAAGCCTTTAAGGCTTTTTCTTGCTCGTATTCGTTGGCTATGTAGTCGGGACCGTTTTCCCAAAGTCCAGTTTCTTTGTCGTACAGAATTTTGGCTGTGTCTGATTCCATAAAATCGGCAATGACCTCCAATGGGTCTGCGCCGGAGCGCTTAGCAATAGTGCGGATTGTCATTTGCGCGAGCAGGTTCATAGCGAAGTTGATTTTTTTTTCCATGCTTAGACTTCCTCGGACGAAATGAATTTTAGGCAATCAAGGCTCTTTTGTGTTTTGAAACACCATTGGTCTTTTCGAATTCGCCTTTTATGCATCCCCTTTTGCGGTGAGCTGCAACACAATGCAACCACGACGCGTCGGCGTTCTGAAATATATGGCAAGATAAATTTTCTATGTTGTCAAATTCAAACTTGTTTATAAAACCGCGGCAGTATGATGACGGAACGATTTTTCTTGCAATGGCTTTTTTAATGGATGTGCTTACGAATTTTTCCGCTTGACTTCTGCTTGTTGTCAAGTAGAAGCCTTGACCGAAATCCTTATCCATATTGCATAAGGAAAGGTTTGGCTTTTGTACGATGCAGTAGCTACCATGGTAGAGAATTGTTTTTGCCATTATGCAACTCCCTTTGCTTTAAGGTAAGCTTCGATTTCTTTCAGGTTGGCTTCGTCACCCTGAATATGAAATTCCTCGTACATATCGGAGATGTACTTGTAAATGTTGTTTTGGCGAAAGAGCGATGCAATTTCCTGTTGGCTTTTTCCCCAGGATTCCATAGCAAGTCTGAAAAGGCGGACTTGCAGTAGTATTTTTTCGTTTTCCGCATCCATAATATGGATAATATATCTTTTTTAGCTGAATTTGGCAAAAATCGTTGATGTATAAATCATTCTTTTGCTCGCTATTTATTCCGCTGAGGCGAGATGACCATTTACCTTAATCATTGCTTCGGTTTTAACTCCGCTCAAAAAGAGCCCCTATAAGACCGTAGAAAATGACGTTCATTTGTTTTCATCTTTGAAAATAAATTCCATTATTGCGAATATAACAAATGTTACTACAATTCCACCAATAATTCCAATCAAGAGAGCATTTAATGTCAAGTTTTGAAAGACGAATACAATGACCGCAATAATACATCCTATCACAATTAATTCAAACATTAATATCTCCTTTAATATGAATCATCTGTTCTTATGAATATTGTACTTCTTAGTTTTAACTCCGCTCAAAAAGAGCCCCTGTAAGACATACTTTTGAATATACCTTATTTTATGCGGCTTTGCAAACGATTTTGCTCTGGAAAAATCAGAAAAATTGAATAGATTCTTGTATTTTGGGCCATTTTTTTGGAGGCTTGGAGCTGCCAAAATAACTGTATATGTCCAAAAATTCTCTGTCGCCAATACATAGTAAGCAAATTGTGGAGCGAGGCTCTATGGAATTTGCAATACGCCTGCGGTGCATCCGTCCGTTATCGACTGTGGTACAGTACCGCACATACATTCCTCGTTGTACTTTGCAGAAACCCTCTTTTTCGAGAATACCTACGAATCGATTCATATTCTGGCGTCCGCTTTTGCAATGGCGCGGAAAGTCAAAAATTGCTACAACCCACATGATACCCTCGGATAGACTAGATTCTTTGTTTCTCCCATAAAAAACCTTGCGACGGACGCAGTGGTGTAGGTGAGGCAAGTCCCGAGCTGCACCATTTGTTCTCCGAAGGATACATTTGCATAGAACATTTCAAGAAATATTTTCTTGACTTCTTTATCTAGCTTTTTCTTCTTGTTGCTGTGTAGTTTGTAAACAATTTGGTCGACGAAGGGTCGTTAAGGCTCCATAATGTCGTCTGCTAGTGGGAATGCGTCGTAGTAGTTGCGGTGAAATATACCTAGTGAGGGGAGTAGGCCACTTGCCATAAGGGCGCGGGCTGTTGCTGCCCGTAGGAGTGTGTAGCCGTAGTTTAGAAAATCATTTGGGTGCTCGCCGAATCGGTCTCGAATAAAATCTTTGCCGAAAAGATCTTTCCAGTAGTATTGCACAGCAAGTCCCTCACGATTGCTGGTATCCCCGCTTAGAACATTTGTGGCGTATTTTAAGAGCCGGTCGTACTTTTTGCCAAGTGTTTTTAAATGTAATGCTTGGTTCTTGATTTTTGCTTCTACGACATTCTTCCACATCTGTTTTTTCAAAGGCAACGGAGCTTCAAGTTGCAAACGGAAATATTTTTCTTGCAAGGTGTTTGCGTCAAGGTTCATCAGCATAGATGCCGGCATATGTTTTTCGTTGCAGAAAACTACGGCGACATTTTGCTCGGAAAGTTTGCCGATGAGTGGTGTTGTGAGCGAAGCTGAATGGTTGTCGATGAGGATGATGGCGATGTCTTCGATTGCCCGGTATGTTATGTTTTCAGGGTCGTCTTTGTATGTGATTTTGAGTAGTGAATTCTGTACCGAAAGTTGAATGGGATTTTCAAATACGAGTGTTTGTTTAGGCATATTCTCTCCTTGTAAAACAATCAATGTAATTTGCCACAAGAACTGATACTTGTTTTAGGAACTTGTTTGCTAGCAAGGACGCTATCAAGAATTTCGTTGATGGTGTCCTGCAATTGAAGGGCGATGACCAAATCAAGAATTGAAATTACCGTGTAAGAGGGTGAACCTCTCCCTGACTACAAAAGAAGAAATCAAAATCGCTGAGCTTAAACTATAAGTACCGAATACTTAACCAAATAAAACACCCTAAACAAAGGATATACAAAATCCAAAACATTATGGGATGTTTCTTTCCATCTACTGTACTTGCATATAAAGAGAATCTTTTAGTTTTTAAAGATATAAGTAAAACAGCCAAGCACATAATCCAACAAACGAACATTTTATCAATAATCATTCTACTTTACCTCCGCTCTATTCACTTTGCTGATTTTTCCGTCGAAATAGACGAAGTCGCTGTCTTTATTTTTCCATACGGCGCGGAAAACGGTGGGGCGTTTGATGCCATCGGAATAGGTTTTGTAGTTTTCGCATTGCGCTTCCCACGGGGTGTATTCAATTGTTCCGTCGGGTGAAATTTGACCGCGGTTATTTGTTGTAAACGAGGTCATTTCGTAAGCGTCATTGAAATGGAAAACTCCGGTAGCTGTTACGCCTTTGTTTGTGTTGAACGTGATGAAATCTTTTAGGAGCGCTTCAGGCAAAAAGAATGCTTCGGCGAGATAGGTGATGAGGCAAGCCTTGTCCATTTCTGGGCCTGTTTGGTCGAATAGTGTAAAGAGCTTTGCGAGGACTCCCTTCATGCCGCCTTTGCCGTTCATGTAGTAATCGTAGCCCTGGAATGGGATGCCGAACATTTTGCTGTCGATAAAGGCGAGCCTGTCCGGCGAATCGGCAAAGTCTACGTGCGTGTAGTCGATTTTGATTCGCGGCTTGTTTACGCCCATGCCGAAATCGACATCTTTGTATTCCATGATTAAGTGCGAGCGCCTTTCGCTGCCGATGTAACCGTTCGTTTCGAGATATTTTTGAATGAGGGGAGGGAGGCTTGCGATACTCGCGGAATCTAGTGTTCCGGTGATTGTTGTGGCGCTTTGCAACCGCGCTTCGACATCATTGCGGAATTGCGTCTTGACGGGTGAATAGGGAATGTTGAACCAAATCGCCAATAGCAAAATGATGGCGGCGATGATAATCAAGATGGTCATTAATTTTTTCTTTGCAAGTTTCATTTTTGGAGTGTCTTTCGTCGTATGAAATTTCAGTTAGGAGTGTTAAAACAAATCTAGCGTGCTGTCCAGGTAAATTTCTTCGCGGACTTTAAGCTGGTGCTCGGGCTTGGTCATGTAATAAAGTAGAAATTCCAAGATGAGGGCACTGCCGAGGCTGCGGCCTTCAATTTTAAAGTGTTGGAATCCCGCAGGGGCGTAAATGTTTTGAATGTCCTCGATTCCGATGAAACCGGGATTCTTCATTGCGTCGGAAAAGCGGTAGCCCCTTTGAGCTGTGGGCGAAACGCAGATGTGGTCTTCACATTTTTCGCCGAGGCTTTTTTGGCTCACGTTCTCGTAGCATTTTTTGCGGTCGTAGCAGCCGAACCAACAACATTCATTGCAAAGAAATTCAACCTTTTGCTTTTGTGTTTCCGTGAGTGTATTTAACTTGTCGAATTGCTTGTTGAGTCTGAAATCAGGAACGACATAGCGAAATTCTTCGCGGTTCAGTTCCGCTTTGAACTGCTCGAAATCGGTGATGACTTTTGTGGTCGAGGATACGAAATAAAAGCCGGGATATTTTGATTTGATGTAATTCAGCAATAAATCGGAATGAACGATGATCCCGTTTTGAACCGCGCGCGTTTCGCCGGAGCAATTGCGTTCAAACATTTTGCACAGCTTGTTGCATCGGGTGTCGGCGAGGTGTTCTTCACGAATCAATGAATTGCTGAACGTGAGCCTTGCCGAAATCCCGTATTCGCGCATGAGTTCCGCGACTTTTCGCGGCTCTGCTTCGCCAAAACCTACGCGACCGCCGCCCCAGATGCAGTCGCTTGGCGCCCCATAAATAGAACCGATTTCGCACCATTCGTAAAAATATTCCCGGTGTTCGCGGAACAACGGCAGAAACGCCTTGTACAAGTCGTAAAATTCAAATAGGCCGGGGAGGTGGTAGTAGATGCTCATTGCTCCGAGGATGACGAATCCGGGATGACTTTGAGTGTATGTGCGCGGTTTACTTCTGGCTCAAGATGGCGCGGAGTTCGTCTGCAGCCTTTTGCAAGTCGTCGTTCACGATGGTGTATTCGTACTTGCCTTTGGTCTTTGCAAATTCGATTTCCTTCTTGGCGTTTGCAAGGCGGAGCTGGATGACTTCTTCGCTATCGGTTCCGCGACCGCGGAGGCGGCGTTCGAGTTCCTCTTCGCTCGGCGGCAAGATGAAGATTCCCGTGGCATCCGGATAGACCTTGTCGAAGTTGATTTTTCCGAAAACGTCGAGGTCAAACAGCACGCGGTTTCCTTCGGCGAGCGTCTTTTCGACAAAGCTCTTGGGCGTTCCGTAGTAGTTGCCATGGACTTCGTTCCATTCGATAAGTCCATTTTCCTTGATGAGCTGTTCGAATTCTTCTTTAGTCTTGAAGAAGTAGTGAACGCCATCAATTTCGCCTTCACGCGGCTTGCGGGTCGTTGCGGAAATGGAATACTTGATGTCCGGGAAATCCTTGATGACAAGATCCTTGAGGGTGGTCTTGCCTGCGCCACTGGCGGCACTCATAACGAAGAGTTTGTTTTTCATAAATCGCTTGTGATGTTTGAGATTTTTTTTGAAAAATTTAAAAACATTTTTGCGCTAGAAAAAAAAGGTGACCCCGGAATGAATCCGGGGTGACAAAAATGCGGGCTTGACAATCTTTAGATTCTAGCTTTAAATCAGTTTTTGCTGTTATCTTCGATGTACAGCGGACGCTGCTTGACTTCGTCGTAGATTCGTCCGATGTATTCGCCGAGGATACCGATGGTCAAAAGCTGAACGCCTGCGAAGAACACGATGGCGGTCATGAGGGATGCCCAGCCGGGAACCGTTGTCGCAGGGGAGAGGAACTTTTCGAGAATCGACCAGATGAACACGCCAAAGCCGACGATTGTTGCAAAAAGGCCCATATAGAAGCTGATCTTGAGCGGTGCAGAGCTGAAGCCCGTGATGCCGTCGAAGGCAAGACGGAGCATCTTCTTGAGCGGGTACTTCGAAGTGCCTGCGGTGCGTTCTGCGCGGTCGTACTTGACGCCAATCTTCTTGAAGCCGACCCAGCAGACGAGGCCGCGCAAGAAGCGGCTACGTTCGGGGAGGTTCTTGAGCTGGTTCACGACGCAGCGGTCCATAAGTCTAAAGTCGCCAGTGTCAGGAGGAATGTCGATGCTCGTGAGCTTTCCGATGATGCGGTAGAAGCAGAATGCCGTAAAGCGCTTAAAGAGCGTTTCGCCGGCACGCTTGTTGCGCTGGGCGTAAACGACCTGGTAACCTTCGCGCCACTTTTCCATCATAACCGGAATGAGACTCGGCGGATCCTGGAGGTCGCCGTCGATGATGACGACTGCGGCACCCTGGGCGTGGTCGAGACCGGCACTGAACGCGGCCTGGTGGCCGAAGTTGCGGCTGAAGTTGATAATCTTGTTGTTCGGGGTAGCGGGGAGCAGGCCTTCCAGGATTTCGCGGGTGCGGTCCTTGGAGCCGTCGTTCACGAAAATGAGTTCGTGTTCGATGTCCTTGAGTTCCTCTTCCAAGACGCGGAATGTTTCTGCGACGATTTCTTCTTCGTTAAAAACGGGAACGATGACTGAAAGTAACATAATGCTAATTTATTTGAGTTGTTTTTCGTACAATATAGAATTTTAAGGAATCAAGACGGGGTTGATGATGTCCACATGACTGCAATTGATGCCCTTCTTGGGCATAGTCTTGATCGTCAACTTCTGGATTCCGCTGATGTTTGCTTCAACCTGCTGTACGGAGCCGTTCTGGAAGAATTGCGTCTTGGCGATGGAATTGCCGTCTCCGAGAACTTCAACGGCGACGCCTTCGCTGCAAAGGGATTCGTCGTCAAGCCCTGTGGCAAAACGGATCTTCGAGAACTTTTTGCCAACGTCAAAAACTGTTGTTGATGCGGCGTGGGTGCCAAATCCATTAGTGAAAAGCTGTCCATTGACGTTAAAACGGTTGCCTTCGATGCTCTCGTTCTTGTGCATCTTGCCCCATTCCTGCGTGTGGCTTTCGATGGGGTAGTCCGTGAGGGCCACGGCTCCGTTTGCCTTTTCGAAGTAGGTCTTCGAAATATCGGCAAGCTTGCTGTGGGTGGCGTTGTCCTGTACAACGAAACGTACCTGGTTAAAACCGGGCTGCAGTTGCGCTAATGGAATTTCCTGGTTGTAGCTGCCAGCCTTGTACGGAGCGCTGTTGACCGTTGTGTTGTTGAGGTAGATCGAGATGTTCCAGCTTCGAGTCGTGCTGCTCTGTTCCTTGAGGTCGTATTGAACATTGAGCTGTGTGTTGCCAGCTCCGGTAGAATCGGCGGGGGAAACCTCGATTTCGCTCACCTTGATGATCTTTTCGGGGGTGTAGTTCTTGCGGCCGTTGAACTTGGCGATTTGTACCCAGTAGTTGTTGGTAATCAAGATGTTCTTGACACCCGTCATGTCCATTTCGCGTTCAAAAACGTCACAGGTTGTTGCGATGCGGTGTTCCACAGCTTTTTTGTGGTACGTGTGGCTATCCCAGCAATCCAGTCCGCGGATGTAGTAGACTTCTCCCTTGTACTTTTCGATGAGGTCCTTCATCTGCGAGTCGCTCATCTTGCGGGCGTTGTCGTAATGGATGGACGAGACGCCGTAACCGACGAAATGCCACGGACGGCCGTAAATGAAGAAGCGTTCGGCCTTGGGCTGTTCCTTGAGCCAACCGAGAATTTCGTGTTCTTCGATGGTCAGGTGGTTGCGGTTGTACATGATGTTGTTATTGAAGTCTTTCTTGTAATGGAATGTCCAACCGGTGAAGGCCAAGGCGACAATCAACATGACGAGGAGTGTGGTCTTGCCGTTATTGACGGTGCTGTTGCTTGGAGTTGTAAAGTACTGGACAAAGTGGGTGACCGGCAATGCGGCCACAAAGGCCATCGTCGGGAGCATCACCAGGCTATAACGCTGGTTGATTTCGATGGAGAAGTCGCCGGAGACGTTTTCCAGGATCATAAATGTCTGGACGTGGTACAGCAGCAGGAAGGCGAGAATCTTGAGGTAGAAGAAGTTCTTCTTCTTGGCATCTACGATCGCGCGATAGACGAGATAGATGGCGCCGACTGCAAACAGGTAGTTGAAGTAGCTGAGGAACGGGTTCACGAGGGAGCCGTTCTTGTCGAGCTTCATGGTCATCACTTCCCAGTTCTTGGCGAGGTCTTCAAAGAAGTGACCGTGAGCTTCGAACTCTCCGCCCTGGAAACCGAACCCCTGGAAATAGCTAATCGTGAGGAGTGCTGGGACAGAGAAGAGGGAAAGGAGGACGAAAAATACGGGAGCCTTGGCGTCTTGCTTGTCGAGAAGGCGCGGGAGTGCAAAGAGGACAAATGCAAAAATGCAGAAGATTGTTTCTTGGCGGGTCTGGGCAAAGAAGGCGAGGGTCAGGGCGAGGAGAGCCCAGTGCTTTACCGTGTTCCTGTCGTAGGCCCACTTGAAGAAGAGGAGCGAAAGAGCCGAAAGGAAAATGTAGAGCGGTTCGACGGACATGGCACGGTACTGGAACATCACCGTCGGTTGAATTGCCATGAGGAGGGCTGCAAAGAATGCGAGCAGGGGCTGCCTAGTCCAGGCGACAATTGCAAGGAACATCAGCAAGAACGAAAGCGGGAGCATCAGGCTTTCGGCCGTGAAAATCCAGTGCAGGTCGTTGCCGAAGATCGGCATGCCGAGATAGTACAGGAACGAAAGTCCCTTGGTCTTGAAACTGTTGGACTTGGAATGGCATGTCAGTCCGCCGTTGTCGAATTCGCCCTGGTTGCAGGTCCCGGATTCGTTGTTGTAGTACATGTTCTGGGCGACGGACATGAAGATGCTTTCGTCGCTCTGGACGCGGTGGCGGGCTTCGATTTGGGTGAACGTGAAAGCCGAAACGGCGACAGCAAAGACGAGCGCCATGATGCTGACGGATTTTTCGGGGAGAATGCTCTTGAACCATTCTCTAAAATCCTTGTTCAAAATGCAGAAAAGGACAATGCCTGCGACAAGCTGTACTCCAAAAAGTGGGAGAGGGAGGTTCAGGTCTAGCTGCCGGATGAGTTCCCTATGCTTGATGTTTGGGGCGAGGTAGATAAGGAAGGGAATGGCGAGGGCTATTACAATGCCTACGATGGTGCCGGGAAATTTAAGATTTTTCAAAATATCATTTATAAATAATTTCATAGGTAAAATATAACTAATGGGGGCTCCGGGATTTTTTGTTTAAGGAGCGTCTTCGATAACTTTGTGGTTCGGTTTGTAAATTCTATCGTAAGAAAGCTCGAATCCCATGGAAAGCTGGATGCCTAGACGCCCAGAATTCACGCGAAAATCGGTATGCTTGTCGCTGAAAGATTTCCGCATGGAAGAAAAGTTGTAATTCACTTCGAGCCCAATGTTAAACGGCATGACTATGCCAAAACCGCCCTCGGCAAAAAAGTGGAAAGGGCGTCTCCACCAATGGCTGTCCGTAGAGAGCGGAAATAACGTACCGACTCTTGCGATGAGGTAGGGGGAAAAATTGTCTCGTTTGAAATTGTTGGCTAAAAAGATTTGCTCCCTGATGTTAAAAACGTAAGACAGGTTGATATTGACAGGAATGGTGGCTGGAGTGATTTCGGCATTCTTGTTTTTTTGAGCGCTCTTGTAGGCGCAACCGAAACCGTAGTGGAATTGGCTGAATTCTGCCACGTAATTGAGCTCGGCGCCACCGATTAAGACGGCGTCTACATCCAGATCCTTTTCGTTTATGACGCCTTTTGCATTCTTGCCGACAGAAATTTTGGACGGAAAATCAAATTGAACTAGCGTTCTAAGTTCAACGGCATTTGCTGTTCCAAGGAATATGAACAACAATAACGCTGTTTTTAGAATGTGATTCTTGAACGAAAACATAGTTAACCTGTTTTTTTCTCGTTTTTATTGCTCCCATTAAAAAATAATCTTTATATTTAAAAAAGACAAAATGTAGTTTTGTTTATCATACTGCAAAAATTTGCTGGGGAGAGAAAATGATTCGTGTCGTATCATTGATTTTTGCTTTATTCAGTCTTTTTTGCTATGCGGCCGAGAAACAGGGCGTTCTCCATTTGTCTATCGAATCGAAGAAGGGGCTTGCTGTTCCTTCTGGTGATGTCTATTTGTCTCCCGGTACCGATACCCTTGTTTATGCCATCCCTTATGGCGGCTATGTTTTTGATTCATGGACTAAAGTTGCGGGCTCAGTAAAAATTACGGATCCGAAGAATGCTACGACACGTGTTAAACCGGAATCGGATTTTTGTTCTATCCGTGCCAATTACGTTCTGGATTCTGCCGCAGAGCCCGATGTCTCGATTACTAACCTGGATCTAAGCAATTACCCGGGAATTTGCGCCCATGTGTCGGTGGTCGATAAGCGTAATGGGTTGCCGATTGTCGGGCTTGAGCCTTCGGACTTTGAACTGTTCCAGGATGGAGCTTCCTTGACACCCCAGGTCACGACGATCCAGAATGTTAGCGGCATATCGGTCGCGCTGGTGGTGGACGAAAGTGGTTCGATGGAAGAAAACTCCCGTATGGAAAAGGCGAAGGATGCCATCCGTCGGTTTGTCAACGAAATGGGCCCTTACGACAGAACGGCGATTGTCGGTTTTATGGGGGATTCGTTGGCCATAGTCCACCAAACGATGACTTCGGACAAAAGTTTGTTGCTGCAGTCCGTCGATAGCCTAAAGGCTGGCGGCAATACGAATATCAGGACGGGAACGCTGCTTGGTGTCCAGCAGTTGATTGGAGAAATAAATACGACGGCGGTCATTGTCTTTTCGGATGGGGACAATGGAAAAGAAAAGGTGACGACATCGGATGTCACGTATCTGGCAAACCGTCTGAATACGACCATATATTCAATCGCTGTTGAATCGGCCAATTTGAGCCCGTTGACGGAATTGGCTGAAGGTACGGGCGGTTCCTTTTCGTATGCAAAGAACGCTTCGGAACTGACGAGCCTCTATATGGCAATCCGCGGGACGGTCCAGGAACGTTATGTTCTGTGTTTCCAGAGTCCTGATACGGTCTTGGATGGGGATACCCATACGGTAGCGGTCAAGACGGATTTCTTGCATAAGAGCGCTATTGATTCCGTCTTTTGGAACGAAGATTTTATGCCGCCTGATGTGGAGCTGACCGAAGAGACTTGGGACTTGGTCGGTGTTAATCAGAAGGCTGATCAGTCGCTCGAAATCTCGGTCTACGTGAACACTAAGGATTCTCTTGAAAGCGTGACGCTTTATATGCGAGGCTCCAGCTTGACGATTATGGATTTCAGAAGGTATGAAATGACTCACGTCAAGGATAGCTTGTGGACGTTTGTCGTCCCTGATTCTCTGGTGACTTATCCGGGGCTTGATTTTTACGTGTTTGCGACGAGTGCGCAGGGATTGATTGGGGGGACGCCATCTGTTCCTAGTCCGTTTAAACAGCCCTATACGATTCCCGTGGAAAACGAAGTTCCTGTTGTCGAGATGGATTCTTTGAATTGTATCGATATAAAGCGACGTGACGGAAAAATGCGCTTTACCATCACTGACGAGGATGGAGTTCATGACGCTACCTTGTATTACAGGGATTCTTCGTCCGTGCTGTTCGACGAAATCGCAATGACGCAAAAGGGTGATGTCTGGGAGGCTTTGGTTCCGGCCGGCGCATTTGCTTCGGGCATCGGAGAAATCTATGTCCGTGCAATCGATGGTGTGGGCAGTAGTGTTCGTTGGCCCAAAAGAGAAAATGTGTGGATCCCGGTATGCGGACGTCTGGTTTACGTTCCCGAAGTGAAGGATTCCATAGCCATTGTGAACAAGGATTCGTCGAAGGCGCCTGTTGGACGAACGACTGAGGTTATCGGGCTGACTCTAAAGACGGAAGACTTCACTGAAGTGAACGATTCCGTTTATGTGAAGCTTTCTTGCCTTGCGTCGGGGGATGTAGAAAGCGAGATTCTTCTTGTTGAAAAGCGGAGCGGCCTGTACGAGAATTTCGATAAGCTGAGCAAGGACGAACGTACGCCCGAAAAGGACGATGGAAAAATTTCGTGTGCTTCACTCGATACGATGGTGGTTGAATATAAGGATCCGCTCTTTAAGACTTTTGCCCGTGATACCGTCTATATCAAGGATTCCGTAAGTTACAGCTATCGATTCCTGGAAACGGACAAGGACGAGGATCTGGATTCTGTGCAGACTGGGGTTGCCGCTGACTTCCGTATCAGGGTGACGGCGTTCAGTGAATCGATCCATGAAGTGGATACCTTGAAACTGTTGCTGCTTACGGACAAGGACGATTCCCTGTGGGTGAAGGCGGTCGAAACGGGAGAATATACTTCTACGTTTGAATACCAGGGTGTGTTCCGTTTTGTCGAAGAGGAATCTGAATTGGATCGTTCGGAACTGGATGGCGTATTCGATTTCCACAAGACCATAAACCGTGTTAAAATCCAGCCGTGGATCAAGGGCGACAAGTCGTCGATGTCTAAACGGGATTCATTAATCGTGTTCTCGAATTACATTCCTGTCGAGTATGCCGAGATTTATGATATGGATTTGGATGGCAAGGCGGATTCTGTTCGAATCAAATTCATTGATCCGTTGAAAGATGACCTTGAAGGTATTGATACCCTGTATTGGAACAAGGCCGGAGGCACTTGGCGTAGCGTATCCAAGAATCGTTTTAAGGCGGTGCAGAACCGCTTATGGTTCGAAGCTCAGCTGAAAAGTCCGTTTGAGTATGGGGTGACTGCCGCCGATGCGGGTAAGGCGCCGTACCTTAAACTGAAGGGCGCGAAGGGCGTGTTCTCGCAAAAGATAAAGGTCAAGGATAAAGTTGGGGCGGTTCCTGTCGGGGCGGTGAAGCATCCGGGAATCATCTCTCTTGGACGGTACCTGAAAAATGTCGAAGAAGTTCCGCCGGACACGTTGGTGGTGACGATGTCCGAAAAAATCAAGAATAAGGGCAAGGACGATGCCTGGAAAAATCTGTTTGTCTACGCTTCGAGTTGCGAGGATTCCGTGAACCAGGCGCTGATTGTCGACGATGTCATCAAAAAGGAT
Source organism: Fibrobacter succinogenes (assembly GCA_902779055.1). Classification (GTDB taxonomy): domain Bacteria; phylum Fibrobacterota; class Fibrobacteria; order Fibrobacterales; family Fibrobacteraceae; genus Fibrobacter; species Fibrobacter succinogenes_K. The sequence goes on along the minus strand of CACZAD010000016.1, from coordinate 29,964 downwards.
TCTCTTGGAATTGTCTGGAATCTCGTGCTGAAAAAACATTTCCTCAAGACTGGAGACTGCATCAGGACGAATTCGAAGGCTTCCTATGTTGATGCCGAAGGTAATTCTATGGGGCGCGGTGGCGTGAAAGTTACGGGCGGTAACGGGGAGTCGTACCTGTATGAGGTGGCTCCGGCACCTGCTGTGAGTGGGGGGCGCCAAAAGACGAAGTGGATTGCTCCTGGTGAGGAGGAATGGAGTCGCCTGCCGGATTCGTTGGCTGCCATCAGGGTGGCAAGTATCATGCCTTACAAGGCTAGCGTGATCATTTACGATGGACTTTCGGGTGCCGTGACTTCGTTTACGCAGAAATTTGGTGAAAATGGCGAGATGACGCAAGAAATCCGTGGAAATGGCGAAAATTGCGCAAAAACGGGCTTTTTGACCTGGAATAAGCGCTCCAGTTCGGGTCGTCTCGTCGGTTCAGGTATATATATATGGCGTATCGATTTCAAGTTCAAGGACGGCCATTCTGAACAGCGGTTAGTTAAAATGGGCGTGAAAAGAAAGAAATAAGATAGTTTTATAATTATAACCTTGAGAGAAAATTGTAAAAAAACTAAATTTGCCGCGTAAAAACAAAACTCTAAAGGGGTTAGACCGTGCAAGATTCATTAGTTACAAAAGCAGCTGACAACGTCCGTATCCTTTCTGCCGCAATGGTGCAGAAGGCCAAGTCCGGACATCCGGGTGGAGCCATGGGCGCCGCAGACGCCATCACGCTTTTGTTTGCTGAATTCTTGCGTTACGATCCGGACGATGCCAACTGGATGGCTCGCGACCGCTTCTTTATGGATCCGGGCCACATGAGCCCGCTTCTCTACTCCGAACTCGTCCTCACGAACCGCCTCACGCTCGAAGACGTGAAGAACTTCCGCCAGCTTGGCAGCCGCACTCCGGGCCATCCGGAAGTCGACGTTGCCCTCGGCATTGAAAACTCCTCGGGCCCGCTCGGCATCGGTCACGGCATTGCTCTCGGTGGTGCTATCGCCGAACGCTTCATGGTCGAACGCTTTGGCTCCATCGTCGAACACAAGACGGTTTGCCTCGTTTCTGACGGCGGTCTCGAAGAAGAAATCGCATACGGCGTGGGCCGCATTGCTGGTCACCTCAAGCTTTCGAACCTCATTTTCTTCTACGACGCAAACCAGGTTCAGCTCAGCTGCAAGACCGAAGACGTGATGGACCACGACTTCGTGAAGCAGTACGAATCCTGGGGCTTCCGCGTGATTGAATGCGACGGTTCCAACATTGCAGAACTCCGCAAGGCATTCAAGGCCGCTTGGGCCGAAACCGAAAAGCCGGTGCTCGTCTACGGTCACACCACGATGGCCAAGGGCGCTATTGCCGAAGACGGCAAGAGCTACGAAGGCGCTGTCTCTACGCACGGTCAGCCGCTCAATGCCGCAGGTGCTTCTACCTCTGCTACGGTCAAGAATCTCGGTGGCAATCCGGACGATCCGTTCCAGGTCTTTGACGATGTGAAGGCTGGCTTCGAAGCCCGCGCTAACGAGCTCCGCAAGCAGGTCGCCGGATGGAAGAAGGCTAAGGCTGCTTGGGACAAGGAAAACGCTGAAAAGTCCGCAACCCTCAATGAATGGCTCTCGGGTAAGGGTCTCAAGATCGACCTCTCCAAGCTCAACATCAAGGAAGGCGTTGCAACTCGCGTCACGAGCGGTACGGTTCTTGGCTACCTCGCCGAAAATTATCACAACATCATCTGCAGCTCTGCAGACCTTTCGAACTCCGACAACACGCAGGCATTCCTCGACAAGACGGGTATCTTCCGCGCTAACGACTTCAAGGGTGCATTTGTCCAGGTCGGCGTTGCAGAACTCACGATGGGCGCTATTGCAAACGGTATTGCTCTCCACGGCGGTCTCTATCCGATTTGCGCAACGTTCTTCGTGTTCAGTGACTTTATGAAGCCGGCTATCCGTATGGCCGCTCTCATGGGCCTCCCGGTCAAGTACGTGTTTACGCACGACAGCTTCCGCGTGGGCGAAGACGGCCCGACGCACCAGCCGATCGAACACGAAACGCAGATCCGCTTGCTCGAAAGTCTCACGAAGGCTAGCGGCAAGGCCGAAATGCTCGTTCTCCGCCCGGCCGACGCTTACGAAACGCTCGCTGCATGGGAAATGGCTTTTGAAAACAACGACAGCCCGACGGCTCTCATCCTCACTCGCCAGGTCGTGAACACGCTCCCGGGTGACAACCGTTACGAAGCAGCCAAGGCTTGTCGCAAGGGCGCTTACATCGTTAGCGACAACACCGCTAAGGGCAAGAAGCCGGAACTTACTTTGGTTGCAAACGGCAGTGACGTTCTCCTCGAACACCAGGCTGCTGAACTCCTCCGCGCCGAAGGCAAGGCCGTTCGCGTGGTCTCCATGATCAGCCCGGCACTCTTCCTCAAGCAGGACAAGGCTTACCGCGACAGTGTCATTGCTCCGTGGACTCCGGTGTTTGCAAAGTCCAGCGGTCTTCCGCTCCTGTTCGCCCAGGTCGTGGGTGGCTTCGGCAAGGTCTCTGGTCTCGAACGCTTCGGTGCTTCTGCTCCGGCTGGCGTCCTCGAAAAGGAATTCGGCTATGTTCCTGAAGCTGTTGCAGCAGCCGCTAAGGAATACCTCGCTGAATATGCCAAGAATGTCGAAGACTTCAAGAAGGCAAACGCTTAATTAGCGAACGCAATCGAATCTTTTAAAAAACGGTGCCGATGACGGTGCCGTTTTTTTCACTACTTCTAACTTGTACTCTCGCTACGCTCAAGTACCAAATGCTGGTCTCGGTCATGTCCAAGCAAGCTTGGCCGCGACGCTCGACCTATGCATTTGTCCTACATCCTACTAAAACAATGTAATTTTATTGTGATTTTGCGCACTTTTTCTTTAAAAAGTGCTATATTCAAGGCATGATTTGTCCGTTTTGCAAAAGTGATAACGACAAGGTCGTCGATAGCCGCGTGAGCGGAACCTCGATTCGTCGGCGCCGCGAATGTCTGGCGTGTGGTCGCAGGTTCACGACCCGTGAATATATCGAACTCCAGCCGTTGACGGTTATCAAGCGCAGTGGTGAACGTGAGCCGTTCCAGCGCGAAAAGCTTTTGCGCGGCATTATGAACTCTTGCAAAAAGCGCCCTGTGTCTATCGACGATATCGAGCAGCTTGTGACTCGCGTCGAAAACTCTTTGCAGATGTCCGAAAATTCCGAAGTCCGTTACGATCAGATTGGAAATCTCGTGATGCAGGAATTGAAGCAGCTCGATGCCGTGGCGTACGTCCGCTTTGCTTCCATCTATCGTGAATTCAAGGAAGTGGGCGAGTTCGTGGATCAAATCAAGACTCTTGATAAATAGACGAAAGAACGCTCGCTGAACTCGCTACAGACTAGAGACGAAAGAGTTGTCAATTTGCTATTTTTGCGAAATCGAAGAATTTTGGATTAGTTTTCTCGAATGGCTTTTGATTTAAAAAACAAGTTAGCGATTGCGCTTGAAAAGCGCGCACCGTTGTTTGATGTGACGGATGCATTCCGTGTCGTGAATGGCGCTGCCGACGGATTTCCCGGACTCACGATCGACAAGTTCGGAGACCGTTACCAGATGCAGTTTTTCGGTCATGAGCTTTTAAGGGAAAAAAACGAAATTGTAGGGGCTCTAGAATCGCTTTTTAACCCCGTTTGCGTCGTTGTCAAGGAACGCCTCTCCAGTGCCGGGCGCTCTCTCGAAAATGCTCCTATGGACGTTGTTTTGGGCTCCCGTGACGATGCTATCGGCGTCGTGCGTGAAGGCAAGGCGAAATTCCACGTCGACTTGATGGATACCATCAATCCGGGGCTTTTTTTGGATATGCGTCATGTGCGCCTCGAAGTCGAAGAACGCTTCCGTGCTATGTCCGACGCATCCTCGGCGCATCCCGAGCTCCGCTTCTTGAACTTGTTTAGCTATACGTGCAGCTTTTCCGTCCATGCCCGCATTGGCGGTGCTGCGGTCGCTACAAACGCCGATATCAGCGGGAAGATTCTTGACAAGGGTCGTGAAAATTACGCCCTGAACGGGCTCGATTTGCGCCCAGGCGAGTTCTTCCGCGGTAATGCAATCGAATATGTGCGTTGGGCCGTCAAGAAGGGTCTCCGTTTTGACGGTATCGTGCTGGATCCGCCGAGCTTTGCGCGCTTCAAGGGCTTTAACTTCAACGTGCGCGAACACTTGATGCCGCTTGTTACCGAGTGCGCTCAGATCTTGAATCCGGACGGATTCTTCATGGTGAGTTCCAATTACAGTGAATTCAACTTGCAGGCTTTTGCGCGAGATGTCCTTGCTGCTGTCGCTTTGGTGCATCCCCAAGCAAAAACGTCCTGGAAAAAATCCCAGGACATCGACTTTGTCGGTAGCGGTTCGACAAAGGATTCTTGCCTCGTTGCGACTCTCGTAGAAGTGTAAAACCTCGCGATTCTTGAGTGCGAGATTCTTGACCGCGAAGGTTCTAGTCCTCTCCGCCGTCGATGGCTATCTTCAGTTCTTTAAGCTTGCGCCAGAGCGTTGCGCGGCTGATGCCGAGCCTTTTGCACACTTCGGTCTTGTTGCCTTTGCAAATGCTTAAGGCGTGCAGAATATGCCTGCGCTCCATCTCGTCGAGCGAAAGAATCTCTTCGTCCTGTGGCTCCGGATTGTGTGTCAGGAACTTCGTCGGGTTATGCGTGATGAGCCCGGCGCTTTCTGTAGTGCCTGTTATCGGTGCGAAGTTGATGGGCTTGACCGGCGTTTCGATTTCGTCTTCTTTGTCACGCAAGACTTCTTCGCTGATTGCGCCTTCGCTTACGACGTTATTGCCGCTGTCCTTGATATGCGGGATGGCGACCGTCTTTTCGCGGGCTTCGGCCTGCACTTCTTCGGGCAGGTCTTCGAGCTTGATGATGCCGCCTTCCGAAAGCACGATGGCGTGTTCCACGATGTTTTCGAGTTCGCGGATGTTGCCGGGGTAGGGGTACTTCGACAAGGCGTAAAGGGCGGCCGGTTCAAGGTCATGAATTTCCTTGCCCTGCGCTTCCTTGCTTTTTAATATAAAGTAACGAATCAAGTTCGGAATAACCGGTTTTCTTTCCCTGAGGGGCGGCAGCTGCAAGTGAAACGTGTTCAGACGATAGTAAAGGTCTTCGCGGAATCGTCCTTCGCGCATGGACTTCTGCAAGTCACGGTTGGTAGCCGCGATAATGCGGATGTCCAGGTAGCGGGCTTCGGTTTCGCCCACGCGACGGATTTCGTGACTTTGTAAGAAACGTAAAAGTTTAACTTGGGTCGAGAGTGAGAGCTCGCCGACTTCGTCAAGGAACAGCGTACCGCCATTGGCGGATTCGAACAGGCCCTTCTTGTCGGCGGTAGAACCTGTATAAGAACCCTTCTTGCTACCGAAGAGTTCGCTCTCGACGAGGTTCTCGGGAATGGCCCCACAGTTGACTGGCACAAACGGTTCGCTCGCACGCTTGCTGTAGCGGTGAACGACGTTTGCCAAAAATTCCTTGCCCGAACCGGACTCGCCGGTGATAAGCAATGTACTGTTGGTGGGGGCGACCTTGTAGACGGTCTTTAAAATCTTGCGCATCTCGGGCGTATCGCCGAGAAGGCTGTCCAGCACCTGCGACTCCATGAGCTGCGTGTTGGACTTGTTCTGCTGTTGTGCTTGAATCTTGCTCGCTGTATTTTCCAGAAGCGATAACGTGACCGGCTTCTTTAAAAAGCTACTTGCTCCGCGGGTGATGGCGCTGGCTGCTCCTTGCCAGTTGCGGTCGTCGCACAGCACGAATATTTCGATACCCGGCTGGCGTTCTTTCAAGTAGCTAATCATATCCATATTGTCGAGCATTAAAAAAGGAACCTCGATAAACGCAAGGTCTATCGACGTCTTTTTTACGAGCGGCATCAAGGTCTTTTCGTCGGAGCAGACCTGGAGGTTCGTTCCGGCTACAGACCAGTTGCGCTGCAGTTCATCGACAAATTTCCGATCTGAATCAGCGATCAGGATATTCATCATTTATGCGATTACGAGTGTGCCTTGATAATCTCGTCCACTTTGTTGCGGAGCATCGGAAGGTCGAGCGGCTTGTTGAACACCGCGGCGACATTGAAGTGCTGTGCAGTAACAAGGTAATCTTCGGCAGATGTGCGTCCACCACCGCTGATGGCGATCGTGCGGTCGCTCATGCCCATGCGGCGAAGGTCAAGGATCACTTCAAAACCGTCACCATCCGGCATGATGATGTCGGTGATGATCACATCATAAGTATTCTTCTGGTACAGCGACTTAGCCTGGGTGCCGCTAGATGCAGTATCGACAGTATAACCTTTCAATTCAAGAGCAGACTTCAACATGAGGTTGAGCTGAGCGTCATCGTCAATAATGAGTATTGTAGACATTAAGCCTCCATTTTCTCGTTTCTTATAGGCCAATATAGATTAAAAATAGTTCCTTCACCTAAGGTTGTTTGTACAGTATACCCTGCATTGCCTTCTTTTAGCAGTCTAAGGGCCGAAGACAGCCCTAAACCGAGGCCTTCGCCCGGAGCCTTAGTCGTGAAGAACGGTGAAAAGATGCGTTCGAGGGTGGCTGTGTCCATTCCGGAGCCCGTATCTTCGACGGTAATCTTGGCGTATGTGCCTGCGTCGATCTGGGGGGCGTATGGTGTAATGAGCGTTTCCTTGAGCACTTCCTTCTTTAAAGCTATTGTGAGGGTTCCGCCATTTTCCTTCATGGCAAAGATGGCGTTGTTCGAAAGGTTGCTGATGATGCGGTCGAGCGAAGCCACGTTTCCGACGATGCGGATCTCCTTGTCGAGGTTGTCTGCCTTGACCTTTACGTTCGGCGGGAGCGTAATCCAGAGCTTCTTGACGACGTCTTCGATGATCATGTAAGGGGCGAATTCCGAGGTGTTGTCCTTTTCGGCGGTCTTTCCACGGATGGTATCCAGCAGTTCCTGTAGCGACACCTTTCCGCGGCTTGCGGCCTTGTGCGCTTCCTGGATGAACATGTAGGCGGGGTTGTTCTTGTCGAGTACTTCCATAGCCAGTTCGCAGAATCCAAGCTGCGAACCGAGGATGTTGTTGTAGTCGTGGGCAAAACCGCCACAGATGGTTCCGAGTTCTTCGAGTCTCGAGTGGATGTGCTTTTGTTCTTGCAACATGTCACGCTCTTTCTCGAGTCGCTTTTCCTTGGTGATGTCAATCTTGATGCCGATTATTTTATACGGTTTGCGCTTGGCGATAATCGGGATGAACATGTTTTCGAAAATGAGGACGTCCTTCGCCTTTCCGTTGCGGACGGCGATGTTGTAATCGTCCTGCTTCAAGATTTCGACGGTGTCTTCTTCGAACGGGTTATTGCTTTTTTTGATAATGCGTTCGTATGAGATGAAACTTTGCGGTTCGCCTTCGTTACGTGCAAGGAGTTCCTGCGGGAGAATCTTGTCGTCGGGTTCCGAGGTCTGCAGAAGGTTTCCGCGGTTCTTGATGTCGTTCTGGTTCTGCGTCATGAACACGCCCTGTTCGTTCTTGTACCAGAAACGGAATGGGAGCGTACTGATGAGTGTGTCCAAAAAGCTCTTGCTTTCGTCGACCTTCTTTTTCCAGATGTTCAGGCGTTCCTGGTAACGGATCTGGTCCAGCTGGTATTCCTTGAACTGCTCGTCGCGTTTCTTGATAATTTGTTGGAAATGCAGCGTGTTGGAGACATCGCTAAAGAACACGACGTTGTAGTTGGTGGTTAGCGATTGACGGATCTGGAATACGGAAGCATTGAAGATGTGGTCTTCGTTGTTGACCTTCAGCTTGATTTCGTTGTAGGTCGCTTCGCGTGTGGAATCCGTGATTTGTGGGAAGATGGATGAAATCTTCTTTTTGCGTAGCCCTTCTTGCGTGGTGCGCAGCAGGCTCAATGCGGCGGGGTTTGCAAAAGTGATTTCGCCCTTGGAATTCACGTTGATGATGCCGTCGTTGATTCTTTGATTTAGTTTATCCAAGAACCACGAAGCGCTCTTGTTCTTGAACGAGATGGAGGTAAAGTATTGACCGCAAAGGATCGACAAAAATACCGTTATGAACTGAGTCCACTGCAAGAACTGATCGTAGTGTGAAAACTTCGTAGCGACAGGGATGATGAAGTCGAACAGCACCGCCATCGCGATGAAGAAGGCCAGCGAACACACCATGTAGATGCTGACCTGCTGGGGGAGCGTCGTATCGCTAGAACGGATGATGTTGCGGAGAATGATGTAGCCTGCGACAATCAGGTTGGGAATGACAAAAATGCTGACCAGGAACGAATAAAAATAGAATACGGGCCTGTCGGCAAAAGGTCTATAGCCAAAGAGATTGAAGTTCGGGATATAGTCAGGTTCTGTAATAAACGTAATCGTAGAAATGACGATGGATAATGCTCCGAAAATATTCAAGAGCTTCCATGCGTTATTGCGTTTGACGTTGAGGCTGATGGCTGCCGTATGGTGTGCCGCATTCCCCAGCTGGATCCAGCCAAGTCCTGCGAGTCCAAAAATGAGCTGCCGTGCCGTATAGGCCTTTGTCCCGGCAATAAAATGATCCCCGCTAAAAAAGATATCTCCAATCAGGCTGCAGGCTTGCCAGAAGATGCAGATGATGACCAACTGGTGGATCGATCTGGGCAGTTGCCTGATGGAGGTCTTTTGACCAAGCATGATTGGGAAATAGCATACGATAATCAGTGCTACAACCGAAAGTGCTATAGCGTTGGGTGAGTTTGTGAATAGACTCTCTTGCATATTTCCCGATCTTTCTGCCTTTACTTGGTTCTCTTGATACCGAAGGTACTCTTCTTTTCGTACTTGCTCTTTGTCGAGAAGTTCTTGATGACCTTCTGGTCGTTCTTCACTTCAGGGATGTTCATGTTCGGCTTGAATTGAGCTTCGATGTTGGCCCTGTAGATGTAAGCGCCGGTTCCGACAGCACGGTCATCCTTGGTACGGATGCCAGACGGAGATTTGTTCGCCCATTCGATGACGAATTCAACCTGGTTGTTTGGCGACAGGTACTGTTGGGGGCTTACAGAGAAGGACTTGTTGATGCGGTTGACAAAGCTTCCGAGGTTCGAATATATCGGCATGTTGAACTTGACAAGGAGGCTTTCCCAGGCGCATTCGTCACCCATCGAGACTCCGCGCGGAACGGTCATCTTCAAGTCAAAGATGGCGCCACCCACGTCGCTGGAATCAATTCCCGCCTTTGTCACCTTGCCGTTCTGGATAAGGTCGAGCTTGTTGCTTGCCGGGTTCTTGACGTAAAGACGGATGGTCTCGTTGACATCGACCTTGGAGCGGTTGTTCGGATTTGCATCGTTGACGATCTCGCGGAGCTTCATGTTGAACTTGATCTTCGGAGTGCCATTTCCGTTGACGAGTACCCAGGGCACATCGTATTCAGGATAGTTGCCGTTCGCATCCTTGAAGGCGCTTGTCATCATGGAACCCATTCTCACGAAGTCGCCTTCCATGACGGTTCCGGAGAGTTCGTCCATGTAGATGATCGAGAGGCCTGTGTAGTTCTGCTTGAAGCCCCAGCTGGAGAAGCTGCTGCTGAAGGCATTCGACTGCTTGTCGCTACGCATGTGCCTAAAGAATTGCTGCGTCGAATCGACAAGGGAAAGCGGTTCGCTTGCCGTGATGCTCAGAATGTCGGCGGTCGGCGTCTGGCTAATCGTTGCAGAAACGAATACCGGACCGACCTTGTCTTCGGCAAGGACACTGTTCGTTTCGGTGGCGGCACCCGTTCCGAGGTACTGCGTCACGAGACCTGCGTTCGTGAGCATCTTTCCGCCCGGGAGTGCGCCTTCGTAGTTACCGGCGGTGTTGCCGAACTGGAAGGGCTTTTCGAGGTCGATGGCGAGCGTGGCACCGTTAAACACGAACTTGCTCTTTTCGACGGTCAATGTCTCGGGCTTTGCGGTACCGAAGATGATTTCGAGCGTTTCCGGGATATGCTTTGCGTCGGGCGCGTGTTCGAATGTCGCTTCGACGTGGCTTGCGTATCCGTTACCGTTCTTGTCGGTGATGACGGCGTAGATCATCGGAATCGGCAAAATCTTGAGAAGGATCTGGACCTTTTCAGGCGTGCAGAGCCCTGCGACTCCATTGCCGTTGATATCGGTGATCGTTCCGGCCGGATCCAGCTGTCCCCACATCCCTTCGGTGACGAGCGATGCGTTGTTTGCGTCAAAGGCGATTTCGAAGTCCCAGATGTTTTTCGCTTCGTTGTAGAGCTTGGCCGAAAGGACGGTCGGCGTTGCAGCCCTGGTCGTCGAATCCGTGCCGTAAAGGATGAGCGGGAAGTTCGTTCCCGGGGCAGAGATGGGTTCGCTGAACTGCAGGTAGAGATGGTCGGACTTGGCTGTGTCCTGACGTTCGAGAACCGTAGCCGAGAGCAGCGCCGGTGCAATGCCGTCGGAGTAGGCGTCGTCCACCGACTTGGTCTGGCCCTGGATATCGCTGGTAAGCGTAATCTTGCCCGTGGCGTTCGTCTTGATTTCCTTCGGAACGGTAATTCCGACGACAAGGTTCTTGCCGTTCAGGGACTTCACGTCGCTGGAAACGAGTGTCTCGCTGCCGTAGCTGAACGAAATCGAGGTGAACTTCTGGTTTTCCGTGTATTCCGACGAAAGCTTGATGTCCATGGCGTCAGGAATATGGTCGCAGTTCAAATCCACGATCTTTGCGACATCGATAATCGGCCAAGGTGGAAGTTCTGCGATGTTGAGTACCGCAGTCGCTGGCGTATAGCTGTAGTCCTTTGTATTGGCGTGCGAGGCGTAAATGTTCGTCGTCACGGCGACCTTGGAGCTTACGTAAATTGTTGCAAGGCCGTCGTAAAGCGTAACGGTCGTTACAGGAATCGTTGCCGTCGGGTCGGTGTAGAAGAGGACGTTCGGATCGTCGCTGGTGAGTTCCACGTTCAGGTTCTTTTCGTCCTTGTAGAGCGTGAAGGAACTGTCGAGGAGCGAAATCTGGACTTCGATGAACTTGTCCTTGTAGCCTTCGATTTGTGATCTGTCAAAGACGAGGTAGCGCTTTTCGAGAGGCTTCGTGATACTGTCGATTTCGACGTTCGAACGTACGACGGCGCAGGCGCAGTCATACTTGTTTTCGGTCTTCTGGTTGGCGTTTCTGTTGTGCCAGCTGACCCATTCTATGTAGTTGTTGCCGTAGGCGAGAGTCGTATCGCCACCGAAGAGGATTTCGTCGGTGCGCTTCGAGTTCACGTAGGCAAACGGATAGGGGTTGCTGTTCATTTCGACGGCGTCGAGGAGGCCGGTCGGCGTCACCTTGCTCGTTGCGGAATAGGTGGTGAGCGGTTCGGTCTTTTCAATAGAATATCTCGGGCTTACGAACGGGCTCGTGAACGAAATTTCGATATTGCGGTTGATTTGCGGGCCGGATTCCGGAGTATCGTCCGGGCCGTAGCCGTAAATGTGCTTGCCATGGTAGTAGACCGGAATGTAGGGATCCAGTGTAAAGGCTTCGACCTTTACGCCTTGGGCGTTGTATTCGGTCTGTGCCGTTTCGGAACCCGTGAAGTAGGGGGCTTGTCTGAGGTCGACGCCTTCAAATTGTTCCGGGTCATCTTCTTCGGTATGGGCTCTGAGGGACCAGCCGTTCTTGAATTTGGCATAAGTGTCATTGAGCCACTTGATCTGCAAGATGATACGTCCGGAGACTGGCAGTCTGGATTTTATGGTAATGGGTAAGTAGTATTGCCCGGCACCATCCATAGTCTGCTGCCCGAACACAATTTCTGCATCGCCTACACGGCGTCCGTTACCACCAAAGACCTGGTTGATGTAGCTGACTGGTCTTTCAAGGCTTGCTTCTGCGCCCAGATAGAAGCGGAGTTCGAAGTCTTCGAATTCGAGTGTGTCGTTGTTGAGGATTTCGATAATGAAATCTGCGCAGTTTTCCCAGTTGTTGGCAGTGCATCTGCTTTCGTTCTGGTAAGCGGTCGGTTTGACTCTTATGACAAGGTCTGCATAAGTGGAATGCGTTTCTGTTGTAAACGAGTATTCTTCAGACGTTGTCGTACCCGAAGAAACGGTGAAGTAGTAAGTCGTTCCGGCCTGAAGTCCAGTGAGTTCGGCTTCGTGGAAAAGGACTGCGCCGCCATTGGCGGTCGTCGTTGCTGTATAGTTGCCGGTCGTGGTGCCATAGCTGACGATGCCGTTCAGGCGGTCGGTACTCCACCAGTAAATCTTTGCGCTGCGGTTGTCCACCTGGCAAATCGTGACGCCCTTGATGGTCGTGCCCGTCGGGGTCATGGTGAACTGGTACCAGTAACCATGGTTGTCGTCCGTGGAAATGTTTCTCTTGGTGTCCACGCCTTCGAGATAGAAGTAGTAGGTCTGTCCCGGAATGAGCCCGGTAAGCGTGACGGAGCCGCCCTTGGATGCCTTGTCCTGCTGTACGGACTTTGCGGTATTGGCGTTCGGCGTTACGTCGTAGAATACAGTGACGAGTGCGACTTCGTTGGCGTCCCAGCTGATGATGGCCGTGGAATCCGTAATTGGCGTTCCTACGATGTTGCTGAAAATCGGACCTTCGTTGTCAGGCGGGAGCGTTTCGGCGAGGCTCTGTGCCGGGAAGAGGAACTGTGCAGAGAAGTCAATGCAAGTTTCGGTCGAAGTGTACTGTTCCCAGTCTTCGATGAGGGTTCTGTTGGGGTCGCGTCCACCCATGAGGGCGCCCTTCGGGCATCTATACTGGTAAGGGGCGCCGCCTGCGTTATAGCCGTCCGGGTTTGCGGAACGGTTGTGCGGGTGTTGCGGGTTCTTGTCGCCTGCACCCATCAAGAGCGAGATGTCCCACGGATTTGCACCGAGAGCGTAATACATGTTGTCGAGGGCGACCTTTAAGTAGCGTTCGTCCTTCGTGAGTTCGTACATCAAGAAGATCGAAACGGCGGTACCCAGGTTGTAGCGGATGACGCCCCAGTCAAAGCTCGTCCACACAAGGTTGTAGGGCTTGATGACCTTGAGGTCGGTCGGACCTTCATGCGGGTCGCCGGTGCCAACGCCAGGGTTTACGAGAACGGTAGAGTCGCCCTGGTTCGTCGCATCGTTCAGGATCTTGCGGAATGTCGCCATGTTGCGCAACGAGAGCGTATCGCGTTCGGATTCCGTAAGGCCGTATTCGGCGGACTTTTCGGCACTGTTCAAAATCAGGTTCTGGAAGGCGAACAAGACGTATGTGTGGATGTTCTGGTAGTCTGTAGCCCATCCGCCCGGCGAGAATCCGCTTGTGTTGCCGAGGAAGCCTGCCGGGAAGTAGTCCAGGTTGAACTGGCAGTTGGTGGCGTTGTTGAAAATCTTGGTATTCTTGTAGAGGTCGTAACGGTACATCGTGTCCTTGGTGGCGTACCACATGGCAAGGGCTGCTGCTGCACCGTCATCATAGCGCGGACCACCACCGGTATAGAATCCCGGGAAGTCCGTAGTCTTTCCCATTTCGTTTTCGGCACCGTAGTCAAACAACGGCATCATCACGTTCTTGTACATGTCCTTTGCGGCTTCGATGAGCGAGTCTGAATAGGCCGGGTCATAGACGCGGTAGCCTGTAGCGACGTTTGCGAGGGCGGCGATGTACATACCGGCGGTATTGGCACCAATACCCTTCAAAACGGCACGGGGCGGACCTCCTTTATCGGGATCCTGTGCGTCCTGGCGTTCCGGCAAATCCCAGTATTCGTGGTCTACCTGGTCAACACCGACAGAATGGTACATGTCGTTCTGTTCAATCAAGCCGTCTGCCTTGGAGGCCTTGTAGAGCTTGTAGATAAAGTCTGCACCGATCTTTGCTTCGTGGAGAATGTCCGGAATGCCATCCGTGAAGGTCGTGTCGGCATAGGATTCACCATAGCGGTCTTCGGCCTTGTTGGGGTAGGTGAGGTAAACCATCGAAAGCACGTATGCCGTGTAGCCAAGCGTTTCGGAAACTTTGAAATGGTCACCGCAGTCATGCCAACCGCCGGTCAAGTCGTGTCCGACCTTGGAACCATCCATCAAATGGCAGGGCTTGTGGAAGTGCGACTTTGTGTCTCCGCAACGCTGGATGCCGAAGAACTGCAGGGAGTTTTCGAGAATGGCGTTGTAGATGGACGGATGCACATGGAATGTGGCTGAGGTGTCGTTACCCACCACGAGGAAGTATTCGCCCGTCGTCGAGAGCGTCGAGAAGTCGGCGCGGTAGAGCGTTTCTTTTGTCGTGCTGGAATCCAGACTACCGAATTCGTAAAGCTGGTTATCCTTGGCGGCGCCGTATGCACCGTTGATCCAAATGTTCGGCTTGATGTAATCGCCAATCAGCGTCAGGTTTCCGCCACCCGGAACTTCCTTACCGCTGTTGGCGTCGATGACCTTGAACGTCTTTTCCTTGGTATCGGCGACATAGGCGTATTTATAGTCCTGCGGCCTGAAACCGCTCTGGTTGATGCGTATGGGGCGTCTGTCGAAAACGTTTAGCGAGTCCAGGTAGCGTCGGCTACAGGTGGTACATGTCCTATCGATATTGGGGAGCTGGGCCGCAGCGTCTTCAATACAGAACAGGGATAACAAAAATGCGAAATAGAATAGTTTTTTCATAATAAATTTGTGCCTCCTAATACCCTATACACTTCAAATAAAGAGCCGCCTGGATGGTGAAATCCAGGTGGCTTTTGGTTCAATATTACTTCTTTCTCTTGAAGCCGAACGTCTTGGTCTTGTTGTCGGATGCCTTTTCGACCTTGTCGCCGACGGCCTTGCAAGTTGCCTTGTAGTCGTTACTCGATTCATCGAATGTCGTAGCGCAGACAGCTTCTGCAAAGAAGTCGAACTTCGCGATGAAGGCGCCGGTTCCAATCTTGTTGCCCTTCTTGGCGACAGGCGCTTCGTTGTCCTTGGCAGCCCATTCCAGATAGAGCTTCATGGTTCCGTTATCGACGAGGTTTCGCATTGCTGCGAAGTTTTCCTTCGAAATGTCAAGATTGTAGGTGTTGATGTATTGTCCAAGGTTGTCGTAGAGGTCCATCGCGATCTTGATGCGGTAATCGTACATGTACTTGCCGTCGTGCGTCATGAAGCTTGCCGAAGGCATCGTGATGTCGATATCGAATTCAGGACCTGCGCTGAAGTACGTCAGTGTATCGGACTGTCCCATGACCGTTCCGTTGGCGCTGATGAAGTTGTTCTTGTCGCCAATGCGGACGCTCGTCAGGAATGCATCGTTCTTGAGTGCTTCCGGACGTCCTGCATATGCACCAATCTTCGGCGTAGAAACCGGCTTGACGAGCTTGACGGCAAAGCGTATGTTGTCGTCACCCGTAACGCGAACGTAGGGGTTCGCGTTTGTCGGAATGTTGTTGCTCTTGTCGGAGTAAGAGGCTCCGAGGAGTTCCGGAACAAGGCGGATGCGGTCGCCGGCGTGGATGACATTCTGCTTTTCGTCATAGATGAACATCTGGGATCTGCCGGTACCCTGCGGTGCGTTAGGCGGAATGTATTCGTCACGTTCGCGCTGGATGTATTTGCCGGTTTCCTGGCGGTTGAGCGGTTCGGAGGCGTTGACCGAGAGAGCGCCCTTGAGCAGGCGGGCCGACGTGATGACCGGTGCGCACTTGTCGTAGAGCGTGTAGGTCGTTTCGAAGAAGCCGCTTGCCGCACCCTTGAGCGGAGAAACCGTGCCGTTTCCGTCGTTTTCGCCGCTGGTAGAACCGTAAGGATAGGCGAGGCTTGCAGGAATGTTGATCTCGATAATGCTGTAGGTGTTCGTGACCAGGGTATCCTTTGTCGTTACGGAGTCAACCTGAACGATGGTCTGCGATGTTACGCTGGAATCGCGGATTGTCCAGAAGGATTCCTTCGGAACGATGACGCCACCTGTCGTATCGGCGGAGATGATGAACGAACGCGTGATGCCCGGATTGCCCCAGACCGTCACGATGCTGTCGAACATGTCCTTGGTCTTGAGCTTTCTTTCGAACATAATGTAGACCACGTCCGGAACACCGTCGCCTTCCTTGTCGATCATTTCGGCATGGTAAACCGGTACCGGGCGAGAAATGAGCGTGACGGCGACCGTCTTACAGCCAGCCGGATTGATGGCGTTGAAGCTCTGGTCGGTGATGGTGAATCCGCCAGTCGTTTTCGGGGTCACCTGTGCGCCAATCGGAACAAGGGACTTGTCGGCGTTACCGCTGATGACGAACGTCCAGCTCTTTCCGTTGTTGGTCGTGGTTCCCTTTCCGATGACGGTCGGAACGCCAACCGTGCCTGCGACGGCGAGCGGCCATTCGCTCTGGGACGAGAGGATCACCGGTTCGGAGAATGCCACCATGACGGTATCGTAATCGCTATTGTCGTCGTCAGCCTTTTCGAGGATGGAAACGCTTTCGAGCGTGGGGAGGATGCCATCGGTAATCTTTGCGACTTCCGGGTTTGCCGTGCCACGGTCAGCCACGTAGGTCGTGATCTTTCCGGACGGACTCGGGTTCTTTTGGATAAGGCTCGTGTCGATCGGAATGACGACTTCGCTCATGTCGACGTAAGTCGCGGCGTTGAGGGCTACCTTTACCGTATCGGCCATGCCGTCGATAAAGTACCTGATGCTATCCAGCGTGTAGCCTTCTGCAAGCTTGTTCGTGAAGATGATCTTCAACTGGTCGGCCTTGTTGTCGCAGTCGGTATCTTCGGCAAGCACGGTCTGCGGCGACGGAACCTTGGATTCGGCGAAGAAGCTCTGTTTAGAAATATCATCTTCGTCATCCGGGTCCGTGTAGACGACCTGGATCGTATCGCCTGCGAAGAACGAAATTTCGGAGGTCTGGTTCCTTGTTTCCTTGGAGTGGTTGACCGCTGTAATCGTTCCGCTGACAAAGTGGCCGGGGTTAGCCGGGTCTGCTGTCAGGGTGACCTTGAGGATGTCGTTCTTCTTGTTGTTGATCACCTGGACTTCGAGCGTCTGGACATTGCCCTTAGCCTTATCCTTGTCCGTCAATTCGATGATGAACGGAGTTCCTTCCGGATTTGCCGGGCTTACGATCGGTGTACCGGCCGTAGGATCCTTGATGACGAGCTGAGATGCCGTGGCGTCACCCTTCGAGAAGTTCACGTAATAGGTTCTGTTTTCGAAGGCGCAGCCACCGTTTTCGGTGCAGGCTTCGCACGTGGGGTTCGGGCCTGCAAAGACCGTAATGTCCACCTTCTTGGAGCCAATGCCCATCTTCACCGGAATGTCGAGATCCCACATATCCGACGGAATGTCGTACTTGGCAATGATTTCGGTTCCGGCTTCGTTCAGGAGCCATTTGTCGAGACCGTCGAAGAATGCCTGGCCAGAAACCTTGATGCCGTTTGCCCAGACCTTCGTGATAAAGCCGCCTTCGCTCACGTGAGCCTTGCCGGTGACGTGGACTGTGCTGCTTGTCTGGTCGATGTCGATGTGGGAACCATTAGAGACGTTGAACGGAGGATCGAACGTAATGTCCATCTTGTAGTTCGCTCTCTTGGTTTCCATTTCCTTCTTGGAAGGACTGTAACCCCAGATGAATTCGTCTTTGCGGTAAACGGAAACGTACGGGTTTTCGATGGCGAGGTCGAGGTCGATATCGCCGGCATCCTTTTCTTCGCAAGGCATGCCCGGATAGTCCTTTTCTTCGTCGTTCGTACGGGAGTGCGGCATCCAGCTCCAGTCACCCGGATTGGCGTCGAGGCTTTCCTGGCTGGTGATGTCGGTGACCCAGTGCCACTTGTCGCCCGAACGGCAGTAGAGTCTCTTGTTCTGCGGCGGAATGTCAAGCGGGTCGTCCTGGCCCACGGCGCGGATACGGGCCACGAAGAGAACGTCCACGCGGAAGCGGCTGGAACTCTTGATGACGGTGGAACCGAGCGGGATCGGGAAGTACCACTGCCAGGTCTTGGTCTTTTCGTCGTAGGTGTCTTCGATCTTGACCGGACGGGCGTGGCGGAATCCTTCGTTCAACTGAGCAAGTGTAGATGCGTCGCAGGCCTTGTTGAAGCCTGCTTCGTCGTATGCCTGGCAAATGTCGGTACGGATAGCGACGTCGTCGTAGAGGTCGTCGTCGCCACGCATGTACATACGGACGGTGAGGCTGTCGAACGGTCTAGCTTCGTTGTTGAAAATGTTCATGTTGATGGCCGGCTTGCCGTCCCATTCGTACTGGTATGTTCTCACGCTAAAGTCGTACCAGGCCACCGGAGTCGTGAACTTGAGCAAGTTGCCGTTGTCGTCGACTGTAGACTGGGCGCCGTTGCTTTCGACCATGAAGTAGTAGGTCGTCTTTTCCTTGAGGCCGCCAATCTTCACGTAGTGGAACTGCGTCGGAATGCCAGAAACGTCTGCGTTGCCGCTTCCGCTGTTGTAAGCAAATTCTGCGGAGGTGGAGTGCGGCTTGGTATCCCAGTAGACCTTGGATTCGTATTCGCCGTTCGGGGTGTACCACATGATTTCGGCGCTGTCGGCAGTGACGTTACAGACGGTGACGTTTGCGATGTTTGCGTTTTCGACAGTGCTGAGCGTCGTGAACGTGTACGGAGTCTGGGTGCTGTCGACGAGGAACTTGGTCTTGGTGTTTTCGGGCTTGTAGGCGTTAGAACCCGTCACATAGAAGTAGTAGGCGGTGCCCGGAGTCAAGTCGTGGAGAACGATGTCGTGATGGACGCCAGCTTCGGTGCTTGTTGCGGTCAAGTTGTACTGGCCTTCGGTCGTGCCGTAAGAGATTGTAGCGGTGCCGCGCTGGGTGAGCTTGATGGTCACGATGGCGGAGTCCATGCTCACGTGGCGGATTTCGACGCTGATGTCCGGGGCGAGGGTCTTGTCGACCTTCTGGGCGGCGAGCATGCCTGCACTGACCAAGGTTGCAGCGGCGTCGATACAGGTTTCTGAAAGGTGGTAGTCTTCCCAGCTCTTGTTGTCAGGAACCCAGGAGTTCGTAAGGCCCGGAGTCACGCCACCAAAGAGGGCGCCGGTCGGCGGATTGTACTTGTAGCTTGCACCCGGCATATTCTTGCCTTCGGGGTTTGCTGCGCGGTGGTGCGGATGGGCGTCGTTCTTGTCGCCGATACCTAGGATGAACGAAACGTCCCACGGGTTCACGCCCAACATGTAGTTGAGCTGGTTGATGGCGAGCTGGCGCATTTCGTCG
The DNA here is from genome assembly GCA_902779055.1 of Fibrobacter succinogenes. GTDB lineage: Bacteria > Fibrobacterota > Fibrobacteria > Fibrobacterales > Fibrobacteraceae > Fibrobacter > Fibrobacter succinogenes_K. The sequence continues at coordinate 10,721 of CACZAD010000016.1, read as the reverse complement.
GCTTTCCAGTTCGGGGAGCCCACGTTCGGGAGGGTAAGGCCTTTCTGTTCGATATCCTTGGCGACGTCTGCGTAGGCAAGAACTTCGAAGATGTTACCGGTTTGGTAGCGGTTGTAAATCCAGGTCTGGTCGGTGTGCATCGTGAACCAGATCGGGTCGAACTGGAACGTACGGGACTTCCAGTTGCCGGTTGCCGGGAGTTCGATGGAGCCGTTGCCGTTTCCGCTCATGTCGTTCAAGTTACTGATCATGTCGATGATACAGTCTTCAACGGCGTTGAGCCATTCGCTTTCGGTCAAGTGGTATTCTGTCGTAGCCTTGGTCTTGTCGGCAAGGATCAACTTATACAATGCATAAAGGGCGTAGGAGTAGGCGTTTGCCCAGCTGGTGTTCTTGACGTCCTTGAAGAATCCCTTGTTGTTCGTGACGAACCAACCGCCATCGAAGAAGCCCGGACCCTGGGCGTATTCCTGGCCCTGGACCATATTCTTGGTGCGGAGCATGTCGTCGGTGTATTTTTCGTCGCCGGTGGCGTAAAGGAGGGCCACAGAAGCGAGTGCCATGTCGTCATAGAATTCGTTGTTGCCGTTGTAAGCCGGGCTGGACCAGCCTGCTGCCTTCTTGTTGTTGGTGTAGGTCTTGCCCTGGGCCATGGACTTTGCAAAGTCGTACATCTCTTTAGCGACCTGCAAGCAGCTGTCGGCAAAAGCCTTGTATTCGGGATAGTCGCTGTAAAGCTTTGCGACGAGGGCCAAGCCGGCAGCCGTTTCACCACCGATGTTGGCACCGATTTCACCGAGACGGACGGTTCTGGAAGCCGGACCGCCACGGTCTGTAGCAGATGCGGAATTGTCGACCGGGAGCTTGTCCTGGTTTTCGGGGCGTCCCCACCAGGCGTGGTCCGAACCGAAGTTACCGACGGAGAGGGCCATATCATCGATGACACCCTTGGCACGCACGTAGGCGCGGAGGACGAAGTCCGCACCGTGTTTGGCTTCGCGCATCATGTCCGGGATACCGTCCGTGTTGACGGTTTCACCCTGGTTGTAAGCGTAATGGTCTTCGTCCGCTTCCGGGTTCGTTGCCGCCATGACAGCTGCCACCATGAAAGCGTACATCTGGGTCTGGGATTCCTTCAGATGGTCACCGCAGTCGTAGTAACCACCTTCGAGGGTCCCTGCAAGAGCTTCGTTGAAAGGTCCGCGAACGTCTTCGGCGTCGGTAACGATAGGACCGCCACCGTCCTTGGTATGGCTTGCGGGGTGGAACCAGGATTCGCCGTTACCACTGCGGTTGATGCCGTAGAACTTGAGGGCGGCATCCTTCACCATGGAGTAGACCTTGTTGGAGATGATAAATGTGCTAGAAATGTCGTCGCCGACTTTAATGCGGAGACGTGTTTCGGTCGGAACACTCTGTGGAATGCTACCGATCATAATTGTGCCGGATTGACCCTTGATATCGACCTGATAACGCTTCTGGTCGTTCGTGGCGGCGTTGGTGCCGGCGATGATGGTCCAGTCGGAGGTCGTCGTTTGGCCAGAGGAGGTCAGTGCGCCTGTGATGGCCGGAGCAAAGGACTTGCCGTTGACATCAACGACTTCAAAGGAGGATGCGTTACCGACGTAATAGAATTTACGTTCCAGGTCCGTTTCGAGATAGCCAGCCTGGTTCACGCGAATCGGCGACATACGGTAGTTGATGGCGTCCAGGTAGGCCTGGTTCAGCGTGTCTGGAATCAATGCGTTTGGAGCGTATGCTGCCGGAGTCAGGTTTTTCGGCAACATGTTCTTTTTCTTGGTGACGGATGTATCAAAGTTCTTGAAAACTGTCGAATCCCAAGTCAACGGGAACGTCGGTCTGATCAAGTCGTAAGGAGTGGGTTGTTCTTGTTGCGCAGCCATTAGAGAGGTAGCCGCACACAAAGCTAACAGATACTTCTTGATACTCACAATATCTCCTTTTTTGCATAATCAAAAAAGCGGGCAAAACACGTCTTGCCCTCTATATATATTTACTCAAAAGATAAAATAGATTATTTATGCAAAAATGTATTGTGATATATTCCTTTTTTGTTCTCAAAATATTCTCCGATTTGCTTTTCAGAATCATAAAGTGTATCATATGAAAGCTGAAAAATGCAAAAATACGGAGAATGGGTTCTTAAAGCTTTCGTTCTTATAATATTTGTATATAGAAATTTACAATTTGTTTGAAAAAATAGCCTCCTGGACCGTTAAATCCAGGAGGCATTTCTGTAATTACCGTTTTCTCTTGAAACCGAGAGTCTTGGTCTTGCTGTCGGAGGCCTTTTCGGCGATGGCTCCGACTTCAGAGCATGTAGCCTTGTAGTCGTTGCTTGTTTCGTCGAATTTTGTGGCGCAGAAGGATTCTGCCGTAAAGTCGAACTTCGCGATGTAGGCGCCTGTACCGATCTTGTGGCCCTTCTTGGCGACTGGGGCTTCGTTATCCTTGGCGGCCCATTCCACGTTGAGCTTGAGGATGCCGTTATCGACCAGGTCGCGGACTGTCGAAAAGTTCTCGCGCGGAATGTCAAGCTTGTAGGTGTTGATGTACTGGCCGAGGTTGTCGTAGAGATCCATGACGATTTTCAGGTGGAAGTCGTACATGGGCTGACCATCCTTGGTCGTGAAGCTTGCTGACGGCATCGTGACTTCGACGATGAAGTTCGGACCCGAGTTCACGTATGTTGCCGTGTCGGCGACTCCGATGACCGTTCCGTTCCTGTTGATGAAGTTGTGTTTGCCCCCAATCACCGCTGTTGTCACGAATGCATCGTTAGCGGCTTCCGGTCGGCCGATATTGGCGTTCTGCTTTGGCGTCGAAACAGGTGTGGCCAGAGTAACCTTGAAGCGGATGTTGTCGTTGCCCGTGATGCGGACGTAAGGGTTGAACTTTGTCGGGGCGTTGTTGTTCTTGTCGATGTAGGCAGATCCGAGTTCCTGAGGAACGAGGCGGATGCGGTCACCGGCGAGGAAGACGTTGTCCTTCTCGTTATAGATGAAAGCCTGAGTCTTGCCAGTGCCTTGTGGTAACTCGGACGGAATGTATTCGCCGCGTTCACGCTGGATGTACTTGCCGTTGTTGTTCAGAATGGTCAAGGGCTCGGACATATTGACTGTGAGCATCCCCTTGATGAGGCGTGCTGTCGAAATGACCGGGGGGCACTTGTCGTACAGCGTATAGGTCGTCTCGAAGAACCCGTTTGCAGAACCCTTGAGTGGGGAAACCGTTCCGTTTCCCTCGTTTTCGCCATAGGTTGTGCCATAAGGGTAGGCGAGGGCTGCAGGAATGTTGATTTCGACTATGCTGTAGGTGTTGATGGAATCCTTTGTCGTCGAGTCGGCTAGCATGACTTTGAACGGGGCCGAAGACGAATCGCGGAGGGTCCAGTAGGTTTCTTTGGGCTTGATGATGCCTCCTATGGTGTCGGCTGTCGTCCTGAACGTGCGGGTGATGCCCGGATTGCCCCAGATCGTCACGACACTGTCGAACATATCCTTGGTCTTGAGCTTTCTTTCGAACATAATGTAGACCACGTCTGGAACGCCGTCGCCCTCTTTGTCGATCATTTCGGCATGGTAAACGGGTACCGGGCGCGAAATGAGCGTTACAGGTACCGTCGGTTTGCATCCAGCCGGGGCTATGGGGTTAAAGCTCAGGTCGGTGATGGAATATCCGCCGGTCGTTCTTGCAGAAGCCAGTGCGCCGATGGGGACTAGCGTCTTGCTTGCATTGCCGCTGATGACCAGCTGCCAGCTCTTGCCGTTGTTCGTTGTTGTTGCAGGACCGACGAGCGTCGGGGTACCTGCGGCACCCGAGATGGCGAGAGGCCATTCGTTCATAGAAGAAAGGATGACTTCTTCCGAGAAGGCGATGAGGACGGTGTCGTATTCGCTCAGGTCGTCGTCAGCCTTTTCGAGAATCGAGACGCTGGTAAGCGTCGGGAGAATGCCGTCTGTTATTTTTGCTATTTCTGCATTGGGAATTCCCTTGTCGGCGATGTAAGTCGTTATTTTCCCGGATGGGGAGGCGTTCGTCGGGATAAGGCTTGTGTCGATAGGGATGGTGACTTCGTTCTGGTCCGCATATTTCGATGCAATGAGCGGGACTTTTACGGAATCTGCCATACCTTCGATAAAGTACCTGATGCTGTCAAGCGTGTAACCCTCTGTAATCTTGTTCGTGAACACGATTCTCAGCTGGTCAGCCTTGTTGTCACAGTCCGTGTCTTCGGCGAGAACCTTCTGTGGCGACGGGACCTTGGATATGGCGTAGAAGGACTGCTTCGAAATGTCGTCTTCATCATCCGGATCGGTATAGACAACCTGGATGGTGTCTCCGGCGAAGAACGAAATTTCGGAAGTCGGGTTCCTCGTTTCCTTGGAATGGTTGACGGCGGTAATCGGGCCCCCAATGAAGTGTCCGGGATTTGATTCGTCTGCTTTCAAGGTTACAACGAGCTTGTCGTTCTTCTTGTTGTTGATGATCTCGACATCGAGAGTCTTTGCATTGCTCTTGACCTTATCTTTGTCCATCACATCAATGTAGAATGTCGTGCCTTCCGGATTGGCGGGGCTGATGATCGGGTTCCCGTTGACCAGGGCGTCCTTGATGACGAGCTGCGATTCCGTGGCGTCACCCTTGGAGAAGTTCACGTAGTAGGTTCTGTTCTCGAAGGCGCAACCGCCGTTTTCTAAGCAGATATCGCACGTGGGGTCTGGGCCTGCAAACAAGGTAATGTCGACCTTCTTGCTGCCAATTCCCATCTTTACAGGAATGTCGAGATCCCACATGTCGGTCGGAATGTCATACTTGGCAATGATTTTTGTTCCGCTTTCGTCAAGAATCCATTTGTCCAATCCGTCAACAAATGGCATTCCGCTCACCTTGACGCCATTGGCCCAAATCTTTGTGATGTATCCGCCTTCGGAAACGTGAGCCTTGCCGGTGACGTGGACGGTGCTGCTGGTCTGATCGATATCGATATGGGATCCGTTGGATACGTTGAACGGTGCATCGAGCGTCATGCTGATTTTGTAATTGGCTCTCTTGGTTTGCATTTCCTTCTTGGAAGGACTGTAACCCCAGATAAATTCATCCTTGCGGTAGACGGAAACATACGGATTCACCGGAGCTGCATTAAAGTCATTGTCTCCTTCGTCTTTTTCGATACACGGCATACCGGGGTAATCCAGTTCTTCGCCGTTTGCGCGAGAGTGCGGCATCCAGCTCCAGTCACCCGGATTTGCGTCCAAGGTGGGGGCGCCCGGAGTTTCGTTGGACGGGGCGTACCATTTGTTACCGGAGTAGCAATAAAGTTTTTTGTTCGGCGCCTCGTTCATCAAGTCCTTGTAGGGTGGGTACGGACTGCGGTGATCGAATCTCACGTCAAAGCGCAGGCGGCTAGAACTCTTGATGACGGTGGAGCCGAGGTTAAGCGGGAAGTACCATTGCCAGGTTCCTGTAGCATCGTCGTAGGTGTCTTCAATTTTGACAGGGTGTGCGTCGCGCAGGAGTCTTGCGAGTTCCTCGATGGTTTCTTCAGGGCAGGCGCCGCTGAATCCTGCTTCGTCATAGTCGTTGCAAATGTCCGTGCCCATGCCGATATCGTTTTCGATTTCGTCGGTACCGCGCATGTAAAGGCGGATGGTCAAACTGTCGAATGCTCTAGATTCGTTATTGAAAATGTTGATGTTGACCATGGCCATATCGACCTGCCAAGGGTACTGGTAAGTCTTTACGCTGAAGTCGTACCACGTGACGGGTGTCGTGAATTTTAGCGGCTTGCCGTCTTCGTCAACATTGGCAAAAGCTCCGTTACTTTCGACCATGAAGTAATAAGTCGTCTTTTCCTTGAGCCCTCCAATCTTTACGTAATGGAACTGGGTCGGAATGCCAGACACGTCGGCGTTTCCGGTTCCGCTGTTGTTGGCGTATTCGGCTGCAGTGGAGTGCGGCTGTGTGTCCCAGTAAATTCTGGATTCGTATTCGCCGTTGGGGGTGTACCACATAATTTCGGCGCTATCCGCAGATACGTTACAGACGGTGACGTTTGTAATCTCTGCGCTTTCGACGGAACTCGGTGTCGTGAAGGAATACGGCGTCTGGGTGCTGTCGACCAGGTACTTGGTCTTTTCGTTTTCGGGTTTGTAGGCGTTTGCACCCGTAACGTAGAAGTAATAGGTTGTGCCTGGAGTCAAGTTACGGAGGACGATATCGTGCTGGACGCCTTTGAGGTTATCTGTTGCGGTAAGCGTATATTCGCCTTCTGCGGTGCCGTAATGAATGACAGCTGTTCCACGTATGGTCAGATTTACAGTCACGATGGCGGAGTCTGCGCTTTTGTGGCGAATTTCTACGCTTATGTCTGGTGCCTGTGTCATGTCGAATTTGTGGGCGACAAGGCTGACGGCGCCAAGGAACGTTGCCGAAGCATCAATGCAAACTTCGGATTTTTCGTAATCTTCCCAGCTCATAGTCTTGGGGATGAACGAGTTGGCTCCACCGGGCCTGATGCCTCCAAGGAAGGCGCCAGTGGGGACTTTATACGGGTAATGACCGCCTGGAACATTTGTTCCTTCTGGGTTTGAAGCGCGGTGGTGCGGGTGGGCATCGTTCTTGTCTCCGACGCCGTAGATAAACGAAATGTCCCACGGATTCACGCCGAGCATGTAGTTCATCTGGTTGATGGCGAGCTGCTGCATTTCGTCGGTATTCCAGTTGGGGGTGCCCATATGCGGAAGTATGATACCCTGGGCTTCTATGCTTTTGGCGACATCGACGTACGCCATGACATCAAGAATGTTGCCTGCCTGGTAGCGGTTGTAAATCCAATCCCCCGAAGGCGATGCCATGTTGTACCAGTCGGCGTCGTAGGTAACTTTATTCTGTTTCCAGATGATGCTTCCCATGGGAAGTTCGATGGATCCGCTCCCGGCCCCTTCTGACATATCGGAAACGTTGTAAATCAAGTTGGCGATGCAGTCTTCAACGGCATTCAGCCATTCATCTTCGGTCAGACCGTATTGCGTGATGGCCTTGTTTTTGTCAGAGAGAATGAGTTTGTACAAGGCGTAAAGGGCGAACGTGTAGCTGTTTGCCCAACTCGTTGACTTGACGTTTTTCAAAAAGCCTTTGTCATTTGTGACAAACCAGCCGCCTTCAAAGCAACCGGCACAGTTTTCCATATATTCCTGAGTTGGAGCCGTTTCACCTTTGTCGCCAATTTTTACTCCTGACGGCACTAAGTTTCTGGTACGGATCATGTCATCGGCGTATTGCCTGTCTCCGGTGGCGTAGAGAAGAGCTACAGAGGCGAGTGCCAGGTCGTCGTAAAATTCATTGTTGCCGTTATAGGCTTGACTGGACCAGCTTGCTGCAGATGTGTTGTTCTTAATCGGCTTGTCGCCGTCATAGGTGCTTTTACCTTGAGCGATGGCCTTGGCCAGGCTGTACATTTTTTCTGCAACCATCAAGCAGCTGTCCGCAAAATCTTCGTATTCGGAATAATCTTTGAACATCTTGCCAAGAATGGCAAGGCCTGCTGCTGTTTCTCCGCCAATGTTCGAGCCTATTTCACCTAAGCGGACCATTCTTGAACTAGGGCCGCCTCGGTCTGTTGCTGATGGCGAACCATCTATCGGAAGGTTGTCCTGATTTTCCGGGCGTCCCCACCAACCGTGGTCAGAACCTTTCGCTCCAATGGAAAGTGCCATATCGTCGATGACGCCTTTTGCCCTTACAAAGGAACGGAGTACAAAATCAGCGCCGTGCTTCGCTTCGCGGAGCATGTCCGGGACACCGTCGATTCCGCCTGCTCCGTGGTTGAATTTGTAATGGTCTACGTCCACATCCGGGTTCGTGGCCGCCATGACCGCAGCGACCATAAAGGCATACATCTGGGTCTGGGATTCTTTCAGATGGTCGCCACAGTCGTAGTAACCGCCTTCGAGGGTTCCTGCCATTGATGCGTCGTAATGGTTTCGAACTTCAGTTTTGTCGCCGACTGTTACTGCGCCCGCGCCATCTTTCGTGTGGCTTGCCGGGTGAAACCAGGAATCGCCGAAACCGCTGCGGTTGATGCCGTAGAACTTGATAGCGGCATCCTTGACCATGGTGTACACCTGGTCGGAAATGATGAACGTGCTAGAAATTTCATTGCCGACTTTAATGCGGAGGCGGGTGTCGGTAGGGACTCCTTGCGGAATGTTTCCGATCATGATGGTGCCGGATTGTCCGGTAATGTCCACCTTGTAGCGCATCTGGTCATTTGTGGCTGCATTTGTGCCTGCGACAATGGTCCAGTCAGAGGAGGTTGTATGACCAGAAGACTTTAGCGTGCCGGTAATGGCTGGGCTAAAGGACTTGCCATTGACATCGACGATTTCAAAAGTCGATGCGGTCCCGATGTAGTAGAACTGACGTTCCTTGTCGCTTTCCAGATAACCCGCCTGGTTTACGCGGATGGGCGACATGTGGTAATTGATGGCGTCGAGATAAGCCTGGTCTAGCGTGTCGACGATGTAGGCGTTCGGTGCGTAAAAAGGAGTTGTCCTGATTTTAGGCACTGTGTTCTTTTTCTTGGTGACCGAAGCGTCATAATGATCAAAAACGGTCGTATCCCATGTGAGTGGGAATGTCGGCCTGATCAGGTCGTATGGAGTGGGTTGTTCTTGTTGTGCGATTGCAGACTGCACGACAACAAACAGTATCATAAGATACTTTGTAATGGACATTTTTCCTCCCAAACATATAAAAAGGCAAAAATTGAATTTTGCACTTTTACTTTATCTACTTGGTAGTTAAAGTAAATTATTTGAGAGGAATGGGTTTAAAATAAATTTATTTCTGTTCTCAAATTGTTCCTAGACAATGTAAATTTTTAGTGTAAAAAAAAGACCGTCCTTGCGGGCGGTCTCCAAATTCTTGGAAAAGCGTTGTTAAAATCGCTTATTAGTCCCCAGTGAAGATGATCACGAGAACAGAGGCGATGAATGCTGCGGAAACGGCGATGAATTCCCACGGATTGTCCATAACGGCGGACTTGGCGGTGCCGCTGGTTTCCTGTGCGACCTTCTGTTCTTCTTCGGCCTTGGCCTGAGCTTCAGCTTCGGCGGCCTTCTTTTCTTCTTCAGCCTTGGCGAGTGCTGCGGAGTCTACCGGAGCTTCAGCCTTTGCTTCGAGGACTTCGGTGGCTTCGGCGGCAGGAGCCTGAGCTTCAGCCGGAGTTGCTTCTGCGGCCGGGGCCTGAGCAGCAGCCGGGGCAGCTTCAGCGGCAGGAGCCTGAGCGGCAGCCGGGGCGACTTCAGCGGCAGGAGCCTGAGCGGCAGCCGGGGCAGCTTCAGCGGCAGGAGCCTGAGCAGCGGCCGGGGCAGCTTCAGCAGCAGGTGCCTGGGCGGCGGCCGGGGCAGCTTCAGCGGCAGGAGCCTGAGCAGCGGCCGGGGCAGCTTCAGCGGCAGGAGCCTGAGCGGCAGCCGGAGCAGCTTCAGCAGCAGGTGCTGCTTCTACCTTAGCGGCGACGGCTTTCTTTGCAGGAGCGGCCTTGGCTTTCTTTGCAGCCGGAGCAGCGAATACGAGCGCTGCCGAAATCATCGTGGCGAGCAAAATCTTTTTCATCATTCAATCCTCTTAGAAAATGAGTTTTTTGTTTCGATATCAAAAATAATACATCTTGTGTGATTTTGGTCGTAAAAAAAGTAAAAAAGTTCAAAAAAAATGTGGAAATTGGGGATGAACTGTTGGATTTTGGGGATGGGCGGAGCTATGGAGGGTGGCTTTTTCAATGGAAAGAATTATTTTTACTGCCGAAAGTAACGAGAAACTATAGAGGTCCAGACCTCTAACCACTAATCATTAACCAACAACCCCTAGAAAACTATGGCATTCAAATACGAAGCTACCGTCCAGCACGGTGAAGATACTACCGAATACGTGAATCTCGGTAAAGATGGCGTTTCCGTCGCCGAATTCGAAGGCAAGAAGATTCTCAAGGTTTCCAAGGAAGCCCTGACAAAGATTGCCCAGGCTGCTTTTGAAGAAGTTGAATTCTGCCTCCGTCCGGCACACACGGCCAAGGTCGCAAAGATTCTCCAGGATCCGGAAGCTTCGGATAACGACAAGTTTGTCGCCCTCACCATGCTCAAGAACGCATGCGTTGCCGCCAAGGGCATTCTTCCGTTCTGCCAGGACACTGGTACGGCTATCTGCGTTGCCCACAAGGGCCAGCAGGTCTGGACGGGCTTTGATGACGCCGAAGCGATTTCTGAAGGTGTCTACAACGCTTACACTACCAAGAACCTCCGCTACAGCCAGATTGCTCCGCTCTCCATGTACGAAGAAAAGAATACGGGCTGCAACCTCCCGGCTCAGATCGACATCCACGCCGAAGAAGGTGCCGAAATGAAGTTCCTCTTCGTCGCCAAGGGCGGTGGTTCTGCCAACAAGACTTACTACTGGCCGATGACCAAGGCGCTCCTCAACCCGAAGTCCTTGGAAAAGTTCCTCGCCGAAAAGGTGAAGACGCTCGGTACTGCAGCTTGCCCTCCGTACCACCTCGCTATCGTGATTGGCGGTACTTCTGCCGAAATGAACACGCATATGGTGAAGCTCGCTAGCTGCGGCTACCTCGACGATATTCCGACGAGCGGTTCCGAAGGCGGCCGTATTTTCCGCGACCTCGAAATGGAAGAAAAGGTTCT
>CACZAD010000015.1 GCA_902779055.1 Fibrobacter succinogenes | reverse complement strand
TTTAACTAGTGCAATAACAACTCCTTAAGACGCACGTAAGGGCGCAAAACCGTTGTGAATTGCTTTCAGATTTTCTAGTTTAACTAGTGCAATAACAACCGGTCTGCATACGGCAAGACCTGCAAGCCGTTGTGAATTGCTTTCAGATTTTCTAGTTTAACTAGTGCAATAACAACCGACTCAGAAGGAAGTGATGGCTGAAAACAGTTGTGAATTGCTTTCAGATTTTCTAGTTTAACTAGTGCAATAACAACTTGTATCCGGAAAGTAAAGCAAGGCAAGGTGTTGTGAATTGCTTTCAGATTTTCTAGTTTAACTAGTGCAATAACAACTGACTTGTTGTAACTATACAGCTATAAACGAGTTAGATGTGATATTGCAAAAAGAAAAAATCGGCCCTTTTGAGCCGATTTTTTCTTTTTTAGAGCCACTTTTTTCTACAGAAAAAGCTCCAATTGCCCCGTTGCTTTTGGCTTCGTTTTCTCTTTACGACCATAAAAAACTTGAATTTTACCAAACTGCTTATCAGTAATACAAAGAATACTTACCGAACCATCTGGCGGCATAAAGCTCTTTACGCGAGCAATATGAACCTCTGCATTTTCCACAGAAGCACAATGCCGAATGTATATGGATAATTGAAATCTCGTAAACCCATCTTTCAATAGATTTTTACGAAATTCGCTGTGTCTTTGCCGCTCAATTTTCGTCTCCGTTGGCAAATCAAAGAAACACATAATCCACATAATTCTGTACTCGCTAAATCGATCCATCCTACACCTCCGGATAGAGCAATTTCCTTGTAGTTCCTAAATAGCACTTGGCAAGCGAAGCCGTAGTTGTGGAAACAGCATTCATCAAGGGGCTTCGATTTCCATCAATAACACAATCAAGTACAGGTATACTTAAAAGCTTTGCTTTTATTTCGGTTGAAAGATCTGTAGGATATTCTTCAATTTCAGTGACTATTTCCAAGACTAGTTTATCCACAATAGGTCGATATGGCTCCATAATATCATCAGCCAAACAATAAGCATTATAACGATTATGGTGGTGAATACCCAACGTAGGCAAAAGTCCGCTAGAAACTAAAGCTCTCGCAACCACCCCACGTAATATGGCATAACCGTAGTTTAACATATTATTCGGTGGAACCCCATTGCGGTCGCGAACAAAATTCGGAATTTCAGGAAAAATTTCTTTCCAATAATAAGCTGCAGCAACAGCTTCACGGTTATCAACATCACCACTCCGCACGGAGTTCGCCCAAGCAGTCATATTGCCGATTTCAACATTTCTCGCACTTTTTAAAACAGCCGCCTGATTCAAAATTTTTTGTTGAACAGTTTGCTGCCACAATTGTTTTTTCAACGGTAACGAGGCTTCTATTTGTGCTTGGAAGCGTTCGCTTTGCAAAGTATTCCCCGAAAGTGGAAGCAACAACCCCGAAGGCAAATGAGTTTTATCGCAGTTAATAATGGCACAGTTATTTTCTAACAGAGCTCCAAGCAAAGCATTGGTCACTGTAATTTGGGGTGAATCAAGGACAATGTAAGCAACATCTTCAATAGCCGCGGTGACGATTTCATCGTCGCGTTTCTTAATGACAAGCTGGTTGTCCTTCAGACTTAAATAGGCCTGATTCCCAAAATACAGTGTCCGTTTAATCATAATCGTCGACCATCCAACTCTGTTATGTTGCCAAGTCTATCAACTTTTATAGGAACACAAGTTTCCTTAATCATTTCACCAGTAATAGCTCGTGAATTTTTTGAACCCTGTGAGCCAACCCCAAATTCATCTTGAATTGGATACGACACACCTCTCTTTTTTTGATCCGAGAAATTAATTGAGAAAATAACGTTTGCAGAGGAATAAGGAACAAAATTTCCCTTGTCGCTATTTGGATCAATAAACTTGTATATTCTGTCCTTGTTTACAGATTTGACCTTCTCTTTCAATTCTTCAGCAGTTGGCAAATACACCAAATCATTTGGAGAAAGAATAAACAATAGCTTAACATCATTCTCGGTAAGCTTATTTTCTTTTAAATAAGACTCAATATTATTTTTCCACTGATTACCGTATTTCTTTTGACAATCAATCATTACATTTAGAGGAATGGTCAAATAAGAGCGTTTTCCATTCTTTTCAAAAACAGCAAAGAACATATTTGTTCCCTTGGCGGCTTCAACAAATTTGAATTTTTTATTGCCGTTCTGTCCAACAACAAATTTTTCCGCTTTCTCGTAAACACGAACCTTTAGAATCGGCTGATGAAATTTGCCTTTGTTCAATTCAACAATGTTCTTGTTCATTTCGTCAATGCCGTCAGGAGAAAATGCTTGTTCTGCGTTTCCGTTCTTTCGTTCCAAATGAGCTAAAAGGATTTTTTGAATTCCAGAATCGGCAAGACTATTTTCAATTTTATTTTTATCAAATGACATATCGAGAGATTTTCTTGTCGCAAAAAAACGTTCCTTGGTTTCTTTTGTATAGAAATAGATGTCTATCTTAGATTTATTTAGACCGAATCCACCGATATGATTATCTTCTATAAATTTCTTAATATTTTGGATTTTGACATTATTTTTCTTCAATTCTGAAACTTTATCCCTAATTATTTTGTTTAGAATTCTTTCATGTGATTTTATTGCTTCTGTTAACGAGACAGACTTTATTTTTCGTAAATTGATTTCTCCGTAGAATGTTGCCTTATGCATTGATTTTCGGATAGCCCAACTATCACCTTTTTCTTGTTTAACAAATATTTTTTTACAGTCTTGATCAAAATGCTGATAGACGTTTGTTGTTTTATTAATCACGCGCTGGTTTTGTTTGAAACTTACAATAATATTTTCTATTACCGATTTAGCGTCCTTTGCAAAAGAATCCCAAGGCTTAAGGAATTCCTTCGCAACATTTCTTTCTTCACCATCAATGACAGTTTTTTCAAAGCGTCTCAATTTTCTTTGCAGCTGAAATCTATTTACATTGTATCTTGAATGAGCAGCTTCATTATTTAGCAGATTTACGTGATCACGCGTAGCGCAAGCGATCACAATAGCATCCATCGCATGATGGCGGTGATCAATTCTTTTCTTGTTGAACCCCTTTTGAAGTTTCAATGGCATATTGGGAATTATATGTCCCTCATTATTGACAGATAAGAACGAATCTGTTATTGGCAACTGTTTTACAACATTGTCTATAATAGTTCTTTGCTGATTCGTCTTCAATGTTTTATAAAAATCAGGGAATGATTCTGAAATAACAACACCCTCAGCCTTTGCAAAGCAAGACAGTTCTGATTCGAATAAACGTTTAAATTCATTTGCAAGTTCAACATTGCTTATTCTTTTTGTCAAATTGTTCATTCGAATAAATCTTGGTAGAACAATGCTATTCCACACATCATTCATTCCCCAATCTTTCTTCAACCGATCTGTAATTGTTCCGTTGCACGAAATAAGGTTCTTCGAGACAGCTTCCTGTTCATAGTTTTCCTCGTCAATCTTTTCGCGAACTATATTAGACAACAAGTCTTTAACAATCTTGCTGATGTATCGGCTATCGTTCAACTGGCGTTCTATGAATTCATCAGGAATATTTTCCATCAACAGTTTTTTCATTTTCAAGCGATTGGACGCATAATTTTCTTTAACAAATTTTTCATAAGCGTTTACAGAGAATATTTCAACAACTTCGCCTTGACTTAGTTGAATTTTTTCTCCATGATGTTCCGCAATAAACTCATATCCCAATTGACGATCCTTAAGCTTGTTGACTTCTGCTTCACAAATGACCTTATTGCTGAAGGAATCATCAAAATATCGCGACTGAGGAATAATATGCTCTATTTCGTATGCCGATGTAAATAGCTTGGAAAGCGAGATTGTTTTACCCGTGTACGGGGAACGATACTTTTGTTCTAGCCAACATTTGTAACGGACTATATCTGATTTTGATGGTTGTGCCTGTTTAGATATTTTTGAAATAAAATCAAAGTCCTCATCTTCCTTAGTAAGATTGTCAAGAGCATTTTCTTCGTAAATACGCAAAATGTCTTGTTGACTTGGCGAGTACGGACGAACATTTTCAACACCCATACTTGGATTCATAAATTCCATTAGCATGGCTTTTATTCGAAGGTTCGTATTTTCGTTCTTCAGGATATTTTCGGACATTTTCTTGCGTTTATCCGCAGGATTCTTTAAGTCGCGTCCAAGTTCCAGATGAATTTCATCAATTTGTCCTTCCTGCTTCCAAATGTCTCGAACTGTTCTCAAAGTTTCTGTGACAACCTGCTCTACAATAGGATTACGCAAGGAGTGTTGTTTAAAATCCTTAAGATATGCATCTATATCTTCGGGCGAGTTCCATTTGTAGCAATTTTTCGCTTCTGAATGTCTATCATATACGATATAGCAGGCTAGCCAAACCGGTAAACCTCTAAAATCATTTACGTCTCTCAAGTTTATCGCATTATCGCGAACTCTATTAGAAATTTCCTTATCATATTCACCATTAATGATTTTGTCTATTCTATCAAGCGTGTTTTTATCAATATTGTCTTGACTCCAAAATTTGCCCATTCGCATAAGAGGAAGTAATTTTTTTATCGCTTTTTCTGAATATGAACCATAGTCTTTCTGAAAAGGTTTTATTTTGGAGAATATTTTTGCAAAATTTTCATTCCAGCCCTGTTTTTGCGCAAAATGCGTCAAAGCCTTTTCGACTTCATTTTTATCTTCAACAGAATAAAGAATATGCCACAAAGCATATTCCAATTCAGGCGAAAGAACTGAAATGTCGATGCAACATTTTGAAAATCCTTTCAAAATTGCAGCACGGGTTTCGTTGCAAGGATAAGTTTTATCTTCAACATAATTCCATCGATACGGTAATTCTTTATTTTTAGATTTTTTAGTATTAAAAAGATGCTTTAACAGTTCTTCCTGATCAATAATTTCTCTATCATTTAACCACTCAAAAAGTTTTACGTAATCATACTCAGATTTCAAACATTCGCTTGTAATATCAATGTCTGTTAAGAGTTTGCCGTCTTTTTCTTTTTCACGCTGATAGATTCTAAGATTTTGGACGAACTGCCAAAGCCTAAATTCTTGGAACAAGGGGTTTGATTTCGCAATACATTTTACAGGAGCAATTCTCTTTTCTTCAATATTTTTTTCTTGATTCTTATAGATATAAATATGGTTTTCATAAGGGCAGTTGTCAATCTGCGACTTCTTACTCTTTAATGGACGCTGATAGAATAAGATATCATTAATAAATAGATTTACAAAATCTGGTTTTGCTATGTTATTTCTATGTGCCTCATTAATTGGATAAAGCTCTTCAATACACTTCTTATACAGATTTTCATCCTGAAATTCAGGAATGAATTCCACTTGTTTCCTAAGAATTTTAGTCAATTCATCTTTATAAAATTTTCGTTCAACAGTACGAACTAGTTTTCCAATAATCTTTTGTTTAGGGTTGTTTAACAACGAATCATAAATGTAGCAACCAACCGTTTTATGACTATTTTCAATATTCTTTTCAGTTCTCAATTTTATTTTTGCGTACATTTTCCCTTTTTTCGGAGCATCCATCAACTCAATTTCTTCGGGTGTCGGCAAAAATGAAAGCTCTTCTTTTTTACTACCATCCTTTAAAATGGTCGTTTTCAACACGAATTCTTTTGTTTCGTTTTTCCAGGAGGATACGTCGTTGTAAAAAGAAGCACGATACGTCAGACCATTGTCTAGAGGCATTTCGTACCAGTATTTATCGTATTTTTTGTCTTTTTCTTTTCGTTCTACCGATAAAACCTTTGCGGCAATGATTTCAACTGTTTCGTTCGCCTTTTCTTCCTCTTCTTCACCTCTTAATTGATAATATCCGCGTTTTTGGTTGAACTGAAGCAACAACCAAGAAAATTCTTCTTTAGAAATCCTTTGAGTAAGCGCTTTTTTACGAAGAAAATAGACGGTCCAATCATAAGGAATTTTATTTCCACCAGCAACGAGTTCAGGCTGAATCTTTTTAAAATCCTCCAGCATTTCGTTAAACGATTCTTGAAATACGAATTCATATTTTCCTTCTGCATTTTTACGCCAGGCCAACTTTGGTTCACTATCATCAATAAACTTACCATAGCGATTAACCTTGTCCGAGAAATGCTTCGGCAGAAAGCCCATAAGATTCAAGACACGAATTAAACGTTCTCTCCTCAAAAGAGCCCTTTCGTGCAATCGCCGAGCCATTCTTAGTCTAGTTCGTTCTGCAGTCTGGGAAACAGTGTTCCCTTTTTCAAAATCACCAAGAATATCTGCCGACATAGGAATAATGCGACTACCGGCAGCAGATATGCCATAGGGTTTTAAATAAGTCGAGCCATCATCGCGATTTTTTTCATCCGCATTCACCACGGCCCAACCGATGCTGTTCGTACCCAAATCAAGACCAAGAATTTTCTTCATAAAAAGGATTACTCCAAACTTTTTCTAATAAGATATTACAAATATACGTTCTTTTAGTGCAAAAACGCCTTTTTTGTGCTAATTTCTGCATTTTTCTCATTTTTATCAAAAGTACATCTTTATAAATATAAATCAAAAACAATGACATTTAATGTCATTCATAAAAATTCTAGAAAAAATTCTTTCAAAATAAATAGTTTCACTTTTTTTGACAGAACCACTTGACCTTCAAAAAATAATTGTCTATATTCATTGCATAATCTGAAAGCAATTCACAATAAGGATTATTCCGTTGTGAAAACATTTAGGGCGGTGCGCAAGCATCGTCCTCTTTTTTATTCATCATCCTATTGATTTCCTGATGAAAACATGTACATCATCATTGGGCTGGTAGAAAGCCCCTATGTCCATCTACAGGCGAGGAATGTACCCCGCTTTTTTACATAGGAGATTCCCGGTCGGGGCCGGGAATGACAAGATCTCTGCAAAAATCCGCGCACTTGACTGCAGTTTCGCAAGCATCTATTTTAAAGTGAAACGAAATTCAAGGCATATCTTATGATGAAAAACACTAGATGGGATAACGAGGTTGTGCTGGACTATATTGAGCAACATAATCCAGCAGCATTCAAAAAGCACGACGAGAAGGTTCGAAAGGATGAACGATCAACACAAGCTAAAGAATTCGCAAAGAAGATGCTTGCGAAGAAAAAGCCCATCGAAGAAATCATCGAATTCACAGGACTATCCAAAGAAGAAATCGAGGCCTGCAATGATGAGCCTACGACGAGTCAGTAATAGCAACTAAACAGAGTACAGTCCCCAAGCAACCATCTAAGCGCTACAGTTTCGCACCTGTCTATAGCAAACGGAGTTTATGATGAAGAATAAAGAAGTTACAACCACGGATTCTCAGTCAACAACGGAATCCATCGGCGAAATTGTGATGTATCAGCCGGAGGGAGAGGTGCGGCTGGAGGTACGCGTCGAAAACGAGACAGTGTGGTTAAATCGCCAGCAATTAGCGATATTGTTTAAACGTGATGTCAAGACAATTGGCAAACATATCTCAAACGCTTTAAAAGAAGAATTAAAGGATTTGGCAACTGTCGCAAATTTTGCGACAGTTCAAAAGGAGGGATCCCGTTCTGTATCTAGAATGGTAGAACACTACAATCTCGATATGGTTCTTTCCATCGGTTACCGTGTAAAATCTGCAAATGGCATAAAATTCCGTCGTTGGGCGAATCAAGTCCTTAAAGACTACACGCTCAAGGGCTATGCGGTGAACCAACGAATGGTCGCAACGGGGATGCAAATCGCTAACCAATTTCATGAACAGAGACAACTCATCGATAAACAGGGAGCAGCAATCACGGATGTTCAAAAGTCCGTAGCCGAACAGAATATCCGTCTTTCTGCAGTCGAACAGCGAATAGACTTCTTTGTAAACGCAGCACAGGCGCCAACTGGCGGCATTCTCGCCACAGGAACTCGGTTCGACGGGCTTGTGTTGATTGCAGATCTCGTGAAGTCGGCCAAGCGTTCTGTGGTGTTCATCGACCCATACGCCACGACTGAGGTGCTGAAATTTGCAGCAATGCGTGCAAAGGGTGTGCAGGCAGTTATTTATTCCGCACGTATCACTCCCGAATTCAAGGCGGCCGCAGATTTGCACAAAAAGCAATATCCAGGCCTAGATTTAAAGACAATGCGTACGATTCACGACCGATTCTTGCTCGTTGACGATAAGGTGTATCACTTCGGGGCTTCGTTCAAAGATATGGGCAACGAGATGACCGCATTCAGCGTCCTAGATTTTGTAACCCCCACAGAAGTCATCGTGAAAATTCAAGAAAGTATGAAAGAAAGGTAAATCGGTACACGCCGATTTACCAAATATCTAATTTAAAGGGCGACAAGCTTGAGGAATATCTTATGATGAAGAACGCCAGGTGGGATAACGAGGTTGTGCTGGACTACATTGAGCAGCACGATTCAGATGCGTTCAAAAAGCACGACGAGAAGGTTCTGAAAGAAAAAGCAAAATTGCAAAAAAATAAGGGTGTTCCAATAGACATCATTGCAGAAACATTCGGGTTCTCAAAAGAAGAAATAGATGCCTTATAAGGTGACCCCGGAACGGTGTCCGGGATGACAATATGCTTTATTCTTTCACCAAGAAGCCGGCGGTTGACTTTTCGCGGATGAAGGTTTTCTTTGCGACGTTCTGCACGTCGGCAGCGTTTACTTTATCCAGATTGTCCGCCCAGTTGAGGAAGATGCGGTAATCGCCATAGATTTCGTACCAGCCAAGCATCGTCGCGACTTTTTCCATATCAGTCAAGCTACGGACGAGGCCTGCGTAAGCGCGGTTCTTAACCTTCTGGAATTCGCGGTCGCTCACCTGGTGGGTCTTGAGCTTTTCAAGTTCTTCCCACACAATTTTCTCGACCTTTTCGCGGTTGGCATCCGGGCGAAGGTTCACGCGGACGGAGAATTCGGAGATGTACTTGTTCGGGCTGTTGCTTGCGCTCACGCTGACGGCAAGCTTTTCTTCTTCGACAAGGCGCTTGTAGAGTCTGCCAGAACGACCGTTCAAGACGCCTTCGGCAATATCGAGCGCATAGAGCGTGCTATCGCCAACGGCCGGAGTCTTGAAGACGAGCGTGTAAAGGTTCGGGGCATCCTTGCGCTTTACGACCAGACGCTTTTCGCCAGCCTGTTCCGGGTCGCGGACCGTGAGCGGCGGGAAGGCATCGCCTGTCGGGATCGGAGCAAAGTACTTCTTGACGAGCTTCATCGTCTCAAGCGTATCCAGGTCGCCCGCCAACACGAGTATGGCATTGCGCGGCTTGTAGTACTTGCGGTAATGTTCTTCGGCCTGTTCGCGGGTCAGGTTGTCGATATCGCTCGGCCAGCCAATGGTCGGCACACGATACGGGAAGGCCTCGTAAATCATGGAATTGAGCGTTTCGTAAAAACGTCCCGTCGGACGGTCGTCGTAACGCATACGGCGTTCTTCACGGACGACAGAGCGTTCCGAATAGAATTCGCGCAAAACGGCATTCTGCATACGGTCCGATTCGAGCCACATGAACAGTTCCATCTTGTTCTTGGGAAGCGTCACCGTATAGGCGGTCAGCAAGTCGCTCGTAAATGCATTGAGGCCTGTGCCACCGGCAGCCTGATAGGCGCCCCAGAGTTCGTCCTTGATGAATATCTTGCGGTGTTCGTTCAGCACGGAGTCATGTTCTGCCGTCAGCTTTTTCAGCAAAGCCGTATCGTTCGCCAGTTTCGCCGGACGGATCAGCGCCTGCAGGGAATCCTGAGTCGCAATGAACTTCGCATCGGCAATGCTATCAGAAATGCCGACCTTTTTTGTGCCCTTGAACAGTTCATGCTCTAGAATATGAGCGAGGCCGGACTTGCCCGGGACTTCATGAACAGAACCCGTCACATAAAACAGGCGGAAGCTCACCGTGGGGGCCTGCTTGTTAGGATACAAAAGCACCGTCAGTCCATTGTCCAGGACTTCCTTGTGTACGGGCAAATTTACAGCGGCCTTAGACGTTCCTGCCAAAAGCGCAGGTACCAGAGCGCAGCTCATGGCAATTTTAGCGAAAAGTTTTCTCATATAAAACAATTTAGATAAAAAGAACAGGAAGATTCCCCGTCAAGCGAGGAATGACTGCACAAAAAAAGGGGCTTGCGCCCCAATTTTAACGGTTTTGGATTTTTATCGTTTTGACGGTCCGCCCATTGATTTCTAGCGAGCCCACAACAAACGATTTGCCCGGCAAGGAACTCATCCGGATTTCACAGGATTCGCCATTAAAAGCCTTTGTCAGGAGCAGCGTTCCATTGACATCGAACAAGCGAATGGTCTTGCGTCCGTTCACATTGGCATTCACGGTCAAGACGCCCTGATTCACTGAGAAGCGGATATCCTTATTGGCAAAGGTCTTTCCGGAATTCAGCGGTATTTCGGACGAAGACGAGCTTATCGGAACGACAGGCATGAAATTGCTCGACGAGCTCGCTTCTTGCAACGAGCTGGAACTGCTCAACTCCGTAGACGAAGAACTTTCGCTAGACGACGAGACTTCTTCAACAGAACTGGAGGACGACTTCGCACTGGACGAAGAACGCACACTCGAAGAAGATTTGGCACTAGACGACGACACAGCCATGCTCGAAGAACTTGACGAAACGGGCGAAACACGGGTTCCGCGAGTCTTGAATTCTACATGCCTATCCACAATCTTGATGTCGTATACTTCAAGGCCAAGGTCTGTACCACTCCATGTGGTAAATCCATTGTATCCATTGACTCGGCTTGTCGGGAACGCATCATCCTTAATGGAATTGACCCCAGTCTTGCCATCGGCTTCGACCAAGTCCACACACATCGGGTCCTGGACATTCAGCATATTGTTATACCAGGCCGTATAGCTGTACTTGATATGCCAAATAAGCATGCCCTTGTTAGGGAGTCCTACATCAAAGCCCTCTTGCAACCGGAAATCGACAAAATAATATTCATCATCGTTTTCCGAGGTCAAAACCAGGCCGTCATTTTCCGTAATGGGATTCAAGACGAACGTGGTATCCGAAATTTCCAAACGTCTTGGTTCCAGCCAGCCCAGGCTAAAGCGTTCAAACGCCGACAAGTTCGCAGGAGAGCATCCCGTCGAATAGTCCGAATTCGAAGGGCAATCATAAGAGCCGGCGTCCATCAGATCCCAGGCATTCGGCGTATAAAGAGTAGACGTACCGGATCCGTCGTCGTTCACGTCATAATGGTCCATAAGTCCAAGCACATGGCTGAATTCATGGCAGAACGTTCCGATGCCACTCAGCACGGTCGATTTTCGCCCCCAGGACCTTGCATACACGTACGCCTGTCCATCCAGTTCGCCAGAACATGCGTAACGGTCCGTACGATACCCCGAATTGAGGCGCTTAGACAAAAAGTGCGAATGCGGCCAAATGGCGGCTTCATCACCCGTATCCGCGGCACCGGTACCGGCATAAATCATATAGATAAAATCAATGACCTTATCGCCATCACTATCATAAGGGGAAAAATCCACACCCTGCTCCACAAGCTTGTCCAGGGCTTCGTTAAGAGCCTTCACCGCACCCTTCGACACATCATAGAGATCCAGATGCACGCCGTAAGAATAACGGGTTCCAGAAACGGCGATCGGACCATAGACATCAAATGTCGGCTCGTAGGTTCCCATAGAGTTTTGGACAAAGAAGTCACGGACGCTTCCGCTCATATGATATTTGGAATACCCTTCTTTATTGAGGTAATCCGTAAATTCGGCATTGGCATCAGAGGAGCTGAACTTTACGTCGCTGAACTCGACCAGAATGACGATACCGCGGACCTGGCCCTGCTTTTTTACAGTAGATCCAGCCGGGCGCATCGGCCAATCCGTATGCGTGACCGTAGGCTCGGTCGGACGTCCCCAGTTCCACCAGTTATTGGCCTTCATCGGCATAGTCGAACTGGACTGAACCTTTTGGGGGGTCGGAGAATTCTGGGAATTTTCATTTTCGCGACGTTCACGAAGCTTTTTCAAGTGCTTTTCGCGGAACTTGCCGAGAATGCCACGAGAATTGCGTTTTTTGAGGAAGTTTTTTTCTTTTTGGTCACGTTTAGACTTGGAATGGACACGAATTCCCGTCTTTTTACCATTTTCGTCGGCATAATTCCAGTATCCGCTAGAATCACGGACAACAAGGACACTGTCCTCACTGGTCACCGTATAGTGGAAATGCTCGTTACCCACAATCCTGACAGGCACAACGGAACCGTCGGGCTGTACGGTTTTGATCGGGAACGGAGGTGCCGGAATAGCCCACGCCGCGGCGAGGCTAAACAAAGATCCCACTATTATAGATTTCCAGATGCTCATATCATAAACATAACCAATTATATGAGCAAAACTTTTTATTGTAAGTTATTTTACACGTTTTTTCGTTGACAGATTGGTAACGAACCTCAACGCCCACTAAAAAAACGGAACAAAAAATCACATTTTTGACAGGGCGAGCAGGGCACCACCGCAAAGGATGACAAAAACCGCAATAGCAAGCTTAATTCGTTCTGGTTTTGTCGGGTATTCATGAAAAACCACCACTCCCCAGAGCAAGTTCACCAACAGGTTCAGCTGCGTGAGCGGATAACCCACAGCATAGCCGAGCGCACCGTTCGAATCGATAGCCCAGAAACAACCATGCTGTCCAATGACCCACAGGACACCCATGAACATGGACGTTACAGACGGTGCAAAGCCATATTCAAAAAGCGCACGACGCTTTATACTTAAAATTGCAACCAAAAGTTCTGCGGAAACAAAAATGCCCAGGGCGAACGAGCCCATGAATTCGAGTATGGGGACTTCGGCAAACTTGTAAGGAATGAGGAACAGGCCAAAGATGAGACCGCCCAAAAGCGAGCGCCAATTTCTAAAGATGTTCCCTTGCGGAGGGGCAAGCCTGCTCAAGCCGAAAAGCAACAAAAGGATTGCCGGAATCGAAAAATAAAGCAGCGTGGATTCCGAGAATACAAGCACACCACTCACAAACGAAGCCAGGATGCTCACGCCCATCGAGCGCACACCGGCACCCGTCAGGTCCTGTTCGGCCTTGACCGCCCAGAAGCAGAAAGCACCCGCAATCACCCAGAGGAATCCGCAAAGGAGGCCCACCGGCAAAAAGCGGAACGAGTCCGTAGCAAACGAAATGCAAAGCTGCCCAAGGAACATGCCAAAGGCCATACAGGAGAGGTACGCCCACGACGAGAACTTGGACCAAGCCTTGAGAGGGACCATGTAAGTGCCGAAAGCAAAGACGGCAAGCAAGAGACCAACGTAACTATTTCCCAATGCAGAACCCCGCAAATATTTTTTGTAAAACGTCTTCGGACGAGATTTCGCCCGTTATACTTTGTAGCGCACGACGCACCAGTTGCATTTCGAAAGCGATAAGCTCTACGGCCGGATTGGTGCGGATAAGCGAAAGCGTACGGTCGATGCCGGCAAGAGCTTCTTCGAGGCAGGTCTTTTCGCGTTCGCTCGTGATCCAGAGGTCTTCGGACTCATCGTTGTTGGCGAACAGGCGTGCATTCATGGCGTTCGTCAGAGACTCGAGACCCTCGCCTGTTTTCGAAGAAATGCGAAGGGAGACGTCACTGGATCCCCTCACTTCGTTCGAGGATGACGGAGCGTCAAACAAGTCTGACTTTGAAATGACGACCAAGTCAGGATGGATTGCTTCGTCACTATTGCGAACACAAGAAATAATGGATCCCCTCCCTTCGGTCGAGGATGACGAAAAAGCACCATTTTTATCTGATCCGTCGACGACGAGAATCTTCATATCGGCTTCGGCGAGGATTTCCTTGCTCTTTTCCATACTGAGGGCATCGAGCGCATCGGTCGCCTTGTCGGCAATGCCAGCGGTATCGACCAGACGGATTTCGCCACCGGCAAGGAACAGGCGGACTTCGACAAAGTCACGGGTCGTCCCCGGGATGTTGCTCACGAGGATTCGGTCTTCACCGAGGAGAGCGTTCACGAGACTGGACTTGCCCGCATTCGGAGCGCCGTAAAGAACAGCGAGCGGCAAACGTCGTACGGCAGCATTTCCCTTGAAACTCTTCAAGATGGATTCCACGCTTTCGCGGATGGCTTCAATCTTTTTTTCCCAGTTTGCGTAATCCGGATCGGCTTCTTCTTCGGCAAAGTCGACATCCAGCTCCAAACGGGCCGAAATGTCCATCACCTGATCCGTGAGCGTCTTGACCTTTTTCGAGAGCGCACCGCCCAACAAACGGTGGGCATTCTTGAGTTCAGCACGGTTCGCCGAGTGGATCACGTCGGCCACGGATTCCGCCTGTACCAAGTCCATCCGGCCATTCAAAAATGCACGACGCGTATACTCGCCCGGTTCGGCAAGACGCACGCCCTCGACACTTTTGATGACCTGCAAAAGCTCGCGTACGATGATCGGGTTTCCGTGCGGATAAAGCTCCAGCACATCTTCGCCCGTGTAAGAATTCGGACCTTCAAAAAAGATGTAGAGGAGGCTATCGATGATCTGGGCCGTTTTCCGTTCGCCATTCACGACGGTACGGTAATCTCTCGCGGTCGCAAGTTTTGCTTCGCGAGGCTTCAAATTCTTGAACGCCGATTCGCCAAACAGCAGGCGCACCACTTCACGCACCTTGGAACCGCTGACTCGAAGCGCGGCAATCGCACTCACGCCAGCTGGCGTCATCGGGGCAACAATCGTCTGAGAATCCATATGAAGAAAGATAGCTTTTTTAGTAGACAGTAAGAAGTAGGAAGTAGGCGGTAATTGCTAAATTAAAAACATGAGCAAGTTTAAAATCATTTCCCGTCCTATCAGCACTGTAGAGTGCTTTGTTTTGCAGCGTGACGACGGCGCTGAATTTGAAATTCTGAGCGGATACGGCGCTGGCCTCAACGCATGGCGCATTCCAGGAGCAAACGGGCTTATGTCCGACCTTTTGTTCGGCTACCGCGAAGGCGACGACATTTACAAGATGGGTCCCGACACGAACGCCGGCTGCCGACTCGCCCCCTTCCCGGGACGCGTGGCCTACGCCAAGTTCAACTGGAACGGAAACGACTACCAGCTCGTGAACAACGTGAGCTGGGCACCGCACGCCCTCCACGGCTTTTTGCAGAACAAGGAATGGAAGCTGCTCAGCTTTGAAAGCGACGACGAAAAATGCACGGCTACATTCGGCATCGACTGGCCGGGTGCTTTTACCGGGTTCCCGTTCCCCTTCCGCGCGGTGAACAAGGTCACTTTCTCCGGCGAAAGCTACAGCGTCGAATCGACCGTCACGAACATCGGTCCTAAAGACCTCCCCTATTCTGAAGGTTGGCACCCCTACTACACGCTCGGCGAAAAAATCAACAATCTCGTTATGACGCTCCCAGAAACCTACCTTGCGGTTCTTGACAAGGCCGACATCCCGACAGGCGAATTCAAGCTGGACACCCGCTTTGTGGGTGGACGCCTCATCAACGACGAGTTCATCAACGACTGCTTCTGCCTGAATCAGGGCGAAAACCCGTTCGTTCTCAAAAACAAGAAAAATTTTGAGAACATTTTAGCCGTCACGGAACTCAAAAGCGACTCCAAGACGCTCCGAATCTGGCAAAAGGCCGGTGAAGAACAATATAACGCCATCCAGATCTACACGCCACCTGACCGCATGAGCATTGCCATCGAGCCGATGACCGCAGAACCTGATACATTGAACCACCACCGCGACTTGATCGTCATCAGGCCCGGCGAATCCCGCACGTTCACATTCGGGGCAACGGTCGAGAAAAACGCCTAAAATCGGTCAAAAGCACCCTTAAATTATCTATAAACATATTTTTTCCTTCCCAAGCAAAAATGTTGTTGCATTTTTGCTTTTTTCATTATATTTTTGAGAACATAAATTTAAGGAGTGAACATGGATTTCAAAAAAGCCCTTCTCGCATGCAGCCTTTCTGCCGCATGCTCGGCATTTGCGGTTCAGTACGAAGCTGAAGCAGCAACCCTCTCTGGCGACGCAGCAGTCGGCACAAGCACCGCTGCTTCTGGCGAAAAGTACGTCAAAATGAACGGCGGCGACATTACTTTTTCTAAGGTTTCCGTCGAAAAAGCGGGCAAATACACCATCGTCATTCACTATATGAACAATTACGGTGGTTCCAAGATCAACAACGTCGAAGTTGGCGGAACTTCCTCTGCAGTCACGTTCGACGTGACCGACAAGGGCAAATTCGTTGACGTCGAAACGGTCATGAACCTTGCCGCCGGTGAGAACACCATCGCCATCACCAATAGCTGGGGCTGGATCGACGTGGACTACATCGAAATCAAGGGCTACGAAGCCAAATCTTTCAACCTCTGCAACGCCCCGGTAACAAAGACCGCCACCCCGTCCGCAGTCAAGCTTTACAACTTCCTCGTCAACAACTTTGGCAAAAAGACCATTTCCGGCGTGATGACCGGCAATATGGACGCCTACACCAAGGGTGACGCCACCCAGCACGAAGACGTTCAGGCCGTGTTCAAGGCTGGCGGCAAGTACCCCGCCCTCGTCGGAGTCGACCTGATGAACGCTACCGGCGGCAGCAAGGATAACAGCTGGTTCCAGGAATACACCGAAAAGGCCATCGACATCGCCAAGAGCACCTGGAAGAAGGGAGGCATTCCGGCATTCACGTGGCACTGGCGCCCGGGTGACGAAGAGAACTTCTATGTGAAAGGCGCAAACGACAATTACACCGAATTCGACTTCACCGAAGCCTTTGTGACCGGTACGACCAACTGGGATACCGTTTCGACCGCTTACAAGGTACTCGTTAGCGACATCGACCTCGTTTCCAAGATTTTCCTTGACCTCCAGAAAGAAGGCGTCGCAGCTATCTTCCGCCCGCTCCATGAATCCGGTGGCAACTGGTTCTGGTGGAGCACGCATACCGGCAAGCAGTTCGCAGCCCTCTATCAGTTGCTCTACGAACGTATGGTCTTCACGAACGGCGTTAACAACCTCATTTGGGACTTTAACCCGAAGGATGCAGCCACGATGTCCTGGACTCCGGGCGAAACCTACTATGACGTGTTGAGCGTCGACATTTACAACAAGGCCAACGATCACCAGAGCAACAGCTCTGCATTCATCGATCTCACGAACAAGGCCGGCACGAACAAGATCATTTCCCTCAGCGAAAACGGCCCGATTCCTGACGTTGACAAGATGTACGAAGACGGAGCCACCTGGAGCTGGTGGATGCCGTGGTACGAATCCCCGAGCTGGAACGGCGGCTATGTAAGCCAGACCGCAGCCGACGTTTGGACAAAGAACCTCGCTGACGAACGCATCATCACCCTCGACAAGATGCCGGGCTGGGACAACTACAGCGAAGCCGCAGCCGCCACGAACGTTTGCCCGACCTCTACGCAGAACGCCAAGTTCGGTGCAGACACGGCCAAGGCCAATCCGGAAAATGTCGACCTCGTCATGGGCGTGACCTACAAGGCCATCAACGATAGCGGTGCAAACATCGAATTCAAGAAGGTTCCGGACTTGACCGGTGCAAAGAGCATTGCCGTCACGATCGAAAACAAGGGTTCCGGCGGCGAAATGAACGGCATCTGGATCGGTATGGCATTTGTCCGCGACGGTTCCAAGGACAAGGAATGGACTTGGGAACAGTCTCCGTCTGACGGCTGCTGGCTCAATGACGGCGCCAAGGCTACTTGCGAATTCGCCATCGAGACTTACACCGATGACGCAGGCGTCGAACATCCGATGGACCTCGACAAACTCTTCTCCGTCACCTTCATCTTGGCTGGCGCAAATGGATTCGCAGGCACGGTGCTCTTTGACAACATGGTCACGGACAACGGCATCGTCATCAACGGATTCAACAAGAAGACGGAACTCTTCTCCGCCGCAGACCAGAGCAAGGGCCACATCGCAAGCATCGAACTCTTTAACAAGGACGGTACGCCGATATCTTCTGCCCTCAAGCCCATCGCTTCGGCAAAGATGTCCGGACTCCGCGTAAACGGCACAAGCGTCGCCTTCACCGCAAGCAAGGCCGGTTTTGCAAGCCTCGACGTCTTCAACACGAACGGCAAGCGCGTCGCAACGCTCTTCCGTGGCACCCTCAGCGCAGGCGAACACTCGTTCAGCCTCCAGAACCTCTCCAAGGGTCAGTACATCATCCGCGCCAAGGGCACGGGAATCGCAGCTTCCAAGCCGATCCTCGTCAAATAAGTTTTATAACACAAAAAGCTAAAAGCCACAAAGGTGGCCGCAAATGCGGCTGCCTTTTCTTGTAATGTGCATTCCGTCACTTTTCACCCCAAATGGGTCAAATAAATCGTTTATTTTTCTTACTTTCGTATGAAAAGTTTGCACTTTTTCACAGCGTGCCTTGACTTCATTTTTTTCGAAATTATTTTTCTATAGACGATATTTAGGATGTTTGGGGGTGTGGACATTTTCCACAAGTTTTGTCAACACTCAAAAGTCGGGATTGCCCTATTTCATCGTTAAAAATCTAGTTTCAAGAAAAACAAGGATATTTCATGAATAGCTTCAAGACTTTAATCGCCGCATCGCTCCTCGGAACAGCAGCATTTGCAGCCCCGGGTCTCACGGTAAGCGGAACCGATTTGCAATACAACGGCAAGAAGATTTTCTTCTCGGGTACAAACCTCGCCTGGAGCGACTACAACTCTGACGTGGGCTCAAGCCCGCTCGATGAAAACGCATGGCGCAAGGCTGTGGAAGGCACGCGTGCCGCAGGCGGTAACGCAATCCGCTGGTGGCTTTTCAACAACATGAGCCAGAGCCCGACGATTGACGAATCTACGCACTTGGTTACAGGTCCGAAGGAAAACACCATCGCCAACATGAAGAAGGCTTTGGACATTGCCGAAGAATACGGCGTGATGGTCTCGATGTGCCTTTTCAGCCACAACTTGATGGAACCGAACCAGTGGGGACTTTACAACGAAAAGCTGGACATTACCGCTAACGAATTGCTTTTCGAAGATGCTGGCACCAAAGCATTTATAGACAACGTTCTTATTCCGGTCGTAAAAGCCATTGGCAACCACAACGCACTCATGAGCTGGGAAGTGTTTAACGAACCGGAAGGTATGACAAGCGAATGCAGCGGCTGGACCGCAAAGAAGATGACTCTTGCCAAGATCCAGAAGTTCACGAACAAGGTTGCCGCCGCAATCCACACGACAAACCCGGATCTTCTCGTTTCGACCGGTAGTGTGAACATCAAGTATCAGAAGTACTGGAACGACGCAGCCCTTGTCGAAGCGGGTGGCGAAGCAAACGGTACGCTCGACTTTTTCCAGACGCACTATTACCCGTACTGGCAAGACAATTCCGTCAGTCCGTTCGTGAACACGGCAGCACAGCTGGCAACCAAGTATAGCTACGACAGCAAGCCGATGATCATTGGTGAATTCCCGGCAAGCGGTTGGGCAGGCGATACCTACCGCTCCAATTTTGCGGCAAAGACCGAAATCACGACTGTAGAATGCTACCGCAAGGCTTTTGACGGCGGTTACGCAGGTGCTCTCGCTTGGCAGTACATTGGCGACAAGACCGAAGACAACTTTGGCGGCTACAGCTATACAATCGACCCGGCTCTCGAAGCTATGAAGGTTCTTGCAGCAACGGAAGAAGCAAGCATCAAGATCAAGGATGTGGACATATCCGGTTCCACGGGCGGAAACGGTATGATGGCAGTGACCTACGGTGCCGACAACGGTCAGGTGGAATACCAGAACAAGGGTGGCTGGGATCTTTCCGGCGCAACGACGTTCACCTGGACGGCCAAGAACAACGGCAAGACCGAAGCTGACATCTACCTGATTTTGAAGCTCACGGATTCTTGGACCTGGACCGAAACAAGCGGCAGCTGCAAGGTTCCGGCAGGCGAAAAGGTCACTTGCTCCATCGACATCTCTAGCTTTGCCGACCGCAACAAGACGCTTAGCATCACGCTTGCAAACTACGCCGCAGGTTACACCGGCACGGTCATCTACGACGACATCAAGGCCGGCGATTTGACGCTCTTCGACTTTAACACCGACAAGTACGACGCCTTCAAGCGCGGTTACGAAAACACCGAAGAAATGATTCCGGAAATCAAGATTGTCTTCGATGAAAACTACGTTTACGGTCAGCAGTCGACTCGTTGCGTCAAGCCCAGAACGGCCTCCTCTTCAAAGTTCATCATCAATGGCGACAAGATTATGCTCACGACAAGGGCTAAGGGTAACGTGAGTGTCGACGTATTCGGTATGAACGGAAGAATCGTTGCAACGCTCTTCAGCGGCTCTCTCTCCGCCGGCAGCTATATGTTCAGCCTCGCTGACATGCCGAAGGGTCAGTACATCGTCCGTATGAAGGCTGGCATCACGACAACGCAGCCGGTGATCATCAAGTAACCTTAAAAAGGAGATTCCCGCTCTATGGCGGGAATGACAGCGTGAAAGGTGACCCCGGAATAAATCCGGGGTGACATCGAGAACGGAAAGCCATTTATACTGTCATGCCGCACTTGTTGCGGCATCACCTTTAAAACGTGTAAAGGTGACCCCGGCACTGAGGCCGGGGTGACAAAAAAGGGACCCGCATAAAAGCGGGTCCTTTTTTTATTGCGTTCACAAGATGGAGGTGCCCGCTCGGTGGCAGGCATGACAATGCAAGTACGTGATGAAAATCCTTTGAATTTTACGCGCAAGAATATAAATTTAGGGATGGAGATATGGATGTTTTATGAAAAACTTTAACTACACAAATTTTGTCGCAACGGCAACCGTCGCCGCACTCGCAGGCTCCGCTTTTGCCGCCACCCCCATCCGTTTAGAAGCCGAAGATGCCGTCCTCGCCGATGACCACAAAGTCGTCGTGACTGAAGATGCAAAGGCCTCTAGCGGCAAGTACGTCCAGATGAAGGAAGGCAATCTGGAATTCAAGGTGACTGTAGCCGCCACGGGATATTACACGCTCTGGGCCACGTACCAGTTGCCGACAGAATCGGGCAACAAGATCCAGAACTTGACCATCAACGATGTTTCTGCCGGGCAGATTTCTTTCGGCACCTCTGATGACTTCAAGACCATCAAGGGCGCAGGCAAGATCAAGCTCACCGCAGGCGAAAACAAGATCGGCATCGTGCATAGCTGGGGCTGGGTCAACCTCGACTACATCGAACTCACGGAATACGAAGCCAGTCCGTGGAGCATTTCTCCGACACCCGTCACTCCAGAACCGACCGAAAGCGCACAGAAGCTCTACAACTTCTTGCTCAACAATTTCGGCAAGCGCGTCATCAGCGGCGTCATGACGGAACGCCCGTTCGAAAACAACGGCCAGTACACCCCGCAAGATTACAACACGCAAACCGAACTCAGCTACATCAACAAGGCTAGCGGCAAGAACGTGGTTCTCGTAGGCTTTGACTTTTTGCACGCATCGGGCAAGAATTCTGACCAGCAATGGTACCAGGGTTACACGCACGCCTCGCTCGAAATGGCAAAGACTGTTTGGAAAGCTGGCGGCATTCCGCAATTCAACTGGCATTGGAAAGACCCGATGCACGAAGTCGAAGCGTTCTACACGCAATCGAGCGGAAACGACCCCTACACCGAATTCAGCATCAACAAGGCTTACGACGAATCCACCGGCAAGTGGAAAACAAGCAGCGACGAATATAAGGCCATTGTCCGCGATATGGAAATGATTGCCGACTCGCTTTTGACTTTGCAAAAAGAAGGTGTTGCCGTTCTTTGGCGTCCGCTCCACGAAGCTAGCGGAAAATGGTTCTGGTGGGGTACCGATGGTGCCAAGTCGTGCGTCGCTTTGTACAAGCTTATGTTCGACATTTTCGTGAACCAGAAGGGTTTGCACAACTTGATTTGGGTGTGGACAACCGACGAAGCCTCCGACGCTCTTGACTGGTATCCGGGCGACGAATATGTGGACGTTGTCGGCCGCGATTACTACTACTATCCGCGCGAATCCAATCACTCCAGCCTCATCGGCAGCTTTGAGACGGTCAAGGAAATTTTCGGTGGCCGAAAGATCGTTGCGCTCAGCGAAAACGGTTCCGTGCCCTACCCCGACGAAATGAAGGCCGATGGCGCCAACTGGAGCTGGTTCATGCCGTGGTATGGCGATTACGCGATGGAAGGTTGGGCAAACGACAACAATGCCGAAAGCTGGAAAATCGTGATGAACAACGAATACACGATTACGCTCGAAGATATGCCGGGCTGGGACAAGTACGAAATGCAAGATGTTCCGACAACGGGAATCAAGGGCGTTTCGGGCGTCGCAAAGACAACTGCTAGTTTGGCTGTAGTTGGAAAGAATTTGCTGGTGAACATTCCGGGTGCAAGCGCCACTGCAAGAGTCGCTATTTTCGATATGCAGGGCAATCAGGTGATGAGCCGCGCCGTCAATGGCGCAAGCGCAAGCATTGACTTGAGCGGGATTGCCGTTGGGCAGTACATCGTGAAGGTGCAGGGGAAAGGCTTTGCGCAGAACGGAAGGATACTGGTAAAGTAAGAGACGTGCAAGGGAACACGAAAGGTGATCCCAAAAGGTGATCCCGCCCCGGAATAAAAGCAATCAAGGCGAACGCTGCGAAAATGCTTGCATTTTCATAGCTGAGCCGAAGGGCTTTGTACTTGTACAAATCCGGGGTGACAAAAAGGCCGGGATGACATTAAAAAAAATGGAGTATGTATGGATTTTGGTTTTAAGCAGGCGCTGAGCGCCACAACAATTGCAGTAGCCGCAGTCACGGCCTACGCAACCCCCACACTTTACGAAGCCGAGGCCCAATCGGGCGTTGACGCGGCTTCGATTGTATCCGCCGAAGATTTTTCTGGCGGCAAGTACGTGAAACCAGTCGATGCCAGCGGCATGACGTTCACCGTCAAGGTCGAAGAAACTGCGGTTTACGACATCACCACAAAAGTGTTCATCAAGCAGTACGACTGGATCACTTCCAAGATCACGGTCAACGGAGTCGATGCTGGCTCCATGCTCACAACCCCGCGCAACTGCGATTCAAGCTATGTCATCAGTGCATCGGCTAAGATGAAGGTCGGCGAGAACAAGATTACGGTCGGCAACCAGTCCATCGGAGTTGACTACATCACCGTCGAAAAGCACCCGGATCCCGAATACAAAATCGGAACGGCGCCGGTAACGCCCAACGCCTCAGAATCAGCACGCAAGGTGTTCTCGTTCCTCCGTGAAAACTTCACGAAGGCAACCATCAGCGGCATGATGATCAGCGACCAGAATTTCAACTATGATTACGGCAATATGAAAATCATTCCGCCGGGCGGCTGCACTCCCGCAGATTCCTGCAAGTACACCGACGCTGAAGTCCAGTGGAAAGGCCAGACGGACATCGCCGAATTCTACAAGCGTTCTGGACACTACCCCGCCATTGGCGGTTTCGACATGCTCTTTGCCGCTGGCGGACATTCCGACGAAGGCTGGTTCAGGGGCTATTCCGAGAACAACCTCCTGATGGCAGAGGAGCTCTGGAAACTTGGCGGCATCCCGACATTCACTTGGCACTGGAAGGTGGGCGAAGACACGGTGTTCTATACAAAAGACACTTACCCCATGAACGGCTACCGCAGCAGTGGCTGCGCCAACGGCGCCAAGGGCTCCAGCGAAAGCAACACCTGCTTCAACTACACCAAGGCCTTCAAGGATTCCACCTGCAAGGAAATCAACGAAGCCTCGCAAGAATACAAGGACATCGTAAACGACATCGACAAAGTTTCTGCACTGTTCAAGCAGCTGCAGGAGAAAGACGTCGCCGTCATCTGGCGCCCGCTTCATGAAGCTAGCGGTGGCTGGTTCTGGTGGGGCGTGGGTAGTGGCGACTGCTACCAACAACTTTACCGTCTCGTCTTTGACCGTATGGTCAAAACAAACGGCCTCAAGAACTTGATTTGGGTATGGAACATCAATACCGACCCGCAATTCGGTTACGATTACTCAGCCCTCAATGCAAGCTGGTACCCAGGCGATGATTACGTGGATATCGTTGCAGTTGACATTTATGACCCGCTCAACGACCACAATTCCGGAGCAAACTACTACAACAAAATCGTGAGCGATGTCGGCACGAACAAGATGATCGCCTTGAGCGAAAATGGCGCCATCCCCGACATTGACAGCATTGCCGAGGACAAGGCCTATTGGAGTTACTGGATGACCTGGAGCCAGACCTGGAGCGGAAACTTCTTGGAAAAGACCTCCACAGAAATGTGGAAGAGGAACCTCGACGACAAGCGCATCATCGCCCTGGACGATATGCCAGGCTGGAGCAACTTTACCGTACGTAATCCTGTTACAAAAAACGTAATTTCAAATAAAGTAAAAATTAGTACCCACGGAAAGGCGCTTTCGTTCTCCGTCCCCAACAGCGGAAAGGTTTCTGTCAGCGTATTCGACTTGACTGGGCACCGCATCGCCACGCTGATGCAAGGGAACATCCCGGCCGGGACATACAACCTGAGCTTGCAATCTATTGCCGCCGGAAATTACATCGTAAGGGCAAGTGTCAACAATCACAGCACGATGCAGATTTTACGCTTAAAATAGTGAGCAATGTAACATATATTCTAAAAAAAAGGTTCACTTTTGAACCTTTTTTCTATTTTTGAAGTATGACCGAAAAGAACCCCCTTTACTTTACCATACACGGACATTTCTATCAACCTCCTCGCGAAAACCCTTGGACTGGCGTCATCGAAAACCAGCCCAGCGCGCGTCCGTTCCACGACTGGAACGAAAGAATTGCAAGCGAATGCTACAGCCCCAATTCTGCCAGCCGTATTCTGAATTCTAAAGGCAAGATTGTCGACATTGTCAACAACTACGATTTTATGAGCTTCAACATCGGCCCGACCCTCATGGGTTGGATCCGCACCAATACGCCCGACACGTACAAGCGTATTCAAGAAGCCGACAAGCGCAGCCAGGAACGTCTTAACGGTCATGGAAACGCCATTGCCCAGGTTTACAACCACATCATCATGCCGCTCGCCAGCGAGCAGGACAAGCGCACACAAATCCGCTGGGGCATCGAAGATTTCAAGTTCCACTTTGGACGAATGCCCGAAGCCATGTGGCTTGCCGAAACCGCCATCAACTTCGAGACGGTTGTCGAACTCATCAAGGCAGGTATCAAGTTTACCATTCTCTCGCCCACGCAGGCCGAATCATTCCGCAAGTTCGGCGACAAGAAGTGGACGGACTGCAGCAACACGGACATCGACACGACCTGTCCGTACCGCATTTATCCGCGCGACAAGGAAGGAAACCTCGTCTGCGACGGCTACCTTGACGTATTCTTCTACAACCCGTGGCTTTCGAGCGCCGTCGGCTTTGAACACCTGCTCCGCGATGCGGGTACATTCGGTCACCGCATCCAGAGCGCCTGGGACAAGAACCGCAACGAACCGCAGCTTGTAAGCATCGGCACCGACGGTGAATCTTACGGTCACCATGAACCGTTTGGCGACATGTGCGCCGCCTGGCTCTACAACAAGTTCGCCCCGCAAAACAACATGGTCCCCGTCAACTATGGCTGGTACCTCGAAAAGTTCCCGCCCAAGCACGAAGTTGTCCTCAAAAACTTTTACGGTGAAGGCTGCGCCTGGAGCTGCGCTCACGGCGTTGGCCGCTGGTACAGGGACTGCGGCTGCTCTACAGGCGGTGGCCCCGACTGGAACCAGAAATGGAGAGGTCCGCTCCGCGATGCGTTCAACCACCTCAAGGAAATCGCCGACAACATCTTTGTCCGCGAATTCGAAAAGATCTCGAAGATCGATCCTTGGGAAGCACGCAACAACTACATCCAGGTGATCGTCGATTCCGAAGACGAATCCCGCAGAGAGAAGTTCCTGAACGAAACGCTCAAGAACCCAGAAAAGCCCGAGGATCACGCCAAGGCACTGCGCCTTCTCGAGATCCAGAAGTTCTGCCTGTTCAGCTACACAAGCTGCGGCTGGTTCTTCAACGACATCGAAGGCCTGGAACCGGTGCAGAACATGCGTTACGCCCTCCGCGCCATGCAGCTTTTGAAGCCGTTCCTCCCCATGGGCGACAACCTCAAGAGCGAAATCCTTTACATTCTCGCCCGCGCCACGAGTAACGAACACAAGTGGAACGGTGCCGAGGTATTCACCAAGTACGCCGAAGAAGATGTTCCGTCCGTCATCAAGCAGATGGCAGAACGTGCAGCGATTTACCACCTTGAACTCGAAGACGATTACCTCAACAAGGATTCGAGAATCACGGCTACAAAGATTGCCTCTCGCCGTCGCCAGACTTTGGTCCGCACGTCTTACGAAGACAACAACCTGGGCGAATCCTGCGTGACTACGAACCTCGTCGTCACGGACCAGCTCAGCCGCGTGAACATCATTGTGGCCATGGGCGAAGAAAAGGACAGCGGACTTTCGTTTGTCAGCGACCCGAACATGACAACAGAACAGCTCCACGAGCTCTACCCGACAGCATACGTTGTGCGAATGAGCAACCTCGCGAGCGATTCCCTCAAGCGCATCAACCAGCTTTCGACGCAGAAGCACCTGGAAAACATCACGAAGTCCTTCTCGGGCTTTGCGCTGAACCACGGCATTTCTATCGACAGCCTTGCCGATCCAGACCACACCTTGCCGGACACCATGAGAAAGATCCTCACGGTGGAAATCAACGCCCGCATTCATCACGCCGCATTGCAGCTTTTGAACGAACACAACAAGGCCACCTTCGATGAAATCAAGGAACTCATCGCCGAAGCCACAGCGCTCAACACGCACTTCAGCTTCGGCGGTCTTGGCCACATGTTCTTCCACAAGCTCACGCAGCTCATTGCCGAAGTCTCGAAGAAGTTCGACGAAGAGACTCTCTACTACATCACAGACCTCATCACGGCTGCTGATTGGCTGAAGCTCTACATCAACAAGACTTCTCTCGAAAACAACGTCTTTGGCATTTACAAGCAATACAAGGCAGAACCGAACGGGAAGCTTTCGGCCCTCAAGCCGATGTTCCAGTGGCTCAACTTTGAGGTGGTCTAATGTACAAGCTGCCAAGCGCTCCACTCATTACAGCGCAACAGATAAATGCGCGTCTGGAATCACTCGCTTCTGAACTGAAGAAGTTTGATTTCGACGTCATTTTATCTGCACTTACTGGCAGCTACATGTTTACCGCCGATTTATCTCGCCGTATCGCGACTCCGAAATTGCGCATTGCATTTATCAAGGCATCAAGCTACGGCGAATCCGACCAGCCGAACGCAAACGTCCACATTTCGGGCCTCGAAGGTCTCGACATCAAGGGCAAGCGCGTTCTGTTGATCGACGACATTCTCGACACTGGCAACACGATGTACACCCTCGTGAAAGCCCTCGCGGATCACACCCCCGCCTCCATCACGACTTGCGTACTGTTGAACAAGGAATCAAGACGAACGGTGAATTACCATGCCGACTTCGTTGGTTTTGAAATTGAAGATAAATTTGTGGTAGGTTACGGTCTCGATTACGCAAACACGTACCGTACCTATCCAGAAGTATGGGCACTTGAAGAAGCATGATTGGTAACAACAATAACATCAACAACAACGAAAACGACGACCTGAACGAAGTCAAGAGGCACGCCACCCAAACGTTTGCGGCCCTTGAACGCAGTTTCACACGAATGGCCTACCGCAAGCGCAACACCATTCGCATCATCGTCTGCCTGCTATTTTTCATTTTGGGCTACCAGGCCAACAACCTCTTTAGCAGCAAGATTCCGACCGAAAAAATCATCGAGAAAATTGCTGCACAGCCTGACCTTCCCAATAGCAAGTGCAAGTACCGCTATGACCGTCCCATGGAATACGCCATCATGCACGAATGCGTCTTTGCGCACGAGACCCCGACAAACGAGGTAAAGCTCATCCAGCGCATCAACTACTGCTCTTGCGCCTTGGAACGCGTACAAAAAAAGAAGCCCTACCAAAAGATGTTCGAGAACAACCTGGAGGACTTCACGTTCAAGATTCGTGAGGAAATCCTTTGCAAGGACGAAAAGATTCCTCAAGCTCTAGAAATGGATTCGACGTCTAATACAAAATAAGTCCGCGATCCATTACAGAATAAGCATTCCGTCGCCGTAGCTGAATAACTTCAATTTATTCTCTACGGCCATTTTGTATGCGGCCAAAGTGTTTTCGCGGCCATAGAATGCAGACACCAGCAAGATGAGGGAACTCTTGGGCCAATGGAAATTGGTCAGAAGCCCGTCAATCAGCTTATACTTGTAACCCGGATAGAAGAACGCATAGGTCACGCCCTTTTGCGGTTTCAGGAATCCGTTCGCATCGGCAATCGTCTCGACCACGCGCGTACTCGTCGTACCGACCGTCACGACGCGGCCGCCTTCACGTTTGGCCTTGTTGATGATGTCGGCATTTTCCTTGGTGAGTTCGTAGTGTTCGCCGTGCATCTTGTGCTGCGAAAAGTCCTCGACGGAAATGTTCTGGAACGTGCCCGGCCCCACGTGGAGCGTCACTTCGGCAACGTACACGCCCTTCGCCTTAAGGTCATCGAGCATCTGTTCGCTAAAGTGGAGGCTTGCCGTCGGGGCTGCCACGGCGCCAGCGTATTTTGCAAAGATTGTCTGGTATGCCCTTTTGTCTTCTTCGTCATCGGGGCGGTTGATGTAAGGCGGCAGCGGAACATGGCCTTCCTTGTTCATCACTTCTTCCATTTCAGCAGGGGTCTTTTCGAAACGGAGAATGCGGTTGCCGTCTTCTTCGTGAATTTCTTCGACATGCGTACGCACGCCAGCCAGCGTGAGTTCACGGCCTACCTGGAAAGCCTTTCCCGGATGCACTTTGGCTTCAAAGCGGGCCTCCCCCGCCTCGGACGGGTTCAGCGCCTGCAACAAAAGCACTTCGACCTGGCCGCCGAATTGCGTTTCGCCGTAAAGACGCGCCGGAATCACCTTGGTGTTGTTCACCACGAGGCAATCCCCCGGACGGAACAGGTCCACAATTTCAGGCGCCTTCATAATGCGGCGTTCGCCACCGTCTTTGGGACAGTAGAGGATTTTGGTTTTGCCCTTGCCAGCCGTGCGGGAGGCAATCAGTTCCTTAGGGAACTCAAAGTTGTAATCAGAAAGACGACAGTCCATCTTTAAGCCTTCATTTCTTTCAATGTCATTTTCAATTTTTCAATCATCTCGAGCTTGAGCGATTCCGGCTTGAGGATTCTCACATCCGGCAGAACGCCGAACAGCCAAGTCTTAAAATCCGGAGACAAGCGGATCTTAAGGTTCACGATCATATTGTTGTCCTTGTCTTCGGAGATTTCTGCAACCGGCGAAAAGCGGGACTTCAGGAACTGAGTCTTAAGCCAGTCTTCCTTGATCAGGAGCGAAACCGTCTGCGGATCTTCGGCCGAGATATACTTGCTAAACGCATACTTGTAGTATTCTTCGACACTGAACGGTTCACGCAACGGGATCGAAGGAATGTTTGTCTGCGAGATGTTCACGATCTTTTCGACAAGGTAGTTCTTGAACGTATGCGTCTCGGGATACTCATCATCGGCGGCAATCAGGTAAAGCGTATCGACTCGCATCACGAGCTTTACCGGGCTCACGTCAAAAGTTTTCTTTTCGGCGTTTTCCTTAGAACTCTTGTACGTAATGCGGATCTTGAAGCCTTCGCGGATAGCCATCAGGAGCTTCGAAACGGTCGCATCCTGAGCCTTGTGGTCGCAGAACGGACCGTAATCCATGATGTAGTTCGGGTCCAGCGTAATCGCCTCGGCCTTGAATCCATCCGGATCCGTCGTCTGCATCGAATTGATGACGCTATCGATGAGCTTACGGTTTTTCAAGTCCAGCGGAGTCGTATCGTTCATCGTCTTTTTAAGCTTTTCGAGCTGCTTGACGATTTTCTGGTTGAAGTCCACCTTTTCTGGAGTCTGGATCACGTAAAAAGTTTCACCATCCTTCTTGTACTTATGGAGTCCGCAGTTTTCGCGCTGCAGGGCATCCAAATGACGGAACACAGTTCTCGGTCCGCAATCAAGAGCTTCGGCAAGCATGGACACCGTCATCGGGACGCGAAGCTTGCTCTTGATTCGATTAATTTTTTCATATCCTGTAGCCATAAATAACCCCTCTTTTAAGACCTGACAATTCTAAGACGGTTCCCCACCATCACCGATCTCGTAAGAGCAGCAACGACAAGAAGCGTAAATTCCCTCTGCACGATATTCTTCACGCGCCCTTCGACCAAGAAGCGCTTGCCCACATACGACACATGCACAAAGGAACCTTTCAGGAACCTGATTTTAGAAAGTTTATCCATAATATTACGACAAAGTTCCTGCTTTCCGACATTCTCTTTTCGAATAGCGGTTCCAAGCAGGTCGAGTTTTACCACGCCCACAATACCTTCTATGCGGGATCTCAGTTCAGTCGGATAGACTTCATCTTCGTAATAAAACGTCACCTTTGCCACAGCCGATTTTACATCAACATCATACTTGAAAATCGGGATAGCGGAATCATCCAGAACATCCCAGATTTTCTTTTCCAGTTCACGATCCGAAAATTTTGGATTTTTCTGGACCTGCACCAGATTCACGCAGCCACGAATTCCAGCGATACCGTTTACGCAATCGTGTACAGCGCGCTTTGTCGCAAGGCAATTCACAAAGCCCTGCAAATAAACAATTCCCTGCCCAGCAGCTACCGCTATTTCTTCGCTAAGCCCGCTCGACAAAAGTTCAAGACGCCGACGCACAACAGAAACAACTTCTTCGTTCGCCGGATTTTCGGCATAGCGCGGATAACTCATAAAGACCATCATGCCATCGTCCAACAACACGACAAGCTTGTCTTTATCTTCGTCCTTCACTACGCCAACGGCACGTCCAAACTGCTTGCGAAGCACGTGATAGACATGGTCGCCAAGCAACGTCTGCGGGCACTGCGCCGGCAAGAGCTTGTAGCCTTCGGGAGCGACTTCGTTTTCAATGACGACCTTGGGGCCCTCATATTTTTCGTCCGGAAGACCGTTCCGCTTGTAGACGACCAAGTCCTTGTCGCGGGACTGGAAAAAGCTCTTGACAATGCAGGGTTTTGCCGCACCGTCAAAGTAAAGCCAGTCGCCGGGGAATATGCGGTTGTGTCCGTAGACTTTCGCGTACTCGGAATTATCGTCCTTCCGGCAAAAGGCAAACTCCTGCGAGAACGCCACGTGGACCGTTCCGCAAGACTTGCATACACAAAGCAACGGGATACCGCGTTCCATTCCCCCATACGTCGAATACTCTTCCATGGCACAAATATCATGGGGCATCACCCGCTGGCAATGCCTGCAGTAGAGTTGCTGCGAGTATAACTTATAGGGGAAGTACTGACGCACTAATTAGCCCATCAACGGGAGAGCCACGTCGATACGGCGGAGCGTTTCTTCCTTGCCAACGAGTTCAAAGAGTTCCCACAAGCCAGGGCCAGCCGTCACGCCGGACACAGCAAGACGCGGAGCGCCGACGAGTTCACCGACCTTATGACCGCAACGTTCGGCCAAGTCATAGAAAGCCTTTTCGATGACCGGCGTCCTGAAGTCTTCGATAGCGGCAAGAGCGTCACGCACGAGCGTTGCAAGTTCCTTGGAGCCTGCGCCAAAGTGCTTCTTCATACCCTTTTCGTCGTAAGAGGTCGGAGCGACAAAGAAGTACACGGCCATATCGGCCAAGTCCTGCACAAAGTGGGCACGCGGCTTGAGCTGCTTCACGATTTCGTCGAGACGGGCTTCCGGTTCGTTCGAAAGGTCGATACCCTTCTTCACGAGGCCTTCCTTCATGATGCCCTTGAGCAAGGCGTCGTCGCACATGTGGATGTGCTGGCCGTTCATCCACTGGAGCTTCTTTTCGTCGAAGCTGGCGGACTTCGGGTTGATGCGTTCGAGCGTGAAGCTGTCGATCATTTCCTTGAGGGTCATGACTTCGCGGTCGTCGCCCGGATTCCAGCCGAGGAGAGCGAGGTAGTTCACGAGAGTTTCCGGGAGGTAGCCGAGATCGCGGAAGTCGCCCACGGAGGCGGCACCCTTGCGCTTGGAGAGCTTACCGCCGTTCTTGTCGAGAATGACCGGCAGGTGGCACCACACAGGCGGTTGCCAGCCAAAAGCCTTGTACAAGAGTTCATGCTTCGGCGTGGAGCTGATCCATTCGTCGCCACGGAGCACGTGCGTCGTTCCCATGTAGTGGTCGTCCACGACGCTTGCAAAGTGGTAGGTCGGATAACCGTCGCGCTTGATGAGCACGAGGTCGTCCAGAAGTTCGTTCTGGTAGCTGATGTGGCCACGGATCATGTCATCGAATTCGGTGACGCCCGTTTCCGGCA
This sequence comes from Fibrobacter succinogenes, assembly GCA_902779055.1. GTDB lineage: Bacteria > Fibrobacterota > Fibrobacteria > Fibrobacterales > Fibrobacteraceae > Fibrobacter > Fibrobacter succinogenes_K. Next base: position 14,317 of record CACZAD010000015.1, on the reverse strand, counting down.
CCTTGAAGCGGATCACGGCCTTTTCGCCAGCGGCAATGCGGGCTTCGGCTTCTTCGCGGCTAATATTGCGGCAGTGGCGGTCGTAACCCGTGACCGGCACGTGAGATTTTTCCTGTTCGGCACGGACTTCCTGCAGACGTTCTTCGGTGCAGAAGCAGTAGTAGGCGTGACCGGAATCAAGAAGCTTCTTGATTTCGCGGTGGTAAATGTCCAAGCGTTCGCTCTGGAAATACGGACCGCAGTCGCCTTCGCATCCCGGACCCTCGTCCCACTGGAGGCCAAGCCACTTGAGGTCGCGCATCAAGTCGTGCAGAGCCGTTTCGTTGTAACGCTTACGGTCGGTATCTTCGATGCGCAGGTAGAACGTACCACCCATGTGTTTTGCAAAGAAGTAGTTGTAAATAGCGGTACGGGCACCGCCAACGTGCAAATAACCCGTGGGGCTCGGAGCAAAGCGAACACGAACTGGACTTTTTTCAGACATAATTTCCTCTTATGAGACCTTAAATATTTTTTATGACAAAAAATAGCAAAATTTCTAAGTTACGCTTGCATTAATTTATGGGAGTCCACTATGATCATCAAACCTTTGATCCGCAGCAATATGTGCATCAACGCACACCCGCAAGGCTGCGCCGCCGAAGTCAAGCACCAGATTGAATACATCGAGAAGAAATTCGCCGAACGCAGCGCCCTTGGAAAGCAGTCCAAGGACGCCCCCAAGACCGTACTCGTTCTCGGATGCTCGACCGGCTACGGTCTTGCAAGCCGTATCACGGCAGCGTTCGGCTACAAGGCGGTCACCATCGGCGTATCCTTCGAAAAGGAAGGCTCCGACGGTGACGGCGACAGCTCCCGCGAAAAGACGGGTACACCGGGCTGGTACAACAACATGGCGTTCGACAAGTACGCCAAGGAAGCCGGGCTCGAAGCCGTCACCTACAACGGCGACGCCTTCTCGCACGAAATGCGCAAGAACGTCATCGACACGCTTAAAAAGATGGACCGCAAAGTCGACCTCCTCGTCTACAGCGTCGCAAGTTCCGTCCGCGTCGATCCGGACAACGGCACCATCTACCGCAGCGTCCTGAAGCCCGTCGGCAAAGTATTCTCGGGCGCCACCATCGACTGCCTCTCCGGCCGCATCAGCACCATCAGCGCAAACCCCGCCACCGAAGAAGAAATCGCGAACACCGTCAAAGTGATGGGCGGTGAAGATTGGGCCATCTGGATCCACCAGCTTAAAGAAGCCGGCGTTCTTGCCGAAGGCGTAAAGACCGTCGCCTATTCATACATCGGTCCCAAGCTTTCGCACGCCATCTACCGCGACGGCACCATCGGTTCTGCCAAGAAGCACCTCGAAGCCACCGCACGTGACCTCAACAGCGAATTGAAAAACGACCTCAACGGCGAAGCCTACGTTTCTGTAAACAAGGGTCTCGTAACACGCTCCAGCGCCGTCATCCCCATCATCCCGATGTACATTTCCATCCTCTTCAAGGTCATGAAGGAACTGGGAAATCACGAAGGATGCATCGAGCAGATGGAACGCCTTTTCACGGAACGCCTCTACACGGGTTCCGCCGTCCCGACGGACAGCGAAAACCTCATCCGCATCGACGACTACGAATTGGATCCGAAGGTCCAGGCAGAAGTCGACAAGCGCATGGCGACCGTCACGCAGGAGAACCTCTCCGAAATCGGAGACCTCGAAGGATACCGTCACGACTTCCTCGCCACAAACGGCTTCGATGTCGATGGCGTGGACTACGAAGCGGATGTCAAAACGCTGACAAGCATCTAATTTCTAACTTTGCGGTAAAAGCCCTTAACATCAAGGATAATCTATGGAAACACTCAATTCCATTCTCGATTCCATCGATGGATACGTCTGGGGAGTTCCTCTGATCGTCACCATCCTGTTCGTAGGCCTCCTCCTTACCATCAGGCTCGGATGCCTGCAGGTTCTGAACCTGCACAACGCCCTCCGCTTCATGCTGCACAACGAAAAGGACGGCCAAGGCGAAGTCTCAAGCTTTGGCGCCCTCTGCACCGCTCTTGCAGCAACGATCGGTACGGGTAACATCGTCGGTGTGGCAACCGCCATCGGCACCGGTGGCCCCGGCGCCCTCTTCTGGATGGAAGTCGCCGCCTTCCTCGGCATGGCCACCAAATACGCCGAAGGTCTCCTCGCTGTCAAATACCGCAAGGTCGGTTCTGACGGCAAGATTCTCGGAGGTCCCTTCTACTACATCGAAACGGGCATCAAGGAACGCTATGGCTGGAACATGAAGTGGCTCGCCGTGCTGTTTGCCATCTTCGGTATCGCCGCAGGTCTCCTCGGCATCGGCACCATCACGCAGGTGAACGGCATAACGAGTGCCATGGCCCGCCTCACCCCGAACGCACCTGAATTTGTGAACATCGGCGGAAACTCCGTGAACATCACGACCGCCATCGCAGGCATTCTTGTCACGGCATTTGCAGGCTTCGTCATTATCGGCGGTCTCAAGCGCATCGCCAAAGTTTCCATGTACATCGTCCCCATCATGGCGATTGTCTACATCATCACTTGCATGATGCTCCTGCTCCTCAACTGCTCTCATATCACGGAAGCCGTCGAAACGATCGTCCGTGCCGCATTCAACCCCTCCGCCGTAACAGGTGGCGTTGTCGGTTCCATCTTCATCGCCATGCAAAAGGGTATCGCCCGCGGCATCTTCAGTAACGAAGCTGGTCTCGGTTCAGCCCCGATCGCCGCTGCTGCAGCAAAGACAAAGGAACCGGTTCGTCAGGGACTTGTCTGCATGACCGGTACTTTCTTCGACACGATCATCATCTGTACCATGACGGGTCTTGCCATTGTCGTTTCGGGCGCCTGGGATCCGAAGCTCGGACTCGAAGGCGTGAACATCACGATGGAAGCCTTCTCCCGCGGACTTTCCGTCATTCCGGGCTGTTCTATGATTGCCCCGTACTTCCTTGCGATTGCGCTCGTGTTCTTTGCATTCACGACCATTCTAGGTTGGGCATACTACTCTGAAAAGTGCCTGCAATACCTCATTGGACGCAAGAACAAGAAGGCCACACTCATCTACCGCTGGGTCTACATCTTCGCCATCTTTATCGGCCCTTACCTCACCGTAAGCGCCGTCTGGACAAGCGCAGACATCTTCAACGGCCTCATGGCATTCCCGAACCTCGTGGCCCTGATCCTGCTTTCTGGAATCGTAGCGAACGAAACAAAGACGTTCCTTGCAAAGTTCAAGGGTGAAAGAGAGTAAAGGTTAGTGGTTATAAGAGAGCCCGCTCAAGAGCGGGCTTTTTTGCATCCAAAACAATGTGCAGCCAAAACATTTATACATACAAAAAGACCTCCCACACGGGAGGTCTTTTTAAATTCGTAGGTTACCGTATCCGATTACTGGACGCCGCAAGTAGCCGGAGCAGAAAGCGTGAATTCAACCATGTCGTCATCGCAGTTATCGGGAGACAGGTCGACGGTCACGTTAAATGCACCAGACTTCTTCTTGCCACCAACTTCCATATCCAATTGACCCTGGGTTTCTGCATCCCAAGTGGTCTGGCAGAAGACAACGCAGCTCTGGCCGCTAACAGGAACCTTGATATGAACCGGGTTGGTACCTGCCGGAATGGGGATAGCACCAGTATTGGAGGTCTGGAGAATTTCATAATCCGGAGAGAGGGCGTCGACAGCCGTCACTTCTTCGCACTGGACGTCAGTCACGGAATTGTCATCGTTAGAGACTCTCACGACCGGAGCTACAGTCTGACCCTTTTCGGTCAATGCAGCAGCAGCTTTTTCAGGATGGGCCGGATCGGCGACGGTAGCACCCGTCCATTCATAACCGACAATGTTTGCACCTGCAGAAGTACAGCCAGTTACAGACCAAGAAGCACCAACGGAAATATCCGGCTTCTTGTCGGCAGCACTGCACTTGCATCCCGTAATCTTGGCGCCATTCACATGAACCGGCGAGCAGGTAAGCTGGTACGGTGAGTTACCGATGCTCACGACAAGCGTTGCACCATGGTCACCCGACGTCGAGTAAGTCACAGACTGGGACATACCACCTGCACCCTTTGCAGTTGCAGAAGAGGGCGTTGCGCCTTCGAAGGTCCAGTTGAACGAAGCACTCAGGAGCATAGTAGCATCCTTGATAACTTCCTTGTTCTGGGTAAACTTCCAAGTGACCTTTCCGCCTTCGTCGATTTCAGAAATATCCTTCGTCGGTGCGCAAACACCGATGGTTCCTTCAGGCATGGACTGAGAAGAACTGGAAGAATTGCTGACAGGCGGTCTATAAGCGCTAGAAGAATATTCAGAAGGCGGACGGGCACTAGAGGAACTCGTGTTCACTTCGATCTTGGAAGAAGAGGAAGACTGATCCTGCTGGTTGGGGTTCTGCTGGGAACTAGAAGAGGATCTTACCTTCTTCGAAGAAGAACTGGCCACAGCACCTTCAAAACAGGCCGGGCATTCCTTTTCGGTCACCATGTTAAGACCAACAGTCGGTTCTTCGGCCACATAACCTTTCAAAACTTCATCGATATTGTTTGGCGTAATAATGTCGCCGCTTCCGCAAGCCCAAAAAGTGGCAGCGACACCCAAAGACATCATTCCTACATAAATCTTTTTATTCATAAAAACCTCTTAGGATGAAAAATATATTAAATCTTGAGAATATGCAAATACTGTAAGTGTTTTTTATTCAAGAAGTTCACGAAAAAGCGCTCCGGAATGAGTCCCAGAGCGCTTTGTAAATTTAATTATACTTCAAATCTATTAAAAATCAATCACTCCGCAATTACCGTCCGGGCACGGATCTTCGCCCTTTGAAGAGCTGGACTTAGCGATGATTTCTTCTTCCGAAGAAGAGCTTTCTTCAGGTTCAGAAGAAGAGGAAGAACTGACTTCCTTGGCCTTGACAACCAAGAAGTCTTCGCCTTCATTGTAGTCGCAATCGATCATCTGGTTACCGAACTGGACATGGGTCACCTTGGCGCCCGTCTGAGAATACACAACCGTGATCCTCGTCGATCCATTTCGATCCGACTGCTTACCGGCAACAATTTCGCCACCAGTACCGATGTCGATCCAGTTATAGAATCCTTCAAGCACCTCGCCATCCGGACCTGCGACGTACCAATCCACTTCGTCACCGACGTAGACCTCGGACTTGGTCACAGCGCAATGGCCTTCGACCGCCGAGCTAGACGAGGACTTGGCCTTGGACGAGCTGCTGCTCTTGGGAGCCGAAGACGAAGAAGATTCTTCGGGTTCAGTCCCTTCTTCAACCACAATCACGTAGTCACAGTCAAAACCTTCGTCACCAAAATGGAGATAAGGACCGATCTTTTTACCGATGGTGCTGAATGTCACGGTAAGTTCGGGAAGTCCCGTTCCTTCCAATTCGCCATCTTCAAGCCCTTCCTTGATCTGGTTACTGACTTCCCACTTGAATGCAGCCGACTCAACCGAGTTGTCATCAGGCAGGTAACGCCAGATCACCGCATCGCCAACGTGAACTTCAGAAGGCTTGATCAATTCGCACTTGCCCGAGATCTTCGGAGCGTCCTTCGAGCTGCTCGAAACGGAGCTGGAAGACGTTGCAGAGCTACTGCTGCTCTTTACCGAACTCGAAGACTTGGCCGACGAGCTGCTACTCTTAACGGAACTCGAGGACTTGCTCTTCGAGCTGCTGGACTTTTCCGACGAAGAACTGCTTTCTTCGGAAGAACTGCTGCTTTTCACAAACTGCTCTTCACAAGACTTTTTTCCCTTGCAATAATCATCGATAAACGTTTGCAAAAATTCAGCATCATCCATTTTTTCGATTTTCGAAACAAGGAGTTCATCATCATCAGTCGCTTCGAAAACGTCACCTTCGCCGCAGCCCCACATCCCAAGCATCGCGGACGACAAAAGCAGTAACGATAATTTTTTCCTATCCATAATTTTCCCCACTCTTTAAAACTATTCTTGAGCTTCCCCATCCACCGAAATCTTACGTTGTCCAGTAATGAACTGATGTACGTAAGGATTGCTTGTATTCTTGATTTCTTCGACAGTACCGACTTCGATAATGCGACCGTTGTAGAGCATGGCAATGCGATCGGCCACCTTGAAGGCACTCACCATGTCGTGCGTCACCACCACGGATGTCACACCGAGCTTGCTCTGCATATCGAGAATCAGGTCGTTGATCACGTCACTGGTAATCGGGTCGAGACCGGTCGTCGGTTCATCGTACAAAAGAATTTCCGGATTGAGCGCAATCGCTCTTGCAAGCGCCACACGCTTACGCATACCGCCAGAGAGTTCAGACGGCATCTTTGTACGGAAGGACGGCACCAGGTTGATCATCTGGAGCTTTTCGGTCACGACATTCTGGATCTCGGCTTCGGACAATTCCGGGTGGTGTTCACGCAAGGCAAACGCAATGTTCTCGCCCGTATTCATCGAGTCGAACAAGGCGCCCATTTGGAACAACATACCCATCTTGCGACGAATGGTGCGCGTATCGAAAAACTCCGGCGTACTGATTGTCACGCCATCGACAGTCACTTCGCCGCCATCCGGTTGCAGAAGTCCAATCATATGCTTCAAGATCACGGACTTGCCACCGCCAGACTTACCGATGATCACCATCGTCTCGCCACGGCGGATGTCGAGGTTCACGTCTTCGAGGACGGTCTGAGTTCCAAAAGACTTTTTAAGTCCCTTGAGTCGGATCGCAATATCGCTAGGATCGATTTTTACATTCGGCATAACTTCAACCTCTAGAAGAACATGAACGCGTCAAGAATAAAATCAGAAACCAATATCATAAGACAACTGGAAACAACGACGCTCATCGTTGCAAGCCCCACCCCGCGAGCCCCCGGCTTGGCGTGAGTTCCGTGGTAGTAGGCCAGTACAAAGATGATCGTACCAAACACAACCGACTTGATAATCCCCGCCCACAAGTCCAGATTTTCGAACAGGTACTGCATACCGGTCGAATAGGTGTAGGTCGTAATATCGAGCGCGAGCACGCACACAATCCAACCGCCAATCAACGCCAGAGCATTGGATATGGCAGTCAGGCACGGGATCATCGTCAAAAACGCAAAGTACCTCGGCATCGCAAGGTAGCGGTACGGGTCAAGCCCCAGCACCACATAAGCGGAAAGTTCTTCCTTCTCTTTCATGGAACCGAGTTCTGCAGCAACGGCGCTCCCCACACGTCCGGAAAGCACAATCGCGGTAAGCAAAGGTCCAAGTTCGATCAGCACCATCTTGCAGGCCGCAGTTCCCACAAACTTGTCGGACACGAGGTTGTGGAATTCGAACTCGGCCATGATAGTCGCCACCATGCCGGTAAAGATGGACGTGACGAACAAAAGCGGAAGCGAGGAAACGCCCACAGAAATCATTTCCTTCACAATCAAGGAAGGATTCTTGTGGACGAAGCGGAACTGCTTGAGCGTGACGAGCAAAATGCAGATACACTCTCCAACTGCCGCAATCGCATCGACAATCTTTTGTCCAATCCAGTATACCGGTTTCAAGATCAACGACATTACACTTCCTTAAAAACTGCCAAAGTCTGCTTCTTGCGGGCCTGCGCCATCATCGTACTGATAATCGCCATCTTCTTCGCCCCCTTGCTGGTCGGTCGCATCGTAGAACGTCGTGTATTCGGGCACAAAGCTCATATCAATGTCCTTCACGGAACCGTTACGGTGCTTCGCGACAATGAGCGTTGCCTTGTAGCGGTCTTCGTCCTTGTGCGTCTGCACGAACGGACGTTCCACGAACCACACCATGTCAGCGTCCTGTTCGATAGAACCGGATTCACGCAAGTCCGAAAGCTGCGGTCGTTCACGGCCTTTTTCTTCGACTTTACGGCTGAGCTGAGCAAGCGCAATGACCGGGATGCTCAATTCCTTCGCCAAGATCTTGAGGCCACGGGAAATGGCACCGATTGCGACAGCACGGTTTTCTTCCTTGCCTGTCTTCATCAACTGCAAGTAGTCGATAATGAGGAGGTCGAGGTGGCCCTTGTGCTTGAGCTGGCGCGCCTTGCTCATGAGTTCCATGATGCCGAGGTCGGCGTTGTCATCGACAAACAGCGGAGCCTGGTTAATCGGAGTCACGGCGGCGATAATCTTCTTGATTTCGTCAGAACTGAGCTTACCGTTACGGAGCCTACTCTGGTCGACCTGTGCCTGCGAGCAGAGCAGACGTTGGGCGAGCTGGATGCCGTCCATTTCCAAGCTGAAGAAGGCAACGTTCTTGCCGTAGCGAATGGCTGCGTTTGCGGCAACCGTCATGGCGAAAGACGTTTTACCAACACCCGGACGGGCAGCAAGAATGATCAAGTCGGAATTCTGGAGACCATTCGTGAGTTCATCCAGTTCCGTAATGCCCGTAGGCACGCCCGTAATGCCGCCATCACGACGGTTGTTGATGCGTTCCAGAAGAGGCGCCACAAAGTTGTCGATCGACTTCAAGGTGTTGCGCACCTGGTTATCGGCAATCGCAAAGATGTCGCGTTCGGCATCTTGCAGCACATTGTCCGGAGTAGAAGCCGGGTCCATTGCCTGGCGGATAATATCGGATGACGTGCGGATGAGCTTGCGTAACACCGCCTTGCTGCGGAGGTGTTCCAACTGCCACGGGACATTCGCCGACGATGCGACGGATTCCATAAGTTCAAAGATGTATTCCCTACCCCCGACAATGTCGAGCTTGCCCATCTTTGTAAGTTCGGCCGAAAGCGTCACCGGATCGATGGGCGTTACCGCCTTGTTCAAGGAGCATAGGGCATTCCAAATCAACTGATGACGTTCCATGTAGAAAAAGTCATCATCACTGATGGCCATCACTGCGACGCCCATCACTTCGGGATCACGCAAAATACCGCCAAGGAGGCAGCGTTCGGCCTCGACATCGGCGGGCATTTGGCGTCCATCAAACGATTTAGAATTATTCTCTTCTGACATAACTATACCGATTTAAATATACAATAATAGTTTACATTGGATTTTGGGGAGAGACGCAAAAGCAGTGGAAATGGGCTACAAAAAGGCGACCCCGCAACAAGTGCGGGGTGACAATGTGATTGTATATGTGTAAGGCGGCCCCGCAACAAGTGCGGGGTGACAATGCGCGGTTACTTGACGGCGGTGAAAAGGCCGCTGCGCGGGATATGCACCTTCCACGTGAGCCATTTGAGCTGCTTGTCCGTCGTCATCGCATAAGCATCGACAAGCGAAACCGTCTTTGTTCCGTTGAAGTCGAGCGCAGTTCCTGCGAGATCATTGAAGTTCTTGCCCTTGCTGAACACGTCATAGAAAAGCGGCTCGCTAAAGGTGATCATGACTTCGGGCGCGATAAAGGATAGTTCCTTTGTTAGCATTCGACGGAGCGAGGCGAGCAGGATCGGAGATAGTGCTCGCGGAGCATCCTTGTAAAAGTACGTGACGCCAAGAGAATCCGGGGCGTAACCGAGGCTTCCGAACAAACGCACAAGCATTTCGCCGGTGGGCGACTGGAAAAAGGCGCCGGCCGGCTCGCCCGGCTTCGGGGCGGCAAGCAAAATCAGGAGGCGCGGGTGTTCCGGGCCTTCATAACGAACAACGTTTGCAACACGGGCATAAAGCGCATCCGTCTTGAGCGCATCGTAGAAGGCGCCGATGGAATCGGCGAGTTCGTACGCGGCGGTCGTCTTTTTAACGGCACGCGGAGCAATGGTGAGGCCGGCATCGAGCTTTGGCGCCGGGGTCGGACGCGGAGCCGGCGCGGATGGCGCGGGAGCGCCAAATGCAGACTGCTGAAAAGCGGGCTGCGCCTGATTTGCAAACGGTGCGGGGTTTGAAGGGAACGGTGACTGTTGCGGAATCGGAGCAGGATTCGCGGGAGCCGAATGCTGCGGGAATGGCGCCGGATTTGCCGGGCGCATTTGCGGCATCGGATTTGCCGGGCGCGGAGCCCCTGCAGGAACGGCGGACTTTTTGCGAGTCAATGTCCACGGTTCATCGAGGAGCAAATCCTCCTCGCCCATGTCCATTTGGCCTTGCAGATACTTGCGAAGTTCGCTAAAATCAAATTCTTCGGGCATACCGTTCCTCTAAGCGTTCTTTAACTGGTCAAGGCTAAAATCTACAATTTCTTGCGCAAGATCGATTTTCGACCCCATCTTCATCTCGGGAATTTCAACCTCGGCATTATTTTGGGCGTTGCGAGAGTTCGCTCGGATCAAGGTGTAGCGCACTTCGTCAAAACCGAATCCGCTATTCAAGGCCACGGGAGCATTAAGCAAAAGCGCATCGGCGCCACTCTTCTTGAGCTTTTCTGCAGCATGTTCCTTGAAGTGGTCCGTTTCCAGCGCAAAGCCGATAACGACCTGGTCGGCGCGCTTTTGAGCGACACTGTCACGCAAAATGTTCGGGTTCGGTTCGAGTTCCAGGATGAGCTGGCTACGGCTATCCTTGATTTTTTCGTTCGATACAACCTTCGGGCGGTAATCGGCTACGGCGGCGCAATGCACGAGCACATCGGCGTTCTTCATCTGTTCGAGAACGGCCTTGTGCATATCGCAGGCGCTCTTGACTTTTTTGACGCGCACGCCACCGGGGAATTCGGCTTCCATCGGGCCTGCAACTACGCTTACGTCAAAGCCGTTTGCAAGGAACGTCGCGGCGATTGCAACGGCGGTCTTTCCGCTGCTGCGGTTGCTGATGTAACGCACGGGGTCAATCGCTTCTTCGGTGCGGCCGGCGGTGATGAGGACGCGATGTTTGCCCACTCCGGATGCAGGAAGGTCCTGCAATGCGGTTTCTTCAAGGTATTGGGCGGCGCAAGATTTGACTGGACCCTTCGTTTCACTCAGGGTGACGGATTCGTTCAGGACGACGTTGGTTGCTTCTAAATAAGCGACAATTTCGGCGGGGTCGAGGAGGCGGCCTTTGCCGACTTCGCCACAGGCGAGTTCGCCCGCCGGGCTATCCATCACGAACGTATTTTCAAAACTGCGGAGCGTTTCGAGATTACGCTTGACGGCCGGAGAATTATACATCGCGACATTCATCGCAGGGGCAACAAAGCGAGGGCCCGTGCAGCTCATGAAGCAGAGACTCACAGGGTCATCGGCAATGCCATAGACGAACTTTCCGATGACATTTGCGGTTGCCGGAACGACGAGATAAAGGTCGGCCCAACGCGGAAAGTCAATATGCTGGAAAGGGCGAGCTTCGACGGCACCGTTCTTCAGGTACACGGGGCATTTGGAGAGGCTTGCGAACGTAAGCGGGGCCACGAACTGTGTGGCGGCTTCGGTCATGCAGACGCGCACTTCGGCGCCTTTCTTTTGCAGCAGGCGCAAGAGTTCACAGGACTTGTAGGCGGCAATTCCACCCGAGACTCCAAGAAGTATTTTCTTTCCAGCGAGATTCATACCCGTTAAGATAGAAAATGATGGCTTAGTAAAATCGTTCTGAAAGTAAAGAACTTCACTATTGTATCGCTGATTCGCTTCAACACCCAAGAAGCCAATAATATGGCGACAAAAGTTAGACCCAGCAGCACCATAACATTCCATTCCGTAAAGTTCCAGTGCATTCTTTCGAAAATCTTGATAAAAGCCATCTGAGCCCAAACAATGCCCACATGCTGCACTAAGAAAAAGCAATAAGAAAGCTTCGCGAGTTTTTGGACCGGAAGGCAAATTGCCTCAAAATGCAACAGGAACGAGGCCAAATAAAACACGACCACAAACAGAGCCATGGCGGCCACTGTCCCCAAAAAATCTGTATTGACTCGACTGGGAATATCGAAAAATGTGAGCACGACAAACACCAAAGCCGAGACCAAAACGAGCCGCAAATTTTTCAATCGTTCCAGGTTTTCGATCAGCATAAAACCGATGCAAAATTTCAAGGACAACGTCAAAGGCAAAGAACCAAACACATCATCGTACTCTGTAGGAATCAGGTATTGGCATGAGTAAAGCACGGCAAGTACAGACAATGTCATATAAGGCCTATGACGATAGCACTTGGCTAGCAACGGAAACAACAAGTACAAAAGAACAATCGCCCCGACGAACCAGTCTCCGCAAAAAACATAGGTATCAACGCCATACTGCCTAATGTAACCGTCAAAGCCCACTATCGTAAGCAACAGCTTAAGCGGATGCCCCATAAAGAAGGCGTTACCATCGGCCATAAAATGGCGAGTCATCGTCAATGGAATATAAAGGCTCAAAATCCAGAACGGCGGATAGATTGTCTTGAAACGCTTTATATAAAACTCTTTAAAAGACCCATCTTCATATATATCGACAGCCCCGTACTTTTTATAAAGTAATCCTCCCGAAAGCGCTATAAAAAGCGTAACGGCAATATTTCCAAAATCATAGTTTGCCGTTTTACAGAAAAAATTAAAGCAAGGCAGGTTCTCCGCTACATATTGCAACCCAAAATGGAAAGTGGTCACAAACAACATCGCCAATACACGCAAAACATCTAATTCTAGAATATGTTTTTGCATAAACTAAAAATAACAAACTTTATAAAAAAAAGAAACCCCACGGTTACCCGTGGGATTCCTTTAAGCTTTAGTTTGAAACTAAATTAAGCTTCTTCTTCGGACTTTTCAGCCTTCTTCTTAGAAGCCTTCTTCTTCGGAGCAACTGCGTCGCCAATCGTGGTGCCGTTTTCGCCCGGCTTGTGGGAGTCCATCCAAGCCTTGAGTTCAGCGGATTCACGGTTCTTGAAGTAGTCAACAACGGAGAGGTAGATCTTGCGGTTGTTCTGATCGATTTCGGTCACGACAGCCGGAACTTCGTCGCCAACCTTGAATGCATCGGCCGGAACCTTGATGTATTCAGCGGTGAGCTTGGAGACCGGGATGAAGCCTTCGATACCGTCAGCGAGTTCAACCACGACGCCGCGGTCGAGCATACGAACGATCTTGCCCTTGACTTCGGAGTCAACCGGGTAGGTGGAATCGATAGAATCCCACGGATCTTCGGTGAGGTGCTTCATGGAGAGAGAAATGCGGCGCTTTTCCTTATCGACGGCGAGAACGACGCATTCAACCTTGTCACCCTTCTTGACCATTTCGTTCGGGTGGGTGATCTTCTTGGTCCAGGACATGTCAGAAACGTGGATGAGGCCATCAACACCTTCCTTGATTTCGACGAATGCGCCGAAGGAAGCGATGTTGCGGATTTCACCGACGACGCGTGCGCCCGGCGGAAGTTCGGTTTCGATAGAATCCCACGGATCAGATTCGAGCTGCTTCATGCCGAGAGAGATACGTTCTGCATCTTCTTCAACCTTGAGAACAACAGCTTCGACTTCCTGACCGACAGTGAGGATTTTGGACGGGTGCTTGACGTGCTGGGTCCAGGACATTTCAGAAACGTGGATGAGACCTTCAACACCGCTGTCGAGTTCGACGAATGCACCGTAATCAGTGACCATCTACGCCGCCAAGGTCGATGAATGCACCGAAGTCGGTGATGTTCTTGACGATACCCTTGCGGACCTGGTTCTTCTCGAGAGTTTCGAGAACGTCGCCACGCTGCTTGTTGCGTTCTTCTTCGAGAACAACACGGCGAGAAACGACGATGTTGCGACGAGCCTTGTTGACCTTGATAACCTTGAGGTCGAATTCCTGGCCGATGAGAGCGTTGATGTCCGGAATCTGACGGAGGTCGATCTGAGAGCCCGGGAGGAAGGCATCGATACCAAAGAGGTCGACGACAACGCCGCCCTTGATGCGCTTCGTGAGAGTGCCGCGTACGACTTCGTTGTTTTCGAATGCAGCGTGGATGCGATCCCACACGCGAACGAAGTCAGCCTTCTGCTTGGAGAGGATGAGGCGACCGTCTTCGTCTTCGAGCTTTTCGACGAACACTTCGATTTCGGAACCGAGTTCGAGAGAATCAGTATCCTTGAATTCGGCGCGATCAATAACGCCTTCGGACTTGTAGTTCACGTCGACGAGAACTTCCTGGTCGTTCACCTGGCTGATCTTACCCGTGACGAGCTTGCCCTGTTCGAGGCAGCCCATGCCGGCATAGACGTCAGCGTTGGCCTTGCGGAAGTCCGGGGAGCATTCACCCTGGGCGGCGAGAATTTCTTCGAGATCTTCTTGAGTTCCGAATTTGAGATTTTGAGACATATTAGTTAATTGGGTTGTGGTAACAAAGGATTCAGGCTACGCCACTACACCTACGTAGTCGAGAATCTTTTGAACCTGTTGTTCGATTGAGATGTGTGTAGTGTCAATTTCAATAGC
>CACZAD010000014.1 GCA_902779055.1 Fibrobacter succinogenes | reverse complement strand
TTCCGAGTTCACGCTCGTCGCCCACCACAAGGACGGCTCGGTCGATAACATCGCCCTCAGCCACACCTACAACGAACAGCAGTGGGCATGGTTCAAGGCAGGCTCCGCCCTCAACTTGATCCGCGCGAACAACAAGTAAGCGCTTATCGCCTTTAACGAAAAACGCAGACTCCCCGGAGCCTGCGTTTTTTGTGCGTTTTTTGCTTTTTCGGTAAAAAAGATTTATCTTTTGGCCAAGGAGCAATGTATGAAGGAACATAAGAGACCTATTCATAAAAGCCTTATTCTTGGTAGTGCGGTTTTTGTCGCGTTTTTGTGTTTTTTACTTTCGATCCAGGCCTACCTTACCTATTCCAAGTCTCTTTACAAGCGTTACGACGATAAGTTAAGCAACATCCTAAACTACGTCACAGGCCAGATTGACATGGATGACCTTTACCAGTGTACCATCACCGGTCAAAAGAGCGAAAAATACGACAACCTCCAGCAGCTCCTCAACGGCATGGTCGACGATTTCAAGCTATTCTACTTGTACTCCCTATTCGTGCGTAACGACTCCATGTACAACATCTGTTCGGCCACCAACAATGAGGAACGCGCCCGTGGTGAAGAGGATATGAAGTTACTGGAACCGACCGACGCCTACGAACTTTCCGAAATAAAAAAATTCGAAAACGCCATAAAAAGGGACGAAATTTCATTCTTTGAAGAAGATTCCGACTGGGGTGCGGCCTACACCGCCTGCAAGCCTTATGTCACTTCGCTTGGAGTCCATTTCGGCGTCATCTGTGCAGACATTTCCATCGTAGAACTTCACAAGACGGTCAACAACTATGTTCTCTACAATGTTGTCTTAGCGCTCTGCCTGGGAATGTTGTTTGTCCTTATCTTGATTGTCTGGTTGCGCCATAATGTCACAGGCCCGATTCTCGCATTGGAAAAAAGCGCAAGCAACTTCGCCGAACGGAGCCGCGGTAAAATATCGCCCGACGAACTCATCTTTGACGCCCCCGAAATCCACACGAATAACGAAGTGGAATCCCTTTCCAGAGCCATCTCGCAGATGTCCCAGGATATGCGCACCTATGTTCAGGGACTTTTAGAAGCCGAGGCACTCGCCCGTTCCGCCCAGGAACAAGCCGAAGACATGACACACCTCGCCTTTACAGACGCCTTGACCCACGTCAACAGCAAGGCCGCCTACGACAAGATGAAGGAATCGTTGCAGCAGCAAATTGACCAAGGCACCGCCTCGTTCGCCTTCGTGATGATCGACGTCAACAACCTCAAGGACGTGAACGACCATTACGGGCACGACTGCGGCGACAAGTACATTTTCGGTTCCTGCCACATATTCTGCAACATCTACAAGCAATCCCCCATTTACAGAATCGGTGGCGACGAATTTATAGTGCTGTTGCAGAACAACAACTATAATAACAGAAACAAGCTTTTGAAAACTATGGAAACGGAATTCCAGAAGACTCGCGAAGACAAATCGCGCCACCCCTGGGAACGATACTCCGTCGCCTACGGCATGTCCGAATACAAAAAGGGCGACAGCGTCGACGATGTTTTCAAACGGGCCGACGAAAGCATGTACCGAAAGAAAATGGAAATCAAGGGTACGCAAAAGTCAAATTCGTAAAAACTGCGGCCCTGCGTAACATTTTTCAAAGTTGCAATATTCATCGGAATAACTAAATTTAGCCCGATATCCACGAAAACCGTACTTTTTCTAGGAAACGAAATATGGCAAACAATCGTGAAAACTGGGGTTCCAAGCTCGGGGTTATCCTCGCAGTGGCTGGTTCCGCTGTTGGTCTAGGTAATTTTCTCCGATTCCCCGTGCAGGCTGCGACAAACGGCGGCGGCGCATTCATCATCCCCTACCTCATCGCCTTCGTCTGTCTAGGCATTCCCCTAGCCTGGATCGAATGGACGCTCGGTCGCTATGCGGGTTACCACAATTACGGAACCTCCCCGAGTACCTACCACATCATTTTCCGCAAAAAGAAGAAGTGGGCTAAGTACCTCGGCTCTCTCGGCCTCCTCCCCCCGATTTTCATCATCTTCTATTACGGTTTTATCCAGTCGTGGATTTTGGCCTTCGCCTTCTACTCCGCAACGGGCACGTTGATGGAAGTGGTCGCCCAGGGTCCTGCAAAGATGACGGAATTCTTTGGCAACTACATCATGCTCAAGACTTGCGTCGGTGGCATCCCGGTCGCCATCATCTTCTTCCTCATTACGTTTATCGCTAACATGATCGTTCTTTCGTTCGGCGTGCGCAAGGGCATCGAACGCGCCAACAAGATTTGCATGCCGATTCTCTTGATTTTGGGCCTCGTTCTCGTGGTTCGCGTACTTACGCTTCCGGGCATCGGCAAGGGCCTCGCCTTCATGTGGAACCCGGACTTTTCGCAGCTAGCAAGCCCCAAGATCTGGATGGCAGCCGCAGGCCAGGTGTTCTTTACGATGAGCCTTGGCATGGCCATCATCTTCTGCTACGCAAGCTACCTCAAGCCCAAGCAAGACCTCGTTCTTTCTTCGCTCACGGCTAGCGCCACGAACGGCTTTGCCGAAGTGATTATCGGCGGTACGGTCGTGATTCCGATGGCTGTGCTTATCGCCGGTGCAAACATCGAAGAATGCGCCAAGCTCGGCACCTTCGGTCTTGGATTCCAGACGATGCCGTACGTGTTCGGAACGCTCCCGTTTGGCGGCGTACTCCAGACCATTTGGTTCACGATGCTCTTCTTTGCCGGCATCACAAGCGCCATTTCCATCATCCAGCCGCTCATCAGCTTCTGCGAAGACGACCTCAAATTTACGCGTAAAAAGTCCGTGACGACCATCAGCACCATCACCTTCATCGGAAGCCTCACGGCTATTTTCGGCCTTGCAGCCGGTACGGTGGATGAACTCGACTTCTGGGGCGGTACGTACCTCATCGTGTTCGTGGGCATGATCCAGGCCATTCTCTTCAGCTTTGTACTCGGTCGCCGCAAGGTCAAGGACGCCAAGGCCAATGGCGACTTCCCTGCCGAAGTCGAGGCCGATCCGAACGAAAACGAAGCTTTCGCCGCCATGAACGACGGTTCGCAGCTCAAGCTTCCGCGCTTCCTCCGCCCGATCATCATGTATGTCTGCCCGATTTACTTGATTGTACTCTTGGTTTCGTTCACGGCAACGGACGGTCTCCCGTTCATCACGCTCAGCAACGTGGACCCGGCCGCCACGGTAGAACTCTTCGGCAAGACTTTCTCGAAGATTGGATTCACCTGGGCTTTCCGTGGATTCCTGTTTGTGCTCTTTGTCCTCTTGAATGTCGCTATCGCCTATGCTTGGCGTAAGGGTGGTCCTGCAGAAAAGGGCCGCAGCAAGAAGATTAAGAAGATGGAAATCGGTAACTCTGACGAAAATATGGAGGGCTAAAAATGAACGCAGAATTCACTACCGGCGGACTCATTTTCATGGTTTGCTCCTGGGCCGCAATCATCGGTCTTTGCGCATTTTGCTTCTACAAAGTGTTCAAGAAAAAGTAAGTTAAAATAACAAAACATTTCATTTCAAGCCTGCCTTCGGGTAGGCTTTTTCTGTTCTATATATATGGTAACATTTGCTATATTTACCTCAAAATTTTTAACTAGAACAACTTATGAAACGAACAACATCCCCTAGTGCGATTCCCTACTACATAGCCGTATTTTTTAGTGCATTCATGCAGTTAGGATTATTCATCCACTTTCAACGTTGGATCGCATTCAACTCCGAAGGAGCAATGTTTTTCTGGCAATGCCTGCTGCTCCAATTCGCCATGTTCTCGCCCAGCATCTTCTTCATGCACGTCGCAAGTTTCTTTGCCGGTCGCTATTCCAAGAACAAGGTGATGGGCTGGTCTGCCATCGGCATGACCGTATCGATTTTGTTGCTTTCATTCTTCTTCAGTGTCGATTTCGGTTTTGGTGCATTCGGTCTGCTGTTCCTTTTTGGCATATTCCTCGCCCTTTTCAATCCTGCAAAGATTGGTCTTATGAAAGAGATTACTGAAGGAAAGGACCTGGTCAAGATCAATGCAAACCATGTGATTTTCATGGCTCTCGGTATCATGGTCATTTCGGCGGCAACGTTCAAGTATGACCCGACCAACAGCCTGAACATCAACAACAAGATTCTCCCCTTCATCCTTTCGGGAACTGGCCTCATTACCGCCATTTCGTCTTTCTGCATCCGCGTCAACAAGCAAAACAAATTCGTCAAGCTCCGCTCGCCCAGACGTAATTTTGCATCGACCTGGTCGAACCCGATGCTCAGGCTTTCGATGCTCGGCATTGCCGCCTTCTGGGGCGTCACGCAGTTTCTCATCATGTTCTCGCAGAACATGACCGGGACCCAAAGCACGACTTTGTTCCAATGGATCTTTATCTTCCCCGCCATCGGTTACATCATCGGCGCCATCAGTGCCGCGAAGTCATCCAAGAGCTTTGTCGAAACTGGTCTCATCCCGCTTGCAGCCATTGCAACGGCTATCACGATGTTCATTACCCCGTTCATTGACAACAAGAACGTCCTTGCATTCCTCTACTCGTTCATCGCCTTCTGGGCAGGTTCTGCATTCGTCATTCTCCGTACGGTCATCCAGAATGTTACGCGTCCTGACACTTCGGGCCGTATCCACGCCGTGTCATTCATGATCCAGATGGGCTTCCTTTTTGTTCTGCTAGCCTTCCAGGTGGTACTGTTCCTCACGACCAACTTGAGCCCGCACAAGCAGTTCTTCTTCCTCGCCGTGATCCTCACGCTCACGTTCGTGTTCACGCTCAAGCGCACCCCGATGACGCTCCTCCGCGCAGGGCTCCGCTTTGCGTTCTCGTACGTGTTCCGCTACAAAATTAAAGTACACGGCATACAAAACATGCCGGAATCCGGACCGCTCCTTTTGGTAGGCCCGCACTATAGCTTTATCGACTGGGCAGTCCTCCAGATGGCAAGCCCTCGCCCGCTCCTCATCGCAAGCAACAAGAACACGTTCGCAGACTGGTACTTGCGTTGGTTTGCGCACGGTAAATCGGTCATCGACATCAACCGCCGCGATCCGAGTGAAGCCATGGAGAAAATCCACGAAGCACTTCTTAAAGGTGAAGCCGTCGTGATTTTCCCGGAAGGCGAAGTTTCCAAGGCCCCGTTTATTTCCAAGTTCTCGATCGACTACACCAAAGCCATCGAAGGCACCGAAGCTCAGATTGTTCCGTTCTACATTCAAGGTCTTTGGGGCAGCCGTTACAGCAACGCCTCCGAAAGCGTGAACCGTCCGCAGTACTTCAACCGCACCATCAGCGTCGGTTTCGGCAACGCCCTTCCGGCCTCGACGAGCGACGAAGAAATTCGCAACGAAATTAAGCTTCTGGGTACCGACATCTGGAACATGGCCATGAGCCATTCTGCGACCATCGTTCCGCTTTGGTTCCGCGCCATGCGCAAGCGCCGTTCCCGCCCGATCTTGATTGACCCCGCCGGCAACCACGTCACCGGTTACGACATGATTCGCCTCTGCCACCACTTCGGCAAAAAGATCAAGTCCGTCGCCAAGAACGACCAGAACATCGGCTTCATGCTCCCGACAAGCCGCGACGCCGCTCTTGGCATCATGTCCATCATCGGCACGGGCAAGACGACGGTCAACTTGAACTACACCGCTCCGGTTGATACCCTCATCGGATGCATCGACAAGGCAGAACTCTCGACCATCGTCACGACGCGCGTGTTCTTCGAAAAGCTCTGTGGCAAGAACCCGGACTTCAAGAACCTCGCCGAAAAATGCAAGATGATTTTCCTGGACGAAGAAGAAGCAAAGATTTCGACATTCAGCCGACTCGTTTGCGCTTATTTCGTGTCTATCAGCCCCGCAAAGCTCTTGCGCTGGATGTGGTTCAACTCTTCTGCAAAGCTTGATGACGATGCCGTGATTCTCTTTAGCTCCGGCTCCGAAGGCACTCCGAAGGGCGTCGAACTCACGCACAAGAACGTCATCTCGAACGCCCAGCAAGGCGATTACATCCTCAAGCTCTGCCGTAACGACGTGATGACATCGATTCTCCCGCTGTTCCACTCGTTCGGCTTTACCTTGACATTCATGATGCCGCTCTTGGACGGTGTGCCGATGGTGCTCTGTCCGGACCCGACCGACATCAAGACGCTCGCCCGCGTGTGCGCCCAGTACAAGACGACAATTCTCATGGGCACCCCGACGTTCCTCCGCGCCATCGCGATCAACCGCTGGGTCCACCCGATGTGCCTTGACACGCTCCGCTACATCATCGCCGGTGCCGAAAAGCTCCGTCCCGAAATGCGCGAAACGTTCAAGCTCAAGTTCGGTAAGGATATTTACGAAGGTTACGGCTGCACGGAACTCACGCCGCTTGCAACGCTTAACGCCCCGAACGTACTTTTGGACGACTTCCTCACGATGGAAAAATGCTGTGACACCTCCAGTATCGGTCTCGTGATTCCGGGATCTGTTGGCGCCATCATCAATCCCGAAACGAACGAATTCTTGCAGCAAGGCGAAGAAGGCATGCTCGTGGTCACGGGCCCGCAGGTGATGAAGGGTTACCTCAAGGACGAAGCCAAGACCGAAAACGTCATCCTCGAAGTCGATGGCCGCCGTTGGTACAAGACGGGCGACAAGTGCGTCATCACCAAGGACGGATTCATCCAGATTCTCGGTCGCTACAGCCGCTTTGCAAAGCTCGGTGGCGAAATGATTTCGCTTACCGCCGTGGAACTCCGCATTGCAGAAACGGGCATCCTCGGCGAACACGAATTTGCAATCACAGCCGTTCCGGATTCCGTGAAGGGCGAACGCATTGTTCTCCTCGTCAAGGGCGACGAAACGCTCGACACCGAAGAAATCTCGAGAAGCCTCCGCAAGTCGGGCATTCCGCCACTCATGCAGCCGGGTTCTGTATTTGGCGTCGAAGCCATTCCGAAGCTCGGAAGCGGCAAGTGGGACTTCAACGGAATGAAGAAGCTCGCCACGGAACTCGTCGAGAAGAAATAATCGCCACTAATAGCCTTAGAATATACCCGCACGCAAAAACGTGCGGGCTTTTTATTTAGCGGACCATAAATGCCCCAAACGCATCTCAATTATTGTATATTAAAGGCGCAAAAACAAGGAGATTACATGAGTCAAATTGTCTCTAAATTCCAAGAATTGGGCTTGACGCTCCCCGCCTGCCCCGCCCCGGTTGCCGCCTATGTTCCGGCAACACGTTTTGGCGATACAATTATTGTTTCTGGGCAGTTGCCGTCCGTGAAGGGCGACTTTTCTGCTTTTACAGGCACAGTTCCGAACCAAATTTCCGTTGAAAAAGCAAAGGAAGCCGCACAGATTTGCTTCTTGAACAACATTGCCGCCGCCCTCACGCAGTTGAAAGCCGGCGAAACACTCCGCCTCGTTCAGATTCAGGGATTTGTGCAGTCCGCAAACGATTTCCACGACCAGCCGATTGTGCTGAACGGCGCAAGCGAACTTGCCGTACAGATCCTCGGAGAAAATGGAAAGCACGCCCGTACGGCAGTCGGCGTTTCGACACTCCCGAAGAACGTCGCCGTCGAAATCAGCTGCACGTTCCAAGCGATTGCAGAGTAATGTATCTGTAATTAGAACTGTGTAAGCCGACCCCGGAATAAATCCGGGGTGACATCGTCAAAAAAACGGGATGACATTAAAGCACCAATGTGCGGATCCATTCGCGCATGTGGAATACGGAATAGCCCGAAGTAAGAGACTTCTGGGCTATTTTTGCACCCCATTCCGTCGCCATTTTCTTGGGATCCAGCGGAAACCCGACACGGCCCAAATCCAAGCGGTCTGCATCAAAGCAAGTGTCAATCGTAACAATTCCCGTACGCGGCTGAATCGTGTGGAGGCGGCAAGCATCATAAAGCCAGCCAAAGCGCTCGTCATCAATCTCAAAGCGCTTTTCTTCACGGCAACGCTTTGCAAATTCCGCGCCACGAGCGCCATGTTCACGGTCGTACGCATCATCCAAGCGTTGCGAATCATGAAAAATAGCAAACAGGCGCACCACGTCAATATCGGCGCCGGTCTTTTTCGCCAGGAGAAGTCCATTGTACTCCACCTGATGCCAATGCACAATGCCATGAACCTCGGACTCGTAGAGCCGATTCTCAAAAGCAAAGTTCATTAAAGCCGCGAAATCGATCATAGTTTAGTAGGAAGTTAGAAGTAGGCAGTAGAAAGTTTTGGCAATGTCATGCCCATCACCGAACGGGCATTTCCTTCTTTTGAAAGGAGAAAAGGCGATTCCCTCCCCATACGCGGATCATGACTACTAAGCAGCATAGCTGCAAGTAGTCAAAGAAATCAAGTCGGGAATGACACGCATTTTTACATTCCTGTTTACTAACCACTGCTTACTAACCACTTTTACTTCCCGTAATTTTCCTTCAAGTCCATGAGGCGTTGCAGCGCTTGCATCGGAGTCATTTCCTCGGGCTTAAGCCTGCGAATTTCATCCTTGAGCAAGAGCGTGTTCTCGTCTGGCGGTGCAAACAAGTCCATCTGCGGCTGCGCCTTGATTTTCTTGTTTTGCGCCTCGTCGCTCGGGTCAATCTTCTGCTTTTCCAAACGGAGCAAAATCTTGCGAGCTCGGCGCACCACGTTAGGTGGGAGCCCCGCCATCTCGGCCACGTGAATACCATAGCTCGAATCGCAAGCGCCTTCGAGAATCTTATGCAAGAACGTGAGCTTGTCGCCCTTTTCCTGCACGGCAACTTGGAAATTGCCAGCGTGTTCAAGCGATTCCACAAGTCCCGTCAATTCGTGATAGTGCGTTGCAAACAGCGTGAGCGCCATACGTGCAGGTTCGCTATGGAGCGTTTCGACAATCGCCCACGCAATCGAGAGGCCGTCAAACGTACTCGTACCGCGACCGATTTCATCGAGCAGCACAAGGCTATGCGGAGTCGCATTGCGCAAAATGTTCGCCGTTTCAATCATCTCGACCATGAACGTACTGAGGCCACGGCTCAAGCGGTCGCTTGCGCCCACACGCGTAAAGATGCGGTCCACCACGCCAATGCGGGCACTTTCAGCAGGCACAAAGCAGCCAATTTGCGCCATGAGCACAATGAGCCCTGTCTGGCGCAAGTACGTCGATTTACCGGCCATGTTCGGGCCTGTAATGAGCATCAGTCGCGTACCATCCGGCGAGAGCGTCACATCGTTCGGAATAAAGTTCAAATCGGGGTTCACCGCGACAATCACCGGATGGAAACCGCCGCGAATTTCAATACCCGTTCCTTCAAAAACTTCCGGGCAAACGTAATTGTACTTGCGGGCCGCTCGGGCAAAGCTATACAAGCTATCCACGCGGGCAATCGCATCGGCAATGCCCTGGAGTTCGGCACGCCAGCTATTCACGCGTTCGCGAAGTTCGCAGAAAATCTTGTATTCCAGCGCATGGATGTTGACTTCGGCATTGCTGATGACGGATTCGCATTCCTTCATCTCAGGCGTGATATAGCGTTCGCCGTTCACCGTTGTCTGCTTGCGGATATACTCATCCGGAATCGGCTGCGTGGCCTTTGCCATCTGCGCCTTCGTGATTTCGATGTAGTAACCGAACACACGGTTGTAACCGACTTTCAATGACGGGATTCCGAGGCGTTCGCGTTCGCGACCTTCCAAAGACGCAATCCATTCACGACGTTCCTTGATGTCCTCGTTCATCGCATCAAGTTCAGCACTTGCACCCGGGCGGATCATTCCACCTTCGCGCACGGTCATCGGCAAGTCATCATTGAAGTACTTGAGCAAGTCTTCGCCACGGCCCTTTGCCGCGTTCAGCGTTTCGCGCAGCCCTTCAAAAAGCGGCGCATGCAAGCCTTCCAAAACGTCAGCGACCTTTGATGCCTGCGAAAGAGAACGTCCCATTCCAGCAAGGTCACGCGCATTTGCACGACCGCTACCGACACGGCCCATCAAGCGTTCCATATCGAGAATCGACGTCAAGGATTCCTTGAGTTCGTCAAGCGCCACAGGATTCTGGACAAGTTCGCCCACCGCTTCTTCGCGTTCGCGGATGCGGTCCACAGCAATCAACGGATGGCTCACCCAGTCCTTGAGCGTACGCCCACCCATCGCCGTCACCGTAAAGTCGAGCACCGAGCAAAGTGTGCTGGAATAATCGTCAGCATTCAGCGGACGCACGAGTTCCAAATTGCGGAGCGTGCTCGGGTCGAGCGTCATGTAATCGTCCAGATTCAAAATTTCGAGCGTCGTAAAGTGCGACAGTTCGGACTTTTTCTGGTTGATCAAATACTGGAGCAACGCACCCGTCACAGACGTTTCAAAAACGCGACCATCCAAACCAAGGCCATCAAGCGCTTCGACCTTGAAGTGCGTAAAGAGCACATCCTTTGCCTGGTCTTCTGCAAACAAAATAGCAGGGAGTTCGGTGACCAAGACGTTTTCCGCCTTGATCAAGTCCATAATCGCCGCTGGAATCGTCGTCCCTTCGGGAATCACGATTTCCTTGGGCATGCGGCGGCTGAATTCGCATTCAAAAGCCTGCACACTGCTACGGCACGTGGCCAAGTAACCCGTCGTCACATCGGCAATCGCAAATGCCGCCACGTCCCCGTTTCCGCCCTTGCCATCATCGCTTGTCGCAGGCACATAAGCGCAAAGGTAGTTTGCCTCTTTTGCATTGAGGTTTTCTTCGTTCATCGCCGTGCCGGCGCTGATGATTTCAACAATGTCGCGCTTGACAATGCCCTTTGCGAGTTTCGGGTCTTCGACCTGTTCGCAAATGGCGATGCGGTAGCCGGCAGCCACCATCTTTGGCACATAGCGCTCGGCAGCGTGGTGCGGGAACCCGCACAAAGGCGTTGCACCGGAAGCGCCGTTATTGCGGCTCGTGAGCGTTAAACCTAAAATTTTCGAGGCGATTACAGCGTCATCTTCAAAAAGTTCAAAGAAGTCGCCCATGCGGAAAAACAAAATGCAGCTGCATCAACGGAGTAACGGCCATTAAGCATCTCCCATAGACAATTCAATCTGGTCAGTCGATTCTTCGAGCGGAGTCGGTTCTTCCGGAGCGTTATCGGGCTTGGAGTACTGCGGCACCAGAGCGCCCGCTTCCAAAAGTTCACTGAATTCGCGCAAGCGCGGCAAGTCTTCCGGAATGCGATTGATACCAAAGTATTTCAAAAATTCCTGCGTGGTCACGTAAGTATAGGGGTTACCAACCGTTTCAGCGCGTGCGCCCAGAGTAATAAAGCCCTTGTCGAGCAAGTTACGGATCGGACCATCCGCAGACGAAACGCCACGAACCTGTTCAATCGCAGCCTTCGTAATCGGCTGCTGGTAAGCAATCACGGCAAGCGTTTCAAGAGCCGCCTGCGAAAGGCGTCTTGCATTTGCTTCCGGGAAGAGCTTGCGCACCCACGGATAATACTTTGCACGTGTTCTAAAGCGATAACCGCCCGCCTGTTCCACAATTTCAAACGGAGACTGAATCTTGTTCAAAGAATCGTTCGCTGTGATGAGCGCATCGGCCACAGAACGTGCGTCCAAGAAGTCACCGAGAATTTCGCGAAGCTTCTTGAGCGTCACGACATCCGGAGACGCAAACACAAGCGCCTGTATAATGCGAGCCAGGTCTTCCCTACTTTCAACTTTCGGGAGTTCCGCCGATTCTTCGGCCAGTTCTTCGACATTCTGATCTTCAGCCATACGTTTGATCCTTTTGTCTAAAGCGGTCTAAAGTCACCTAGTTAGAATACAACCAAGTCGTTCTTGTGGATAAGTTCATCAGGAACATTCTTACCCAAGATTTCGTGCACCTGGGCAGTTTTCTTGCGGAGTACAAGCTTGAGCGTTTCGCTATCAAAACCAGCGACACCGCGAGCCACAGGATTCTTCTTTTCGTCCTGGACTTCAATCAAGTCGCCCTTGTCGAAATGCTTCTGTACCGCAATCACGCCCACCGGCAACAAGCTCGAATGATTTTCACGCAAAGCCTTCACGCCGCCTTCATCGACAATCACGCTTCCACGCGGCGTCGTAATGAAGCTGAGCCAGCGCTGACGGCTATTGAGTTTTTTCTTGGAACCAGCAAACAACGTACCTGTAGCATTTTCAAAGAACACCTGATGCGGGAGCACCTTCATACCGCTAGCGAGGAACGCATTCGCGCCACTCTTCGTCACATTGCGAATGGCTTCGAGCTTGCTCCTCATACCGCCGGTACTGACGGCGGACCCGGCCTCGCCGGGCTTTCCGGCCAATGCCAAAATGGCAGGCGTGATTTCAGGAACAAAGTTCAACAAACGGGCGTTCGGATTCTTCTTCGGATTGTCATCGAACAAGCCATCTTCATCCGTAAAGATGAGGAGCAAGTCAGCATCTAAGAACAGCGCCACATCGCTCGAGAGTTTGTCGTTATCGCCCACCTTGATTTCGGCGACAGCCAAGGAGTCGTTTTCGTTAATGATCGGAACAATCTTACGGGCAAGCATCGCCTTGATGGTGTTCTGCAAATTCTTGTAACGTGCGCGGTCGCGGAAGTCTTCTGCAGACAAGAGAATCTGACCGACGGAGAGTTGCACCCAGCGGAACATTTCGCGGTAAGCGTACATCAAGTCAATCTGGCCCACTGCAGCACAAGCCTGCTTTTCGGCAAGCACGGTCGGCTTTTGGGCATAACCCAGTTCAGCCATACCAGTGCCCACAGCACCACTCGTGACAATGACGACTTCCTTGCCAGCATCCATCAAGCGAGCCACGGAATCGGCAAGTTTCTGGATATAACGCGTACGAACGCCACCACGCTCGGAATCCACGAGAATACGGGATCCAATCTTTACCACCACGCGGCGGGCTTCATCTAAAATGTTCTTTCTTAATTCACTCATTTTTCAGTCGTTAGTTATTAGTCAATAGTTTACTTGCACACCACCAGGCGAATTGCATCCAAACGAAGTTGCGGTGTCGAGACCACCTTCTTGCGTTCCTGCACATTCTTGCGAAGCTGCTTCAAAGCCTCACTCGTTCCCGCCTTGCCTCGCATCGAGAGCAAGTGGTTCATACGCTGGTATTCCTGTTCCGAACGGGCTTCCACGGCATTAGCCGCTTCTTCAGCATACTTCTTAGCCTGTTCCGAAACAATCAGGCGAGCCTTTGCAAGGCCATCCTTAGCAAAGTAACGGAGCGTCATATCGACAGCGGCATTGCCCTGCGGCATGCCCACATCCTTAAGAGCAGCATTCAAAAGCGCTTCAAAGTGACCTGACTGGTTCTCGCCCTTTGCATCCAAAAGCACCTTGATGTACTTAGGACCGGCAATGTCGGCACAGCCCCATTCTTCGGACACAGGCAGTTCCACAGCAAAGTTGTACTGCATCATAAGACCACGCATTCCGGAGTTCGGCCAAATAGCGCAAGCCACCGTACCGTGTCCCAGGCTCGTTTCGTGATCGAACACGCCCTGAGCCAGCGGATGGTCAAGACTGATAAATTCAATGTCGTCGTGCGTCATCGCCACATCGCGATCAAACGTCACCGTCATACAATTGCCGCCGTTGATTCGACCGTCACCGTCCGAATCACCACCGCCTTCACCGCACAAATCGGTCTGGCTGTTCACGCGGCCACCACCGGCGCTATACACGCCCGTTCCCATTTCCGGCATACCCGGCACGGATCCCGCTTCAACCTGCGGTCCCATCGTAATGAGGAAGCATCCCGGCACAGAACTCTTTTCAACATCAAGCCCGCGATTCATCAAGGAATCGAACACGAGGTTCTTGAGTTCCGGTTCGGCATCGAGCTTTCTAATCTCATCCGTGATTTCCTTGGCCTTTTCAGGATTGCGGGAATTGAATTCCAACAAGCGGTCGCGGCCGTTCTCGATATTCTTGCGCATGAGTTCGCAGTCTTTCTTGACTTGCGGAATCACTTCCTTCACGAACCGTTCGAGGCTAGCCTTCGGAGTCGCAAGAGCTTCAATCAACGCTTCCGTGTACTTGAGGAAGAGTTCGCCACCGCTCATCAGCGGAGCGCCAAAGGAGTTCAGGCCTTCGTGGTACCAGCGGAACATCACTTCCTGACCGGAGCCCTTTACGTAAGGCACATGGACGATAATGTCCTTTTCCTGACCGATACGGTCCAAACGGCCAATACGCTGTTCCACGAGAGCCGCATCGAGCGGAAGGTCAAACAGAATCAAATGATGCGAGAACTGGAAGTTACGACCTTCGGAACCAATTTCAGAAGCGATAAGCAAGTTCGCGCCATCAGGCCTGCTGAAGTTTGCAGCAGCCTTGTCGCGGGCCATAATGCTCATATCTTCGTGGAACATCACGAAAGCGCCCTCGCCCAAAAATTCATTGAGTAACGTTTCGAGCGCCTGCACCACCTGGATCGATTCGCAAATCAGCAAAACCTTTTCGTTCTTGTATTCCTTGAGGAATCCCTTGAGCCATTCAAAGCGTTCATCCAAATGCCAAGCATCGGAGAACCTCGTGCAGAGGAGGCCGTTTTCCTGGATATCCGTCGAAGCTTCCAAATCCCTGTCAGCAGCCAGATCGACCATTTCACGATAGGCGGGATTCGGTTCCAGCGGGATTTCGTCGAGAACACGCTTCGGGAATCCGCCCACGCCCTTACGCGTATTGCGGAACACCACGGAGCCCGTACCCATGCCATCGACAATGCGGCGCATCCATTCGCCTGCCGTCATCGACTTCGAGTTTTCCTGTTCGAGCCACGGACGGATCTTCGAGTTCTTCGGAACGCATTCGTACAAGTCGTCCCAGCTCATCTGATGGCTCGGATCGGTAGGGAGCTTGTTCAGGTCACGCACCAACTTGAGGTACGTTTCCTGGTCCTTGATGAAATCGTTATAATCGGCAAAGCGCACCGGATCAAGCATCTTGAGTCGGTTGAACTGCGATTCCGGATGGAGCTGCAAAGGCGTACCCGTCAAAAGAAGAACGCCCTTCGAACGAGCAATCACCCTGTTCGCAAGCATGTACTCGTGGCTCGTAAAACCATCCTCGCACACCAGATGGTGGGCTTCGTCAATGATGGTCATATCCCAGTTCGTCTTAAGCAAGTCTTCGATAAGTGCAGGCTGCGCCATCAAAAAGTCGATGGACACGATGATGTCGTTGCTCTGCAAGAACGGATTGGGTTTCGTCTCGTCTTTAGCGACACCGACAAACAAGCCGCGGATGTAGCCTTCATCCACCAGCGTAAAGAGCTGGTTGAAACGGCGCTTCATTTCAATCATCCACTGGTGCTTCAGCGTTTCCGGGACAATCACGAGCGTACGTTGGATACGACCTCTCGACTTAAGCGCATGCCAAATCATGCCCGCTTCAATCGTCTTACCCAGGCCCACTTCATCCGAAAGCATGAGCCTCGGGAGCGTCGAACTCGAGCAAGCGCGGTAGCAAAGGTAATACTGGTGCGGGATCATGTTCACGCGCGGACCAATCATGCCGCGAACTGGCGAAGCAAGCCACTTGTAATACATGTCCATCGCATCTTCGTGACGCAAAAAATCGCGGGACGAGCAAGTTTCATCATCGGCAAGGGCCTTAAAAAGCACCGCCGGTCGAGCCGTCGAAATCTTCGAACTCAGCTCGGATTCCTTCATTTCCTTTCCGTTGCGTGCGACATAAATCATAAGCCCCGATTCTTCACGAACGGAGTCTACGACAAAGGATATGCCCTTTTCGCTTTTGACGGACTCCCCCACCTGCAACACAAAACGTTCAATAGGAGCCTCTTCGGTCCTATAAATTCGAGCTTGACCGATCGAGGGGAACAAAATCTTGACAGTACGGCCCTGGACTTCGGAAACAATACCAAGCCCCAGGGTGGGCTCGGCTTGGCTAACGTAGCGCTGACCAATTTTAAACATCATCATAACCTGTAAATTTAGGATTTTTTCAAAATTTCGGCTTGCGAACTTTTTACTAAATTATTCTCTAACATGAAATGGTTTTACATCGACACTTCTATCACAGACGGAGACAGGCGTCAAGGTCCTTATTCTATCGACGAAATCAGGGCATTTGTCAACGAAGGCAAAATAAAGGACGATACTTTAGTCTGGCACTCCGGTGAAACAGATTGGAAAGCCTGGAAAGACTATCCCGAAGCCACCGAAGCCCCGGAACCCACCGAAGAAGAAATCCTCCAGCAGACCATCGAAACGATTCTGCAGAACAGGCTTCTGCGCAAACGCTACGCAGGATTCTTTATCCGCGCAAACGCTTTCATTATAGATAACTTAATTCTTTCAGTTTTCGGGGCCATTTGCCTATACCTGTTCAGCTTTGCAGGTTTGGTCGACATCAGTGCCGTCTCCGAAATCGTAAATCAGTACCTCGACAACCCCGCCTCCACGGAACTCGTTTCCAAGGCTCTCGATCTCCCCGGAATGTCTACATTCTTTACGGTCTGGAGCTTTGTCCAAGCGGTCTATTTTATCGTTTTCCACGCCATCTCCGGTGCAACCCCGGGCAAAAAGCTATTGCACATCCATGTCGAAATGGCAAACGGCGAAAAACTTTCGTGGGCATTCTCGATTTTCCGCTTCATTGCAAGCATTGTCACTCAGGCAACGTTGATTTTCTATGGTCTGGGCTACCTTATCGTCCTCGTGGATCCGCAAAAAAGAGCATTGCACGACTTTATCGCAAGGACCCGCGTCGTCCATGACGTCATCAAACAAAAAGAAAATACAGAGGTTTAGTTTATATGGATCAATTTATCGTTCCGCAAGTAAAAGCACCCGTCAATGGTGAAGTCGAAATTTCCGGTGCAAAGAACGCAGTTCTCGCAGTCATGGCCGCAGCCCTTCTCGCCGACGGCGTTTCCGAAATCACGAACGTTCCGCACTTGAAAGACATGAAGACCATGTCCGACGTACTCCGCGTCATCGGTTGCCACATCAACGGCGGAAGCCACGTTTTGAGAATCGACACCCGCGGCGTGGACCATCTGGAAGCTCCGTACGAACTTGTAAAGACCATGCGCGCAAGCTTCTACGTGCTCGGCCCTCTCGTCGCCCGTTTCGGGCGTTGCCGCGTTTCGCTCCCCGGCGGATGCGCCTGGGGCCCGCGTCCTGTGGATCTCCACCTCAAGGGCCTCGAAGCGCTCGGAGCAAAGATTACCGTCACCCACGGCTATGTCGAAGCGACCTGCGAAGGACGCCTCCCCGGCGGTAACTTCAACTTCCCGATTTCTAGCGTCGGTGCAACGGTCAACGTTCTCATGGCAGCAACGCTTGCCAAGGGCGTGAGCGTCTTGCAGAATGCCGCCCTCGAACCCGAAATCGACAACCTCATCGACTTCCTCACCAACATGGGCGCCAAGATCCAGGGCCGCGGAACGCGCACCCTTACCGTCCAGGGCGTCGAATCCCTCCGCCCAGGTACAGGCGTCACGATCCCAGACCGTATCGAAGCCGGTACGTTCCTCTGCGCCGCCGCCATCACACGCGGCCGCGTCAAGGTCACGCACATCATCCCGGAACATATCGCCTCCACGCTCGACGCATTCCGCGAAATCGGCTGCAAGGTGAACGTCGGTGCCGACTGGGCCGAAGTCGACGCCCGCCAGCAGGAACTCAAGCCGATGAGCCTTTCGACGCTCCCGTTCCCGGGATTCCCGACCGATATGCAGGCTCCGTTCATGGCAACGCTCCTTTCCATTCCAGGCAACAGCCTCGTGCAGGACACCGTCTATAACGACCGCTTCAAGCACGTCGCCGAACTCGAACGCCTTGGCGCATCCATCCAGCTGAACGGCAACACCGCCACCATCAAGGGCGGCCTCCCGCTCGAAGGTGCCGACATCATGGGTTCCGACCTCCGCGCAAGCGCAGCTCTCGTGCTTGCAGGCCTCATCGCCGAAGGCGAAACGACCATCAGCCGCATTTACCACCTTGACCGCGGTTACGAAGATTTCGAAGCCAAGATGGCAAAGATCGGCGCCACCGTCAAGCGCGTCAACCCGGACGCCCGCGACGAATAATTCATCGCATCGTCTTTTGACAACAAAAGCTCCGAGTTCAAAACTCGGAGCTTTTTGCATATCACATCAAAACTCTTTTACCGCATCTGTTCTCGGCAAACCTGTTCTGCGGTCTTTCCGTCCGTAGACTTGTAGTCCAGCAAGCCCTGCAAAATCATGGCGGCCTGCTCCAGCTCCGGAGTCGAAGCACAGGTATTGTTCGCAAGAATCATCTGCAAATACTGTTTCTGGCGATCCAGGCTGCATTCGTTACCGTAAAGCGTCGCCAGTTTGAACATACTAGCGCAAGCCTTCATCCCGTTCGGATTAGAATCCACAAGGTTCGTCAAAAGCGTTTTCGCCTTAGCCGCCTGGTTTGCTTCGATCAAGCAAAGCGACATCCAGTACAAAGCCCCTTCGGCCATTTCACCACTTTTCATCAGCTCGTAGACTTGCTTGAATCCGTTATAGGCAAGCTTATATTCGCCACGATGATAATCGGAATGGGCGGTATTGAACATCGTCTCGGCTTCAACCATTTTTTCGGCATCCGCCTCCATCACGGTGCTAGCCGCATTGCCGCTCACCACGACCTTCTTCGCCAAAATCTTGTCGGACTTGCCGAGCAGCAAATCCAAACGGTAGATGATTTCTTCCTGACGCGTGTCACGACGGATCGACTCGTCGCTCATACGCTTTGAAAGGAGCGTCACGTCCGTCTGCAAACGCTTTTGTGCAAGCGCAGCCGCATCGAGTTCGGCCTTCACGCTATCAAGCTGCGC
Source organism: Fibrobacter succinogenes (assembly GCA_902779055.1). Taxonomy (GTDB): domain Bacteria; phylum Fibrobacterota; class Fibrobacteria; order Fibrobacterales; family Fibrobacteraceae; genus Fibrobacter; species Fibrobacter succinogenes_K. Next base: position 101,141 of record CACZAD010000014.1, on the reverse strand, counting down.
CTTGAGCATAGCATTCTCTGCAGCCAGAGCCTTGTAGGCAGAATCGTTCTTGACCATAATCTCGTCGCCAACGGCTTTCATTTCCTTTGTGCGCAACACCGTAATGCTGCTGCATCCCGAAAGCATAAACGACGCAAGCACCACACCTAACGAAATAGACTTCAGATTCACGATTCAACCCCTATTCAATAGTTACACGGAAATGGGCACGACGGTTCTTGGCATAAGCGTCCTCGTCCGTTCCCTGAACTTTCGGGCGTTCCTTGCCGTAGCTCACGGATCTCAGCTTGTTTCCGTCAACACCGTATGCAATCAAGAAATCCCGAACAATCGTCGATCGGCGGGCTCCCAAAGTGAGGTTGTAGTCCTCAGTGCCGCGAGCATCGGTATGTCCCTCGATTGTCACGACAAAGCGATCCTCGTTCGTAAGGATTTCTGCAATCTGCACCAGGATCTGTTTTGCGGCCTCGGTCAATTCCGCACGGTCATAATCAAAATAAACATCGTCAAGCATGATGCGGTTGATCATCTCTTCCAAGCGTGCGCGTTCTGCCTCGAGCCTTTCAGCTTCGAGCTTGGCAAGGGAATCCGCACTCAGCGTATCAGCTACAATCGGTTCCAGATTGAGCGTCGAATCTACAGGAGCTTCCGGCGCCGTCTTTGGTGCAGGATCCGTTTCCGGCTGTTCCTTGTTGGCACAGCCCCAAGCAAAAAACGAAGCCACAGCCCCCATCAATGCGAGTTTTAACAACTTTTTCAAAGCACACCTCCTCTATTTATTTTTTCCGTCAAAGAACCAGGACCACGTCGGCGATGTATTCTCGACACCACTTGTTATGCGGGTCACGCCGCTACCGTCCTTGCGCATGATATAAATTTGGTAATTGCCGCCACGGTCGCTCGCAAACGCAATCAGCTTGCCATCCGGCGACCAGGTCGGGTGTTCGTTGTTCCCGGCATTCGACGTCAACTGCACAATGTCCGTGCCATCCAATGCGCACGTGTAAATGTTCATCTTGCCTTCATCCATCGACGTATAGACAATGCGGTCGCCTTCCGGTGACCAACTGGCACGTTCGTTGTAACGTCCCATGTACGTAATACGCCTTACGTCCGTTCCATCACGGCCCACGGCATACACCTGCGGAGATCCGCCACGGTCGCTCGTGAACAACACTTCGCTTGCAAACGGGCTCCAGGAAGGGCTCACCTGATTCGATTGCAGGTGCAAGAACTTTTTCGCAGAACCATTCTTCATGTCGCCACGGTAAAGTTCCGTCTTTCCGTTATCCGTTACCGCAAAAAGGAGTTCTCCGGTCTTTGGGTTCACAGCCGGGCTAAACGTCTGTGCAAACTGCGTGAAGATCGGCTTTTCCTGACCGCCAAACGTTATAGAGTAAAGGTTCGGGCGGTGCTTCCTAAAATTCACATAAACCAGGCCCTTGTTGTCCTTCATCCAAACGGGCATCATGTTGATGGATGTATCACGAGTAATCTGTCGGCGCGAAAAACCGTCATAGTCCGAAATCACCACCTGTTTTACGCCGTCAATTTTGGAAACGTAGGCAAGCTTGGTCGTTGCAACACCGCGTTCACCGAACAAACGATAAACGACCTTGTCAAAGAACGAATGCACCGCCTGGCGCACGTCCTGAGCCTTGACGGTATAGCTTTCACCCAAAAGCAAGTCCTTTGTTTCGGCGGCATACAAATAGCAATCGAGCTTGATTTTTCCGTTAGAAAGCTTTGTGGCGTTTCCGGTCACGTACTGACGGGCACGCTTCTTACTGAACAGCACCAGATCAAACTTGTTCGACGACACCGCTTCAAAACGGCCCGAAAGGTTTGCATCGCGAGTCAAGATCAAATGCGGAGCTTCACCGTTCCACTTGATTTTTCCTTCTTCTTCAAACGGCACAACACCAATCGGCATCAGCTTGTAAACGGAAATCCCCACATCCACGGCAATCGTATCGATCGCAGCGGTTGCAGGCACGACAAGCATCAACGCGACAAGCACAAAAAGCAATTTTATTTTATTCATATTAAATTTGCTACACCCAGCCAGGTCCCTGAGCCTGTCGAAGGGCGGGCACCTCCATTCCTTTTCTAGTTCGGCGTAAAGTTAAACTGCAATACAAGACTGGATCCGCTGTACGTCGGCGGAAGTTCCGGCAATCTCGAAATCTTCACGGCACGCATCGACAAGTGATCCCACGTGCTGTTCGACGAAGAACGCTTCAGCAAGACGCCCGTAATTTCACCCGAGCGCATCACGGAGAACTGAACCGTCGTCTTCGCATCCTGCGGAATCGAAAGTCCGTTCGGCGGATTGAAATTGCTCATGATCTTCGCCTTCGCGCGTTCCAAAAACACCTGCATCAACGGATCCATGTCGATCGGATTCACCGCCTTCAAGCTCGGCAGTTCAAAAGACTTTTTCAAGTTCAAGTCACCGATATCAAAGTCATCGTCCTCCTTAGCCTTCTTTGCGGGCTTTTGTTCGGACTTTTTCTTTTCGACCGGTTTCTTAGCCGGTTTTTCGACCTTCTTTTCTTCGGGCTTGGGCTTTTCTTCGGGCTTGGGCTTTTCTTCCGGCTTCACCTCTTCTGGCTTTGGAGTGGCTTCCGGGAGAGGTTCCGACTTGGGTGCTTCTGGTGCCAGTTCCTTTTCGGGGACAGGCTCGGGCTCTACAGTTGGAGGCTCTTCAGGCACCGGTTCCGGAGTCGCTACAGGGGGCGGTTCCGGCGTATTCTGTTCCTCAGGAACTTCTTTGGGAGGTTCAGGCGGTTCTTCTACTTTTTCAACCGGCTTCTCGACCGATTTTTCCACCTTCGGCGTTGGTTTGGGTTCCGGTTCAGGAGGCTCAGGCTTAGCCTCAGCAGTCCTTACGAGCTGATCGACCTGCACCATTTCGAACACAGGAATTTCCTTGGAAGGCTTGCTCATATCAATGCAGTTGAGCCCAAACAAAATCGCAACAACGACGACATGAAATACAACGGCAGACACGATGATCTTGATCAACGTTCCATCGTCTTCCGTCGAGAAATACTGGATTTGTTCCTTATTTCTGTTCATTTATTCAATTCGTCTTTAGGCGTCATCGTCAAGAAGCCAAGCTTCGTCACGCCGAGCTTTTGTACCTGGGTCACCACCTTCATCACAAAACCGTAACTGACAGACTCATCAGAATTGATGACAACCGCCATTTCGCCGTTCCACAGCGAATTGAAAATGCTTTCAAAGCTTTCCATATCCACCTGCATATCGGCAATGAAAATTTCGAGATTCTTGGTAATCGAGACCTTTAAAAGTTTTTGCTGTTCCATCGTCGGAGCCTCGACTTTCGGGAGATTCACCTTGACTCCCTGGCTCATCAACGGGGCACACAGAATAAAGACAATCAATATCGCGAACACGATATCGATCATGTTCGTGAGGTTGAGTTCCTGCTTTAAGTCCTTACGGCGGCTGCGTTTCACGTTTCCTCCTCGGAAACTCCTTCAACAGTCAGCAAGTCCCCTCTCTTGAACAGGCTCAGGACTTGCGATCCAAAATTGTAGTACGAGATTTCGTTACGACCATTGCACGACGTAAAGTAGTTGTAACCCGCAGATGCAGGGATTGCAACCACAAGGCCAGCCACAGTCGTGATAAGGGCCATGGCAATACCCGGAGCGACAACAGTCAAGTCCGCAGAACCGTGATGTCCGATCTGGAAGAACGCGATCATGATACCCCAAACGGTTCCGAGCAAGCCAAAGAACGGAGCCAAGTTCGAACTCGTCGCCAGGAACGTCAAGAAACGGTCTTCGCCCATGCGGATACCTTCAATAGAACGCTGGATTGCATCTTCGAGCAATGAGGCACGATGCTGGATAGAATCAAAACTGACGTTTCCCCTGAATTTGGAAGCTTCGATCAGGACTTCGGCACTCAGGGAGCGAAGCGCACTGTCCTTAGACGAATCGCAGAGTTTCTGAAGATCCGTAAACTTTCTGATTTTGCAGAACTGCCTAAAGAATGCGGCATTGGCACGCAAGTTGGATTTGTTCTTAAAGAACTTTACAATAATGATTCCCCACGAACCGAGCGACATGAAGGCAAGGATGCCAAGAATAATCATTGTAACAACGTCAGACTGAGTTACCATCTGCAAAACAGGCACTGAATTGTTCAAAATAACCTCCAAAAATTTGCATTTTTATTGAATACGGGAATAAAATACAAAAAACTAAAAATGAAATGGAACAAAAATACGAATAAGCACTTTTTTTGACAAATGTTCCGAAATTACATCTCTGCAAGTTTTTTTTTGTATATTAGACACATAAACATAAACCATAGGATTTATATTCCAAGGAGAAAAAAATGAAAAAACTGTTCGCATGCCTCGCACTTGCAGCACTCTTCGTAGGCTGCTCCAGTAATCCTCCGCAGACCCCGCAAGAAAAGTCTGCAAGCCTTCTCATCGAAATGCAGATGCAGAAGAAGTCTTACCTCAAGCAGCACATTCCGGCAGGCATTGGCATTGGCGAATCCGCAGACGAACAGATCGCCCTCGAAAAGGCAGACCAGAACGCCCGTGTTGATCTTGCCAAGTCCATCGACGCACACACCAAGGCTCTCATCAAGAACTTCAAGGAAGACGTGAGCGACGAAATCGCAGAACACTTCCAGAGCACGTCCAAGACCACTGTTAGCCAGCGTCTCAACGGCGCAACGCTCAGCGAAGTCAAGGTCGAAACGACCGCCGACGGCAAGTTCAAGGTTTACGGCGTCATGACACTTGATTCCGACCTCGTCTCTGAATACATCAAGATGCTCGAACAGCAGGAAAAGAAAGAAGAAGCCGAAAAGATCCGCGCCGCAGCAGAAAAGGCTTACGCAGAGCTTGACGAAATCGAATAATTTTCAAGCTTGAGTTTTTAGCAACTTAAAAGACCTTGGCATTGAGCCAAGGTCCTTTTTTATTTTCACTTAACGATGTTCGTTTGTCGTCGGTTCCATTCCGCGGAAAAAGCGAAGGCCGTCAAAATCGTTCTTGAGCGCCTGCACCGTAGCCCCGATCATATATAGGCTCCCTGTAATGAGAACCGGTGCATCGCCTGCGCTAGCGGCAACTTGGTCCAGATACTCTCGGCTGAACTCGCCCGCACTCGCCACACGCAGTCCAAGCTTTTCAAGTTCTTCCTTCAAGTCCACGAGTTCTCGGAAACGCGGATACGGCGTCTTCGTGATGTGCCAATGGCTCACGTAAGGAGACATCAGCTTGAGCATCTCGCCCACGTCCTTATCGCGGAGGGCTCCAAACACGCAATGGAACTTTTGACCAGGATAGTACTTGTCCAGCGCCTCGACCAAGCGACGAACGGCATGGGAATTGTGCGCACCATCCAGGATAAACTTCGTAACGCCGTTTGCCTCTATCAGCTTTTGCATACGCCCCGCCCAAGAACGCGTCGAAAGCGTCTTGAGGGCAAGCGCATCGTCAAAATTCTTTAGGAACAGTTCCGCAGTCTTTAATGAAAGGCTTGCGTTTTCGACATAGTGGCGTCCCAGATTCGGAAGTTCAATATCGTTACGAATTTCAGGCACAACGCAAGAGCAACTGTGTGCAGCAGCGTACACGCGGGCTTCGTTCAGCAAGGATTCGTTTAGGCCACCCAAGACGAACGTCTTACGGCAACCGTTTGCAAGAATACTTTGTGCAGAACCGGCAACGCCCATCTTTTCCTTGAGGATGGCGCTTTCCGTATTTCCAAGGACTTCGGTATGTTCAAGCCCAATGCTCGTGACGACAATCATCGAACCGTCAGCGACCGCGGTACTGTCCATACGGCCGCCGAGCCCTGCTTCGAGAACGGCGACATCAATGTTCTGTTCGGCGTAATAAAGGAATGCGACAACCGTCAACACTTCAAAGAACGTCGGTTCGACCTGCACTTTTTCGGCAGCATCCTTGACCTTCAAGATTAGGCAGTTTAAGCCATCTTCATCTATCGGTGTATCGTTTACACGAATTCTTTCACGTAAGTTCACCAGATGCGGGCTCGTATAAAGTCCCGTTTTTAAGCCATGCGCCTGCAAGATACCTGCCAGGTAATAGCTCGTCGAACCCTTGCCGTTTGTTCCGACGACATGAATTGTCTCAAATTTTTTTTGCGGATTTCCAAGAACTTCGCAAAGTTTACGGGTAGAAGCAAGTCCCGGCATCATCCCGAACATGAGCCGAGAATTCAGATATTCCATTCCAGCTTGAAGCATGGCCATAATATAGAAAGTTGAGGCACCTGCGGTGCAGTAGGAAGTTAGAAGTAGGAAGTAGACAGTAGGAAGTGGGCTCGTGCTAAAGCACTTTGGGGTCGATACGCTTTGACGCCTTCGGCGTCCGCGGCTGCACTCGGTCATAAAAATATGCAAGCAGATTTTTGCGACACTCGTTTTGCACGCTTTTGAGGTCGCCTTGCTTTGCAAGGCTCTGGGCTTTTCATATTACAATAGCCCATACCCCATAGCTCACAGGACCGCAAGGTCCGTCCCCATAGCCTACATTTGACATCTAGCGTATTCCTTCCAATTTATTACATTTCTAACACACACTACAAGAGGTTTTGGTTATATGAAAGTTTCAGCAAGCGCTGTCGCTTTGATTCTTTGTGTTTTCGTATCGTCTTCGTTTGCGAAAGTCGATCCCGAAGCAGCCCCTCGTCACTACAACTACCGCGATGCGGGCAAACAAATGAGGCGCATCTACTACGGCGAACTCCAGGAAACCATCTACTGCGGCTGCCGCTACCTCGACAAAAAGCACGTGAACTTTAGCACCTGCAACTACAAGCCGCGTGAGAACCCCAACCGCAAAAGTCTTGAACGCACCAAGCGCATCGAGTGGGAACACATCGTCACCGCCCACAACATGGGGCAGCACCTCCCCTGCTGGCGCGACGGCGGCCGCAAGAACTGCAGCGCGAACGACACCACATTCAAGATTATGGAAGGCGACCTCCACAACCTCTACCCCGCCATTGGCGAAGTGAACGGGGACCGCAGCAACTTCATGTTCAGCCAGTGGACGAACGACCCGGTCCCCATGTACGGCGAGTGCGAAACCATCGTCGATTTCAAAGAAAAGAAGGTCCAACCCCGCAAAGAAGTCCGGGGTCTCATCGCCCGTGTGCATTTTTACATGGAAAAGACCTACAACATCAACCTCTCCAAGCAAGACCGCAAGCTTTTTGAAGCCTGGGACAAGATGTACCCCGTCACCGAGCGAGAATGTGAACGAGACCGCCGCATTTTCAAGGTTCAGGGCGACCACAACCCCTTCGTTTACGGGAAATGCCAAGATTCTGTTGACAAGTAGTGAACATTTGACTAAATTTGAAGTCCAAATCTTGCAAGTCGTGCCAAGCTCTGCCAACTTGCAAGCGTAACCAAAGAGCTTCCTCAAAGAGGTAATTATGTCCTCCTTCCGCGGACCTAAAGGTAAAGTAGCACGCTCTCTCGGCGTTGCCGTTTCTCAGAAGACTCAAAAGGCTCTCGACCGCCGCAACTTCGCACCTGGCCAGCATGGTCAGACCCGCAAGAAGTCTGCTTCCGTTTACAAGCAGCAGTTGGTCGAAAAGCAGCGTCTTCGTTTCACCTACAACATTTCCGAAGCTCAGCTTGCCAAGGCATACAAGGAAGCTAACCGTCGTGAAGGTTCTGCAGGTGATAACCTGATGATCTTGCTCGAAACCCGTCTTGACGCAGTCGTCTTCCGTATGGGTTTTGCTCGTACAATCTTCGCTGCCCGTCAGTACGTTGCACACGGTCACTTCACTGTGAACGGTGTTCGTAGCTTCTCTCCGAGCCGCCTCATCAAGGCTGGTGACGTGATCGCTGTTCGTGAACAGTCTAAGGAACACGCACAGATCAAGGAAGCCATCCTGGCTGCTGCTCAGGCTCCGGAATACTTGTCTGTCGATCTTCCGAAGATGCAGGGTACTCTCGTGAAGCTCCCGCTTCGCGACCAGATCCCGGTCAAGCTCGAAGAACAGCTCGTCGTGGAATACTACTCCAGGTAAGCCGTTTAGAGCCGACAAGGTTCAAGCTTTTAAAGACGCTCGCAGTAATGCGGGCGTTTTTATTTTATACAATAGCCCGCACAATGTCACCCCGGATACTATTCCGGGGTCGCCTTTTCATAACGGAAAACACATAAAACAGTTTTTACAAAATTAACACGCAAAGCAATCTCGATTCACAATACATTTCTATTTTAGATGTCATGAGAAACATATTTGAAGAAATTGGTAAGACTCCTGCCGAAATCGAGGCAAAACTCAACAAATCCTTTGCCCAGCTCTTTGAAGGCGACCGCGAAAACGAACGCATTTGCTTTGACAAGGGCGACGACATGGCATACATCGTCGATATCGGACACAACGACATCCGTTCCGAGGGCATGAGCTATGGCATGACAGTAGCCGCCCTTTTGCACAAGAAGGACCTTTTCGACAAACTCTGGAAGTTCGCCAAGACTCACATGAAGAACACCGAAGGCGACCTCAAGGGTTACTATTCCTGGCAAGTTTCAACAACTGACTTTACGATGATGGACCCAGGGCCGGCTCCCGATGGCGAAGAATACTTTGCCGCGGCACTCCTTTACGCCGCCAAGCAGTTCAAATGCGATGAATACAAGCACGAAGCAGTCGAACTCATCAACGATATGGCGCACAAGCCGCAGGCCGGAAAAGTCTACACGATGATGGATGCGAATGTCGGACTCGTGCGTTTTTCGCCGATGGAAGGGAACGATTTTACGGACCCGAGCTACAACACGGTCGCATTCTACAGAATGTACGGCGAAGCTAGCGGCGATACCATCTGGGACAAGATTGCCGACAACAGCATTGCATATTTGAAAAAAGCGGTACATCCGGAAACAGGTCTCTCGGCAGACTACAGTGAATTCGACGGCACTCCGAAACTGACGCCGTGGCACCCGGTGAGCGACTGCTTCTGCGGTGACGCCTGGCGCGTTGTCTGGAATATGGGTCTTGACGCAGCAACGCTCAAGGACAAGAAAGCAAAACCCGAAGTCCACGAATGGGAAGTCGCCTCCATCCGCAAGCTTTTGAATTACCTCAACGGACGCCGCCCGTACCTCGCCGACATGCGTGTCGACGGGAGCGCGTTTCCGCGCGAGGCAAGACTTGCCACGGGCGGCCTCATTGCGATGAACGCAGCCGCAACGATAGCACTCCCGGAAGGCGATCCGCTGATCAAGCCGTTTGCAGAAGACCTGTGGAATATGGAAGTTCCGACAGGAACATGGCGCTACTACGACGGGCTCCTCTACATGCTCGGACTCCTCGCCTGCTCCGGCAAGTTCAACATCGCTTAAAAAGCATTATTGTTTTTCGACAACCCTTCCCAGCGGCGTCTGCATTTGGCGCCGCTGTTCTGCATATATGGAGGGTGCGACGATGTGGTAAATCGCTTCTTTCACCATCGTGCCAACGTTGAACGCAAACGAATCGAATACATAGCGATAGCTTTCGATGGTATCGTCAAAGCCCACCACATAAGGCGTGGGCATTTTTTTCGCCCTGAAAAAGTCGATCAACGAAGCGGCAACCCAGTCATTGGAACAGACAAACTTATCCAACGTTGCTTTTTTCAGCAACTCTTCGAGAACGTTGTTCAAAAGAACCTGACTATCGATTCCATCACGCTTAGCGGCATCCATCAAGTCAAACGGCGAAGCAAAGCGTTCGTCCACCAACGGCACCACGTCCGTTCCCGCCTCCAGGAGCCCTTGCAACCTGGCCTTGGACCAGAAACTAGCATGGTACGGCGACAGGTAATGGACACGCCCCATTTCTTTATTCTTGAGGTATCGACCGACAATCACGCCAGCCTCTTTACCAAAAGCCACATTGTAGAACGCCCATTTTTTGCGGTTCCGCGCACTCACCGGCACCATATCCGGCGCATATTCCCACCATACCGAAATCGGATTCTTGAACGTCGCAAAATGCGCAAATAAATTCGCGGCATCATTGACCAGCCATGTCGAAAGGAACACGCCCAGACAATGCAATTCATTTTTTATGGTGTAGCTGTTTCCGTTCGACAAGTAAAACTGGTTAGACGCTTCATAATACCCGATAAACTTCACCGCAATTTTCTGCTCGGCCGCAATCTGCGCAAAGGTACGGAACACATCGGACTCGCGTTCCGACTCAATTTTCAAGCGGCCGAATTCATCAGAACGATGGATGAACAAGACGTAATTCGACTTTTCGACAGGACGGCCTTCGCTAAAGAAGAACCGGTGACCGACATGACGCAAAATGCCCTGGGCACTTTTTTGCATCAGGAACTTTTTGACGATATAGGGAGAAACGTCATAGCGGTTTGAAAGTTCCTTGCACGACGGGAGTTCATCGAACGCATTGAGAGCGCCGCTTTCAAGATCGTTCTGGAACAGGCGTTCGACAAGCGAATACACGCTTTCTTCGGGCTTCACCTCAAACGAAGGAGCCGCCCCCCAAAAGCAACCTTTGCCGTGAACCAACTGAACTACTTTTTCTTGAGCGAGCTGTTTGTATGCCCCGTGAACCGTATTCACAGAAAGGCCAAGCCGTTCCGCCATTTTGCGAACGGAAGGCATTTTTTCGCCATCGCGAAAGCCCGCTTCCATGATTGATTTTTTTACGTCTTCAATGATCAACTTTTAAAACCTCTACGATTTTACAAAATAAAAAAAATTACCGACCGTAAAATTTCTAAATTTTTTTATATGAGAATTGGTTTAGTATTTATGCTTCTGGCGGCCTGCCTCACGGTCGCCGCCCCTTCCAAAAAAGCTTCTGCGAAGAAATTCAAGGATCCGCGCGACGGACACACGTATAAGATTGTGAAAATTGGCAACCACAACTGGTTCGCCGAAAACCTCACGTACAAAACAACGAAGGGCAGCTACTGCTACAACGACGACAAGTCGAACTGCCACAAGTACGGACGCCTCTACACGTGGAAAGCCGCTATGAAGGCCTGCCCCACCGGTTGGAGAGTCCCGGATCGCAAGGACTGGAACTTCCTGAGCAAGTATCTCGGTTCAAGCAAGAAGAACGGATTCAGAGTCAAGCAGGCCGGTCAGCGAATCTGCTTCGGCAACAACGAAATGTGGAGCCCCTACTGCGAAAGCACAAAGTCGTTCGGCGTTCCCGGCGAAAAAGACTCCCACTTCGCCTACGAAGACATGGACAAGTCCGCCTTCTTCTGGACAGCCACCGAAGAAACGACCTACATCGCTAACTTCGTAACGATTGGCGGTTACAACGAGCGCTATGCAGAACGCGCCATCGAAGAAAACAACGCTTTCTCCGTGCGCTGCATCGAAAAGTAAATCGCATTCACAACTTAACAGACACACTTTTAAAACTTAAACATTCACTTGTTTAAGTTTTTTTGTTATAAAAAATAACCCCGGAAGGAAATCCCTTCGGGGCCAAATCAAGATCTTTTATAATCTATTAGCGATCGTGATGGTGGTGACGATGCTTCGGGCCATGTCCATGACGGTTAGCCTGTTCGCATTCGCCAATAGAGCGGGCTGCAAAGTACTTGCCACGTTCCGGATCAAAGCATTCGATACGGTCGGCTTCGTCGCGACGGTAATCAATCTTCATCCAGAGATCACCATTGGAGCAATAGAAGTCAAAGTTGCGTTCCTTTTCGCCACGGATGCACTGGCCACGGCTATACTTCTGCTGATCGTTTTCATAGCGTTCTGCATGAATTCTGTCGTGACGGTCGCACTTCGGTTCAGAATAAAGGCATCTTACCGGAGGTGGAGGTGGAGGCGGAGGAGGAGGGGCCTGAACATTTTCAGGTTCGCTCTTCTTCTTATTGATGTTAATCGTCAATGCCATTGCTGACGTGCTAAAAAGCATGAGCGACATAGCGATCGGCAAAATAAGCTTATTCATAAAACCTCATTTACTTTGATTGTTTCGACAAAGATAATATATAAATATCTTATCTCAAAACCAATGAAGTTCTAAAAAAAAATTAACCTTGTCCATGACAAGGTTATTTATTCAGCAATCCGTCGCTGCACTCGCCTTTAAATCAGCTCCTCAGGAGGAATCTTGTCGTCGTGTTCGGGTTCCTGGTAGCAGGATTCCGGCACTTGGACCTGGTTCTGAAAGTAGGCCTTGTGCGCAGCGATCACCTTTTCACGAGCAAAAGCAGCGTCCATCCATTCGCCAATCTGGACATCCTTCCCTTCCAGTTCCTTGTAGTTCTGGAAGAAGTTTCTCGTAATGCGGAGGAACATCTGGTCCACATCCGTAATATCGCGGAACGGGCGCGGATTGAAAACCGGAACACCCAAGACCTTGTAATCCTTCTTGCCACCATCGGTCATATCAAGAGCGCCAATAACGCGGCAAGTGCAAACGGTACCCGTAATCATGGAAGCCGGGCTGTAAATGAGCATATCCAGGGCATCGCCATCGTCAGCCTTGGTACTCGGGATAAAGCCATACGTGCAGGGGTAGCTCATCGAACTCAAAAGGCAACGGTCCAAACGGAACACGTGCAGACGTTCGTCATATTCATACTTCAAATTCGTATCTTTGCCGATTTCCACAACGCAGTCCACTTCGTAGGGATACTTGCGTCCAATAGGAAGATCTAGATAGTTAATTGCCATTTATTCTCCGTAGGCTTGACATTCAGCCACATTTTTATTTCATTCAATACAGTAAGATAAATTTAACATTTATTTACAGAAAAACAAGGGGGCTCACCTGCTGCGCCAACGAGCCGACGTCGTCTTTTCGAAGAGACCGATGTGGAATACAGGTTCACCGTGATCAGGGCTATACCCCACTTCAAAACGGATTCGATCAAGCGCCGGAATCACAAGATGGATGCCTCCGTAAACGGCTCCTTCGTAGTTATCCCAGCCCGGATGGCCCTTGCTCCAAAGCAGGCTACCGTCAAGACCCGCCACCAGCTGGACTCCATAGAAGAAGTTGATTCCCCACAGCGACGCCGGACGACGTTCAAGCAGCACAAAACGTTCTTCAAGGTTCAAAAGCACTTCGTGTTCGCCAAGATGCAACGAATCCGATTCATGGCCACGGAAGGTATTGGCGCCACCGTGATAGAAGTAGTCATAGCGTTTCACATCGCCGGGTCTCAAGCGGACCAATGCATTAGCGTTTGTCACAAACGGGCCGAACGAATAGTAGGCACGGGCATCTTCCAGGAATTCCGTATAACTTTCATCGTTCTTTTCGCGAATACCCATATGCGACACGGCACTTTCGAAATAGATACCCTTACGCGTGTCAATTTCGCTATCGCGGAAATCCACAGAAAAACCGATACCAAATTCCGGCAAGTGTCCCGGACCACCTTCAAGGTAACGGTAAGCCGTCTTTCCGAGAACGGCAAAATGCGGCAACAGCCTCCAGCTTGCATCTAAACTAACAAGCCAGCTGGCGTCATGGAACCTGCGAATGTCGTCCCAGCTATCCGTGCGCAAGAACTCAAAATTCCAGCCCACCGGAAGTCCAAGCAAATACGGAGAACTGGCATAAAAGGCATATTCGTTGTTATCGAACAACGGATCGATGGACGTGCGGTACTGCACCTCGGCACGGATGTCTTCGCCAAGGATGTTCAGGTTCGCAAGGGCAAGCCCAAGCATGAATCCATCGCGGTCTGTCTTTTTACCTGCAGGCGACGGAATCCAGCGGAAGATTTCGTTAAAGTGGTAAACGACACTGACCGCATTCAGAGAATGGGCCGATGAGAGGTAGCTTGCGCCAGACGTCGGTCTAGAGGAGTCGACGTTTTCCGTATTCTTCGAAGAGGCCTTATCCGAAAGCGAACTTGTATTTGACGAAAGTCGAGAAACAATGTTCGAGAGTTCTTCGGAACTGAACGAGAGGCGGGCCACGATAGACAAAAGTGAATCGGCATTGGACGGAAGCGATTCGACAAGCGCCGAAATCGTGTCCGTACTCAGCGAAAGACGTGAGACCAAGGACGAAAGCGAATCCGCATTTACCGAAAGATTCGAAACAAGAGCGTCAATGACTTCTTTTTTTGTAGATGATTCTTGAACGAAGTTTTGATTTGTCTTGGGAGGAGGATCCAAGGCTATTGCATCGGCCAGCATATCATTAATCGATTCGTCCGCCGGCTCGCAAGTAACCGTAATATCGGTAAAAAGATCCAAGTCCTGCAGGCGGCGCTTCTCAGTATCAAAGATTTCCTGAGAATAGGCATCCCCGGCCTTGTGGATGAGTTCGCGTAAAACCACATGAGGTTGAGTATGCTCAAGCCCGCTCAGCTTTATGGACGCAATGGGAGTCCCATCGGTACATTCGTTCGTGACTTCACGAAATGGATTCGACGAAGCTGCATAAGTCGCGGCAAAAGAAGATGATAAACCAACACTAGTCCCCAAAACACCCAGAACTAAGCCTAACACTTTCATATCTTTTTCCTACAATAGTGAATTAAAGATACTAAAGGATTTCTCCATCCATTTTTGCATTTTCGACGAATACACTAAATATTGCTATATTTGAAGCACCAAACTGAGGTGATTATGTTAGACTTTTTTGCAAACTATTGGCCGTACCTGGTAGTCCTGGTCGTGGTCGTCGTTTTGTTTTTTGCCATTCGTGGTGCCCTTAAAGGCCTGAAGGCAAGAAGCCCGTTCAACATGGAAAATATCCGCAAGAGCACCGAGCCGAACTTCCTCGCTCTCCAGCAGAAGTCCAAGGCCTTGCTTGCCGATGCCGACATGATTTGTGAAATCAAGCCGGGCAGCGATCAGGTCATTCCGAAGAAAGAAGATGTGAAGTTTTTCCGCCGCGCTGTTTCGCAGAAGTTCAAGCTTGCCGTTTTCCAGGTTCCGGGAACGAACAAGGTCGTGTTCTTCTTCTGCAAGACCGAAGCCGGCATCCGCAGAAGACTCCAGAACTTGGTCATCAACCAGAAGTTCCGCGAAGGCAAGCCGCCCTACATGGACGAAGCTACGGGTGAAAAGCTGAGATACCCGAAGGCATAATTAGTAGGAAGTAGGAAGTTAGTTTATTTTACCCCGGTCAATGTGCCGGGGTCTGTTGTTTAAAAAAGACCTAAAGAGAAAATCTACAATGCGCACATACAAAGATTTAGCCATTGCCGAAGAAGAAGACAAGCTCATCAACGCCGTCGAGTCTTCACGGAACCTGCTTATCGAAGCCCCCACCGGCAGCGGTAAATCCTTGTACATCCCATGGTTCCTGAGCAGGCACTTTAAAGGTCGCATTGTCGTTTTGCAGCCGAGAAGAATTGCAGCACTTGCACTCGCCCAGTACTCCGCGAAACTCCACAACGAGCCGTGCGGAAAGACTGTCGGCTACCAGTTCATGCAAGACAGCTGCAAATCGGGCGAAACGAGAATTCTGTTCCAAACCTACGGAAACTTTTTACAGGAACTATTGCACGGAAAGCTCGACGCAGAATGGGTGGTGTTCGATGAATACCACGAACGCCGTGCCGATATGGACTTGCTGTTCGCGTATTTTAACGGAAAATTACCGTTCAAAGCGGGAACGACTCAGCCACGCGTAGCCGTGATGTCGGCGGCACTGAACCGAAGCGAACTTGAAGAAGCGCTCGGCGTAAAATGCCTGCAACTCGGGCATCCGCTTTACCCAGTGCAAATTCTACACCAGAAGCCCGCCTCGGGCGTGAACATCACGACCGGCCAAGGAATCGAAAGCGAAGTCGTGCGCGCATTGCGAACGCTTTACCGCAACAACATCTGGCAGACCACGCTCGTATTCTTGCCGGGTAAAGCAGAAATCGCCAAATGCCATACCGCCGCAAGCGAGGCGCTTGGCGACAATGTCGCAGAGTTCCTTGAACTCTACGGCGGCCAAGACCGCGAAACGCAAGACCGCATTTTCGAAGAAACGGAACGTCCGCGAGTCATCTTTACGACCAACATCGCAGAAACATCCATTACCGTACCGAACGTCACCGGCGTTGTCGATAGCGGCATCGAACGTGTCAGCGAATACGATGACAGCGAAAAGGTGAACGTGCTGCGCACGCTTCCGATTTCATTGCAGAACGCCATCCAACGCAGTGGCCGTAGCGGCCGTACGCAGAACGGTTGTGCCATCCGCCTCTGGACCGAAGATGCCGAGAAGCATATGCCACAGGGCATCGTGCCCGAAGTTCTGCAAATCGAGCCCTCGGAACTTTTATTGCAGAAAGCGGCGCTCGAAAGCAGTGTCATCCTAGGTCCCGGAATGGAGTCCGGGATAAACTCCGTCGAAGGATCTAGAATAAAACTGCCCACGGCGATTCCGGAAGCCCGCGAAAAAGTCGCCACATCATTGCTCGTGAACTTCGGCATGCTCAAGGACGGACGCATCACCGAACTTGGCAAGCGCACCATCCAGACTCCGATTTCAAGCATTCCGCTCGCCCTCATTCTCGCCAAGGCCAAATCCGCCGCAGACCTCCCCGACGTACTGCTCGCCGCAATGGCATGGATCCACTCAGGTACAGAATTTGTACAAAAGTCCAAAGTTTCATTGGATCTGCTCACGCTCGCGAAGGACACGCTCTCTAAGGCCGTAAACGTTCCAAAAGAAGTGAGCTTTACGCTAAGGCAACTCCGCGACTTTCGAGGCACCCTAAAGGAGATGCCCTCCCCATACGCGGATTATGCTCACATAAGTGCTAAAGCACTAAGTGATCAAAGAGTTCAAGGCGGGCATGACAAAAACGGCAACATCAAAGAGGGCGAAGCCCCATCTTCACAATTCATCTGCAAGCAACTGCTCGACGCCTTCCCGGACAGGCTTGCCACGCCAAGCGGAAACGCATACAAGTTAAGCAACGGCAATACCATCCGTTTGCAAGTCGCAGAACCGCCCTACGCATTACTCGCCCTCACGATGTTGCGAACCGGAGGCGGGAGCAAGTCGGAACTTCGCGTCAGCCTTTATGCCCCCATTCCGCAAGAGCTGCTCGGTGGCGACAACGAAGTCGTGCGTTACGAACTTCTGTGGCGCAGCGGTCAAGAACGCTTTATCGGAGTCGAAATTCACGAAGACCAATCGCCCACGGGCGAAGTCCGCGAAATCAGCCGTAAGGAAGTCCTCCCGCAAGAAGCATCGCCCAAGGTTCTCGAAAAACTTAAAGAGCTTACCGTAGAAGCCTGGAGGGACAAGCTCGAAAAAGAAAACTGGACAGGCCGCTATATGACCGAAGATATGCAGACGCTCCTCATCAAGATGCGCCTTGCGTCAAAGCTTTACCCCGACTTTGGGCTCCCAGAATTCAACGATGAAGATATGGAACTGATCTTCAACGAACTCACCGACGGCATCTTTTTGCTGCGTGACATCAACGACGATCGTTACAGGAACATCGTCGAAGACTACTTTGGAAAATCGATGTTAGCTTGGTTGCAAAAGACATTCCCCGACCACTATGTTCTGCCCAACGGCAAGCGCGCACGTTACAGCTATTTGCCGGTCGCAACCGCCGACGAACAGAGCAGTGGCAAAATCGTCCAAAGTGCAGACGGAGTTCTTGTCGAAATATCGGCACGCATCGAAGACTTTATGCAGCTCCGTGGCGAACATAAAATCGCCGACGGTCATCTCAAAGTTCGCTACGACATTTTGGCACCGAACTTTCGCACGATCCAAAAGACATGGGATCTCACGAGCTTCTGGCAGAACACATACGCCGAAGTCCGTAAGGAATTACGAGGGAGATACCCAAAACATCCGTGGCCTGAAAAAGTCATGTAAATTCATTACATGAAAAAAAAACCCAGCTCGGAGTGGATGCTTTCAGCATCAGCAATTACGGCTCAGCTATGTTTGCACAAGTGCAACCGCAGCATTCGCCTTTGATGCTTTTGACGCCTATGGCGTCAGCGGCTTCACTCGGTCATGAACGCCTGCTAGCAGTCGTTCGCGACACTCGTTTTGCACGCTACTGCGAAGAAAATACCTTGGCCGACGCTTTTTGTATTAAAAAACGCTAATCCTTTTAATAATATTAATGCTTCTGAAATTTACTTTAACACAGAGAACCTATTTCACAGTATACACTGCGAGGGTTTTGCTGTATTCATAGCCGACGACTAAAAGCGGTTCGCCATTTGGGCTCTTTTCGGCAGGGATAAACAGGATGCCTTCAGGGCCGCGGTCCTTTGGATTCAAGTAGAAGTCCACAAGCTTAGGCTCGTGTCCAGTTTCGATGCCCGTCACATCGAACACAGCGACGGCACTCGTGCGTTCAAGTCCCGCAAAGACATAACGCTTGTCCCCGACGACACCCGATGTCACGTTTTCCGGTTCGCAGCCTTTGTCTTCGCTGCGGGCATCCATCTTGACCTTGCCCTTCTTGGAATTCCAGTTAAAGTAATCCGGAGCCAGGCGAGCGACAGTCTGTTCAAACACATCGCCAGAGTCCCACATCAAATGACCCGTAGCGCCATCAAAAATGCTGATGGAACGCGTGCCAAAAGAATACATGTAAGGGCATTTTCCATTTGCCGTTTTATCCGGCGCAACATCGCAACGTTCCAAGTTGCTGACAGTCACATTTTTCAGATCCTCAAGGACGCCGGCCGTAAACACGCTCGGATCAAGGACTCCCTGCTGCGAAAGCATCATCGGAGTCGTCACATCAGTCCAGGCCTTGTAATCGTTGACCGGAGACCCTTCATTCGCCGTCAAGACAAACGTCAGTCCATTCACCGAGAACGAAGAAATCCCATCCGGCTGGCGCAAGCCTCGCAACGGATAATTCTTGATTTCGATGGTCTTATTCTTCTTGACGTCAAGTCCAAAACCCGGCATGGAATGATCGACATACCCCAGCGGGAAAACATCCAGAATTTTCTTGGCCTCGACATCGAACTTGACAAGAGCATTGTTCTCTTGCAGGCTCACCCAAGCGGTCTTGGCATCAGGCGCAACGGTGATGTATTCCGGTTCAAGCGACTGCACAAAGCTCTTCACGCCCGTCTTGCGGACTCCTGCCGCCATCAGCTTTAGCGAGTCAAGCCCATCAAAACCCACAACAGTCTTTTGTGGCTTTGCCCAGGACTTTGCATCCACCTTGGCAGATCCAATCGACAGAACGCCAATACCGCCTGCAGGATCTTCAGAGAACGATTCATCCGGCGAACCTTCGCAAGCGACAAGCAAGTTCTTTCCGTCCGGAGTAAACGTGATCATGTCGGGCATGTAGCAAAGTTCGTGGACACCGAGGACTTCGACACCCTTGTTGTAGCGCATCACCTGCACGTGCCCCTTTTTCCATTCAGGGTTGTTCAAGAGGCTCACCGCCACGAGGTCGCCAAAGACCGTCACGCTGGAGGCTCCGCCCGGCAACTTCACTTCGCTAACTTTTTTCGGGTTCGACGGATCGGCCAAACTGACCACTTCCATCACGTTTTCGCCGCCGACGACAAACAGGACCTTCTTTTCGGGCATAAACGCCGAAATTTCGGCCGTCGTCATAGGAACCGAAGCAATCTGCTTTAGCACCGAGCCCTTCTGGAACGGACCTGCCGAGGCCTCCGATTTTTTTGCAAACGAGACTCCCGCACCAAAGGTTGTGCCCAGGAGCAAGCTACAGACTAAAGCGAATTTTTTCATACCATCCCTTTGTGCGGCAAGACCGCGATAAACTCTTTTAAAGTGAACTCCGTCAACTACTTCATGATAAGCCACATGATGAGCATCCCGATGCCAAAACTACCAAGCATCGAGACAGACGCCATCGCACGGTCAGAAGATTCCTTTTCTTCTTTTTCCTTTTTGTCTTTCTGGGCTTGTTCCTGGCTAGCCTCGAGAGCAACGCTCAACGCCTTGGCACAGGTTTCGTTGCTCTTCTTCAAGGTGTTGTAGCTCTGTTCCCAGTTTTCGCACTTGGCACGCTCGACTTCAAGATCCGAACGGAGCGACTTCTTTTCGACGGTACAAGCGCTATCGTGAAGCGCCATCACGCTATCGCGGACGGCAATTTCAGCGACAAGTTCCGCCTTTTCGCTATCCAGAGCTTCACCGTTTTTTGCATTCTCAGCAAGCACGGGCGCCACCGCAAATGCAAGAACGGCAAGCAACATCACAAAAGGACGCACAACAGAAACCATGATACCGTTCCTCGATTACATCTGGGCGTAAATACGCTTCCAGCCCTCTTCAGGAATCTGGGCGCCCATCACCTGGACGACTTCGTTCGAGACGATACTACCGAGGTTGCCCGAGCGTTCCATATCCCAGCCGTTCATATAACCATACAAGAATCCCGATGCCCAGAGGTCACCAGCACCCGTCGTATCGATGGCCTTGGCCGCACCCGCCGACACGCGAGTAATCTTGCCATCCTTCGCGATCAAGGCACCGCGCTTGCCGATCTTCACGACAGCGACCTTAGCCTTCTTGGCCAAAACTTCGAGGGCGGCTTCTTCCTTGACGCCCGCATAAGCAAAAGCTTCGTCTTCGTTTGCGATGATGATATCGATCATCTTGTTTTCAAAGAGTTCATCGAACAGCTTGCGGCAAGCTTCGACCACACCAAAGGAGCTAAAGTCGAGAGCCGTTTCAACGCCGAGCGAACGAGCCAATTCAAAAGACTTCTTGAAGCATTCGCCGTTAAAAGCACGGTAGCCTTCGGCATAGAGGAGGCCCACACCATCATAGAGAGCCGGAGTAAAATCATCGGAACCCAAAAAGTCCGAAGCCCCAAGGTACGTCCACATCGAACGCTGGGCATCCGGAGTCACGGCAGAGAACACACAGCCCGTCGCAGCGCTCGAAAGACCCACCTTCGATTCGACGCCGTTGTTCTTCAAATGGTCCTGGAAGAGCTTGCCAAGTTCGTCATCGCCCACCTTGCTGATAAAAGCAGCCTTGCCACCGAGACGGGCCACGCCCACCATAGTATTACAAGTAGAACCGCCCGGAACACGAATCGGATTTTCAAGAGAGCCAAGGAACTTTTCCATCTGCGGCCAATCCACCATGTTCATGCCGCCTTTCTGGACGCCTTGAGCTGCCATCCATTCATCGCTCACATTAGCCAAAATATCAACAAGGGCGGCGCCCATACCAAGTACTTTTTTCATTAGAATCCTCCGCGACGACGACGCAACTTGTCGCCCGCTTTTAATAAAAATTCTCGTTCCGATTCGGACAGGGACTGGAGTCCTTCGCGTTCCACCTTTTTCAGGATTTCATCCATACGCTTCTGTTCGTCCACATAAAAAACTTCACCTTCAAGGATTTCCGGCTCATCAGAAGAGCGCGTGTAAGAGCGCGAACTCGAAGCACGGCCTTGATCATACTTTTCGGGATTGCTCGAAAACAGGCGGAAAATTGCCGAAAGCGGAGAATGGTAGAGAACCTTCGGACCATTCTGGTAAACGGCCATGTAAAGGAATCCGGCCACCACACCGCCCAAGTGGGCAAAATGAGCAATGGCATCACCAGAATTAGCAAACAGAATGTCCAAGCCAATCATCACCCAGATGGCATGCTTGATTTTCATCGGGATGACAAAGAACATGAGGAGCATACGTTCCGGGAAGAACTTGTAGTAGGCCACAAACACGCCCATCAAGGCACCCGACGCACCGATAATCGGATTGTTCGTAAGTCCAAGGAGGCACATGAAAAAGCTGAAAAGCGCTGCAAAAATTCCACAGAAGAAATACATCGAAACAAAGTGACGCATCCCCATCCATTCTGCGACCTCGGAACCGAACATCCAGAGCATCAGCATATTGAAGAAGAAGTGCATAAAGTCCACGTGAATGAACATATAGGTCACGTAGCGCCAAACTTCAAGCGGGCTCGTCGGGAAAAACGCGCCAAAGTAGAGAATGTATTCGCGCAGGCTGCCATAACCGACACCCGGCAAATTCAGGTGCAGCCCCAAAAAGGAACCGAGGATAAGGACTATTCCAAAAACGGCGGCATTGGCAACCAACAAAACCTGCAATGCCTTGGGCAAGTATTTAAACGGTTTCATAAAGCTTCCTAAACTGTTTTAAAAGCATGGAGACCATAGTTTTCGGGACGAACTTCGCTATGAGATTTTTCTGTTCAGCGCCAGAGGTTCCCTTGGCACAACCGCACTTGAGAAGTTCACGAACAAGACTGCTACTAATCACGAGGTGTTCCTGAGCCGAGAGCAAAAACACTGTCTCGACATCGCCGTACAGCACCTTGTTGTTCCAAGCGACCGCCTGTTCCGCATCAAGATCCGAAGCGTTACGGATGCCGCGAACGAGATAACGGGCACCGACAGCCTTCATGAAATCGACCGTCAGCCCTTCATAAACCGCGACAGACACATTCGGAATACGGGAGACCGCGGCCTCCACCATCTCCTTACGCAACGAGGCTTCAAACATGTTCTTTTTGCTCGCATTTTGAGCCACGAGGACGATCAAGGAATCAAACATGCCAGCAGCACGTTTGACGATATCCAAATGTCCGATTGTAAATGGGTCGAACGAACCAGCGAACACCGCAACACGGGATTCGCGACTAGCCTCCAAAGCAGCCCTATTCTGTTTCATCGATTTCCACTCCATCGTCTACAATTTACAAAAAATCGCAAGAACGAAAAGTGACTGAGTCACAAATTGCAATCCCCCGCCAAATGAAACCGCTCCAAAACGGCGATTCCAGGGGATTCCGTTCCGAAACTACCTAAAAATGAGCAACGACGATTCCCCGTAACGGCGAACTTCGGCACCGTCAGCCCATGCGGGCAACTTACGGCTCGGGGCTTCAAAAACGGCAACGCCACCGGGGTTCAGCCATTCGATGAACGGGCGCAAATCCGGGTAATCCATATCCTTGAACGGAGGATCCGCATAAATCAAGTCAAAGCCGCCGTTCGCGCAGACCACTTCCTTTTTGAGCGTAAGAACGTTCGTTTCGAGCAGCCGCAGTCTTGATTCTGCACCGACCGACTTGTACGAGCGTTCGATCATCTTCGCCTGCGCACGAGAAAGTTCCACCGCCGTCACGCTTTCGGCACCACGGCTAACCGCTTCGAGCCCCATGATGCCGCTTCCGGCAAAAAGGTCGAGCATACGGAATCCTTCGACGCCCTGCAATATGTTAAAGAGAGCTTCCCTCGTGCGGGAAGCTGTCGGACGCGTTTTTATGGTATCCGGAGACTCGATGTTGCGTCCCCGTAACGAACCGCCTGTAATTCGTATCGGCATATTAGCGAAGGACGAACATTTCGAGACGGAAGGAAGCGAACAGGCCCTTCTTCACGTACTTGAGTTCCATCTTCGGAACACCCATACGGATCGGGGATTCTGCAAACGCATTGAAGAACGCAAGCATTTCAGCAAAGTCCGTCGTCGTCGTGACGTTGTATGCATAACGCTTGTAGACGCCAAAGTCCTCGACAACAGGCTTTTCAAGCCCCTTCAGCACAACCTTGTTCGTAGAGGCCAAAGCCTTGACCGCCTTGACTTCAGCAGCGATTTCGGCAGCCGGGACAAAGCCGCGCACCATATTGAGGCGCACCTGCGGCACAGAGAACTGACCAAACGCGGCCACTTCAGTTGCAGCCTCGGATGCGATCGGAGACTGGAACGACTTGCTCACCGCCTTGAGACGGTCGACAAGCGTATGCTGAGAGGACGCCTTGATGGCAACACCGCGGAGGAAGTAGTAGTTCGGAGCCTGGTAGACAATTTCCGAGAAACCGATATCATCCGGGACAGCCGTGTTGAGGAACGTCATGAACTGAGCCAAAGACGTCTTCTGGTACGAAAGCTTTTCGAGCGGCAGGTAACTGCTATAGCCGGTTCGTTTGTTGTTAAACAGAGCCTGCGGAACCACCTCGTTTGCGATATCCCTGGCAGACATGGCAGCTCGGGCCTTAGCCACAGCTTCTTGCTGTTCTGCAATCTGTTCGGCGGTCGGACCGGCAGCAGCCGTCTTGTTCGAACTTCCCTTAGCACCGATCAGGCTGAGGTAGGATTCCGGAAGAACCCCGTCCAATACAGCCGGAACACCACTCATGCTCAAGTAGCCGCTAAAGACCACGATCGCAAGCAAGACGGTAAAGACAACAGCCAAATACTTCTTCTTATGCAGGCGTTCGACATCCGCCACATTGGTCACGTGCAAGTGCTGCGACAGATTGCCTACGGTGGAATTCCTATCGGCCACCGCAATAAGGTTCATATGAATCATACACCCTCCATCTGATTGAGAGCGGCACCCACGGCACCGACACAGCAAATCATATCAACGGGGTTCACGCTTTCGTCGGACGGGAGCTGCGAAAAGCCGGTCATCAAAGCCACATTGTAATCGCCAAGCTTACCCATGAGAATATTCACGAACTGTTCGTTCGAAGCCATTTCACCGCAAAGGCGGACTTCGTTAACGCCAGTGATTGCGTTTTCGGTCTGGACAAGCCTCATCTGGTCGACAATCTCGTTTGCAAGAATCGGGTATGCCACGTCTTCGGTCTTGCCGACCATCGAAAGAGTCGACACGCAGCGGAGCGCCATAAGTTCGTCACGGCGCATCCAGGCAAGCGTCACGCCGGCAAAGTCGGCCTTCACGACGCAGACAGCGCCCTTGATCTTTTCACCCACATCCATCACGTTCATGAGCGAAAGCACATCGACTTCCATGGACTTCGGAGCAAGCACGCGGGAACGGAAACCCTTACGGAGAGCTTCGACCCATTCCTTGCGGACGGCCATCACCAGTTCATTATAGCCCAGAGTGTCATCGCCACTCAACGTCTTGGAATCGACGATGTAGGCGCCAGCCTCGGCATTCGTGAAAAGTTCCAGATACCAGTTCAGGTACTGCCACTTGTTTGCGACCGCCTCTTGCGGAATGTACACCTTGCGGATAATCGACATCGTAGCAGGCATCGTCACCGAAGTCGCCACGATATCCTTGATCTGGTTATCGTCGACCCACTGCTGGAGAGTACTTTCAAAAAGGAATATATCGTAAATAGGATTGCACTCCGTCGGAAGGACGGCAGCCTTGAGGACCTTCTTTTCAGTAGCATCCACAAGGGCAACCTTCATGGAAGTGTCGCCAACTTCAATACCTAGATATAACTTCGTATCACTCATAAATATGCTTATGTAAAGTTTTATATCCTAAAACTAATCAAAAATTATCGATTGTATTATGTTTTCGAGCTTTTTCTTTCCAATTCCATGCACTTTTTTAAGGTCTGAGGGTCCCTTGAACGGCCCCGCAGTGTTCCTACGCTCGATAATTTTTTCGGCAAGCTTGGGACCCACCCCTTTTAGGGCACACAGATCCTCCGCACTCGCCGCATTTATATGAAGCGGGAGCGTCACCTTCTTTTTGGGTTTTCGTGAGTGTTCAAACGGACGGTCTTCCCGCATTTTTTCATCAGCGAGACCATTCGTCAGGTCGGGTCCTGTTGTTATTTTTACTTTATCTACAACGTCGGCGGTATCCGCACTCGCCATTGCAGGCGGAGACGCATTTGCGACAATAACCGCATCCCCCACCTCGAACGTTTCGATGGACGGGAGCCCCCACGGGAGGTAGCGGACGGTTAAGCCAATAATAAAGAGGATGATTGCGAGTTTGAGAATTCTTTTTTCAGATACGTTCATTGCCTTTTCTGAAGGGTTCATCTAGAGAAGGATTTAGCAAACGATCTAATAAAATTTTCTCGACGTGGTCCGCGTCCGACGGGACGTCCACGGAAATGCTCGGATAAGCGCTCTCGACAATACGGATCGGGCGGCGCCCCAAGATTCGCATCTGTTCCAGCGAGCGTTCCAGCTCAATCTTATTCTGCGGGAGCGAAGCAAACTCGTCGCGGGCATCGCGGGAGTAAGCGTAGATGCCCTGGTGCTGGAACCAGAGGTTCGCTTCTGCAGGCGGCACAGACCTTGTAAAGTCTACAGCCACACCGTCGCGCACGAGCACTTTCACGACGGTCTTGAGTTCTGCTTCTGCAGGGTCCAACGGGCATGCGACCGTCACCCAGCAGTCGGGGTGTTCCGAGAGGTCTTTGGCGACATCGCGGAGCACGGAAGGTTCAACGAGAGGCTCATCGCCCTGGAGATTCACGACCAGGTCTAGGCCAAGCTTTTTGGCGGCCTCAGCCACGCGGTCGGAACCAGTTGCACATTCGCCGGTCATCACGCAGTCAAAGCCAGCCGTCGTAACGACAGATTCAATTTCAGGAGAATCCGTCGCACAGACGATGCGGTCAAAACAACCGGCGAGCAAAGCCCGTTCCATAGTACGGACAATCATCTCCTTGCCGTTGAGCTTCAGGAGAGGTTTCCCCGGGAATCTGGACGAGCCCATGCGGGCAGGAACAATGCAGCTGACCTTGTTCAAAGCGGACTACATCACCTTCGGGATGGCGAAGTGGTCGTTTTCGACAGCCGGAGCGTTAGCAAAAGCCTGTTCGAGCGTAAAGCCCTGGACCGGCACGTCTTCGCGGAGGATGGTAGCGCCGTTTTCGACAGCGGTCATCGGTTCCACGTTAGAAAGGTCCAAAGCCTTCAATGCTTCGAGATGGTCGAGCATCTTGTCCAAGTGACCCTTGATAGCCGGAATATCTTCTTCTGCGATGCTCAGGCGAGACAACTTCGCGAGCTTCAAAACTTCTTCACGTTCAAGCATAAAAAACCTCTTTTTTTCGAGAAATAAGATAGAATTTTTTAGTAGGAAGTAGGAAGTAGACGGTAGGAAGTGGCAAGTAAACAGTGTTGCATTTTTAGCTCACCTAACCACTAATCACCAACCACTAATCACTATCCAATCACATCCAGCGCTGCATACTTGAGGATGATAGTGCGGTTAACGCTATCACGGTCAAAGCGGACATCGACGCGGGCGTTGTCGCCACTGCCGTAAGCCTTCACCACGACGCCATTGCCGTACTTGGAATGGCGTACGCGTGCACCAACGTGATACGGATTCTGGCTAGCATCCTGATTGAATCCGTCATACACGACACGCGGGCCGCTCGGGGTCGCAGGCTTTGGCGACGCAACCTTAATCGGGTTGCGGTAAACGATATGCTTATCGTTTTTCTTGATGGATTGTGGCACCGCCGCCGGGCGGGAACCGTAAGATCCATAAGAACCGCTACCGTACGAGCGGTTGCCATAGGAACTGCCCGAACCCGAAATACCATAGGACGGACGGGAACCGTAATTCGACGAACCGTACGACGAGCTGGAGCGCGTATTCCCCACAAAGCTAGGAACAGACGGGCGCGTATTCAAGCACGGCGTAAAGTCAACAACGGACGGGTCCAATTCCTTGAGGAACCTGGACGGTGCAAACGGACGGATGTTCCCCTGGAAGAACCTGCGTTCCGCATGGTATAGATAAAGAATCTTTTCGGCACGGGTGCAGCCCACATAGAACAGGCGGCGTTCTTCTTCCATCTGTTCGTTGATTTCGGCCATCGAAAGCATCGAAGTTCCGCGTATGAGCGGGAAGATTTCGTCATCGCAACCGGCAAGGTGGACCGTATTGAATTCAAGGCCCTTTGCCATGTGAATCGTCATGAGCGTCACAAGGCCTTTAGACGTATCGACCTTCTTGTCGCCATCCGTCAAAAGCGAAATGTCCTGCAAGAACGCATCAAGCGTAGCGCCCGGATGGTCTTCGTCAAATTCGCGGATGGCGTTGATCATTTCGTCCAAGTTCGCAATGCGTTCGTCGGCCGTCGTTTCGTCTTCCTTGCGCAAGAATTCCTTGTAACCGATATCGTTGATGATGTTTTCGGCAAGAATCGGGAGCGGTGTTTCGCCCGAATTCATCATATTCTTCCAGCGGACCACGAGGTCGGTAAAACCTTTCAGCTTCGGAGCGCCACGACTTGCGCCGTTAGCCTCGGCCAAGAGGTTGTCCCACAGCGAGCCCTCGCCCGCCTTCACCTTGGCAAGCAGGCCTTCGACGGTCGTCTTGCCGATGGCTCGCGGCGGCGTATTGATGACGCGCAAGTAGGCGGCATCGTCTTTTTCGTTCGCAAGCACGCGCAGGTAAGCCAAAATATCCTTGATTTCCTTGCGATCCCAGAACCTTGTGCCGCCAAAAATCACCGACGGAATTCGCAAGTCGTTCAGCGCCTTTTCGAGCAAACGGGACTGGGCGTTGGTGCGATAGAACACGGCCGTCTTCGCGTAAAAATCAGGACCGGCCTGCGCAATCGTCTTTGCAATGTTCGAAGCTTCGGAACGGTCATCCTCGAAATAGCGCACGTGAATGAGTTCGCCCGCCTCTTCCTTGGAGAACACATTCTTCTGCATTTCTTGCGGGCGGACGTTATGGGCAATCACGGAACCGGCGCCCTTAACGATGTTTGCGGTCGAGCGGTAGTTGCGTTCGAGCTTGACAATCGTCACCGGAGCAAAATCGCGGTGGAAGTTGCGGATAATCTTGATGTTCGCACCACGCCAGCCGTAAATGCTCTGGTCGTCATCACCCACCACCGTCACGTTCTTCGTTTCGGGATTGATGAGCAACTTCAAAAGTTCGTACTGGACGTCGTTCGTGTCCTGGTATTCGTCGACAACGACATACTGGAACTGGCGTCTCAGCTGCCGAACGAGTTCCGGCACCATCTGCAACATCTTGACCGTATTGAAAAGCAAGTCGTCGAAGTCCATGGCATTTGACTCCGAAAGCTTTTTCTGGTAAGCCGCATAATAACGGGCATTGCGTTCCTGATCCCCAAACTCGGCATTCAGAGCCGCGATGTCCGGAGTCTGCAAAACAGCCTTGTCGCCCTTGTAGATAATCGTATTCTTGTAACGCGAAATTGCGCCATGGACCTTTTTCAGTTCGGCGGCATCGTAATCGTCGCCCAGGTCATCCTTCAAGATTTCCTTGAGGATACGCTTCTGGTCGTCATCATCATAAATGGAAAAGTTCGCATCGAACCACTTGCCGCCAAGCTCCTTGATGACAAAATCCTTTGCGAGGCAAAGCTTCAAAAGCTTGAGGCACACGGAATGGAACGTTCCCATCCACATGAACGGCAAACGGCTATCCAGAAGTTTCTGGATACGTTCCTTCATTTCACGAGCGGCCTTGTTCGTAAACGTTACCGCCAGAACGCGGTTGGATTCCACACTGTGGTGCGAGACCAGATGGGCAATCTTGTAGGTAATGCAGCGCGTCTTTCCCGAACCTGCACCGGCAAGAATCAGCATCGGACCGTTGATTTTCTTTGCAGCGGCCGCCTGTTCGGCATTCAGTTCTCGATCTAAAACAGCATTATCCACAACATTGGGCATTAGGCACTCCATTCGATATACGGATGAGCAATATAGTAAATGGTACTGTCAAAACAAGCCACCCAAACCGCCAAAAAACACCAAAAACGAGAGACCCATCCCACATAATTTCTATAATTCAACAACCAACTCCAAAAAAGATTCAAAATGACCAAAGACAAGATCGACAATTATTTGACCCCCGACGACACCAGAGTCATGAAGTGCATCGCCATCATCTGCATGCTCATGCACCACCTTTGGTTTTTCCCGAACCGCCTTGCAGGTGAACCGCTCACCTACATTTTCACCGTATTCAACGCGACGTCCCTCCAGTTCTTTGGCATCTTTGGAAAAATTTGCGTTCCGATGTTCTTCTTCTTTGGCGGATACGGAGTCTACAAAAGCAGCTACGGCAAGCCCTATGACATCGTCGGGAGGCTCAAGAAGCTCTATTTTGCCTACTGGAAGGTTTTCCTCATTTTCGTCCCCATCGGTTTCCTGTTCTTTTCGACACAAGCCGCCTACTGCACCGATCCGTTCATTTACACCCGCTTTGCCAATTTTTCAACGAGGGAACTCATTTCGAACTTTTTCGGATTCACCTCGACTTACAATAGAGAATGGTGGTTCCTCATCAGCTACGCTTTTGCCTTGGTGACCTTCCCGATTATCAGGGCCATTATCGACCGCTATTCCGCCAAAACGAACATTCTCATCGTCATCTTCGTTTCCCTGCTTTTTGCAAACATCTTCCCCGGACTCCGCACATCGACAACGATCGGCGTTCCCGGCAACAACTTCCTCTACGTCAAGTTTTTCTGCCAAATCGCCCCCTACGCCGCCTGCTTCTGGATGGGTGCCGTCACTGCCAGGAACGGACTTTTGGACCGTTTTAGCGAAGCCGCAAAAGCAAACAAGCTCCTGAACCCGTTCACCGACATCGCCGCCTGGGCCACCGTGATCTACCTCAGGCAATGCGAAATCGGCGACACGTTCGACATCTTCTTCATCCCCGTACTGACAGTCGCAAGCATCGACCTCCTGAACCGCGTCAAGGTCATCAAGAATGCGTTCGTCCAGATGGGCAAGGAAAGCACGTCGATGTGGCTTATCCATCCATTCTTCTGTTACTATTTCGGTCTATTGTCAGCATTCGTGACCTCCCCGAGAATTGCAATTCTCTCACTGTTGCTCCTCATTGCATCGACCTACCTCGCCTCCGTCCTGGTATCGCTTTTCTGGAACGGAGTCGGTTCCCTTTACAACAGGGTCAAAAAAAAGTTGACCGCCAAAAAAGCAGTCAACTCGGTAGAATAACTTTTACAAGGTTCTTTATTCGTCGGCGGTAGATGCACCGACAGCCTGCTCCAAAGTCGTAAGGCCTTGGAGCGCCTTGTTGATGCCGTCCATACGGAGCGTGATCATTTCGCAAGACTTGATAGCCTCGCGCTTGATTTCGTCACCGGAAGCGCGCTTGATGACGAGGTTACGCACGGCTTCATTCGGCACGAGGAACTCGTAAATACCGCAACGGCCCTTGAAGCCCGAACCGTCGCACTTTTCGCAACCGCGACCATGGTAGAACTGCATGTCCGGCGAGAGGTGGAGTTCGTCGCGGAGTTCCTGCGAGATTTCGACCGGTTCCTTGCAGTTCTTGCAAATGCGGCGCACAAGTCGCTGGGCCAACACGCCCTTAATAGCCGTAGACACAAGGAACGGTTCCAGTCCCATTTCGAGCAGACGAGGGAATGCGCCAGCAGCGTCGTTCGTATGGAGCGTACTGAAGACCAAGTGACCCGTCAAAGCAGCTTCGATAGCCATCGTCGAGGTTTCCTGGTCACGCATTTCACCGATCATGATCACGTCAGGGTCCTGACGGAGCAAGGCACGAATGCCCGCCGCAAAGGTAAAGCCTGCGGCATTGTTGATCTGGCCCTGGTTCACACCGTCAATGTTCAATTCCACCGGGTCTTCCATCGTCGAGATGTTGATGGTGGAATCCAAAATTTCACGAATGGAGGCATAAAGCGTCGTAGACTTACCGGAACCCGTAGGACCGGTCACCAGCACAATGCCGTTCGGGGCGTTAATCGCATCGATAAACTGCTTGAGCACGCGCGGGTCAAAGCCCATTTCCTTGAGCGGGAACTGACCCGAGTTCGGGTCCAAAATACGCATAACGATCTTTTCACAGACGCCACGCTTACGAAGCGAAATCGGGAACGAGCTCACACGAAGGTCGACTTCGGAACCCTTGTAACGCACCGTGAAACGGCCGTCCAACGGTTTACGCTTTTCGGCAATGTCCATTTTGGACAAAAGCTTGATACGCGAAAGGATCTGCGGCATGAGTCGTGCCGGAATCGGGGACATCACCTGCAAGTCACCGTCAATACGGTAGCGCAACTTGAGGAACGTCTCCTGCGGTTCCAGGTGAATATCGGATGCGTGACGAGCAATGGCTTCGTGGATCAAGGTCGTCACAATCTTCACGACCTGGCGGCCTTCTTCGTCAGAGAGTTCCGGTTCGTCGCTACCACCCTGACCGCGTTCGACGGTTTCGAGCTCGTCATCGTTAGAAGAACCGATAAGCTCTGCAAGGGATTCTTCGGCAGGTCCGTGGCCCGCAAAAAGCGTATCGATGGTCTTCTTGATGTCCTGTTCGGATGCCATGACCACATCGACGTTGCGCTTGACCTTGAACTTGATGGAGTCCCTGAGGCGCACATTCGTCGGATCCGCCATGGCGACCACGAGAGCCTGGCGAGCGTCCTTCGTCACATAGAGCGGGACAATCTTGTTCGCCTTGCACTGGTCTTCGGAGATAAATTCATAGACTTTTTCGTCGAGACGGATGGAATCGAGCTTGACGTAAGGAACTTCGAACTGGCAGCACAGAATGTCGGTGAGCTTTTTCTCGTCGATGAACTTCAAATCGACAAGCACACGGCCAAGGCGCTTGCCGCCCGAGGTCTTCTGCTTTTCGAGAGCTTCGTTCAACTGGTCCTGGGTAATGAAGCCCTGGTCCAAAAGCATTTCGCCAATGCGCTTTTTTGTGACACTCTGCATCTGGACACCCAGAATGTCCGTCAGAGTTTCGCGCTTGACCATCCCTGCCTTAACAAGGATTTGCACCAGGGTGACCTTCTTGCCCTGCTGCGCCTGATACTTGACTTCGTCCTCAGCGTACTTGAGCTGGTCTTCGTTAATCAGGTTAACGCGAACCAGCAACTGTCCTAAACCACTCGATTCTTTCATATATGCGACCACGCCTGTGCGTTTAAAATTATCCTTCCACCATCTGGCTTATTTAAATATACACCAGAACCATCATAAACCGAACCAATCTCAAAAATTTCGTCTTGGTTGGGGAATTTTTCATCAAGTATACTTTTTGTAAGATTTCCCGTAAATAAGAGTTCGTATTCTTCACCGCCATTTAACGCAAATTTCAGGGGTGAAAGCCCAAAATACTCGCACATTTCGAGGACATCACTGTCGATCGGGAGTTTTTTCTCGTCAATTTCCATAGAAACGCCCGACGAAAGTGCCAGGTGGTTCAATTCGGAACTGAGCCCGTCGCTGATGTCCATACAGGCGCCGCGTACCCCATTTTTCACCAACAGCACCCCCATGTCCTCGCAAATCCGTGGAGCCAGATGATAATCGACGAGCCTCTGGAAACGCGAAGATTCCTCGGGATGGTTCATCAAAAGCCAAAGTCCCGCATCGGACTTTCCGAGCGTTCCGCCCACATAGACGCGGTCACCCGGTTTGGCCCCACTGCGGAGAAGCGTCTCCTCGCCATCCGTCGTTCCGAGGAGCGTCGTCGAAAACATCCCCACATCGCCAGCAACCGTATCACCACCGATCAACGTAATTCCTCTTCTCGCAAAGCCTTGCGCAACGGCAGCCGCAATACGGTTACAGGTTTCTTCGCTCCAGGACTTGTTCAGGCAAAGTCCAAACAGCGCAATACGGGGCCGACCGCCCATCGAAGATATGTCCGATACGTTGGACACGATGTGCTTCTCGACCGCCTGCTCCGGACTAGACCAGTCCAGCCTAAAGTGCGTGTTCTCGACCGAGAGGTCCTTGGTCACAAGCCAGCCGTCAAAGATGGCGCAGTCATCCCCCGCCGAAAGCCAACTACGGTGCGATGGAGATTCCTTTTTTAGCGGATGCACCCCCTCCAATAATTTGCTTATAAACCTAAATTCGCCAAGATCGGGGAAATTCATATTCTTTTTCCAGGGGAAATCTATTTTTCACCCAATAATTTAACAATAAACTTTCTATACTTTACGCCGTGGGACACATTTTTTTCATAACGCCATCGTCGCCCGGCAGCCTTGACAAACTGAACCAGTGGACTTTCCGCTGGCTGTTAGAGCATGGGAACCTGGCAGAAGATTCCACCCTCTACACGTGCAATTCCATCGAAAGCGCCCAGAGCCTTTTGGAATCTGCACTGATCATCGGGCAATCCCCGTCTCTCATTATTTTTGACCACGCGGACCACGCCACCGAGAAGAATCTTGCATTCAGCAAGGAACTCCACAACGCGATTCCAGAATCGTGGATTATCGAAATCATCCCGGACGACATGCCGCTCCCCGAAGATTCCATCGCGGACAGCACCTTCTGGATCAGACGCCCGGTAAGCGAAGACGAATGGAGCGCCACGCTCGAGAACGTCTTGCACAAGAACGGCTGCCCCCAGTGGGCCAAGTGGACCGGCAACAAGACCTTCAGGGGTTTTTAAACAGAGGTTTTTAACCGTGATAAAAGGTGTTAGTTATTTTGGAGTGCGCTCCCCGAAGCTCGCTCTCGTTGACCTTACCCACATAAAAGAAGCGGGTTTCAACGCCGTCCTCCACACGTGGAGTGAAGAAGATTTGCAATACTATTACGACACCATGAAGCAGATCGTGAACGAGTCTGCCGCCATAGGTCTTTGCGTCTATGTGAACCCGTGGGGTGTCGGTCGCGTGTTTGGCGGTGAAGCCTATTCCGAACTCACAGCCAGGAATCACGACATGTGCCAGGTTGCGATAGACGGGAAACCGAAGGTCGCCGCCTGCCCGAACCACCCGGAATTCCGCGCCTACATGCACAAGTGGATTGCGACCGTCTGCAATACGGACGTCTCCACGATCTTCTGGGACGAACCGCACTTTTACTTTGAGAAAGGCGGGCTTAGCAACTGGAGCTGCCGCTGCGAAAAGTGCCGCACCAAGTTCCGTTCAAAGTTTGGGTACGAGATGCCCGCCGAGCTTACAGATGACGTAAAGCAGTTCCGCGAAGAAAGCCTCATTGAATTTTTGGACGAGATGACTCAGGACGTCAAAGCGCGCGGCAAACGCAACTGCGTTTGCATGCTCCCGCCGTGGTTCCCGGCGGGGCTCGACGACTGGGGTCGTGTCGCGCGCCTCGAAGCCGTCGACGAAATTGCAAGCGATCCGTACTGGGAACGTGGCGCAAGCGAAGAATGGGTCCGCGAAAAATACCGAGAAACGGCGAACAAGCTTGTCGAAGTCGCAAACCGTTACGGCAAGTCCGTACAGATGTGGATCAAGGCTTACCAGATTGAAGCAGGACGCGAAAACGACCTCGCCATCGCCGTCGCCGAAAGCCGAGCCGCAGGCATCAAGAACATTTTTGCCTGGAGCTACCGCGGCACAGAAACGTTAAGCTGGCTCAAGAGCGACAACCCGGATGAAGTCGCGAGAGTGTTCAGGAAAGCAATTCTCTAAATGTCACTGGATCCTGCTCCTACGAACCTAATTCAACTAAGGCTCTAAAGAGCCAAGTTTCATATATCGGGCTTCGCCCCTCAGGATGACGATCCCAAGAACGACATCGAAAAAAAAGAGTTTAGGATAAAAAAGGAGAAATAATGAAATTCCACAACCTTAAAATGTGGCCATCTATATTCTTGGCTGCATCGCTATCGTTTTTTGCATCATGTAGCGAATCTACAACCGCAGCTAACGAAGATTCCAACCCGCCAGAATCAGAAAAGCCAAGCACATCAAAGCAAACTAAGGAAGCTTACTGGATTCTTTCGGGCCGCGTGATTACGCTCGACAGCAATGCAGTACCGAACGCCAAAGTTTACCTTACCGACACCGATGATTCTACCGGCCGTGGCTATTACATTGATTCGGCAACGACCGATAAAAATGGATATTACTTATTCGATCGCGAGAAAGATAAGCATACTTATATCCCTTACAAGTACCATCTACTCGTAAGAGCCAAATATGCAAAGGATTCTCTTTACGCCTTCTATGCAGACTATCCTAGATACCATAGAGTATACGAAGGAACAGAGGATTCACTTTATATTCCTATAAGAGTCCGAAAATATGTTACGGTCTTGATGAGCACGCATAAGTTCGGCGATTTATACAGCAGCTACGGCTCCTCCGCAGAAAGTTATGCGGATTCCATTTGCTTTGGAGCAAACTTCCTTTGCCATACATTTTCAAAAAAAGATTTTGAAAACAATTATTTTGTCAGCATCGACAATTTCCCTGCAGGCGAGATATCCGACATGCGTATATGGTTCGGCAAATATCCAACATCAATATTGACATCGAGGACCGTCGGGCACAGAGACACTGTTATATGGGGTCATGAAATTGGAGGCTATCCAGAAGACACGCTCCAAATCACACTCCCCAAAGAGGCCGCAAAAATGTTGGATTCGATGGATTTAGAACCGTCGCTAGATTTTCTACTCGCCCCCATCCACACCAAAGATGAATTCGCAAGACGGCTCAGAAATCCAAACGACTATTGCTATGACAGGTTACTGGCAGGAAACGGTTACGAAGTCGAACTCATCCACGCAGAAAACGACGACGATGCAAACCGTTTTTGGGGAATGTTCAAGGAAATGGATAAAGACATGCCCGTGTCTCGTTGGCTCGACAACACTTATGTTTCCAAGGACCGTTACTACTTGCCACGAGGAGCGCACATCATCGCATCCGTTGAACCGGGATTTACCCTGCCCGATACGCTATACAAGCTGCATAAGTACCATGTCAGCAATTGCCCAATGGTATTCTATAAAAAAGCAAATTCCAACGCAAACCAGGTTGCATCTTCTTATTGGGACGATGACTGCGAAGGAACGACTGAATACGAATCGCGCGACACAGCATTCCTCGCAAGTTTCTGGATCGATACGGAAGAAGCTACTGCAGATTTCTCGAAGATTCTATCCGCTGGTGAAAATGTCGGATTTGACATTGCACGCTGCGAAGATGATTCGAAATCTATCTGCTTCCAAGTCCATACGGGCATCGAGTCTTCAAGTGAAATCTACGGAACATCAAAAATCTTCGATGGCAAAAAGCACCATGTCGCCTTGGTCCTCTACAACGAGCACCTTACAATCGCAATCGATGGCGAAACCATCACGGACACAGTCCTTGAACTTTCGCAGGAGTTTTACGAAAACAACGTAAGCGGAATCAAGGTCGGAGACTTTGCGCTAACCGACTTCATCATACACCGTTTCAACAGTGACTTCCAGCGTCCGGACTATAGCGACTGGAGGCGGATGCGCGTATGGCTTAAGGCATTCTACCTGCTGCAGAAGTAAGCGACAATCCGCTAAGACAAAAAAAAACTCCCGTTTAACGGGAGCCTTTTTTTAAATCACTGGATGGGGCAAAGCCCCAACTCTTTGGCTCGGTTATGCCCATGCAAGCATGGTCGCAACACTAGCCTTCTGAGTTGTCTTCCGCCCTACGGCGTCAGGATGACAATGTCTTACTTAGCTCTTTCGAGGTAAGAACCGTCGCGGGTATCCACGCGGATCTTGGTGTTGTTTTCGATGAAGAGCGGAATCATCACCTTAGCGCCAGTTTCGAGAGTAGCTTCACGCATCACGTTACCGCTGGTGTTACCCTGAACTGCCGGAGGAGCGTCAACGATCATCAAGTCAACGAAGGTCGGCGGAATAACTTCGATCGGAAGTGTAGCCAAGGTCTTCGGGTCCTTCCACCAAGTGACTTCGACAGTAGCGCCATCGAGGAGCCAGACTTCGCAGCCATTGAGAGCTTCCTTGGGAATTTCCATCGTTTCCTGAGTGGTGTTGTCCAAGAAGTACCAGGTAGAACCGTCGTTGTAGAGGTAGGTCATTTCAGTGTAGGTCACATCAGCTTCTTCCACCGTATCACCGCTCTTCCAGGTACGTTCGAGAGTACGGCCAGTCACCAAGTTCTTGATACGAACGCGGTTGAAAGCCTGACCCTTACCCGGCTTCACAAACTGGTTTTCGATGATTTCGTACGGCTGACCATCAACCATGATTTTCAATTTTTTACGGAATTCGTTGGTGCTTACAGTACCCATATTATCCTCTTTTGGTTTTTGATTCTAAATTTAGCAATATAATGGAAAAATCTGTTAAAGTTTTCACGCATATTCCTGAATTTTTAGACTATTTGGGCAAAGATTTTAGCGGTTTGACAAGCGATTTGCTTGCGGACCTCGACCTTAAACCTTCATTTGCCTTTTACTGTTCCAAGCACTATGCCGACTTGATCAAAAAATCCAGCGAGCCCGTCAAACTGCTACGCGAGGTTCTACCTTCAAAAGACGAGCTCAAGGACGCCCCCGGGTTCGTCGACGACCCTGTCGGGGACCTCCCCGCCGGCAAGTCCGAATGCATTCTACAAAAGTACGACAACCGCGCCCTCATCGTTTCGACTTCGGCATGCGGTGTGCGCTGCAGGTTCTGCTTTAGGCGCAACTACCCCTTCCAGGACACGCAGAACATCGCAAGCGAAGTTTCGAACTGGCTCGACGTCCACACGAACATCTGGGAAATCATCCTTTCGGGCGGCGATCCGCTGACCCTCGGCCCGGGCGCATTCCGCGACCTCATCGAAGCGATTGCGTTCCACCCCTCCGTCACGACACTCCGCATCCACACGAGACTCCCCGTGATGCGCCCCGACCTCGTGATGCAACATTTCGAACTCTTGCGTGAACTGCCGGCCCGCTTCAACTGCGTCCTCGTCGCCCATGTGGACCACGAGGACGAACTCGACGAAGAATCCGCCACCGTCTTTGCGCAACTCAAGTTCAGTGGTTGGACGCTCTTGAACCAGAGCGTCATGCTGAAGGGCGTGAACGACGATGCCGAAACGCTCGAACGCTTAAGCCGAAAGCTTTTTGAACAAGGCGTCCTCCCCTACTACCTGCACCAGCTCGACCACGCGAAAGGCGTTGCGCATTTTGAAATCAGCGATGAACGAGCCAAGGAGCTTATCGCGCAAATCCGCACTAAGCTCCCCGGCTACCTCGTGCCGAAACTCGTCCGCGAAATCGCCGGCGAAAAAAGCAAGACGCCAATTTAGACAAGAACTTGACTGAATTCGTTTAAAACCAGTACCCTACGCCCAGCTGGATTTTATTCAGCCAGTAGTAAGAGCCAACCATTTTTTTATCAATGTATTCATACAGCTTTTCTGTATGTTCCGTTCCCGTTTGCATATCAGTGAAACTCTGCACCCCGGAAACGGTGTAACTTCCGCATTTTTCATCGACGGTTACGAGATCCGTAAACTGGTATGAAATATGCACATCGACAAACAGTCCGAATGAAAACGTATGCCCCACGCCGACAGTGCCCCCGGCGCCCAAAATGCGGTCATCGTGGCATTTGTCTTGCCGATGTTCTTTCGGGATATAGAACTCACTTTTTCGCATAAGCAAAAAATCAAAGACTGGGCCTGCCTCAAAATAAATTATTTCTGGAATCTGGAACTGCGCCAGCACAGGTATTTCTAAATAAAGTAGATAGTCTTTATTATGTCCTTCCCAAGAATTACCATCACCACAATCGCAGCTACTCACCCCCGTTTGCGAATCCCCCGAAATAAAATAGCGGTAGTCCAGCCCGACCGAAGAATGCAGCGCAAAGCGATTCGATAGCTGGTACAGCGCATCAAACGAGAGCGTCGCACCATACCCGACTCCGTCAGCATATATGCCCCAGGGGGTATCGGTGATTTCACCCACGTTATTGAGATTCAAGTGAGTTCCCAATCGCAAAGGCTTATCGGTCGAAGCGGGCGCCGATTCGGCCCCATTGGCAAGCAACAAGACAACCACGGCGATTTTCATCACTTTTCCAAACAATATTTTCCTCCTAACACAATTATTTAATCATTTCTTTCACGTCCGAGAATTCCGTTAATGCAATCCTCGAATTCTGTGTCATTATACTTTCTAATCCCGTACGCACCCGATTCCATTTTGTTTAGATTGGGCACATTTTCTTCACGGCACTGTTCTTGCGTAATATTTGGAATTTCACGGTTATATGCATTGCAAATAACATTACCCGATGTCAAAGTCACGGACACACTATCCATAAATCTCGCATAATTCAATTTCAAATCAAAAGCGTGTCCCTCATAAGTAAACTTCATACTCCTATTCGTTTTTTCTTGCACTATAATTCCATAATCTTCAGCTAAAGATTCAACATTCCGAGCACCATAGAACGGAGTTTCAATCTGAATAGAATTTTGACAGTCCAAGAACATGAATAATTCTTCGACAAAAACGGATTTCATATAATCATAGTCCTCAAGTTCTGCAATATAGAACTCCACTTTTCCATTATCAATTTTTAGAAAATCCTCATCGGCATCATTCAGGCAACTCATTTCACCCTTAGCATCAATCAATCTGCACGGCAACATTTTCCAGATTCCATCAAGCTTTCCAGACGATCCTCCAACAAGGAATATCGTCATTGTCGATTCAAAACCGCCATTACCATCTGCATAGAGTACCGTTGGTCGTATCAGCGTCAAAGTATCGCCTCGGAAGCCATAGGCATACGTATTTGAATCACCGTAATAGAAATCAGGATCATACATAAATGATTCGCCATTCTTGAGGCATCCACCCACTTGCTCAGCAACAATCGTTAGCGAGTCTTGAGCTTCATTAACAAGAGCTTTACCGGAATACACCATACGGGCCGATGCAAAAGCAGCCAGCACATCATTATTGCTCGTCCCGTCATTCGAGGATGCATTCGTTTTGCGAACGAGAAGACCCTTCACGCAACTTGCAAATTCCTCACTATTGTCTTTACGGTAGCCCAAGCTCCCTTTGCCATTTTCATAAAGGTAATCTGCATTTTCTTCGCGGCAAACTTCTAAAGAGGCATCATTACGTTCACTCAAATATGCTGTACAAGAAAGCCCTTCAGAAGACAATGTTACAGAAGCAGAATCGTATATTTGCACATAATCTACATTCAATTCGTATTGGTGTTCTTTATAAACGAATTTCATATTTTTATTCGTTTTATTCTGGACTGTAAATCCCTTACTGGAAAGATCATTATCCAAACTTTCCGCATGACCACGCAAATCAAAACCTATACGATCTTCAGGCCCAGACATGAACATCGCAAGATTTTGAACAAAGCCGGAATTCATATAATCATACGTTTTATTTTCAGAAACACGAACTTCCACGCTTCCATCATTGAATTGGATAAAAGAATTTTCGATTTCATTAGAACAAATCTGTTCACCATTAAACATGACACAAGGCAAGTACATCCATACACCATTCAGCTCACCGGATTTACCTCCAATAAGGTAAAATTTCATATATTGCGGAGAGCCGTTTTTATTATCGGTGTAGGTATACGACAAGACAAGCGTGTCACCCTTAAAATCATAAGCAAAAGCCCTTGAATCAGCATAATAGAAGTCGGAATTGTAGGCATAAGCGCCATTATCCGTCTTTAAGCATCCGCCAAACGTTTCATAAACAATTGTCAAGGAATCTCGGGATTTGTCAACCTGCACCTTGCCCACTTGCGACACGCGTGCAGAAGCAAACCGGGACGCTATAAGCTTGGTGTCGACATCCGAAGCCTCACCCATATTCGTATCTTCGGTAAAGCCTGAACACCCCGCAAATACGGCCAGGCAAACAAAGCAAACAGACAGAATCCCTTGTATAGAGCATTTATTCTTTTTCATTTTTTTCTCCAACTTTTTTGCTCAACGGAAAGAGCTGTAAATTCAATCGATAAACGCGGTCGTAACTTTTCACATTCGACACGATATCGGCCACTTTTTTGCGGAAGGCATCAAGTTCTGCGGCAAGGCGTTCATACGCCTCACGGTCAAGCCCCATCGTCATTCCCGAAATGTGGCGGTAATCGCGTGAGTAACGGTCCAATGCATCGACCGCCAAACGCGCATACTGCTTTTGCATATCGATAACCGTTGCAGACATGACTTCACGGGAACTAGAAATACCCTCGCTAGTCTGATGGTAATTGCCACACTCGTCCTTCTTCAAAAGCCCTAGCGATTCCTGCAAATCCAAAGATTCACGCGCTTCAGCCGCAGAGATGGCCGGGACAAGCGTATGTCCCATTTCCAGCGGGCTTGCGCCAGGCATGATCGGGGCCAGTTCCCTTAGTACCGGGTTCGCCCACGACGAGAAATACGCGAACGCCTTCGCTTCCAGAAATTCCACGCGGTTTTCCTGCGCAATCTTCATCATCTTTTCAAAAGAAGAACTACGGACTTCGGCACGAGGCGAATCGCAAAACGAAACCATCAAGCGGAAGTAATCCGCCTGTGCGCCAAACAGCCCCAACGCCAGCAAGACCTTTTCTACCGCGACCTTCGAAAGCCGAGTTTTTCCGTCACAGACAAGCTTCAGAAACCCGGACGAAGCAAACCCCGCCAGTTTTGCAAACTCGCGCCACGTAAACGCCGAGCATCTTTTACGGCTCTCGTAAAAGTCTCGTATGTACTCGCGGTAGTTTCTGTATTCAAAAACGGATTTCATTTTCAGTCATCAAGTTTATCTGTTATAAAGATAAAATAATCAACCAAACAAAACAATATTTATGAAACAAAAATGCTTAAATTTTATAGAAATTTGAGTATTTTTTAATTTTTTAATAATTTTTAAAATCATCTAAGAAACAAAATGTTTCATATACAAGGGTAGAAAGGACAAATACTTTCAAGACAAACGCGGCATCCTATTTTTTACCGCCAAACCAGGAGTTTATATCGTCCCCTTCTTTCATCGAAGAATTCAGACTTTCGAGCCCCTCGCCCAGCACGACCGTGCGGATTCCAGACTGGGCAAAAACAGACTGCAGGTATTCCGTACCGCTACGCCCCGCCTCGTCCTTGTCCAGACAAAGCACAACGCTCTTGTTCTTGAAGAGCGGGAGCCATTCCGTCTTGAACGAACGCACACCAGGGATTCCGATCGCAGCAATACCCTGTCCCAGGAACGTGAGCGTATCGACCACGCCTTCGCACAGGTAAACCCACCCCGGCCTTTGATCCAGAGCAGAAACGTTATACGGATACGGCACGGTTCCGCGCAAATTCAGTTCCTTAGGAACGACCGTACTGTCGATGGCACGCGCCTGGAAATAAAACGAGCGGCGCTTTGCATCCAGATAAGGGAAGAATAGCGGATGCTTGTAGTAGCGCAAGTTTCCTTTTTCACTGAAAAGCCCGACATATTTCAGGACTTCCAGATCATAGGTTTCTTTAAGCTTGTTATTGAGCGCCCCATAATCCGTGATCGTGCGCAGCAGCATCTTGTCCCAGATAGGCTTGTAAATGCGACGACGCGCTAGATAGGCGGCTGCAGGAGTCTTGTCTACAGGGCTCAGCATTTTAAGGAACGAAAGGATGATTTTTTTCCGTTCATCTTCGCTCACCAGCTCTTTTACCGGTTCCGGAGAATGGTATTCAAGCGCAGCATCACGTTCGGCATCTCTCACGGCCACCCGCGAGGCAACAGCATTCCCTTGGGCCGGAGGGTTCGGCACCGGTCGCCCCGAGTTCGAAGCCACCCGGGCTTCCGGACGGTTGGTAGCGCGGTTGTTCCCCGGCAGCAAAAAATGGTACGTTTCCTTGAGCCAGTTGAGAGCCTCGACAAACGAACAATTCTTGACGATCTGGACAAGCGAAATCACATCGCCACGGACATCATCACAGACCCAGCAACGAAACGTTCCGCGTTCCTCGGAAAAAGAAACCGAGGGAGTCCTGTCGTTATGCGAATGACGTTGCGGGAAGAAACACCGGCAGCGTCCACGTACCAGAGGTACGCCTAAATCCGCAGCAACAGCGGTTATCGAAAGCGCAGCCTTAAATTGTTTCAATTCATCTTCTGTCATGACGGAAAGAATATATATATTTTCGGCATGACAATCCTAGAAAATGTACCGATGAGCGAACACACCTCCTTTAAAGTGGGTGGTCCCGCCAGATATTTCGTCAAGGCAGAATCCGTAAACGACATCGCGCAGGCGCTTGAGTTCGCCAAGGAGCAAGGGCTCCCCTATTTCATTCTCGGCAAGGGCACAAACCTGCTCGTCTCCGACAACGGGTTCATGGGGATTGTCATCCAGCTCGGCAAGGCTTTTTCCGAAATCACGAATCTCGGAAATGGAAAGGTTCTCGTCAAGGGAGCCACGCCACTAGCACGGTTCGCCCGCCATACCATCAACGAAGGGCTAGCCGGCATCCACAAGCTGG
The DNA here is from genome assembly GCA_902779055.1 of Fibrobacter succinogenes. Classification (GTDB taxonomy): domain Bacteria; phylum Fibrobacterota; class Fibrobacteria; order Fibrobacterales; family Fibrobacteraceae; genus Fibrobacter; species Fibrobacter succinogenes_K. The sequence continues at coordinate 57,203 of CACZAD010000014.1, read as the reverse complement.
CAGGCATTCCCGGAAGCCTCGGCGGCGCCATCTACATGAACGCTGGCGCATACGGACAGGACATTTCCCAGACTTGTACCGAAGTCGAGTCCATCGACGAAGCGGGGAACATCCACAAAAGAACGGCTGACGAATGCAGGTTCGACTACCGCCACAGCGTTTTCCAGGAACTCGCCGCCAACGGCCATCAGGAATTCATCTTGTCAGCAACATTCCAGCTGACGCCCGCCGCCAACGAAAACAAAACCGTCCAGGATCTCGAAAGCGAAATGCAGGAATGTATGGAAAAGCGACGCAAATCGCAGCCGCTTTCGATGCCCAATGCAGGCAGCACCTTCAAGCGGCTCCTCCTGGGGGCAGCGGATACGCCCAATCAAATCGCCCCGGGCTACTACATCGAGCAGGCAGGGTTAAAGGGATTCCGCATCGGAGGTGCCGAAGTGAGCCAAGTTCACGCGAACTTCATCGTCAATGCAGACCACGCGACTGCAAACGACATCAAGGAACTCAGCGAACACGTCCAGAGAGTGGTCACCGAAAAATTCAACATCCACCTCCAGCGCGAAATCATATTGCTTGGGGATTAAGACTTTTTAAGCGTCTACGGTTTCGGCATCAACCGCATCGTCGTCATCGCTCTCGTATTCTTCACTCGGGAGCGGATCAAAACGGTTGAGGATCCAGACGATCAGCACATAGACCATACCACCGATAAGTCCACCAAGCGTATCGGCCACCAAGTCAAGAGCGCTGGAATCACGCCCGTCCACAAAACCCTGGTGGTATTCGTCCGTGCAACCATAGGCAAGAGCAAGGCCCATCACGATCAAGACCTTGAGCCAGGTTTTGGCAGACCACTTTCCGCGAGACCACCACAGGCAAAAACAACCTGCGAGCGTCGCATATTCACAAGTATGCGCAAGCTTATCCCACACATGCGGGAACCCTTCCAAATCTGCAGAAGTCATGGAAGAAATCTTGAAGATAATTGCCATGCAAAGAATGGCAGGCACTTTTCTGAAAAACGGATACTTTTGAAATAAAGATTCGAACATGGCGCCAAATCTAGCATTTTCAGGAGTCACTCGTTTTTAAGCAACTGCTTGGAAACGACGTTTTTGTACTCTTCTTCGGCCGACATATCGTTAATGCGGTTACTTTTCTTGCCACCTTCGTAATTGTCGAAATAGCAGTAAGTCTCGTAAACCTTCCTCGCCTTGATTTTTTTGCCGTTCGTGAACGTGACTATCACTTCGAAATGGGCCACCCGGTTTTGCTTCAGGCGGATCGGAAGCTTGAACGAGTTGGTCGTCAGTTCGTCGTCAACGAACTTCTTGATAATCTTGCCCTTGCGTTTCACGACGATGTGCTTAATTTGTTTCAAGTCAGTTCCAACAAGTCCCGTCACGCTAAAACGGAGCGTCGCCGGAATATCCCTCTCTTCGGGAAGCACGTGGATACGTTCACGTCCGGAACCTTCGACAACAACGGCCAACTTGAGTGTTTGCGGTTGCGCAGTCGTATCCTTGACGAGTGCGGCCTTGCGTTCGCTAGCCTTGGTCAGTACCGCCGCCATCTGCGACGACACGAAATTCGTATGCCACGTATGGCAAACATATTCGACTTCGCCATCGCTGCAATTTGCAACAAAGTGTTTCGGGCCAAAAGCCGTGGAATCATCCCATTCAAAAGTCCGCTTGTACAGTCCACTTTCGGGAATGGTATCGCGGATGCCAAGCACCGTGACAAAAGCGCCAGGAACAAAGAGAGCTTCCAGAGAAACGCTCGGTTTTCCGATATATTCATTCAGAGCCATCGGCTTGAATTCGCCCTGAGTACGTTTGATAAAGCTTTCCGCATTTTTCTTGTACAGATCGTCAAACTCTAAAAGTTTCGAGCCCAGGCTATCGAGGTTGATCTTGGAAGCATGAACTCCCAACTGCGCCGCCATTTCGGTCGACAAGGAATCAATCGTTTTCGCAAGGAAGATCGTTCCGGAACTGGCAAGCGGAAGGACTCTAACCCCATTGACGTTTGCAAGCATCGTCTGCCCGCCCGTAACAATCGACAAGGAATCATTCTTGGGGACGACTTCCAGACGGCCTTCCTTGAGGGACGCCACTTCCAGACCATCAGAATTTTCCATAAATCCCGCGGTACCGCGAACGATCGACTTCAAATTTTCGGTCTGGATTTCAAATTCGTCCTTGACGACCTGCTTTTGCACATCGAACAGCAATTTACCGTAATGCAGCGAAACGGTGATCCGTTGCCTTAAGGAATCGACCATCACCGCATCAAACGCGATCTCGGTCTTTCCATCGGCCTTGAGGACGGATCCATCCGACACGACCACCACAACAGAAGAGGCGGGTTCCACGGCCAGCAGGGATTTTTCGTAAAATTTTTCACCGACTCCAAGAGAGCGGGCATTTTCGTTCAAAAGCTTTAGCGAGGCTTCGCCATTTATTTCACGGACCACCCCTTTAAAAATCTGTCCAACAGCTCCATTTTCACCATTATTTGACGTTTTTTTCTGAGCGGATTCCGAATTCTCGCCACATGCAATCAAAGGCAAAGATACAGCAAAAACGAGGGCAAAATAGAAAAGCCCCGTTAAATAACTCTTTGTCAGATGCAAGTTTACCATTATTTTTAATCTAGTAATAAAATTTCAAAAAAGAAATTTACAATTACTTTTTTTCCCCGATATCCAAAAAAAAAGAGCTTTATCACATGTTTTGGCAAAAGCGACAACAAATAGCAAAAGAAAAATAACAAAAAATTCTATTTTTGGGCCTATGAAAGCGATTACTCTGAAAGCCGGGCGCGACAAGTCCGCCCTCCGTTACCATCCCTGGATTTTCAGCGGCGCCATTGACGAAATCGTAGGCGATCCGCAATTGGGCGATGTTGTTGAAGTTTACAGCTACCACAGCGATTTTTTGGGTCTGGCGGCATACTCCCCCAAGTCCCAGATCCGTGGGCGTTTCTGGACCTTCGGGAACGAAGGAAAGAACACGAAAATCGACCGCGAATTCTTTAGCGACATTCTAGACCGTGCCATTGCTGCACGCAAGAGCCGCGGGTTCGACGTTAACAACAAAGAAAATGCGTTCCGCCTCGTCAATGCCGAAAACGACGGCATTCCAGGTTGCATCATCGACAAATACGCAGACATTTACTCTGTCGAAATTCTCGCTGCCGGCGCTGAAGTCAACCGCCAGGTCATTTACGAACTGCTCGCCGAAAAGACGCACTGCCGCGGCATTTACGAGCGCTGCGATTCCGAAGTCCGCAAAAAGGAAGGCCTCCCCCTCCGTACGGGTGTCGTCTTTGGCGAAGTTCCCGACGAACCAGTGATCATCAACGAAAATGGCATCCTCTTCCCCATCGACGTGAAGAACGGACACAAGACCGGTTACTACCTCGACCAGCGCGATGCCAGACGCCGTGTCGGCGAACTCACTGCCGGCAAGAAGGTTCTCAACTGCTTCTGCTACACTGGCGGTTTTGGACTTTACGCACTCCGTGGCGGCTGCGACCACGTCTACCAAGTGGACGTTTCCAAGGACGCCCTGAAGCTTGCCAAGGAAGGCATCATGCGCAACAAGCTTGCCACAGCCAAGGCAACCCACGTCGAGGCTGACGTGTTCCAGTACCTGCGCAAGTGCCGCGACCGCGCCGAAACGTTTGACTTTATCGTGCTGGATCCGCCCAAGTTCGTTGAATCGAAGGACAACCTGCAAAAGGGCGCCCGCGGTTACAAGGACATCAACATGCTCGCCATGAAGCTCCTCGCCGAAGGCGGCATGCTCGCCACGTTCAGCTGCTCGGGTCTCATGGAAATGGACTTGTTCCAGAAAATCATCGCCGATGCAGCTGCCGACGCCCACCGTCGCGTACAGATCATCGAACGATTCGGCCAGCCGATGGACCACCCCGTCAACACGGCATTCCCCGAAGGGCAATACCTCAAGGGACTGCTAGTGCAGGTCGTTTAAGCCCCCATCGTCCGCAAATTTTATATACTTGTAATCATATTATAAGGAATTTCGAACACTTTTTTAAAGGACTAAAAAATGTACTTAATGACATACGACATAGGCACATCCTTTATAAAAGCTGCACTTACCAAAATAACCGACAAGATTGAATTCGTAGGCGCAACCGTCATGACGACCCACACCACCACCACCATGAAAGGTCGAGGCGTGGAACAGAACGCCGAGGAATGGTGGGATTCGATTTGTCGCGGAACCAAGGAAATCCTTAAAAATAACGGCATTACAAGTGACCAGATTGCAGGCATCAGTTTCTGTTCGCAAATGAACGGGACCGTCCTCGTCGACAAAAACGGTGACGTCGTCCGCCCGCCGATGACGTTCCTCGACAGACGCGCCGACCAGGAATACAAGGACTACTTCAATCACGGGATCCGCATTCACGGGCTTAACGTCTGGAAGCTTTTAAAAGCGCTCCACCATACCAGAATGGTCCCGGTCGGTGCTTACGGCCCGATCTGGAAATACAAGTGGGTGCAAAAGAACGAACCCGAGAACTTTGCCCGCGTCCACAAGTTCCTCGACGTCGGGGACTACCTGCTGTACAAGACGACCGGCAGGTTCTTGCGTACCGAAGACTCTGCATTCTGCACGGCCCTTAACGACTGCCGCGAAGGGCATTCTGGCTGGAGCCACACCATGGCAAAAGCCTACGGCATCGACGAAAACCACCTCCCCCAGATTGTACAGAACACCGACATCGTCGGAAGGCTTTCGGCAACGGTCGCCGAACAGATGGGCCTGAAGGAAGGGACACCCGTCATCGCCGGTGCAGGTGATGTTTCGATGGTCGCCATCGGATGCGGCAACACGCAAAAGAACATGACCAGCATTTACTGCGGCACCTCCGGCTCGGTCTGTACGGTCGTCAATCGCGAAATACAGCTTCCCGACGTGATGATGATTTCGATCAAGGGTCCCAATCCGGCGCAGAAATACTTGTACGGAGAACTGGAGACGGCAGGCCGGTGCTTTGCCTGGGCCAGGAACCTGATCGGCAAGCTCGAAAACACCAAGTACAGCTACGAAGAATGCGCGATGATGATTTCGAAGGCGGCTCCAGGAGCCCATGGACTTTTGTTCACTCCGTTCCTGCACGGCAGCAAGACTCCGTTCGAAAACGGAGAAATCCGCGGAACGCTTTCGGGCATCGAACTTGAGACAAGCCGGGGAGAACTCCTCCGTGCGGTTGTCGAAGGCATCTGCTTCCACTTCCGCTGGATGCTCGAATGCCAGGCCAAGAAGTGCAAGATACCCGAAGCCATCCGCTTTGCCGGTGGACTTGCCCGAATCAACGTCATGGGGCAAATTCTCGCCGACATCACGGGCCACACGATAGAAACGGTCAAGCATCCGCAATACGTCGGAGCTCTGGGTGCATCAGCCATCGCTGCCATCGGGCTTGGCAAGCTCCGGTTTGAAGACATCCACAACTATATCGAAATAGCAAACACCTACACTCCTAACCCAGAGAACCACGAGATTTACAACAAACTCTACAAGAGATATCTCGCAAAGGTCAAGAGCGACCAGAAGTTCTTTGGAGCAAACGCCACTTAGCTGAGCTTACAAAAAAAGGTGACCCAACGGCCACCTTTTTTAAATCTGGATTTTCGCCCATTAGCGCTTGTTGCGCGGGAGTTCGCTGGCGTGCTTTTCAAGCCACACGGCATCTTCGAGGGCACGTTCGGCTTCGGTCGCCCAGTCGGAATCCGGAAATTCACGAACAACATCACGATAGCGGACCACGGCGCTGTGGAAGTCGCGCATTTCGCGGTAGATGTTGCCCATCTGGAGCATAGCGAAATAACGTTCGTCCGGTGTGATTTCGTTTTCGAGCAAAGCCTTGTACATCTGGAGGGCGGCTTCGTTGTAACCATCGGCATAAAGCGCATTGGCGTTGGCGATGGAGTTCGTTGCCGTCGGAGTCACGTATTCGTTCTGCGTTGCAGCGGCTGTAGCCGGTTCAGCAGACCTCGACTTGTCGTTCCCTGACTTCTTAGCATCCTTCATTGCCTTGGCTTCGGCTTCCTTCATCGCCTTTTCTTCGGCAGCGGCAGAAGCGATGGCGTTGATTTCGGCCATACGGTCTTCGGCAGCCTTGCGGAACTTGGCGTCCGGAGCAGCCTTCTTCAAATAAGCGGCCAACGACTTCTTTTCGAGATCAACCTTGTTGCCCTTCTGGTAAATCTTTGCCAAGTAGTAATTGGCGTCGTTGCCGCGTTCCTTGTACGAAAGTCCCTTCTTCAAGTTGAACTCGGCCTTGTCGTATTCTCCCATCTCATAACGGGTTACGCCCGCATAGAAGTATGCACCGGCATCACCGGGCTTCTTGGAAAGCACGGTTCTCCAGAGCGGAGCGGCTTCTTGATAACGGCCCTGGGCGAGCAAAGCCTTGCCTTTTTCAAACGGATCTTCAGAAGCATCGACGGCAGCCGTTGCAGCAGGAGCCTTAGGTGCAGCCGGAGCGGCCGCAGGAGCAGCCTTCGGAGCCTCGGCCTTTGCGGCAGGAGCTTCCTTTACGGGAGCGGACTTGACTTCTTGCTTGGCGGGTTCAGCCTTGGCTTCGACCTTTTCTGTCTTTGCAGCGCTAGCAGCCTTGCCACCGATCTTTGCGCGTTCGGCGTCGGCCTTTGCCTGCTGGCCCATGGCTTCGTAAGCCTTTGCAGCACCTTCGTAAGCGGCCTTCAAGCTGGAATCATAACCGTAAGCGAGGCGGAAATTCGCCAAAGCTCCCTTATAATCCTTCATCTTCATGCGAACGTTACCGGCAGCCATGTATGCTTCGGTATTCTTCTTATTCTCGGCCAACATGGCACGATACTCACCAAGAGCCTTCTCGTACTGGCCCTTGGCCTCAAAACGGGCACCCTGTTCAATACGCGGGTCGACAGCCCATACTTGAGACGTTCCCAACAAAAATGCAAGCGCTAAAAAAGACAATTTCTTGTTCATGGGCGAAAATTTAGCAAAAAAGCATTGACTTTATGAAACCGATAGACGATATTACAAGCAGAGACGTGGAAATTTTTCCACAAAGGAGAAAATATGAAAATCACCGAAGCGGTCGACAAGTATAAACCGGACGAACAGGAACTCATCATTGAAGCCTACGAACGCGAGGGCGGTGACACCGAAGACGTGGACCTCATCCTTCTGGACCGTATTTGCGCACGCCTCGGTTTGGGTCTCGATGCTGACACCGATAACGACGACATTGCCGAAGAAATCAATTTCGATGATTACGGGAGCCACTTCGGAGACGTTTCCGAAAGTGACGACGACACATATTAATTAACAAAGATTCGATTTTTTAGAAATTAATCTTGGAGGTTTGCGACGCAACGTACATAAAGTCCTTTGTGTACGTTTTCATCGGTGCGGTCGATATCGCGCACCAAGCGCCTGAATTCCCAGGAACGGCCCATATTCTTGAGGATCGATGTTGACGACCAGTAATGACCTGTAGCCGTGCCGTCGCAATAGCCGTCCCAATCATGACAGCCACCACGTCCAAGACTTTCCCAGTCAATGCTGGAACGTTCCTTCTGGAAGTCGCGCCATTCGCCATCATCCGGCAAATGCCAGCCCACAGGGCAAGCCCTAAGCGCCTCGCCATAAGTGTAGTAACGGCCATAACGTTCACAAGACGACCAGTCTTCCATATAGCATTGCTTTTCAGAAGAAAGGCTAAAGGCGAGATTGCTTTTCATCCAGACTTTACCGGCACGGAGTTCCACTTTATACTTTTTGCCGTCTCGTTTGTCCGTAAGAATCATATCCTTTTTCGACACGCCCTTTTCGGCAAGGAGGTCGCGATCCGAGACGCAGCGCACCTGCACGGCATCGGCATCTTCGATCTGCACAAGCTTTGCCACGCCACGCTTTACATCCAGCATCATCACCTGGGTTCCAACTTCACCCACGGCGGCATAATAAGCCGCATAATCTCGTTTGTTCACAACATCATCTTCTTCGAACTTGTAATAACCCATCGAAGATCCACCGACAAAGGCCTTCATGTTCTGGATTTTACGCGGGCCCATAAATTTGTCATGAATAAGCTTGTCCCAGTCCAAAGCGTCAGGCAGGCGCGTACCTTCTGGGCAAGAGAGTTTCCAGCGATCATCGCGGTAAAAGGAATGTCCGTTTTCATCGGAAAAATTTGCAGTCTTGCGGAAGCTGAGGTCTTGACTGAACCAGTTCAACGATCCTGACGGAATGGTCTTATAAATATGTCCATCACGAAAGTCTTTAATTTCATCAGCGAAATTAGGGGTGACCACAGATACGGTCAAAATAAGTGTAGCGCACAACACGCGCCAAAAGCCGTTCAACATCAATACCTCACATACTAAATGACTTCTCTTAGGGAGTCGTCAAATAATATATATCCCAATTTTCAAAAAAAATGCTATAAAAAAATTTCAAAAGAATAAAATTGTGTGTATTTGTCCCGGAAATACGGCAAAAGAAACTTTCTTTTTACAAATCGTATGTAATTTCAGGATTCCGAAGCTGATTCCCGTACCGACAAGCGCTCCGACCACGACATCAGTAGGATAATGCTTGCCCGCCACCACGCGCAACGCCCCTACGCCAGAAGCAAGCGCAAACGACGAAGCCCACACAAGCGGTTTATAGCTGGAGTTCGGATAAACTTCCGAGAACCACGATCCCGTAAACACGGCGACCGTAAAGGCTGCAGACGCATGGCCCGAATAAAACGAACCGAAAGCTTCACCGCGGGCATCCTTCGCCTTGTCAGCCCCCTTCCCTTCTTTGGCATACATATAAGGGCGCGGCCAAAGCTGGGAAGAACGGACAATCTGGTTCAGCGCATTCTGTAACGCAAACGCTTCGACAAGCATAAGTCCATAAGCACCAAAGTCATACGCATCGGCATCACCTTTATACCACGAGTACCCCGCCAGTAAAAATGGAGCTACAGCAAGAGCCGCCGAATAATGACTCACGTTAGTCGCCCATTCACTGTAACGCCCTGCAAAAGGACTATCCCACGGCAAAAGATCCGATTTCTGCTTGACATCATTTTCAGAAACACGTTCCATCCCATAATACTGATAGACGCCGAAAGCTGACGTCAAGGCAATACCCAAGGCAAGCGGAACATCGAGCCTTACCGAAACCTCGTAAGGACGGGACGGAATCGACAACGGCTCCCCGGGCGCAGGATTTTCGAGCAGCTGGGCGCGAGGCGCCCCCAAAGCAAGCGCTTCGACACAAAGCACCGCAAATAGCACTCGAAATAAGCATTTCAACAAGCCGTTAAACATCTAAAACCAAACTAAAAATTTATATTCACAGACACAAACATACAAAAGTATTGGCGGAACACGTGACAAATTCGAATTTAAACCAGAACCGAGAACCCATCATCCCGAACATGGAACTTTTTGGAGCCATTTCCGACGAAATGCGCCTCAAGATACTGCTCCTACTGGACCAGTCCGAATTTACAGTCAACGAAATCAAGGACATTCTGGATATCCACCAGAGTAATGCCAGCCGCCATTTGGCAAAGCTTTCGCAGTGCGGGCTCGTCAAGGACAGACGTGACGGCATCAAGGCTTATTACCGCCTGAGCGAAGAACTCTACATGAGCAGCCGCCTGTTGCAGATTATCCGCGAAGCTTACGAAGAACTGCAGGACAAGGACATCCTCAAGTGCCGTGCCGCACAGGCGCTCGAAGAACGCACCGACAAGACCAAGGGGCAAATCCACAAGCTCGACCAGGCCGGCGGAAGCCTCAAGGCTCAAATCAGCCTGTTCAGCAAGCTCATGGTGCCGTTCGAAAACGCCGTAGACATCGGATGCGGCGAAGGTGGAGACCTCTCGCTCATGCTCGCCAGCCGCTGCAAGAACGTGACCGCACTGGACTACGACCCGAAAATCATCAGCGGACTCCAGCAGATTTTGCGCCAGAAAGGCATCGAAAACGTGACGCCGAAAGTTGCCGATATGACACAGACGGGACTCCCCGACAACTATGCCGACCTCGTCCTCATGAGCCAGGTGCTGCACCACGCCACCGATCCGCGCCTCGCCCTCAAGGAAGCCACGCGCATCCTGAAACCGGGTGGAATGCTTGCGCTTTTGGACCTCGCCCAGCACAAGGAAGAATCGTTTCGCACGACGCACGGCCACATTTGGCTCGGTTTTGAACGCAGCCAGCTCGAATTTTTTGTGCAGGAACTCGACTGCAAGGTACTCGAAAGTGAAATCATCCCGAGCGAAAACGAGGTCGACAAGAAACTCCCCGTTATCTGCATGATTATCACGAAAGAGTAGACTGTTTTAAAAAAAAATTCATTCCTCACTTATTATTCTATATTACAAATAAATTTAGGAGTGAAATTTATGGATAAAAAACTTTTATTGACCGCAGCACTTTGTGCTGTTTCAACAGCGTTGGCCCTTGAACCTTGGTACGGTGACACCGAGTTCATAAAAACGGGGCTTGATAACGGACTGGAAACATCAGGCTACTGGTACACCTTCACCGACAACAAAGATGGCGGTCAGTCTAAAATCATAATGCCGACACAAACACAATCCTACGAAGCAACAGATGATTACGTGCTTTCGGACATCATCGATCAATGCCACGGTGTTTGCGGAGATGTAATCCTTAAAAGAGACACATTATCATACCAAGGTTTTGCCGGAGTGGCATTCAATGTTGTCGGAGAATCTTCCCCCACAGACAGAACCCCGGCCGTAGGAGATGCTTCCAGCTGGGAAGGCATTTGCATCACCTACACCTCTGAAATGCTACCAAGCATAGAACTCGGCCTCAGTGAAGATGTCGAAGCCTCCATCGGCAAAGCAAATCCTGCGTACTCGCTGCTCCCCAAAGCCTCGGTACCAGTCACAAAAATTATTGCATGGTCTGACTTTACACAGCCCTCCTGGTATATCGGAGAGAAGAAGATGTCCGGAATCGAAGCCGCAAAACAGCTCACCTCGATCCGATTCAAAATGCAGGCGAAAGACGGCAAATACAGCTTCAACATTTCGAGAATCGACTCGTACAGCAATTGCAAGACAAGCAATATCAAGACGGTTCAAGGAACATCTGCCGCAAGAGCAAATCTTTTCGGCCGCACGCTAGAATTCACGGGAGTTTCTACTGCAACTGCAGAAGTCATCAACCTCCAAGGTCAAGTCGTCGCCAAGGTTTCCATCGACAACACGGCCTCGACGCTCAATCTCGCCACACTTGATGCAGGGATTTATTTGGTCCGTGTTGCAGGCAAGGCCGTCAATTTCACGCAAAAAATTGTCCTGAAGTAGATTAAGCTCAGTTCCCCAAAAAAATTCACTTGACCTTTTGGCAAAAAACGAATATCTTTATAAAAAAATTCCCAAGGAGAATCTTATGAGCAAGCTTATCAAGTTTATCGTCTTTGCAGCAGTGTGCATCATTTCTGCATTCGGCATCTACAGCCTGGTCAAGACGGCCAAGACCGACGAAAACACTCTCGAATAATTTTTGAAAGTTCATTCGTCCAAAGCCGAACAATTTAACAAACCGTAACAGGTAACTGTTGCGGTATTTTTATATTTCCTGATATGAATTTTCTAAACAAGAAGCCTGCATTCTTTGTGGCAATGGCCGCAATTTTCTTCGCGATTCTGCTGATTGTTTTCCGCAATTTCGCATTCGATTCCAGTCAACTTATGCTCAACAGCGACCAGCTGAACGGCATCGGCAGCCGCATTTTGCGCACGTTCGACGTCGTCCTCACGGAATGGGACGATAGCCGCCTCGGCGGTATCCCGACGATGGATGCGTTGTTTGCCGACGCCTACCACCCGCTGGTGTGGACGCAGTTCTTGATGGACCCGGCGCGCGCCGTCGGTTTCAAGTTCATCTTGACCGTCTGGGTAGCCTTCATAAGCGCGATGCTCCTCGCCTGGAACTTGACCGGCAACAAGTGGTGGGGTACGCTTCTTGGATTCCTCTACGCATTTTCGCCGGAATACTTCACCTACATTTACGGTGGCCACGACGGAAAGATGATGGTCTTTGCGATTGCCCCGTTGGCACTCCTTGCCATAAGAAAGATTGTCCGTGACGGAAGCCTCCCCTACCTCATCGTCTTTGCCTTGAGCATCGTATGGATGATTCTTGGGAGCCATCTGCAGCTCACGTACCTGTTCTTGTGGGGAGCCGGGCTCTACACGCTTTACGAAGCCGCCTTCCACTGCAATACGCTTGCCGTACGCGGAAAGCGCATCGGGCTTGCGGCAGCGGCACTCGCCTTTGGGCTTGCCATCAGCTGCTTCCAGATTGTACCGCCCTACCTCTACACAACAACGCAGTCCGTCCGTGGCGAAGGCGAACACACGAATTACGGTCATGCCGTGAGCTGGTCATTCCACCAAGAAGAAATGGCGCAGATGCTCATTCCGGGATTCATCGGAGTCGACGTCTACGAACAGGACGAAAAAAGCGGCGACCTCAAGGGCAGTTCCTTTGTCGACGTGACGATGAACGAATACCGCAAGATGGCCGAAGCCGGAAGCCAGGGGAGCCCGTTCTACTGGGGCCACAACAGCTTCAAGCTCGACCACAACAACGCAGGCGCGCTCCTCACGTTCCTTGGATTCCTCTGCCTGTTCCTCCCGGGCAAACGCCGCTGGGCTAGTTTCTGGGGACTCGGTGCCGTTGTCGCCTTGAGCTACGGCATGGGCGACCATTCCCCGCTCTTCAAGCTCTGGTACAACATTCTGCCGGGCGTCAAGAACTTCCGCGCTCCGGGCATGGCCCTCTTCTGGCTCCCGCTCCTGCTCGTGATGATGGCTGGCCCCGTACTCCGCACGGTTAGCGACCCGGACGAAAATACCGCCAAGAACCGTCGCGCGCTCTTGCACGGAACAGCGATGTTCGTCATTCTACTTTTACTCGTCGTGATTGCCCGTTTCAACTGGACTATGTTCATCGGCCCGTTCGGCCTTGTTGTCTGCCTCGCCTACGCAGCCGCTTGCCTCGGCGTGATGAGCCTCGATGACCAGGGCAAGGAATTCAACGTCAAGAACTTTGTAGACGCCTTCAAGGCCAAGCTCCCGGGCACGTCAAGAGGAGTTCAGGCTGCGGTCGTCATCGGTTTTGCCGTGATCGGCGTATTCCTCATGAGCGGTCAGAAGTTGCTCGATGACCCTGTTACAGCCCCTTACTTCAAGCCGCTTAACGCAGTCGTCATGAACGCAACCGCCACAAAGATCCTCCCGAGCTTCATCTTGATCCTCGTCATCATCGGCGTGAGCATCGCCGTATTCAAGTGGAAAGGAAGCACGCCCGCCAAGGTCGGCATCCTCGCCCTTGTCGCCGGTTTTGAACTGATGACCATCAATGGTGCATTCATCCAGAACGTTGCCGCAAGCGAATACCTGCAGCCGAAAAACGGCATTGTCACCGCCATCAAGGCACCATACAAGGCCGATTCCATCAACACGCCGCGAGTCCTTTCGCTCAGCCGCAACAAGGCATTCGGAGCAAACATCTTCCCGCAATACAACCTGCGTAACGCCGACGGTTTCCACGACAACGAACTTTCGACGTACCGAGAATTCCGTGGCGGACAGGGGAACGCCAACTACTTGATCAACGTAGGCGATCCGACTGCACCGCACCCGTTCCTCGACCTCATGAACATCGGCGCCATCATCTTTGATACGCAGCGCGGAACAAGCTACATGCCGATCACGACCGCCATGGGCGAAGCCTACATCTACGGCGAATCGACCACGATGGACGACGCCCAGGCTATCAACGCTCTGAAGAACGGATTCGAATACCGCGAAAAGGTCATCCTCTCCGAAGAACCGCAAAACAAGGGCGAAGGCGGAGTGGCACAAGGCAAGGCGAAGCTTATCGCAAGCCCCAAGATGGACACGCAGGTGTTCCAGGTCGAAAGCGACCGCGCAGGCTTCATGGTCGTCGCCGGCAACTACCATCCCTACTGGAAAGCAACCGTCAACGGCAAGGAAGCCAAGGTCTACAAGGCATTCGGCGACCTCCGCGCCGTCGAGATTCCGAAGGGCAAGTCCGAAGTCCGTATGGAATACCGCTCTAAGCCGTTCCACGCCTGCATCAAGGTCAGCCTGTTCGCAGCAATCCTTCTCATCGCCTTCGGCGTGTTCGTCTTCGTAAAGAACCGCAAGGCAGCTCAAGCGAAGTAGCTAAACGCCATTACCAAATGCACAAAGCCCACCATCCGGTGGGCTTTTGCTATTAAATGAGCAGAACAGCAACAAGGTCTTTCAGCTAGAGTTCGCGATGTTCCCCATCAGCGAAAGATAGCTTAGAACGTCGCGCGCAACGAACGCATTCCAAGCGGAGTCCTGACTCGGACAATATAGCGACCCGCAGGAACACCTTCGAGATAGAAGACATTTCCAGATTGCATCTGCTGCACCGGGACACATTTGCCGTTGTAAGAGAACAGCTCCACTTGTTCACGGCCAGAAAGTTTCAAGCCGGGGACTTCAAGAACCGCACGGCCAGAACCCAAATTCTGCAAGCGCATTTTTTGAGCCTGTGCAACATTCTTAAGGGAAACACGGTCATCAAAGCCTTCAGGAACAGTTCCCTCGTTAGAGCTAGTTTTGACATTAAGATTTGTACCCGTAGACACAAGCGCAAGCGGAGCGACAAAAAGAACCTTGTTGTCTGTAGCCCCCTCGATCAAGATGTCACCCTTGTTCACGCAACTGTCCAAGCTAACAGATTCCAGGACATCAGTCAACCCGACAAGACCCGAGATCCATCCCTTGGCCACTGCGTCGTTATTGACAGTAATATCGCCCGCATTCACGGACTTGAACAAGTCCAGGCTAGTGGCACCAGGGCGAACAAAACCAACAATACCGCCAACTTTGGGACTTACCGCATTATCAATGATAATCTTTCCGTTGTTTTCCATACGGCTCGCCTGCTTGACTTCCCAGATACCAGCGATACCGCCGACCTGAACATTTTCCTGCTTTTCTTTGCCGTGATAAACGACATCGCCATTATTGATGCAGCTATCGAGAACCGTATTGGTGTTTCCAGAAACATAGCCATAAAGTCCACCGACCGCGGCATACGAAGCAGACACTTCGACTTTACCGTAATTAACGTTTCCGACTACATTTTTTTCAGAAGGGAGCGACGGATTCACGCCCACAAGACCACCGACAAAAGCATATTGCGCAGGAACACTGACCGTCACTTTACCCTTGTTCACGTTGTCCTTGAAGGTGTAGGGAGCAATGATTTCGCCAACAATGCCACCCACCTGAGAATAACCGTTCCCCTCGACAGTAATGTCAGCCTCGTTCACATTACGTTCGAGCGCACCCGGATCCACAAGCACGCCCATGATGCCGCCGACCGCAAGCTGCTTCACAGAAGAAACACTAATGGAGCCCTTCACTGTATTATCATAGAAGCCAACCCAATCCGCAACAGTATTGCCCATCAAGCCACCAAACTGGAGATCGGCATTCTCGTCTTTCATAGATTCGAATTTCAGATTGACAGCATTATTCCGCAAGACGACCTTGCCCGTCACCACCTGCGAAACAAGCGTCCCTGCAATTCCCGACGTGCGGATGTAGGCATTCTCGAAAACGACATTGTTAAAATAGAGCGTATCATCGCCATTGTTGAACACAGGACCAAAGAATCCCGTATTCCCGACCCTGCCCAGCGAGTCGTCCATATACAAGTTCGAAATCTTGTGGTTTGCGCCATCGAAGCTCCCTTCGAAAGGACCTATCGGCTTCCAGTTGCCGACATCGCGACCGCAAACCGTACTCAAGTCCAAATCTTCAGTCAACTTGAAATGCAAGCCCTCGCCACCGTTTTTCAACTTGACGCCCTTGTACATACCGCTATCCAAAACGGCATTGCGGAACTGAAGAAGTTCCTGAACAGAACTGATGGTGAGCGGATCGTCCTTTGTTCCCTGATCTGCGGCAAAACTACCGACAGCAAGAGCCAAAACCCCAAATATTGAAAATAATTTCATTATTTCCTCCTTATTATCTTGTCTTTAATATACAAAAAAAATCCCGCCAGGGATTACCTGACGAGATTTTAAAAGGGAGATTCCCGCCTGCGCGGGAATGACAACCAAAAGGTGTGATTACACAACCTTCGTCATACCACTCATTCTTTCGCGGAGCCAAGCACCGACTTCTTCCACCGGATGCTGACGGATGTTCTTGTTCACCTTGATGAGTTCTTCGTTATCGACAGCGTTGGTATTGCCTTCGTTGAAGATATCGCCAACGTCACCCTTCTTGACTTCGTTCTTCATGAAGTCAGCGAGGAGAGGAACGCACTTGTTAGCAAAGAGGTAGCAGCCGTATTCTGCGGTATCGCTGATGACGCGGTTCATTTCGAACAGCTTCTTACGAGCGATGAGGTTTGCAATGAGCGGAGTTTCGTGGAGGGATTCGTAGTAAGCGCTCATCGGCTTGATGCCCACGGAGCACATGGTTTCGAACGCGAGTTCCACACCGGCCTTGATCATAGCGGTCATGAGAACACCACGGTCAAAGTATTCCTGTTCGGTGATCTGCTTGTCCGTTGCGGCAACCTTTTCGAATTCGAGTTCGCCGGTTTCGCCACGCCACTTGAGGAGGTCCTTGTCGCCAGCTTCCCAGTCGACCATCATCGTGCTGGAGAACTTGCCAGAGATGATGTTGTCCTGATGTTCCTGGTAGAGCGGCTTCATGATCTTCTTCATCTTTTCAGCAAGTTCCGTTGCGCGGATCTTAGCCGGGTTGGAGAGACGGTCCATCATGTTCGTGATGCCACCATGCTTGAGTGCTTCGGAAATCGTTTCCCAGCCGTACTGGAGAAGCTTCACAGCGTAAGCCTTGTCGATACCGAATTCCTTCACCATCTTGTCGTAGCAAAGGATCGTACCGGTCTGGAGCATACCGCAAAGGATGGTCTGTTCGCCCATAAGGTCAGACTTCACTTCGGCGACGAAAGAGCTTTCGAGAACGCCCGGACGATCAGCATGGAGACCAGCGGCGTAAGCCTTGGCATAGTCCCAGCCCTTGCCTTCAGGGTCATTTTCCGGGTGGACAGCGATAAGGCACGGCATGCCGAAACCACGGAGGTATTCAGAACGAACTTCGGAACCCGGTCCCTTCGGAGCGACCATGATCACAGTGATGTCCTTGCGGATTTCCTGGCCTTCTTCGACGATGTTGAAGCCATGGCTGTAAGAGAGAGCTGCGCCCTTCTTCATGAGCTTCATGATAGCCGGGATCACGTTGTGGTGCTGCTTATCCGGTGTGAGGTTGCAAACGAGGTCTGCATCCGGAATCATTTCTTCATAAGTACCGACCTTGAAGCCGTTTTCAGTAGCGTTCTTCCAAGACTGGCGCTTCTGTTCGATGGCTTCCTTGCGGAGCGTGTAGGAAACATCCAAACCGCTATCGCGAAGGTCGAGACCCTGATGGAGACCCTGAGCACCGCAACCGACGAACACAATCTTCTTACCCTTGAGGGCTTCAACACCACGGCTGAATTCAGAATGTTCCATGAAACGGCAGTGGCCAATTTCTTCGAGTTGGCGACGCATAGGGATAGAGTTGAAATAATTCATTTTTTTGAACCTCTGTTAAGTAAAATGTTCCAAGCGGAAAGATAGCAAAGTAAAATGGAAAAAGTTACTAGTTTCTAGCCACTAATTACAAGAAAATGTAAAAAAAGGGACTAAAGGGGGAAGCCTCCCCCTGATTGCAGCCCCGGCACGCCGGGTCTTCCATCACCCCTACTCCTAGGGGCTCCGCCCCTAACACCCCGGATTCATCGGTAAAGCTTCTTTTTTACATTTAAAAAGCAATTACCAGCAACTAAAGATTTTACCATGCCCATCACAAACAAAGCTACCGTCACGCAATGGGACGAAGAAAAAGTATTCGGTTTTGCAACCGCAAACGGAATAAAATACTTTGTCCATATTTCAGCCTTAGGGCATCCCATAAGACCGCCTAAAGTCGGAGACACCATCATCATTTGCAGTTTCGGCAAAAACGAGAAAGGTGCAAAAATTGAAAAAGGAATTCTCGATGGTGTTGCCTCACGAGACGAGCAAGTAACCTCCCCGGTGCGCAAAAATTATCGCAAGGCGAAAAAATCCAAGATTGCTGTGATAGTCGCGATATGCATCGCGTTGGCATTCGCATTCGACATATACGTAGTTTACACAACCCCCGATGATGCCCCCCGCAAGAAAAAAGTCTGCCTATTAAAAGAAAATCCCGCCGAAAAGGAATACACATCAAGACTCCATATTGCAAAGTACATCTGCGACAATGACCGTCTGCCTTCCTATTATGTAACCAAAAGCGAGGGTAAAAAGCTTTACGAACAAAAGACCGGCAAAACATTTGTGAAATGGAATTTCAATCCGCATACAACGCTCGGCGTGATGATCGGCGGCGACTACTTCGACAATCGCGAAGGAAGACTTCCGACAGCGTATTACTACGAAGCCGATGTCGATTACTTCGGCAACAATCGCGGCACAAACCGCCTAGTCTATAGTAGCGGTTGCAACATTTATTACACCACCGACCACTACAAAACATTCAGCAAGATTGTATTCGAGAAACGCCCCTGAATTAGAACTTAAGCGTCCTAGGAAATTCCGCTATACATCCAATTTCCAGCCGCAGTCGTTGTGGTAAATCATCTGGCGGGTCATGCCGCCGTCGATGCAGATATTTTCACCGGTGATGAATCCGGCCTTGTCGCTCGCAAGATAAAGCACCATATTCGCAATGTCGAGCGGGTTACCGACACGACCCGCAGGCTGCTGAATGGCATCGGAGCCTTCGTAGGTTTTGAAATCCGTATCGATCCAGCCCGGTGAAATGGAATTCACGCGAACGCGGCCCGCAAAACTCACGGCCAGCGCATGGGTAAGCGCCGCAATCCCGCCCTTCGCCGCCGTATAGCTTTCCGTTTGCGGTTGGCTCATACGGTCGCGAGATGACGATATATTTATAATGCTCGCGCCCTTTGCAAAATGCGGCGCGAAAAGTTTTGCAAGGTAGAACGGAGCGGTCACGCCGACAGCGAGTGCATAGCAGAATTCCTCATAGCTACATTCGTCTATTCCCTTCATCAACGGGAGCGCGTTATTCACCAGCACATCCACGCGCCCGTATTTTTCGATAACGAACTGCGCAAATTTTTCAAGGACATCCTTCTTAGAAAGGTCCCCGACAAAGCAGGAATTCTCGCGGATATCAATGAACGCGACCTTCGCTCCCTCTTTTTCGAATTCACTCACAATGGAAGCACCTATTCCGTGCGCCCCACCCGTCACCACGACCACTTTATCTTCAAACAATTTCATAAGGATAAATATACATTCCTGTTCTTTTCAAGTGAACAGCCTTTACTCCGCGAATCCGGGAGGCGGCAAGTGCATTCCGGCCATCAGGAGTTTGTTATCGCGAGCGTATTGCATAATGCGTTTGCGGCTTGCAGCAGATTTCGCCTTGTCCATGTCGTAATTGGAATTGATTTCAGGATGGAACTTTTGCAAAGCGTAGCCGTGCATCAAATCTCCGATTACGAGCAGATTTGAAATTTGGAAGGCGGTGTGTCCCGGCGTGTGGCCAACGGCATCCATCGCAAGCACGCCATGCGGGAGGCTGTCTCCAAACGCAAACAAATGAAGACTATCCTTATAAAGAGCCTTGATGTTCTTTTGCAAATCATTTTTCGGAATGTCGTTCATCCAAGCATCATATTCCACCTTGCCCGCATAAACGGCGGCATTCTTAAAGACCTTTTCCATCTTCCCAGCGCTACCGTTTTTCACGAGGCCTGCAATGTGGTCTGCATGGAAATGCGTCAAATAAACAAGACCGATAGAATCCGGATTCACTTTCAAAGCATCAAGACGCTTTAAAAGCTGTCCGCCCCACGCTCCAAGACCTGCATCAAACAAGATGTACTTACCATCCGTTTTTACCAAGAACGTACTGACAGAAGCTGGGAGCCCCGCAGGCATATTCAAACTTTCGTAAAGCGAATCGCTAGCATCGCTGAAAAGTTCGCGAGGCATAAACTTTTTACCCTCGTTATCCTGAATCCAGGTGACCGAGGCTCCGTTCGCAAGCGCAATAGTTTTCGTTCCTTCGACTTCAGGCGTGTTCACCGCAGCAGAAGGCATCGTCACTTTCGCAGAAGTTTCAAGATTTACCGCAGACTTACTTTCCGCAGATTCTTTCGTGAAATTTTGTGATTCGTTGCAGCCAACAACAGCAAAAGCAAGTGCTGCGATAAAAGGAATAAAAACATTGTCAAACAGTTTCATAAGAATAAATATATACTAAAAGACACAGGATTACATTCGCAAACTTGACACACAAGACTCATTATCCTATTCTTTCTGCAAATGCTCCAGTTTTTCGATGTCACAAGAAATGCCCCCTGGTTTCCGCAAGTCAAGGCGCTGTACGAATCGGCGTTCCCGGCGAACGAACGCATTCCAATAAAGCATTTGCTCGACGATAAAATCAAGCGAGAATTTTGGGCATTTTTTAACAAGGATAATGGCGAGAACGCCGCGGCTCCCAAGTTCTGCGGGTTCTCGAACTCCATCACGCACGGGAGCATTACGAATATCGTCTATTTCGCAGTCGTTCCAGAACTGCGCAGCCGCGGGTACGGCTCACAAATTCTGCAAGTCATTCGCGAACAACACCCCGACACACGCATCGTTGTCGATATCGAAGTCGAAGAAGATTCCAAGGACGCCGAAGAACTTGAACGCAGGAATCGTCGCCGCGACTTTTACCTGCGCAATGGCTTTGGCTCCTCCCCTGTCGATTACGTCTGGCAAGGCGAGCACTACCGCCTACTCACCGCAGGCGGCACCGTCAGCGAAAAGGAATTCCGCGATTTTTGGAAAGAAATTCTGAAGGACATTCCCGGAGCGAAGTACCCGTAAGATTTTACAGCGGCACTTCGCACAATCTTTTCTCAATTTCCTCAATAGAGGGCATTGTGCCTTCAACCTTTTCAGGGTAGAATTTTTCCAATTCATATTCCGAAATGCTGATAGGTTGCGTACTTGATTCCAGTGCGTACTGTGCCTGCACCTTGTCCTTTTCCTTGCAAATCAGCAGACCGATTGTCGGGTTGTCGCGCCCTTCCTTTTTAAGGATGTGATTGCATGCCACCATGTATCCGCCCAGTTGCCCGATATCGGCAAATTCAAAGCGCCCGATTTTCACCTCGACAACGACATAGCAAGAGAGATTCAGGTTGTAAAAAAGCAAATCCATGAACTTCTCCCTTTCGCCCACCATAATGCCATATTCTCTGCCGACATAGGCAAAGCCCGTGCCCAATTCCACAAGAAAACGGGTAATGTTGTTCAGCAGGCTATCTTTCAGCAGTTTTTCGTTGTAGCGACCCGTAATACCCGTAAACGCGAAATTGTAAGGATCTTTCGTCAGTTCTTGAGCCAAATCGCTTGTTTCGGCAGGGAGAGTCCGTTCAAAATTCGTCAAAGCCTTTCCCTGGCGCTCGTAAAGATCGGTAGAAAGCGCATTCAGAAGGGACGAACGGCTCCAGCCATTTTCTATCGTCTGGCGGGCAAAAAACAGGGCCTTTTGTGGGGCGCCTGAGCACTTATCGATGAGCAGCATGTGGTGCCCCCACGGAACAGAGAATAATGTAGATTCAAGTCGTTCTAAAGGACTTTGAGATTTTTCAGCAACCTGCTGAAGATTTTCCAAGACAGGACTATATAGTTGGAAAAACCTTTTAGAATAGCGAATATTCGATGGAGACAGCCCTTCGGCGTTAGGGATTGCTTTCTTTAAATCAGTACTAAGCGTACCATAAAAGTTGCTCCCATATTTATTTTCAGCCTGCTTGGTCACAATATCGCGCCCCAATTCCCAGTAGTAGCGCAGCATTTCACTATTTACCTTTACCGCAGCCTTGATCTGGCTCTTGCGATAACGAGAAGAAAGTTCCTTGACCCAGTGAATGTAATCCTTGTCCAAGATGTTGATAGATTTTTTCGACATAGATATCCTCTTAAAAATGGTTGCACAACGGTGCGAATACACCGTATAAACAATGCACTATACGCCCGTTCTTTTTTGTTTTGTAATGGAGTTTCCACGATTTGCGTGGAATGGGATAATCTTGCAATTCTGTTGGCGGGGGCTTTCCCCGGCGTTACTTGCCACTCTTTCGAGTGAACTCGAGTAGGTCGTGTTCCTACCAGCTATCCAACAGGACCGTCAAGAAGGTTGATGGGCCCCGCCGCGAATGCACGTACGGACCAAATGGTCTATGTCGACTGTCGCGAGGATTATCGAATTACGATTGTAATATAAGTAAATGTGTATTCCCGGCCAAGGGGCACGCCGCTAGTTTCAAACCACCAGAGTTTCATCTTCTTCAAGAAATCCGCATCCAGTGGCCACCCTGAAGCATCGGGGATTACGGAATCCACGGCGCAATAAAGGCACAATGCCGTCCGACGACGAATCGCCAATATAATCGAGCCCCGCTCCACAGTCTGCCTGCTGAGCGTCTCCGACAGGGAATTCCTGGAAATCTACAGTCATTTCGGCAGCACCAGGGCTCCAAAAAAAATGGCCCAAAAGCCAAGAATCTATCCAATTCTTCTGATTTTTTCAGCGTCAAACCGCTTGCGAACCCGCATAAATAAAGGTATATTCAAAAAGTAGGTCTTATAGGGGCTCTTTATGAGCTGAGGTAAAACTACAAATTCAGGCGTATTCAGAGAATTTACCATTTGGACTGGTTTTAAAAGCAGTCACGCGCTGGGGAAAGGATCATGTATTTTCAGGAGGTAAATGGAGGCGGTATGTTTTTCCGTGATAAACACCCGGCTACCTGCTCCACTCAAACGAATCACGGTTCTCGCTTCACAGGCCAATTGTTATACCCATAATATACCATTTTTCACAAGGAAAGTCAATACCCCATGGCAAGTTTCATCAACGCAACCATAGATGGCCAAAAATTTGACGCTCTAATCAAGGTTATGGTCTTATAGGGGCTCTTTTGGGGCAGAGGTAAAACTATACCTTTGAAAAAGTGGTATATTGTCCTAAAAGAGATTTATCTTGTTTAGTTAAGTCCTATAGGGATTCTTTAAAAGCTGAGGTAAAGCAATGATAATCGCGATTAGCAAAGATGATCCGTGGTGGGAAAAGACCCGCGCTTTCGCGAAAGATTGCCCATGGCAGCCGGGGCGTCGTTTAGCCGAGCGAATGTCAAAGAACGATTTCCTAGACTGGGAAAAAGTTTTCGTTGCTGTACACGGTGAAGATGTTGTCGGCTTTTGCGTTCTCGAGGAGAACGGGAACATTCCTGCGAAATTCAGTTGCAGCGCGCTTGATTACGCCCAAAGGCTCGGCTACAAAAAAGTTTATCTCAAAAGCGAGCACCACGGCCTATACGAAAAATACGGGTTCAAGAAGATTGCCGATTTCGAACCAACGGTCGGGCTTGCGAACCAACTGTTTGAAATAGAAATTTCAGTTTAACGTTAGCCTTTTAGCACTCATTCGTGGCAAAAAAATTTTTTGACTTTTCCGCCCTTTTTATCCTATATTAAAAGTATGAAATACTTAAAAATGTTTTGTAGGGGTCTGCTAGGGTTATTTATGACCTATGCAGGTATCAGTCACTTGACCATCGCTAGGCAAGAATTCCTGGCGCAGGTTCCATCATGGTTTCCGCAGAATCCGGGATTCCTGGATTTCGTGGTATTGGCCTCGGGCGTCGTCGAGATTTTGCTCGGCCTCAGTATGATATTCTTGTACAAGCACAAGGGTACGGTTGGCGTACTGCTTGCGCTGTTCTACGTTGCTATTTTCCCGGGCAACATCAGCCAGTACGTGAACGGCATCAACGCATTCGGACTTGACACTGACCAGGCCCGATTCATCCGCCTGTTCTTCCAGCCGGTATTGATTGCCTGGGCGCTCTGGTCCACTGACGGCGTGCAGAAGCTCAAGGAATGGCGAAATCGCTATTGCAACAAGCGCAAAGAAAGCAAGTAAGCGAGTTCATTAAAAGTCAAAACAACATTCAAACGCAAAAAATTTCAAGGACTCCTCACAAACGTGAGGAGTTTTTTATTTTAAAGTTTTTGCAACTTTTGAACAGCAATTTTCACAACCGGGTACCTATAAATCCACGCCAAACCACGTTTTTATAGGTACCCCAAACCCACAGCGCAAGAATTGCGCAAAAGTCCTAAAAAGGCGGAATCTCTGTAAAAAAAACGCCCATCCCTAAAAATGCGCCTGTAGTCACAAATGTCCACAGGCGTTTATTTAATTTTCGCCAAACCATATTTTGAGTATATATTTACAAGAAAACCGTTCCGCAGGGACCATTTAAAAGGCGTTGTTTATGGGATATTCAAATTTTTTCACAGTGGCTGCATTCGGCACGCTATTTGCAATCTCCCCCACATTGGCCATCGACATTACCGTTGATGCAAATGCGGGCATCAAGAAAATTTCGCCGTACCTTTACGGGCGAAACATCGACAAAATCAGCGATGGCGACACTGAGGTGACCGAAGAAGAGTCTGCCTTCATCAACCAGATGCTCGAAGCAGGCATCCACATGTTGCGAGCGAACAACGGCAACAACGCCACGCGCTACAATTGGCGTCATAAAATGACAGTTCACCCCGACTGGTATAACAACGTGTATTCGCACGATTGGGCGATTACCGCACAAAAGGTACTCGACAACATGCCGGGAGTCGACGCGATGTACGCCTTCCAGCTCACAGGCTATGCAGCAAGCAGCACCGAATACAATTTCCCCGACTGGAACTGGTATCAGGAACACGGCTCTTATCCGTCGCAGACATTCGACCTCGCGGGCGGCGGCGAAGTTTCAGAAGACGGCAAGACACTCATCAAGGCAGGCGACCCATCGCTCTACAATATGGAATGGCCAGCCGACTCGACCGTCGCGATTATCCCGCACTGGAAAGACGAACTTAAGTTCGACATGAGCCGTTTCAAGTACTGGAGCATGGACAACGAAATGGAAATCTGGCGCGGCACGCATTCCGACCTGGATTTGCCTGTCACGGGAGACTTTCTCGTTGAACGCTACATCGATGTCGCCAAGAAGGCCCGCGCCGCCTGGGGCGACATCAAGCTCACCGGCCCGGTGGTCGCAAACGAATGGTTCTGGTGCTCCGTGTCCTCGTACAACAAACAGGATAGACCCAAAGGCCCCGATCGCGATTACTGCTGGCTAGAATACTTCATCATGAAAGTTGCCGAGGCGCAAAAGTCCTCTGGCACACGTCTTCTCGATGTTTTCGACATTCACTGGTATCCGAGTGAAAAAGATTACGAATCGCGCGTGAACTGGCATCGAGTTCTATTCGACACCACCTATAACTATCCCGGAGCAAACGGGATCAAGATGGTGAACGGAGGCTGGGACAACGACAACCAAAAGGAATACATCTTCAAGCGTATCAACGACTGGCTCGAAAAATATTTCGGCAAGGATCACGGCATTACGCTCGGCATCACCGAAACAAGCATCATCGACAACGACCCCATGGTGACAGCACTCATTTACGCGTCATTCCTTGGCACCATGCAAGATAACGGTGTGGAGATTTTCACCCCGTGGACCTGGGGCGACGGTATGTACGAAACGGTGCACCTGTTCAGCCGCTACGGCCATCCGAACCGCGTGCAGTCCACCTCCAGCAATGACTCGCTGGTGTCCGCCTACAGTTCCATCAGCAACAAGGGCGATTCGCTCACAGTGATTTTTGTAAACCGAGCCGAAAAAGACGCACAAGATATAGACCTCAATCTTGCGAACTTTGCCTCCGACGGAACGGTTAAAACGCTCACCTTGCAGAATCTCAAGGGCGAGACATTCGTTTCGCACACAAGCAACGCCTTGAAAGAAAATGCAGTAGAAGCAAAAACGCAAGGCGAAACAACCCCTGCGACGGGCTACAGCATAAACAGATTCAAGATGACGCTCCCTGCAAAATCCATCACCGCGGTGCTACTCACTACGACTACGCCAAAACAAATCGACGCCATAGCCCCCACGAGAAGCGCACTCACAGGGAACCTGCTGCACCATGAAAACGGCAACTGGTTTATCGACAACGGTTCAGGGAAAGTGCGCCGTATAAACGTGTTCAACAGTCTCGGGCAAAGCGTACTGCGAATGCACGCCATCGCCCGCGGAAACATCCGCATTGCAAGCGAAGTACTCGGCAGAGGCAATTTCATTGTGCGCATAGAAACTGCAAGCGGAACGCAAATGCAAAAAATAACAGTGAAGTAGAATTTATCTATAGCAACAACTAACGAAAGCCTATCATACCAGAACGCTAATCAATCAAGTCGTTCTGGAATCTCGACAGGTGTTCGAACGGCAAAATTTGGCGTCCTCTGAAAAGTCCGCAACCATCGTTAATCAATTGATTGTTGATGGCCTTGAACATGTTCACATCCAGCTTCGAAAGTTCAAGTTCCTGCAATTTCGTCAGACGCTCATAAGCATCGTCAAAGTACACGCACTCGCCGCTCGGAATCTGGTCGTGCTTGGAGCGTCGCGTTTCTTGCGTTTTTTCATAACCGAAGTGATTGGCCTCGCCGATTTCAGCAAAGTCGTCCATATCCTTTGTTCTAAGTTGCACTTCCGTGTAGCAACGGGCAAGATTGTCATACATCGTTATGTGCAAAGATTGGTAACCAGAGCTTCGCGGAGTTGCCACGGAGTCATGGTAATACGGCTGAACGGCCTCTTTTAGCAAATCGCAATGACCACCATCCTTGTGCCGGGAGATTTCCGGAGTAAAGCCGCGCTCTTCCAAAAATTCCGGCATCACATTCGCAATTTCGTAGAGGTATTTTCGTTCGACTTCAGTGCGGTCTTCGCCCTTCTTGATGTGGCAAGCGGGCATAGAAATCACGATGCGATAGGCAATCAAATCGCGAAAGTTCAGCTTACTTTTGATTTCAGCTTCGGACGGAAACACTCCATTTTTTTGATAATAGTTGTAGATAAATTCAAGAATGTATCCATTGAATTTTTCTTCGGCACGAATCAAGGACTTGATGCGTCCCTTGAACGTAAAGGCAAGGAAGGGATATTCCCTTGTCATGTACTTGTAGAATTCCTTGATTCTTTGGGACTGCGAGGTCAAGAAGTCGTTGTGTTCCAGCAATTCAATAATCTGAATCAGAAAATTTGAATGTGCAAGGTCAACGCTATTTTTCGATTCCTTGGCACTGTTTCTGAGGTCATTCGAGTATTGATGCAAAATTTTCAGCACCGTATTTCCAGAAAACAGGTAGTCGTTCAAAGAAATCATTTATTACTCCCGAAGCCATTTCTTGAGGCTTACACAAGGCAATATAACAAAAGCTCTTGCGAATTCGCACTAAATAAGGTAAATTACAAAACAAATATTTTTTTGCATTTCAAAAAATTACGCGTGGCGTAAAAGAGACTTTCACGAATTGTAACAAACTACAAGAAATTGTAAATCACTAGCCAAAAAAGTTCAGGAAAAAAAATTTTATGGAACAAAGAGAACTCAAGATTCACGGCATATACAGGCACTTCAAAAACCGCTACTACATCGTTGAAGGCACCGCCAAGCATTCCGAAAGCGAAGACGAATACGTCATCTACCGCGCCCTTTACGGCGACAAAACAGTCTGGCTTCGTGAAAAATCGATGTTCCTAAGCGAAGTCGATCACGAGAAATACCCGGATGTCAAACAGAAATTCCGCTTTGAAGAAGTCGAACTCGGCTAAGTCCTGTAAACATCACAAGAACAGTCTAAACGACATTCCCGCAAAGAAAGCCCAATACGAGCCTTCAAAACTGCCTGACGTGTAGATGGCACCACTGCGGGCTGAGACATTCGGAGTGATGTTGTACCCAATGGAAAAGCGCTGTGTCGTAACAACAGGAGCACGATCTTCAAAATCAAGCCCTTCAATATCAGGATCTTCCGTTATCGCTGAAGAATAGAAACTGCCGCTATACTCCAGCACCAGATCCTTCAAAAAGAACGAAAGGAAAAATCCAGCACCAAGCTGATGCGTCACAAGGTATTCTTCATATTGGTCTGAATAAGTCCTTTCCACTACAGAATCAATCTGACACAGGGATTTATCCCAAAAACAAAAAGACAAACCAGAACCATCCTCTCCAGCATAATACGTGGTCCGTTCATTCATGATTCCGTCAAAGTTATAGGTTCTGCTCCCCATTCTGTCAAACACAAACAATCCAGTTTCAAAATACTTCGTATTGGCACCCAAGGAGAGCCCCAAGAAAAAGTTTTCGTCTACGCCAGCCGTAAACTTAAACAAAATCGACTGGCTTTTTGCCAACAAGCTGATAGACCCTTCAACAGGAGGGTTCCCCAAATCGAACCTTTGATTATAGTTATCCTTTAAATCCTTTGTACTTTTATCTTTTACGGTCGAAGAATTCAGCTCCTTGCGAAAAGCCAAATTTCCCTCCAATATGGTAGACTGGCCATCGACGAACATACCCGCCCCACGAAATTCAGGAGCCGGCGTGAGCCTCGTCGAAAGCGAACGGATATCGTATATTTTTTCTTTTTCCGGATCCTGGACAATCGTACAGGAAGTCAACAAAAGGACAACTAATAAACAAACAAAACGCATCATACTTTTAATATAACATTATTTTAACAAACGTCCATTAAAATCGTATGTTCGAATCGTATGTTTAGAGTCGTTTTCGTCGCCAAACTGGACATACAGCATCCCGTTCTTGCGGAAAACCTTGCTTCCGTAAACAGGAGTGGGCGTCCGTGCGTTTCCGTGGATACCAACAGACGGGTCCTTCGTCGGGATTTCATCACCTGACTTGAGCAAGCGCCACATTTGGTTCCATTCCCAGTCATCAGCCCAGCTTTGCACCACGCGTTCGCCATCCGTCGTTGCACGCAGATACATATTGCTGTGTTGCATTTTCATGCGCACCACGGAGCCCTCGTAGCCGGATTGCTTTTCCATAACCACCTTTTGATGCCCGCCGCCGTTCCACTTGTAAAGGCCCATCGTCACACCCGCATCAGTTGACTCATTCGGCGTATCTAGCGAGATATCGCCAAAATTGATGCGGTAAGTCGTCGAAGAAAGCGGAGTTATCGTCGCAATCGCATTATCGCCGCTGCAATCGCCAAGTGCAAGCTTGTCCTCGGCAGTTCGCGTCATGCATGTACCAAAATTCATCGACATAATGCGCACGGTATCGGGCTTTGCTGGTTTCGCCTGCCATACACGCACCCAGTCCGCTTCGAAATACGCAGGCTTGTCCGACGTGATTTCAATATCATCGCCCGCCCAGCCGCCAATTGCCAAATTCACGATAATGTACTGCGCCGAAAGCTGTTTGATTTCAGTCGGGCGGTTGTAACTTGCAAACTTTTTGTCGTCAAAATAGAAGCTGAGCGTAGACTCGTCCCATTCCACAGCATACGTGTGAAAGTCTGCCGAGCGGTCCACATTGTCATCTTTATGTCCACCAAATGAGGCTTCGTGATCCCACGCCGAGCCATGACTGTTGTACCAGCTCGGGTCGGTGTAATGCAAATAGTAATGGTGCTGCTTGCGCGATGCAGGGATTTCCAAAATGTCAATTTCTGGAGGCCAGCCATCCTGCAACGTCCAGAACGCGGGCCAAGTTCCCTTTTGCCATGGAACCTTGAAACGGCCTTCGATATAGCCGTACTTGACTTCAAATTTTCCCTTTGTGTCAATCGCACCCGAAGTGTAATCGACCGGGATTTCCTTGTTGTTGAATTTGGCCTTTCGTCCTTTGGCATCAGGATGCGTCTTCTTTTCGCCCTTGAGTTTGAGTGTACCATCGGATACAATCACGTTTTCTTTGGCGCAGTAGGCGCGATGGTTATGCGTCGGGCCCCAGTTGTACGTCGAGTTCCACTTTTTCGTGTCAAGCGAAGTGCCGTCAAAGTTATCTTCAAAAACGAGATCCCAGCCGCTAAAGTTAGACGGCGGGGCAGCAAAAGCGATAGATGAGAGCGCAACGAAGCCCGCAATGACGTGATTTTTCTTCATATCCAAATCCAATCCTCACCCACGACCTCTGCAAAAATAGCCCACACCAAAAACAAAAATGCCGCAGGTCTTATAAATATACCTACAGCACTTCGATAAGCCTAGTTAAAAGTTGTAAAAAAGCCCCGAATCTACGATTTTTGAGCTTTACTTAGCGTTCATCACGTGTCTGCGCCATTTTCCGCTCTTCCAGCGACGCCAGAAAATCAGCGGAGCCGTGCCATAAACGGTAACCACGACAATCCAGGCGTAATGGGCCGGCAGATGGAAGACGTAAGCCACGATGTACAAGGCAATCGCCACGAACCAGTTCATGATACCGCAAGCGAACATCACCCAAACCGTATCGCCCGCACCGCGAAGCGCACCCGCATAAATCACGAGCAAGACTTCAACAAAAATGTAGAACGTCGCAATCCGCAACATGAACATGCTCATCGGGCGAGCCGCATTAAAAATCGCAAGCGCACTTTCCGTTGCCTCGGCAACATCCGGCTTGAAAATGTCCGTCAGCACTCCCGGCAAGAAGATGAAGAAAATCCCCATTACCAGGGAATAGCCCCAGCCGAGCTTAAGCCCAGAATAAGTCGAACGCGTTGCCGCAGCGGCATTCTTGGCGCCCACATAGCGCCCCACCAAACTCGTCGACGCGACCTCCAGCCCCATCAGCGGCACATACGCCACCAAGTCCCAGTTAAACATGATCGAAGATGCGGTCGCCGCCTCAGGCCCTAGCGCATGGAACATCAAAATCAACGACTGGAACGCCGCCATGTTCAAGAACATCTCGACGCCAGACGGGATTCCTTTTTGCAAAAGTTCACGGGTCAAAGGCCAGCTAAACGCGAACGCAAAACGCGTGCGGAACCGACGATGGCAACTATTGCTAAAGAACTTCGCAAACAGAATCACCGTAGAAACCACATTGCCAATAAGCGTGCCATAAGCAGCGCCCGCAACGCCCATCGCAGGAATCGGACCGTAGCCGTAAATCAGCACAAAGTTACAGGCCACATTCACGAGCATCCCGACAAAAGCGGCCTTCATCACAATTTTCGTTTCACCGATACCGCTAAAGAAACACGGCGCAGCATTGCGCACCAAGTTGATGATACCGCCAAACATCAAAATATTGAAATACGTCTTCTGGTATTCAAGCTGGTCGGCCGGCAAATGTTCCAGTCCAAACGCAAAATGCCCCAGTGGAATCGTGAGGTACAAAAGCGGCACAGAAATCAGCGACAAGTACACCGACTGCATGAACACGCGGGCACAATCCCAGCGTTTCTTGCCACCCAGGCGTTGCGCCACCATTGCCGTCGTATAGCTAATCGCTCCCGTAAAAAACATCGTGAGCGCAAGCTGCACCGCCCCCGCCCCAAGCGCCGCATTCATTTCGGCAGGGCCAAGCTTCGAGAGGAACAAGCGATCGATGAACGTCATGAACGTGTCAAACGACATCGACAGAAGCATCGGGAGTGCCACCACGAGCACATCCTTCACGTCCCCGTTCTTCTTGAATTTCGAAGGTTTATAGAACCTATTTAAAATAGCATCAACCATAGCTTGGCAAAGATAGAAAAAATCAAAGACCGCGCGACAGCCGATTTTACTTTCCTATTTCTTTTTTCAGCCTCAAGAGAACTTCTTTCTTATCTGAATCCGAGTTAAACCAAAGGCTATCGATATACAAGCCATCGACAAAGCCTTTGGCAAGCGCCTCGTTGGCATGCTCCTGAGTATCCCACTTTTTTATCTGTAACGTGATAGATTCCTTGGCTAGCGAAGATGAAGCCTTCTTCAGCAGGGACTCATCTTCTGCGCGAACTACACCCACCGAAAACGTCAATGACGTTTCCTCTTTTTTGACAGTTGCGCGTTTGCGAGCACAGCAATCAAAACGAGCCATCGCAAGGGAACTCAGCAAAATACAAAGTAATACAATCTTTTTCATATGAGCTCCTAGAAGTCAAACATCGCTTCTACACCAAAAATAAAGGAAGGATCATTCTTATTCCCTTCGGACGGCCAATCATCGCCATACGGGATATCGACAAGCAACATCGAGATTATATCAATTTTGAAATCAGGCACATTGAAGTAGAATCGCCCACCCACGCGTACAGAGCCTAAGTCGTCCTTTTTATCTAATGTATTTGTATGCAATTCCAGCGGAAGCCCGATAGTCCAGAACTCATTCACGGCAACACTCGGTTCAATGAAAGCAAAAAAGTATTCCGGACGCGAGGTAATTTCTAGACTTGTACGAACAGGGTCATCGATGAACGCATAGAACAAAGAGCCCACTATGCACAATCTCGAAATTTCAAACGACGGTTCTGCAAGCAAGACGTGGTTCGAGACAGCATCGTCACTTGCGAGGAATACCGAATGAAATCCGTACACCCCGTGGAAAGCAAAGTTTCCCAAAGATAGCGATACATCCAAGCCTGCATAAAGTTCATTGTAGTCTTTACGCTGGTAGCTCTTGTAATCGAAATACGGGCGAATCACTTGATCATTAAATTCAAAGCTATAAGCCGCATGGATTTCATACGTATACCCATCCTTACAATCCATCCCCATGTACTCGCCAAACATAAAATGGTAATAGCAACTTTGGTCATTACTAGCAGTTCCAAAACCGACATCGAGTTGCAAGCCACTCCATTGGAATTCTAGCCCGCGAATCGTCTTTTGCGATATGCCCGCCGCATCATCGCGAGGGTCTCCAAAATCATAATAGTTCTGGAAAATACCTTCAAAAAATTTCAAGTCACCGATGCGAAAGAAAGTTCGTTCCGAGCGAGTGTACTGAATGTACGCCCCGTTAAAAACAACTGCAGGGCTGACCGGATCCATGGTCGAGCCATCGCCCATGTCCATCCCCTCCATGTTTTCCATACCATCCATCCCGTTCATCGCCATTCCCATCGCTTCGATTTCAAGCCATGCAGACCAACGTTCATTGTAGTGAAAGTCAAAATCTAAATCAAGCATAGATTCAAAACGGTGCGTAACCTTAGGCTCATCCGTATTCCAATCGGCATAAGCGTGGACCATCACCATCCCAGAAAGGTCCAGTTTAGGCTGAGCCTCAGCAAAAGCAACACCCGCAGACAATAAAACGCATGATAAAATTCTTTTATTCATAAAATAAAGGAGCATCCTTTTTACAGACGCTCCTCCCAATAATGATTAATTACTTGTCGCCTTTGATAAAGTTGTCGATGTAGTCCGTCACAGTTTCTACATCGGCTTTGGAGCCCCAATGTGTATTATGGTCCGCATCTTTGACTTCACGGAACACGACTTTCTTTGCCTTAGAAAGGCCTTCCTGCAAAATTTTCTGAGACTTTTCGTTAAACAAAGCGTCTTTTGAGCCCCAAATAATTTGCACATTCGAAGAAATCGAAGAAAGGCGCTTTGCATTGTCAACAGCTACAAAGTTTTTGACAAGGAATTTCCAAGCATAATAAGGGACTTGATGCAAATGTTCCAAGTGTGCGGTCTGGAAATCCTTATCCGGATTCGTGCTATTGCCCCACTTTTCATAGAATGTATCAGGAAGCTTTTGCGTTGAATCATAAGCATAAACGCCATCGAATAATTTATCATCCGTTCCGTTCAAGAGCCAATCAATCGTAGCATTTTTCTTATCCACAGAGGCCGCCGAGCCAATCAATGTGATGGAACCGATTTTATCCGCATACGAAATAGACAATTCCTGCGCCACAAATGAACCAAAAGAATGTCCAACAATATGCGGTTTGTTCAATTCAAGCTTATCGATAAAAGCTGCGATATCCTTTGCCAATTCCTTGATTGAATACGCCGATTCTTCAATTGGCTTGTCCGTCTTTCCGTTGCCTCGCAATTCAGGAACATATACACGATAGCCCTTCTTGGCAAGCTGTGGAGCCACCTGCGACCAAGAAACGCGTCCATCAGCAAGACCGTGAATCAAGACAACAGGAGTTCCCTTTTCGTCACCTGAGACCGTGTAAGATAAATGAATTCCCGTAGACAGGTGAGCCGCCTTTTCAGTCCAATCCACTTCCTGATAATCCGAGAATCTCTTGGTCGTAAAGGTATTGTTCTTGCCCATAAAATGATGACCATTTACCAGAGCAACATCATCAAAGGCATAGACATCCGTATTGCTGCTACCCACATGAACCACATCGGCACTACCCGAGAAATCGACGCGGCCAGAGCGCTTAATCAACAAATTGCCTGTGACCTTGACGTTTTTAAGCACCGTTGCGCCCGGCGTTGACGTATTCACCGTCAAGACGCCTTCAATCGTCGTATCTTGCAAGAAGATGATACCATCTTTAATATTTTCATCGCCAAGTGTCAAGCCACTTGATGCAGATTTATGGTCACCAGATTCCGTTGCGTGATGGGAATGTTCATCGGCAGCACCGGAATGCGTTTCGCCAGAACCGGAGTGTTCTTCCGTAGAATGGTTTTCATGATCTTCGGAGGATGCTGCAACAGAATTTGAATCGTCATCAGAACATGCAGAAAGTGAAAGGATAGAAGCTAAAATAATAGTCGAAAGTTTCGTATATTTTTTAAAGATATTCATTGATTCCTCCGTTGTTAAGTTGTTTTTTTGTTGGCACAATATTAGATTCTGCGGAGGCTTTTGTCCAATACTATTATTTCATTACTGATGATACAATTTATTTATAACTAAAAAAGGAGCAGCATTCCGCCACACCTTTCAATTACAAATTAATTCACACAAGCTATCGTTTCAACTTTTTCAAATTTTCCAAGCGATTGAGTGCTTCGTAAAGCGTTTCATCTTTCTTCGCGAAGTGCAAACGCACGAGATGGTCCACCGGTTCACGGAAGAAGCTCGAGCCCGGAACAGCTGCAACACCCACCTTCTGCGCCATATCAATGCAGAATTGTTCATCGGGCAATGAGCCAGCCGCGCATTTCGAATTGCCACAAGATTCGCGGCGACCGTATCCGAATTCCGAAACATCAATCAGTACAAAGTAAGCACCTTGCGGTTCGGTAAAATGCAACCCGAGATTGCGGAGTCCGTTCGTAAACACATCCTTCATGTGCGTGTAATGCGCCTGCAAACCCGTATAATACGAGTCGTCAAAACGGAGCGCCGTCACAGCAGCCTCCATCAACGGAGCCGCAGCACCAACCGTCAAAAAGTCATGAACCTTCTTGATGCGTTCCATAACCGGTTCCGCCGCAAGCACATAGCCCAAGCGCCAGCCCGTAATCGAGTAAGTCTTGCTCAAGCTGCTACATTCAATCGTGCGTTCGAACATTCCCGGAAGCGTTGCGATGTAAGTATGGCGATGCGGAGCGTAAACGATATGCTCGTAGACCTCATCCGTAATCACATACAAGTCGTACTTGATAGCAAGCGATGCGATAATCGAAAGTTCTTCGTGCGTAAAGACCTTACCGCTCGGGTTTGCCGGATTGCAAAGCACAAGCGCCTTCACGCCAGGCTGCGCCATCGCGCTTTCGAGTACATTTGCATCAAAGCTCAAGTCCACCGGCGAAAGCGGCACATAAACCGGAGTCGCTCCGCACAAAATCGTATCGGCGGAATAGTTCTCATAGAACGGCGAGAACAAAACCACTTTATCGCCCGAATTGCAGACCGACATCATCGAAGCCATCATCGCTTCGGTACTGCCGCAAGTAATCACTATCTCTTTTTGCGGATCGTAACGCAGCCCGCTAAAATGGAACTGCTTATCGCTCAGCGCCTCGCGGAAATTCTGCGCGCCAAACGTAATCGCATACTGGTGCGGACCCGTCAAAGCCACTTCCGAAAGACGCTTCGTGAGCGCCTCAGGCGGGTCAAAATCAGGGAACCCCTGCGACAAGTTAATAGCCCCGCAAGCATTTGCAATGCGGGTCATTCGGCGGATAACGGAATCGGTAAAAGTTTCAGTGCGTTTACTTAACGGTTGCATGGCGGGGAAATTTAAAAATTTTTCTACTATTTATCCAATAGGAGAATTCTATGGTTAATCCCTTACATCCCATTGTTTCGGCGCTTAACACCGCCTTGTATGATTTCTACATTGTCCCGCTGTTTTTGATTGTAGCCGGGGTATTTCTTTCCGTTCGCTTGGGATTTCCGCAAGTCCGCTACCTGATTGAAACATTCCGCGTCACTCGCGAAAAGCCTCTGCACAAGCATGGGATTTCGTCATTTGCGGCATTGATGGTTTCGACGGCCTCCCGCGTCGGCACCGGAAACATCGTCGGCGTATCTTCGGCCATTTGCCTCGGCGGCCCGGGTGCCATTTTCTGGATGTGGGTCATCGCCATCCTCGGCGCAGCATCCGCATTCGTAGAATCCACCCTCGCCCAGATTTACAAGCGCCATGACGATGTCACAGGGCACTCCTACGGCGGACCGTCCTATTACATCCAGACTGCACTCGGCAAGCGCTGGCTAGGCGTTCTCTTCTCAGGCTTTGTGCTCCTCACCTACATCGTGGGCTACAACCTGCTCGCCTCGTACAACATTCAAGACTCCCTCACCGGCTTTAAATTCTACGACAAATCATCCACACCGTTCATCGTCGGATTCATTTTAGCCGCCCTCTTCGCTCTTTGCATCTGGGAAGGCGCGAAGAAAATCTCCACCATCACAAGTTACCTAGTCCCCTTCATGGGAACTATCTACGTCATCGTCGCCTTCGGCATTATCATCTACAACATCTCGAATGTTCCTGCCATGTTCGGCACGATTTTCAAGAACGCATTCTCGTTCGACGCTGGATTCGGCGGATTTGCCGGCAGCTGCATCATGTACGGCATCAAGCGCGGCCTCTACTCCAACGAAGCAGGTATGGGTTCCGCCCCAAACGCGAGTGCAAGCGCAAGCGTCTCGCACCCCGTCAAGCAAGGCCTCGTGCAATCGCTTTCCGTATTCATCGACACGCTCCTCATCTGCTCCGCCACAGCCCTCATGTGCCTCTCGACCAACATCGAACCCAGCAAGGACATTTCGGGAATCATTTACGTACAAAAGTCTCTCGCCTCAGTCCTCGGCAGCAACGGCGCCATCTTCATCACATTCTCCATGTGCCTCTTCGGCTACACGACGCTCATCGGTAACTACTACTACACCGAAGGCTGCCTCCGCTTCATCTTGAACAGGCGCCCCACCAAGAAAATTCGCAACGTATTCAAGACCATCGCGACCGCCATCGTCTTCTTAGGCGCCACCTCCAGCGCATCGTTCGCCTGGGACAGCGCAGACCTTTGCCAAGGCCTCATGGTCCTCGTGAACATTCCCGTCATCTTGATACTCTCGCCAATCGCCATCAAGGCCCTCAAAAACTACACCGACCAAAAGAAGAAAGGCCTTGAACCCGTCTACATCGCAAAAGAATGCGGCGTCGAGCAACTCACCGATTACTGGAATCCCGGACAAAAGCAGTAAAATTACGGTACAAGAAAAGCAGGTCGTTCATGCGGCCTGCTTTTTTTGCATTCTTAAAGACTGTAATAGCTATAAACTGAGAATTTCCTCTTCAGAAAAGCCAGTCGATTTAGCGATTATAGAAACATCTACATTCTGTTCCTTGAGACTTTTCGCCATTTGGCGTTTTTCCTGATCCGCTTTTATCCGCTCGGCAGAAGCCCCTTCGGCGAAACCTGCGGCACGGCCTTCTTCCTTACCTTCGGCAAAAGCGTTTTCGCGTTCAGCCATCACATCCGTCATTTTCTTTACCTCGCAGTTGAAAAGCTCTTCTGCAAAATTAATCAATTTCACCGATTCAAGCAACCGCCTAAACGTTTCATTCTGCATAATTTTTTCAGGAGCAGGTTCTTCCTTGATAACAACCCTGATAGCACGGAGCCACTGAGCTGCATCAGACTCGTCATCCTTGGTAAATCCCAATTTTTCGAGCTTGAAAAACTTTTCGATTTCCACGAAAACCTTCTGAATCTTCGGGAAGAACTTCTTGCCATGACACATTTCATCGACATGATGGATGTATTCATGTTCTTCTTCCGGGAAAAGTTCAAAATCCAGAAGCCCAAGAAAATAGATATGCGGCAATTCAAATTTTTCGCTCTTATGGACCTGATTTTCAATAACACGAGAGACATAGTATTCTACGCGATCCTTGAAAAACTTGTCCTTTTGCTGCTGCATTTCAACAAGAACCTTTTCGCCAGCATTGGTCGTGCCAATGATATCGACAATACAGTTTTTCTTATTGAAAATACCTGGGAATTCCTGCATTTCCAGCGAGATTTCCCCGATGGCATCGCCACCATGCAAGTCAAACATCGCATTCAACAGCGAAATAAGAAGCGAGTGCGACTTTTCCTCCGTGAATACAATCTTGAAAACGCCATCGCTCAAAAGATAAGCGTACTTGAACATTTTCTGATACTTGGCAAGGTTCTTCGGATCCTTTTCCATATCCTTAAGCATTTTATAGTGCTGAGAACAATCCATATTTTCGATTCATCCCGCCAAACGGGATGTCCTTTTTTGAATGGTTAAACAAAACCTTTAACGACAAGGCTTTACGTCTACCATATTTTTCTTATGACAGACGGAACTCTACGTTGATCGCCAGGGGGCCAGTTTCCCCATAGGGTGTATGCTGCCTCAAATTTTTTCGCCTGCCAAGCAAAACAAAGGGAGGTCGGCGTCAAGCAGATAGTGAAACAACCTGCCCGGATCGAATACGCTGTCAGCAGGACGAAGTGCTATCTATACCATGAATATACCATTTCAAAACTAAGCGTACAAGGGGCCGAAGTTTTGGCGAGTTTTAGCGGGATAAATCGTCCATACACAAAAAAACAGGTCGTTCACGCGGCCTGCTATATTCATAATTTTCTTTTGGGCGTTCCCCGCATATATGCGGATCGGGCTATATCGCAAGGCAACACGTGCGCACCTACGGCACGCCCGCGTCGCTCTTGCAACGAAGCCTTGCTTCCGTAAGCTTCAAAAAAGAACAGCCCGCAAGTCTTCGCCCCAAGGGGTCACTATCCCTAACGCGAATGTTCTTTAGAAGTTTCATTATTGTTCAATTAATTCATAAAAGCACTATACAATTTCTTT
Organism: Fibrobacter succinogenes; assembly: GCA_902779055.1. Lineage (GTDB taxonomy): Bacteria > Fibrobacterota > Fibrobacteria > Fibrobacterales > Fibrobacteraceae > Fibrobacter > Fibrobacter succinogenes_K. Next base: position 17,853 of record CACZAD010000014.1, on the reverse strand, counting down.
CTTAAATTTAATTTGGCAAATCTTCTGGTAATAGCATTTGCATATCAACATTTTCATCTTCAGTTACTGCAAGTCGGTTTGCTTGTCTCACAACACATTTTTCAAACATATTTCTTACACCACGACCATTTCCAAAAGCCTTTGCATTTTGGGTGATTTTTTCATTTAAAAGAGATTTCAAATAATCTACGAAACCTTCAGATAATGTAAATTGTTGATTTTCAGCCATATTCTTGAAAATCAAAACCAATTCATCTACCGTATAATCTTCAAACTCTATATACCTATTGAATCGCGATTGAAGGCCAGGATTACTACCAATAAAGGATTTCATCTCATTTGTATAGCCTGCAACAATTACAACTAGACGATTTCGATCATCTTCCATTCGCTTAAGTAATGTATCAATAGCTTCTTGACCAAACGAATCATCTTCTTTCACTAGAGTATATGCTTCATCAATAAACAATACTCCATCTAAAGCCCTATCTATAATTTCATTTGTTTTAATAGCCGTTTGACCTATATAACCAGCGACAAGGGTAGCCCTATCACATTCCACAAGATGTCCCTTTTTAAGAACACCCAAATCCTTATATATCTCAGCAACAATCCTTGCCACAGTAGTCTTACCTGTTCCAGGGTTTCCCGTAAAAACACAATGATAAGACATAGGAAGTGTCGGCAAGCCCTTAGCCAAGCGTTTATTTTGAGCGATAATAACATTCCTTAAAGAAGTGATTTCGTGTTTTACAGAAGTCAATCCGGTAAGACCGTTTAATCGATTCAAAGCTTCAGACTCCTTTACCTCTTTTTTCTTATCCAACAACGGATTTTCGAAATCTAAGCCAAGCGAATCATTTACAAGAGCTGATATTTTTTCGACAACAAATTTTTCTTTGGGAGACACTGATTTATCGTAATTAATGAAATAGTTAACAATTTGCATTCTCATTTCATAGTATTTTCGAGATTCTGCTGAATTTTTGCCAAAAATCAAAGTGATATACAATAGCGGTTCCGAAACATACTTTTCGAACTTTTTCAAATCAGTCCAAATATCCTTTAATGCCTTTTCTTGAGATTCTAAGGGGAGTAAAAGAAATTGAGACATTTTTGAACTTATCTTTTCAAAAAGACTTGTTTCTACACCTCTGTTAAGACATTCTTTACACAAGCATGCAATAAGATCACTAAGATGCGAAATTTTCTGTTCATACTCACTTTCCGCAATTTTTTTCCATCCTTCGCTACTAGAAGAATTTTTCAGGTCATCTTTTGATTCTTTGATTGAATTCAACAACGTATCAATAGAAAAAGCTATATCAAAAAGGCAATCTTTTTCAACTCGAATATATCGTTTTACAGCATTCCAAACGCGCCGTTCATCCCGATTATCAATTTTATAACCAAAATTCAAAAGCGATGCTATTTCAAAAATATCATTTGCTACAGAGCATTTCAATTCTTTTTTTATCTCACCAACTTCCGTATCAGAAGCGTTAGATTCACACAAAGGAACATTTAAAAAAAACTCAAAAGTTTTATTTTTTTCTGTAATTTCATCAATAAAGCTAAATATTTCATTAATATTTTTGAATATTTCTTTATGTGTTTCAAAATAAATATCATACCGCATATAAGATTCAGCAAGATTTACATAATCGGATATTTTATCATTCATCTCAAAGGGCTCTAATTCTCTACAAAAGCCATACTCCTTATTTATTATATCTACAAGTTCTTTATGGACATCGCTTTTTGAATCATACAAAGAATCATTACATAATGAAGATATTTGCGTATTTAGATCAATATTTTTTTCAAAGTATATTTTACTAATATACTTAAGATGTTTAAAAATATTCTCTCTATTTCGTTTACGCATTAGATTAAACGAATCATTGAAAAAGTTTCGTTCTTCTTTTTTTCCATGCTCAGACACTGATGCAAAAGATTGAGATCTTGAATTATATTCAAATGATTGACCTTCGCGTTCATCTTCAAGCATTTTCAAAGCCTCCTTTACCCAATAATCGTCTTTTATCTCACCAACATTTTTTTCTTCATCTTGCACAGACTGATTTGTAAAAAATTGTATTTGTTGAGCATCTAACGATGATTTTGATTCATTAGAATCTTTTTTTTCGCCCTTATCATAAATAAAAAAGATTATAGTTCCAATAAATGGCGCAAACAATATAGGATATCCCCAAAAGCCATACGGAGTTCTATACCATTGAATAAGCGATACAACAAAAATAACGGCTAAAAGCAATTCCATAAAAAGAAATGCTGTAGTAAATTTACCTTTTCGTTTAGACATTTTGATTTCATCTAAAATATTACCAAAAAAGCCTACAACAAAAAATACAGCAATCAATCCAATAACTATTGCAATTCCATATACTACAATTGTACCAATCATTATTTTCCCTCCTTATAATCGTGATCTGCATCTTTAATCTTTTTTGATTCAAAAAGCGATGAATGTTTAATTTTGATGTTTTTTGCGCCCACTGATTCTAACATTTTCAGAACCAGAGCTTTATAAAAAAGATAATCGGAAAACTCATAATGTGGCGAAATTGTAATTTTCACCAAATCACTCCATTCAAAAGGGACATACTTCACAACATTTTCCGTCGTCATTTTTTCTTTCGCAACCTGACAAACAATTCTCCATTCTTGTTCTGGTTTATATTGTTTTCGCTTGACAAAAAGAAGAGACTCGTTACTAGTCAATTTTTTTATGTATTTATCATAGGACACATATTCTACTTCTTCTAATTTTGCATTCACTCTAGAAACGCGCTTATTTAGTTTGTCCCCATCAAATGCCAAACGAACACCATGCTTAGCGAAAAGATCCCAATGAAAACTAGTTTCCCACCTCTTTGTTAAGCAAGCAACTCCGACAACTTCATCAGAAGGAATTTTATTAAGCGCATTATCTAAATCATGTTGATCATTCCAATTCTTTGGATAGGGAATAGGAAGGCTCTTTGTCATTAAGACTTCAGCTAACCGTTCAAAAGGAATATAACGATACAAGTATTTCGGCACTTGTTTACTATTTTTTCCCTCTTTTTTCTCATCCATAATCAATCTCCATTGTTTACACCTATGGAGTTTCTCCCCTTCTAGCCAAAAATCTGCAATTTCTTTTAAGAATAAAAAAAGGCGCAGATCGTTGCATTTACCACCTTGAGGCTCTGCAAAGCCTATTACCGATAAACGCAAACGACCCACGCCCCAAAAGGGCTGTTGCCCTTGGTCATATGACCAAAGCCCGACTCTAAAAGTCGGCATAGCAAACTGAAACATACCGCAAAACGGCATGCCTGCGTGAGCGTTCGCCTTGCTCTCGGTAAAGTGAAATTTGCAGATTTCAAGGTGAGAACAAGAGCAAAAACTCTATTTCAAGAAAAAAGATAACTTAAAAAAGAGAGAAACGCACAAAAAGTTTACAAAAGAGTGATTTTTTCTTCTAAAATGGGATTTTTCAAAAGAATTTTAGGATGGGTGGGCGGGATAAGCCAGGCGTTGCGGGCTGGCGTCTGAAGCCCGCTAGAGTGGGTAGCGGAGGCCCCCGGCTGAAGCGAGGGAGAGACTTCTCCCTTCCCTCATATAAAAATCACTGGATCCTTCACGCTTCGCGTTCAGGATGACATCATTACTAGCATTTTCACTCACATTTTCTGTCTACTTCCTACTTCCTACTTCCTACTTTACTAGATTTGACCCACTATGTTTTCACAACTGACTGACTCTCTAGAAAATACTCTCAAGAACCTGCGTGGGCAGGGCAAACTCACCGAAGAAAACGTGGCCGAATCGCTACGCGAAGTCCGTCGCGCGTTCCTCGAAGCCGACGTGAACTTCAACGTCACGCGCGACTTCGTCAAGGCCGTCAAGGAAAAGTCGCTCGGCGCCGAAGTCCTCAACTCCGTGACCCCGGGCCAGCAGATTGTGAAGATCATCCACGACGAACTTGTGGCCGTCATGGGTGGCGAAACCAAGGAAATCAACCTTTCCGCACCGTCTCCGGTGGGCATCATGATGGTCGGTCTGCAGGGTTCGGGTAAGACGACCTTCGCAGGCAAGATCGCACTCTGGATGCGCAGCAAGAAAAAGAGGAAGCCGCTCCTCGTCGCCGCTGACGTTTACCGCCCGGCAGCAATCAAGCAGTTGCAGGTGCTCGGCAAGTCCATCGGCGTTCCGGTTTACGACGAAGGCCAGGGCAATCCGGTCGAAATCATCAAGCACGGCTACCAGTACGCAAAGGACAACGGCTTTGACCTCGTGATTTACGATACCGCAGGCCGTCTGCAAATCGACGAAGAGTTGATGCAGGAACTCGAAAAGGCCCGTGACGCGGTCCATCCGGACGAAATCCTGTTCGTCGCCGACGCGATGATCGGTCAGGAAGCGGTGAATGTCGCCGAAACGTTCTGGAACCGCCTGAACTTCACGGGCGTCTGCCTCTCGAAGATGGATGGCGATACCCGCGGCGGTGCAGCCCTCAGCATCAAGAAGATGACGGGCGTGCCTATATGCTTTATCGGCGTTGGCGAAAAGCTGAACGAAATCGACCTTTTCCACCCGGACCGTATGGCCAGTCGAATCCTCGGCATGGGTGACGTGGTTAGCCTCGTCGAAAAGGCCCAGCAGGTCATCGACGAAAAAGACGCGAAGGACTTAAAGAAGAAGATTCTCAATAACACGTTCGACCTGAACGACTTTTTGAAGCAGCTTCGCACCATCAAGAAGCTTGGCCGCATCAAGGACATCTTGAGCCTCATCCCGGGCCTCAACAAGCTCCCGCTCGACCAAATCGACGAAAAGCAGCTCGTCTACGTGGAAGCGGTCCTCAGCTCCATGACGCCAAAGGAACGCCAGAAGCCGCAGATCATCGACGGCAGCCGCAAGGCACGTATCGCGAAGGGTTCCGGCACGGACGCCGCCCGCGTGAACGCCGTCCTCAAGCAGTACGAAAGTATGAAGGAAATGTTCAAGAAAGTCGGCGATTTTGCCAAGAGACAGAACAATGGAGGCACGATCGGTTCGAACTACACGCCTCCCAAGGACAAAAACAAGAAGAAAAAGAGATAATCAAGTGCCCGCCTCCAAGCGGGCATTTTTCTTTCAATTTGCCGTTTTTGAATCAATTTCGCCAATTTTAAGTCATTTTCGCCTTTTCGATAAATTATTTTATATGTAAATGACGGATTTTTTTTCATTGCCGTCCTTTACACACAAAAGCGAGTTTGCTATATTTGGCATCAAAAGAACAAAAACCCCGGTTTTCCGGGAACCCCAAATAAGAGGTATAAAATGGCAACCGTTATCCGTCTCGCCCGCTTCGGCAAGCGTCACAACCCGATCTACCGCGTCGTCGTTATCGACAACCGCAAGGCACGCGATGATAGCTTTATCGAACAGGTCGGTTTCTTTAACCCGAACCTCAAGCAGCCGGAAATCCGCTTCGAACAGGAAAAGGTCCTCAAGTGGCTCTCCGTCGGCGCTCAGCCGTCTGACACTGTCAAGTCCCTCCTCAAGAAGACTGGCATTTCTGACTTGTTCAACGAACTCAAGGCCAACCGCTCCATCGAAGGCAAGGCTCCGGTCGCTCGTGAAATCAAGTCCAAGAAGAGAAAGTTGAGCCCGAAGGCTCAGGCTCGTCTCGAAGCTGAAAAGGCTGCCAAGGAAGCTGCTGAAGCTCCGGCCGCTGAAGAAGCTCAGGCTTAATTGCGCTTTTAAAGAAGAGTCTCGTGCGCCTGCACGGGACTTTTTTCTTTGACAAGACCTTTCCACCACAACATCCCCGAAAATGGACCAGAACGAATCCTACATCACCGTCTGCCAGCTCATGCGTGCGCATGGCGTCAAAGGCTACATCAAGGCCATGCCTCTGACCCACGACCTGACTCGCTGCAAGAGCCTCAAAGACGTGTGCGTCCAGAAGAGAAACGGCGAAATTGTGGAACTCAGCCTTGAAGATGCCAAAGTTGCAAACGACATTTGGCTTTTGAAGTTCAAGGGTTTCGACACCCCGGAAACCGTATCTGTCCTCGTCAACGGCGACGTCATGATCCCAGAATCCGAACGTCTCCCGCTCCCCGAAGGCGAATATTATCTTGACGAACTTGAAGGTTTCCGCGTCCACACCGAAGACGGCCGCGACGTCGGCGAAGTCCTCGAAGTGCAAGAATTGATGACAGTCAACGCATTCCATATAAAGTTCGACCTGTCCATGCAATCCGAATTCAGCAGCAAGTCCATCCTCGCCCCCTGGATTGACGATTGTGTCAAGGAAATCAACGAAGACGGAAAGTTCATTGTCTGCGATAGCGACTATCTAAAATCCCTTTGCCCGGAGGAACGATGAAGATCGACTGCATCACCATCTTCCCCGAAATGTTCGCCCCCATGAAAAGTTCTATCATGGGCCGCGCCCAGGCAAAAGGCTTGTTCGAGTTCAACACGGTCTATCTGCGTGACTTCGCCATCAACGCCTACGGGCAGGTGGACGACGTTCCGTACGGTGGCGAACCGGGCATGGTACTCCGCCCCGAACCGCTAGCCAAGGCGATTCGCAGCACAGGAGTCAAGGAAGACGGCGGCAAGGTCATCTATCTCACGGCCGACGGAGTCCCCTTCACCCACAAGATCGCCAAGGAACTCTCGCAAGAAAACCACCTTGTCCTTGTCTGCGGACACTACAAGGGGATCGACGACCGCATCCGTCAGACCGAGGTCGACATGGAAATTTCCATCGGTGACTTCGTCGTAAGCGGAGGCGAACTTCCGGCGATGCTCGTCACGGACGCTGTAGTGCGACTGCTGGACGGCGCTTTGGGACACAAGGAATCTGGCGAAACCGACTCCTTCGCACAAGGAGTGCTGGGCTGGCCAGTCTATACCCGTCCCGAAGAATTCGAAGGAAAAAAGGTGCCCGAAGTGCTACTTTCGGGTCATCACAAGAACATTTCTGAGTGGAGACGCCAAGAATCGTTAAAAAGAACGAAAGAAAGACGTCCCGACATCTTTAAAAATCTTGAAAAAAATACTACATTTGGCGACAAATAATAACGAGGTACACACTATGTCCCTGAACATTGAAGCAATCCAGAATGAAAATTTGAAGACCGACCTTCCGGAATTCCGCGCCGGCGATACCATTACCGTTAACGTTAAGGTTATCGAAGGTACCAAGGAACGTATCCAGCCGTTCAAGGGCGTCGTTATTCAGCAGAAGAACTCTGGCATCGGCAAGTCCATCACGGTCCGCAAGATGTCCGGCTCCGTCGCTGTCGAACGTATCTTCCCGGTCAACTCTCCGCGCATCGACTCCATCGTTGTCGAACGTACCGGTAAGGTTCACCAGGCTCGCATTTACTACATGCGCGACCTTCGCGGTAAGGCTGCACGTATCGAAGAACGCCAGGCTTAATTAGCCGGACTTCGAAGGCGGTTATTTCCCGATGATTACGGGGGATTCCCGAAAAGACATTATCCCGCCCACGCGGCTATGCGTGAAGGCGGGTTTTGTTGTATCCTCTCCTCAGGACGAAGAGAAGAAGATCATCCTTTTAAACGAAGGTGAACTCGTCGCCCTCGACCCCAAGGCAAACAACAAGATCGTTTTCAGGATCCTTCCCGGTAACCTCGTCGGCGTAGGCGCCCTCCTCGAACGCGAGCCTGTACGCTACATCTTCCAGGCAACGAAAGATTCCTTCATCACAGTCATCAATGACGAATGCATGGAATCCGAGCTCAAGAGCCTCCCCGTCTGGCTTTTGGCGGTGATCAAGGCGATTTCGGCAAGGACCCGGCGTATCAACGAATCCATACACGCCGCAAAGACAAACAATCCCCTCGCAAGTCTCGCCGCGTTCTGCAAGTTCCACAGCAAGGACGAACAGATCCAGCCGCAAGCGCTCCTGCAAGAATTTTCGTGGCTTGCAAAGACTCCCATTCCGGCGGCAACCGAAGCGTTAAAAGCGCTCATCCGCCGCAAAATGGTGATTCCACATATCGAAACTGAGACTTTATCCGTCCCGAACTCAAACCTTCTCGAGATTTTCACGGATTACCTCAAGGCGCAAGAACAAGAAAAGCCTTGGCTTCCGTTCAAGCTCACGCTCCAGCAAAAAAGAATTCTCGTCTGGTTATCGACACTTGACCCGGATACCACACAAGACGGTTCCGGCTGGTTGAACTTTTTCAAGGAACACCATCTAGAAACAACAGTTTCGGACTGGCTCGAAATGCAGCAGTTCGAATGGTTTACCGAAAAAGAGAACCATCTCCTAGCCCTCAATGCAGACAAGATAAAATACTTCTTGACGGCTTTGCAATACGAACAGAACATCAAGGGGACGGTCAAATGATCATCAAGGAAGGAGAACTCCTTTGTCTGCAAGGCGACCGAAACAACTCGTTTTACATCGTCAAGACGGGCTCGCTTACCGCAAGCTACAAGGACGAGCAAAACGAGGTCCAGACGCAAAATTTCGGCCCCGGTTCCACGTTCGGTGAACTCAGCCTCATCGAAGGCGAGCCCATGGAATACACTATCCGCGCCGACGAAGACAGCGAAATCGAAGTTATCGATCCAAAGACCTTCCGCGATGTTATGGACGTAAAGCCCATCTGGATGAGGTCCATTCTCGCATTCCTGACGCAGCGCAACCGCATCGCCAAGGAAAACAAGCGCAAGAGAGACTTCATCACCACATTCCCGTCGCTCCTTTTCATTCTTTCACGCTACAACGGAAAGAACATCAGCTTAAAGACGATCAAGGACGAGCTTAAATATTTTTCGAACCTTTCGGCGATAGAAACATACAAACTATTGCTCATTTTGCAGGACTTCAAGCTCGTCCGTCTGCAAGCGGAATCCGTTTCCATCGAAAACCAGCCGCTCATCAGGGCGCTCTACGAGACTCTCCGTTACCGCGCCATCCACAAAAGCGTATCGCCCAACATACTCTCGCTCACTGAACAGGCGATCCTCACCGCATTCGTCAAGACCGCCTGCGACAAGGGCGAACTCCAGACCGACGGACTCGTCGCCGTCACGACGGAGGCGCTTGCCGTACAGACCAAATTTTCCATGCACGGGATGTCGCTTACGCCGAGGAACCTGGAATCGCTCCTGCAAAAGCAGCTCCTCGTCGCTATTTCCGACGAAAAATACGGCGCCAACTTCGACAGGCTTTTAAACCTGCTCGAACTCAACCGCATCTACCCGCAGCTGGACAAGAAATTACTCTAAATTTTCTATCTTTATCACGTAACACATTCACCCTTTTACAAGGTTCAATATGAAACTCTCTGCACTTCTCGTGACTCTTTCCTCCATCGCAGCTTTCGCACAGGACGCCGCCCAGCCCGAACAGCCGAGCGCCCTCGCCAGCTTCCTCCCGCTCATCCTCCTCTTTGTGGTGATGTGGCTCTTCTTCATCCGTCCGAAGCAGAAGGAAATGAAGCAGATGGACGAAATGCGCAAGCAGCTCAAGAAGGGTGACAAGGTCATGACCGCCGCAGGCATCATCGGCACCATCGCCAGCATGGAAGAAAACCTCATCACGCTCCGCACTGGCACCTCCACCATCGAATTCGAAAAGGCAGCCATCCTCCGCGTCATCAACAACGACACTTCCGCTAAGGTCGAAGAAAAGAAGTAATCATGGCCATTCTCCCCATCAGAATTTACGGTGACCCGGTGCTTCGCAAAAAGTGCGAACCCATCACCGAAATCACGCCGGAACTCCGCCAGCTCGCAAAGGACATGCTCGAAACCATGTACGACGCTCCGGGCTGCGGACTTGCCGCGCCGCAGATTGGAAAGAACATCCGTCTTGTCGTCATCGACACCGCCATCCCCGGCGAAGAAGAACCGCGTCCGTACATCATGTTCAATCCCGAATGGGAAGCCGAACCGGATGCCAAGCCCGTCGACTACGACGAAGGCTGCCTCTCGCTCCCGGATATTTTCTGCAACGTTGTCCGTCCGGACCGCGTCGTAGTGCGCTTCTTTGACGTCAACGGCGAAGCCCAGGAGATCCACAACTGCGAAGGTCTGTTCGCCCGCTGCATCCAGCACGAATGCGACCACCTCAACGGCGACCTCTTTGTCGACAAGATCTCGACATCAGACCGCACGATGAACCAGTCCAAGCTCCGCAAGATGGCTAAAGAAACACAAGCGAAGCTCAAAAAGAAATAAGGTCCATGGGCCTGCTCCGGATATTCTCTGCATGCGCCTCACTGGCGGCATTCTCTCTTGCGACCCCATCCTGTGCGGCCAGCAGTTCTGACTACGCCCCCATCGAAGCACATAGTGTATCCGAGCAGTCCATCGTCCCTCAAAAGATTTCCCGCGACTTGAACCGGCCGCTCCAAGTGGGCGTATTCATCGGAGTCCCAAGCGTCCTCGTCCGCGACAAGAACGAAGAGCTGCACATCACGGCCTCCAAGGGTAAACTCAAAATCAAGACCAAGGGAAAGCGCCAGCAGACAATAGACCGCCGCACCTTCAAGGAATCCAATGGCTGCATCGCCATCGCGACCGACAAGGCGGGGCTCAATAAAGCCTGCTACAAGGGAGAATTCACCATCTCCGCCAACGGGAACAAGGTAAACGCCATCAACGTCATCGACATGGAAGATTACCTGCGAGGCGTCGTTCCCTACGAAATCGGCAAGCTCGACGAATCCAAGTTCGAAGCGCTCAAGGCGCAAGCCGTCGCCGCACGCACCTACGCCTACAAGCACTACGGCAGCCGCTCCGCACAAGGGTTCGATATCTACGCCGACACCCGCGACCAGGTCTACAAGGGCATCCAGGGCACCACCGAACTTACAGACAAAGCCGTCCGCGAAACCCAAGGCGTCGTGATGACCTACAACGGAGAATTCATCACAGCCTATTACCACTCGACCTGCGGAGGCGAAACCGAAGGCGTCACCACCTGGGGACGCCCCGACCACCCCTATCTCAAGAACAAGCCCGACTTGCGCCCCGACGGAACGCCCTGGTGCCGCGAATCGAACTACTCCGAATGGGTCCGCGAATTTACCGAAGACGAACTCCGCGACCTGTTCCAGATAAACGCCAAGGAAGCCAAGGCAAACGTTCCGAGCTTTTCGAGCATCCATTCCATCAGCATTCTGGACACGCTCAAGAGCGGCCGCATCCACACGCTCGAAGTCACCACGAACAACGGAAAGTTCACCGCCAAGGCCGACAAAATCCGTTGGCTGTTCAAGCGCGGCGGCACGATACTCCCCTCCAGCTTTTTCCGCATCCACAAGAGCGGAAACCAGTGGATCCTCAAAGGCAAAGGCTTCGGCCACGGCGTCGGACTCTGCCAAATGGGAGCCCGCGCACGCGCACAGGCCGGCCAGAGTTACATACAAATTTTAACGCACTATTACCCCGGCATCACGCTGGAAAAATTTGAAAGATGATCGTCGTACTTAGCCAAGGATGCGCGGCAAACTTCGGCGACGGCGAAAAAATAGCGCGAATCCTATCCCAAAAAAGCGAAGTCTCCTTCACGTTCCCGGAACCCGCAGCAAACGGGAACGCCGCAAACGCCCCCGAAGCGTTCTACCTGAACGTCTGTACGGTCAAAGGAAACTCCGGCGCCATGAAGCTCCTGCGCAAAGCAGCAAGCGCCTACCCGAACGTTCCCATTTTCATCACGGGCTGCGCCCCCAAGGACTTCCGCGAAGAAGCTGTTCGAGCCGTCCCACACGTGCAATTCAAAACGCTTGCGGACCTCGAAAAAGACCCGCTAATTATTTTTGATTCGGGTAATGCGATACAAGACCGAACTCGCAATAAAAGCGACGAGACCCTTGCCCGCCACAAGAACGTCCTCCGCGAATCGCCATTCGTCGGCATCGTGAACATCGAAGAAGGCTGCCTCGACGCCTGCGCTTTTTGCAGCACGCACCTCGTCAAAGGACGCCTCCACAGCTTTAACGCAAACACCATCGTCGACCAGGTCCAGGCCCTCGTCGACGACGGTTGCCTCGAAATCCAGCTGACCGGGCAAGACTGCGCCTGCTACGGCTTTGACATCGGCACGAACCTCGCCCGCCTCACGCAAAAGATCCTCACGCACGTGAACGGCCGCTACCGCATCCGCCTCGGCATGGGAAACCCGCGCCACGTCATCAGCTACAAAGAAGCGCTGCTCGACTGTTTCACAGACGAGCGCGTCTACAAGTTCATCCACATCCCGGTGCAGAGCGGGAGCGAACGCACACTCAAGGCGATGAACCGCCGCCACTCCGTCGAAGACTACATCACCCTCGCCCGGGACTTCACGGAACGATTCAGCCGTTTTACGCTCAGCACCGACCTGATCGTCGGCTTCCCCGGAGAGACGGCCGAAGACTTCAACGACACCCTCGAACTTCTCAAGGCGACACGCCCGACCGTCTGCAACATCACGCGTTTCGTCGCACGTCCCGGCACCGTAGCCGCCCGTCTCGAATCCACGGCCGCCGTCCCCGACCCCGTCAAGCACGAACGTTCCGCTATTCTCGCCGAAGCGTTCCAAAAAATTGCGCTCGAGAACAACCGCGAATGGGTCGGTGACCAATGCACGGTCGTCACCGAAAAGCAGGGCTACCGTGCCGGCACGACCATCGCCCGCAACGAAGCCTACCGCCCCGTCGCGCTCCAGGGTTCGTTCCCTGCGGGAACAACGCTCCGCGTCCGCATCAAGGATGCCGAACCCTTCGCGCTCCTCGCCGAATAGCATCCCCCTCCCGCTGTCACCCCGGACCCCGTGCCGGGGCCGCCTTACACGGCCCCCTCCCGCTGTCACCCCGGACCCCGTTCCGGGGCCACCTTACACGATCCCATCCCCCTAATGTCACCCCGGCCTCTGTGCCGGGGCCGCCTTACACGCTCCCCACGCACAAAAAAAACGCACCCCACAGCGTCCGCTGCGGGGTGGTCTCAATCTCTCCTACGATGAGGATTCTTACTTCTTGACAGCCGTTCTACGGTAACCGCGTCTGTACGTTTCCGTCGTACGCTGGAACGGCATCGTCATAACCGTCGGATTGTTGCCCTGGCTCATATAGCAGTAAGAGAAATCTTCCTTCACGACCGTCATCTGGTAAATGTACGGACCCGTGGCAAGCAAACGACCCTTGTCCGTCACCGGATACATCTTGATCGTGGCAAGCATAGCACCCGTCGAGCCATACAACGGAGTGTCGCCGCAGCTAGAAACTGGCGTACCAGCAGCAGTTCCAGAACTCTTCACGCCCATCAAGGCATTCTTGAATTCTTCACCCGTCACGTGCTTGCTGTACTGGTTCACAAAGTGGCCCAAATGGTCAAACACGCGGATATTCACATGGAACGGCTGCGTCGTCGAGAAGGACCAGCTGGCGCAGGATTCATTACTGCTAGAACCAGACTTTGCTGCCAAGCCATCGTTATAGCAGAGCGTCGAATTAGCGGCACCGCCAGTAGTTTCAGAAGCGCCATACACAACACCGTTCGTCACGACCGTGCTGTTTTCTGTACCGGACTGCATCAGCACCTTAGCGCTATCAGTAGCCCACTTCAACGGGTCAAAGCCACTCACTGCCGGGACCGGAGTCAAAACGAGGTCAGCCGTCATATCGACCGGAATCGTACCGCTACCAGCGATATTCGTGAGCTTTTCGGCCTGGTCCACAAAATCCGGACGGTCATAAGCCAGGTCACCAGGCACAACAGGCGTAACAGCCTTAGCCGTATAGGTGATCTTGCCCCACTTATCCTTTTCATCAAAGCCTTCCACGATCTTATTCGTCGAAGAAGCAATATAAATAGGCACCAATTGACCAGCCGCGTCAGTCCTGAACATCTTCTTAGACCAAGACATCAACTGAGACCATTCATCCTTAGTGAAAATGCCATCGGTGTTACCGTCATCATCAAGGCCCTGGCTCCACGGCACGTTAAATGCAATGCGGTCATCGCCCAAAAGGCCACCATCAAGCTCAGTATCATCAAGAAGTTTAACTTTACCAGTAAACTGGTACATCAGACCATCGGCGCCCTTGTCATACGGACCATCAATCGACTCCACATAGTAGCCAAGCACGACAGTCTGCTTCACACCATTTACATCAGTCACTTCACGCAACACGATCATCGTCGGCACGTTCTTGCCATAAGTCCTAATGTAGTTCAAGGTAGAATCGGCCAGCGGAACGTTCATGAACATGCTGTTGTTGGCGTTTCCGTTTTCGTCAACCTTAACCGTAACGCTGCTCACACGCGGCTGACCATAGCGAGACGGTGCAAGTTCGGCAAGAGACGTACGGATGTAAATGTTGGAACCATCGGACTGGCGGTCAGCATAGAAGAAGTGCAAATGATGCCAAGTTTCATCAGCCCAGCCAGTACCATCAGAAGCGCCCTTGCAGTTCGTATGATTGGCAAGAGGTTCACCCGCATGGCAACCATGGTTGTTACGGGCGAGCATTTCGATATCGACCTTACCCGGAGCGGCCAAGTGGGTACCACCCAAGTCCACGACAAGAACGCCATCCACAAAAATCCACATGTCGTCGTCACCGGCGAATTCGAAGACTTCGTGCGCGGCATTTCCAAGCGCATCCACCTGGTTAGAGGACTTGTACTTGAAGCTTGCATAACCCATCATGGTAAACGCATAGTTGCGGAGGTGCTGGAAACCCAAGGTGCTGCCCTTCTGAGTCTTATAGGCAACAGCAGCCTGCCAAGCGGCGCTATGACCAGAATTGTTGGAATTCATTGCACGCGGACCACCCTGGTTCAGCCATTCCGTGCAGAGATCGTATGTATTCTGTCCACGATAGTCAGCCTGGTTTTTGTTGTACTGATAATCATAGGGCGGGCAGAAAATAGAAAGCGTCTGTGGTTCGTACTGATCGCAAACCTCGTTCGGCTGCATTTTAGGATTGCAGGGCTTGTTCATCAGCCATTCTTTAGTGACGGGGTCGATACTATCAAGCGGAGAATAACCACCGTTATTGTAGTTATAGTCGTAAATGAAGTACTTGGAACCGTTCGGATCCTTAGGGATATCCATGGTCGTATTGATATGCTTGTTCACACCTGGAACATCGGCAAACCACTGAACAAAATTCTGGTTATCGCAACGTTCGTTCGCCTTAGAGATGACAACGCCATCGTACATGTTCGGAGCGCCAGTAGCGCTAAACTGGGTGAAAGTCAAATACTTGCCCACCATGCCCGGCGTATAGATAACCGGATTAGCCCAAGCCGTCTTGCCATTCGGGCACTTGAAACCACTCACATCGCTTTGCGCGTTCATATAGCCACGATAGGTCAATCCGTTGATCTGACCCTCGCATTCACCGTACTTCAAAACTTCCTTCGTAAAGGAAGTATAGCGCAAATATTCCGGCAAGTAGGGATTTTCCTGCATCGGGATACCATCGGTACCAATCTGGGCACCCACACCAAACTTATTGAAAGTAGCTTCAGTACCGCAAGTATTATGGTATGCAGCAGCATTGTACCAATCCAAATCGTAACCAAAATACTTCATTTCGGCACCGGTAGCGGTCCTGTAATTGTAGATCTCATTAATATGTTCTACAGATTCTTCTGAAAAGTTTTCAAAGTCCGGATGAGTCGGCTGAAAATCACGAATAACAATATCGAGCGTACGGACTTCCTGAGCAGCGGCTTGACCCACAGCTACAGTAAAACCACAAGCGAGCGCACCCAGAAGGACCCACTTATTCATCTTCATATATTCCAATCTCCACCTAATAATAGGTTACAACAATTCCACCTAAATATAAACCAATTCATTTTAAATAGGGTTGCTTGGTATTGCAAAATATATGTAAAAACAGTTTTTTTTGAGAAATGGAGAGAGCCAGCCCCACGATTATTAGTAAATTCACAAAATTTTCAGCACCAACAAAGATTAGATTAGTTATTTTTCGCCCGTGAACTGGTCAATATTATTTTTCGTCCTCATAATGCTTCTGTTGTTGCGCATTTTACGCCTTAGAATTCGCGCAAACAGCACCCGTTCGGAATCATTCAAGCGACTTCCGCCCAAAGATCAGCTGGCAGTCCTCAAGGAATGCCTCCTGAACAGCCCATCCGAAGCCAATCTCAAGAATCTTGCGGATTTTGCCGAGCGCACTTCGCTAAAAATCGATGCAGAAAGCTACCGTCCCTTCCTCCAGACGCAGTTGGATTTGCACAAACGCAAGGACGCCATCGCCGAGGACAACGAGCTTTACGCCGCCGAAACCGAATGGATGGACAGGATTTTGCCCCTCGAATTTACGGAAGCGGCCGAATTCAAACGCGAGAACGAAACGCAAAAGTACATCGAGCGCACCCTCGAAGGCATCGCCCGACTGTACTCCGACAACGCCATTTTAAAGGCACTTGCAGAACTTGCGCCAGACTATCCGCACGCAAGCGAACTTGCCGAGAGCTACCGCGTACTGATGCAGACCCGCGACGAAAGCCTCGCCGACGACAAGTCCCTCGAAAAACTCCGCAAGCAAAAAGACGCCTGGGAAGACGACCTCCTGCACATCCGCTAATGTCATGTCGGCCTCTGTGCCGGCATCGCCTTTGCCCCGAAGGATCTAATGCATTTTTCCATTGTCACCCCGCACACCGTTGCGGGGTCTCCTTACACAAAACCAATCACTTTTCGAGGAAATCTAGCGCCTCGCCCGCGAGTTCCACGCAACGGTTGCACGGAATGATCTTGTTCGGACGGATTTCCTTGCACTTGGTGCACCCCTGAGCCCCACGCTTAAAGACATCTTCAATCGCATCGGCATGGTCCGGCTGGATCGTCTTTGCCGCATAAAGCGCACCACACAAGCCATCCGGAGCCTTGCCACCACCAAACGCACGGAACATTTCGGCAGCCTTCACCGCATCTTCTTCGGACTTGCCCGTTGCACGTGCATAGCCATAAGCCACAGCCATGGCGCAGTTACCGCGCTTATCCGCATGGAATTTCTTCGAAAATTCAGCAATCGACATAAAAGCTCCTTTTACATAGTAATCCGTACTATTGTCATGCCGGCCTCCGTGCCGGCATCACCTTTTCCCATAAAAATATATATTCTAGACATGCCAAACGAAAACAACGACATTCAAAATCTCGACCTCGACCAGCTCATCGGCAACATGAGTTCCATCAACAGCGAAGACTACTGGTTCACCAAGGTCTCCCAGATCGAAGAACACGACGAAACCGCACCGCAAAAGCCGGATTCGTCTTCAGCACAGCAATAAAAAAAGAAACCCTCGCAAACGCGAGAGTCTCTTTAAAAAGGCGATCCCCGAACAAGTCGGGGATGACAACAAAAAAACTCCGCAAACTATGTTGCAGAGTCTTTAAAATCCAACTTTTTGCGCAAGCGCAAAATTCTAGGCTCGGAAATGCGAACGCAAGCGTTCGCGCTTCACTCGCCTTACGAATTTTTTCTTAGAAGCAAGCAGAGCAAGGCCGCAGACCCGAAGCCGTACTAAGTCGTACGGCGAGAGGTCGAGAACGCAGCTATGCGCCGCTTATAAGGAAAAATTACTTGTCGGTGAGGACAGCGACGCCCGGAAGCACCTTCCCTTCGAGGAGTTCGAGAGAAGCGCCACCACCCGTAGAGGTGTGGGTCACCTTCTTGTCAGCGCCGTACTTCTTGGCAGCCGTAGCGGTATCGCCACCACCGATAACGGTGATTGCGCCAGCAGCGGTAGCTTCGACGATAGCGTCAGCCATAGCCTTGGTAGCCTTTTCGAAGGCTTCGAATTCGAACACGCCTGCAGGACCG
>CACZAD010000013.1 GCA_902779055.1 Fibrobacter succinogenes | reverse complement strand
GGTTCCGACTTCGATCCTAAGGGCAAGAGCGACAACGAAGTGATGCGTTTCTGCCAGTCCTTCATGACTGAACTCTGCAAGCACGTTGGTGCCGACACGGACGTTCCGGCTGGTGACCAGGGTACTGGCGCTCGCGAAATCGGTTACATGTTCGGTCAGTACAAGCGCATCCGCAATGAATTTGTGGGCGTTCTCACCGGTAAGGGCCTCTCCTACGGTGGCTCTCTCGCTCGTACCGAAGCTACTGGCTATGGCCTCTGCTACTTCACCCGCGAAATGCTCAAGGACCTCGCTAACGACTCCTTCGCTCTCCTACGGTGGTTCTCTCGCTCGTACCGAAGCTACCGGTTACGGCCTCTGCTACTTCACTCGCGAAATGCTCAAGGACCTCGCTAACGACTCCTTCGAAGGCAAGACCGTCGTGATTTCTGGTTCTGGTAACGTTGCTCAGTTCGCTTGCCAGAAGGCAACGCAGCTCGGCGCTAAGGTTGTTACCGTTTCTGACTCCAACGGCTACATCTACGACCCGAACGGCATCAACCTCGACATCGTTCTCGACCTCAAGAACAACAAGCGCGCTCGTATCAGCGAATACGCTAAGCTCGTCCCGGGTTCTGAATACCACGAAGGTTCTAAGGGCGTTTGGACGGTCAAGTGCGACATCGCTCTTCCGTGCGCAACTCAGAACGAACTCGACCTCGAAGGTGCAAAGGCTCTTATCGCTAACGGCGTGAAGGCCGTTGCCGAAGGTGCTAACATGCCGTCTACTCCGGAAGCTATCGAAGCTTTCCAGAAGGCTGGCGTTCTCTTTGGACCTGCCAAGGCTGCTAACGCTGGTGGCGTTGCTACCTCCGGCCTCGAAATGTCTCAGAACTCTGAACGTCTCTCTTGGACATTCGAAGAAGTGGACAAGAAGCTCGAAGGCATCATGAAGAGCATCTACGCCGCTGCTTCCTCTGCTGCTGTCAAGTACGGCCAGAAGGGCAACCTCGTCATGGGTGCAAACATCGCTGGCTTCCTCAAGGTTGCCGATGCCATGAAGTGGCAGGGCGCTGTTTAATGCAATGCCTTGCTTAACGCAAGGCATCGCTTTAGACTAGGGAAGGCTTCGCCCTCCCTAAAACCTACCTTTTCCCAAAGCTAAAGGTTAAAAAGTTTTGAAAAAGTCTCCGTTCAAAAGCCGGAGGCTTTTTTTGTACTCCCTGCATTCTGCTTCTAACTTCCTACTGTCTACTGCCTACTTCCTACTCTCCCCAAATGTAACTTACAATTTACTTTTATTGTTGCTTTTTTGTTTACATTTTATGGTTTTGGAGATATCTTATTTATAGTTGTTCTGGGAAATTTGACTGTTTGGTCAAGTTTATGTTAACAGCGGATATATTCCAAATTGGAATACTAGAAATTGGAGTAAATAAA
Source organism: Fibrobacter succinogenes (assembly GCA_902779055.1). Lineage (GTDB taxonomy): Bacteria > Fibrobacterota > Fibrobacteria > Fibrobacterales > Fibrobacteraceae > Fibrobacter > Fibrobacter succinogenes_K. The sequence goes on along the minus strand of CACZAD010000013.1, from coordinate 50,406 downwards.
TTCTTACTAAATTATGTTTTGTATTCCGAATTGAAATATTCTGTTTATTTTAGGTGTAAATAAGTGATTGGGTTGTCATGAGACTTTTTGATGAACATGTGGTGTTGCGCTTTGCGCTGTTGTTGGCGTGTTTCCTATTTGCAGAATCCATACCGGATATTCTGAATTTTGCAGACCGCACCTATAGCTTTGTGCCGTATTTCCTGGCCATTGTTTTTTTGGCGTATGTGGCACTTTTTTACAAGTTCCCGGTAAGTTACAGTAAAAAAATCCGCAATGATGTCGAGATTCCCGAACCGAAGGCTGTGGAACCGATTCGCGACCTTAAAAAAGACCTTATCGAAAAAGATGAACTTTTCCAGATGATGATCGATGTGTCTTCGGACGGCTTCTGGACATTCGACGTGGCGACGGGGAAGGTTTACTGGTCTAACCGTATTGCCAAGATGCTCGATGCCGACGTTACCACTCTTGAAGATTCTTTTGACCCCTTGAAAAAGCGTGTGATCGAGAGTGACTGGGAAGCTTTCCGTGAACAGCTGAATGCCGCCTTGCAGACGTCTGGTACGTTCTCTTGCGTATTGACGTTGCTTGATGCGACCAAGAAGGATGCCAAGCTTGTTATCAGCGGTCGTGTCCAGAGCAACGGTATGGGCCGTCCGATTCGCGTGATTGGTTCTCTGGCCGAGGCTGTCGACCGCAAGTCCATTGAACGGGACAATTATAAGTATGTGTACCAGGATGCCCTGACGGGTGTCAACAATCGCAAGTACTTCCTCGAAAAGCTCAAGTCCGATGTCGATATTGCGGCGAAGCGTCCGGATTACGTTTTTGCTGTGGCGCTTTTGGATATCGATAGCTTTGGCGCCATCAACGTTTCTTATTCCATCAACATTGGCGACAACGTACTCCGTACAGTGGCAGACCGCCTAAAGTCGCTTGCCCGTCCGGATGACTGCGTGGCACGAATTGGACCGGACGTTTTTGCAATCATTTTGCACAACATCCAGAGTCGCGACCCGAACGATGACCTGATCCCGCTTGTCCGTAATATCCATAACAAGGTAAAATCCCCAATCGCTTTGGACGGCAAGGATCTTTACATTAGCGTTTCGATGTCGATTGTCGTGAACCAGGATGTCGATTGCGTCGAGGACATTCTCGCCAATGCGAACGCAAGCCTTCGCGATATGAAGAAGGGCATCAACCATGGCGGTATCCAGTTCTTTAGCGGTGGCATTCGCGAAAAGGCGATGAAGCTCTACAAGCTTGAATTTGAAATCCGCCGTGCGATCCAGGCTCAAGAATTTATGCTGATGTACCAGCCGATTGTGGACATCAGGGCCGGAAACAGGATTGTCGGTTTTGAAGCGCTTGTGCGTTGGAACCAGTCCGAACGTGGCATTATTTCGCCGGCTGAATTTATCCCGATTGCCGAAGAAACGGGTCTCATTGTGCCGATGGGCGCGCTGATTTTGCGTATGGCCTGCAAGCAGACCAAGCAGTGGGTCGATATGGGCTTTACGGACATCCAGGTGGCTGTGAACTTCTCTGCAAAGCAGTTCTCCGTGGATTCGATGGTGGACGATGTGCGTCGTGTGCTTGCCGAAACGAATTTGAATCCGAGAAACTTGAAGCTCGAAATTACGGAATATACCGCGATGTGCGAAGCTGACAAGACGATCGAGATTATGCGTGCGCTCTCGAATATGGGTATCCAGATTTCGATTGACGACTTTGGCACGGGTTACAGTTCGCTTTCGTACTTGAAGCGTTACCCGGTGCATACGCTCAAGATGGACAAGTATTTTGTGGACCACGTCGCTGACAACGAAGAAGATGCTTCGTTTGCACGTATGGTGATTGGCATTGCCAAGTCCTTGAATCTCGACCTGATTGCTGAAGGCGTAGAAACCAAGGAGCAGCTGGAATTCCTTTACCGAGAAGGATGCCGCCTGATTCAGGGATTCTACTTTAGCAAGCCGCTCAATGCGGATATGGCTCTAGAGTATATGAAGGCTCATTACAACGTTCCGACGCAGGGATCGACCTTTGAGACGGAACAGAACGCTGTTAAGGCATAAATGCCAATGTCCTGCCCAAACTCTGTTTTGTCATTCCCCTAACGGGGCTTGACTTGCTCGCCTCGGATATAGAAACATGCAAGCATGTTTCTGCATCACTCGGCTCCTTTGTCATTCCCCTAACGGGGCTTGACTTGCTCGCCTCGGTAATGCGAAAGCATGCTTTCGCGCTACTCTCGGCTTCGTTGTCATTCCCGGCGCTTGTCCTCGCTTGACGGGGATGACCGGGAATCTCCTTTTTGTAGTCCTAGGTGATGCCCGCTCGGAGGCGGGCATGACAAATAAAGTTGTTCAGATTCTATAACATTTTTTAGTGTTTTCACGACAGTGCTTGTAGAGTTCTTCTACGGGCACGTTTTTTATTTCGGCGAGCTTGTCGGCGATGAACGGTATGTAGCCGGAGTGGCAGGGCTTTCCGCGGAAGGGGACGGGCGCCATGTAAGGGGCGTCGGTCTCCAAAAGCATTTGGTCGAGCGGTACAAGCGCTGCTGCATCTCGGACGTTTTGTGCGTTGTTGAACGTGACGATTCCCGTGAATCCGACGAAGATGTTTGCGTCTAGCTGAAGGAGCTGTTCGACGAATTCAGGCGTGCCTGTAAAGCAGTGAACGTGAACGTTGCGGTTGTGGAGGCTCGCGGTGCGGAGCACGGCGAGGGCGTCGTCATCGGCTTCGCGCAGGTGGAGTACGAGAGGCTTGCCGCTTTCGATACCGAGCTGTAAATGACGCTCGAAAAGCTTGACTTGTGCAGCCTTAGTCTCGGCTCCGTAATGGTAATCGAGGCCGAATTCACCGCAGGCGACGCACTTTGGGTGTTTCAAGAATTCCATCATCCGGGCTTCGTCTTCGGTTGTTTCTGTTTCGACGTATTCGGGATGGATGCCGTAAGCGGCGTAGACGAAGGGATACTTTTCGCTGAGTTCGCGAGCGCGGTTAAAGTCTGCCGGGTCGCAGGCAACGTGAATGAATGCTTCAGGCTGTGCTATTTTGGAGGCGGCCGCTTTTTCCTTGGCGGTACTGCGTTCGGTCGTGAAACTTGCGGATTGGAATCTCTCTAAAAGCGCGTCAAAGGATTCGCCCGCATGGCGCTCGTAAGAGTCTATATGACAATGAGTATCGATGAACATGGTCTAGTAGACAGTAGGATGTAGGCGGTAGGAAGTGGTTGATGCTTAGAAGCTGAATTGTCATTCCCGGCGCCTGTCCTCGCTTGACGGGGATGACCGGGAATCTCCTTCTTTAATAAAGAAATGGAGGAGCCCGCTCGGTGGCGGGTATGACATATTTAGTAGTTAACCTCTAATATCTCGTAAACAATTTTTCCGCGGGGGGCCTGGACTTCGACGGTGTCGCCGGCTTTTTTGCCTTGCAAGGCTTCACCGATGGGGGACTTCATGCTGATGCGGCCCTGGAGCGGGTCGATTTCCTTGTCACCGACGATGCTGTAAATTTTTTCGCGTTTGGTCTTCTTGTCAATCATTTTGACGGTGGCGCCAAAGCGGATGGAACCGTCCTTGGTGGCGGCGTTTTCGACAATCTGTGCGCCATCCAGAATGCGGTCGAGTTCACGCAGGCGGCGGTCGATTTCGCGCACGCGCATACGCCCGTACGTGTAGGCGGCGTTTTCACTGCGGTCGCCTTCGGCAGCGGCGGCTTGCACCTGGTTGATCATGGCCGGGCGTTCGACGTATTTGAGATGTTCCCATTCTGCCTTGAATTTTTCAAAGCCTTCTTTCGAAATCAAGTGTTTCATGGGATGAAATTTAGAAAATGTGAATAGAGATTTGTGGGTAGGGAACAGTAGGAAGTAGTCGGTAGGAAGATTTTATAATCGCGGCAAAGCCGCCTAACTATTACTGTTTACAGCCTACTAACCACTGTTTACTAATCACTAATAAAAGCTATATTTGAAAAAACTTTGTTTGAGAGAATCTTATGTCGTTGATGAATTCTTGGTGTGAAAAAATGTTTTTGCGTAGGTGCGTGGCTGTTGCTGCTGTTTCTAGTTTGCTTGTGCTTGCGGCTTGTGGCGGCGATAGCGGTACTAGCGCTCCGATTAACAATGAGTCTGAATCCAGTAGCAGTACAGATTTGTTGAATTCATCTTCTAGCAGTAGCGAGGAATCCAGCAGTGGCGTTGAAGAAGTGTCCTCTAGCAGTCAGGACGGATCTTCGTGCAGTTCATCTGCTGCGCTGAATTGCTCAGTTCTTTTAGAGGGTGAGACCGGCTGGAGCTGGGATGTTCCCAAAGAATGTCGCTTCAACCCAAACATCACCTACGGCACCATGACCGACTCCCGCGATAATAAGGTTTACAAGACTGTGAAAATCGGGAACCAGGTGTGGATGGCTGAAAACTTGAACTATGCTGATAGTGTCAAAACTCCGAGCTTGAAGGGTAAAAATTGGTGCTATGCCAACAAGGCGGAAAATTGTGCTGTGACTGGTCGCCTTTATACTTGGGCGGCGGCGATAGACTCGGTGAAACTCGCGACCGATGCCGACAATCCGCAGAACTGCGGTTACGTCAAGACCTGTACGCTCCCGGCAAAGGTGCAGGGCATTTGTCCCGATGGCTGGCACTTGCCGACAAAAACCGAGTGGGAAACCCTGGTTACCGCAGTGGGCGGATGGTCAACAGCCGGCAAGATTCTCAAGTATCAGACGGGGTGGATTAGTAATGGCAATGACACGGATGGCGTGGGCTTTTCCGCGCTGCCTGCCGGCCGCATGGACGGCAATGGCTATTCCTGCTACGATGGCGACTACGCCGGCTTCTGGAGTGCCACTGAGTACGATGGAGGTTTCGCCTACGGCTTGGAACTGCTGTACTACAGCGACGGGGGTGTGCCCTCCAGCGACGAGATTGCGCAACTGGCGGGCGACAACTACAAGGGCTATGGGTTTTCAGTCCGTTGCTTGAAGGATTAGCCGGGGCGTTACGGGGCTGGCGATTGAAGCCCCGTTCGAGGGGGTGATGGAAGACCCGGCGTTTTTATTGTAAAGGGGAAAGGTGACCCCGGCACGGTGGTCGGGGTGACATTGGGGCCGGGGTGACAATGTAAGCCGGGGCTGCAATCAGGGGGCGTCTTCCCCCTTTTATAGTCTTTGGTCGTTCCTCTATATTTACTATCTTTGGCTCGGTTATTTAAGAGGTGATATGGTTAAATTGAGAAGGAACGAATCGAAGTACAAGCGCTTAAGCCGTATTTATTACAATAGGATGTTCCCGAGGCGTCAGGATGCTATGCGTGTGGCATGGTCTGTGGCGGCGGGGGTCTTTATTGGTATTTGGCCGACGATTGGTGTTGCCATTATTTTGACGGTTGCGTTCTGTGCATTATTCCGCCTTCCGAAGGTTCCGGGGATTGTCTCGTCGTTTGTGGCAAACCCGCTGACTCAGTTCGGATTTTTCTACCCGACGGGTTATATGCTCGGGTGCAAGATTGTCCATCCGGAGGCGATTAAGTTTGACTTTTTGGAAGAATTCCAGGGGCTTTCGTTCAAGAATTTCACGACGGTGATCGGGCATTTGTGGAATGATGCTGCGGACCACCTGTTGGCGTTCATGATTGGCATTACAATTGTCGCTGCTATTGGCGGCGCCATCTTCTTTTTTCTAGCTTATTTCATCGTAAGTTACAGGAAGAAAAAATGGATTGAGGCAAAGACGGGTTATATCCATAACTTGATTGCCGAAGACGAAGTTTTAATCAAAGAAGCACACAAAGGAAAGAAACCTATGATGCACATCTATCCGTTCAAGGCTTTGCGTCCGGTGAACCCGGCTGAAGCTGAGACTATCTCTGCGCTCCCTTACGACGTGATGAATCGCGCCGAAGCCAAGGCTATGGCTGAGGGCCTTCCGCACTCCTACTTGCGCGTGACGCGTGCCGAACTCGAACTTCCGGATTCTGTCGACGCTTACGATCCGAAGGTTTATGCCCACGCTCGTGAAAATCTCGACAAGATGATCGAAGACGGCGTGATCGCTTTCGACCAGAAGCCGTGCCTCTACGTTTATCGCCAGACGATGAACGGTCGCGAACAGTATGGTCTTGTGTGCTGCGTCCCGGCTGCTGACTACTTCAACGGCACCATCAAGAAGCACGAACTTACCCGCGCTGACAAGGAAGAAGACCGTTTGCGCCATGTGCTTGCTACGAACGCCAATACGGGTCCGGTGTTCCTCACTTACCGCGACAACGGCCAGTTTGATATCTTCGGTGCAGTGACGAAGCGCAAGCCTGTTTACGACTTCGTGAGCAAGGGCGACGGCTTTGGCCACACGGTTTGGGTCATCGACGATGATGCTGAAATCGAAGCTATCCGCAAGTCTTTCGAAGAAATTCCGGTAAGCTACATCGCTGACGGTCACCACCGCAGTGCTGCTGGTGCTCGCGCTGCCAGCTATCGCGCCGAACAGAATCCGAAGAACACGGGCGACGAAGAATACAACCGTTACCTCGCTATCCTCTTCCCGAGCACCCAGCTCAAGATTTTGGACTATAACCGCGTGCTTAAGGACTTGAACGGCCGCACGCCGGAACAGCTTATGGAAGAAATGAAGCTTGTGTTCGACATCGAAGAATTGCCGAGCATGCAGAGCCCGGCCAAGCAGAATCAGGTGAACTTCTACATGGGCGGCAAGTGGTATGCTTGCACGTTCAAGGACAAGTTCCTCAAGAATCTTGGCCCGGTCGACAGCCTTGACGTGGCTCTCCTCCAGAAGCTCATCTTGAAGCCGCTCTTTGACATTGACGATCCGCGTACTTCCAAGCGCATCGACTTTGTCGGTGGCATCCGTGGTCTCGGCGAACTCGTGAAGCGCGTCGATAGCGGTGAATGCGCTTGCGCATTTGCAATGTACCCGACCACGCTCGATCAGCTCATGAGCATTGCCGACGCTGGCGAAATCATGCCGCCGAAGAGCACTTGGTTCGAACCGAAGCTCCGCGACGGTCTCCTGGTCCACACGCTCGACTAATTAGTGAGTTGCGCGAGCGCTACGATGTAGTGCTAGATGCGCGGACTCCTAAAGCGAAAATTGCGAGACGCGCCCGATTTACGGGTGCGTCTTTTTTATAAGAAAAATGAAATTTTATGTTTTTCTTATAAAGCTTGATTGTTGGGGTTCGTTAATTATTTTTAATAATTATGAACCTTAGGCATATTGTTTTTGCATCTGTGCTTGCGCTCACGTCGTTTGCTTTTGCGGACGATTCTGCAAGTGAATCCAAAAAAGGTGGGCTTCTAGGGAATCTCTTTTCGGTCGAAGAGGATGAGGCTATCCATCGCGGAAATTTCTTGGCGGGCGCAACGCTGTTCTTGTTGCAAGGCGAGTCGGACGATGATGCGTTGAACATTATCTTTGGCGACATTTACAAAGCCGAGGGTTATACTTTTACGGCAGAAGGCTTCTGCGGTTATTTTATTCGTGATGCAATGGCGGTGGGCGCTCGCGCGGGTTATAGCCGTACTTTTGTCGATGTCGATTTTTCGATTCTCGAAGACTTGGCTGATGTCAAGGAACATCGCAAGTATGTGAGCAATGGATTTTTTGTGCAACCGTTCCTCAAGAATTACTTGAAGGTCTTTGATTCCAAGACGATTTATTTCTTTAATGAAACTTCGTTGTCGGTGGAATATTCTTATGGCATTTCGCAGTCGGATGATGGCGAGGAAATTTCGAAGACGCGCAATCGCGGGTGGACTTTCAAGTTCGGTATCAATCCGGGCCTTTGCATTATGGTGCTGGACCGTTTGGCGTTTGAAACATCGGTTGGCTTGCTGGGCCTTAGCTCCTCGTTTATGGAAATTGAAGAAAACGGTGTAAGTCATAGCGAGGTTGTGTACAACATAGTGAATTTTAAGATAAACTTGTTAGCGCTTGATTTTTCGCTGGTTTATTTCTTCTAGTGGGGTAAATGATGAAAAATAATTGGATTATCCTTTGCTCTGCAATTTTCTTAACGGTTTTCTTTGGTGCTTGCACTGCGGATTACGATACTTTTGGTACATCGGATTATCGCGTGCTGAGCGAAATTACGCTTGCGGAACAGGACGGTTCCCCGGCGGTTTATTCTGACGGACACCGGATGGAATTTGATTTGGTGGCTTTGCCGGAATCGCTTGAAACTTGGGATTCCGTGACGGTCGAAGCTATTGACATGAGCCATTTTGCGTCGCTGCGTTTGGTCGATGAAAAGATCGAAGAATTCCCGACGGATTCGGTGGGTCTCGATTCCCTTGCCGAAAAAGTTTCTGTGTCCGAAGATGTTATAAAGGTGGGTGAAAAAATTGCCATACCTTCTAGCCATGTTGTTTATGTGGTTGTTGTTTCGGAAAGCGGCAAGAAGGCTATTTGGCAGTTGTATTTTAACATCCCCGAGGTGGAGCAGAAGTCGAGTTCTTCTGAAAAGTCTAGCAGTTCAAAAAAACAGAGCAGTTCTTCTGCGTCGTCGAGCAGTTCTGCAAAGAATGTATCTAGTAGTTCTGCCGGTGGTAAAGTTTTCAGTTCTTCATCGGCTTCGAAGTCTGACGATTCTAGCAGTTCCGCAGCGGCCGTTACATCTAGTAGTTCTTCGAGTAAGGAAGAATCTCACGACATTGAAGATCCAGGAAAAACGGAAGATCCTGGCGAGACGGAAAACGCAAGTGAAACGGAAAAACCGGGCGAAACGGAGGAACATCGTGATGTTCCTGCACCCGAAATCATAGCGCTTTCGATTGCTGGCCGTTCGGCCGTTGTCGATGCGGAGCGCAAAGTCATTCACGTGGACAATCTTGATTTCCGTACGGATTTGACTTCGCTTGAACTTTCTGATATGGAACTTTCGGAAGGTGCTACTGCAAATGTTGCAGTGGGCGAGTCTTATGATTTTGGCGCGGGCGTTCAAGTGACTGTCACGAATGCAAACGACGAATCTGAAACGTACACCGTCAAGGCGGGCTATCAGCTGCCGGGATCGAATTTCAACACTTGGAAGGGCGACGATGTGACGCCGGATTCTGTTTGGGGCAACGCCAACACGATTTTGACGACGACCGAAAAGATGACATCGGGTTCGATGATTGGCGCAAAAATCCAGACGAGTTCTGCTCTTACTAAAACGGCAAGCGGAAGCCTTTACACGGCTGTCTTTAATCCCAAAGGAGTCGGTACACTCTCGATGGCAAGTTCTTCGACGTGGCCCGATGGTAACGAACTTTTGGATTTCGGTAAGCCATTTAACGCCCGCCCTGAATTCATGGAAGTCAAGTTTAGCTACGAAGGCAAAGGCGACAGCTGCGACATTTATATTCTGCTCGAAAACCGTACGGGCGACAAGAATGCAAACCGCAAGTCCAGTGACGTAAACAAGCTGGTGGCTTCGGCTTGGTTCCGCTCCACGAAGGCGGATAATTCTGGCCGCGAAAATCCGGATGTCGTGAACGTCTCGGAACCGGACGAAAACGGCATGCGTACGCTTCTTTTGAAGCTCAAGTACGGTGAACCGCTGGCGGGTTCTCCAATCGAGAACTCTTCGACTTTTGATACTAGGTTGAAATCTTCGAATAAGGCCGCTATCAATAACGGCCTCGTGCAGGGAACGGGAGACGAACCCGTGACACACATTCGCGTGGTGTTCGCCTCCAGTGCCGATGGAAATCACTACAAGGGTACAAAGGGTGCGATACTCGTCATTGACGAAATGAAGCTGATATATTAAATAAAACTCACAAGGGTTCCCAAACTTTCGGCTTTTAACTAACTTTTAATTAAGGTTAGAAAATGATACGAAAGTTATATCTCCCTCTTCTTATTGCTCTGTTCTCGCTCGCACTCACATCGTGCCAAAGCGAGAAACAGACCGTCATCCCCAACAAAGTCCACAGCATCAGCGATCTCGGCCACAAAAAAGTGGGCGTGCAGATTGGCAACACTGCCGATATCTACGCGTCGGACTTTGGTGGAGACACGGCTAAAATCGATGTCGAACGCTACACGAAGCTTGCTGATGCCGTGCAAGCCTTGATGCAGGGGAAGCTTGATGCGGTCATGAGTGATGATCAGCCTGCCAAGGCTTTCGTGCTTCAGAATCCGTCGCTCCGCATTCTCGAAGAAGTCTTCGTCGAAGAAATGTACGCAGGCGTTGTCGCGAAGGGCAACGAAGCGCTTTTGGATTCTGTGAACCAGGCGCTTGAAGCGATGAAGAAGGATGGCGTTTACGATTCTCTCTTCAATACGTACATTTATCGTTCGGGCAATTATCACTATCAGAAGAAAGTGACCGAAGGCCCGAAGCTTGTGGTTTCGACCAACGCACAGTTCCCGCCGTACGAATATTACGAGAACACAAAGATTGTCGGTCTCGATATCGAAATCGTGAACTACATTGCCGATTACCTCAACCGCACGCTCGAAATTCAGGACATTGAATTTGATGCGATTATCAATGCGGTTGCATCGGGCAAGGCTGATGTCGGTTTCTCGGGATTCACCGTTACCGAAGAACGCAAGAAGTCCATTAACTTTACGACTCCGTACACGCTTTCGAAAGTCGTCGTGATTGTCCGCGGTGACGAAGCTGTTGAAAGCGAAGAAAGCTTTGGCGACCATGTCTACAAGAATTTCGTAAAGGATTCCCGCTGGAAGTTCATTGTCGAAGGTCTCCGCAACACGCTCGTGATTTCGTTCTTTGCCGCTATCCTTGGCATCATGATTGGCTTTGTAATTGCGCAGATTCGCACGAGCAATGAATTTAACGGTCGTTTCAAGGTGCTGAACTGGTTTGCGAAGGCTTACCTCGCCGTGATTCGCGGTACGCCGATGATGATCCAGCTCCTCATCATTTACTACATCGTATTCTCGTCGGTGAACATCAACAAGATTCTTGTCGCGATTGTCGCCTTCGGCATCAACTCGGGCGCATACGTTTCTGAAATCATCCGCAGCGGCATCAAGGGCGTTGATCCGGGACAGATTGAAGCGGGCCGTAGCCTTGGCCTCAAGTTCCGCACTGTACTTTATTACATCGTTTACCCGCAGGCGTTCAAGAATTCGCTTCCGGCTCTCACGAACGAATTTATCTCGCTCATCAAGGAAACTTCCATTTGCGGTTACATTGGCCTTACCGACCTTACTCGCGGTGGCGATATCATCCGCAGTATGACTTACGAAGCTATGCTCCCGCTCCTTGCTGTGGCTGCTATTTACTTTATCATTGTCGCCGGGCTTTCGGCTTGTGTTGCAAAACTTGAAAAGAGGTTGAAGAAAAATGAACGCTAATGCAGAAACTTTAATCCAGGTCAAGAACCTTTGCAAATCTTACGGTGACAAGCAGATTCTTAAGGGAATTTCACTTGATATCCATCGCGGTGACGTGATTGCAATTATTGGTCCGTCTGGTTGTGGTAAGTCGACTTTCTTGCGCCAGCTGAACTTGCTTGAGCTTCCGACGAGCGGCGACATTCTCTTGGATGGCAAGAGCATCTTGGCGAAGGATGTTTCGAAGCCTTCGATTCGCGAACGCGTTGGTATGGTTTTCCAGCAGTTCAACCTGTTCAAGAACATGACGGCTCTCAAGAACATCATGTTTGCGCCGGTGAAACTCGGTCGCCTTTCGAAGGCTGAAGCCGAAACTCGTGCGCGTGAACTTTTGAAGCGCGTGGGTCTCCTGGACCGTGCGGATCATTACCCGGCACAGCTTTCGGGCGGTCAGCAACAGCGTATCGCTATTGCGCGCGCGATGGCAATGCAGCCCGAAGCGATTCTCTTTGACGAACCGACGAGTGCTCTGGACCCTGAAATGGTGGGTGAGGTGCTCAAGATCATGAAGGATCTTGCAAAGTCTGGTATGACGATGATCGTCGTGACGCACGAAATGAGCTTTGCCCGTGAAGTGGCAAACCGCGTGCTCTTCTTTGCCGACGGTTACGTCAAGGAAGACGGAACCCCCGAAGAAGTCTTCGACAATCCGAAGGACACCCGCCTCAAGGAATTCTTGTCCGCACTCAAAAAGTAATTGAGTCCGAGTCTTTCTGTATCTGCTTGGTATCCCCGTGATGGATCACGGGGATTTTTTTGGCGCTCTTGCTTTAAAATTGCATAATTTCTATTTTGCGCTTCGTGAAACAGATTCATAGGACAGTTGCAAAACTCCTCGTCGTGAATGGCTATTTGCCAAAGCTTGGGCTTGCGGCGGCGATTGGCTTGGTCACCGGTTTTGTTGCGGTGGCGTTCCATATATGTCTTTCCTTGGCGACGCAATGGGTGTCTTTACCGTGGTCGCTGGGCCTTGTTCCGAGTTGGGTGTTCGGCGTTGTGCCTGCGCTTGGCGGGCTTATTGTAGGTCTTTTTATCCATAAGATTGCGCGTGCGCCAGAAACTGCGGGGCAGGGGACGGACAAGATGATTTATTCGTTCCACAACCAGGGCGGAAATGTCCGTGCGCGCGTGGCTCCGGTGAAGTTCCTTGCGAGTATCGTGACGCTCTCGACAGGTGGTTCTGCGGGCTACGAGGGGCCGATTTCGCAAATTGGTTCGGGAATCGCCTCAACGATTTGCAAGTTCTTCAAGATGCCAAGAATGATGCGTGGGCAGTTCTTGTTGGCGGGGACAGCGGCTGGTCTTGGGGCTATTTTCAAGGCTCCGTTGGCGGGGGCGCTCACTTCGGTCGAAATGCTTTACCGCGAGGATTTTGAGTCCAATGCATTTGCGACGTCCATCGTTTCGTCGGTCGTTTCGTTTACGGTCTATATAGCGTTTGTGGGGACGGCCCCGATTATCGGTGGCGTGCCTGCGTTCCCGTTTACCAATGCGGTAGAACTTTTTGCCTGTGCGTTGCTTGGCATTTTCTGTTTTCCGTTCTCGTACCTTTATGTGCGCTGCTATTATGCGTCGGAACGTCGTTTCAACAAGGTGGCACTTCCGCTGTGGCTCAAGCCTGCGATTGGCGGTGCCTTCATTTCTGTTCTGGTGGTGATTTTCCCAGAAGTCTCGGGCGGTGGATTTGGCTTTATTGACGACCTGATGTCCGGTTTTGTGCCGCATTCGATGTGGGGCGTATTTTTGCTGTCCCAAATTGTGATTGCAAAGATTGTCGCGACCGCTTTGACAGTCGGTTCTGGCGGATCGGGTGGCGTTTTTGGACCTTCGCTTTTTATCGGTGGCGTTGTGGGCGCTATTTTTGCGGGGCTCTGCGAAATTATGTTCCCGGGGGCTGTCCGGATGCCTGAAATGTTCATCCTTGTCGGGATGGCGGCGTTCTTTGCGGGGGCGGCCAAGGCCCCGATTGCAGGCGTCGTGATGGTTTGCGAAATGACGGGGAGCTATAGCCTGTTGCCTGGGCTTTTGATTGCCGCGGTGATGCATATGGCGTTCTCTCGCAATTGGACGATATACAAGAGCCAAGTCCTCAACAAGTTCGCTTCTCCGGCTCACCGCCGCGATATGGACCGCGAAATCATCCAGGCATACGATAAGATCAGCCGGCAATAATACGACAAGATCAGTCGGCGGTAATTAATCGAGCAGTTTGATGAATATGAAAACAGCCCCGGGAAATCCCGAGGCTGTTAAATGGAGTATAGAACATTCGTTTTACGAGCAGCGGAGGATTTGACCTGGGCGGATCTTTTCTGACTTGAGGTTGTTCAAGCGCTTGATTTGCTCGATGGAGGTGCCGTACTTGTGGGCGATTTTTCCGAGGCAATCGCCACGACGAACCTTGTAGAACTTGCTCTTGCCGATTTCCTTTTGGTAAGCGGCTTCTGTTTCCTGGAGCTTGTCGGTATCCAGGACGATAGTGATATCCTTGAACGTGCCTTCGGCAAAGTCGTAGACCGTTTCGGGGTTGATGTAGACGCCATTGTAGCGCATTTCAAAATGCAAGTGGGCTCCGAAAGAACGACCCGAGTTTCCGCCAACGCCAATCGTATCGCCGGCCTGCAATTCGTCGCCGACCTTGACCTTCCAGCGTTCGAGATGGGCGTAAAGCGTCGTGAGACCGTTGCCGTGATCGAGAATCACGTAGCGGCCGTAACCCTTGCGACGGCCCTGGTTTCTGACCTTGACAACCTTGCCTGCAAAGGCTGCGACGATGGTGCGGTCTTCGCCATGGCAGAGGCCCAAATCCACACCACGATGCATACGGTGCTTGCGCGGACCGTAATGGCCTGCAATGCGACGGCTGTTCGTCGGGATGATGGAGGTTGTCATGTCGAGAATGAACTGTTTTGCCGGAGCGCCGGTGGAGGCGGAATCAGTTGTTGCCTTGATGTCGGCATCGGCTTCGGCGTATTCGCGGATGGCTTCTTCGGTGTTGAGGGAATCGCTGTTGATGCCTTCTTCGGTGCCTTGGTCCGTGATATCTAAATTATCGGAATTAGTCTTTGTCGCAATGTCGGAGGCCTCGACCTTTGTAGGCATGCTGACCTTGGGCGTCTTTTTGCGCTTGGACTTCTTTTGAGAAAAGCTGCTTTCGTTAATGACGAACTTGCCGACAGACGGGTTTTCGGCTTCAGGAGCGTAGCTGAGGCTTTCGAGACCGTCGATGTTCTGGTTCAGTTCCGTGTTTCGAGATTCAATCAGGCGAGGAACAATTTTTCCGGCCAGGTCGTCGTCTTTTGCGAAAAGTGCGAGTGGCAGGACTCCTGCAATAAGTATAGTTTTAAGCTTCATAAAAAATCGGGTATTTATATATATGGGCTTAATAATACACTTTTTCAGTTCTCTTGTCACTAGGTAGAATGATATTTTAATGTGACATTGTCGAAAAATGTTTTAAAACACGTTTTTTGAGAACATTTTGTATCGTTTTTGATGTAAAAAATTGTTCGAATTCTGGGCGGCGCTTGATCCCTTATTTTAAGCGGGTTTTCGCCTTTTCGTGAATATAGACTTCGACTATAGGTGGGGCTAAAATAAACATTTCTGTAACTTACGAAGCGACAACGACTTATGTGAACAGGATTTTTTCTTCGAGAAAAGGCCACTTTGAAATGGATTTTTTGAGAAAAAAATGAACCCCGGAACCTGTCCGGGGCTGATTTATTTTGGGGATGAATTGTTCTAGTTTAGCTGCTTTTACTAGAACTGGAAATAAATGAACGGACAGCTATCTGCGCTCATGAACTGGTAAATCACGAAGATGATGAACGCCGTTGCAGCGACCATTCCCGGAATCGGGAGCGAGGCAAACGTGATGCGATAGCGGGACTTGAATTTTTTAGGAATCCAGTGGATCAGCATACCGGCGACGAACACGAGGATGATGTTGATGTGTTCCCATGCAATCGGGAGGATGGTATCCCAGCGCCAGGCGGTACCCATCTGATGAACCATGTTCTTAGCCGTGTTCCAGGCGACTTCATTTGCTTCGGCCGGGTCGAGGTTCGAACCTGCGCGGAAGAAAAGGCGCGTGAAAGTGATGAACACGAACGTGAGCGAAACGTTCCAGGCGGTTTTGAGCCATTCCATCTTCTTGTCGCTGAACAGACGGAAAATGATGGAGGCGTAAATGCCGATGAACAGGACGCCGAACCAGACTGCGGTAATGGCACAAATCGGGGTCGTGTAGTGCTTGTAGATAATGGCGCTTACTGCAAAGAGTGAGAGCGAAATCCCTGCACGCACCGTAGCGCTGCGCTTGACCCAGAGCTTGTTGAATACCTGGCCAAAACCGTTCAGGCCGCCCCAGATGATAAAGTTCCAGCTAGCTCCGTGCCACCAACCGCCAACGATCTGCGTTGCCATGGCGTTCATGTTCGTGGTAATGGTCTTGCGGGAATCCGGCTTAAAATAGGCTACAATGCCGATGTAAAGGAAGAACACGGCGAGTGCAATTCCGACCCACATGCTGCCCGAAAGGAGTATGGCGACAAGGCTCAAGAAGCCCATCCAGAAGAACGTTCCGATGGTTGCGTTGCGGTTTCCGCCAAGGGGAATGTACAAGTAGTCGCGCCACCAGCTAGAAAGGCTGATGTGCCAGCGACGCCAGAATTCCGTGGGGCTCTTTGCCTTGTAGGGGCTGTTGAAGTTCTGCGGCAGGCGGAAGCCCATAAGGAGGGCAACGCCAATGGCAATATCCGTGTAACCTGAGAAGTCGGCGTAAACCTGTAGCGAGTAAGCGAAAAGGGCGATGAGGTTCTCGAGGCCGGTAAAGAGGAGCGGCGTATCGAAAACGCGGTCCACGAAGTTCGTGGCGAGGTAGTCGCTCAAGATGATCTTTTTGGCAAGACCGTTTAAAATCCAGAACACGGCCATACCGAAGGCGCGGCGGGGGAGGAAGAACGGCTTGTAGAGCTGTGGCACGAACTTGTCGGCACGCACGATCGGACCTGCGACCAGCTGCGGGAAAAACGAAAGATAAAAACCGAAGTTGAGAATGTTGTCTACAGCCTTGATTTTGCCTCGGTAGATGTCGATGCAGTAGCTCATCGCCTGGAACGTGAAGAACGAAATGCCTA
The DNA here is from genome assembly GCA_902779055.1 of Fibrobacter succinogenes. GTDB lineage: Bacteria > Fibrobacterota > Fibrobacteria > Fibrobacterales > Fibrobacteraceae > Fibrobacter > Fibrobacter succinogenes_K. The sequence continues at coordinate 33,873 of CACZAD010000013.1, read as the reverse complement.
CCGGGAGAATGATCTGGTCGACGAGCGAATGCGTGCCGAACATCTTGTTGCTTGCTGCGGCAAAGAAGTTGTAAACGTGGAGTTCGATGCCCGTAAAGTCGTATAGCGCGTCCAAAAAGAAGTAGGAGTACTTGTAGTAGCAAAGGACAAGCAAGTCAATGGCGACCACGATGATCATCAGGAGTTTCTTTTTCCACTGGACGACCGATTTTTCGATCCACTTGCCGATAAAGAAGTTCGCGATGACGCAGAAGATGAGGATGCAGACATAGCTACCGCTCGTCTTGTAGTAGAAGAACATGCTTGTTCCGAACAGGAAGGCGTTGCGGAGCAGAAGCTTGCTATGTACCAGCGAGAATATGGCGAATACAACGGCGAAGAATCCCCAGAAGTAGAATTGGGTAAAAAGCAGTGGGGAGTTGGGGTCGAACGCAAATGTGCGTGTCAGGTAGGGAATGAGGTAGTCAAGCATGATTTTTGGGCTTGTAAATTAGAAAATTATTTCTTGTCCTGGGCTGTGGGAGTCGTGGCTGTCGCCTGTACAGAAGGTGCTTTGGGCGGGGCTGCAACAGGTTCTTCGGCGGGGAGGCTTGCGATGTGGTCAAAATAGGCCTGCATCAAAGCCTTGTAGAACATGTCGCCGAGCAACTGGTAGCCGGCCGTCTTGAAGTGTACCTTGTCTTTTTTGGCAAGGTCTGCCTTTTCCCATTTGGCCATGGAGCCTAGGCCACCCATGATGGAGAACTTGTCCCAGACGCCTGCTTTGTGCTTTTCGGCGAGCATAAAGAAGGACTTACGTGCGACTTCGCCATTGGGGTGCTGTACATATTTTTTCTTGCGGACTTTACGGTAAGAGTCGTTGTTCGTTTCGAAAATGAACGCTGTCTTGGGGCTCACTTTTTGGATGCGCTTGATGAGCTGGTCGTATTCGTCGCGGAACTGCTTGTCGTTAAAGACTTCGACGTTGGCGTCATTGATGCCGATGGCAAAGATGACAAGGTCGGGCTTGTAATAAGACATTTCCTTTTCGAACAGCGGGCAGATTTCTTCGAAGTAGTTCTGGACTCTGGCTCCGTTGATGCCGACGTTCGTGTAGGTGATGCCCGGGGCGTTATTTTCGGCTAGAATGCCGGTGAGCGTAAAGCGTGGACGAGGCGGAACCGTATCGACGATGGAATCTTTCTGGGCTGCCATTTCGGTCGGAATGCGGTTGTCTTCTTCGCGGTTCAGACAGTTCGTGTCGAGAACATCACCGCAGTCGTCCTGGAACATGGTGTCGAGTGCGGGAGCTGCAGTCGGCAATGCTGCGACGGAACTGGAAGATGGCGTAAGTCCGAGTGAATCAAGACGCAGTGAATCGGCGACGCGGGCGAGGGAATCTGCCCTTGCGACGGAATCCTTGAAGAGCGAGTCCGTGATGAAGGCGGCGACTTCGGCTTGCTTGGTCGTATCGGCCCATCGGAATGCAATCTGGATGGTGTCAATCGGACGCGGGCTTATAAACACGTAACTCTGGCTAGTCGTATCGAACGTTCCGGAAACATCCATCGAATCGATGCGCAGCACCGGCTGCACGTTGTTGCTGTCGCTGAAGCCGAAAAGTCTAAAGCTTGTTTCTCCCCACAGCGGTTCGGAATTGTATTTGTCCAAAAGCAGCGTAATCTCGGCGCGCGGGTCGCTTGTGCTTACGGCGATGCCGAGGAGACCGAGCTGTTTTGTGATTTCTTTCTGGACGTTCTTGCTTTTGTCCCAGATGCCCTTATAATAGCTGGCATAGCTTGCGGGAGTGTTTGTTCTTGCTGCGGAATACGGGAAAATGAAGCCACGACCTGCCGATGCACCCGGATATTCCTTCACGAGGTGTTCGCGGATACGTCCGGAAATGACGTCTGCCTGCAAGTGGGATCCGCCGATGTGGAGAATTCTCACCTTGCCCTTGTTCTCGAAGACGAGCGTGTCGAGCTTTTTGAAGAACGGCTCGAATGTGGCGTTGCCCTTCGGGAACTGGATCGTGTTCAGGGTCGTATCAATAAAGTCGTATTTCGTAAAGTCAACGTCATAATAGCCCGGGGTGATTTCCATATCCTTGGAAAACGCCTCAAGGCTAAAGATGCCGAGACAAACCGCAATGGCAGCAAGCTTTTTGATCACCTATCTGCTCCCTCAGCATTTGGAGATTGTTTGTTTGTGTCCTTCGTTGTGTCGGCGGGCTTGGAATACTTGCGGATATCCTTGAGCTTGGTATCGTTTAAGTTGTGCCTGTCGCGGAACTGGTAGTAATCGTAATACATATGGAGCGAAGAACAGAACAAGTCGCCCATGTAAGAAGCGCCTTTACGCGTAAAGTGTACGTGGTCGGTAAAACCAAGTGCCGGGGATTTTTTGACCCACTTGATCATAGCGCCTTCGCCACCCATCACGCGGTGCATATCCCAGTAGGCAAGGCCGTTCTCAAGAGCCACTTCGCGGAGCATCTTGATGGTGATGCCAAGACCTGGATAGGTTTGCCATCTTCCGTTAATTTGTTTAGCCATGTCGGCGGGGCCGATGAACAAAATGTCTGCATCGGGGTTTGCCTTCTTGACGGACTGAATTTGTCTGGTAATGAGTTTCTTGCTCCAGTCAAGAGTCTTGGGAGTCATGCTCGGCACCATATTTCCGCCGTATTCCATGATGATGAGCTTTGCGTTCATCGCCTTGTACGATTCGGCAAGGAGCTGGCTATCAATCTTGTGGAATACCGTGCCCGAGCTTCCGCGCATGGCTACGTTGTCCACAGCGACACCGTATGCACCGTCTACAGAAATCGCATAAATTTCGGTACGGCCGTTCAAGTAAATCTTGATGTTCGAGGTCGTGTCCGGCAACTTCCACGTATAAACGTTCAGCTTCGTGAACTTTTCGACGGTCGGATCCGGGGCTGTTTCTTTCTTGTTCTTGGTCTTGATCTTAGGCGTGCCGTCTGCATTCTGGCCGACAATCTCGGAAACTTCATGTTCGTAAGTGAGCTTGAGCTTCAGGCTGCCCTTGGTGCCAGAGAGAACCTTGATGGTCGAGTAGCCGCCAACGTGCGGGAACATATCCTTGCGGCCTTCGCGCTTCTTGACTCCGATAACGGCGGATCCGTTGAGTTCGCCCACCTGGGCCAATGGTCCATAGCGGTTGTGCGTAGCGTGTTCTTCCTTGGGTCCAAAGATGATGTAGCGTTGCAAGTTTCCGTTGTTCCACTGCGTGGTCGATTGCGACGGAATGTGCATGACTGCAGGGAGCATACCCGGACCGTTACCACCGAATTCCGTTTGCAGGTCTTCGCGGATTGTCGAAGAAATGCGGTCTTCTTCGAGCTGCGAGTCGCCGTAGTGGATCACGTGGATTGTCGTCGAATCCTTCTTCGCTTGTTGCAGGCTCTGGAAGAAGCGGTCAAACCACGTGAGGTCGTTGCCCGGAAGATCAAACCTTGTGCGGCCTTCCCTGAAGAAGTCCTCGTAGTATTTGAGCGAATCCGAGAACGCGGCAAACTGCTTTGCCTTGGTCTCTTCCATCATCTGGCGGATGGCGTCTTCCGGATCGATCTGTTCAACCTTGATGGTGTTTCCGGCAGAGTCCGTTGTCGTTTCGGCCTTCTCGAAAACCTGGGAAAGCTTCGGGTAGCGGAGCGTCGTATCGCCAATGTGAATTCCGTCTTCGGGGTAGGCAAGAGCCATCACCCCAAGGACGAGGAACAGAGAAATGATGCTGAGTAATACTTTTACTGGAGTCATGCAGAGATGTTATCCCCGGCTTGACCGGGGATCTCCTTTATGATTTTTTCGATTCGATGTTCTGTTTGCTGCGTTCGATGATTTCGGCGACATCGCCAACGTGCATAGTGCCGTCGCGGAGGTCCTTGAATTCGAACTGACCGGCTTGGGCCTTGTCACCATCGACGTAAACGACAATGGATGCGCCCTGGTAGTTGGCCTGTTCCAGCTGCTTGCCCATCTTCATCGTAGCGAGCGGGTGAGAAACAGAATTGCCATTTGCGCGGAACACCTGGGCTGTTTCGAAGATCTTCTTCATGTCGTTCGTGAAGCTTGCGATGTAGAAGTCCACATGCTGCTTCGGACTCGGCAAAAGTCCACGTTCGCGGAGGAGGTCGGCGAGCACGACGTCGCCCATGCCAAAGCCGACGCCCGGGATGCGGTCGCCACCGAGCTTTTCGGTGAGGCTGTCGTAACGTCCGCCACCAGCGATGGCGCGCATGGATTTACCCTTGTCAAAGACTTCGAATACGATGCCGGTGTAGTAGGCGAGGCCACGCACAATGGAAAGGTCAAGGTTCACGCATTCGCTGAAGCCTGCTGCTGCAAGCGTTGCAAAGAGGTCTTCGATTTCCTTGAGGGCGGCGGTTGCGTTTTCGCTCTTCACGGCGGCGCGAACTTCTTCGATAGACTTACAGCTCATGAAATCGTCGAGCTGTTTGATCTGCGCTTCGGAAAGTCCTGCTTCGGTAAGAGCCTTGGCAAAAGCTTCCGGGCCGATTTTCAAGCGACGGTCGAGAACCGGGTAAACGAGCGCCGGGTTCGGGGCGCCAATTTCTTCGAGGTAGGTGGCGAGGAGCTTGCGGCTCGAAACGCCAATGGCAAAGTCCGCGTCCTTGAGGCCAAACTTGCGGAGCATCGTCGCGATGGAGGCGAGCAAGTCTGCTTCGGCGTAGATGCTTTCGGTGCCGATGATGTCCATATTCAGCTGGAAGAATTCGCGGAGGCGGCCCTTCTGTGCCTTTTCGTAACGGAACAGGCGCGGCATGGAGAACCACTTGAACGGCTTCTTGAGTTCGCGGGCTTTTTGGATCACGAGGCGGGCGAGTGTCGGCGTCATTTCGGGGCGGAGTGCGATTTCGCGGTCGCCCTTGTCCTTAAAGTTGTAGAGCTGGCTTACGATTTCTTCACCGGACTTGCCGGTGTAAAGTTCCAGATGTTCAAACATCGGGCCTTCGTATTCTTCGTAGGCGAAGCTTTCGGCGACTTTGCGCCAGGTGTCAAAAATATAGTTCTGGATGCGCTCGGCTTCCGGGTAAAAATCACGTGTGCCCTTGGGCAGTTGAGGAATAGCAATACTCATAGTGACCGCAAAGATAGAAAAGTGGTTAGTTGTTGGTGGTTTGAGGTTAGGAAAAATGGAGGCTTCCAATGCGCTTGTCGTATGACAAAGAAATAACATTGTAACGTTGCCGGTTTTACATTTCTTTTGCTATATTTGGTACGTAAAATTTTAAATACCTTAAAAGGAAGGTTAATCATGGCTAGAAAGAAGATTGCACTCGTTGGTGCTGGTCAAATTGGTGGTACAATGGCTCTCGTGCTTGCACAGAAGAACCTCGGCGACGTCGTCCTTATCGACATCCCGATGACTCAGGGCATGCCGAAGGGTAAGGCTCTCGACATTATGGAAGGCCGCTCCGTCATCAATTCGTCCGTTGATCTTCAGGGTTCTACTGATTATTCCGCTATTAAGGGTGCTGACGTTGTTATCGTTACCGCTGGTTTCCCGCGTATGCCGGGCATGAGCCGTGACGACCTCCTCGACAAGAACTGCGGTGTTATCAAGACTGTTGCTGAAGCTATCAAGGAAAACGCTCCGGATGCATTCGTGATCGTTATTACGAACCCGCTCGACGCCATGGTCTACAACATGCAGAAGCAGTCTGGCCTCCCGGCTAACAAGGTCATCGGTATGGCTGGCGTGCTCGACTCCGCTCGTCTCGCTTGCTTCGTCGCTGACGAACTCGGCGTTTCCGTCGAAGACGTCAAGGCTCTCGTTATGGGCGGCCACGGCGACACGATGGTCTCCATTATGGAATGCGTCTCTGTCGGCGGTATCCCGGTTTCTCAGCTCATGAGCAAGGAAAAGTTTGCTGAACTTGCAAAGCGTACCGCTGGTGCAGGTGGCGAAATCGTGAACCTCCTCGGTCGCGGTTCTGCATTCTACAGCCCGGCTACCTCTGCTATCCACATGGCTGAAGCTTACCTCCTCGACAAGAAGAGCGTGTTCTCTTGCGCTGCCAAGCTCAATGGCGAATACGGCGTGAACGGCCTCTACTGCGGCGTGCCGGTTGTCGTTGGTGCAAACGGTGTCGAAAAGATTCTCGAAGTCAAGATGAGCGCCGAAGAAAAGGCTGCATTCGACAAGTCTGTCGAAGCTTGCAAGAAGAACGCTGAATGGGTTGACGCACACACGTAATCAGTAGTGTCATTCCCGGCGCCTGTCCTCGCTTGACGGGGATGACCGGGAATCTCCTTCTTAACAAAACAGCCCGCGGGTAGTACCCGTGGGCGTTTTTTTTGTCACCCGGACTTGTTCTCTTTGACCACTTAGAACTTTGACGCTTTGCGTCCGCATCTTCGGCTCAATCATGACAGTCCGCAAGCAGCCTGTCGCGACGCTCGCCTTGAATGCTACTAGTTCTTATGTGGTCATGATCCGCGAATGGGGACGGGGTCGCCTTTTATGCGGTTTTTACTTCAGCACAATCTTCTTTGCAAAGTTGACATTTTTCCCGTTCACACGCACCATATAAATTCCGGCGTCGAGCGATGCAAGATTAATCGTTGCTGCGTTACTCGTAGCGTTATTAATCACGCCCTTCATCACGACTTGCCCGAGAGAATTCATCACTTCGACGGTTGCGGAGGCCTTGATCCCCGTGAATCCAAGCGTGCGACCGTTCAAAATTGCTTTGGTCGCTGAAGTCCCGCGAGCCGTCTTGATGGATTCCGACGGGGTGGGAATGCCGCATTTTTCTGGGCAGGTTCCGTCTTTCGGACCAACCGCGCAAATGTTGAACTTGTATTTGCCGGGGGCTGCTTGAAGTTTAAAGTGTATGGCGGCGAGCTGTTTTGCAGCCGTCTCGCCGTCGATTTTAACGGCTCCGTCGTACCATGAAGGCTGTTTAAAGTCGGACCAGCTGACGACTACTTTGTTTCCGGCTTTTCCGTTGGGCAATAGAAAGTCTGTAGCTTTTGCCGCGGGAAGTGTTACTGCGGGATTTGCGTAATTGATTGTTGAATCGACAACAGGACCAAGGCCGAGTTCGAGTTGTATGTCTGCATCGGATGTGTAAGTTACGCAGAGTCCGCCCCAGGAAGTGGCGTCGCCTGTGGCTAGTGAAAAATCTTCAGATGAAATTTGACCGACAACATTGAAGCCGAAACCGACATAAGGCAAATCTGTTTGAGAGCCGTTGTCGAGTTCTGCTATTGAACAAAATCCTAGACAAGTGGCGAGTATTACATCGGCGCAATAGATATATGGTGGGTCGATTCCATCGTCTGGGCATATTGTTGTTGAGCCAAGGTTGTCTTCGTAGGTGTACCAGCGGCCTTGGGTTTCTGTTTCGTTGCCAAGTCCGGTTTTGACTATGGGGTCTTCATCTGCTCCGTTCCATGTGATGAACTGCCCTGCGAAAGTTGCCGTTGCGGCGCAAAGTGCTGTCAATAAAAATTTTTTCATCGTAAACTCCCATGTCATTCCCGGCTTGACCGTGAATCTCCATCTCGTATAGCTTTACCTCAGTACAATCTTCTTTGCAAAGTTGACATTTTTCCCGTTCACACGCACCATATAAATTCCGGCGTCGAGCGATGCGAGGTTAATCGTTGCTGCATTAGCGATTGTGCTGTTAATGAAGCCCATCATCACGACTTGTCCAAGAGTGTTCATCACTTCGACGGTTGCGGTGGCCTTGATTCCCGTGAATCCAAGCGTGCGACCGTTCAAAACGGCGTTGACTGCGGATGTTCCGCGAGCGACCCTGATGGAGGCAGAAGAAGGCGTGCCGCATTGTTCCGGACAAGTGCCATCTTTGGGGCCGACCGCGCAAATCTTAAAATGGTAATCGCCGGGAGCTGCTTGCATCTTGAACCTAACGATGGCGAGTTGCTTTGCTGCGGCGTCGCCATCGAATTTGACAGCTCCATCGTACGATGAAGGTTGCTTAAAGTCGGACCAACTGAAGACCATTCTATTGCTTGTCTTGGAGGCGGGCAAAGAGACTGCTGGGTTTGCGTAATTGATTGTGGAATCGATGACTTCGCCAAGGCCGAGTTCCAGGGCTATGTCCGTATCCGATGTGTAGGTCACGCAGAGTCCGCCCCAAGAAGAGGCATCGCCTGTGGCTAGTGTCCGATCTTTTTCTGAAATTTGTCCGACAACACTGAAGCCTAAGCCCATAAATGGAGTATAGGTTAAAGTGCCTTTGCTGAGCATAGCTGTTCCGCACAGCCCTTTGCATTCCGCGACGATTGGGGAAAGCCAGTCTATTGTGTACCTCGGACTCGGTTCAACATCCCAGCGGATTGTGGACGCGCCTCCATCACCGTCATCTCCGTAGGTAAACCAGAATCCGCCCCATTCGTTGCGGAGCCCAGTTTCAACTTGGGCGTATGTGTTTTCGTCAGCTCCGTTCCATGTGATAAACGGTCCTGCGAAAGTTGCCGTTGCTGCGCAAAGTGCGGCTAGCAAAGTCTTTTTCATAATCAACACTCCTAAATCAAATTTATCCAACATAAAATTTAATTTTTTTTATTTGTTTGCAGTGAACTTTTTTATGATAAAAGAACTCTTCTTTGTGTGAGTGAAGTTTGCTGTGTCATGATGATACGCTTTGTACTATATAGCGCTTTGCAACCATCCTGTTTACTAACCACCAATCACTAACCACAAATAACCAATCCCTAACCACTAATCACTGCCTACTGTCTACTTCCTACCGTCTACATCCTACTGTGAAATGTTGACATTTAATTCGTAAAAGTGTGGATTGTTTTTGTATTTTACTCTAAAATTACGCAATGTCATAAATAAATATGTGGACTTTTTATAGTTTTTAATATATATTTAAGAAAGTTGTTGGTGTGGATTCGGAGATGTTTATGAGGATTCGGGGTTCTGGATTTTTTACGATGTTGGAATGGGCCTTTTTGGGCCTTTTTGGCGCTTTTGGTGCGCAATCTGCTTTGGCCGCTAATCCGTTGACGACGGACTTTTATTCTGCGGATGCGGCCGCCCTTGTGCATAACGATTCTCTGTTTATCTTCGCTGGCCACGACGAACAGGGGCCACAGGGCAATAACAATAAATCGTTCATCATGAACGACTGGCATGTGCTCGTGACCGATGATATGGAGCATTATCACGATTACGGGGCGGTTTTGAGCGTCAAGACGTTCAAATGGGCGAATGCGAGCGCTTTTGCGGGCCACTGTGAATACAGAAATGGCAAATTTTATTGGTATGTGGCGGTCCATCATGGAACCATCAAGGAAAACGGGAGCGAAGGTTTTGCGATTGGCGTTGCCGTTGCGGACCATCCGTCCGGACCGTGGAAAGATGCGATTGGGCAGGCGCTTATCACCGATAATACGCCGAATGACGTGAAATTGAACATCGACCCTGCAATTTTCTACGATGGCGACGATATCTGGATGTATTGGGGCTCGTGGAGTGCGGGCCGCCGCGTGAAGCTCAAAGAAAATATGATCGAGCTTGCAAGTACGCCCGAAGATATCAAAATCAAGGACTTTTTCGAAGCTCCGTGGATGCACTATTTCCGTGGCAATTATTACTTCAGTTACGCATCGGGTTACCCCTCGACGACGAATTATTCCATGGCTCCGAGCCTGAACGGACCGTGGACGCAAAAAGGCGTCATCAACGACAAAATGGACAATTCCGAGACGAACCATCAGGCGATTTTCAAGTATCTCGGACATTGGTATTTTATGTACCACGGTGCGAATTCCCCGGGTGGTTGGACGTACCGCCGTTCCGTGAATATCGACTACCTCTATTACGACCGCGATGGAAACATCCTGAAAATCAAACATACGGATGGCGTGGATCCGGTCAACAACGCGCTTGTCGAAGAAGGCGGTTATCGCTTGACGGTTTCGCATAGCAATTTGGCTCTCGAAGATAGCGATGGTGTCGTGGTGCAGCAGGCTGTGGACGAAAAGAATGAAGCGCAGCTTTGGGTGCTTGCAAATGGCGATTCGGCGCGTTATTATACGCTCAAGAATTTTGCGACGGGCCGTTACTATTGCCCGCCTAAGACTTTGCTGGATACGGTGAAAACTTCTGAGACCGCTTGTGAAATTCGCATCGAAAATGCATCGGCAAAGAAGGGGTACTTCTTGTTTGCAGATTACGATAGCGATTACCTCGGCGATGTGCTGAACATTTCGAAGGAAGTCGGGATGCCGGTCATCACTTGGGTTCGCACGGGAACGGACAATCAGAAAGTGCAATTTGCAAAAGCGGAACTGCCGAAGGTTGAACCGCCGACAGACTCTGGTAATGGTGAAACGACGGGGATTGTACATGGCTCGCGCGGTTTTATGGATGCGTTGGATGCGCCGGCTTTGCTACAGGTTCGCTATAATGCTAGCGCTCGCGTGATTCGTTTGGCCGTTGATGCGTCTTGGGCTTTGCTTGATGTAAATGGAGTTGTTGTACGTCGTGGTTATGGCCGTGAAATCCAAGTGCATTCCATCCGCTCGGGAATGTACTTTGTCCGCGCCGCCCACACCACCGCAAAGGTTTTGGTGAAGTAAATTTAAGGAGTATGGTAATGAAGGTTTTGAATTTTGCAAATCTCGTGAACAGTGTGAATCTCGCTACTTTCGCGACGATTGGCGTTTTGGGCGTCTCAGCCGTATCGGCTGCCGATTGGTACGCCAAGGACAATTTGCAGCCGGGTCACGACCCGAGTATGGTGCGTTTCGAGGACGGTTACGCCCTCATGAGCACGAACAACAATTTGCAACTGTGGACATCCGAAGATGCTTACACATGGCAAAACCACAAGTCAACGGTGAGCAAAATCCCGCAGTGGGCTTATACGTATGCGCCTACGACCGAGGGCATCTGGGCTCCGGACATTTACTATATGAACGGTGAATACCGCGTGTATTACTGCGTTTCCGTCTTTGGCAAGCGCACATCTGCGATTGGCTATCAGTCGACAAAGTCCATTATGCCGGGCTCAACGGACTACGGCTGGACGGATCATGGCCACGTTTTCCATACGGTGGCGTCGGACAAGTACAATGCGATTGACGCCGATGTCGTTCGCGATACCGAAGGCAATTACTGGATGGCGTTTGGCTCGTTCGGACTTGGAATCCAGTTGATTAAGTTGGATGCAAAGACGGGCTATCAGGCGAGCGATGACAAGACCGTCTATAACATTGCCCGCCGCACGAGCAAAGCTAGCAACGGTGCCGAAGAAGGTCCGAGCTTGATTGAACACGGTGGCCAGTATTTCTTGTTTACGGCTTGGGATATCTGCTGCCAGCAAGGCGCAAACATTGAACAGACAACTTACAAGACCGCTTATGGTCGTGCTGATAAAGTCACGGGTCCGTATAAGGACCGTGCTGGTTACGATATGGCCAATGGCGGTGGCACAATCCTTATGGAACGCTACGGCCGCTACGTGGGACCGGGCGGTGGCGAAGCCTTCCAGGATTTGAACCGCGTGCGTTTTGTACATCACTATTATGACCTCAATGGTGACAAGTACAACCACATTCACATTCGTGATGTCGTGTTTACCGACGATAACTGGGCTGAGATGGGACAGCCTTTCCTTGGACGTTATTTGAGTGCCGAAGTGGAACACGGTGCTTTGACGCGTGCTGTTTCGGGTGACCTTGCGATTACCCGCAGCAATACAGCTTCGAACGGAGAATATCTCGCTTACATTAACACGGCGGGTTCCAAGATTCGTTTGCCGATGAACATTATGCAGGCGGGTGAGTATCTGTTGCGTTACCGCTATGCAAACGGTGGTGAAGGCGATGCTACGCATAAAGTCACTGTCAATGGCAAGTCGCAAACCGTGACGCTCCCGCCGACGGGTTCTTGGGGAACGTTCCCGGAAAAGTCTGTCGTGATGATCCCGGCAACGCTCAAGCGCGGCGGCAACTTCATCGAAATTGAACCACAGCCGAACGGATTCTTCTCGGAACTCGACCGTATCGATTTCTTGCGCGTGATTCGTGATACGATCCCGACAAACGGTTTTGACAACGGCATTCGCGTGCGCCTCACGGACAAGGATGAATTTGCCATCAAGGATGGCGGCTACGCTATTTTCGAAAACGTCGTGACGGATTCCATCAAGTCTACAGAAGTGGCTATTGAGGTGAAAAGTCTTACTGGCGGAAAACTCAGCATTCGCGACGGCAAGAAGGACGGAACCGTTCTTTCGGAATGTGAACTGGTGGCTGCCAACGAAAAATCTACGGCTAAAGGCTGGACGACTGTGAATTGCTCGAGTCTCAAGAGTCTTGGCGGTGTGAAGGACTTTTACCTGACTGCGTCCGGCGTTTCGGACGAAGTTGTTGTCAGGAACATCGTGTTTGCAAGTTCGTCATCGGAAATCGTCTGCAACAGCCCTTCGACTGGCTCAGGGACCGATGGGTGTGGCGACCCGATTTCCAGCTCCAGCGAAATGGTTGTGAGCAGCAGTTCTAGCGAACCTTCTGTGGCACTTCCGACCGTGCGTCCGTCATTAAACTACTCGGTTGTTAAAATCCCCAACGGATACCGCGTGCATTTCAAAGATGCGGGCGCTCATCAGGCTTATCTCTTGAATCCGATGGGACAAATTGTCTCCCACCAAAAAACTAATGGTACTGACATTGAATTTAATAACCTTCCCAAAGGCCGATTCATTGTCAAGGTGAAATAAGCTTATCGCGCTATCCTAGATTTTCTGGGATGGCGTTTTTTTTGCAAATAAATTGTACCGAAAAATCCTTTCGGAATATAGATTAAATAGTGTATGCTGGTGTGTGGTTGAAGGAGTCGTATGATTCGTTGTTCCAAAATTTCCGCCACCGCATTCGTTCTCGTGGGTTTATCTCTTGAGGTGGCTTTTGCTGCTGATTGGTACGCCAAGGAAACCCGTTGGGCGGGGCACGATCCGGACATTATCCGCTACGAAGATGGCTACGCACTTGCGACAACGGACAACCACATGCTTATGCAGTTTTCCGAAGATGCGCTGAACTGGAAAAATGGCGACCCCGCCATGCCTGAATTCTCGAAGTGGCTTTACAAGTACGCTCCGAATATGATTGACATCTGGGCTCCGGATATTCATTATATTGGCGGGGAATATCGCATGTACTATTGCGGTTCCGAGATGGGCATCCGCTCGTCGGGTATGGGTTTCATGTCGAGTAAGGAAATCGATCCGACAAAGCCTGGCTATGGCTGGACTGATATGGGTGAGGTGATTCATACGGTCAAGAGCGATTCGTACAACGCGATTGATGCGGCGGTGCTGAAAGACCTAGACGGAAAAGTCTGGATGGCTTTTGGCTCCTGGGGTACGGGCATCCACATTCTCGAACTGGACGAAAAAACAGGCAAGGTAAAAGACGGCGCTAAAATGCAGAACATCGCAAACCGCGGTGGGGCAGGCGTTGAAGGCGCAAGCCTCATTGAACACAACGGCAAGTACTTCCTCTTTACCGCTTGGGATAACTGCTGCAAAAAAGGTGCAGATCTTGAAAATAATTCATACAAGACGACGGTGGGGCGCTCCAACCGCATTGACGGTGGTTATGTGGACCGCTCGGGCAAGGCTTTGCTGGACGGCGGTGGCACGATTCTCTTGAGCCGTTACGGGCGCTATTACGGACCTGCTGGCGGCGAGGCTTTTGAAGACGTGAACCGTCAACGTTTTGTGAACCATTACTACGACAAGAATGATGAAGGAAATTCCTATATCCAGGTTCGTGATATCGTTTGGACCGAAGACAACTGGCCGGAACTAGGTCAGCCCTTCCTTGGGCGTTATCTGAGCGCCGAAGCGGAACACGGAATCCTCACGCATGTGGACATTTCGAGCAGCTCCAAGGCTTCGAACGGAGAATTTTGCGCTTATATCAATTACGACGACAGCAAGATTCGTTTGCCGATGATCATTCCTCAGGCGGGGGATTACCTTATCCGTTACCGTTACGACAACAACTGGACTGAGGACGGTGCAAACGGTAGCTCGCATTTTGTGGACATCAATGGCAAGACGCAAGAAGTGCAGTTGCCGCTGACGGGCGCCTGGAGCGAGTTCCCCGAGAAGTCGGTGGTGTACATCCCGGCAAAGCTCAAGCGCGGCTCGAACTTCATTGAGATTACGAAGGGCAGGCATTACGCAGAACTCGACCGTCTCGATTTTTTGCGCATCATCCGCGATACGATTCCGGCAAATGGCTTTGATAACGGCATCCGCGTGCGTCTTACGGACAAGGATGAATTCGCCATCAAGGACGGTGGCTATGCGATTTTCGAGAATGTGATTACGGATTCCATCGTAGGCACAGGCGTAAGCGTCCAGGTGAAGAACTGCGCCGGCGGTACTCTCTTGCTCCGTACTGAAAGCAAAAAAGGCGATGTGATTTCCAAGTGTGAATTGCCTGCTGCGGGTGAATCCAAGTGGACGGACGTGCAATGTTCAAACTTGCCGAAACTCAAGGGCGTACAGGACTTTTTCCTCACGGCAGAAGGTCTCGGTGACGAAACTCTCGTCGGGAACATCAAGTTCGGTGAAGAACCGTTGTCCATTCCAGTCATAGAAAAACCGGCTTTGATGAATTATACGGTCACAAAACTTTTCGATGGCTATCGTGTACATTTTGACCAGGCTGGCCACCATCGTGTTTACCTCTTGAACCCGATGGGGCAGGTTGTTTCATCAAAAACCGTTGACGGTACCGAAGTGGAATTTCGCAACTTACCTCAGGGACGTTATGTTATAAAGGTCGATTTGCATTGATTTCCATTTTTTTTGTGGAATTGAACCTTTTCATACTTGTTTTTGTTGCAAAAATGATATATTTATTTTGTAAAAGAAAATTTTCCAATAGGAGCGTGTATGAAAATTTCCACAATTTGTAAATGGGGTATGATGATGGGCTTTGTTGCTTCGTTAGGGGCTTGCTCATCGACCATTGCGTCGGATGACGACGATGATGCTGACTCGTCTTCTTCTTCCGTTTCGTCTTCGGCTTCGGGGGATACGTCCTGCAAGTCTGTAAAGGCTTCCCTTGCCGCACCGACGAACTTTAGTGTGAAAAAGGAAAACGATTCAACATGGACGTTGTCGTGGGATTATTCTCGAGATGAATCCCGTGCAGAAACGGGTTTTGAAATTGAATCCCTTGATTTGGAAGCTTCGTCTCCGGAATGGGAGACCGAAGGAACGACCAAGGCCGAAGTGACCATATATAAGTTGAAGGGTGCCAAGAAGGCGGGCAAGTATTACCGTGTTTTTGCAACGGATAAATGTGGCTACTCTAAAGAAAGTAACCGCCTCCAAATTACGTCAGACGGCAATAGCGTAGTCGATTCTGATTCGACTGCTGAATCCAGTGCCTCCACAATTCCGACAGATCTTGCGATAACGAGAATCGCACCGAGCATTTGGGAACTCAGTTGGAACTATGCCGATGCATCTGATAATCCGGACAGAAAGTTCATCATCCAGACCTCGAAGCTCAAGGACTTCAAGTGGACAGGGCTCAAGTCTCCCATTGATGGTAACGTCCGCCGCTATTATATTCAGGGCCGCGACAAGATTGAAACATACTACCGTATGGCTGTGGTCACGAGCGGTGATACGTCCGCTTTTACCGAGGCTATCCAGTTGACTCCGGATATCGCTTACCGTGATTATATGTCGCTCAATGTTCCTGTTCCGTCGACCAAAATGACCTTGAGTTACATAACGGGCATTGAAGCGGATAAGGATACGTCTTCGGAAGACAAGTCCTATATTGAAGCCGTGGCAACTTACACTATTACGGAAAACTTTATTAGTAAGTATATCATCGAATCGGAGTACACGGATACCGCTTATTACGAAGCCCGTTGGTTCACTTCTTTGGAAAACTACAACTATTACAAGGGAAATTGCGAAGGCAAGACAAAGTCCAATAAGTGCGATAGCTGCTATTGGACTGAAACGTTCCCGTATCAGGAACCGTCTATTTCTAAACGCTTTAGTGCTTATGACGATTTTGCCGATGCCGCCAAGAAAACGACGGTCTTTGAAAACTGTGCTGCCCAATATAAATATTCGGCTGCAAACCATGCTAAGCTTTATGATCCTGAAACGGATGCGGCAGAATGGAAAAGCATCATTGCAAATGAAGCGAATATGTCTCTTTGCCTAGAACATTATCTCCGAGGAATTTGCGGATATTATGTACAGATTCGCATCGTCTGGAAGGATAAAGCAAACGGCAAGGGCAAGGGCGAAACTGACTGGAGTGAATGGACTCAGCCGTTCAATCTCAGTGACATCAGTGGAGCCGATAACATCTGCAGTGACTAAAATGTAACGAGAAAAACGAAAGACGCCGTTGCTAAGTGCAGCGGCGTTTTTTAGTTGAAAAATAAAAGTTGCTATTTCAGGAATGCAAAGAAAACGGCGGCGATGATGAATAGGAAGGCGACAATGTGATTCCATTGGAGCGTTTCCGTGTGGAATACCGTTACCGCGATGGTCGTGAAAACCGTAAGCGAAATTGCTTCCTGGATGATCTTCAACTGCATCAGGCTGAACGGACCACCGTTGATGCGACTGCCGATGCTGTTTGCGGGAATCATAAAGCAGTACTCAAGGAAGGCAAGCCCCCAAGAGGCCAGGATGACGAGAATCAGCGGCCAGTCGGTGCTGATGTGCATTTCTTTGAGTTTGAGGTTGCCGTACCAAGCGAACGTCATGAAAATGTTGGAACAGCAGAGAAGAATAATTGTAAAAATACCAGCTTTCATAATTTAGTAGACGGTAGTAAGTTAGAAGTTTGAAGTTGTCATGCCGGACTCTATGTCATGCCGGACTCTATGTCATGCCGGACTTGTTCCTGCATCACCTTTTTTAACTGCGCGCAGCCTATACGGTCTTCCTGTAGAATGTTGATAGGCGAGGCGCTTGCGCACCTCTTCGAGGTACTTGATGTAATTCTCGCTTTGGTAGTCGCGGTACGTCCAGTCAAAAGCGTGAAAATGTCCATCCTGGAAATACAACGTCGGCTCCACGAAAATCCCGCGCTGCATGTAAACGCGTTGGCGCTGGTCCTTGGTCGTTGCCAAAAAGAACTGACCTAGAGTCATGTAGCCCGGATCAAGATTCACGGGGCGCAGTCCCGGAGTGCCGTTCTCTTTGGCGATTTCAAGCTCAATGTCGTTTGTCCATAGCTTGATGTCGACAATCGTTTCTCGATCGACGAGTTGCTCATAGCTGAAAAACGCACGCACAGGCGCTTCGCCAATTTCTTCTTTATAGTAATTGGTGAACGTGAACGGAAACGGTTCCAGGTTCAGGTCTTCTTCGCCGAATTTTGCCTTGAGTACGCCACGAACCGCATTCACGGCTTCGGCATCTTTCGCGAGAATGCCCACGATAATTTTCACTTTGGCTGGATTTCTTATTTCACCCATGGTTCTTAAAAATTAGTAATTTTAGTCTATGTTTAAAAGTATATCTCTTTGTGCTTTGCTCGTCTGTGTTCTCTCGTCTTTTGCAAACGCCGAGGCTCCCCGTGTAGTGCCGACAATTCTCGATTCAGTTCCTCACGAACAGTCTCATTTTACGCAAGGACTTTCTTTTGATGGCAAGGAACTGATCGAATCAACGGGACAGTACGGAAAATCGGGCTTGTACCGCCGCTCACTTGACGGAAAGATTCTTGATTCCGCTCGCATTGAAGAACGCTACTTTGGCGAAGGTTCCGTTGTAGTGGGGGATGAAATCTGCTACTTGACTTGGAAATCGCACAAGGCGTTTATTTACTCCCGCAAACCGTTTAAAAAGAAGGGCGAGTTCCGCATTCCGACGGAAGGTTGGGGACTCACGCTTTGGCGCGACCAGCTTTTGATGAGCAACGGTTCTGATGAGCTTTTGCAAATTGCACCGGGCAGCTTTGCGGTGACAGGAATTATCAATGTTCATGATGGTCGCTATTCGATCAAGCTTTTGAACGAACTTGAAATAGTTGGAAATACTTTGTATGCTAACATTTGGCAGACGGACTTGATTGCCGAAATTGAACTCCCGAGCGGGAAGGTGTTGCGTTATATAGACTTCTCGAAAAAAGCGGGGGAGATTCGCGACCGGTATCCTGGCGTCGACGTTCTGAATGGCATTGCCTACGATGGCAGGGACTTCTGGATTACCGGCAAGCTCTGGCCGCAGATTTATAAAGTCAAGTTCTAGGGGATTCTTGTCATTCCCCTAACGGGACTTGACTTGTTCGCCTCGGATATAGAAACATGCAAGCATGTTTCTGCATCGCTCGGCTCCGTTGTCATTCCTCTTCGAGGCCTGACTGCTGCGGGTATCAAATGCGAGTCCACAAGTGGCCTCTCGCTTGATACCCTTGCATGTCATTCCCGCCTTGAACGGTCATCCTCGAAGCGAAGCGTAAGGGATCCATTATTCTTCATCACTTTCCAAGTGCTATGGATTTTTATATATTTGGAGCAACAAAGCACTGGAATGTGCTCTGGTTTGCTTCGAATAACGCGACTCGCGTTATTCTCACCCTACGGGCTTTTCGAACGCACAGCGTTCTCAAAGGCTTAAACGCTCCTTAAGGTCGCGTTTAATCGACGGGTCTCAACCAGATCACCCCCGGTGCGTACACCGGGGGTGATCTGGTTTCGACAGGGTTACCGAAGTGTTAGTTGCAAGTCGAGGTCTCAGACGAGGGCAACTCGTTAAAAAGTCTGAAAAAAAATAAGTGCTGACGAAAACTACGCACTCGCTGCCTAATTAACGGCAACGCCGGGCCTCATCCCGCTCCCATCGGGGTGTACGTCCGGACGCAATATGGGATAGGGAAGTGTCATGCCTGGGGGCATCTCCCGAGATTTACTAGGCTGGTCAAACTCCGCGCCGACCTTCTTGGGCGTGGATAAGACGAGATCTTAAATTCGAAGGGAATGCTTGTAGGAACGTACATGGACGTGATTTTGGACAGGGGTTCGACTCCCCTCACCTCCAGAAAAGAAAAAGAACTCACATAGTGAGTTCTTTTTTTTACGTTTGTGAAGCCCGTCTTGGCATAATTGTCATTCCCGCCTTGAGCGGGAATCTCCTTTTCAAAAAATCTTTCTAAATTAAAATCAAAAGGAGGATTGGTTATATGGACTGTCGTGTATTGGTACGTTTCGTCGGTGTTCAGGAGGACCTGGATGCCCTGTGGAATGAATTCATGGAACATTTCCCGGACGCTGAACTGCCTAGCTTAGATTCCGGCGAATGGTACGATGTCGATGAAATCATGAATGACGAGTACGAATGTCGGTTTGAGGAACTTCCTGAATCGGATCTTCTCGCTGTCGACGGAAGCTTCATGGTCGAGGATGAACCGCCTGAAGATGTCCTGTCCGAAATCCTCGAACGTTTTGAACGCGTCTATGCCGTGTTCAAGTGGTCTACTGTCGAAGTCGGCTTTGGCTGCGGTACGAGCGAAGGCTGGGGCGAGTTCAATCAAGACCGTGTTGATGACGGCTCTGATGAAGCAAACGAAATCTCCGAGGCTGTTCTCGGTTTTTAGTTTGTCTTTATTTTAAATAATTTTTGAGAATTAGTCTCTTTAAGCATTGTTGCAGATGGCAATAAACGTTAAATGCCGTCTGTTTTTTTTATTAAATTTTTATATCATTTGTGTACACGGTATGGTGAATTCAACTTATACGCTTTTGTTTGAACTTTTGCGCTTTTCTTTGGGGTACGGAAAGCGTGAGGGGGAACGTGTCCCTTTGCGACTTTCCCAGAGTGAATGGCAGGATGTTTATAACGAGGCAAAGCGGCAGTCCGTTTTGGATGTGGCGTACGTGGCGATTACGAAGCTCTCTAAAGATGAATTACCGCCAAAACCTGTATTGATGCGATGGGCCGCCCATGCGGAGACGACCCGTGCTATGAATAAAAATATGAACGAGTATGCCGCACGTCTTACGGAAATTTTTAGCAAGGCTGGGTGTCGAACGGCCGTGCTGAAGGGTGCTGCGAACGCAAGACTTTATTCAGATCCGTTCAGCCGTCAGTGTGGCGATGTGGACCTTTGGGTCGAAGGCGGCCGCGAAAGTGTCGAAAAGCTTCTTCTGGATTTAAAACTGATTACGACCCCCGAAGATACATCCTTGCAGCATCACTTCCATCTGCCCAAAAACGAAAACGGAATTGTTGCCGAAATTCATTTTAGGCCGACTGCCGGTAACTTGTTCAAGGAACGGGAATTCCAGGCTTTCATGAGCGAAGAACTCTTGAAATCGCAGCTCGTTCCCGAAGGCTTTTATGCCCCGTCCATTAAATTTGCCCTTGTGATGCAGCTTTTTCATTTGCAGCACCATTTCTACAGCGGCGGTCTCGGACTTAGGCAGTATATGGACTATTTTGTGCTGTTGCAGAATTCCTCTGAAGCAGAACGAAAAGAAGCGCTTGCTGTAATCGACTCTTTGTATATGCACAAGGTGTGTAGCGCTGTGATGTGGTTGCTGGGGGAGGTCTTTAGGCTTGATCGCCATTTGATGCTTTGCTCTCCTGATGCCTGGCGTGGAAAATGGCTGTTGGACGATGCTGTGTATGGCGGTAATTTTGGAAAACATACAGCCAAACAAAAGATGCGTCCCCCAAAAACTAAACATTGGTTGAGAGACCGCTTGCGTGTTATTCGCTTGTTCCCGTTTGATCCGGTCAATGTGATTTTTAAGGAATGGAAGTATTGGCGATTGACGCTTCCCCTCCGCATAAAACGTCGAAGGATTTCTTTATGACTTTGTCTATTCAAGACTCTAGGTTTTACAAGGTGGCTGAGAATGTTTTCTCCGTGTCCGTATGTTCCGGGCTAAGCGAAGACTTCTTTGCTCAGAATATGGACAACTATGAACCGTTTGCTGTGGACGAGGACGATTGCCTTTTTTCGTTAACGGTTGTTGCCGGTGAATCGGTGCCTGCATATACCGAAGAAACGCGTCAGGAAGAAGAAGGCCAACGGATTGTGTGCGGCTTGACGGATGCCCACGAATCTGTATTCGAATACTTCAACTATGACATGTATGCCGGGACGATGGTCTGTGCAAAGGACTATAAGTCTTCAACGCTCTTTGTTCCGAGTGGCGAAAACTCTCCGCTCTTGAAGTTTGCTGTGAACAACGCTTTGATGGTGCTGTATGCGATTGCCACGTCTCATTGCAATACGGCACTGTTCCATGCTGCGGTCGTGAAATACCAAAATCGTGGCTATCTGTTCCTTGGCAAAAGCGGAACAGGCAAGAGTACCCACGCCCGTCTTTGGCTCAAGTACAATGAGGGCTCGGAATTGTTGAACGACGATAATCCCGTGGTGCGTTTTTTTGAAAATGACGGTAACGGCTATGCAAAAGTTTATGGCTCGCCGTGGAGCGGGAAAACGCCTTGCTACAAGAACGATTCCTGTGACTTGGGCTGCTTTGTTTTGCTTTCGCAAGCCCCGTTCAACAAGATTTCTCGACTGCTCGGGGTTCACGCCTATGTCGCCATTCTCCCTTGTATTTCGGGCAAGCGTTGGGAACGTTCCATTGCCGATGGTCTCCACAAAACCGAAAATCTGCTGGCGTCAAATGTTCCGGTTTGGCATCTTGATTGCTTGCCGGACGAAGCTGCCGCTAAACTTTGTCTAAAAACGGTAACGGAATGATGTCTGTTCAAAAAATAGGCGACGAAGTCATTTTGGCCGAAGCCATTCGCTTGGTCAAAGAAGGCGTTAGCGTGACTTTCCCTGTCAAGGGGAATAGTATGTTGCCGTTTATTGTTGGCGGTCGTGATAGCGTCATTTTGGAAAAACCGAGTGCGTTGCAATGGGGTGATGTCGTTCTTGCTCTTGTCGAGAGTGATAATAAACAAGGGAAACATTATGTAATACATCGCATTCTCGGTTTGGATGGATCCGATGTGACGTTGATGGGCGATGGCAATTTGCTTTTGCGGGAACGCTGCAAGCGTAGCGATGTTTGTGCCAAGGTGTTGCAGGTTGTAAAACCGAACGGAAAAAAGATATCGTTTAACTCCTTTTGGAACCGTTTTGTGGCGAAACTTTGGTTCTTTTTGTTACCTTTTAGAAGGTATCTTCTTTGGGTTTTTAACAAGGTAAAATAATATGCGTATCAAAAATGGATTTGTATTGCGTGATGTGTGCGGTGAACACGTTATCATGGGCGAAGGTGTTGGAGCCCTTGATTTTGGAAAGCTCCTGTGCCTTAACGATACGGCGGTATGGCTTTGGGAAAAGGCTTCCGAAATGGGAGACTTTACCGTCGATAAACTGACTGAAGCTCTCTGCGCCGAATATGATGTCGATGCCGAACGCGCCAAGGCCGATGTCGCAGCGATTGTTGCCGAATGGCAAAAGGTTAACGTACTCGAATGAAGTATATCGTCTGGCTATGGCGTGGAACGCGTGATTTTCGCTTGAACCTGTTGATCCGCGTGTTGCTGGGGACGGGGCGTGTCTCGCTTGGGCTGTTGATGATATGGCTTAGCAAGCGCTTTATTGACGAAACCATACGCACCGGGACCTCGGATGATGTCGTGCGGATGGTCATTCTGCTTGTGGCAACCGTTGTGGGGTCGATTGTCCTTCGGCTTTTGTATTACTATATGTCGAATTCGGCGTTGGTGAAAAAGTCGAACACGTTACGGTTGTATTATTTCAAGAGCCTCTTTAGGCAACGTCTTTATGACGGACACGAACTCCATTCGGGCGATGTTTCTTCGAGACTTTCGAAAGACATCGATACCGTCTGTTCTTCTATCATCGATACGCTTCCGCAGATGGCTGTGACGGGGATACAGCTTGTCGGAGCGTTCCTGTTGATGCGTTGGTTCGATGCACGTCTTGCCTGGGCGCTTCTTTTGATTACGCCCGTGATGTTGGTGGTTGGCAAGCTTGTCTCTCACCGCTTACGAAAAATGACGCTGGAAATTCGCGACAGCGAAAGTAAAATCCAGATGCTCGTGCAGGAAGGGGTTGAATTTAATGCGGTCTTGCGTTCGCTCGAAAGCGAAAGCTGGGTGACAAAACATCTTGATCAAAAGCAGGTCAAGCTTGAAAAGGATGTGTTGCGTCGTACTCGGTTCACGACCGTTGCTCGTTTTGCCATCGGTTCTGCATTTGGCCTGGGGTACCTGCTTGCGTTTGTGTGGGGCGGGCTCGGACTTCGTGACGGGACGATTACTTTTGGCGTGATGACTTCTTTTTTGCAGCTGGTGGGGCAGATCCAGCATCCGATTTTGACGCTGCTTGGAATGGTGCCCCAGCTGGTGCATTCGACGGCTAGCATTGATCGCTTGGTGGAACTCGAATCGCATGCCGATGGGCAAGGCTTGCGTGAACCGGGTAAAAAGGCGAACGAACGCATCGGTTTGAATCTGCAGAACGTGAGCTTTAGCTATGATGCCGGTGACCGTGAAATTGTCAAGAACTTTACGCACGACTTTAAGCCGGGCTGCAAAGTGGCCATCATGGGCGAAACCGGCAAAGGGAAGACGACTCTTTTTAGGCTCTTGCTCGGATTCGTGAAGCCGCAAGGCGGAACGATGCAGATTTATGGTGGACGCGAAAACATGACGGTTTCTGAATCGACCCGTTCGAATTTCGTCTATGTCCCGCAGGGAAACACCTTGATGAATGGCTCGATCCGTTATAATCTGCTGCTGGCAAAGCCTGATGCGACCGAAGCAGAAATGCAAGACGTGCTGCATACGGCTTGTGCCGATTTCGTTTTTGATCTGGCGGATGGCTTGGACTACGAACTGGGTGAACGCGCCCGTGGCCTTAGTGAAGGGCAGGCTCAACGCATTGCCATTGCCCGCGGACTTTTGCGCCCCGGGAACATCTTGCTTTTCGACGAAATCAGCTCTTCGCTTGACGAAGCGACCGAAAAGGAAATGTACAGGCGCTTGTTTGCTTCATACCCTGACAAGACGATGATCTTTGTAACGCACCGCACATCCGTATGCGAATTGTGCGATGAAATCGTTCGCTTGTAAAGGCGTGTCGTTTAAATGAATTAGAACATCCAGCCGATAGACAGAATGCTTTCGGTAATATATTTGCTCAAAAGTCTTGTTCCGTATTGATCGTTCGATACAGAAATCTTGTTCAGGAATTTAGGCTTTGCGATAAAAGTCCCTAAATTGAGTTCTGCGCCAAAAACAAAGTGTTCATAGCAAAAGTGTCCGCCAAATCCTACCGTGAAGTATGCAGCGAATTCTTTTTTGTTGATGTCCAAAAATTCCCTGTAATCGCTTTGGGCTCTGTGGATGTTAACGCTGTACATAAGGGGAGATACCTGCGTGTGGATGTATGATTCCACTTGGCTTTTGCTGCGGTGGTGATTTTCTCCCGTGGCATCAATGTAATGGTACTTGCCGGTGTTTCTGCGACCCCAGTACCATTTGAAGGACAAAGGAACTTCGAATGTGCGTATCGTTCCTTCGGCGTCGGTGTATTTGCGGACATCCTTATAGTCGAATCCGTCGTAGCCGAATCGAATGGCGATGCTGCAGAAATCACTAAGCATATGTTCGTAGTTGAGCATAAAGCTTAAATTCTGGGCAATCAAAAAGAGCGAAACCTTGTTGAGCTTGTTAGGCGGCGCGTTCATCCCAAGCGTATCTGTTTCTTCTTCTGTTTTAGAAACTGTACTTGATGCGGGTGCTGCTGTGTTGTCATTACCTGAATTGAGCGTGTCGATAACGTATGTGACCTTGTGCGTGTCCGTGTAGACCGTGTCGATGACTCGCTCTTGAGAAAATGCGCAAGCGACGCCGATTAAAATGATGGCTATTGTATATCGCATGTTAGAATCCTAGCTTAAATGCGGTTCCGAAGAATAATCCTTTACTCGTCCAACCATCGAGAAGGTGATAATTAATTTCATCATCGTTTCTAGACAAATCGAGGAATCCTCGGGCTTTGTCGCTCCAGTACTGGTAACCCATTGTAATTCCAAAATCCAACAGCATGTTGCCCATGTTCCATAAGCTTCCCAGAGTTGCTTTTGCCGAAAGGCCGACATCGAGACTCCCTGATTTGCTTGTTTCTGTTTTGAGCCTTTGGTCGTATGCCACCTTGAATGTGGGGCTAGTCATGCCTTGGATATAAAAGGAGTTGCTGTTGAGAGGCGTGTTCTTGTGAATGACCTTTTGTTTGTTGCGATTGGTCTTGTCCGTGGTATATGTGAAAAGATAATGACGGTAACCGATTCCTGGGCTTATGATACCTCGGAATCCCTCCCAGGTTGGCTCCTCATCTCGAATGTTGTACTCCCAAAGAAGCATGATGGTGGCGATATTGATCAGGAGTGATCCCCTGTGGGTGTTTTCAATTTCCCAGGTCAATTCCAACATTGGTGCGCCAAACCAAATTGAAAATATATTTAACCCGGATATGGCGTTGATATAAAACTTTGTTGCCGGTGGAATCGTATCCGTGCTGTACTCCAGAATGAATTCATTTTTCGAGGCGGCTTCGGGAGCTGATTGCTCTTGACTTTGTGGCTGATGGACGACGGATTCTTGAATATAAACGGTATCCGGCGGCGAAACGACATAAAGCGTGTCTGTGATTCGCTTTTGAACGTAGACCGTATCCGTTACGGCTAGAGCCGTGCTTGTGAAGATAGCAAAAACTGCAACGAAAATCCATTGAATGCATTTAAATTGTTTCATTAGAAAATCCCCACACCGATGTTCAATCTCAAATCAAGCTGGACTCCCGCAGATATGTAGGAGGTTTCCTTTTGGAGCAGTTCCTTGTCTATAAATCCGTACGAGAATCCGTATTCAAAGCCGAATGTGGCACGGTTCCCTCGGAACGCATGGCCTGCGTGCAGGTAAGGCGCGACGGATGTTCCGGTGTCGTGCCTGGTATGTGGCCTGTCATTATAGAGGTTGGGTTTTTCGTCCCAAGTGTTGATGTAGTCGTATTTGCGGATAATGACGTTTCCGCCGCATTCAAGATAAAAGCTGTATTTTGAAGGTCTAAGGTAATGGCGGAATCCCAGGCCAATGTCGAATTGGGATATGTACCCTTCGTAAATGGCGTCGTTGAATTCCTTACTGCCGGGCTGTGGAAGCATTTTGCTGTAACGGAAATTCAGCATAGCCGATATCTTGCGGCTGAAAGAAGCTTCGATATTTCCGCCGACCGAAGTGAATGTGGTATCGATGAGCCATGGAATGGAAACAAGGTCGAAATGCAAATAAAGATTGTAGTGCGTATAGCTCGTGTCGTTGCGCAGGTACTTTGTTGTGTCGGCTCCGAGCGGGTTGTTTTCTGTCGGTGTACAGCACTTTTGTTGCGGGGCTTGTACAGCTGGAGCATCATCTTTTTTGATGTAGATGGTGTCGGTTTTGGATTTTATCGGAATGTAGACCGTATCGCGAATGACCTGTTCCACGTAAACGGTGTCTCGAATGCTGCTGGCGTAAATTGCCGAAATGCAGAAAAGCAAAATGATGGATAAGTTTTTCATTTAAAATAAATGTAATAAAATATAGAACGGCTTGTTCACTTGTCGGAATTTTTCTGACAAGGGGTCTTATTTGTGCAATTTTGGGATTTATATGCGGATTAAGTGAAAAAAGGTTTTTGGGGCGTGAGCGTGTTCACATTTTTACTTGCATTTCTTTTATTTAATTTCTAAATATAAAACGGGTAAGATTGGTTGTGTGGAGGTTTTATGAATATATCCCGTATTTTGCCGTTTTGCGTTGCTGCGGCTTTTTCAACTTCATTTGCAGTCCTTGATTTGCCGAATGCGCAGCCCAAGGTTGATGCGGTTTACTGGAATGCCGCTCTCGATAGCACTTGGCAAGGGCTGATCCGTCGAAATATCCAGCCGTTTAGCGAAGGCGCTGGACTTATTCACCGTCCCAAGAGCGAAACTCCAGGCGATGCCGTGAGCGAAGGTGTCGGCTATGGCATGCTTGTGGCGCTTTATGCTAACGATCAGGCTACTTTCAATAAAATTTGGGATGCAGCCAACACGTTGATGTGGGGCAGTTGCTATTACAACTGGCAATTAGGTCCCGATGGCAAAATTGCGGGCATGGGGGCTGCTTCCGATGCCGAGGAAGACGTCGCTCTGGCTCTGATTTTTGCCGACAAGCTCGTGTCTGCGGGCAAGTGGCAGCCGTACACTTCGACAAAGCTTGGTTCCTCCTATAAGGAGCATGCGCAGAAAATACTCAATTGTATGTGGAGTTCCAAGCAGATTACGAGTAATGGAATTTTAGCTCCGGGTGCAAACTGGGGTGGCTATGATTTTGTCAATCCGGGCTATTTCTCTCCGGCTTGGTATAAGATCTTTGCCAATTTCGATTCAGATGGCGCTCGCTGGAATACTGTGGTCGATATGTCTTACAGTATCATTTCCAATAGTCCGGGCTACAGTATGGGTATGGTCCCGGATTGGATGGAACCGGAAGGCGGCTGGGCTGGTTCTGCGGGCCTTGGCTATAATGCCTATTTTGAAAGTCGCGCCTTTTTCAAAGATGCCATCCGCATTTTGTGGCGTGTCGCCATTGACGCCATTTGGTTTGACGACGAACGTGCAAAGGCGTTCCTCAAGAATGCGTTGACGTTCATCAATTCGAAGGGTGGCGCTAAGGCTTCGAACTTTTACCAGATCGAAAACGCGGGCGAACTTTTGCCTGTCGATGACAAGTGGTACGACTTTAACAACTCCAAGGATTCTACAACTTGGCGCTATCGTAGGGAACACAGCCATTTGACGATTGGCATGTGGGCTACAGTTGCCATGGCAGTGGGCGAGAAGGCTGACCGAATTGCTTTCAGTGAAGAAATGGGCAAGTTCTACGAAGGTCGTGACTATTTCGGTCTTGCAAACGATGCTTCCGGTGCGCTCGAAGATACGCTTCATAACGAAATGTATTTTGACCAGTTCCTGGCTTGGTTCGGAACGTCCATGATGAGCGGTGCTTTTGTGAACGTCGTTGATGCGATTGACAACCCGAAGGCTGCGACTGTGGGCGATTCGTCTTCGCTTTCGAAACCCGTGGACCGCATTGTCGAACGTCGCTTTGTTTCGTCTCGCATGAAGATTAGCCATCTGGATGGTGTCGTGATGATGTCTGTTCCCGAAGATGCCAACTGGAGCGTCTTTGACTTGAACGGTCATGTCGTGGCTCAGTATTCCGGCAAGAGCTTTGCCTGGAACGCTCACGGTCAAAGCGGCGTCTATATGGTCAAGGCCGTGACCCGTAATCGAGTGTATTCCCGCAAGATTGCCGTACGTTAATAAAAAAAGTCTAGGCCCTTGCCTTCCTTCAAGGGCCTAGACACTCCTCCTTTTTCCTCCTAACAACAATTCCTATTGCAGGCTGCTCCCTATGCTGCTTTCGACGAGTCGATCGCAGATTTCCGTGAGCATCCTTTCGTGCGTGCAGACTTCGGGCGAAACGCCTTCGATGGTGCCTGTTGTGTAGAACGATGTGCAGGCGCATTCGTGGGCGCAGCAGCGGTAACGTATATCGCAGCCTTCGCATTCCTTCTTGTCGCTATCCAGAAAGTCACGGACGATTTTGCAGGCTTCTTCGTCGAAGCCCGTAAATACGTTCCCCTGCACGTATGGTGGGTCTTTTTGTGAGGTTATAAAACGCGTGCAGGGGAAAATGTTCCCGTTGGTGGCAACGCCGACAGCTCCGTTGTAAACGTGGCACGAATACATCCTGTATCGCGAATTGATAAGCGCGATCTTTACCTTGTCGTGGATTGTCCCGAGAAAGAGCTTTTCTCCTTTCTGTCGGCATTCTTTCCAGTACAGTGCCATTTTTTCGTATTGCTTGGCGAGTTTGTCAAAATCTTCGCCGCTCCATTTGCCGTCAAAGTCCACGCTCGTGGTGAGGCTCTGGAATCCTTGCTCGTGCAGCCACTTGACGCTCTCGAAAAGCGTGTTGACGTGCGCGCGGGTGACGGTACTCAAGGCGACTGCTCCAAGCTTCACGAATCGCGGGATGTGCTTTTCGATAGCCTTGAAGCTTCCTGTATTGTTGACGGTGCGGCGGGCGATATCGTGATGGTATTGCGGACCGTCGAGCGAAAGGTAAATGCGGAACTTCTCTCTCTCGCAGAAGTCAAAAAATTCGTCATCAAAAAGAGTGCCGTTGGTGTTGACGGCAAACTGCAACTTGAAATGCTGATCGATGCTGCCACAATCCAGAGCTTCGGCAACGAGCGCTTTGGCAATTCCGACACCCTTGTAGATGGCGTCCTTGCGGATAAGCGGTTCGCCCCCGAAAAACGTGATGTTCAGATAGGACTGCTTAAAATAAATCGTCCGTTCCAGACCAATCTTGATGGCCTGTTCCAACGTCGCGTCATCCATGACCGTCTGGCGTGCAACCTGCGATTCCTTGTAATAGCAATAGGTACAGCGGAGGTTGCACTGCTCTGTAAGGCAGAGGACTAAATTCATGCTTGGAGGTCGTCCTGCTCGAACGTGGTGACCATGCTGAAAATCATACAGCCATCAGGATCATTGCAGATGTGTATTCGTGGATTGTAGTTTGTATCTATGGGAGCCGGATCGAGTATTTGGATGCCGATATCGGAGCTGGAGCTGGACTGTTCCGTGGCTTCAGACGAACTGGAAGGGATGTTCGCAGACGATGCTGGTGTTGCGTCGGAACTGCTGTTGGCATCTGGAACATCTTCGTAAGGGGGCAAAATGCCCGCTTCTATAATAGGCTCAACAGATGAGCTGCTCAGCTTTTCTACCGCTGAAGACAAGGCTTCAATGGCAGAACTGCTGAGAGATTCTTGACTTTTAGGAATATCGATTACGCTGCTGCTGCTCGGCTGAGATTCGGTGTCGCCTGAGGATTCCGGATTTTCGACGGGACCTATGACATCACCGGCTTCTGCATTGTCGATGCAGGCGCTCAAAGAAAAAGTAGCCGCAATACCAAAAGCCGATGCGATCGCTCCTTTTACAACCGCAGACGGCTTTTTAATGCCGGTGACCTTTTTCTTTTCGATTTTCATAAAAGTTTCCTCCTTTTATCTTAACACTAGTTGTAATATACTTAGTTTCTTCGTACAAAGTGGAATATTTCTAATTATTGGGGCTTTGCACTTGTCGTTTTTGTTGCATTTGTTGCATATAGGGGGCTTAAGCCTGGAAGTCCGTTATTTCAAAGGTGGTGACCATACTGTCTATGAGTACTCCTGGGCAGCCAGGGTCTTCGCACAAATGAATGTTCGGGACGGTAAGAGAATCTCTTGTTATCGGAAACTGTTTTTTGGAGGAGCTTGATGATTCCGGTTCTGCGAATGAACTGGAGGATTGTGGTTCAGCGGATTCTTGGGAGGAACTGCTTGAACGTTTCATTTTAATAATGTCTTCGATGCTTAAGGAGCTGCTTGTCATAGCGACGCCCGCTAACATAGAGGAGGACATCGGAAAGCGTGGAAGGTTCGGTTGTGTTGCACTTGAGGACGACGTGCTGGACAAATTGTCGCTACTGGAATTCGCCGTCGTTGCGGAACTACTTGATTCTACGGAATGGCTGTTTTCAGGAGTAACTGACGAATTGCTGAAATCTGTGTATTTGGCGCTGTCCGTGGTTCCGCTTGAACTGGATTTGGGACCATCATAAGCGGAAACGGGATCCGATTCGATACAGGCGCTTAAAGAAAAAAGAGTGGCCATCCCTAATGCAGATGCGGCTGCGCTTTTAGCGATTCCCGAAAGTTTGCTACTTTCGGTGACTTTTCTTTTCTCTATTTTCATAATTCCTCCGGACAACAAAAATCAATTAGGAAAAGTCAAGCATTTCGTATGTGGAAACCATACTCACTAGCGGAAAGTCATCATCGTCATGGCACATAATGACGTTGACGCCCATAGAATCAATTTTGTTGCATTCTCTTGGCCATGGAGGAATAACGGAATCGCTCGACGAGCTGCGAACGTGTTCGACAAATGTGCTGCTGGAACTTTCGGATGAGCTGCTGACAACTTCTTCTGAAGAACTGCTTGGCGTTTCTGAAGAGGAGCTGGCGATGTTTTCAGAAGAACTGCTCGGCGTTTGTACAGACGAAGAAGATAGTGCTTCGATGGCTTCGCTGCTGAGACGTTCGTGGCTCAGCGGAATATCGGCAACAGAAGAACTAGACTGTATTTCCGGGGTTTCGGAGGCGTCACTGCTGTTTGGATTGTTGTTGTCCGGCTCAACTGGGCCGACAACTTGACCGCTTTCGGCGTCGCTTAAGCAGCCGCTCATCAAGACGGCGGACATGCCAAGCATTGAGGCAACCCCTGCCTTGGTGGCATTCGACAAACGTGAATTTCCGGTAACTTTCTTCTTCTCGATTTTCATAAAAATCTCCTTCAACCATAACACTCTATTTTAATATAGTTTGTTTTAGAATACAAAGCCCCTTTTTAGCTTATTTTGGGCGAACCGCCTGTACGTTTTTGTTTCATCCGTTGCATATAGGCTTCGCGGGGTACAAAAAAAGACGCCCGGTTTCCCGAGCGCCTTTGTCAAATCGTCAACGTGTTGAATCTTACGTTTTGTCTTCACCGCGGAGCATGATGACCTTGCCCGTGCGGATGTATTCCACGATTTCGAACTTCTGCAACAAGCTCTTGAGGGTATCGACCTTCGTGCTGTTGCCCGTAATCTGGATAATCATGGAAGTCATCGTCATATCCACCGTGTTGGCGTGGAAATGGTCGCAAAGCTGCAAGATTTCGGTGCGCTGTTCTGCAGTGCAACGAACCTTGATGAGGGCGAGTTCCTTTTCCACGGCGTCCGTACCGGTATGGTCCTTAGCCTGAACCACGTCCACGAGCTTTTCGAGCTGCTTGATGATTTGCATCAAGATCTCGGGATTGCCGTGAGCGATGATGTTCATGCGGCTGAAGTTCGGGTCGAGCGTGGGGGAGACGACGAGAGAATCGATGTTGTAGCCACGGCGGGAGAACACGAGTGCAATACGCACGAGCACGCCCGGGCGGTTTGCCACTAACAAGCTAATAGAATGTGCAATATCTTTCATTTTCAAATTCTCCTATTACGTCGATCCGGTGGGTTTTTCGAGCTGCGTCTTCGGCTGTTCGGTGATCATGCTTGTGATCGGAGCGCCTGCCGGAATCATCGGGAACACGTTGTCTTCCTTTTCGCATTCGCAGTGGATGAGAATCGGGCCGTCGTTGTAGTCCAAAGCCTTCTGGATCACGCGTTCTGCATCGGCCGGGCGCTTGATACGGAGCCCCGGGATGCCGTAAGCTTCAGCGAGCTTCACGAAGTCCGGGTTGCCTCTCATGTCCACGCTGGAGTAGCGGTGGTCATAGAAGAGTTCCTGCCACTGGCGCACCATGCCGAGGTACTTGTTGTCCATCACGAAAATCTTGATGGGGAGCTTGTGGATGGCTGCCGTTGCAAGTTCTGCTTCGGTCATCTGGAAACCACCGTCACCGCTGAAGCTGCAAACCGGCCAACCGGTTTCGTTACCGAATGCGGCACCGATAGCAGCCGGGAAGCCAAAGCCCATCGTGCCTGCGCCACCGCTGGAGTGGAGCTGACGCGGATAGTTGATGTGGAAGAACTGTGCAACCCACATCTGGTGCTGGCCCACGTCCGTCGTGACGATTGCCTTGCCCTGCGTAAGTTCGCTCACGGTAGCAACGATGTGCTGCATACGGAGGCCGCCCTGCTTGGCGTAAGTAAGCGGGTAGCGCTTCTTCCAAGTCTGGCAAGTCTTGATCCAGTCGGCGGTATCGAGCTTGTTCACCATCGGGAGGAGCTGTTCCAAGACGAGCTTCGCGTCACCGCACATGAACACATCCGGCTGCAACACCTTGCCTTCTTCGGCAGGGTCGATGTCGATGTGCATCTTCACGGCGTTCTTGCAGAATTCGCTGAGCTTACCTGTAATGCGGTCGTCCCAACGGCTACCGATAGAGAGAATGAGGTCGCATTCGAGCACGGCCTTGTTGGCGTAAATCGTGCCGTGCATGCCGAGCATGCCGAGCGAAAGTTCGTGATCGGTCGGGAATGCGCCGAGGCCAAGCATCGTGCAGCAAACCGGAGCGCCGAGCTTTTCGGCGAGTTCCTTCACCTGGCGATGAGCGCCAGAAATCATGGCACCGTGGCCCACGAGCAAAAGCGGCTTCTTGGAATTCTTGAGGTATTCGGCGGCCTTTTCGACGCTTTCAGTAGAAGCGTAGGTCGGAATCTTGTAACCCGGAAGGTCCATCTGGTCCGTGAACGGAGCGGTGCAGGGGCCTGCAGTCACGTCCTTCGGGAGGTCGATAAGCACCGGGCCCGGACGGCCAGAACGTGCGATGTGGAAAGCTTCCTTCATCACGCGCGGGAGGTCGTTCGTGTCCTTCACCAAGTAAGAATGCTTCACAGTTGCAAAAGTCATACCGCTAGTATCGCATTCCTGGAAGGCGTCCTTGCCCAAGTTCGGAGTCGTCGTCTGTGCCGTGAGCACGACGATCGGGCTAGAATCCATGAGAGCTGTATAAATACCTGTAAACGTGTTCGTTGCACCCGGACCGCTAGTGACAAGAGCTACACCGACCTTACCGGTCTGGCGGGCATAACCGTCAGCCATGTGGGTTGCGCCCTGTTCATGACGGCTGAGCACAACTTTGATGCTGGAGTCGAGGATGGCATCGAACATCGGAATGGCCGATCCACCGGGATAGCCGAAAATTGTATCAACGCCTTCACGCTTGAGGCATTCGATAATCACTTCGGCACCACTTAAGGTCTTATTTGCCATAATT
>CACZAD010000012.1 GCA_902779055.1 Fibrobacter succinogenes | reverse complement strand
GCACCGGTACCGACGAACACAGCGTCAAAGCCATCCTTTTCGATGAGGTCCTTGAGCTTGCGGGTACGGCCAATCACAAAGTTCGTTTCGAACTTCACGCCCATAGCGGCGAGAGATTCGATTTCCTTGTCCACAATCTTCTTCGGAAGACGGAATTCAGGAATACCGTAGCGGACCACGCCACCGAGCTTGTGGAAAGCTTCGAAGATGGTCACGTCGTGGCCTTCGCGGCGGACGTCAGCAGCGACAACCAGGCCGGCAGGACCGGAACCGATCACAGCCACCTTCTTGCCGGTAGCAGGCTTAACGGCCGGAACCGTTGCACCGCCGTTGTTGCGTTCATAGTCAGCAGCAAAGCGTTCCAAGCGACCGATTGCAACAGCCTGGTTCACATCCTTGTGCATCTTGCCCATCGTGCAGTTCATCTGGCACTGGCGTTCCTGCGGGCAAACGCGGCCGCAGATTGCCGGGAGCAAGCTCGTTTCCTTAATCTTTGCGATAGCGGCCTTGAAGTCACCTTCGGCGATCTTTGCGATGAAGGCCGGAATGTCGATGTGCACCGGGCAGCTTTCGACGCAGAACGGCTTCTTGCAGTTAAGGCAGCGGTTAGCTTCGACAATAGCCTGAGCTTCGGTATAACCCTGAGCCACTTCTTCCATCACGCGTGCGCGATAGGACGGTTCGAGCTGCGGCATCGGCTGGGCCGGAATGGCAGTCTTGTCCTTGGGCTTCAAGGGCTTCGGAAGGGCATTAATCTTTTCAAGTTCCACCTTGGCGGCGGCGTCCAACTGTTCGCGAGTCATATGTTCAGACATTATTTGCTCTCCTTAGCCTTGGCATCTGCCATCTTGTCGATATTGCACTTGTGGCCGTCATTTGCACCGAAGCGATGCAAAGCTTCCTGTTCCTGGGGCTTGAATGCACCCATACGCTGGAGCATGTTGTTCCAGTCGACTTCGTGACCGTCGAATTCCGGGCCATCGACGCAGACGAACTTCGTCTTGCCACCGATAGTGACACGGCAACCACCGCACATGCCAGTACCATCGACCATGATGCTGTTGAGGCTAACGACAGTCTTCACACCATACGGCTTGGTGGTGAGGGCGCAGAACTTCATCATGATCGGAGGACCGATAGCGATGACCATGTCCGGCTTGCCCTTGGTGTCTTCGCAGAGTTCCTTGAGCGGTTCAGTCACGAGACCCTTGCGGCCATAAGAACCGTCGTCGGTCATAAAAATGATGTTGTCAGCGAGAGCGGTCATTTCTTCCTTCATGAGGAAGAGGCTTTCGTTACGAGCACCCATGATAATCGTTACCTTGTTGCCGGCAGCCTTAAGAGCCTGGACAATCGGGTGCATCGGGGCAATACCGACACCACCGCAAACGCAGACTACGTGACCAAAGTTGTCGATATGGGTCGGAGAACCGAGCGGGCCAACCAAGACCGGGATATCGTCACCGACTTCGAACTTGGAGAGTTCGGTCGTCGTCTTGCCAACCGTCTGGAAAATAAGGGTGATAGAACCTTCTTCAGTATCGGCATCGGCAATAGTGAGCGGAACGCGTTCACCGTTGTCCTTGTTCGTCTGGAGGATGATAAATTGTCCTGCCTTACGTTCTTGCGCGATCAGCGGGGCGTGGACGCGGAATTGGAATACCGCGGGAGATAACTGCTTTTTAAAGAGAATTTTTGCCATAATGCGTGGCAATATAGAAAATTTTTAGAGCGCGCTTTAGTAAAAACTTATAAGCGAACGCCCTATAGAGGGCCGAACAAAAAAGTGCTTTAAAAACACCAAATACCCTACAGAACCGAAGATGCTATAAAAAATCCCCTAATTATATAGGTTTTTAATAGAAAAAATATATATTTGGGAGTCAAAGGAGTAAAAACATGCGAGTTTCTACAAAAGGTCGCTACGCCATCCGCGTAATTATCGATATGGCAGAAAACGGAGAATCCGAATTCCACCCGCTGCACAACTTGGCGGAGCGTCAGGGACTTTCCGAAAAATACCTCGAAGCGATCCTCGGAACACTCGTCAAGAACCACATTCTAGAAGGCGCACGCGGCAAGGGCGGCGGATACAAGATAGCCAAGCCTGCGTCCGAACTCACGGTCTGGGAAATCCTAAGCGTCATCGAAACCTCGATGAGCCCGGTAGAATGCGTCGACAACGACAAGAATGGCTGTGACCGAGCAGACTTTTGCCCGACACTCCCGATGTGGAAAGACTTTGCCAAAATCATCAAGGACTACTTCTCGGGAATTACGATTGAAAAGTTAGCCCGCAAAGCCCCCAAAATTGCGCGCCCGATTTGCAAAGAAAACTTGAAAGAGTAAAGTTCAAAAAAAAAACGAACATTCACGGCGGCACAACCGCCGTTTTTTATGCAATTTTGTAGGTTTATTTTATCGAGAGGTTTCGGATGATTTTTAGAATTTTATTTCTTTGTCTTTTTATGCTTTTAGCCGGATGTGAGCTGAAAGACGAAAATGCAAAATCGTCAATTGCAAATAGCGCAGCAACCGCAAAGCAGGTTTCCTTGACGACCTATAGTGTTATGGATTCGGTAAGTCTTGGCAAGTTTTTTGAATTAATCGACACAAACGGCATTTATTCCGAACGCATCAGGAAAGTTCTTGAAGATGTAGACAAGCTTGCGATTAAAGTTAACGACTCAAACGACAAACTAGATACGCTAAACCACGAAATCTTTTACAGAGTCTGCTTTTCAGATATTGATGGATTCGTAGTAAAGCATCCTTGTTCCTTGGATTCAGCCATACTCGTAAGCATTGCGAAAAAATTGAACTTCAGCGATTCCGTGAAGGCCCTCAAAGTCGAGCTCGATTTCATCTCTTATTCAACATCATCGGAATTTGCCGACTACTCGGGAATGTACTTGAACAACGACGGAACGATTGAATCTAGTTGCTTATCAAAAGACGCTAAAAAGTGCAACGATTTATACGCACTTGTTACCGTTTCGAAGAAACTTTTTCATGAAAATGTTTTGACGGAATTCGCTCCGAATTGGCCAAGAGAACAATTCGATGTTCACATCGACGAATCGAACTTTGCAGAAAAATTCAAAATCGATGATTTTCTTTCTTCGATTTACGAAGTACGTCTAGAACGCAAATACCAGATGGGTCAAAAAGATTCCCTAATTCCGTTTAAAATGTGTTATGAAAACGGTCTGGCCATTCCTTGCAGAATACCCCAAGAACTCTATACACATATCAAAAACACGATAGAAAAAGAAAGAGACACATTGATTGCAGTCACTTACCAACGTTGCTTTACGATGAACGACTTTGCTTTGGACGGAATGTCCAGCAAACATTTTTGCAACTCAAAAGATGGGGAACATTGCAGTGAACTATTCGCACTAGTTCGCAGAAATGACAACGCCGAAGGCAAGCGCAGCAGTCTTGTTTTGTACCGCTTTGACTTGAATGACTTTTCTTACACGGTTGAAGAATTAAGCCACGGCGATCCGATGTGGATTCGATACAACGAATTGCACAAAAAAGACGGAACATATGTAGGACACGAGAAGACGCATCGATGAACATTGCACAATGTGCAAATTTTACTTTCCGGACTGAATTTCAAGCAAATCCGCAGCGAGAGTAGCATCGTTCGGGTAATATTTAAGCGCGACTTTCAGGAGGCGCACGGATTCTTCTGTGCGCTTTTGCGCGTGGGCATCGTAGGCCATATTCTTGAATCCAAAGACGGCTTCGGCGTTCCCGTTTTTGGCGGCGAGTTCGTAAGCATATTCGGCACGGTCATTGAACTTGGCATCGTACGCGAGGTTTCCCATAAAGATGGCTGCATCGGAGAAATCGGGCTTGATTTGCAAAATGTTATTTAAGATTTCCATCGCAATGTAGGGCTTTTTGTCTTCGGCGAGGACATCGGCAAGCTTGTACATTATTTGTGTGTCGTCGATTTTTACGCCGAGGGCTTCGCGGTAGGCATTGGCGCTTTCTTCGAAATTCTTGTTCAGGCGGTACACGTCACCGAGATAGACGAGGAAATCGGTTTCTTCGGGATGGAGCGCGTAGCCTTCGCGGATTACGGCGACGGCGCGGTCAAAGTCGTTCAGAGCAATGTTTGCCTCGGAGAGCTGGTAGACGATGCTGACGTCGTTTTTGTCGAGGCGGTAGGCATTTTCGATGGCACGGAGGGCGCCGACTTTGTCGCCGGTTTTGGTGTAGGCTTCGCCGAGGTAAAGCCAGCCGGATATGTTATCGTGGTCGAGCTTGAGCGCACGGTGGTAAACGGCAATGCATTCCGGGAACTGCTTTAAGCGGAAGTAGACGCTAGCCATATTGAAAAGTGCCGGAGCAAAATTACCTTCAGAAAAGTCTACGGCCTTGCGGTAGGCGGCAGCAGCCTCCGGAAACTTTCCCATTTGATAATAGCTGTTCGCGACATTGAAGCTCACGGCAACGGGATCGGCGCCGCGGTCTTGTGCTTTATGGTACAGCATAATTGCTTGCTTGAACTTTCCATCGCGATAAAGAGCGTTTGCGCGTTCCATCAAGTCAAAGGAAGACTGCGCAGAAAAAGCAGGAAGCGCGAGGAAAAGAGAGATGAGTAGACAGTAGAAAGTAGGAAGTAGACAGTGATTTGAAGACTTCCGCAATTTATAAACAAAATACTTTTTTAAATCACAAGACATATTCATCAAATTCCTCATTAAACGTTCTGCGAAAGGCGCCCCCGCAACAAGTGCGGGGTGACAAAACCAAAGCGTAGACTTCTATCGTCATTTCGAACCACTAGTCTCTAAACTTCACTTCGAAGGGTTGTTCCATTCCGCAGAAGGCAACGGCCTTGCCGTCTTTTTCGGCGGGCGCAAAAGTCATACGAGCGATAGCATCCTTCCCCGCTTGCGCAAGTCCAGAACCTGCTGGAGATTCTTCAATGACTTTGATGTCGTACGCACGACCGCCAACATCCACGCAAAAGCTCAAGCGCAGTATTGCATCAATTTCACGATCGCGAATTTGCGGCGGCACTTGGAAGTTTGCGACAGAGCGACTTTCGGGCTTTTTATCGACATCGCCCTTTCCGGTAGACATCGCACCGCCACGGAAATCGGCCACAAGTTCGTCGCTAATCGCAGCACCCGCAGTTCCCGAAACGGCACCAAGATTCATCGCAAAACGCGGGCCAGCCTTGGGCGAGCGAGAATTCGACTTTTGACGGTTCGGCTTGCGTGCGGTATGCTTTTTCTCGACCTTCTTTTCGACTTCTTCAACTTTTTTCACAGAGACTTCGGTCTTGACGAATTTTCGTTCGTGAAAAACTTTACCGTTCAGGAACAAGTTTGCCATAGTCACAGAAAATACGAGAATCACGCTCGCGAGAATCGCCGCGAGAAGGATGGTAAAACGCTTTAAAAACTTTTTTACAAACTTTTGCATCGTTTACTCGGCTTGGGCGGCGATGGAGACTTTTTTGACACCGGCCAAATTACACATATCGATTACCTGAACGAGAACGCCGGTTTCAGCTTCTTTATCGGCAATCACGACAGCTTCACGGTCAGGTGCCTTCGCGAGTGATTGCTTCAAGATGTCTTGCAAGCTTGCCAAATCCACCTGGCGTTCATTCATGTGAATCGTTCCTTCGCGAGTGATGGCGATAAGCAAGTTTTCCTTTTCAAGTTGGCTTGCCGATTGAGCCT
This sequence comes from Fibrobacter succinogenes, assembly GCA_902779055.1. Classification (GTDB taxonomy): domain Bacteria; phylum Fibrobacterota; class Fibrobacteria; order Fibrobacterales; family Fibrobacteraceae; genus Fibrobacter; species Fibrobacter succinogenes_K. The sequence continues at coordinate 45,961 of CACZAD010000012.1, read as the reverse complement.
GCGGTTTCGTCACATCGACGCCCGTTTCGCGCGTGAAAGACGAAGTCACCACAAAAAAGATCAGGAGGATAAACACAATATCCATCAGCGGGCCCATTTCGATGCCCACGTCCTTCTGTTTTCTTCTCGGTAAGTTAAATTCCATAATAAACCTCTTAGATTGCTTCGCCTACGGCTCGCAATGACGTTGTCCAGCACGAACAGCAAAAAAGTTGTCGATAACAGTTGCGCCAAGTTCCATTTCTTGCTTGAGAATTTCAATGCGTTCGTCCAAACGCTGCTTCAAAAGCGTCAGCGGGAACGCAATCAAAAGCCCGCTCTGTGTCGAAATCAAAGCTTCCGAAATTCCATCAGCCATCAGCACCGGATTCTGATTTCCGTACAACGTGATCACTTCAAAAGTCGATACCATCCCCGTAACCGTACCAAGGAGGCCCAAGAGCGGAGCGGCTGCGGCCATCACCATAACAATGTGATTTCCCTGTTCCATATAGCGCACGCTTTTCATCATGCGGACTTGCATATAGTCGCGGAATTCGTCATAATTTTTTTGCGCAACTTCAATCGCATACGAAAGCTCTCGCGAAAGGAACCCGCCGCGTTTGCGAAGGTTTGTCAACGTCGCACGGATACGCTGTTCATCAGAGCCAGACTCGGTTCCCGCAGCATTTTTTTCACCGGTCAGGTTGTATTGCATACGTTTCACGACTTTAGTAATGTCCTTTCTGAAAAAGTCGCTACCGATACGCAGCCAGCTCGCAAACAGGAAGTAGAACCCGACAACACCCGCCAAGAGAATGGGGAGCATCACCACCCCACCCGCCTCGTATGTGTTCCGCAGGGATTCTATGAATATGTAGTACGTATTAGTCATTGTTTGCCACTTGATTTAGCAAGGTCAGTGAGCTTGCCGAACTGACCACATATTAAGCATTCCTTCTTAGCACGAGACCAGCCCTGAACTTGTTTTTCTCTAGCAAAAGCATCATCAACTCTTTGAAATTCCTCAAAATAAACAAGTTCTACAGGACGATGTTTTCTTGTATAATTTGAGCCCAAACCCATATTATGTTCCATCACACGCTTTTCCAATTCTCTTGTACTTCCTGTATAATAAGAGCCATCAGAACATTTCAAAATATACATGTAACTACTCATATTAAAAGCTCCTTTTTCTTCTGTTCACTTCGGCAGGCTCAGTGAACTTACAAGGTTGGTGAGCTTAAGCCTGTGCTGAGCACTGTCGAAGCAAACCACAGGGACCTTATAAATAATTAATCAACCTTTTCCTTCCCGAAGACTTTATTCATAAGCGAAGTGCTTTGCACATAGAGTTCGCTGGTAATCTTTTCGATTTTTTCACTCAAAAGACCGTGCAAAATCATCACCGGAATTGCAATGACAAGGCCCATTTCAGTCGTCACAAGAGCTTCGGAAATGCCACCCGCAAGCACGCGAGCGTCATTCGTTCCGACTTCGGTAATCACGGTAAAGAGCGTAATGATACCCGTCACCGTTCCAAGCAAGCCCAAAAGCGGAGCAATCGTTCCCATCGCCGCCAAAAGGCCCATACGACGTTCAAGTTTCGGCTGTTCACGGAGCAAAGCTTCTTGCAGAGAACGTTCCGCATTTTCGCGTGTATCGTTCACCTTATTCAGCACCGCAAAAAGCACCATCGCAAGACTCGTCTCTTTCTTAAGGCAGAGATTGGCAGCTTCTTCGTACTTTTTCTCGGCGACAAGCGCATCCATTTTCTTAGTAAAGCGACGACCAAGATGACCACGGTAAGAAAGCATAATGAATCGTTCGAGGAACAGGAGAAGCGCAATGATTGCCACAAGCGAAAGCGGATACATCACGATACCGCCCTTCTTGAAGAACGCCTTGAATTCTTCGGTCCAAGTGAGTTCCTTTGTATCGGTGATGGAATTCTTGATGGCCTTGTTCTGCAGCACATCCAGCGGAATCGCGATAGTCGCAGACTGCGCACCCGATGCAGCACTTGCCACCGAGCCCGCCTGGTTCACGGCAGACTTGATATTCGCGGCCATTTCCGTCGGCAAATTTGCATTCCATTCAAAGACCTTGCCCTGCAAAGCACCAGAGCGCAACAACGCCTGCACATCGCCATTGTCATTCGCCACTTCGCCAAGGAACACCGTTCCCAAGCGCATGCGAGTCACATTCACATCAGGGCGGGAGCCCACCTGCGAAAGTTCTGCACCATAAGATTGCGTATAAGTAACTTCGTGACGCTTCAGCAAATCATCCATAAAGCCCTGCACCGCAGCAATCGTATTCGGCACCTTCTTTTCGGCTTCAATGCTAGCCTGCTTCAAGCGCAACAAGCGAGCGTTCATTCCGACCGGATAATCGCCAGCGACATCGCCCAGCGTCTTTTCAATCGAAAGCTTCACCTGCGTATTGAGAGCGTCAAAAGCGATTTCTTCGCTCTTGGACTTTTCTTCGGCTTCTTCGGTAACATTCTTGTTCGACATTGCCTCTTCGGTAATGCGGCCAAGATCCGTCGAAAGCTTGGAATAGCGGCCATCGAGTTCACGCGTTTTATTCTGGTGTTCTTCCGTCAGCTGCGATTCGGCATAGCGGTTGCTCCAGTGCTTGGCATCGAGCTTTTCGAGGGAATCCGCTTTTTGCATGCGGATACGGGTAAGCGTTTCGACTTCGCGCTGCAAATTACGCACTTCGACTTGCAGCAAGGAATCCTTGATGCGGGCTTCGTCTTCGGCATTCTTCTTGTCGCTGGACCACGGCCACGCAAAGGCAGAAGATGCAAGCATTAAAACGATGGCGAGGAATTTCACTGGATCCTTCATTTTGCACCTCCCACAACAGAAAGGCTTACAGGCAAGTTCACAATCTGAGGCGGCTTTTTCGCCTGTTTCACATCAATGGCGAACTTCACGGCAGCGCGTTCTTCCAGATTCAAGTTTTCATTCCATTCGTACACAACATTTCCATTTTCGATTTTACGTTCGAGGCGACCATACTGCGCTCCATTTTCGTCCACATAGACCATCCACTGGTTGCCAATGCGGAGAATCGAAGCATTTACGATTTCGCCATCCTTGCGGGTCAAGGGACTATTGACAATCGCAACCTCGTCACCGAACTTGATTTCTTCGCCCAGCAGAGACTTGAGGCGAGAAAAAGCTTCTTCTTCGGAGGCATTGCCGCTTTCTATCTCACGGGTGAGCGACTTTGCGCGATCGAGTCTGCTATCGCGTTCCCACGGGAGCGTCTGTGCAATTTGCGATTCCAGTTTTTTGCTGATTTTCGCAAGCTCCAAGCGCAAGGCACGGCGCTTGGCGGCCACATTTTCACTGCGGTTCTTTGCACGAGCCTGCTTGTTGCGTTCTTGCTGGAGGTTGGCGGCTACCTTACGGATTTTCGCGTTCAGGCTGTCGATTTCCAGATTACGGCGTTCCACATCGGCCTTGTAGCGCTGTTCAAGCAACTGGCGGTGGGACACATCCGCACGCAGCATCGAATCCGTCGATGCGATTCGATTATTCAAGTTTTGAATTTCAGAATTCAGCTTTTCCTTTTGCATTTTCAAGTCGCGGATTTCGGACTCGTAGTCTGCAAAAGCAAGGCCCGAAAGCGAGAAAACAAGGACCGCAAAAGGCAATATATTCAATCGTTTCATAACTAATCCAAATAGGTTGTCTCTAAATTACATTATTTAAACACCTGGACCCACCAAAAGTGTCACCGTGTTTGATAAAAAATTTCAAGAATTACTGGCATTCGATACGACCGTCCTTGATACTGCACCAGTTCTCGCAAATTTTGGGTTCTGCGCCCAGGCCATAACACACATTCTCGACTTCGCGTTTTAAGACACTGGATTTTAAATCCTGGAGGTAATAACGGCTCACAAGTGCAGACTTACACTGTTCGTACTCATCCAAATCCCAGCCACGGTCAGCACACCAGAGCCACAGATATTCCTTGCAGTAATTTTTTTCAGGATTTTCCAAGCAATCACGTTTCAGCGCAGAACAATCTGCAATGTGGTTACTTTCAAAATTACTTGCGATGCAATAGCGTTTTAAACCATCTGCATAAGCATTAGCCTTATCATCCGCATGTATCGTATCCGGCAAGAACAACGACCACTTTGTCGTATCCAGCATCATCGCTGCCTTCACATTAGATGCAAAGCAAGACTTGACATGTCTATTATAAACGGAATCACTATAAAGCAAGGCGGCCTTTTCATTAGCTTTTTCCAACCCATCATCATAAACATCATCATTATTCATTCCAGAGCAAGCGACATCCTGATAAAGCCTGCACCCACGAGAATCCCAGCTATCAGAATTGTCACCTTTAGTGTCTTTGCAATTCGCCCAAGCAATGTGAGAAAAACCTACGGCATCACCACTAACTTCTACAGTAATCGTATTTTTAGCCATCCCGCTAAACACACCCATTCCATTCTGGATATTCGATTCGGGGACAAAACGAGAATCCGAAACGGATTGTTTGACCTTCTCCATATAGTCAATATACGCATCATCGGTCGAATAAAGGTCTACCGAGAAGGTTCCTATCGGAAGCATCATATTCATCAGGTAAAGCGTGTCAAGATTCTTGTTTCCTGCGATTGTGCGATTCGACGAAAAACCAAGGTTTTGCTGTTCTTCCAGAGGATCATGCATAGAGATTCCCCGGTACCCCGTTTCATCGGCATCGGTCATTCCCTTGAACATCTGGTTCATCGTCGTTTTCTGCGATTCCCCATCCATGATGTTATAATTCATAATCGAAAGGACGCCACGCACAGACTGATCGTAATCAAGGGCAACCTTTACAAATTCCATATCCATCGGGAATTCCAGGAAAGATACCGTAAAATCAATAACTGGATATAACCTTTTCGTCGTATCGCTCCGCGGATTTTCAATCCATTTGTAACTACCATCTTGCTGGGGAGCATTCATCCCCTTAACCTTTATGCGGTTCGGAATTGTCGCAACAGCTTTATAAGTCGATTTCACCATATGACCAGCACTATCCCATTTAAAGGAAGCGTTCAACTCATACGATTCGCCCGAAATTCCGTAAAATAAATAAGGGGTATAAAAGCAATTCGGCCTTGACGATTCCGGTTTGAGAACCGCAGTCGTGTCAATTCTTTCAAAATTTCTGCCAAACACAAATCGTCCGCTAATTGTTACATCAGCGCTGTCATAGAAAGCGAAGTCTTGTGAAGAGGCTTCGTCCAACTCATACACTTTTGAAAAACAGACATTAGCATCACCATCGGCAAGGATATATCCGTACGTATAAATGCCCGTATAGACTTCACGGTCTTCGGGATAATATTCCCACGGACCATGAAAATCGCAAGCAACGAGAAAAACAGACGAGAGAATCCAGACGAGAGACGAGAGGAATCGCCTACAAAAAACATTATAGATTGCTTCGCCACTACCGTGACTCGCAATGACGCCTAAATTTTTACATTCAAAAAAAACATTCATAACAAACCTTCTTGACTATCAACTACAAACTATTAACTAAAAGTAGTATTCATAATTCAACATAATCGGTAAAAAGGGGAACTGAGTAATTTCTGTTTTCTTCGGCGGAGTCTTGCGCGTATCGTAGAAAGTGAAGAACATGTTATCGTGATTCGTCAGGTTGATAATGGTCCAGCTAAAGTTCCACTTGCCTTCGCGTCCCATGTCAATCGCCTTCAAGTCAATCCTGAAATAGTCCGTCTGGCGGCCAGCATTGCGGCTTCCTGGAAGAACAACGATATCGTCTGAATATCTTTGCGTTCCGATTTCCTGCTGCAAGTAATAACCTTTGTACTCACTAATCGGCATTCCCGACGAATACTTGAGAGCCAAGGAGGAGCGCAAATAACGACCCTTTTTCTTATGCTTCCAGAGGGCGTCTTCATCGCCTTTCCAGTTGATGCCCAAATCCATCTTTAGCGCATACGGTTGATGCCAACTCGGGTAATACGCCTTGGTTCCGTCATTGGAACGCGCAACGCTGATACTCTGGCTCCAGTTGATTCCACCGAACCACCAGCCTTTATCCTTGCGGAGCGAAAGCTCGTAACCAAAGGAATATCCATCTGCCGTGCCAAAATTGTCGGCTAGCACCAATTCATCGGAACTTGATTCACTGCTGCTGTCCGTTTTCATCGCAAAAGTATTCAAGTTGCTTTGAGTCTTGTAGTAAACTCCAGCCGTAAAATCATAACCGTCAAACAGATCGCGATGGCTATACTCCGCCGCAAGCAGCCATGAAGAAGCAGGCTTGATATGTTTGCCATCCGTCGTTGTCGTTGCCGGGTAATAGAACTCGTTTAACGTTTCCTGGTCGGTATACACAATCGAATTCATATACTGCAAATAGTAACCGCCATAAAGTTCCAACGACTTCGTATCGTCAAGATTGATGTTCAACGAGGCTCGCGATTCTACGCCAAAGTGCTTTGATGCCGTCTGGTAATTGAATCGCAAACCATATTGCAGCAAGTAATCCGGCGAAATCTTCCAGGCATCCTGCACATAAGCCACATGATGGAACGGCTTTTCAATATCAGCAACCGAGATCGAGGCCATCGATTCTTGATACCGCTCATAGTCATATTCCAGTTCGTAGCCCAATGTTATCGTATGGTTGTCAATCCCGCGATAATTGAGCCACTGCTTACCGGCAAATGTGTATAGGAGCATTTCAATCGACATAAGATCACTCACCTTCATCGTCTGGTAGAACTTGCTGTAAGCGAGAGTCGCATTGTAGTCCCAGTTGCCATTGATGCGGTGGTAGAATCCAAGCGGGATAGCAATGTTTCCCCAGTCCATATAAAGCGGGTCAAATTCCAAGCGGTCCTTGCCGACATAGAAGCTGAGTTTCATGCGCGTATCTTTTGAAAAGTCGTACATGAAGGTTCCTTGCAAGTCCGTAAATTCGTAATCAAGATCGAGGTCCAAAAGCCCAATCGCATTGCACAAATCAAGGACATAGCCAATGTAAGTCGTACGGCCAGCAAGCACCCAACGCGCAGGACCCTTATGGCCTTCGGTATGGAGCTGCGCCGCAAATGTACTGACCTTGATGCTAGACTTGCTGAACCATTCTTCCACGGAATCCTGACCGCCCGCACGGCCATCCATCTTGAGCACGGAACTCAAGCGATTGCCGTACTGCGCCGGGAATCCGCTCTTGTAGAACTGCACATCGTCTATACCTTCGACGAGGAACGTGCTGAAAAGTCCAAAGAAATGCACAGGCGAATAGACGACCGCATTGTCGAACAGGAAAAGGTTCTGGTCGGCAGCGCCGCCACGCACATAAATCTTGGAGCTGAAATCGGAACTGGCAACAACGCCCGGAAGCGCCTGGATGCTCTTGATTACATCCGCTTCGGCAAGGCCCGGCATACGCTTGATGGACTTCGCACTCACCACGGATTCACCCGGCTTGCGCTTGGGGCGACGACGCAACTGCACCACGACTTTCTTGAGTTCGGTCACTTTCGAGTTTGCACCATCCGAAGCGAGGAGTTTTTCTACATCGACATCGGAAGAACTATCAGAGACCGCAGCGCCTTCGGTTCGCAATGACGAAGAGTCCTCTTTCGTTTCAGCGCGATCGTTCGAAATCGTATCTTCAACCGTGACGGCATCGGGGCCAAGAGTCATGCTGAACACGCTATCGCTACCGAGGTAAAGCAGTTCATAGCACTTTTCCTTTGCAGCCCCTGCCGTATCGGAGTTCGTGACGCACACATTCCAAAGCGTATCTTCTGGCAAGACAACGCTAAAAGGCGCCCCTACAGTCGTCTGCAGCGCCTCGCCCGTTTCAAGGATTTCGACATTCAGCTTTTCGTCAGCCGCAAACGAGTCATCCTGAACAATTCCATTGAAGATAAGACTATCGCGGGCTGCGGCAAGCGCAACCATCATCGACACAAAAACAACAATTTTCAACATAAAACTCATTAAATTTCCTAAACCTTTCCCCAATGGAACACCTTAAGGTACAAAAAGTGTTACCACATAATCATAAAAAATAAATTTTTTATAAAAGGACAAAGGCGCCCCCGGCACAGTGGCCGGGGTGACAGCAAATATCAAAAGCAATACATACAAAAAAAATCCCCGAACAAGTCGGGGATGACAAGCGCATACAAAAAATGCCCGCGCATTGGCGGGCACAACAAGTTAACGACGCAAAGTTTTTAGAATCTTCCGAGGGTAAGGCCAGCGTAGAATCCAGGCCACCAACGTGCCCTGTGCTTTTGAGAGCCAAAGTCATCGTGGTAATCAGCCATCGGCTTCAGCAAAAGTTTGTTCAAATAACCGACGCTTGTAAAGTTCAGCGTGCCACCCACCGAGAGGCCAAAGCCCGGGAATAGCTGGTACACATAGCCAACGCGTCCACGATGATGATATCCAGTTTTCCAATCATCCTCATCTGTTCCAAATTTTTTGTAAACATTGAAGAATGTGTATTCCAGTTCAATGTGGGTTCCGTACTTTCCGAACTGCGTTCCGATACCGATACCGCTTTCATAGAACTTTTCAAATTCGCTGAAGATTTCACCCTTCTTGAAGAATCCAGCCCATTCAAGGTTCGTGTAGAAATAAGATGTTCCCAAGTGAAGCGATCCGCCCAAAGCGCCCATTTCGTTGATGTAGGGAGTCAGGCTCCACACGCCGTTACCAACGATATTGATGAGGCCAACCGGAGACTTTTCGCATTCAGCGCAGAAGTTGATGATACCCCACTGGCGACCCTTTTCGATACCCGTCACGTTGATCACACCGACTTGGAGCTTGTCGTTTTCACCAGCAACGTTAATACCTGCCACCACCTGGACATCATTCTTCTTTACCGCATTTATACCCGCAGCCACCTGAACATTCGCTTCTTTAGCCACATTGACGCCAGCCACCACCTGCAAATTCGTAGCATAAGCAACGTTTACACCAGCAGCAATCTGCATACCATTCAGCGTATCCAGCGCAATGTTCAGAGGTGCTATCTGCAAGCCCGAAGACTTGTCCTTCGAAATATTCAACGAAGAGTTGAGCTGAGCCCCGTCAAAAGAGCCGGCATAGTTCACCGCGGTAGAAAGCTGCGCACCCTCAAAACGTTCCTTTGCAACGTTCACGGAAGAAGACACCTGCAAGCCATGCATTTCCTTGTGTGCAACGTTCGCCAAAAAGCTGACCTGTGAGCCCAACATGTAATCTTTAGTGCGAGCCACGAGCAAGCCCAACTGCAAGCCCTTACGCGGTTTGTCATCGGAATTGATGATGTTGAATGTCGTGCGGAACTTTCCACTGCGATCCAGGGAATCCAAGGAGCAAGCCACAGAATCATTCAAGCAATCCTTATTGCCGCCGATTTCACCACGAAGCACAGTCTGTTCCGCAAGAACGCTCTTGAAGTTACCATACGTAATCTTTTCACGCTTGCCGTTCGAGAGAACCACAGAAGCGCCCATGTAATCTACATCGTGCTGGAGGTTCAAGGTATACGCACCAGCAGGGAGGCCAAGACTAATCGCACGGCCGCGCTTTTTGTTGAGTTCTGCCACAAGTTCACCGTCGGCATCTCGGATGTAAAGGCGTCCATATACACTTTCATCCAAATCAAGGCCAGCGCCCGTTGCACGCAAGTCCGTCATCACCACGTCACCAGTACCCGCAAGGTTCATGTCACGGCTCGGATGCTGCGCACCGCCCAGCGTCGTTTCGGTCTTCTGGAGAGTTTCGTTAAAGGCAAACTGATAAGCTTCCGAAAGCGTCACGCGGCCATCGCTGCTCAAGTCGCCAGCGCCACGGAGCCCGCTCACAAGCGAATGCGTAAAAAACGAACCCTTGAGCTTATCGCTTTCCTGGCTAGATTCATCCTGAGTACTGCTCGTGATGAACGCATAACCCTTCATGTCGCTGCTTTGGTCCACCATGAATGCAGGCACCGCCTTACCGCCCTTCACGCGGGTAATCGCACCGGAACCGCAAGCGTCAATCACAGCAATCTTCACGTCTGCCGAAAGAGCATCAATACGGTCGCGCAATTCCTTCCACGCATAAGTTTCTTCGCCAAGACGGAGACCCTTTTCATCAGCATGACCGCTATAGTAAACAAGCACTTCGTCACGGCCGCTAGCTTTCTTGTCCTGCAAAATCTTGGCGTCCAATTTTGCAAATTCTTTTTGCAAGGCTTCAACAGACGGTTCTCTCACCAGGATCACATTCTGCGGAGTCACACCGCCCATTTCCTTAAGCACCTTTGCAAAAGAACGGGCATCGCTTTCTGCATAGCGCAACATCGGACGGGCTGCACCGCCATTGTTAGCGCTGACAGCGACCACATAACGGTTAATGCGATTAGATTCGGTGGCTGCATCTGCGCTTGTCGCCAGAACAAGCAGCACCATCACAAAAAGAAATGACAAAACCGAAAGCAACCCAAATTCTTTATTCGAACAGAAAAACATTATTCCCCTACCTTCTTAAGAGTAACACTCACCACCTTCACATCATTATTCTTCAACAGCTTGTCGATGTCCTTCTCATCGACAGCAAATTCCTGTTGAGATGTGACCAAGAAGAATTTTTCGAAATGCGGAGCATTGTCGAGCTTGTAGGCAAACGGAAGCGAGTTCATTTTGCCCGGAGCAAGTTCAATGGCATTTGCGCCATCGCCCATATGCATCGTCAAGGCTCCATTACCGTCCATGCTAAAGAGAAGTCCAAAGCACTTTTCAGGGACGGCAAAGCGCAACTGGATTTCGTCACCTTCGCGGGCTTCGTCCAGATTGTTCAACTGCACAATTCCGGCCGGAGTCTTTTTCCAGACTTCCATACGGGCTTCCATTCCCTTGATGCGCGTATCCGACTGCGTTTCGAGCAGAGCCACCTGGGCAGGCGCCCCACCGTTCGCTTGAGCAACATCGGTCCCGGCCACAACGGTTTCGCGTTGCGACATCAGAGCCACCAGCGCCACGGCAAGCACAAGCACAGCCGCCGAAGCAAACTTCACGATACTAAAGTTCAGCGTTCGAGGAGCCGATTCCGCCTTCGCTTCTGCAATTTTTTCAGAAAGCGTTTCAAACGGCAACTTGTTCAAAATCGCCATATTGTCTTCACGGAGCAGCTTGATTCGCTGGGCAAAGATTTCGTCTGTCGCTTCAAGGTTCTGGATCTTTTTCATTTCTTCTTCCGGCAAGTCACCGGTCAAGAACCTTTCAATTTTCCAATCGGGGATCATCACTTTACCTCCAGATTTTTTACTTTCGCCTGTAACCCACGTAAACGCTTGCGCACGCCACTCACCGAGAGTCCAACTTCTTGCGCCGTTTCTTCGAGAGTCATTCCGTCCACGTAATGCAGCACGGCAATCGTGCGGCTAGATTCCGGTTCTTTCGAGAACAGCCGAGCGAGAACGTTTTTAGCCTCGTAATCGGTCTGTTCGTCATCGGCACAAGCAATATTCACAAGCAGGCTCGAAGAATCGGAGTCCAAACCACGACGATGCTTATCGCGAATACGGTTCAAGCAAAGTCTAGTGGCCGTATTCCACAAAAGACTGCTCGGCGACTGCATATCAAGACGTTCCAGTGCGGAATAAATGCGCACAAAAACATCCTGCATCAAGTCACTCGCTTCGGCTTCGTCGCGAAGGAGCTGATGGCAGCGCCTATAGACCATAGGCGCATACGTCTCGTAAATCTTCGCAAATCCTGCTTTTTTTAAGGTTTCTAGGCTTTTCACTCTTATAAAACACCAATGGAGGTCAAAAGTGTTACCCAAAAATAGATTTTTTCTCTATTTTAATACATAGAACAAGCAGAAAGAATAAATTCACCACCTTTCGAGCAGAAAAAATATGAAAGTCCAGGATCGTTTTTTAAAATACGTGAGTTTCACCACCACCTCCGACGAAAACAGCGAAAGCTGTCCAAGCACCAAACAGCAATTTGAACTGGGGAAATACCTCGCCGAAGAACTGGAACGCATCGGACTTTCGCAGGTCAAGATTGACGAACACTGCTATGTCTATGGACTTTTGCCAGCAACCGCCGGCCGCGAAAATGACACTCCGATCGGGTTCATCAGCCACATGGACACGTCACCGGACTTCTCAGGCGTGAATCCCAAGCCGCAAATCATCGAAGACTACGATGGCGAAGATGTCCTGCTCAAAGGTTCGGGCGCCATCTTGAAAGTCAAGGACTTTCCGACCCTCAAATGGCTCAAGGGCCGCACGCTCATCACGACCGATGGCACGACACTCCTCGGTGCCGACGACAAGGCGGGCATCGCCGAAATCGTCACCGCCATGGAAGAACTTGCCGAAGCCGACCGCCACGCCGAAAGCCGCGGCTACGAGAACCTCTCCGGTCATAGCGACATCTGGGTCTGCTTTACGCCCGACGAAGAAATCGGCCGCGGAGCCGACCTCGTGGACCTCGACTACTTCAAGGCCAAATACGCCTACACCGTCGACGGCGGATACGAAGGCGACATCGCCTACGAGAACTTCAACGCCGCAAGCGCCAAGTTCACCATACACGGCAAAGGAGTCCACCCCGGCGAAGCCAAGGGCATCATGAAAAACGCAAGCCTCATGGCCGCCGAAATCGCAATGGCACTCCCCGCCAACGAAACACCCGCCACCACCGAAGGCCGCGAAGGATTCTACCACCTGACCGACATCCACGGCGACGTGACCGAAGCCACCCTCGACTACATCGTCCGCGACCACGACCAGACCCGCTTTGAAGAACGCCAGAACTTTCTCCGCGAAATTGCCAAAAAGTTCAATGAAAAATTCGGAGGCGAACCGTTTGCCGAAAGCGAAAAAGAACGTTCTGGAGGCACAGTCGTCGAACTCGAGCTCAAGCATTCCTATAGCAACATGCTGCAAGTCATCGAAGAATCGCCCGAAGTTCTTGACCGCGCCCGCACGGCCATCGAGGCCGCCGGCATCACCCCCGTAAGCGAGCCCGTCCGCGGTGGAACCGACGGCGCAAAACTCAGCTTCATGGGGCTCCCCTGCCCAAACCTCGGCACAGGCGGCTACGGCTACCACGGCCCATTCGAACACGTAACCGTCGAAGGTATGGAAACCGTCGTACAGATCATCAAGGGAATCGCCAAATCCAGGGGATAAAGTCCATTTTCCCTAAAATTTTGCCTTTTGGAGGGGTTCATTCCAAATTGAAATAAGAATTTTCGGTCATTCTTACATTTTTATTATACATTAACTTTTCAGAAGGAGATTGTTAATGTTACAGGGCTTACTTGCGTTCGAGTGGTTCGGTCTTTCGGGGAATGCATGGTTTACAATTACTGTAATCCTCGCTCTTTTTGCATCCATGATGTTTTCGAAATTACGCACCGACCTCATCTTTGTCGCCGCTATGGCGGCCTTATACATAAGCGGGGTCCTGGATGTCAAGGGAGCGTTTGGCGGATTCTGCTCACCGTCAGTCCTCGTCATCGGCGTCCTTTTCGCCGTCATTGCAGGGCTCAGTCAAACAGGCGTTTTGAACTGGATTGTCAAGCACCTGATGGGCACCCCAAAAACGCTAACGGGAGCCATCATGCGCCTTATGCTCCCCGTCGCCCTTTTGAGTTCACTCCTCACCAACACAACCATCGTCGCCTTGTTCATCAACATCGTGAAGATTTGGTCCAAAAAGCTTGGCATCTCGCCGTCCAAGCTTTTGATTCCGCTCAGCTATGCTTCGGGAATGGGTGGCATCTGCACCTTGATCGGAACACCGCCGAACCTGATTATTTCAGGGCTTTACACGGACGCGACCGGCATCCATCTCGGGATTTTCACGACAACAATCTGCGGGCTGTTCTGCCTCGCAGTCGGCATTTTGTCCGTCATCGCCATGCAGAAGCTCCTCCCCGAACGCAAATCCCCGTTAAGCGACGTGGGCGATGACGAAATGACGCTCGAACTCTGCGTGCCCTCAAAACACAACTTTATCGGCAAGACCTTGCAAGAAATCTACGACAACAATCCGCGCGGTTTCGAGAAAGACAAGAACGCCATTCTTGCCATCCGCCGTTTCGACAACGAAGTCGAAGTCGCCACTCCCGATTCCATCATCATGGGTGCAGACCACATCATCGTATCGGGCAAGGCCGAGCAACTCCAGTGGATTTGCAACAACTTAAACCTGAAAAATGAACATCTGGACGGCGTCATCGAAAACGCAGCCATCGGTAAAAAATTCGGGAAGAAAACCGTCATTTCGGCAGCCATCATGATTGCCATGGTGCTTCTTTCGGCATTCAACATTATACCGTTGCTCTCGTCTTGCTTACTCGCTGCCGCAGCCATGATCCTTTTCCGTTGCTGTTCAAGTACACAGGCTATGAATTCCATCAACTGGGATATCATTATCATTTTTGCAGGCAGCATCTGCCTTGGCAAAGCGCTCGAAATCACAGGTGTCGCCGCAAAAATTGCAAACAGCATCTTGAGCGTTAGCGGGAGCAACCCCTACATCACGCTCAGCATCATGTGCGTTGTCGCCACCTTCATCACTGAATTCATCAGCAACACGGCAGCCGCGGCCTTGTTCTGCCCCATTGCAATGAGCGCCGCAAGCGCCCTTGGCGTGAACCCGCTCACATTCTGCATTGCATTAATGATAGCCGCAAGCAGCAGCTTCGCCACCCCGATCGGATCACCCACGCATATGCTCGTTTATGGTCCGGGCGGCTACCGATTTACAGATTTCGTAAAAATCGGATTGCCGATGAACTTTATCATCCTCGCTGCAAATATTTTCATCACACCTTTAGTTTTTCCATTTTAAAAATATAAGTTAAAGTTATCAGTTTCATCAAAAACGGTTATACATTTAAACATACGGAGGTTACTATGCATATTTCATTCATCGTATTCAATATTTTTGTACTCGCCGTCGTCGTCATTGCCGCATACGCCCTTGGGCGCAGAGTCAGCAAGGAAACCAAGCAGAATGCACCCGAAGCCTTGAACAACACGCCTTATGATGATTGCATCAAGGAAAACGAAAGCAAGTTCAAGTACGGGACTTTCACGGATGCCCGTGATGGCGAAAAGTACCGCACCATTCAAATCGGCAATCAGGTCTGGATGGCCGAAAACTTGCGCTTTAAGACTGAAGGCAGCTACGCACCAAACAACGACGAATCGAATGTCGAAAAGTTTGGTCGTTTGTACACTTGGACAAAGGCTCTTGACATTCCTGATGAATACGCCGTGCAGTCTCCGGCAAAGGACATCGAAATGTACAACAGGATCAAGGACAAGAACTACAAGGGTCTCGCTCCTGAAGGCTGGCACATTCCGAGCAAAAAGGAATGGGAACAGCTCCTCAGCAATTTCGACCCCAAGTCCGATGGTGGTGAGTTGCGCGGCAAATTCATGTGGAAGAACAAGGGCAAGGATTCGTTCGGATTCTTCGCACTCCCTGCCGGCTATCGCTTCGACAACGGAAACTTCTGCCATTTCGGTAGACGCGCCCGTTTTTGGAGCAAGGATGAATATGGCAAGGCTAACGCATTCCGCCTGAGCATCACCAACAATTCCGTTGATATCGAAGGCGTTTACAGATCCGACGCAGTTTCAATCCGCTGCGTGAAGAACGTGTAATTGACGGCGAAGCCTATAAAAAAGTCCCTCGCGAGTATTCGCGAGGGCTTTTTGCATTTTAATCTTCGAACGGATAGCGAACGCCAAGCTGTTCGCGAATTTTGTCCATTAACGTCATAAATTCCATCGTCTTCGCATGAGTCATTTCCGGACGTTCCCAAACGACGGAGCGCGCCGAGCCGCTGCAAATTTCGTGCCGGAACTGCGAGGGATTTTCAACCGCCTCCTTGCAAGCGAGAACTTCGTATTCGTAGCAGTTACAAAGGCGTGAAGGTTCAACCGTTTCAACAACATTCCCAGAACCATCGCAAAGCTCAATTTTCACCATATCGTTCAGGTTCTGTACGCGAATCTGCCCTGACGTCCCATAAATGACGCCCTCGTTATGCGTCGGCGAAACCATCGAAGTCTTGAGATAAGCCTTTTGGCCGTTTTCGTATGTGAGGTTCATCCAGTCGGTCGCATCCACGCCCGTCTTGAGCTTGATACATTTGCAATCCATCGATTTATTTTTGTTACGGACAACTTTTCCATCAGCATCGACACGCTCACCGAGGAACAAATCCGCAAATGTGAGGCTGTAAATGCCAATATCCAAAAGCGCACCGCCCGCAAGCGCCGGGTTATGCATACGGGCCCTATCGCTAAGCTTCATCGAGAAATCAGCTTCGACCGATTCAACATTCCCGATGCGACCGTCGTGAATCCAACTGCGAATCGTCTCCAGCGCAGGCAAGAATCGCGTCCACATCGCTTCGCATAAGAATACACCCTTGTCATGCGCGAGCGAAATCACTTCGGCAGCAAGCTTCGCGTTCGCCGTAAAAGCCTTTTCGACCAAGATGTTCCGGCCATGTTCAATGCAGAGTTTTGCAAATTCGTGATGGTGTGAATGTGGCGTCGCGATATAAACCAAATCAATCGCAGAATCTGCTGCGAGCGCCTCGTAACTGCCATACGCTTTTTCAAAGCCATATTCTTCGGCAAAAGCAGCCGCCTTTTCCATACTGCGGGACGCCACGGCGTAACATTCCACGCCCATCCCCAGATTTTCCAAAGTTTTCACAGCGGCAGCCATCTTTGTCGCAATATGACCGCACCCAAGAATCGCAAACTTAAAAGATTTCATAAGCTAAATATAAATCAAATGCCTATATTTCATACCATGAGTCAAATCAAATCAGTTGCAATTGTGGGTCTCGGGGCTGTCGGTGCCGTTGTGGCAGAACAGCTCTTGAGCGTTCTCGGGAACAAGCTTTATTGCGTGATGGACGCCGAACGCAAGGCGCGATACCAAGCTTGCGGAATCGTCATCAACGAGAAAAAGGCGGACTTCAACTTTGTCACGCCGGACGAAGTCCCAGTCGTTGACCTTGTGATTTTTGCGACCAAGAATTTGCAATTCAACGAAGCGCTTGAAGAAGCGAAAAACGCGGTCGGTCCGAACACGGCCCTCCTTTCGCTCTTGAACGGAGTCCATTCCGAAACAGAAATCGAGCGCGTTTACGGCGCCGAAAAGACATTGTACGGATTCATCGTCAATTTGCAATCCATCAACAAACACGGAAACATCGACTGCGCCGGCCGAGGCATCATTCTCTTTGGCGAAAAAGACAACCGCCCATCCGAACGCGTCGAAGCCATCCACCAGCTTTTTGAAGCAGCCCACATCGTCCACAAGATTCCAGAAAACATCAGTCTGGAAATGTGGAAGAAACTCTTGATGAACACGGTGTTCAATTCGATCGGAGCGATTTGCCGCTCGACATTTGCGGGTTTCAACTTCCCGGTGATGCAATCGCTTGTGCGTAAAATCGGGAACGAAGTCATTCAGGTGGCAAACGCCGAAGGCTTTGCGCTCACGAACGGAGATCTCGAAGAAAACCTGCGCCTCACTTGCAACTACACGCCGCTCGGCAAATGTTCCATGCTGCAAGATATCGAGGCCGGACGCAAAACGGAGAACGCATTTTTCTGCGGGACCATCAGCAAGCTCGGGAAGGCGCACGGGATTCCGACGCCCTACTGCGAATTCTTAGGCGAACTCATCGAAGGCACCGAACTCGCGCGGGATCTTGTTAAAGAACGCTAGACAAGAAGGCGATCCCGTCCCCATACGCGGATCATGACCACGTAAGCGATAAATCGCAAGTGGTCAAAGACAATAAGTGCGGGATGACATCAGGAAAGGTGTTTCACGACTTCCACATCAGCGGGGAGCCAGTCGACCGTGTTTAGGTTTTCGCGGTCTAGCCATTTGGCATCTTCGTGTTCCAAGAGCTTCGGCTTACAGCCTGCAGCGAGCGTGCAATAAAAGCAATGCATCGTCAGGTGGAATTTCGGATAATCGTATTCGACCGTGCAAATTTTGTCGCCGACACGCACATCAACCGCGAGTTCTTCTTTTAATTCACGCACCAACGCCTGTTCCGGAGTTTCACCCGGTTCCATTTTACCGCCCGGGAATTCCCAGCCACCTTTCTGGTCACCATACCCACGCTGCGTTGCAAAAAAGTGGTCTCCGTCTTTGATGACTCCCGCGACAACTTCTATCGATTTCATAGTGCCAAATGTAGAAAAATTGCGCAAAATCACATAAAAACCAAATTACTGCTTACTTTTTTAAAACAGCTATTGCATTTTCTAATTAAATTTTATAAAATTTAATTGTATAAAATCAAATAAACCATTAAATATGGAGCACAAAATGAACATCTACGATTTTACTCTGACCGACGGAAAAGGAAACGCAGTCCCCCTCGCCAACTTCAAGGGCAAGGTCATGCTCATCGTGAATACCGCCACCGGCTGCGGCTTTACCCCGCATTACAAGCCGATTGAGCAGATGTATTCCGACTTCCACGACAAGGGATTCGAAGTCATCGACATTCCCTGCAACCAGTTCAAGGGCCAAACCCCGGGAACCGACGACGAAATCCACGAATTCTGCACGCTCCAATACGGCACTGAATTCCCGCAAATGAAAAAGTCCGATGTGAACGGCCCGAACGAACTCCCGCTCTACACCTACTTAAAGTCGCAAAAAGGGTTCGAAGGATTCGGCTTTGGCATCAAGGCCGCCGCGATGGCCTTACTCCTCAAGAGCATCGACAAGGATTACAAAAACAATCCCGACATCAAATGGAACTTTACTAAATTCGTCGTCGACCGCGAAGGCAACGTTGTCGCCCGTTTTGAGCCCACCGCCAAAATGGAAGATGTCCGTGCCTGCGTCGAAAAACTGCTTTAGGATGTTTCATGATTTGCCCACAGCTTAAACTCGAAAACCAGTTGTGCTTTCCGCTCTATGCGGTTTCCAAGGAAATCACGCGACGCTATGCGCCATTCCTGGAACCGCTCGAGCTCACTTACACCCAGTACATCGTGATGCTCGTCTTGTGGGAAGAAAAAAAATGCAACGTGACCGAACTCGGGAAAAAACTTTTCTTGGACTCGGGAACGCTCACGCCGCTTTTGAAGAAACTGGAAGCCAAGGGCTATGTGAAACGCACCCGTGAAGAATCCGACGAGCGTTGCCTTTCTGTAAGCCTCACCGACGAAGGCGAAAAGCTACAGGCCAAGGCCAAAAACATCCCAAAATCCATGGCAAGCTGCGTCAATTTATCACCAGACGAAGCAAAAGCTCTATACAACACGCTCTACAAGATTCTGGACTGCTTTAAGGATAACGCATGATCAAGATTCTCTTTGTTTGCCACGGGAACATTTGCCGCAGCCCTATGGCCGAATTTGTAATGAAAAAACTGGTACGCTACTTGCAAGCCGCAAACCCGCAAGTAGCAGATTTCGAAATCGCCTCCGCCGCAACAAGCACCGAAGAAATCGGAAATCCAGTATACCCGCCAGCACGCCGCATGCTCGCGAGCCACGGGATTGACTGTAGCGGAAAAACGGCACGTCAAATGACGCTTGCCGACTACAATCATTACGATTACATCGTGCTCATGGACCAGAACAACCTGCGAAACCTCCGCTGGATTTTACCCCGCGACATATACGAACGAGAACTCGCTCAAATTCAAGACGCGCGCGCCCCCAAGGCCGGCAAAGTTTCACTTCTCATGGACTGGGCGGGCAAAAGCCGCGATGTGGCTGACCCCTGGTACACGGGCGACTTCGAAGCCACCTGGCGCGATGTGAACGAAGGCTGCAAAGCCATGCTCAAAGCGATTTGCAACCAGCAATAATTAAAACAGGTAATAGCCCACGCCCATCGAACCGGCCCAATGCCACTGAGTGCCAACATTTGAGCCAATGGCGCCAGCAGTCACCTCGAACGATTTAGTGATATGATACCCAAGCGTAATGTAATGGGTCGTTATATCGTTTACACTAATCGAGGTTCCATCGGAGCTCACTCTCGGCGTATAGTCACTCAAGCTATAAGCAAGGAACGCATCGCCCACATACACACTTCCGTAGCCGCCAAAGAATAAACTTGTTCTAAAGTTGGAACCTGATATCTGGTGGAACAACCCTATAAACGTTCCGAATTCAAAATGGCTAAAGTTAAAGCCCAATGTCAGGTGATGAGCAATGCCATCATTATAGGCGATTCCAATCCCGCACAGAGCATATTTCGCCTTATGGTACCATTCTAAACCGCCCGTAAATTCAAAGCCACCCATCCTATATTCACCGCTCACATCATACGACTTCCATTTCAAAATGGAATCTTGAACCCAGTCGGTGTAGCTACCGCTAGCACTTAAGTTCTCTTTCGGATCTATCTTGAACGAACCGTACGCACGGAGCGTTGATGTTCGGTCTTCCAAACTGCGGTTAACACCATACACTTCAGGAGCCTCGGAAGCTTTGACGCTAAAGCTAGAAACACTTGTATGAGTACAACCACAAGCTATAACGGAAGCAGCAAGCAGCAACCATTTCACAAAATTTTTCCGGACACCAAACATAAAGCCAATCCTTTTTAACAATCCACAACAAATATATATCCTGGATTTTTTTGAAGGTAGGCAAAACAGAAAAACCGGCCCAAAAGGACCGGCGTTTTGCACAAATTTCGTATTTCAAATGTAACGATTAAACTACTTGGCACACCCAGAGCCAAGGGTTCCCATCATCACGCTAACACACTGTGCCTCCATCGCAGCAGCTTCGGCACTGCCTGCCGGGAATTCAAGGCATTCGCCCATGACACCCGGAACATCGCAAGAAACCATTGCACCCGTAGTAGCCGGCGTTCCAGTCGCCGGAGTAGTGCCATCGCAACCCGCCACAGGATTACCCAAGGTCTGCATATCCCACTGGGAGCCATTGCACTGGGCCAGTTCAGAATACCCTACAACCTGAACTGTCGCGCACTTGTTCACAGTCTGGGAACAAGTATAGTTGTTGTCCAGATCAAAGAACTTTTCAACACTCGCCGGGAGCGTGTCCTGTTTCGGAGAAGAGGACGAAGAACTCGGGGAACTGTCGTCACCGCAGGCGACGAAAGAAGCCATAGCGATGGCTGCAATAGGAAGAATCAGTTTTTTCATAATACGTACTCCTTAAATAAATGATAGGGATAAACTATAAAAAATACGAACAAAAAACAAATGATAAAGTGGGAGTTTCTATTCAAAAGCCACGCTGTTGTCCGTTTTAAGTCTTGCCAACTCCAATGATTTCTTGAGTTGCTTTTGCAAAGCTCGCTTGCTCCAGTTTTCCGCCGCTGCCATAGTAAGATAGAACTCGCGTTGCAATTCGTCTTTGAGAGGCAATACAAGCAGAAAATGCGTCCACGACAATTTTGTCACCAGTGGTGTCAAAATGTTCAAGTCAGGAAAAAGACTCGCAAATTGCACCATTCTGCGGATAGTCCTTTCTTCGAACCCTTTATTTCCGTATTCTTCTTGCAATTGCCCCGCGACTGCAGATACAACCTGTTTCCCATATTCTGCACGATGATATTTGAGAACATCTCAATTGATTCGTTCTCCAACATGCCAATACATCAACGTCAACTCTCTATTCACCGTTGAAGCAACACGCCTTCGAGCGTGATCAATGATTTGACGTAAATCATTCAAGAGTGCCTCAGGAGCCTTAATGGGCGTACCTTTTTCCATTCGATTCTTTTGCGGCATATTTTATTCCTTTTAGGGTAACGCAATTACATACCCGCAGTAATATTTGCGAAGTACTATTTTTCGTGTTTTATTTTCAGGAAGCTCTTGCAGTACTATTGGCGAGGGCATTCCCCGGCATTACTTGGCGCGGTTTTCACCACACACTCGAGCAGGTCGTGTTCCTGCCAGCTATCCAACAACACCCACAAGAAAGTGGATGAGCCCCATCGCGGATGCACATACGGGCCAAAGGCCTATGCCGACAGTCACGGGGATTTTCGTAATCTCAGGGCAAATGCGCAGAAGTATTTCTACACATTTGCACACCAGCAATATAAATTACCGAAAGCCGACCGTCAAGAGAAATCGAATACAAAAAAAAGTTCGCCTTTATCGAAAAACACCTCTCAACCAGCAACCATTGCACCACAAAAACAAAGAATCTAGATTCATCAACAAAGGATAAAATGAATATGTTCAACGCATCTCGTTTATGAAACCTTAAAGATTCCACCCCGTAGAGAGTCGCTAAACCGCGGTCTAACAAAACCTGCTTATCCCGAATGAAATATATCGATGATTCTAAAATCAAATTGACATTGCTTTTCATTGTTTTTCAGCCTAGCATACGAGTGTTCAAAATAAAAAAATGTATTTTACCTATTGAGGTTAATCAATATGTCGCAAATCATAGCGGACTGCATAAAATATCTTTTTGACAATTACGCTCAGGCCCAAAAAGAACCCTTTGAAAAACACCCTGTTGCAGATTACATTCGCAGTACGATCCCAAATAGCATTATGGGACTTGGATTGATAGATCCAACCAATTATGAAGTCAACGCTAGTCCGGGAATGTCTGGAAAATGGGCCTTTGTACCTTGGATAAGAATTTCTAATAAAAGCATTTCAAAAAGCGCCCAAGAGGGCGTTTACATAGTTTATCTTTTTTCAGCTGACGGAGATTCTGTCTTCTTAACACTTAATCAAGGTTACACCGATATTGAAAAAGATACCAAGCAGCAAGAAAATTCAACGAAAAAAACGGCAACAACCGAATTATTGCGAGCACGCGCAGCAAATTGCATTGATTTATTAGATCCCCATTCTTTTAATTCAGACACCAATATAAGTCTGGGGAAAGAACCCGGCAAGCGCGGGAAGATGTATGAGCAAGGCACAATTTTTTACAAGGAATACAAAAAACAGGATATCCCTTCAGAAGATGTACTCGAAAAAGATTTGAAGGACATGCTTGAGATTTACGAAGAATACTACAACAAAATTTTTCTAAAAAATCATCAAGCAGCAACTTCCAAAAGCTCTTCGTCCACCCCAGAGACATCTCATAAGGATACAATGCAAAAAATCTTCTTCGGTGCGCCGGGCACTGGCAAATCTTATAAAATCGATTACAATCTGTTCAAAGACAAAGACGGGAAACTGATTGGAAAAGGTATAAAAGATATTCCTGAAGACCGTAAATTCCGCACTACATTCCATCCTGATTACGATTACGCACAGTTTGTAGGCGCATACAAACCCCAAAAAGTTCAATATGATGATAATGGCTTGTTCTCTGAAGAACAACTAGCTCAGAAACTATCAGATAGCTTCCCTAAGGCGGAAGACGATGAAATAAAGAAGACGACCGCAATTGCATTGTTTGGATTGCAATACGCAAGTTCTTTAAATGGCAAAAATATAAGCAAAATTGTAAAACTTGCAGGAATAGGTGAGGAACGATACAAAAGAGCCTACTTGTCAGCAATAGCAAACGCATACACGCAACTGCCACATATAAAAAATGAAATAACATATTCCTTCGTCCCGCAAGTTTTCACAAAGGCTTATGTAGCGGCTTGGAAGCAGTATTTCGGCGCAGGCAAAACTTCAACTACAACGAACCAGATTTATCTCGTTATCGAAGAAATCAACCGCGGAAACTGCGCCCAGATTTTCGGCGACATTTTCCAATTACTAGATCGAGTTCATGACGGTTCTAATAAAGGATTTTCCCAATATTCGATCGACGCCGATTGCGATTTTGCAAACTTCATCGAAAATGAACTTACGACTGCAGGGAAGTGGTATGATTACAAAACTGTCGTTGGCGAAGGCAAGCTTAAGCTTCCGCCAAATTTGAACATTCTCGCCACGATGAACACGAGCGACCAGTCTCTGTACCCTATGGACAGCGCCTTCAAGCGCCGCTTTGATTGGGAGTATGTGCCGATTAGTTTTGAAAGCAAAGATGCTGCCAATTACCAAATCGACATTGATGGTTCTAAGTATCCTTGGAAGAATTTTGTCGAAACGGTCAACGAAAAGATTTTAGAACTCACCGAATCCGAGGACAAGCAACTCGGCGAATACTTCATCAAGCCGGACAAGAAAGATGAAAATGGCGAATATGTCGTAATTTCTTGCGAACATTTCCTTGGCAAAGTGATGTTCTACCTTTGGAATGAAGTCTGCAAAGACGAACACAAGAATGGATCGTTCTTCCGTGTTAAATCTGATAGCAAGGAAGATTTCTTTACATTCCAAGACCTTTACAAGAAGCAAGGGCTCTTGAAACAGTTTATGGAAGAGTTGCTAAAGAAGGAGTAGGCAATGTCAGATTACATTATTCCATCTTTGCCGTTACCTTTTAAGTTCGAGTCCATTGCGATATACAAGCAACTTTCTGCTGCATCAAGAGCGTTGGCGGAACTAAAGGGCGTAGCCCAAACGATTCCTAACGAAAACATTCTGCTGAACACTTTGGTTTTGCAAGAGGCTAAGGATAGTTCCGAAGTAGAGAATATCGTAACTACGCAAGATGAGGTCTATCAGGCGGATTTGGACATACAGGAAACCCTCTCCAAACCCGCGCAAAAAGAGGTCTTGCGCTATCGAGAGGCAATGCATAAAGGGTTTGGCCTTGTCAGATCTAATCATTTGCTCACGAACACCGTAATCAAGCAGATTCAGCAGGTGCTAGAACAGAACAAGGCTGGCTTTCGAGCAGTTCCTGGAACAACATTGAAAAATGGTCATGGCGAAACGATCTATACACCGCCTCAGTCAAAAGATGAAATCGAACGATTAATGTCCAATTTGGAAAAGTTCATTAATGATCCTGACATTTCTGATCTTGACCCTTTGATTAAATTGCCTATTATTCACCATCAATTTGAAAGCATTCATCCGTTCTATGATGGAAATGGCAGAACCGGTAGAATAATAAACATCTTGTATTTGGTTACGAATGGTCTTTTGGACCTCCCCATTCTTTATCTGAGCCGATATATCAATCATAATAAAACCCGTTATTATTCCCTGATACAAGAAATTAGGGATAAAGCCCCCAATAACGAAAAAGAATGGGAATCTTGGATTATTTTCCTTTTGAAGGGTGTGGAAGAGACCGCCAACGAAAACGTAATCTTGGTCGGAAAGATTAGAGAGCTGATGCAGGAATACAAGCAAAAGATTCGATCAGCTTTTGGAACAAAATACAACCACGAACTATTGAACAACCTATTCAAGCACCCTTATACAAAGATTGAATACATCGTCCGAGATCTCGAAGTCTATCGCCTTACTGCGGCAAAATACCTTGACGAGTTGGTAAAAATGGGATTGTTGACTAAAGAAAAAATTGGGAATAGCAATTACTATATCAACCAACGTTTAATAAATTTGTTCGTTAACCAGCCAAATAAAGAGGATAAATAGCCCCAAATTGCAAAAAAAAGACATATCGAGCGACATATGTCTAAAAAAACGCGAAAATTAGACACACCAGGCAATGTATGTCTAAAAAAAAAGTAAAAATTAGACACACCAGGCAACGTATGTCTAAAAAAAAGCAAAAATTAGACACACCAGGCAATGTATGTCTAAAAAAAAGCAAAAAATTAGACATTCCAGTTAAAAAAAATGATTTTTCTGTTCGAACAATTCACTTATTCCTTGGACTACCTCAAGAAGGTCCTCCCAACTGATAAAGAAGGGCGTTTCAAGGGATTGCCCAACGGATTTGTTGGACGAGACTGCAAATTGGATGGCGTAGGGTACCTCTTTAACGGCAACCCGGTCCCAAACAGTACAGGAAAAAAGGATGTCACGGACCGCATTGTGTTTGTGCTACCAAAGGTATTCTTGGACGAGAAAGGGACAAAAGGTTTTGGCGAGGATGTCCCAAATGCGGACAACTTTAAGATACATGCTGCGCCCAAGGAGTTCCTTTCGCAGTTGTCTTTGTGGGTTTGTTCTTCTATTGGGCTGTATCGTCTTTCTCATCCGAACGATAAAGATGTATTTGTTCCCGTTGCTCCTGATGCACATCATTTCAATAGCGATAAGTCGGCCCCGACTCTCATCGATGTAATGAATTCGATGAAGCTGTTCTATGCCGAGAATAGAAACCTGTTTGTGTTCACGGCAAAGAACAAGCATAGTGGAAATAACCGCATTGACTGGCGTCGTACGGTGGCGCATACGCAACCGTTTATGCAAGGTGATATTCCAATCTACATGGAGTTGGAAAACAAGAAGAAGGTTCTCGACTTGGATGATCGCCTACTGGTGCTGTTTTTTTCGGCAACGCACTACATCGAAGAAACATTCGGCTTCAAGATGCCGCAATCAGAATTTTACGCCCCAATGCGCGTGAATGAATTCCGCCGCCTACTAGGTCACCGTGGTCTCGTGGAACTGCGCCGCATAAAGCATAAGTATTTCGCTGACAAGTTCCTGAAGCTCTATAATATCATGAAGGCATTCTTTGAATGGGGCGGGAACTTCAGCGCAAACGATTACAGCAGCGAATACCTGATCACAAGCA
The DNA here is from genome assembly GCA_902779055.1 of Fibrobacter succinogenes. Classification (GTDB taxonomy): domain Bacteria; phylum Fibrobacterota; class Fibrobacteria; order Fibrobacterales; family Fibrobacteraceae; genus Fibrobacter; species Fibrobacter succinogenes_K. The sequence goes on along the minus strand of CACZAD010000012.1, from coordinate 19,360 downwards.
AGTACAACAACGTGTTCGAGGCGATGATTGACAGGCTAGTGGGTGATGAAAGTAAAAATATCGATAAACTTAAACACAATGAAGATGGGAAAATCATAGATCATCTATACAAGGAGAATTCCCTAGTATTTTCGGAAGATGACGAGCTGATATGGCACATAGGAGATAGCAAATATTATAAGGATCCTGAAGACATTCGTGGACAATCTATTGCGAAACAATATACCTACGCGAAAAATATTGTCCAAGATTTCTTTTCTCCCAAATATGTAGAAAAAGCGACAAAAGAAGATAAAGAAAATGCAAAGCTGCATAAAAAAGATATTCACAAGGGGGTTCGCTATCGAGATCCCCTAACAGAAGGCTATAGCATTACTCCAAACTTTTTCATTCGAGGAGAGTTGCCCCAATACGACACCTCCGAACAATTTAAGGATCAGTATTTCTGCAAAAACGCTAAAGAACGAGAAAATTTAATTGCAGAAGTTGAAGACAGCGATGAATTTGACAATGGCGAGGGAAATAAACACAAAAATATAAAGGAACATCTTTGGGAAAAGCGTAATCGTCATTTCAGAAATCGTCTATTTGACCGCGACACGCTATTGCTTCAAGTCTATAATGTGAACTTTTTGTATGTGCTCAAGGCCTACACTTCAAAACGCTCTTCACTACGAGAAGAATTCAAAAGTAAAGCTCGAAAATTATTCCGCAAAAATTTTTTGGATCTGCTGGATAAAAAATATGTATTTTGGGCCGTATGGCCCAAAAAGGAAAGTTTCGATAAAGCACATAATTACGCAGAAGCTGAAGAAAAGTTTGTAAACAAACATTTCCGCACGCTGGTTGGGAAAATATTTAAACCAGTGGGCCAAAAATGCCTGATATTAGCGTTAGAGAGGGATTTTCATATTCCTATTGTTTCTGCAAAATGCTACGACGAGGATGTATTCGATAAAATCAAATCAGACTGCGTTTATTTTCATGTCACCCCAACGGACATTTTCCCAATTAACACAGCCCACCTGCCCGAGGCGGCGTTTGCAGATAACGAGATTGAAAAATTCGACGAGCAATTGAATGCTTTTTCTGTAAAACGCGCTATATTCGAAACGAAAAAAATTGGCGAAACGCATAAATTACCGAAAACAATCAAGGGGAAGCTATTGACTGGGGCCATACTTGGAGATTGCAACATAGAACGAATTGGAATCCAGAAGTCTCCTTTAGACGAATACTACTACCTTCCTTGCAAAGAAGAATTTCCCCCTCATCCACGTTAGGTATAGTAAACTCTTAGGGGCGGAGACTCGCTTTGCGTGGCTCCGTTGCAAGAGCGGCGCAGGAGTGCAGCAGGTGCGCACCTGCAGCCTTGCAAAAGCGAGCAAAACGAGAGTCGCAAAATTATGCTTGCATAATTTTATGACCGGGTGAAGCCGTCAATATAGCCCGACCCAGCGAAGCCGGGGAACGCCCCTAATCACTGTTCAAATCAAGGTCTAATTTGGGTAACAAGAGACCGCGTTGACTCTTCTCCGGCCTCTTTGTATATTTAATTCTGTATTACGACAATCCTCGTGACAGTCGGCATAGGCTTCTAGCCCGTACGAGCATCCGCGACGAGGCTCATCCACTTTCTTGTGGATGATGTTGGATAACTGGCAGGAGAAACAGCCTGCTCGAGCGCGTGACGAAAGCCATGCCAAGTAACGCCGGGGAAGACCCCCGCCAACAGCATCGCAAGAGCATCCCACAACAAGCATAAACAAAGATTGCGTCCGCAGTGTGGACGCAATTAAAACCGTTTTCGTCACATTTGCACATATCGTGCAAATAAAAGGGCTATTATGAAAAGGAAAAGTGATAAAAATCTGGCTGTCGCAGAATTCCCCCTCATCGACGAAACCTTGCTCAAATCGCGAATCTACACGATTCGTGGGGTAAAGGTGATGCTCGATGCCGACTTGGCGGAAATTTAAGGGTATAGCACAAGGCGATTCAACGAGCAAGTAAAGTACAATATCAATCGATTCGATGATGATTTCCGCTTTCAGTTGACTCATAACGAGCTTACAAACTTGATGTCGGAAATTCCGACATCAAGTTTAAAACAGAATCCTCAAAAAAAGGAGATTTCAGCCCAAAAGCCAACCTGAAGTCCAAAATTCGGATATCAAGTTGGGGTGGCGTTCGAAAAATGCCTTTTGCCTTTACAGAACAAGGCATATATATGCTCATGACAGTCCTCAAAGGCGAACGAGCTACTGCTCAAAGCAAAGCTTTGATATGCCTTTTTAAACAGATGAAAGACTATATCGTTGCAGAGAATCAGCAACTGCTCGGAACTGCAGGAATTGCCCAAATTGCAACACAGACCGCTCAAAATACACATAAAACTGCAACAGTTTCTAGCGAAGTAAAGGAACTTTCCGGCGAAGTTCGTGATATCCGGAATGATTTGGGGAAAATCAATATGGATCTCCAGATGGTTATGGAAAATTTCGTCGATCCATCGACTTACAAGCACTTCTTAATTCTGAATGGACAGAAGCTAGAAGCCGATGTCGCCTACGCGCAGATTTACGGCATGGCGAAGAAATCGCTGTTAATCGTCGATAACTATGTCGACATCAAGACGCTGAATTTGCTCAGAAATACGCGCAAAGGCGTTTCTATCTTGATTGCGAGTGACCAATGCACCCGCAACAGACGATATGCTCAACGATTTCCGAGCTGCAATGCCGGGCGTTTCAATTGACAAACTTTCTGCTGCGCACAAGTTCCACGACCGCTATATTCTTATAGACTTCAAGACCAAAAGCGAAAAGCTGTACCATTGTGGAGCTTCTAGTAAGGACGCTGGCAACAAGATTACGACAATAGTACAACTGGACGACATTGACGGATACCAAAACATATTCGAAGATTTGTATACCCGGCAGGAGCAAATGAAGAGTGGAGTTTCAACAGGTCGCAAATTGTGACCACATGGAGGCTAATATGGCTAAAAATAAAAAGAATGTCCCTGCAAAATCGGTGGAATACTACTATGATCGTTATGTAAAGCAGGATTTCGAAAAACCGACTATCGGCATTTTACTTTGCAAAGAGAAGAAGGATACCCTTGTGAAGTTGACATTACCCGAAAAAGCAAATATTTATGCCCCCACTTTTCTATCTTTCATCGTATGCAAAACGAAAACTCTCAAGAAAAGATCAAGGGCAACCCGATTGCCCTTTTGCCTATCGCCGTTTTCCTGGTACTTTATCTGGGTCTCGGCATCACATTTGAATATGTCCTCAAGATTCCGATGGGATTTTACAACATCCCGATTGTCGCGGCGTTCTTGGTGGCGATTTTCGTGGCGTGCGTGCAGAACCGCAAGCTGAATTTTGACCACAAGATGAACGTGATGGCGGGAGCACTTGGCGACCGCAACATTTTCTTGATGATCCTGATTTTCCTTTGCGCGGGCATTTTCGCAGGGATTCTCGGGCGCTCAAGCGCCTCGGCAGCGGCATACTTACTGTTGGATTTCATTCCGGCGCAGTTTGCGGTGGTGGTGCTGTTCATTGTTGCGGCGTTCGTCTCGACGGCGATGGGTACGTCCGTGGGCACGATTGCGGTGGTCTCGCCGATTGCAGTCGAGGTCGCACAGATGGCAGGCTTTGGCGTTCCGTTCTGTGTCGCGACGGTGATTGGCGGCGCGATGTTCGGCGACAACTTGAGCTTTATTTCGGACACGACAATTGCGGCTACGTCTACGCAGGGCTGCAAGATGAAGGACAAGTTCCGCGTGAACTTCTTGGTGGCGGCCCCGGCAGCACTTCTTGCGATTATCATCATCACGGCAATTTCGTTTGTGACCAAGGCTAATACAGTTGCCGAAAATTCCTACAATCTCGTACAACTTATTCCGTACGTTCTCGTGCTGGTGCTTGCGCTCACGGGCATCAACGTTTTTGCGGTGTTACTTATTGGCATTGTCGCGGCATCCATCATTATGGTGGGCTCCGGCACGCTTGATATGATCGGTCTTTTGCAGAACATCGGTAACGGCATTTCGGGAATGTACGAGACGATTCTCGTAGCCGTCCTAGTGAGTGCCTTGTGCGGGCTCATCCGCATTCACGGCGGTTTCGCGGCTCTGTTAGACTTTATCCATAAAGTATTCAAGGGGCACCGCAGCGGTCAAGTGGGCGTCGGCCTCTTGGTAAGCGCACTCGACATCGCAACAGCAAACAACACGGTCGCTATCGTGATGGCAGGCCCGATCGCAAAGCAGATGGGCGACGAATACAGAATCTCGCCGAAAAAGACAGCTTCGCTCCTGGATATCTTCAGCTGCGTGGTGCAAGGCATCTTGCCTTATGGCGCACAGATGCTTGTTGCACTTGCGGCAATTTCGACGGCAATCCCGAACGCAAACATCAGTGCATTCGACCTCATCCCTTATATGTTCTACCCGTTCTTGTTGCTTGCAAGCGTACTTGTATTCATTGCCATTTCGCCACGCAAAAACAAGTCGTAACAATATCTTTTTATTACATTTTCTGTCGTTTAACAGAAGGGAATTTTTTAAAGGACTTTTTATGAATATCGCAATTGTCGGAACGGGATATGTAGGGCTTGTCAGTGGCACATGCTTTGCAGAAATGGGAGTCAACGTCACCTGCGTCGATGTGAACCAGGCAAAGATCGAATCTCTCCAGAAGGGAGAAATTCCTATATACGAACCGGGCCTTGACGAAATGGTGCTTAGGAACCAGCGCGAAGGCCGCCTCAACTTCACGACCGACCTCGCCAGCGTTCTCGACAATGTCGAAATGGTATTCAGCGCCGTGGGCACGCCTCCCGACGAAGACGGTTCTGCCGACTTGCAGTACGTTCTCGCCGTGGCACGCACCTTCGGTCAAAACATCAAGAAGTATACCGTCCTAGTGACCAAGTCCACCGTCCCGGTCGGCACCGCCAAGAAGGTCAAGGCTGCCATCCAGGAAGAACTTGACAAGCGCGGCGTGAATGTTCCGTTCGATGTGGCCAGCAACCCTGAATTTTTGAAGGAAGGTTCCGCCATCACGGACTTCATGAAGCCCGACCGCGTTGTCGTCGGCGTGGAAAGCGAACAGGCCAAGGAACTTATGACCCGCCTCTACCGCCCGATGATGCTCAACAACTTCCGCGTGATCTTTACGGACATCCCGAGCGCCGAAATGATCAAGTACGCCGCGAACTCCATGCTCGCGACCCGCATCAGCTTCATGAACGACATCGCAAACCTCTGCGAACTCGTCGGTGCCGACGTGAACATGGTCCGCAAGGGCATCGGTAGCGACACCCGTATCGGCTCTAAATTCCTCTACCCGGGCTGCGGCTACGGTGGAAGCTGCTTCCCGAAGGACGTGAAGGCCCTCATCAAGACCGCCGAAAAGAACGGCTACAAGATGGGCGTTTTGAAGGCTGTCGAAGAAGTGAACGAATACCAGAAGACGGTGCTGTTCAACAAACTCGCCAAGCGCTTCGGCGGCGAAGCAAACCTCAAGGGCAAGACCATTGCTATGTGGGGCCTCGCCTTCAAGCCGGAGACCGATGATATGCGCGAAGCCACCGCCCTCGTGCTCATCGACAAGCTCACCAAGGCAGGAGCCATAGTCCGCGTCTTTGACCCGGTCGCCATGAACGAATGCAAGCGCCGCGTGGGCGACATCGTCACCTACTGCAACGACATGTACGAAGCACTCCTCGATGCAGACGCCCTCCTCCTCGTGACCGAATGGAAGCAGTTCCGCATGCCGAGCTTCGGCGTGATGAAGAAGTCGATGAAGAACGCCCTCATCATCGACGGCCGCAACATCTACGACGCAAAGGAACTTGCCGAAGCGGGCTTTGAATACAGCGCCATCGGCTGCTAAGGACGCATGCGTCATCCAAATTAGGTGTTAGGGTTGGTCGAAAAAGGAATATGTAATGCTTGATAAAAACGTTGTTCTTAATGGAAAGGCGGTGCTAGTCACGGGTGCCGCAGGCTTTATCGGTTGCAACCTCTGCAAAAAGTTGCTGAACGATTATGCCTGCTCCGAACTCGTAGGCCTGGATTCCATCACCGATTACTACGACGTGAACATCAAGCACGAACGCCTCAAGGAAATCGAGTCCCTCGCGACATCGACCGGCAAAAAGTGGACATTCGTCAAGGCAAACCTCGCCGACAAGGCCGCAATCGACAGCCTGTTCGAAAAATACCACTTCGCCGTCGTCGTGAACCTAGCCGCCCAGGCTGGCGTCCGCTATTCCATCACAAACCCAGACGCCTACATCCAGAGCAACCTCATCGGATTCTACAATATCCTGGAAGCCTGCCGCCACAATGAAGTCGAACACCTCGTGTACGCGAGTTCCTCCAGCGTGTACGGCAGCAACAAGAAGATTCCGTACTCCACCGACGACAAGGTCGATAACCCGGTCTCGCTGTACGCCGCCACCAAGAAGAGCAACGAACTCATGGCGCACGCCTACAGCAAGCTCTACAACATCCCTAGTACAGGGCTCCGCTTCTTTACCGTCTACGGCCCCGCAGGCCGCCCGGACATGGCCTACTTCGGCTTCACCAACAAGCTCAAGGCAGGCAAGACCATCCAGATTTTCAACTACGGCAATTGCAAGCGTGACTTCACCTACGTCGACGATATCGTCGAGGGTGTCGTGCGCGTGATGCAGCACGCCCCCGAAAAGCAGAATGGCGAAGACGGCCTCCCCCTCCCGCCCTACAAGGTCTACAACATCGGCAACAACCACCCGGAAAACTTGCTCGACTTCGTGACAATTCTCCAAGAAGAGCTCGTCCGTGCGCATGTACTCCCCGCCGATTACGACTTCGAAGCGCACAAGGAACTGGTGCCCATGCAACCCGGCGACGTGCCGGTCACCTATGCCGACACGAGCGCCCTTGAAGCCGATTTCGGCTTCAAACCCGCCACCCCGCTCCGCGAAGGTTTAAAAAAGTTTGCAGAGTGGTACGCCGCGTATTACGGAAACGGGAAATAACATGCAAATCCACCAACAAAGAAAAAAACATCGGGAATGTTTTTTTATCTTGCATAATCGTAAAAATATTAGGAAAAATCGATGTACGATTATTTAGTTGTGGGGGCCGGTCTATTTGGCTCCATTTTTGCACATGAGGCTCATAAGCGAGGAAAAAAAGTCCTCGTCATTGATAAGCGTAGTCACATCGGCGGCAACATCTACACAGAAAACGTAAACGGCATCAATGTCCACAAATATGGAGCCCATATTTTCCACACAAGCAACAAGGAAGTTTGGGATTACATCCAACAATTTGCGGAATTCAATCGATACACCAACAGTCCTGTAGCTCGCTACAAAAATGAGCTGTACAACCTTCCGTTCAACATGAACACATTCAGCAAAATGTGGAACATCAAGACACCCACGGAAGCCGCCGCAATCATCGAGGAACAAAGAAAGGAAATCAAAGGATCCCCGAAAAATCTGGAAGAACAGGCCATTTCGCTTGTGGGACGGGACATTTACGAAAAACTAATCAAGGGCTATACCGAAAAGCAATGGGGCCGCAAATGCACGGAATTACCCGCATTCATCATCAAGCGCCTGCCCGTTCGTTTCGTCTACGACAACAACTACTTCAACGATAAATACCAAGGAATCCCCATTGGAGGATATACCCCTATTTTTGAAAAATTGCTTGAAGGCGTGGATGTTCGATTGAATGTCGACTTTTTCAAGGAACGCGAATCACTCGTTGCAAATGCAAAGAAAGTTGTATTCACAGGCATGATCGACGAGTTCTACGACTATCGGTTCGGTGAACTAGAATACCGCACCCTTCGATTCGAAACAGAAGATTTGCCTATGGAAAATTTCCAAGGCAACGCCGTTGTCAATTACACCGAATTTGAAATTCCCTATACAAGAATTATTGAACACAAGCATTTCGAATTCGGATGCCAGGAAGAAAACAGGACGCAACACACTGTAATCACACGGGAATATTCCGCTAAATGGCAGCATGGCGACGAGCCCTATTACCCAATGAACGACGACAAGAACAATGCCATATTGGACAAGTACAAGGCATTGGCCGAATCCGAAACCAACGTGATATTCGGAGGCCGTCTCGGTAAATACAAATACTTAGATATGCACCAAGTCATCGCCGAAGCAATCGCTTGCGTCAAGAACGAACTGGGAGAGTAATCTATAATGGCACTCAACATTAAGATCATAGTAGCCACTCATAAAAAGTACCAAATGCCCAACGACCCGTTGTACCTGCCCCTCCAGGTCGGTGCAGAAGGCAAGGACGACCTGGGCTACCAGCGCGACAATGTAGGCGAAAACATCAGTGCCAAGAACCCGAATTACTGCGAACTGACAGGGCTATACTGGGCTTGGAAAAATTTGGATGCAGACTTCATCGGCCTGGCGCATTACAGAAGGCACTTTTCATACAAAAGAAAGTCTTCCAAGTTCGAAAGCATCTTGACAAGCGCGGAAGCAGAGAAGCTTTGTGCAGAATATGACGTTCTGGTTCCCAAGAAACGCTATTATTATATAGAAACCTTAGAGTCCCACTACGAGCATACCCATGCAGCCAACCACATTGATATAACACGAGCAATCCTTAGCCAAAAATATCCGGACTACATCCCAGCTTTTGACAAGGTTATGAAACAACGCGGCGCGCACATGTTCAACATGTTCGTGATGAAAAGGCCGCTACTGGATCATTACTGCACTTGGCTTTTTGACATTCTGTTTGAAGTCGAAAAGCATATCAACCTAGCAGAAATGACGGCTTTCGACGCAAGGCTATTCGGACGAATCAGTGAATTACTCTTTAACGTCTGGTTATTAAAAAACAACATCAAATACAAGGAAGTGCGTTTTGTACAATTAGGTTTCGAACACTGGATCCAAAAGATCAAAGGATTTCTCGAAGCTAAATATTTGGGTAAAAAGTATAGCTGCAGTAAATGAGAAACGTAGATTTCCGATTTAAATAAGCTCATAAACTTTTTTTCGATAACAAAATAAAGGATTCATCGAGAATGAACTTCATTTTAAAAAGGAAGGAGGAAACCAATGTTAGCTATGAGGACATTGTCCATTTAATACACAAGTCTTTTGAGGACCGATTAAAGCAAGGCCTAAAATTCACTTGTTCTTTTTTGACAGTTGAGGAATACAAAAAAGATACAGCCAAAGGAACAGTCTTTGTTGCACTAGACAAAGACACCCAAGAACTTTTGGGAACAGCAACTGTAAATGTGAAAAAAGACATCTACGGCGTCACTTATGGATACAACGAGTATGTAGCAATAGCGCCCAAAGCCCAAAGACAGGGCATTGCAAGCCAGCTACTGAAAGAGTGCGAAAAAATAGTAAAAGAAGCGGGCGCAGAATACATATTCAGCGACACCGCAGTCGAGGCAAAGAGTTCCATACAGTACCACTTAAAGAATGGATTCAAAATCATAGGTTTGCACTCTTATCCTTCAACAAATTACTACTCATATTTTTTTCGCAAGCAACTAGTTCCGTCAAAAAAATGGAATAGCAATCTGTATTGCAAATATGCATTTCTGAAATCGTATATTATTACCAAATTGACCCTGAGAAAAGATGGCCATAAAACATTCTTAGCCTCTTTGTTTAAAAAGAAGAAAAAAAAAGAAAGCATAATCTACGGGAATTCGCACAGTTAAATTGGATAGGACGATATAATGGGCTTCAAAAAATACATACGATCCAAATGCATTAGGATTTTTAGTTTTTACAACTATTTGCAAAAGAAAGATGCAAAGGCCATTTTCTTTTATCCCCATGACAACTGCCGTTTTGACGGGTACGACATTCTCAACGGAGAATCGTCAAATGTACTTTGTCTGCTGAACAACATTTTACAAGATCCCAAATTTGACGGCTACGAATTATATGTCCTGTACTATCACAAAGATCGGTTACAGACTTATTTAGACTATGTCAAAAACTTTCCTGGGAAAAAAGTCCATTTTGTTTTCTGGACCGACAAAAAGTCCATTATCCGCGCCGTAATTAAATGCTACACGGTTTTCACCGACAGCGACTACATCCGCATTCATTACAAAGCAAAAAATCAACGAGTCATTTGTCTTAACTACTTCGGCGGTTTAATAAAAGGAGAATTCTTCCGGTGGACAAATAACGGCGGATTCAAGAAAATGCTTTCAGAACAAATTGAGATGGAGCGGATTTACGATTACCATCTATCAATTTCTGACATTTGCTCTAAATTTATCGCACTAGACAACTGCCACTATTATCCTCATTTCATATCGCTGGGATTCCCCCGCAATGACATTTTTTTCAAGGACAACTCACAATTCCGCGAAACAGTCAAAAGCCTTGTAGATTTCAAAGTAGACAGAATAATCACATACGTTCCCACACATCGTGATTACGAAAATCCCGATCGTGAATTTTTCGATTCAGCCAAAGCGACAAGTCGTTCCATTTGGGGGCACGTCAGTCAAGAAGAACTAGCAAATCTTGAGCAGATTCTGGCGGACACAAACACGCTTGTCATAGCCAAAGTTCATCCTGTACAGCAGTCACAGACAAACGTCATATCATCAAACGTTTCTAGCCACATCATTTTTTACAGCGACCTTGCAAAAAAGATAAAAACCAGCCTGAATCCTTTACTCGCAATTTCCGACGCAATAATCACGGACTACACGACAACCGTCTACGACTTTCTATTCACGAATCGCCCTATAATTTATTATTTTTACGACATTGAGCAATACCGGGCAACTCGCGGATTTTTCATAGAGCCTATCGAATCCGTTTGTGCCGGGCATCTGACCTACAATCTGAAAGAACTCGGAGCAGCCATCAAAGACATTGCAGAAGGCAACGACAAATATTACCAGAAACGACAATTCCTACAGGAACTTTTCATCAAGTATTTAGACGGAAAATCAACAGAACGAATAAAAAAATACTTCTTCGAATAACCATCTTATGAGTCCAATCGCCTTTTCGATCATCATCCCGCACAGGAACGCAACAAATCTTTTAAAACGTTGTTTAAACTCCATTCCTGAGCGCAATGATTTGCAGATTATTGTTGTTGATGACGGCAGCGAAGCTAAGATAATCGAAGAACTGAAAAGAATATCTAGGGAAAATTTACAGATTCTCTACAGCACCCCCTGTAAAGGGGCCGGGCATGCAAGAAATCTGGGTCTCGAAAAGGCTCTGGGCAAATGGATTCTATTTGCAGACTGTGATGATTTTTACGAGCCAGAATTCAATTCCTTTTTAAACGATAACATCGATTCTTGTGCTGACTGCATATACTTCTCCGTAAACAGCGTAGATAGCACCACGTATTCACCCGGTCCTCGAAATTTTTCTTACGACGAGTATATATCCAAGTTTAATCCTAATGTCACGCGATCCGAAGACTGGATTCTGTTTCACAAGTGGGAACCATGGAACAAAATGATTTCCCGGACTCTGATCCAGAAACATCATCTGAAATTCGATGAATTTACCAAATGCAACGACATGATGTTCAACATCATGGTATCTTTTTATGCTGAAAAGATAAAGATAATCCCAAATCACCTATACTGCGTGACCTACAATCCAGGATCCATGACATTCCGCCGTACCAAGCCCGAAGAGTTCCGGGATTGTCTTTGGGCATTCAAAAAGAAGAACATCATCATGCACAAAATCGGTCATTGGCATTGGCATATGCCAATGATCATCCAGCACCGTTTTTTCATAAAAAAAGAAGGAATACTACCTTATTTCCGTCTTCTGGCTTTTTACATACGCCATTATTTTGCTATGATTAAGGCTATACGGCAATTTAAGAAAAGCCTAAAAACAGTTCAGATGGTTCCCAAAAAGATCGTGGATTAACAATGTTCATATATTTAGCAGTTTTTGCTCTATCCAGCTTTTTCACAGCCATTGCACAATACAGCTCCCAAAAAAAGCAAAGCGGAGCATTTTTAGCATTTAGTTCAATTGCAATTCTTTTGCCAGTTCTTTTGGCCGCATTTCGTGATCCCGGCATCGGAACAGACACCGCAAGCTATGGCATCAATGTTTGGCATTCCGTTTTAACAAACCATAGGCTAGATTCCCTTTTACACCAATACAACAACGGTTACTTTCCTGAAGTAGAGCTAATATATTTAGCATTGAACTGGTTCATAGCTCAATTTACTGACGACATCCACGTTTTATTTTTCGCGCTCAATCTCATTGTCATTGGGTTTATATATAAAGCAGCATACGACAACCGCCATAAAGCTAATATGTGGCAAGTCATGCTTTTTTTCAATCTTCTTTTCTATTCGAACTCATTAAACCTACTACGTCAATACATCGCTGTCGCCATTGGAACCTACGCCTATAAGTTTCTCGAGACTCGGGAATGGAAAAAGCTGATATTCTGGGTAATCATCATGTTTTTGTGGCACAACACAACAATCGTCTTTGTAGCCCTAATTGGCATTGATATATTATTCAAAATAAAGAACAAAAAAATAAACCGAATAATCTATGCAAGCATAGCCCTATCCATTTATATACTTTTTGTACATTTTGATGAAATTCTTCTTTTCATCGTTAACCGAGGTCTTATTCCATACCGTTTCAAGGCATACCTATCACAATACAGCGACGAAACATTTTTTGACACGACCTCAACGCTATTGGCGTTCTTTATGCTGGCATTCTTCGTATATCTACGATTCTATCTCAAGCCCAACGAAAACAAAAACGAGCTAACAACATTTTTCTCTTACAAAGCCATCGCAACAGCACTAAACTTGACGTCAATGATATCCAAGTTCGTCTTTAGAATGTCTTACTTTTTCTCAAATATCACAGATTGCATTTTTTTACCAAGAGCGCTTTTTATGCTAAAAGAAAAAAGCCGTTCACGATACTATATTTTCTCAACCTTGTTTGTTCTCCTATGCACCGTTTTTTGGTATTTCCTCTATGTCAAAAACGGAATTAATCAAGTAATACCCTACAAGTCCTCCATACTAGGAATAAACTAAATGCTTAAAAGATTGCTTAGACAGATTGATAAAGTAGATGTTGTATCGTTTGATATTTTTGACACACTTTTAAAACGCAACGTACGTCACCCCAAGGACGTTTTTAACCTTGTCGAAAGCAAATACAATGCAGAAAGCTCTGTCGAATTAAAGGACTTTCGTAGCCAAAGGGTATTGGCAGAATGCAAAGCACGCGAAAACGCAACCAAAGAAGACATAACACTTGACGACATTTACACAAATCTCCCATACGATCAAGAAACATCTGCAAAATTAAAAACCATTGAACTTGAAATCGAATCTATTGTATTAAAGAAGAACGACTTGCTAAAGCAAGCCTTCGACTACGCCATAGATCAAAAGAAAAACGTCGTCATCGTTTCGGATATGTACTTACCGAAAGATTTCCTGGAGCGCATTTTACAAAGGGAAGGCTATTCTACATACAATAAGTTATACGTTTCGAACAGTGAAGGTTTGCTAAAATCCACAGGCAACCTGTTCAAATTGGTTATGAAGGAACAGAAGTGCAGTCCACGCCATATGCTCCATATCGGAGACTCTAAACGAGGCGATTGGCTGGCACCATTCAAACTAGGAATAAAAATATTCCCAATCGCAACCCACTACAAAAACACGCTATATTACGACTGCCCCAAAGATGTACCTTTATCTCAAAATCTAGTTTACAGTTTTTTAAATAATTCCATATTTGCAGACCGTTATTTTCAAATCGGTTACGAGACACTCGGGCCATTGCTCTTCGGTTTTTCAGAATGGCTGCACGAGCAAAAGGAACAGCACAATATCGAAAAGCTGTTGTTCTTTTCGCGCGATGGCGAAATCATGCTTAAAGCATACAGCATCCTTCATCCAGATGAAAATACCCAGTATGTTTACGTATCACGCAGAAGTCTTTTAGTTCCTTTATTTTGGTCCTGCAAGTCTTGGGACGAGATTCTCAACTTGATTCCAATGACGCGCTTCACCTTGTTGAGCGCCTTTTTTGAAAATGTCGGATTAGACATAAATGCATACAAGGAAAATCTTCATCATTTCGGTTTTAGCGGAACCGAAATGATTCCATTAAAAGATTTTTCAGAAAAAGAAAATCTAAGGGGACTTTTAAACTCCATTTTGGACGACGTCATCCAAAATTCAAAGAAAGAATTTGAAAATTTTGAAAGATATTTCAACTCATTAAATATACCCTCAAATTACGGAATCGTAGATATCGGCTGGAAAGGGACTATGCAACGGTCTTACGAAAGACTGCTGCACTTAGCAGGCAAAAAGGACTTGCCCCATGGCTATTACATCGGTTTAACATCAAATCTTGAACGTGGAAACGCATTTTTATTTTCTCCGTCCAACAACAAGAACGAATCCAAAGTATGGAGCTTCTTAGGACTTTTCGAGATGCTTTTCAGCGCCTCCCATGGTTCCGTAAAATGCTATACAGGGGATGAAAAAAATCCCATAAAGCAATACGATTTTGAATTCAACTTCAATGACGATACAAGAAGTTCCTATAAAAAGATTTCCTTGATACAAGAAGGCGCGCTACAATTCATCAAGGATTTTCATAAATCTACACTAGACTCATTCGTCAAATGGGACTCCGAGAACGCATTTAACGGTTTGTGCAATTTAGGACTAAATACACGAAAAGAAGACCTTAGCGAAATTTCCTTATGGAAATTCTATAACACAACATTGACACCATTAGCCGATCCTAAATTAAGCATAAACCCAGGTATGATGAAAAAAGATTTTTCAAATGCAGCATGGAAAATTGCATATTTGAAAAAACTTCTCAAACTTCCCCTACCCTATTTTAAAATTTACACGACTCTTAGAAGCAAACTAAAATGATGATTTTTCGATTCGCTAATCATCATATCGTATATTTTTAAGATTATCGTCAATCCATCGAATACGATAATCAATCCATCCTACGAGGGAATCAACAGCGCTGTCGTAATCAGCAAAGGCTATGTTATGCCAAATATTTGTCGTACTTTCTAGGATATCCCATCGCTTAAAATTATTTTGTGCAGAATTCCATATTTTCTTTTTATAAGAGTATATAGAGTCCTGGACAGAACGAAAAACTCTTGAATTTTCAATCCAATACTTTTTAACTAAATCAACAAAAAAATCTTCGCTAAACAATCGTCTATTCCAATAGAAGTTCCTTACATACCATTCACCATTGGCAATGACATCTCCACCATAGTTACCGCCATAGGCAAGGTCAAAATCCCAAACGGGTCCCATAGACAACGGCCGATCTTTTTCCCACGTAAAATACACACTTGTTGAAAAAGCGCCATCTTTATTTTTTGAAAATTCCTGGATCCAATAAAAAAGTATATAGTCATCAACATCAATATATTGACTCAATGTTTGCAAATCCAACGAATCATAAGCAAAAGTCGTTTCCAGAAATTCAATGAACTCTTTCAACAAAGAAGTTTCATCTTCAGACAAATCCTTTGGATAATGAATCGTTACCTTTTTTTCCTTTTTCGTAACAAATCCAAAATCATCAGCCTTTTGTTTAACATCAAATTCAGCTAAATACGCATTTTCACTTATATTGACTCTATTTTTTCCCTTTTTGACAGTTTCAGTCAAAAGGTACACACCCAAATAAGATCCATTCAAATACAATTCTGCATAATCTGATTTAGGAGCATACTTAGCCCCCAACCAAGATGCCAGCTGATAAGTGACATAATTCTTCAACAAAGATTTATCAGCATAATTTGCGATTAGAGCCCAATCCTTGTCTTTAGGCATACCAAGCATAGATTGTTTCTTTGCAAATTCAATCTTATAGCTTTTTTTGGGCATATTCCACCAGCTAGTATTTCCCCTCCCCCTGATGGTCAAATCCATTATTTCACTTTCAGCTTTTTTTTCGCCCCATATTTGGAGTTTTGCCGGGATTTCTGTTTCACGGTCTTTAATCGCTTGGCGTTTTTCCGTTTCAATGACAATGCGAGGGATTCCGGCATAAGGATATTCAGCATCATCAGGTTTAAACGACTCTGGATAAAGAGCCTCAGAAGAACTACTCATCTCACTTGACGAAGAAGCTATTTCCTTCAACAAAGACGATTCATCAACGTCAGCAACAGCCTGTTCATTGGCATCTACGCCATCACCACAGGCATTCAAAAAAATCGCTGCAATAGCAACGCACAATAAAAATGCAATCCTGGTATTCACAAGATTCCGATTCATTCCAACTATTCTCGGATACTCCCCAAAATAGCTTTTTACAAGCCAAAATAAAACCCCTACCAAAAGCAGAAATCATTGACAAAAAAGCAAAATAGCGACTATAGGGCCGGTGAGCAGCACCAGTCGAAACAATTCGTTCCGTTCAAAAGGACTTTACGCCCTACCCGTTCAAGAACTTGAGTATTCTTTCGCGGAAATCCGGAGCTTCGTCGTAGGCAGCGTGGCCGTAATTTTCGTAAACGTAGAGTTCCACCGGCACGCCATTTTGCTTTAGCACTTCAGCGATTTCACGGGATGCAATTACGCCCAGAACCTGGTCCAGCTCGGCTCCGAGAATCAATGTCGGGCACTTAAGTTTCGAGAGACCTTCGTACGCTTCAAATGCAAGACAAGCCTTGGCCAAGACGCAGAAACGAGCCATATCCTGTTCCGTGGCGTTCGTGTTCATTCGCATCAGGCTCCGCTTGTACTTGCGGATGGTATCCTCAGAAAAGACCTTGTCGATGAAATTCGAGCAGAGGGCTTCGATATCGCGGGCATCCGCGAGGCGTTTCCATTCGGTCATCACGGCTCGAGACATATCGTTCAAGCGGGAGGCACTGCAGCCGAGCGCCAGACGTTCCACTTTTTGCGGGAACAGCTCCGCAATGAGCTGCGCGATCATACCGCCTTGCGAAATGCCAATGATGCAAGCGCGTTCGATTCCAATTGCCGACATCGCTTCGGCGGTATCTGACGCCATTTCTTCCATCAAGTACGATTCGCCGAAATCCTTTTTGCGGTCAAACATGTAAACCGTAAAATCATCTGCAAATATCTTATAAGAATCCACCACCATCGAGGCAATGCCCATCGTACTTTTGAGGCTCATCCCCGGCAGCAACACGAGCGGGCGCGCACCCGTGCCAAATTTGAGATAGTCCATTTCAAAGCGGTCTGTTTTTACAGTCTGTACAGAATATTCAATCATATTAAAAAAGATACTATAATTTCAATGTTTTCAAGTGCGCCTTTTGCTCATCGCTAATGCGATAGCTTTCAATCGCCTTCTGGATGGTCTTGTTATGTGTCCAGGCGTCGAGTACGCGCTTTTCGATAAACGGGAGGGTCGCCTCGAACTGTTTGGCAAGCGCTGTCGCAAAGAACCACGCGACCATCATATTGAGGTAGTATTCCTCGCTGCGGATTTTCGCGACCCATTTCAAGAACTTCGGGTCAAAGTCATCGTCCAGAAAAAACGACATTAGCGTTTCAATGCCAAAGCGCACCGTGTAAACATCCGACACCGGGGCATCAATCCAGCGGCGAACATCCTTCAAAAGCTTTTCACGATTTGCAGCTTTAGCAAAGACCTTGGGGCGCATCTGGTCGCAGGTCGCCCAGTTATCCACATACGGCAAGAAAGCATTGATGTGCGAAATGCAATCATCATAGCCCTTAATCAAGGACAAAATAAACGCGTGAACTTGATTTTCGTCGTAATACTTGTGCGGAAGCGTGGTCAAGAATTTTTCCACATCAGGATGGCCTGCAAACTCTTTCGCAATCACACGCAAGTCGGGAGTGCGCACACCGATAATCGACTTTGCATCCGTCGTCGGGATAAGCTTGCTATGGAATGCCTTGAACTTTAAATCCTGCTTTGCAAAAAGCGCTTTTTGAATTTCGTTAATGATGGACATAGTTAATTAGGGGTCGAAAGGTCCAATTCTCAAAAGGGAAAACGAGAACAGGAAACTCACGTAAGGGGTCTTTTTTTCGAAAAAATAACCCACTTCAATATTCAACAAGCACATCAAATCCAAACGGACTGATGCACCATAGTCAAAACCCGTCGATGAAAACCAGCCCACCTGGGGGCCAACCGCAATGCCGAAAAGGGGGCGCAGATACTGAATATTCGGATGGAGCAATACGCCATATTCATGGTCAATATAATCATAAACATACCTAGTACGGATAGACCACATCAACGCATCATTTGGCACCCACAGACCTTTTTCATTTTCAGGACGTTCCTGCACATAGATTAAACTTAAAGGAGAACCCCACTCCACTCCAGCCACAAACATACTCCCACCACCTATTTCAATTCCCAAAGGCATTGGTATATAATCTGTAGCTTTTTTCTTGGGCGTGTAAACAGAATTCTCTTCTGCCATAGAAACACACGGCAAAAGCAAAGCAAAAAGAAGAACGAGAGTACGAATAAACTTCATTATGTTATGAATATAAAAAAAACATCTCCGGAATTTTGGACTCCGGAGATAAATTTTTCAGGTTGGCAAGGAGATCCCCGGTCAAGTCGGGAATGACAATCCTGTCAATTAGGCGCGAACTGTCGTGAAGCTGAAAGGTTGTACTCTTCGAGCACCAACTGCTGCGGCTCGGTCATGCCCGTGCAAGCACGGTCGCGACTTTGACGCTTTGCGTCATGCAAAACGGCTCACTTATAGGTCCGCAAGCGGCCCTGCAACATTCGCCTTGGGGCATACTCGCCTTTTGCAGTTGTCACCATCAGCGTCGTTGGCTTCGAGGCCTATCTTACAGCTTCTACGAAGACCTTTTCGCCATCTGCATCAGATTCCTGCAAACCAGCAGTAGAATCCTTCCACACGATAGCGTTAGCTTGGGTCTGGCGCAAAACGCCCTACCGCATCGGCTCGGTAATGCGAGAACAAGTTCCCGCGCAACACTCGCCTCGGGCGGTAGTCACCCTTGATTATGCCTTTACCGTCGTGAATGCGAATGCTTCCCCATCGGCGTCGTTAGCTTCCAAGCCATCAGCGGCAGCAGCCCACTTGATAGCGACTGCCTGTGTCTCGCCGGCGATATAAGCTTCGTTCTCGGCAACGGCCTGCTTGAAGACTTCGCTTGCAGAGAACAGCGTCACTTCGATCTTGTCGGTGATGGCGTAGTCCTGGTCCTTACGGCGGTTCTGGATGCGGTTCACGAGTTCGCGGGCCACGCAGGCGCGGCGGAGTTCGTCCGT
>CACZAD010000011.1 GCA_902779055.1 Fibrobacter succinogenes | reverse complement strand
GGCCCCGAAATGCGCTCCACCGGCGAAGTGCTCGGCCTCTCCGACGACTATGCCCTCGCTTACTACAAGAGCCAGGAAGCCGCAGGTTCCTTCCTCCCGAACGAAGGCGCTGTGCTCATCAGCCTTTCTGACAAGGTGAACCTCTCCGAACAGGCGATTGAAATCGGTAAGGAATTCCAGAAGCTCGGCTTCAAGATTTACGCTACCGAAGGCACTGCCAAGTTCTACGAAGCTGCCGGTGTCAAGTGCGAAGTGGTGAACAAGATCGCCGAAGGCCGCCCGAACGTCCTCGACATCATCCTGAACAAGCAGGTGAACCTCATCATCAACACGCCGTGGGCAAAGCGCGACGCCATCAAGGACGAAAGCGCAATCCGTAAGGCCGCCATCAAGTACAAGGTTCCCTACATCACAACCCTCGCCGGTGCCTACAACACCGTCAAGGGCATCGCCGCTGCAAGGAACGGACATGGTGCAGTGAAGTCTCTCCAAGAGTATCACGCAAGCATCGAAGAAGTGTAGCAAGCCGAGAGTCGCGCCCAAGAGTGTGCAAATTTATTCAAGCATAAGCCATTTATTGACTTATATTTGATAAATGCAGCCACAGACGCGAAGCGTCAACCTCGCTTGGGCATGACCGAGGCGCCGCGAACTGGCGCCATTGGCGCCAAGTGTAACGCCTAAAGTGTCACCCCGGGCCTGTGCCGGGGTCGCCTTTAAAAATGCGTCAAAACATTCAAAGGACTGCAGTAATGCAGTCCTTTTTGCATATCATCTATCCTAATTTACCACTCATCTCTTTTATCTATATTTAGCGTGGTTTAACGAGTTGTATTTTGTACATTTATCCAATGTCCTTGTTTTCTCGTATATTTTCTTTGTTAGTGTTCCTTGCTGCATTTGCGGGAGCGGTTGAAGTGCAGGTCATTGATGGCGATAGCCGTGGCCCGCGTGACCTTTCTGCAAAAAAGCTGAAGGCTATGGCGACGGTCTATTTAGCTGAATTGGGTTATGTTCCCAGCTGTCATTTTGAAAAGGTTGGGGTTTCTTTTTCGTCGTCGAATCCTGTGATGCACCTTATACGGATGAAAAAGTTCTTGGCGGATGGCCGAATCGAAACGGATTCTTCTGTGGTCGCAGAAGTGGATGACGTTGACAGTGCCGTGGAAACCATGCTCAAGATGTCTTTTGGTAAGGCACCCAAGATTTACAAAGGCGAAAAACCGTCCGAAGTATATTTTATGGATCCCGTGTTTGTAGATGTTGAAGACCGCAAGGCGAATCTTGCAACTCAAAGGGCTGAATCGGCTCTTGAGGTGCTTGGGTATAAGCTTTCCGAAAATAGCGACAAGGTCAATGTTCAACTGTTCCTGATAAAATTGAAAGATTATTATTGGGCGGGGATGGTGCGCTTGCACGGTTCAAAGGTCGTCAAGGGTGTCCATAAAAAGTTCACTCAGGATGACAACGTCCAGTCCGTCGTTTATTCGTTGACGAGCCTGGTTATGGATCTGGATGTGGAACCCGATAGTCCCGATACCGAAGTGGTGGATTACTCCAATACCCATGAGGCGAGGTGCCGCGCCACGCAATCTATGGCGGAATCCGGGGCAGCCGTCGGTGAAGTCGTTTCCGGTCTTTTCTTCGATCTGTTGTGCTATCTTTCTGATTATGGTGGAATAGAAGTGGGTGCTGGAGGCAAGGACCTTTATGGCAAATGGTATCCGAATTTGCGCTTTGCCTTGGTGTGGGGCTTTTCGGATTATCATTCCTGGCTATGGGAACTGGATTATGCGGGCACCATGGGACAGACCCAATCTAGATGGGCGTTTGAATCGGTCCATAGATTCTCGCAGCGTAAGGGACTCTTTGTCGATTTCGTTTGGGGTGGCGCCTACGATAGATCGTATAAAGGCTGGTTCATGGGTGGCGATATCGGGTATAACCTTTTAGCGTCTAGTTCCAAGTCTCATTGGCTCTCGTTGATGTTACGCTACGATTGGACTTTGGGGCAGTCTTTTTCGAGTTCTGGCCGAATTTCGGTCAACTTGGTTTACGACCTTCGCGGTTATTACAGCGATTGACGCTTGCGGCCCAAGTCTATGGGCCGCTTCGTTTTCGGGTCAGATTTTTTCGCAGTCGGAGATGGCTGTATTGGACATCTCGGTTTCGAGTGCGTCAAAGCTGACGGAATCGTCCATATAGGTACAGGTGATATTGATGGATCCGTTCTCGTCGCACCCTTCGGCGTTATTCTTGATTTCGACTTCGGACGGGCAGGCTTCTTTGAACTTGTTGAATATCGTTGCGCAAGAAGAACCGAAGTTGTCCATCGTTAATGTTTTTTCGATAAAGTCGTTTGATGCTAGGCTGATTTCGACCTTGTATTTTTTTGTTTCGTCGTTGCAATAGGCTATGACGGATTTTGTTTTTCTAGATTCGGAACCGCTAGGAGTGTCTTGATGGATAGCCGTGCTGCTGGAAGATGCTGTTGTCGGGACGGAGTTTCCTGTTTCCGAAGCGACATACTCAAAATGCGTTTTTACGATGGTCACCTCGCTGTCATTGCTTTTTATGATGTCGGTGCTTTCAACGACTTTGACTCCCGAAGAAGAAAGTTCTTCGGAGGTTCCTGCGATTGACGAACTGCTTTCGGGATCGGAATAGGCCATGGCGGGCGGATCTATGCTGGCGCCGGCGTTCTCGGCGGTGCAGGCACATAGAGCGAGTAGGGATATGCTCCAGAGGGCGACAAGGTTCTTGTTAAGCATGCTTTTTATCCTTTATCTTGTCCGTGCATGGAAAGAGTTGAAAATTGACTCGGTAGACTTGTTCCAGGTTCTTGTATTCGCTTGCGATGGAAACGATTTTTTTGCAGCAGGTCGAAAGTTCCTCGATGATTCTGCAGTAGGCTTCTTCGGTGACGCCTAGCGTGACTCCCGTGAAGAACCTCTCCTTTGTGGAGTACCTGTCTACGGCGCGGGAGGCCATGTTCGCCATTTCCTTGTGCATGGCGCGGATGGCGATGGGGAGGGCTTCCTTGGAACCGATGACGGTCTGTTCGGTTTGTGAGTAAGTCTTGTCGCCTTCTTTCTTGAGAAATCCCGCCTTGACGAGGAAGCTCAGGATGTCGCGGACTTCTTCGGCCGAGACGTATTCCTTGCATTCTTCGGCGAGGTCGCGCGGGTTCGCTCCAGGCATCATCGGGGCGAGTTCCCTGATGACCGGGTATTTCCACGATTCGTAATACTGGAATGTTTCGCTGTCGATGACTCGAATCTTGTGTTCCTGGGCGATCTTTTCCATTGCGAGGAGCGCTTCCTTTTTGGAAAAGTCGTCTGTCGCATTGCAGAAGGCGACGAGTTGCTTGAAGTATTCTTCTTCGTAGCCGACAAGTCCCATGGCCTTGGCTACGTTGGGGGATTTGATCTTGCTCAGCTTGCTTTGACCCATGCAGACGAGCTTCATGTAGTTCGGCGATGAAAATCCGGCGATTTTACAGAATTCGCGCCAGGAGAACGCTCCGCAGCGCTTGCGTTCGTCGTAAAAATCTTGCAGATAGAGTCGGTAATCTTTGTATTCGAGTATGGACTTCATGCCTATAAAATACGTTTACGGATTTGCAGGGTCAATGTTTTTACTATACGGAAACCTTTAAATTATGTTAAAAATGACGTTTTTAGGGTCTATTTGTTGAAAAGGAAATCCTATATAATAGTTTTTGTATTATATAGGATTTCCAAAGCCTTGACGCTCCGGCGTCGCGCTTACCGTTGCCTGTAGAACTCCTCGTAGCTGACGAGCCCGCATTGGTTGGATCCGTTAGGCGTCGTGTTCATTACGATTTTGGTCTGGTCGGTCAGTTCACCGCAGAACGAGAACAAGAAGCCGACATATAGATCGAATGGGCTATGTTCGTAATCGCAGTTGTCAAAGATGTTCTCGACGGTGAGGGAGTCGCTTGTGATGCTGGTGAGAACGTGCCATGCGGGCGAGGATTCCTTGATGTTCAGCACGTAAACCGAGCATCCTTCCGTATAGACTTCTTTAAGCTTGTTCCCGAACTTTTCTGTGGTCAAGGGGAAGATGGGCTTGATATGATCGAAGTCTTCGGACGCAATTTTATGCAGGCCCAAGGTCCTGAATTCTGCGGTCTTCGAATTGTCTTCGGTGCAAGTCTTTTCGGACGGGTTGCATTCTTCGTAGGTCTTGTTGAAGCCGAATACGCTTTCGGCAAATGTGATTTCGGGCATCCCGGTCTTGTAGACATAGATGTTCAGGAAGTTGTTGTCGGGATTGCCTATGGGTTCGGACTTGCTGCTGCTGGAGGGGTTGACGATGATGTACGACTGGGACGACGAGGACGGGGCTCCGATGATGTGGATGGAACTGTCCGGTCTTCCGCTGGGGGCGCCTGAATGGCCGTCTCCGGGATCTACAGGGATGATGGACGGGTCTTTTCCTGTTGAACTTTCGCTGGAGCTGCTTTCAATTTCGGCTTCGCTGGAACTGCTTTCGGTTTCGGAGTCGCTAGAGGCTGGCCCTATGTTGCCGGAGATGTCACCTGCGTTTGCCGATTGGTTGCGTTCTTCGGCTGTGCCCGTCAAGTAACCTGGGTTTGGATCGGTACAGGCGGAGGCAAGAAATGATGCAATCGCAAGAATGCTTGGTATGCAAAGCTTATCGAATAGCTTATTCATGGCTATTCTCCTTGGTGTTGCGGGTGAGCGGGAAAAGCTGCAAATTGAGTCTGTAAACTTGGTTGATGTTCTTGTCGCCAGCGGCGATGCTGATGACCTTGCGGCGGCACTCGTCGAGTTCCTTGACGATTTGTTCGTAGGAGTCCTTGGAAATTCCCATCGTGACGCCACTGAAGTTCCTTTCGGCTTTGGCAAGGTCGAGTGAGCTTGCCGCAATTTTTGCCATTTCGCGGTGCATGTCGCGGATGGCGAGGCGTGTCGCTTCTGGCGATCCCGTGATGGATGTTTCGTTTTGGACGAACGTGTTCTCGGCCGTCTTCTTGAGAAAACCGGCGTTCGTCAAAAAATCAAGCGTCTGCTTGACTTCGAGAGCCGAAATCTTGGGATAGCAGTTCCTCGCGATTTCGCCTGGTGTGGCGCCCGGCATCATCGGGGCAAGTTCGCGGATCACGGGATTTTTCCAGGATTCGTAAAAATCGAACAGCTCGCCTTCGACGACTCTCACTTTGTGCGTCTTTGCGATGGTGAGCATTTCTTCGTAGGCGGTCCTCTTTTTTTCGTCGGACGTTTCTTGACCGAAGTTGACCATTGCCCTGAAATAGTCCATTTCGAAACCGACAAGCCCCATGGCCTGCCCGGTACGTTCGATTCCGATGCGGCTCAAGTTGCTTTTGCCGTCGCAAACGACTTTCATATAAGAGGACGAAGTGAAACCCGCGCTTTTCGAAAATTCACGCCACGAAAAAACATGGCGCAATTTGCGCTCCTCGTAGAAATCCAGCATATACTTGCGGAAATCTGTATATTCGATAATGGGTTTCATTTGTTGCCAAAAGTCTGTCTGCTAATATAAATTAAAAATATACAAAATGCAAACTGCATGAAACGTATTGTTAATAATCTTTTAAAAAACGAATAATTGTGAATAGGAATTATTGATAAATGTTCCTATATGCAACAAAAGAAAGTTGTTGAAAAATGGAAAATTTAAAGGATTTTTTCCATATAGGTACACAGGAACGTGTCGTTGTGCGCGTGCCCGTTCCCGTTGGCCTCGTATCCCTGCTTTCTGTAAAAGTCCTCGACCCCGACACGGCTGGAAATGGCGGATTTCTGGATTCCCTGTTCGCGCATCCATTTTTCGGCCTCGGCAACGACTTTTTGCCCAAGATGCTGGCCCCTGTATTCCGGGAGGACGACGACCCGCCCGATTTCTGCTGTTTTTTCGTCAATTTTGAACCATCGGCAGGTGGCCACGGGGTAAATATCGTCTAAAGCGAGGATATAATTGCAATTTTCGCCGTCTTTTGCGTCAATTTCGGCCTCGAGGGGAATTTTGTGCTTACGGGCCATGGCGTGGATTCTTACATAATAGGCTCCGGCGCGTTCAAATTCTTTTGTAACTCTGATGATTTTCATATTTCGGCGAAATAAGGTTGAACTTTGGGCATATAAAATATAATTTCCTACCTATGAGTGTCTATGTATTTTATGCCGAAGTCAATATCGCATGTATTTGCGTTTTGCTGCTCTTGCAGTATAGCATAATGAGTTTACCGACACCACAGCTGAAATACACCCTTTTCCATAAATTGGTGTTTTGGCATATCATTTACTTTTTGAACGATTCGATTTGGGCGCTGGTGTACGATGGCATCTTTGTCAAAAATACGTTTAGCACTCTCGCGGTCAATTATCTCAATGCAATCATAGCGGCGGTCTTGTTCTATAGCTGTTTTATCTATGCCGAAATGAGTACCCGGCCGGATATGACGAAACAGCAAATCCATAGGCTCCAGTCGATATTGCGGATTCCCATTGTGATCGAAGCCGTTGTCTTGCTTGTCTTTTTTGTGCTGGATCCTGAATTCTGGCTTGATGAAAATCTGGAACCGTGCAACCTCTATTATTTTGTCCTGGCGTTCCTCCCTTGCCTTTACATCTTGACTGTGACGGCCCGTGGGCTGATCCGCGGATTTGCATTGCACGACCGGCGCAAGCTCACGACCTACCTGATTGTGGCTAGCTATACTCCGGGCGCGATTTGTGCGGCAGGTGGGCAGATTTTCTTTTCGATGACTTCTCCGTTGTTCTGCTTCTGGTGTACGCTTGTCATCTTGTTTGTCTACCTGTATTCGCAGAACCAGCTGATTTCGACGGATCCGCTGACGATGCTCAACAACCGCAACTGCCTGGACCGCTACTTGTACCAGCTGCGCGATGCGAAGAATTCGTACGTGGTCATGCTGGATGTCGACCACTTTAAGCAAATCAACGACACTTGTGGCCATGTCGAAGGCGATCGTGCGCTCGTTCTTGTTTCGCAGGCGTTAAAGCTCGCTTGCGGCCGGCTTAAGTGCCCTGTATTCCTTTGCCGTTACGGTGGCGATGAATTCTTGATGATTACCCGGACGGTGGCTCCAGAAACTGTCGAATCTACAATTCATGAATGCCTGCGCGAAGAATCGCTCAAGCGAGACAACATGCCTTACACGATTGGCGTCAGCGTCGGCTGGAACGTTTGGGATGGCGATGTCCACAGCTTCAAGAAGAGCATGATGCTTGCCGACGAAAATATGTACGAAAAGAAACGAGCCGTATCGAAAAGATGAAGGCTATCTTCGTCTTTCGTTTCTTGATCCGTTTTAACCTTCCAGTTTGTTCCTTAAATAGTGCTTTGCCGTGTAGGTCAGGTACATGATGTCGGCGAGGACAAGTGCAATGGCGCAGGCGAAAAATACCTGCTGGTGCATGCCGAAGTAGTTTGCCATGGCGCCGCCCGTGAGGATTCCTGTTCCGATACCGATGTCCCAGCCCGAGAGGTAGGTGCTGTTCGCCGTGCCGCGTTGGTTGTGACGGGCGAGGTTCACGCACATGGTCTGGTAGCCGGGGAAGATGAGCCCGAGGCTTGTGCCGATAAGGAATGCGGCCAGGAAGAATGTGAGGGGACCGTGGCTGAATGCCAAAATGAAGTACGCAACGACGTTCAGCGTCATTCCGGTGCCGACAAGATGGACGAGGTATCCTCTGTCGATGAGACGCCCGGTCATGATGCGGTTCATGATGAGCCCGGCGGCAATGAGGGCGTAGAACCAGCCGGTTCCGCTAATTCCGAGTTCCTTGGCATAAAGCGCGATATAGTTGGTGACGGGGCCGTAGGCGAATCCGACAAAGATGAAGTTTGCAAATTGCGGAACGGCTCGCGTGAGGAAAAAGCGGTCGAGCGAAAGGGGGGCGCACTGTTTCTTTTCGCGGGGCCTGACCTTCAAGGTCTTTACAAGAACAAGTCCGATGACGCAAAGGGCGATGGATGTTGCGAATACGATGGAATCGCCCAAGGCTTCGTAAAGGAACATTCCGGTCATGGGGCCTGTCGCAAAAGCGAGGTTTACGCTGATGCCGAAATACCCGATGCCTTCGCCACGGCGGCTTGCGGGGAGGGCGTCAATCGCGACGGTGTTGCTTGCCGTACTTGAAATGCCGAAGAATAAACCGTGTGCAAAACGTACAACGGCAAGAATGGGCAAAAGCCCGACGACCTTGTACCCGACAAAGCAGACGGTAAATGCAAAGAACGTCCAGAAATACAATGGCTTTCGGCTGAGCGTGTCCACAAGGAATCCGGCGAACGGACGGCAGGCGAGGGCGCCGATGGTGTACAGCGAAATGATGATGCCTGCGGTGGCGTTGTCCGTCTGGAATTTGTCGATGATGTACAAGGGGAGAATCGGCAAAAGCTGGTAAAAGCTAAAGAACAGCAAAAAGTTTGCTGCGGCGACCGTCACGAATGTGCGAGTCCAAAGCCTGTTGTCGGATGTAGTGTCTTGTGTTGCCATGTGATATATGAAAATAGTATATTTTATTTATGTACAAGGCAATGCGTTTTTTGATACCTCTTGTTTTATTGGCTCTTTTGGGGTTTGGTTGTACGGAGGATAATCCGAGTGAGTCTTATTTTTTAGTCCACGAGGACGAAAGCATTGCCGAAGGAATGTTCAAGATCAAGGCTCATGGCAAAGGCGTTGTTTTAGGAACGAGCGATGCTTCTGCCAAGATGGTAGAACGCCCTCAAATGAATGTTTCCTTTTCGTATGATTTTTTCATGGGCGGTCATGAGGTTATTTGCAAGGACTTTAATGAGATCATGGGGGGCGTGACGGGCTTGAAGGTTGCTTGCCCGCAAGATTCCATCCCTGCCGCCAATGTCACTTTTTTTGATGCGGTCTTGTACGCCAATGCGATGAGCAGAAAGTACGGTGTTGATAGCGCTTATGTGTTTTCGTCGGCGGAGCTGGATGGCGAAAAGCATTGCGTCAAGATGAAAAACTTTAAGTTCAACGCCGAGTCCAACGGATTCCGCTTGCCGACGGAAGCGGAATGGGTCTTTGTCGCTTCTATGTTCTGGCACCCTGAGCTGGGCTGGAATGCGGAAAACTCCGGATCTGTCGCCCATCCGGTTTGTTCCTCTGGCGATAAGTTCGGAAACTTCTGCGACTTTTCTGGAAATATGCTGGAACTGGTGAACGACTGGTTCGTTACATTCAAGGATTCTTCGGTGACGAATTTCGTGGGTTCTGTCGATGGGGATGCGCTTGGATCTTGCGTTGTGAAGGGCGGAAATTTTTACGGTTCGCCGTCATCTGTTACGTTGTACAATCGCGGGGATACGTACCCCATCCTGAATTCGACTCGGGGCGATTACATCGGATTCCGCTTGGCGTATGGCGCCATTCCTGATGCGGTGTGGTTCTCGAATAAAGGGGAGGTGGTCGCTGCTCCGGTGGTGCCGTTGAAGGAAGCTTCCGAAGTCCGGAAAATCACGGATTCGTATTGGGCTAAACTTGCGCTCAGGAATGATGTGACCGGCAATCTCGTTTATGTGGATTTTGCCAAGTCGGCGAAGGTTGTGCAGATTGAAGATTCTATGCAGGTGTTCCATCCTGAAATTTCGCCAGACGGAAAGCATGTCGCTTTTTGTACGTCCATGGAGGGTTCCTCGCAACCATCGAAGGTTTATGTTCGGGATTTGAATGAAACGGGGCGCAATTTGGTGGCGTTGCCTGTCGAAAATGCGGCGGTGCCGAGGTGGCGTGTCAATGATAATGGTGATACGGTGATTGTCTACGTCTCGTCTGCGGCAAACAATAAGGGTGATCAGTTTAAACACGAAAGTACGTGGCAGGTGAAGTTTGAAAAGGGCGCCTTTGGTGTCCCTGAAAAGCTCTTTGATGGGGCTTATCATGGCGGCGTTTCGAATGATAACCGTTTGGCGATTTCTTCGTCGCCCTTGCTCCGTGCGAATTTGTCCAAGGATGGCGTTGCCTACGAAGATGAAATCTGGTACAACGGGGAGCAGGCTTGCAATGCTTCGCTTTCTAAGGACGGAAGTAACCGCACATTGTTCCTTGATTTTGGCGGAAGCCTGGGTCGCGAATTTACAGGAACGAAGTATGGCGTCCATAAAATGATGCTCCTTGTGGATGGCTCGGGAAAATTGATCCACTCGGTGGCGGCACCTTCAGCTTTTGAATTTGACCATACCGAATGGGCCGGCGGAATTCTAAAGGATTCGCTTAGTAACCTGGTCGTGGCAACGCTTGCTAATGTCAATGGTGCGCATCAGCAGGTCGTCCTGGTCAATTTGAACGATGGAAGCATCACTCCGCTTGTCGAAGGCGAAGAATTGTGGCATCCCAGCCTGTGGGTTTGGCAGGAACGTCCGGGACAACCGAAATTGACGGTGGACATCGACAGTGCTGGCGTTTATTTTGATTATGAAATGGATTCTCCGGTGGCGTTTATGTCGGTTGAACTGGGCATGAGACTGCAATCGTTCTGGAAAAAAAGTGATGAGGTCGAAGCCGTTGCTCTAGGGAGTTCCACGATTTTGAACTCCGTTATTGAAGATTCGATAAAGTCGTGCAAGATGTTGAACATGGCTGTGTCGATGAGCGATGGCTATCTCTTTGATTATTTGATCAGGCATTATATTTTGCCGTACGCTCCTAAAATTAAGTACCTTGTCGTGGAACTTTCGCCGGCTTTCCTTTATAGGAGTTTTGATGAAGCGACAGGCCTCCTTATCAATGTTTCTCCAGGAATTCAGTACGATGCGGCGCATTTGTCGCCGGAAACCAAGGATGAAATTGCAGAACTGAGTCTCGACCAGGAATATTCAAAAGTCCTGCTGGCGCAGCAGTATATCGAAAATACGTTCCTGTTACCGATTGGCGGTTGGAGCGGAGCCTTTATGCATGAGGGCGTCGAAAATCTTTCCTTTGATTCGCCTCATTTGAAGCGTAGCCTGAAAATGTTCGAGGCGCTGAAACGCACCGCAGATTCTTGCGGAGTGCAGTTGATTGCCGCCATTCCGCCGCGCAATCCGTTGTATAAGGATACGCCTGTGTTCGGCCCGTATGGACCGAGATGGGATGTGGCGCACCAGATTATTGACGAAATCGCCAATATGGGCATTTTAATCTTCGATGAATATAAAGACGGTAATCACGACTATACCGAAGAAATGGCCTACAATCCCAATCATGTAAGCTATCTTGGTGCTGCGCAATTTTCGGCGCGTTTAGATGCCTTGCTGAAGAAGATTCATTAACTAGGTTCTTCGACAAACGACTTTCGAGAAATTATGGATTCCCTACGCATGAGCAATACGAGAAATGATGGTTCCCGTCGCTACGCTCCAGGATGACAGGCTTCGAGGATGACACGGAGTGTCACTTTCTCTCAAGTGCCACGAGCGTTTCGAGGTGCGGTGTGCCCGGGAACAGGTCCATCGGCAGCACTTCCTTGACGCGGTAGCCGTAACGTTCCCATTCGGCGAGGGCGCCCGGGATTTCGTCGGTGCCGCAGAAAATGTGAAGTACGCGAACGGGCTTGCGCATCGCGAGAGCCCGGATGACGCCCGGTTCAGTTCCCTTGCGCGGCGGATCCAGCAAAATGCGTTCCGGTTCGCCAGGGATCGGCCGCGGAAGTCTCATTTGCACAAACGTCTCGTCAATCTTACCGGCGATGAACTTGTAGTTCTTCTTCAAAAATCTTGCGGAAGCCTTGGCGCAATCGATGGACGGACCTTCCCATTCCACGCCGAGTACGGACTTGGCGGCTTCGCCGAGTGCAAAGCTGAAGAGACCGTAACCGCAGTAAAGGTCCAAAAAGTGGTCGCCCTTTTCGAGACCGAGCAGGCGGCTGGCGGCCTTTATCAAGTTGTGGATCTGGCTTTCGTTGATCTGGCTGAATCCGGTCACCGGATACTTGAGCCTAAAGTGGCCGAGGTCGAGCGAAAGTTCGCGCGGGCCGTAAAGCTGCTTGAAGTTTAGAATGTCTGTCGGGCGCTTTGCTTCGAGGTAGTAATTCGATTCTGTGGTGTCGACGTATGTGTGGGCTGCTGTCACGTGGTACGGGCTCTGCTGCAGCACTTCTGCAATCTGCTTGAGCTTGCGCACGATGCTTGCGTCGAGCTTTTTCACGTTGAAGATCACGACGCGGTACTTGTAGGTGCCACGGATGATGATCCAGTTGAGTGCGTAGGCGAGCGGCTTGTATGCCGGCGTGATGAGCTTTTCGAACAGCAGACGGTAAATGGCGTTGTGTTCTTCGGGCTCCAAGATGCTATCGTATTCGTTAAAGCGGAGGTCGCCCGGCTTCATTTCGACTTGGCGCTTGGACGTCGTGCGATAATTGCGCGGCATGGGGCTTGCGACAATCGGCTGCGGACCGCGTGCAAGGCGGTTGACTTCCCAAAATTCGCGGATAGCATCGTTCTTGACCTTGAGCTCGTCCTTGTAATCGAGCGGAGCGAGGGTCTCGCCGTAAGCGGAATCCGATTCCTTCGTATAATTCGGGAGGTTATGGGCTATTGCTTGTTCAAAAAACATGAAATCCTCTTTTTCTACCCTCAAATTTAAAAAGTTCCCGGAAAGTTTAAAGTGGATATTTATATTACGTTCCTTTTTTGAATGACCAACCACTATAAAAAAAATCCCGGAGTGCATTTTTTGGCCATTCATTATTTTGTACATTTATAAGTAAGTGTAATGGGGTGTCTTATAAAAAGGATTTCTTATGAAATTGGTCAGCCTGTTTGCCCCATTTGCCGTTTTTTCGGCATTGATGTTTGTCGCATGCGGGGACGATAGTTCCTCCACAAATGCTATTACTCCCCCAGATGGCGACGGATGGTCTGAATTTTACGACAAGCCAAAATCTAGTGCGATAGGGAATAGTTCTTCGAGTGGCAAAGATGCGAAAAACTCTTCTTCGTCCAGCGATAAAATGGAGGGCTCAAGCAGTTCGAGGCCGACAGAAATCTTTGAACCCGAACTCAGGGTGAACGAAACCTGTTCTGAAAAGGGCGCCTGCGATGCCATGCTCAAGACTGATGTGGGAACGTGGCACTTTGTGCGCAAGGATGCGTTCGGCAAAGATGCCGAATATACTTACAAGGCCGAAGGCCGTGACTTGATCGTGACCATCAAGAATGCAGATGGTACGACAGATTCCAAGACTTACTCGATGTACAATATGGAATCCGAAGTGGGCGTGGAAATGGCTTTTAACGCGGCCAAGTCAACCTGCAAGGATGGTGGTGGCAACGATCGGATAGTGAATAGCTGCGTAAAAGATTCTGTGATAGCTTTGCCGGACTGTGATGAAGAACTGGAAGGTTTTCTCGCTTTAAAGGATTCGGTTTACCAAATTTGCAAGTCGAATTCCTGGACTAAGGCGACTGCTGCAGAATACGACACCTATGGCTTTGAATGTTTTGATGATGGCCGTCTTGTAAATGGCAAGGTGAATACGGAAACAAAATATGTGTGTGCTTCTGGAAAATTCAGGGCGGCGACAAATGAGGAACTTGATTATGGGCTTGCCTGTGTGACCGGTAACGAAAACGCTTTAGTGGAAGCTGCTGATAGTGTTTTGAAAAAATGTCAGGAGCAAAAATGGGTGGACGCTTCGGCTTTTGACTATAATACGTATAAACAGGAATGTGGTGAAAAAAATCTGGGGCAGATCATAAAAGGCCGTAAGGCAGTATATAGCGCTGCAGATGAATGGTATTACCGGTATTACTGCACTGCTGATGGATGGGTTGATATAACGTTTTGGTCGTGGGATATCCCTAATGAAGTTCGTCTCAATCCGGACATCGATTATCAACTGATGACGGATTCACGTGATGGTCAAGTGTATAGGACTGTGAAAATTGGCGGACAAATATGGATGGCCGAAAACTTGAATTATGCGGATTCGGTAAGAACACCAAGCCTTAAGGGCTATAGTTTGTGTTACCATGATGATTCCACAAAATGTAATGCTGCAGGAAGACTCTATTTATATGAAACGATTGAAAAGAATGATGAATATCCACTTTGCCCCAATGGATGGCGTTTGCCGGATACGACCGATTGGAATGCTTTGATCGAATTTGTGGCTAGCTCGAAATCGGAGGGCGCCCGTGGACAATACTTGTGTTCGCAATCGGGGTGGAATATGAGTGTAGCCCGTAAAGGATGTTCTGATGACTTTGGCTTTTCTGCATTGCCGATCGCAGGACAGTCCATAAGCTACGAGCTTGATGATAAATTACAGCTTGATGGCTCTTATCATTTGTTGCTTACTGAATCGAACTTTGCGGACGCGTGTTTCTGGGCTAGCACTATTGAAGATGATTGGATTGGCTATTATGTGAGTCTTTCCAACTCTATTGCTGTTCCTGAAGTTAAGCATAAAGAAAGATGGTCTATGCATGCGTACTCGATCCGTTGTGTCAAGGATGAATAAAAAAAGACCCTTCAAAAGAAGGGTCTAAGAGCGGCGGACCGGGATCGAACCGGCAACCATTAGCTTGGAAGGCTAAGGCTCTACCATTGAGCTACCGCCGCGAGCAAGACAATTATACAAAAATATGACGATTTTTAAAGGGGTTGCAAAAAAAGTTGTTGGAAAAATATGAAAAAAATTCTAAATTTAGGCTCACAATAACAAAAACAATCATACCGAGGTAGCATACTTGTTCCCTAATCCGCGCGATCGTCGCATGCCCAACCGTCCCAGCGATGGGACTCGTACCAACGAAGATATCCATATCTCTCCGATTCGTCTCGTGAAAGAAGATGGCGAAGCTATCATCATCGAGACGAGCAAGGCATTGCAGATGGCGAAGGACGCCGGACTGGACCTTGTGGAAGTCTCCCCGAATGCTAAGCCGCCTGTCTGCCGCATCATCAACTACGGCAAGTACAAGTTCGAACAACTGAAGAAGGCTAAGGCCGCAAAGGCCAAGCAGCACGTGGTGAAGCTCAAGGAAATCAAGATGCACCCGAAGACTGCCGAAAACGACTACCAGTACCGCATCAAGCAGGCTGGCGAGTTCTTGCAGGACGGTATGAAGGTGAAGCTTATCATGCAGTTCCGTGGACGCGAAATGGCGCACATGGACTACGGCAAGCGCCTTATGGAACGCGCCAAGGAAGACTTGGCTCCGTTTGGCGATTTGGAAATGGATTCGCGGGTGGAAGGCAACACAATGCTTTCTATCTACGGTCCGAAACGTGGTGCCGGTAAGAAACAAGACCAGGCACCGAAGCCCGTAACCGAGCCAAAGGCAGCAGGTGAGGCTTAACTTTAAACCCAAGAGGTAAAAATGCCTAAAATGAAAACTCACAGCGGTGCTAAGAAGCGCTTCCGCGTGACTGGTTCCGGCCATGTCAAGTTCAAGCGCGCTGGTATGCGCCACATTCAAGCCAAGATGACCACTAAGCGTAAGCGTAACCTTCGTAAGGGCGCTCTCGTTAAGAAAGTCGATACCTATCACGTCAAGCGTCTGCTTGTAGTAGCATAAGGAGTGTAAGAATGCCACGCGCAAAAACTAGAGTTCCTTCCCGCGAACGCCGCAAAAAAATCCTCAAGGCCGCCAAGGGTTACTATGGCCGCCGCAAGTCGAACCTTCGCCTTGCTATTGACGCCGTTGCCCATGCTGGTCAGTATGCCTATGCACACCGCCGCGACAAGAAGGGTGATTTCCGCTCTCTGTGGATCACTCGCTTGAACGCTGCTGTTCGTGAATTTGGCATCAGCTATAGCCAGTTCATTTACAAGCTTTCCAAGGCTAACATCAACATGAACCGCAAGGTTCTCGCTGACTTGGCCGTCGCCGATCCGGCAGCATTTGCCAAGGTCGTCGAAATCGTGAAGGCTGCTTAAGTTCTGACTTAGCGAAAACGCGAGAAATTGTGCCCCGCCCGAAAAGGCGGGGTACTTTTTATTTGAACAGTATTAAGGCGCCGGCCAAGTGTGAGCCGGAGCGGCTTGTATTGACAAGCCGTGGAGGCGAGAGTATGCGAATAGTCGGAGGTCTCGATTCGTGATGTAAAGAGCATGCGGTCGTGTCCCGCCGTCGCCGATCCGGCAGCATTTGCCAAGGTCGTCGAAATCGTGAAGGCTGCTTAAGTCCTGACTTAGCGAAAACGCGAGGCACTTTTCTTTTGCATAAAAAGGAGATGCCCGCTCGGTGGCGGGCATGACAAGCATCGGCGGGCGGGGCGTTTTCTTTTAGAATAAATCGACGTCGAGGACGGTCTTCTTTTTACTCTTGGGCTCGACGACGGCGATGGAGTATTTGGCCGTGCTGAACAGGTTGTTGATTGTCGCGAGAACCTCGTCTTCGGTGATGGCGCGGATCTTCTTCTCGACATCTTCCATCGTGTGGAATTCGCCGAGGTGGAGCGTTTGCTCTGCCATACGGATGAGGCGCTTTTCGGGGCTGTCGGCGCCGAGGTGCATGCTTCCGAGAATGTTCGTCTTGGTGCGCTCGAGTTCGTCCTTGATGAACCCGCGGCGCAGGAATTTCTTGACTTCGGCAATGGAAAGTGCAAGCGCGGTCTTGAGTTGGTGCGGCTCGGTTGCAAGTGCGACGCCCCAGTCTACGCAGTCTTTGTAGACGTCGGTTGTTGAATAGACGGAGTAGGCGAGGCCCTTGTCTTCGCGGATTTTTTGGAAGAGTCGGCTTGCCATACCGGCGCCCATTGCTACGTTGAAAATGGAAAATGCGCAACGATCGCGGTCGCTCATAAGGGAGCGGTCAAAACTCAGTCCCCAGAAAAGATTCGATTGCGTGATATCGCTTTTCTGGACGATCTTGATGCTGTTGGTCGATGTGTAGATGTCGTCGGGTATAATGCCGTTAAACTTTTTTTGTTCGAATTTTTCTGCACAAAGTTCTACGAGTTGCTGGTGATTGACTTTTCCCGATGCAAAAACGTAGAGCGGAATTTCATCGGTGACTTGATGCCCGTACTTGAGCATTTGCTTGCGCGTGAGTGCTTCGACTTGTTTGACGTTCCCGGTGATGGAATGGGCGATGCCGCAACCTTTAAAGTGGATGGCGTTGAAAATGTCTCCCACGAGTTCTTCGGGAATGTCGTCGTAGCTGTGGACTTCTTCGATGATGACGTGACGCTCTTTTTCCATCTCCTTCTTGTCGAATCGCGGGTGCATGAGCATGTCGGAGATGACGTCGATGGCGAGAGGCACGTCACTGCTTTCGACTTGGGCGTAAAATCCTGTTTCTTGACGAGTGGTATAGGCGTCGAGGTTTCCGCCGCGGTCTTCGATGGCGTGTGCAATTTCAAGTGCGGTGCGGTTTTCGGTGCCCTTGAATACCAAGTGTTCGTAAAAATGGCTGAGCCCGAATTCGTCCGGGGCTTCATGACGGCTTCCTCGTGGAAGCCAGACGCCGACGGCAGCGGAATAAGCGTGCGGCATGTAATCTGTTAAAATGGTAATTCCGTTTTCAAGAACTGTCTGTTTGATCGTCTGTTTCATCATTTGTAATATGGACGCCAGTGGTGGCGTGCTGTGCTACTTTTTCGCTTAACGATAGTAAAATCCAATTGCTGTTTGCAAAAGCCTTTGAATTGTGAGATGCACAAAAATGAAAACTCCGTGCGCTGGGCATCGGAGTTTTTTTTCTTAATGATTGGTCGTTTTGCTTGAATAAGGGGCGAGCGAGATTACTCTAAAAGGAGGTCTAGGAGTAAGTTTTAGCTCGTGCATCACATTTTGGACAAGTTGTTTTCCGAATGTGTTGACGTAGTGCCCTAAAACCAGTTTCACGGTATTGTACTTGTTTTTGTAAGAGGTGTAGATGCTGGCGGAGCAGTAGGGACAGTATTCCATTTGCTCCAGTTGTTCCTTAAAAAATTTCAGTTCCGCTCCACAGTTGTTGCAAATAAATGAAGAATTTGTTGTACTTTCGCAATTGTTCATTTTGAAACCTTTGTTTTGTTGGATGTGGGAAAAATGCCCCCGCAAGCGGAACGCTGCGGGGACTGTTTTCTTCATAATATTTTATTAGAACTCTTCAGAGGTGAGCTTTTCAATTGCTTTGACGACGATAATTACGCCACCAATAACTTCGACTACTGCTTCCACTACATCAATTGTATCTTCGAGGAACTGAATCATGGAGGTTTCTCCTGATATTTGTTGACCAAAAAAGCTTGGCCGGGCTGTTGGGCGGAATGCCCGTGGTGTGCTCCAGTAGGAGCGCTCGAAATACTAATGAAATTTTGTATAAACTAAATCTATGGGCGGGTGCCCAAAACTTTAACAAGAGCTTGATCCTCGTGCTTTATCATCCGCGGAGCAGGCTGCTACCTAAATCAATCTATAAACAATCAAAGAAAAAAACAATCTAAAAAAGGGCTTGAGGCTAGGCCGTAGTATGATTGCGGAGCCGCTTGCCACTACTATATAAAATCAAAAATATGTACATCCGTCAAAAAACGGTAGCTACAAGGTAACATTTTTGGTGGAGCTTGTCAAGGAATGAGTGTTTCTTTTTTTCCAGCCGGATCAGGCTTGACGCTTTATTTCATTTTCTGTAAAGCGTGCGTCGTATGGGAGCTAAAAGTTTCGTTTGTGGCTTAACTATGGCAATTTTGGGCTAAAATGTAACAAAAAACACATTTCTAGCACCCTTTTATTGTTGTGTAAATTTTTCTAAATTTACGCTCCGAGAGCGCATTTTAGTTCGGCTCGGCAATGCCAATACATGTATTGGCGCTGCTCTCGCCTTGGGCTAAATTCTGCCGCGAAAAATTTAAGCTCAAAGGAGTCAAAATGAGCAAGGATTTAAAAGAAAAAGCACTTGAATACCATTCTATGGGCAAGCCGGGCAAGATTGAAATCGTGCCCACCAAGCCGCACAGCACACAGACGGACTTGGGTCTCGCTTACACACCGGGTGTAGCATCTCCGTGCCTTGAAATCGAAAAGGATCACAATCTCGCATACGAATATACGGGCAAGGGTAATCTCGTTGCGGTGATCAGTAACGGTACGGCAGTTCTCGGCCTTGGCGATATTGGCGCTCTCGCTGGCAAGCCGGTGATGGAAGGGAAGGCTCTTCTCTTCAAGATTTACGCCGGTATCGATGTGTTCGACATCGAAATCAACGAAAAGGATCCGAAGAAGTTTATCGAAATCGTGAAGGGCATTGCCCCGACGTTCGGCGGTATCAACCTCGAAGACATCAAGGCTCCGGAATGCTTTGAAATCGAAGACACGCTCAAGGCTGAACTCGATATCCCGGTGATGCACGATGACCAGCACGGTACGGCTATCATTTCTTCCGCTGGTCTCTTGAACGCTATCGAAGTTGCTGGCAAGAGCATTCGCAACGTGAAGATGGTCGTGAACGGCGCTGGCGCTGCGGCTTGCGCTTGCACTCGCCTCTACTTGTCTCTCGGCCTCAAGAAAGAAAATCTCGTGATGTGCGATAGCAAGGGCGTTATTCGCAAGGACCGCAAGGGCCTCACCGAAGCAAAGGCTTTCTTTGCAACGGACCGCACCGACATCGAAACTCTCGAAGATGCAATGAAGGGCGCAGACGTGTTCGTCGGCCTCTCCAAGGGCAACATCCTCACTCGCGAAATGGTCCGCAGTATGGCCGACCAGCCGATTGTCTTTGCTCTTGCAAACCCGACTCCGGAAATCAGCTACGAAGAAGCCATGGCAAGCCGTGGCGACCTCATCTTTGCAACGGGTCGTAGCGACTATCCGAACCAGGTGAACAACGTTATCGGTTTCCCGTACATTTTCCGTGGCGCTCTTGACGTTCGTGCAACGACTATCAACGAACACATGAAGCACGCTGCAGTCCGCGCAATTGCCGCTCTCGCTCACAAGCCGGTTCCGGATGTGGTGAACATTGCATACAACGCACAGCGCTTCACGTTCGGCAAGGAATACTTGATTCCGAAGCCGCTCGATCCGCGCCTCCTCACGGAAGTTTCTATCGCTGTGGCCAAGGCTGCTATCGAAAGTGGCGTGGCCCGCAAGCCGATTACCGATTGGGACGCTTACTACGACCGTCTGCGCGATATGATGGGCTATGACAACAAGCTCATCCGTCAGTTCAGCGATACCGCTCGTAGCAACCCGAAGCGCGTCGTGTTTGCCGAAAGCAACCTCAATATGCTCAAGGCTGCTGTCCAGGCTCAGGCCGAAGGTATTGCACACCCGATTATGCTTGGCAACCCGGAACGCATCCAGATGATCGCCCAGCGCGAACAGCTCGACCTCACGGGCATCAAGATTGTGAACCCGCGTTCTCCGGAAGAATTCGAACGCCGCCGCAAGTATGCTGAAATCTATGCCGAAGAAAACGGCCGTAACGGCGTGACCTTCGAAGAAGCCCGCGACGATATGTTCGAACCGAACCACTTCGGTATGATGATGGTGAAGGTCGGCGATGCCGATGCTCTCATTTCTGGTGGCTATTCCAAGTATTCCGAAACGATCGAATTGGCCAAGGAAATTATCGGTATCCGTCCGGAGTACAAGCACTTCGGTGCTATGCATATCCTCTCCACCAAGAAGGGCACGTTCTTCTTGGCCGATACGCTCGTGAACCGCGATCCCGATGCCGAAACGCTCGTCGATATCGTGAAGCTCACGCACGACGCAGTCCGCTTCTTCGCTCACGAACCGGTGATGGCAATGCTTAGCTACGCAAACTTCGGTTCTGACAAGGAAGCTGCTCGTGGCACCGTGAACAAGGTCCGCGAAGCCGTGAAGACGATTCACGAACAGTATCCGGATTACGTTCTCGATGGCGAAATGCAGGTGAACGTGGCTCTCGACAAGGATCTTCGCGACACGAAGTATCCGTTCAACAAGATCAAGGGCCAGACCGTCAACACGCTCATCTTCCCGTGCCTCTCTTCTGCAAATACCACTTGCAAGATGCTCCTCGAAATGGGCGTTGGCGAATCCATCGGTCCTGTGCAGATGGGCCTTAACAAGCCGGTTCACTTCACCGACTCCGACGCTTCTGTCCACGATATCTTCAACTTGACCGTTGCCGCCGTCATCGACGCCATCGTTCAGGAAAAGAAGGACGAAGAAAAGAGCCGTCAGAAGTTCGACAAGATGTGGTAAATTACGGTGAGCTATGAGCCATGAGCGGTGAGTAATGTCTCGTCATCCTCGCGAAGGCGGGGGGGGGGGCTAGACAATCGCAATTGAATTGTTAAAAGGACTCGGTTTAAAAGCCGGGTCTTTTTCTTTGCTTGTACTTTTTTATATATATTAATTGTATAGGATAAAAAAGGAGAAAATCGATGAAACGCCGATTTTATGGGACCTGTGGGATTGCTGCTTTTGCATTTGCGGCTTGTTCCGGAGGAAACAGTATGGAGGCTTGGAACGATAACGCGGATCCTGCTGCAGATGTTTCGTCGAGTTCTGTCTCAACGCCTATAAGCTCTTTGGCGGAATCTTCTGGTTCCGTGGAGCAGTCCTCCAGTTCTCTGTTCGGGCTTTCTTCTAGCGCTCCTGTCCCTGAATCGTCAAGTTCCGAAGCGGAATTGTCCTCGAGTTCGGCAGCGTTGTCGAGCTCCTCTACTGTACTTTCGTCAAGTTCGAGTTCGTGTCGGCGGATGCAATGGAGCGGTTATGATAATGGCTCGGCTGTTGTGATGGATGCCTGT
Source organism: Fibrobacter succinogenes (assembly GCA_902779055.1). Lineage (GTDB taxonomy): Bacteria > Fibrobacterota > Fibrobacteria > Fibrobacterales > Fibrobacteraceae > Fibrobacter > Fibrobacter succinogenes_K. The sequence goes on along the minus strand of CACZAD010000011.1, from coordinate 32,118 downwards.
GGGGATTCTGCGTGGCCCCAAGATGCAGTCACTGATGGTTGATGGCGTGTGATGGAGACTGATTCTACTTGTCCCTATTGTGGTATTTATAACGAGTATGCTGGGCGAGTTATGATAGGAAATTCGTCAGTAGTCTTCGATTCCGATAGTGTGAGCGGAAACATCGAGGTGCCGACATCGACGATAGAATATTGCGGTGGAGTTTGTGGAACGGCGGTCTTGGAAAAAGGAACTTTGACGTATAATCCGTTCGTGTCTGTTGGCTTTACGCTTGCAAGGGATGGCTCTGGAAAGCCGGTTCCTGTAGATGTGTCGAAGTGGAATGGAATCTGCATTTCTTATACTTCGGCTGCAGCTCCGTCATTGGAATTGGATCTGGGTGATTCTTTAAATGCTGCGTTTGCCTATGCTCAGCCGACGGTGTCTTTGCCCAAGTCTTCCGCTGGTACGAGAAGATGCCTTACATGGGATCAATTTAAATTTCCGTCTTGGTTCAAGGGCGAAGCTGAAGGCTGGCGTGAAAATACGGGGCTGGAGGCTTCTAGGCATCTTGTCGGGGTACGGTTTAAATTACAGGCGTCAGAAGGCGATTATAGTTTTCATATTGCATTTTTGGGGTCGAATGACCTGGGCGTCGAAAAATTCTACTGACATTGTGATGCGTTGATTGGGACCGCTTCGGCGGTCCTTTTTTTTATACAGTACGTAGTGTACTGTATAGCTGTAAATTCTATTTTTATAGTAAAGAAAATGCAAAATTTTGATAAAAATTAAAGAAAATGTACTATAAAGTGTTGACTTTTTAAAATTGACGAAGTATATTTGTTTATATGAATCCGATCGTTGAATATCAAGATTATCACGCTTTTTTGAGCGACTACTACGAAGAGCGCAAGCGAACTTCGGCATTTTCGTGGCGCGAATTTGCGAAGATTGCGGGCTTTGTTTCACCGTCGTACCTCAAGGATGTTTGCTGTGGAAAGACGAATCTCAGCAAAGTGACTATGGGGCGTGTGGCTGCCGCCGTTGGGCTTGCCGGCTATGAAGTGACTTACTTCGAAGCGATGGTCCAGTTTGGCAATGCCAAGACGGATGATGTGAGAAAAAAATTCTTGGACCAAATGCTGTCTATTGCTTTGGAACATAAGGTGCGCGTTGTCGATAAGGATGCTTTCGAGTATTACGACGGCTGGAAAAATTCTGTAGTGCGAGAGCTTGCTCCGATAATGCCCGGTGCGATGCCTGGCGAAATCGCCAAAATGTGCACGCAGGAAATCTCTGCGCTCGAAGTCCGTAAGTCGCTTGCCTTTTTGGAACGCGCCGGGTTCCTCAAGCAGGTTGGCGAAAACGTTTATGTGCAAACGGAAAAGTCTGTAGAAGGCTCTAGGGAAGGGCTTCCACTTGCTCTCCGTTCGATGCACCGAGAAATGGGCCGTTTGGCGATTGATTCGGTGGATCGCTTTGAGTCAGACGAACGCAACATTACTGGCGTCACGATGGGCGTTGACCGAGAAACTTACGGGCGCATAGTTCATGAATTGGACGAGTGCCGTAAAAAAATTACCGCAATTGCGGAAGAATGCAACAATATCAAACAAGTTTACAGATTGAATTTACAATTGTTCCCTCTTTCTAAAGAGGTTGCCCAAAATGAGGAGGCTAAGGATGAATAGCAAACTTTATGCAGCGTGTGGTGTGATGGCGTTGGGGCTTGCTGCGTGCTCCGGAGAAAACGGAAATATCACGGGAACGTCGACAGAACCGAATCCGATAGCTCTGGTTTCGTCCAGTTCGGTGGATGGTCTTTCGTCTAGCTCTTTTGATGGCCGCGTTATTGACTTGTGGAATCCTCTTGCGGGTGATTACCGTGTGAACTCGACGCTTTATTCGGCTCGTTTGGCTGCGAATGAACGGGCTGATGGCCGTTGGTTCTGGGAAGCTCGCGACGCTGACGAAAATGAAGGCGGGCAGTCTTCTATTATATGGCCTGTGGCGTTGGGTGGCGATGCGGATTCTATGTCTACCGTTATTGAGTCGTGCCAAGGCATTTGCGGTATCGCCGATTTGAAAAAAGGATCGATGACCATGCAGCCCTTTGCCGCCGTTGGTTTTGTGATGGCCAGGGATGAGACGGGTAAGCCCGTTCCGGTGGATGTCTCTGATTGGAATGGCGTTTGCATTTCGTATACGTCTGATGTGGCGGCTTCGCTGTTGCTTGATTTGGGGGATTCGCTCGGTGCGTTGCTTAATGATGGCTATGGCTTTCCGGTTGTGGCTTTGCCGAAAGCGATTGATGGAGTTTCCAGGTGCTTCAATTGGAACCAATTTGAATTCCCTTCTTGGGAAAAAGAATTTCCGGATGGCTGGAGTCGAAAGGCTGGCGTGAAAGCTTCTAAACAATTGGTTGGCCTGATGTTTAGAATCCAGAATGAACCTGGGATGTATAATTTCAACATAAAGTATTTTGGAACGAAAGCGGACGGTTCACCGGAACCAGAAACTCCGGTATTGTTAAGTGGTGCTGGCGAAGGCCTTTGGAGTCCAGTTAAAGATGCGGACTATGTCAAAACATCGTCTTATGCTGAAAACCTTTGGCCGGAAAATGCCGTAGAAGATGGCCGCTGGCGTTGGGCTACAGACGAAGATGTGGGCGGACAATCTTATGTTCAATGGCCGGTGGCGTTGGGTAGCGATGGTTCGTTGGCTCCGGTTGTCGAATCGTGCAAGGGTGTTTGCGGCGTTGCGTCCTTGAAAAAGGGTACTAGTCAGGCGGATCCGTATGTGTCGCTCGGCTTTGGAATCGCTAAGGATGCTTCTGGGGAACCGCTGCCTGTTGATATTTCGAATTGGGAAGGGCTTTGCTTTGAATATTATTCCGATACGCCTGTAACGGTAGAACTGGTTGTTAGCGATACTTCGGATGGCTTGCCGCGGACGAAGCTGCGCAGCTCTCAAGAAACGCGAAAAGTGTGTGTTAATTGGTACGATTTCCGATTGCCTAAGGATACTGTTGCTTCTTATGAGGGTGAAGTAAAATCTGTCGAAGAGTTGAATGACATGATGTTACATATATTTGAGGAAAGCGATCGTGTTGGTTTAAAAGTGAAAAATGCGGTTAAGCAAACGATTTCTGTAAGACTGAAGATTGAAGCGGCTGAGGAAAGCGATTATAAATTTGGAATAGGTGTTATTGATGCTTACTTTACATCACGGCAGACGAACTCGGATGATTAGTGCTGGTTAAGTTTTGTTAGGAGGAACCAAAAAAAGGACCCGGCGTTGCCGGGCCCTTTTCTGTATTCGTTAAAAAAAAGATCATTTTGCCGTGAATGATACGTTTGTATCATTTATGATGTTTGTTTTGTTTGTTGTGCTTGATAAAATGCTATATTTGTTTTATTTTATGTAATTTTGTATCATTTTGTATTGACGGGCTGTGCTCGCTGATATATATTTGCTAGTATGAAGCCGATTGTCGAATATAAAGATTACCGTGCCTATATGGCGGACTTTTACAACGAGCGTAAGAGAACGTCTGCATTTACCTGGCGCGAGTTTGCCAAGATTGCAGGGTTTACTTCGCCCTCGTATTTGAAGCTTGTTTGTGATGGCAAAAGCAGCTTGAGCCGCGTGACGATGAATCGTGTGGCCGTTGCTATGGGCCTTGCCGGTTATGAAATTGAATATTTCGAAGCGATGGTGAATTTCGTCAACGCGCAAAAGGACGATGTCAAGAAAGCTTACCTCGATAAGATGGTGTCGATCTCGGCTGCGAATAAAGTGCGTGTCATTGACGAAGATGCATTCGAGTATTACGATAGCTGGAAGAATCAGGTGGTACGTGAACTGGCGCCGATGATGCCGGGGGCGATGCCGGGCGAAATCGCGAAAGCGTGTGCTCAGGAAGTTTCGGCGCTTGAAGTTCGCAAGTCGTTGACGTTCTTGGAAAAAGCCGGGTTCTTGAAACAACCTCAAGAAAACGTTTATGAGCAAACGGATAAGGCCGTTACGGGTTCCAAGGAAGCGTTGCCACTTGCCATCCGCATGATGCATCGCGAAATGGGGCGCCTTGGTGTAGAATCTGTGGACCAGTTTAGTCCTGATGAACGTAACGTTACGGGTGTTACTTTGGGCGTCAATCGCGAAGGCTATGAAGAAATCGTGAATGAACTTGATGCCTGCCGCAAGAAAATTATTTCGATTGCGGCGAAGTGCGGAAAGCTTGATCAAGTTTACAGGTTGAATTTACAGTTTTTCCCGTTGTCGAAAAAAGTTGAAACGGAAAAAGGAGGAATGGTATGAATAAGAAATATTGTATAGCTTGCGCTGGGGCTTTTTCACTTATGGCGCTGGGTTGCTCGGGCGGCGATATCTCGGGCTCATCAGAAGATCCGAATGTCCTGATGGCGCAGGGGTCGTCAAGCTCTGTTCTCGATAATTCGTCGAGTTCGGTGGACGGTCTTTCGTCTAGCTCTTTTGATGCTAGCGCTGGTGACTTGTGGAATCCGAGTGCAGGCGACTTTTCTATCGATGTCGCTCGCTATGCGGCTGTCTTGCCTGCACGTGCGAACGCTGTTGGCCGCTGGGTGGTGGAAACGGATGCCGGAAACGGTGGTGCGTCTTCTGTTATTTGGCCTGTCGATTTGGTTGACGCGCAGAGCGAACGAACTGTTGTTGAAGCGTGTAATGGTATTTGCGGAACTGTGTCCTTGGCGGAGAACTCTTCTTTGTCTGAGGGGCCTTTTGCGGGTCTCAGCTTTATGCTTGCAAAGGATAGTGTTGGCAATCCTGTTGCTCTTGATGTTACTGATTGGGGTGGCGTCTGTATTACGTATGAATCGGATGTAGCTCCGTCGTTGCAAATGGTAATAGGGGATTCGCTGAGTTTGCTCGATGAGAGGAGCGGGTGGCGCGTTTTTGCTTATCCGACTATTTCTTTGCCTAAAACGACGACAACGGGGGCTACGACGATATGTCGTAAATGGAGCGACTTTAGAATCCCTGCTTGGATGCAGGATGCGCCTGAATATTGGACGTCCGATGTCGGGGCTAAAGCGGCCAAGCAGCTGGTTGCGCTTAAGTTCTTGATTTCTGCCATGCCTGGTGAGTACAAGTTCAATATCAAGAACCTTGGGACGAATCCCGGTCAAACGTCGAGTTCGTCGAGTGTAGCTGTGTTGTCGAGTTCTAGCATTTCTTCGAGCTTTGTGGCTCTGGCCCCGTACAGCGATTTGTGGGGCCCCTATGATGAAAAAGTCAATGTGGCGCTTTATGCAGATGATTCGTGGAAAGATCTGGCTCATGGCAGTTGGTTCGATTATGCGAACGGGGCGGATTTCGGCTGGGACGATTTTATGGCTCCGGATGATTACCATTACGGTTATCTGATTGCGACTATGGAACGTTCGCTCGGCTTTTTGCAGACGGATGTTTCTTTTAGCGAAGATGATCTTGGGCACGAGCCTTTAGCCATGTTCGGATTTAAGCTTGCTCAAGATGGTGCGGATACAATTCCGTTGAATGAACGGTCGTGGCAGATAATCCCGAATTATATACCGGTCGATATTTCAAACTGGGGTGCGCTTTGCGTCACGTACAATTCGGATTTCCCTATTTCTGTAGAGATTGGTCTTGGCTCTGCGTATAACGATTCGTTGGGCTATGATTATTTGGTGGGGCCGGGAATAATGCCTTCGTCAACTTTGCCTGCAACGGCGACGGATATGACGGTATGCACGGAGTGGAGCGAATTTGAACAACCTGGGCTGAAGAGCATTGCTGATGGCGACAAATTTAAGATGCCGGGCGCAGAAGCGGCGAAACGTGCTGTCGAAATCGTGTTCCGAGTAAAAGGGAAGGTCGGCCAAAAGGGCGCGTTTGCTATAAAGGCCCTTGGAACGAACCGTAATTAGGGATATTTGTTAGGAGGAAACAAAAAGGGCTCGGCGATTGCCGGGCCCTTTCCCAAACAACAGTGAGAATGGTTTTCTCTTCTGCGTGGCTCCTTGCTGAACACTCCAACTTGCAAGGAGAGTGTCTTTCCCGACTAAGTCGGGAACTTTTAGGATGTTACTTCAGGTTGATCTTCTGAATGTTCTTCTGGCTGCCCTGCTTGACAATGAGGATTGCCGGGCCGCGGAAGTTCGTGTTCAGCTGGATTTCGTTTGCGCCAACCTTCGTGTTGATGTTCTGCTGTGCAATGACCTGGCCCATCGTGTTCATGAGCATGGCGGTTGCGCGGCTTGCCTTGGTGGCGTTGAACGAGGCGTTCACGAGACCCGGCTGGACGTTCACCTGGAGCTTGCTTACGCTAGCGATGCTTGTGGGCTTGATGGCGTCAGTGCCAGAACCGGAGATGGCGACGATCTTGCCAGAAGCGGTGCCTTCGGTAGAGGGCTTCTTGTCGAAGTCGTCGATGATTTCGGTAGAGCCGTCAGCCTTGATGCCCTTGATGTAGTCGACCGTGATGGTGCCGGAAACCTGCGTGCCGTAGAGGTTGAGGCCGATGGCGTTAGCAGAGTTGAGTCCCGTGGGTTCGGTGCGGAAGTCGGTCCACAAAACCTTGAATGTCTGGAATGTGGTGGCGTCGAGCTGCTGGTCGGCCTGTTCCAAAAGGCTTGCGTCGAACCATGCCCATGCGCTGCCAGTCATCATGAAGAGGTCCATGGAGGTCCAGCCGTATTCGCCGCAGCCGTCGCTTGCGCCAGTGCAAGGACCTGCAGAAGCGACTTCGCCCTTCATGCGAATTTCGAGGCCGACGTACTTGGAAAGATCCTTAGCGGTGCCGGAGAGGTTGATGCGGAGTGTGCCGGTTTCGCTAGAGTCAGCGGTCTTGCTCGTGTAGGTGATGAGGATGCCCTTGCCGTCTGCAGTTTCAGGAACTTCGTTTTCGTTGACGAGGCTGTCAAGGTTGCTCTTGTTATTGCCTTCCTGGCCGTAAGCCTTCTGCAAAGCGTTCAAAACATCCGGGTCGAGAATTTCGTAGGTGCCCTTTTGGCGGGTGATGATGGTCATGTTGCCGTCGTCTTCAGCACCGGTGTCCCAAACGTAAGGAACGATGCCGTTGGCCTTGGCGTTCTTAGCGACTTCACCGTAGAAGAGGGCGCGGCCCTGCAAGTGGAGCTTGAGGTTTGCGGCGTCGGTAATCTGACCGGTGCGCTTGATGGCGCCGAGTTCACCGATAATCACAGGGATGCCCTTGTCGCAGAACATCGTCTTGAGTTCGCCGAAGGCCTTTGCAATCTGATTCGGAGTGCCGAGAGCGGAGTTGTCGATGCTCTTGCTGTAAACGTTCCAGCCCATGTTGTGGGTCTGGTCGGTTGTGCTTGCAAGACCTGTATAATAATAGAACTGCGTACCCCAATCTTCGTCAGCGGTCATGAGGGAGTACTGATACGGGTAGTAGTGGACTTCGGCCATCATGTAGCCATCGCCAGCCGGGTCAGTCGGCCAGCTCGTGCTGAGCATCGGGGCGTTGTCCATTTCGGTACGCGGAGCCTGCACAATCAAGGTGCGGGTGTCGTTGTTGCCGCCTGCGCTACGCACGGAAGTGATGAATGCATCGTAGTAGCCCTTCAAAATCTGCATACGGGAGTCGTCGAATGCCCACTGACCGCTAGAGCCCCACGGGTCGTTCACGCCCGGTTCATTGGCGCCAGCGAAGAGGAGGTGTTCGTCGTAGTCTTTGAAGTAAGATGCAATCTGAGACCAGAAAGCGGCCTGGCGTGCCTTAACGGTTGCGGAAGAGTTGGCGATGTCGCCAGAGCCGCTACGGGGATTAGCTGTGCCTTCGTAGACGCGGTCTTCGAGCCAGCCTTCGTCCCAGTGAGAGTTCAAAACGACATACATGCCTTCGGCGATGACCATGTCCACCACATCCTTCACCTGCTTGAGCCAGTTGGCGTCAATGGTCGGGGTGGTGAAATTGGAAGCCTTGCCTACATGAGTGTAGGAGCCGTTGTCGGCGGTACCGCCGTTTGCAGCGATATCCTGGGTAAGAGCGTCAGAATGAGAATACCAGGCGCACGGAATACGCACGGTGTTGAAGCCGGCAGCCTTGATGGCCTTGATGTAGCCAGCTGTCGGGAGCGGGTTACCCCAGTTGGTGGGGTTTTCCGGTACTTCCATCGTGTTGCCGATGTTGTAACCCATACCCATGGGTTCAACGAGTGCGGTGGCCTTGGGAAGGGCGAATGCCGATGCTGCTGTCAAGAGGATCGAGCTAGCGGCGATGCCGAAGGTGTTAAATCTCATTGCTAAGACTCCTTATTGAAACTTGCGTTTGGGTGCCTTTGTATTGAAATTTTGATGATTTTTGGAAATTTTTGAGAACATTTGGCGCGAAGTCTAAAGCACCTTTCTACTCACAAAACATCCCTTTTGTCATCCTTTTTCGAGGATACACCCATCTTTCGTCTTAGTAATATATATGAAAGTGCTTAAATACGCAACAAGAAAATTGATATTTTACAAAAAATATCAACTTTGTAAGTTATTGTGCGATGAAAGTCTCAAAAAATTTGAGAACTTTTTTTGAGAACATTGGAAGGGTGCGGAAAATGTGCCGTTTTTAATGCGCTTCGAGCCAGTTTTTGCCAAATCCGACACTGGCAACGAGCGGAACTTTTAGTTCCATTGCGCCTTCCATTTCGGCTTTGACCATCTCCGAAAGCTCTTTGACCTGGTCCTTCGGGCATTCGAATACGAGTTCGTCGTGCACCTGGAGCATCATGCGGAGCGGGAGGTTCTCGTCGTTGATGCGTTTTTGGATGCGGATCATGGCAATCTTGATGAGGTCGGCGGCGCTGCCTTGCACGGGGGTGTTCACGGCCATGCGTTCGGCCATTTGCGATTCCATGCGGTCGGAGCTGTCGATGCCTGCGATGTAGCGGCGGCGTCCGGAAAGCGTTTCGACGTAGCCGTCGCGGTGGGCGGCGGCCTTGGTGTCGTCGATGAACTTTTGCACGCCCTGGTACATTTCGAAGTAGCCGTCGATGAAGCTCTTGGCTTGTCCCATCGGAATTTTCAAGTCGCGGGAGAGGCGGAATGCGGTCATGCCGTAGAGCACGCCAAAGTTCACGACCTTCGCGTCGCGGCGCATATCGGCGGTCACGTCTTCGAGGCTTACGCGGTTGATGGCGGCTGCCGTGCGGGCGTGGATGTCGATGCCTTCCTTGTAGCTTTCGATGAGTGCTTCGTCACCGCTCAGGTGGGCGAGCATGCGGAGTTCAATCTGCGAGTAGTCCACTGCGAGAATCACATTGCTCGGGTTCTGCGGGACGAATGCGGCGCGGATTTGCTTGCCGAGATCGCTACGGACGGGGATGTTTTGCAAGTTCGGGTCGCGGCTCGAAAGACGGCCTGTTGCGGTACCCCACTGGATAAAGCTCGTGTGGATGCGCTTGGTGTCCGGGTTCACAAGCGTCGGGAGTACGGAAACGTATGTGCTTTGCATCTTCTTGAGTTCGCGGTATTCGATGACCGCAAAGACAATCGGGTGCGCGGCGCGGAAGCTGAGTTCTTCGAGGACGGCGGCATCGGTGCTGCGCTTTTTGATTTCGGGGAGGCCGAGCGTGTCAAAGAGAACTTCGCCGAGTTGCTTGGGCGAGCCGATGTTGAATTCGCAACCCGCCATGTCGCAGATTTCTTTTTCGAGCTTTTCGATACGGCGCTGCAAATCGGTTTCGAGCTTCTTGAGAATCTTCGTGTCGACGAATGCGCCAACGCCTTCCATCTGGTAAAGCACCTTGAGAAGCGGCATTTCCTGGCTGAAGAAGTACTTTTCGTAGTCGTACTTTTGGAGCTTCATGCGGAGCGGAGCCCAGAGGCGGAGCGTGTAGACGGCGTCTTCGGCGCCGTATTCGGTGGCGTCCTTGATGGGCGTGCGGTTGAACGTGATTTGGTTCTTGCCGCGTCCGATAAGGTTCTCGATTGGGATCATCTCGTGCTGCAAAAGCTGCATCACCTGATTGTCGAGGCCGAGCCCGGTTTGGCCGGGCGAGAGCATCCATGCGGCGATGAGCGTGTCGACGATGTTCGCGGAATCGATTTGCTTTTGCGTGAGTCCAAAGGTGCGGGCGAGAACGTGTAAGTCGAATTTGGCGTTGTGGAATACAAGTGAACGCTTGGTGTTGCAAGAATCGTTCCAAAAATCGATGAACCACTTCTTGGTGGCGTTAAAGTCGAAGTTGCCGCCCTTGCCGGCGGGGTACGGGAATCCGATATCGTCGGTATGTCCGAGTGGAATGTAGTAGCCCTTCGGGACGCTGCCGTCTTTTGCTGCGGCGGCAAGGCAAAGCCCGACAATGTTGCATTGCATCGGATCGAGTCCATCGGTTTCTGTGTCGATACCGATTTCGGTTGCCTTGTCGAATTCCTTCTTCAACTGTTCGAAGGTTTCTTCGTTATCGACGCAGATGTAGGTGGGCGGATTGTCGGCGGGTGGTTCGGCAGGCTTACTTCGACTCGGCTCAGTACAGGCACCAACCTTGTTGTTCTCGGCCCCTGTCGCGGGGTCATCGGAGTCATCTTTGCGCACAAAACCGGTTTTGCTCGGAACGTTTTCGAGCAGACGGATGAGGCTGTTGATTTCGTGTTCTCTGAATATGCCTTCGAGCGTGTCGCTGTGGATGCCGCAGAATTCAAGCGCGTCGAGGTTGCCGTGGTAGGCGCGCTTTGTCTGTAGCGTCACGAGTTCGCGGCTGAGGAACGCCTGTTCCTTGTTGTTCGCGAGGTTGTCGTGCAAACCTTTCTTTTTGATGTTGTCGAGGTTTGCGTAAATGTTGTCCATATCGCCGTATTCGGTCAACAACTGAATGGCGGTCTTTGGACCGACTTTGGGGACGCCCGGAACGTTATCGCTCGAGTCGCCCATAAGCGCGAGATAGTCGCGGATTTTTTCGGGCGGAATGCCGTACTTTTCGATGACCTGCTGCGGTCCAAAATCAATGCCGTCGGCGCCTTTTTCCAAGTGGAAAAGGTGAATCTTGTCGGTCACGATTTGCGACATATCCTTGTCTTTGCTGATGATCACGACGTGGTCGAAACCGGCTTTGACGGCGGCTTCGGCAGCACTTGCCATTACATCGTCGGCTTCGTAGCCGGGTTCCGACAAAAGCGGGATACCGCTTGCTTCCATCGATTCGCAAAGGAGCGGCATTTGCGCTGCCATTTCTTCGGGCATAGGGCCGCGATTGGCCTTGTAGTCCGGGTAAAGTTCGTGGCGGAAAGTCTTTGTGTGCGCGACATCGCGGGCAATCGCAAAATGCGTGGGCTTGTGCTTTGCCAAAATGCGGAGGACTGCGCCCCAGTAGCCGTGCATCATGGAAACGTCTTCGCCCTTGCTGTTGACGAGCGGGTTCTGACTGTAAGCGTAGAACATGCGGAACGCGAGAGCGAACGAATCAAGTAATAGTAAAGTCTTTTCTGCCATACTGGGGAATGTAGTAATAAGTAGGAAGTTGGAAGTTGGAAGTAGGAAGAAAACTGTGGGAGAAATGTGCTTACGAGTGTTCTGTGCGGAGTGCAAATTAGACGAGAGAACGGGCTTCGCTCTAGAGACGAGAGACGAAAGAAAAATGAGAATTAGTAGGATGTAGGCGGTGAATGGTGGAAAAATGTGCTTGTGGGTGCTGCGCGGAGTGCGTTAAAACGCTTTGTGCAAATTCTTGATGATGTCGCTCGGAAGCATACTGAATGCGCCGAGTTCTTCGCGCGTGATGCGGCCTGCTTTCTGGTGCAAAAGAGCGCCGAGTACGGCTGCTTCTGTCGGGGCGAGCCCTTGCGAAAGTAAAGCTACGATGATGCCGGTAAGAACGTCGCCGGAACCGCCCTTTGCCATCCCAGAATTGGCGACGGGGATGACGTAGACGTTCCCGTCTGGCGAAGCGATGTAGGTGGGAACGCCTTTTAAGAGAATGACTTTGTTTGTGCTGGAGGCGATGATGCGTAAATTGTTCAGGATATCATCGCTTTTTTCTGGGAGTGTTCCGAAAAGTCTTGCGAATTCACGAACGTGTGGCGTCAAAATCGCAGGCGCCTGCAAGTTGTGCAAATACTGGACTGCCGCGCAATCGCTAATTGCTGTACAGTCGCTTGTAGCCGTGCCGTTGCCTGTTGCGGCGTCGCTTATGGCGCTTTCGTTTAGTGTTGCAATGGCGTTCAATGCGTCGGCGTCGATGACGGTCGGTGCGCTCAACTGCGGGAGTAAATCAAGAACGGCCTGAACTGTGTCTGCGTTCGTCGAAAGCCCCGGCCCGATGGCTATGGCGCTGGCGTGTTTAGCGCGCTTGAGCAACGTCGGAATGTGCTGCTGTTGCAGAACTCCGCGGCATTTGGCGGTGTTCTCGTTGCTGGCGCCGTGTTCGAGACTGCAAAATACGGGTTCCGAAAGCTTGGACTGTATGATTGGAGTGATTGCTTCCGTTGTCGCGAGCGTTACAAGCCCGGCTCCGCTGCGGAGTGCTGCTTCTGTGCAAAGTGCTGCCGCACCAGGCATGTCTTTGGAACCGGCGATGATGAACGGGCTGCCTTGAATCCGCTTGTCGCCCCATTCGTCGCGTGTGGGTGTGAGTTGCGGAATGGCGTCTTCTGTGACGAGGTATATGTTTTCGTCGAATTGCTGAACGAGTTCTTCGGGGTAGCTCAGCTTTGCGACTACGGTTTTGCCGAATGATCGACCGCCTTCTTTTGCGTAAGCGTCGAGTCGCGGAAAGCCGAACAGCATAGATTCGGTGGCGTGAATGCAAACTTTGCTACAGACGTGTGCACTCGAATCGTAGCCCGTCGGCGCGTCGGCCGCAATGACGGGAAGGCCGCTATTGTTGATGATCTGCACTGCGTTTGCAAATTCTGGACGCAGTTCTCCTTTGGCTCCGTTCCCAAGCATACAATCGACGATGAGTTTAAAATCGTCGTGCAAGTGATCTGATGCTCTTTGGAAGGCTTTCTTGTTTTGGTCGAACTCAATAACATCGCCGCCGGCTTGCTTGAAGTCGTCAAGAGCTAATTTGGCTTCGTTCTTGAATTTACTCTCTGGAGCAAGGCTGAAAACGAGGGCTCTGATTCCTGCCTGCAAAAGGAGCTTGGCAAGTACGAGGCCGTCTCCACCGTTGTTTCCGCCGCCGATAAAAATGGCGATGGGATCCAGCGCTTTGGCTTGGACGAACTTGAACAGCGCGAGTCCCGCTTCTTGCATTAGCTCGTATCCGCTTTGGATGACGTCTTTTTCGGATGGATGGCTCGACGTTCTTTGGGCGAGGTGTTCTTTTGCCGTAGCGTCGAGTGCGCGCATTCCGTTCGTCGAAAGAACGGGAGCTAAGTGCAATGAATTAAGCGGGCTCATGTTGTAGACCTATTGAAGGAACCAGTAGGTGACGCCCAGCTTGAACATCATCGTGTGGGCGCCCTTCAGGTTGATGAGGGACCAGTTGTATTTGTCTCTGTCGCTGGGAATAAAATCGTCGTCGAAATAGTACCTTACATCCGGGAATACTTCGTTGAATCCCATGTACCAGTTGAATCCGATGCTGACCTGCTTGTGTACGAAATAGCCTGCGCCAATGCTGATGCCGAATTCTGCTGGAGACTGTTCAATTTTTTCCTTGAAGTTGCCGTCTTCGTTGATCTTGACATCGCTGGTGGTGTTGATGGAAATTTGCGGACCGACTTCGAGATAAATTTTATCTGTGATGAATCCGCGCATGAAGAATGTGAAGTCGAGGAATGTCTGGTTGTAGTAGCGGGTAAAGCCTTCGTCTTCGTGATTGAGGTTGAAAATGCGGAACATAATTTGCGGCGAGAACTGGAGCCCGTCAATAATGAGGAAACTAGCCTTGATGCCGAAATCTCCGCCAAAACCTGTGGGGTCTTCCATGTCGTCGTTTTTAAGGCCTTCGAATCCGAAGAAGTTGCCGTAAATGAAGGAAGCGCCTGCGCCGAAGTTTATGATGGTTTTCTTTTTGGGCACGGGGATGTATTCTGGCAGAGGTTGTTCGTCTGCGGCCTGGGGCTCATTGCTGACGGCGGCCGGTGATTCGCTTGCGGCCTGGATGTTGCTGCTTGCGGCGCTATTGGCTGTATAAACGCTTGCGGCGTCGGAGTTTTGCTGGACTGCGGATTGTGCGGCAGGCTGAGTTTCTTCGAAGGCTGGCTGCTGGATGTCGGTTTGTTCTGCCGGGTAAATTTCTGCGGGTTGATCGATGGGCTGTGCGATGGATGCCGCTGTGGCGCAGAGGACGGTCCAAAGACCTGCTGCGAATTTCTTCATAAAAACTCCTTTTTAATAAGATCCCTTTGGGATACTCCCTTGCTTGTAATGAAAATATAATAAACGAAATATCTCGTTTTGGCTCGCTTTGCTCCAAATGGTCTAAAATCAAATGTATTTGCCTTGACATTAACTATGAAAATATGTATATATGAATTGTTGTTCATATATTAAAACAATTAAAAAGAGAATTTGATGATGCAAAACATTTCCATCGATACCCTGTTTGAACTTTCGGAGTTCTTCAAGTTCTTTGGCGATACGACGCGCATCCGCGTGATTCACTTGCTGCTTTCGGGCGAGATGTCGGTGAGTGCCATTGCCGAAAAACTGAATCTCGAACAATCCGTGGTGAGCCACCAGCTGCGAATCCTGCGCACGGCGAATCTCGTCAAGCCGACTCGTGACGGACGCAAAATTTATTACTCGCTGGATGACGAACATATCGGCGAAATCTTTAATACGGGTCTTGCCCACATTTTACATAAGAAGAAGGCTTAACTATGGAATTCGTATCTGTTTTTGTTCATGAATTTATCACGCTCTTTTCGGAGATGGCTCCGTTCTTGCTGCTCGGTTTTTTGCTTGCCGGGATTTTGCACGTTTGGGTGCCGAACCGCATTTATGTGCCTAAAATTTCGAAGCCGAATTTTGCGTCTGTGCTTTGGGCGGCGCTGTTTGGCGTTCCGCTTCCGATTTGCAGTTGCGGCGTGATTCCGACGGCGATTGCCTTGAGGCGTGAAGGCGCTAGCAAGGGCGCTAGCGTGAGCTTTTTGATTTCGACTCCTGCGACGGGCGTGGACTCCATTTTGGCGACTTATTCCCTGCTTGGGCTTCCGTTTGCCATTCTGCGCCCGATCGCCGCTTTTGTGACGGCTATGTTTGGTGGCGTGCTGACGAACGTTGCTTCGCGTAATGAATCTGCGGGTATCGCCGTTGCTGAACACAAGGAACATCACGACCATCATGAACATCACGATCATGACCATTGTGGCTGTGGCGACCACGATCATTGTGGGTGCGGTGCTTCGGCGGATGCTACAACTGAGAAAAAGTCTTTTGTTCAAAAAGTTGGCGAAACCATCGAATACGGCCTCGTCAATATGGTGGGCGATGTGAGCAAGTGGCTTATGATTGGTCTTTTGCTCGGTGCGTTGATTTCTGCATTCGTGCCGAACGAACTGTTCCTTGCCTTGCGCGAATATCCGATTCTTGGCATGGTCTGCGTGTTGCTCTTGGCTATGCCTATGTACACGTGTGCTACGGGATCCATTCCGCTTGCGCTTGCGCTTGTGGCAAAAGGAATTACGCCGGGTGCTGCTCTCGTGCTTTTGATGGCGGGACCTGCGACGAGTATCGCTTCGATGCTTGTGGTTGGCAAGGCTTTTGGCAAGAGAACGCTTGCCGCTTACTTGTTCTCGATTGCATTTGGCGCAATGTTCTTTGGCTTTATCGTCGATACGTTCTTTATGGATTCGTTCCTTTCGGCGATGCTTCCGCAAGGTGCTGCCGAATGCCATGGACATGGTGCTTTAGGCGTGTTTGATTACATCTGTGCCGGGCTTTTGGCGGTGTTCATGATTTATGCAAAGCTTGTGCATAAAGGTTGTGACGGACATTGCGGATGTGGTTGTGGTGATTCTCACTGTGGCTGCGAAGACCATGACGAAGACCACGATCATCGCTGCTGTGGCGAACACGAACATCATTCTCATGAACATGAGCATGAACATTGCCATTGCGGTGAACACGAACATCACGATGAACATTATGCGGAACCGAAGTCGAAAACTTATAAAGTCTTCGGTATGACATGCAGCCATTGCAAGGCTTGTGTCGAAAAGGCCGCGTTTGCGTTGGACGGAGTTGTCTTTGCTGTGGCTAATGTCTCCAAGAAGGAGCTAGTCATTGAAGGTTCCGTTGACGAAGCCGCTTTGAAGACTGCGATTGAAGAAGCTGGTTTTGAGTTCGGAGGCGAAGCTTAGAACTTTCGAGTCCAGCTCAGAATGATACAGTCAAAGTACCATTCGCGACCCGATTTTATAAGGTGAGGTTCTTCCTCGCCTTTTTTGTGGTCTGTCGTAAAACTCCGACGGCTCGAAAACCTTGTTGCGACCATCAGCGTGTTTTTTTCGTTAAAGGCGAGCTCTGCAAAGGCGCTGATTTCGGCATTCATGAACTTGCCGTAAGTGCTTGCGACTTCGCCATAATCCTTGCTGCTGTATTGCCCGTAAAGGTCTGCCATGACGCCAACCATATCAACGAACAAGGGCATCTTGTAGCCGAGTATCGAAATGAATTCGTAGCCGAGCCCGTTCACGTAACCTTCAACATTTTGCCAGGCCCAGAACTTACCCTTGTCGATACCGGTGATGCCTTGATAAATCATTCGGTAGTTGGCTATCATCACGATGTGATTCCAGTCGCCATTGAAAATTTCACCCCAATCGAATTGGAATGTTGCGCCAACCCAGTGGTCGTGATAGTAGTGTGCAAATGGGGTCAGGTTTTTGTATTTGCCATCTTTGTATTCGCAAAATCCTTCAAAACCGAGTGCGTTCCAGCCGGTTCCGATTCTTGTACCGACGTCCAGAACGAGGAATGGAAACGGCGTGAATGAAATATTGAATAGCGGACGGAGCGTGAGTGGCGAGACTTCGATTCCGCCCTTGAACTGGACTTTTGCGCCTGAAAGGAGTGCGCTTTCTCCGAGCGGAGTCGGGAGCGTGTAGGTGGCGCTCCAGGTGCCTCTGGTCAGGATCCCGTTGAACGGGCCTGTCGGTTTGGCAAAGTGTGTTTCGCCTTTTTGGTAATCGCTTTTGACGTAGTAGGCTCCGTCGACTTTTAGCGAATACGAAAAACCTTTTGCATCTTCTGCAAAAACGGAACCTGCCAAGGTTAAAAAGGTACTGATAAAAAAGAGCTTTTTGGATATCATCGCATACCACCCTTTTTTAATTTATCTTATTTTATGCTTCTCCGATACGGGAAAGTTTAAGTAATGGCATTCCGGCTTCGCGGCTTTCGTCGAGATTGACCGTGAAATCGATGCTCCAGTCGTTAAATCCTTCTTCGTCCTGCAGCATCTGCTGGATTTGCATAATGTTGCCGTCGTAAGTGACGATGGTGTGGGTGAGGGAACGGCCCTCCACGTCCATACGGAACCTGTGATGTTCGGCGGTGTAGGCGGCCATAATTTCGAGGAGGCGCTTCTCGGTCCACGGCGTTCCTTCGGCGTCCGCCAAAAGTTCGCCTTCGGCAAGGTCGTCGGCGAGGCTGTCCAGAACGTCCGAAAAGTCCTGCTTTTGCAAACTCATCATAATCTGGAAAATGCGCTGGCGTACCATGTTGAGGAATCGCTTCTTGTCGTACGTGATGTCTGCGGCGGCTTTGTCTGCACCGAAAGCCTTTTCGACTTCGTCTTCGGAAGCGCCTTCGTCCAAGCGCTTCTGGTAATCTTCCGGGTGCGCCATCTTTTCCCATTCTTCCAAGAGGCTCGAGTCCACGCGGCGGATCATTTCGCCGAGGTAGTCCTGCATTTCCAGGAGTTCTTCGTTCTTGTAGCCGTCGGGTACGGTCTGAGAAAGCACCTTGTAAACGCCGTTCAAATGGCGGAGCAAAATTGCTTCCATGCGCTGCAAGTTGTATTGCTTCACGTAACCGCTGAATGTCGTGAAATTCTCGAACATCTCACGTACGATGGACTTGGGCTCGATGTTTTCGTCTACCCAGGGGTGGATTTCGGCAAATTCGTCGAAAGTGTCGTAGATGAAATCTCTGAGCGGTTTGGGGTATTCGACTTTCTCGAGTTCTTCAAGACGCTGGTTGTATTCCATGCCTTGCGCCTTGAGTTCGTTCATGCGGGCGTCGCGTGCCCTGCTCTGCTGGATGCGCAGGATTGCTTCGGGATTTTCGAGAATGCTCTCGCACAAGGTGATGACGTCTAACGCGTATTCGGGACTGTCGCGGTCGAGCTTGGGGAGCGTGTCGAGCAGGTACAGCGAAAGCGGCTGGTTCATCGAAAAGTCGTCTTGCAGGTCCATATTGACGCGCAGATGGCTGTAGCCTTCGGCGACGGCGGGCACGAACTCGATGATCTTCTTTTCGACGAGGCTGCGGAATAACAAGAAGGCGCGGTGCTGCAACTGCTTTTTGCTCGAGGCGCTTTCGTGGCAGTCCTTGAGGAGCGTGCGCATGGCGCGGCAACCGTCCGTCGGGCGGCTCAAGATGTTGAGGAGCATCCCGTGGTTCACCTGGAAACTTGAGGTCAGCGGTTCCGGTGCGGAGTCAATCAGGCGCTTGAACGTATTTTCGTCAAAAGGAATGTAGCCGTGTTCGGGCGGCTTTCGCTTTTGGAATTTTTTGCCGGTCGTGCGGGACTTGGCTTCGAGCTTCAAGTTCTCGATCACGTGCTCCGGAGCCTGGGCAACGACGTAACCGACATTGTCAAAGCCTTTACGCCCGGCGCGTCCTGCAATCTGGTGGAAGTCGCGGGCGGTGAGAATGGCCGTCTTGTCGCCGCTGTACTTGCAGAGCTGCGTGAAGAGAACCGTGCGGATAGGAACGTTCACGCCTACGCCGAGCGTGTCCGTGCCGCAGATGACCTTGAGAAGCCCTTGCTGGGCGAGCTTTTCGCAGAGGATGCGGTACTTGGGCAAGAGCCCTGCGTGGTGGATGCCGATGCCCTGCTTGAGCCAGCGCTTGACATCCGGGCCGTATGGACTCGAAAAACGGATCTCTTTAATGGCTTCGTTGATCTTGGCCTTTTCTTCTTTGGTGCAGAGGTCAAGACTCATGAAGTTCTGGGCGTTGCTGGCGGCGGCGGCCTGCGTAAAATGGACGACGTAAACGGGAGCCTTGCCCTCGTTCACGAGCTTTTGCACTTCGGACGAAATTTCAGTGGTGCTGTAGCTGAAGTCGAGCGGCACCGGACGTTGCGTGGAGCGGACGGTCACGGATTCGCGACCCGTATGCTTGGTCATATCGCGTTCGAAGAATTCGGTCGCACCGACGGTCGCGCTCATCAAGAGAAAGCGTGACTGCGGGAGTGTCAAAAGTGGAACCTGCCAGGCGACTCCGCGTTCGCGGTCGGAGTAGTAGTGGAACTCGTCCATCACGATGTCCGTGATGGTGAGCGTTTCGCCTTCGCAGAGCGCCATATTCGAAAGGATTTCTGCCGTGCAGCAGATGATGGGGGCGTCGCGGTTGACTGTTGCATCGCCGGTCGAAAGCCCGACGTTTTCGGCTCCGAATTCCTTGCAGAGCGCCATCCACTTTTCGTTCACGAGAGCCTTGATGGGACAGGTGTAAACGCTACGGCGGTTGTGTACAAGACTATCAAAATGGAGCGCCAATGCGACCATCGACTTTCCGCTACCGGTCGGCGTGTTGAGGATAACGTTCTTGCCATCCAAAAGTTCCAGGATTGCTTCTTCCTGGGCGGGGTAAAGCGTCGTTCCGCGAGCTTCTGCCCACATCATAAATTGTTCCAGGACATCTTCGGCCGTAATGTCCGAGCGCCTACCCTGGACTCTATTTACCAGTTCATCGATATAATACTTGAGGTTCGCCTTGTTTTGCTCTGCCATAATGGCCCAAAGATAACTCTTTTGAAAATGAATCGAAATAAGTTTACTATTTTCAAATGAAAGGAGATTTGTAATGAAAGGAATCGTACTCGCTGGGGGCTCCGGCACACGTCTGTATCCGCTTACGATGGTTACATCGAAGCAGTTGTTGCCGGTCTATGACAAGCCGATGATCTATTATCCGTTGTCAACGCTCATGTTGGCGGGTATTCGTGATATCCTCATCATTTCGACCCCGACGGACTTGCCGAATTTTGAACGCTTGCTTGGCGACGGTTCTGCTATGGGCCTCAACTTGAGCTACAAGGTGCAGCCGAGCCCGGATGGACTTGCCCAGGCGTTTATTCTTGGCGAGGAATTTATCGGAGACGATTGCTGCGCGATGGTGCTTGGCGACAACATCTTCTACGGAAACGGTTTTAGCCCGCTTTTGAAGGCTGCCGTCAAGAATGCCGAAGAAAACGGACGTGCAAGCGTGTTCGGCTATTACGTCGAAGACCCGGAACGCTTTGGCGTCGTGGAGTTTGACAAGAGCGGCAAGGTGATTTCGGTGGAAGAAAAACCGAAGGAACCGAAGAGCAATTATGCCATTACGGGGCTCTATTTCTACGACAACCGAGTCGCAAAGTTTGCCAAGGCACAAAAACCAAGCGCCCGTGGCGAACTGGAAATCACGGATCTCAACAAGACCTATCTCGAAATGGGTGAACTGGACGTGAAACTCCTGGGCCGAGGCTTTGCATGGCTTGATACGGGCACGATGGATAGCCTCATCGAAGCGGGCGAGTTCGTGAAAATGGTCGAAAATCGCCAGGGTATTCAAATTTCGGCAGTTGAAGAAATTGCTTACATCAATGGCTGGATCAGCAAGGAAAAGCTGCTGGAATCGGCAGCCAAGTACGGCAAGTCGCCTTATGGACAACATCTGCGCAAGGTCGCCGAAGGAAAAATCCATTACTAATTTGTTGGCGTTGCAGCTCTAATCGCTATTTTGCCCGGCTTTGCGGCCGGGCTTTCTTTGTATAAAGAAAGTTTTTGTTATATTATCCCAACAGGATCTCAAAAAATAAGGAGGGGAACGATGAACCTTGTACGGTTCGTATTGCCAATATTGGTTTTGGCTGCATACTGTTTTTCAATTCCAGCCAGTAACGTAACATTTCCGCTGAAACAGCCTGACGGGACGACAATCCAGGTTCGTCAAGTGGGAGATGAATATTTTCATTTTTATGAAACAGCGGATGGCTATATTCTGCAAGAAGATGAGCGTGGCTTTTACGCTTATGCCGGAGCCGATGGAAAGTCATCCGGAATATACGCTCGAAATGCAGGGGCTCGAAGCCAGGCCGATAAAGAATTTCTTGCGAGCCTTGATGAACGATCGATTTATGTAAAAATGAAAGATGAGGCTTTCCGTGACGAAAAATATAAGGTCGATGCAGCTCCTATGTTGTCGAACTCGCGAATCATGCGTATGCCTTACGTCAATACTACGATTACGCGTGGCGAAGTCCGAGTGCTTGTTGTTCTTGTCGAATATGCCGATATAAAGTTCAAAAGCGCGAATCCTAAAGCCCAGTTTAATGATTTTTTGAATAAAGAAGGGTATAATGAATATTATAATAAGGGAAGTGTCAGGGATTACTTTATAAACAGTTCCAGCGGCATATTCCGCCCTGTTTTTGATGTGTATGGGCCTGTCGCTGTTTCTGGGACGCGTGCTTCTTATAATACGGCTTCTGGCAATAAGGTAAATACCGAAGGGGGAAAACAGATTTTAATCGAAGCGTTGGATTTGTTGAAAGATCAAATTGATTTTAGTTTGTATAATAAAGATGGTAATAGTTGGGTTGATTATATTGGCATGATTTATGCCGGTGTTGGTGCTGCTGGCTCGGGCTTGAAAGAGGCTGTTTGGCCGCATATGGGTCATTTGGATCCTGACGTAGAATTGGGAAATGGTGTGACTGGCTATAAATATGCTTGTGCCAATGAAATAAATGCTTCCGCATATTACGAAGATGAAAACACAGATATTCTTGAGGGTATTGGTACGATGGTTCATGAATTTAGCCATGCTCTTGGTTTGCCTGATTTGTACGTCACTACACGTAATGATAGCTGGGATCACGGAACGCCGTATGTATGGGACGTTATGGATCAAGGTGTGCATAATTGTCCGGAAAATAAAGAAGAAGCTCATAATTGCGCACCTCCGCTTTATTCCGCATTTGAACGCTTGTCTTTGGAATGGCTTTCGCCGGTTGAACTTGATTTTGAAGGCTCCGTAAAATTGGAAAAAGTTGAGGAGAATGTGGCTTATCAAGTCACTAATCAAGAGAACCCAGATGAATTCTTTGTGCTGGAATATCGAACAAATAAGGGGTGGAATTCTGAATTGCCGAATTCAGGAATGTTGATTTGGCACATTGATTATGAACGTTCTGATTGGAAATCGTATAGTCCCAATAATGACAGAAAGCATATGCGTGTTGATATCGAAGAGGCTGCTACGAAAAATTATGCTTCATATCCGTTCCCTGGAAAGGCGAATGTGACTGAATTTGATCAGTTTGTCTTTTGGGATGGGCGGAATATGGGAATTACGCTTTCTGATATAAAGGAATCTGAGGATAAGGAATATGTCACGTTTAATGTTCGCATTGAATCAAGTTCGTCTGTAGAAGTTTCGAGTTCGTCTGAATTGCCGGTTTCTAGTTCTGACGTAGAATCTTCAAGTTCCGAAGAATCGTCGAGTTCTGAAGAATCTTCATCAAGTAGCGAACCGGAATCTTCTTCGTCCGATATGCAAATTTCTAGTTCCGAGGAAGTTTCTTCAAGTTCCGAAACGATCTCGTCTAGCAGTGTTCCTGAATCGTCTTCGTCTGAACAGTCGTCTAGCTCCGAGGAATCGTCAAGTTCTGCGATTTCTTCAAGCTCAAAGGAACTGTCGTCAAGTTCCAACGCACCTTCTTCCAGTTCTAAGGAAGTTTCCTCAAGTTCTCATGCGGTCTCGTCTAGTTCTAAGGGAACGTCTTCAAGCTCCAAGGCGATTTCGTCTAGTTCTAAGGAAAAATCTTCAAGTTCCAAGGCTGTTTCTTCAAGTTCTAAAGAAAAGTCATCGTCTTCTAAGAAGGCTGAATCGAGTTCTAGCAAAGCCTCTTCTGGAATCGCCTCTAAAAAGGTGGTTCAGGGTGTTCGCGTGAATGCTCAGAATGGGGCTGTTTACGTCTATGCTCCGCAGCAGGGCCGAAAAGTAGTCCGAATCTTCTCGCCTATCGGCGGTTTGCTGCTCGAACGCTCGATGGATGGCTCTGAGCTCGTTGTCAGTGACCCTGCGCTTGGAAAAATGAACTTGGTCTTGTCTGTAACTCTAGGAAATAAGGCCTTGTTTACAGGGATGATTGGTGGACGTTAACGTTTAGCAAAATAAGAAAGAGGAAAAAATGAAAATATTTCAAATTGCATTGCCATTATTGATGCTGGCGATGCAGAGCTTTGCGAATCCGGCAAGTGATGTCCCGTTTTCGTTGAAACAGCCTGATGGAACGACCGTTGAGGTACTCCAGGAGGGTAATGAATGGTTCCACGTTTTCAAAACGGTTGATGGATACATATTGCAGAAAGATGCGCTGGGCTTTTATGCCTATGCCGATGAAAATGGGAAATCTTCAGGAGTCTATGCGAAAAATGCTAGCGAACGGAGCGATGCCGATGCTTTGTTCCTTTCGAGTCTTGATCAGAAATCCATTTATGATAAATTGCTGAATGAAGCGTCGCTTGAACAGCCTCTCCAAAATGAAATCCCGAAGCAGGTGAATTCTGCGGTAAAACGAATGCCTGCCTATAACCGGTTTAAAACGCTGGGCGATGTCAGGATTCCTGTAATTCTTGTAGAGTATGCTGATGTGAAATTCAAGAGCGCGGATCCCGTGGCGCAATATACGGATTACCTGAATAAGGAAGGGTATAATGAATATTATAATTTGGGTAGCGTAAGAGATTATTTTATACAAAATTCCAATGGACAGTTCCGGCCTACTTTTGATGTGTATGGACCGGTGACTCTTTCGAAAAAAAGGAGTCAGTATGGAAGCAAGAATGAAAGTGCCATGAAAGAAGCGCAAAGCTTGGTTAATTGGGACGAAATTGATATGAAGCTGTATGGCGGAGGTTATGTCATTAGCTATGCTGCTTTTATTGTTGCTGGCGTTAGCTCGAATGGCACACGTGTTGAGGAGGCTCTTTGGCCTCATGCAGGGTGCTTGAATTGCTCTCAATTGTGGGGCCATAATACCTCGATGGTTAACTATTATTCAAGTTCTGTAGAAATTTCAGCGGGTGCCTATAATCGTGACGAGTCTACAAGTATCTTGGATGGAATTGGAACCTTTGTTCACGAACTTAGCCATCTTTTGGGCCTGGAAGACCATTATGATGTTCGTGGCGAGAATAAGCATAAAACTCCCGGTACTTGGGATGTCATGGATGCAGGCAGTCATAACTGCCCAAGCAATCCACAAAATGTAAGAGGCTGCGCTCCTCCGAATTATTCGGCCTTCGAAAGAATGTCGTTGGGTTGGCTTACGCCAACTGAACTCAGCGAGAGCGGCCCATTGTATTTGGATAAAATTGAAAAGAATGTGGCTTATAGCGTTACCAACCCAAACAATTCGAATGAATTATTCTTGCTTGAATATAGATCGATGAAGGGTTGGGATGTTGATCAATATAATTCAGGAATGTTAATATGGCATATTGACTATGATTCCAGAGTGTGGCTGTATGAACGCGTCAATGAGGATGGGGATCATATGTATGTTGACATCGTGGAGGCTGTTCCTGAAAAATACGACGCTGAAAGAGACTATTATTCGCTGAATGCGCGTGAAGTTCCGTTCCCTGGGAGCGGAAAAGTGACCGAATTCAACAAGTTTGTCTTTTGGAATGGGCACAATGCGAATATCGCTATTTCGAGCATTATGGAATCCGGAAATCATGAATACGCTATGTTTAATGTTTGCATGAATGCGTCTTCATGCCCGACGATTGAATGGTCCAGTTCTTCTGTTGAATCGTCGTCTTCCGAAAGCTCATCTAGTTCGGAGGTCGTATCTTCGAGCAGTGAACCGGAATCGTCCTCAAGCTCTGAAGTTGAATCTTCAAGCTCTGACGAGGAATCTTCTAGTTCTTCGTTGGAATCTAGTTCTTCTATTGAAGAGCCGGAGTCTTCGAGTTCTGAAGTCGTTTCCTCAAGTTCCGAAGAGTCTTCGTCAAGCAGTGAACCTGAATCGTCTTCGTCTGAAACGCAAAGTTCTAGTTCTGAGGAAGTTTCTTCAAGCTCTGTAGAATCCTCTAGCTCTGAGTCCGTTTCGTCGAGTTCTGAAGAATCTTCAAGTTTGGAAGAAATTTCGTCTAGTTCGGAGGAGACATCCTCGAGTTCCGATGCGGAATCGTCGTCTTCTGAAAATGTCGAATCGAGTTCGAGCGAAGCTCCTGTTGGCGTATCTCCGAAATTTACGGCTCAGGGCGTTCGTGTGAACACGCAAAATGATGCTATTTACGTCTATGCCCCGCAACAGGGCCAAAAGGTTGTCCGGGTCTTCTCGCCTATAGGGAGCCTGCTGCTCGAGCGCACGATGGATGGTTCCGAACTCGTTGTGGAAAATCTTCGCCAACTGTATGGCTCAAACGTGATTATGAATGTTACGCAAGAACATAAGAATCTGTTTGTGAAAATAATGCGATTGCACTAGAATATAATTGTGTGATAATGCTTAAATATTAAAGATGGAGAGCCTGGCTATGTGCTAGGCTCTTTTTATATATAGATTTCTTTATTTGTAAAAATATAAATAAATTTTAAAATGTAATGAATTTTTGTAATTAGTATGTAATATAAAAATATTTTGTTAAAATAAAGTTTCTTGAAATTAAATGTTTGATATTAGTTTACTCTTGAAAATAAAGTAGTAATAGTTTATTTTATTTTATACTTTTTCTAATAAAGGAGATAAATATGAAAAAGATTACTCTGTCTGCTGCCGTTTTGGCATTGGCAATGATGGGCTGTTCTGATGCAGGCCTTGATAACTCTGTTGCTTCTACCAATGAAGTGAAAAATGAATCGCAAAACGCCGCTTTGTTGGCTAAGAGTGGCAGTAATTCTTATTATCCAAATATTGATCAGCCCTATGCTTATCAGATGCCGCTATCTGAATCTATAACTTATAATTTTCAAGTTGGTGCCATCAAGATGCGGATGAACTCGTCTTATGGTACTCATATGTATGGTACTAATAATGGAAAAATGTATGCCGTTGGTACGTGCAGTGTAGATAAGTCGATGGGTGGGTATGCTCGTGAAGAACCTGATTTGATACGTGCTATTACTCTTCCTCTTTATAATTGTTCCGTTGATCAAAATCCTCCTCATTACACGGTCCACTGCGACAATAGAGGCTTCAATCCTGATCGCAATACCAACTTTTTGGAAATTAAACAGGTGAAAAACGCAAATACTGCTACGGCTGTTTCGAGAGAACTAAATACTAATAGTGTATGGTCTACTGTGCAGAATTCTATTACATACTGCATTGCTGTTTGGAATAAAGGTAAACAGAATCAAACTATTTTGGCCGGTACTGTTTTTGGTGGCGATCAGTTCAAAAATAATATGTTCTTGGCTCAACGTGCGTATAATCAGATCTTTTTACCCGCTATTGATAATTGGTGTGTCAATCATCTGGCTGAATGCCAGGCGTTGGATCAGTAATCGGCCTCAATGCAGCAATTGGATTAAGCGAACTTCGGTTTGTTCAAAAGGAACTCGGCTCTTTTTGCCGGGTTCTTTTTTTTCCGCATTTGTTCTTTTCTATATTATCGGCGAATAATTGGAGAAAAGCATGAAACGATCTATCGTCATTACCGGTGGTGCTGGTTTTATTGGGAGCCATGTGGTTCGCCTTTTTGTCAACAAATACCCCGAGTACAAGATTATCAACCTCGACAAGCTCACGTATGCGGGAAACCTCGCAAACCTCAAGGATGTCGAAGGTAAGCCGAACTACAAGTTTGTGAAGATGGATATTTGCGACTTTGATGCGTTCTACAAGCTTATGCAGGACGAACAGGTCGATGGCATCATCCATCTTGCTGCCGAAAGCCACGTAGACCGTTCCATCAAGGATCCGTTCACCTTCGCCCGCACTAACGTTATGGGCACCTTGAGCCTCCTCCAGGCCGCGAAGCTCTACTGGGAAAGCCTCCCCGAAAAGTACGAGGGCAAGCGTTTTTACCACATCTCGACGGACGAAGTTTACGGCGCCCTCAAGATGAACCACCCGGAAGGCATCACGCCTCCGTTTACGACGACGGCCTCCAGCTCGGAACACCACTTGGCTTACGGTGACGACTTCTTCTACGAGACGACCAAGTATACGCCGCACAGTCCGTATTCCGCATCGAAGGCTGGCTCCGACCACTTCGTTCGAGCATTCCACGATACTTACGGCATGCCGACCATCGTGACGAACTGCTCCAACAACTACGGTCCGTACCAGTTCCCCGAAAAGCTTATTCCGCTCTTCATCAACAACATCCGCCACAAGAAGCCGCTCCCGGTTTACGGCAAGGGCGAAAATGTTCGCGACTGGCTCTTTGTCGAAGACCACGCCCGCGCGATTGACGTGATTTTCCACAATGGAAAGATTGCCGAAACCTACAACATCGGCGGCTTTAACGAATGGAAGAACATCGACATCATCAAGGTCGTCATCAAGACCGTCGATAAGCTCCTTGGCCGAGCCGAAGGCGAAGACTTGAACCTTATTACGTATGTGACGGACCGCCTGGGCCATGACGCCCGCTATGCCATCGATTCCACCAAGCTCCAGAAGGAACTCGGTTGGGAGCCGTCGTTGCAGTTCGAAGAAGGCATTGAAAAAACCGTGCGCTGGTACTTGGACAACCAGGAATGGCTGGACAACATCACCAGCGGTGACTATGAAAAGTATTACGAGACGATGTATAAGAATCGTTAGTAGACAGTTGGAAGTAGACAGGAAAAAAGAAAATGGGAAAGTTTAATTTCATCAACACTGAAATTGAAGGTGTGAAGATCATCGAGCCGACCGTGTTTGGCGATGCCCGCGGTTATTTCATGGAAACCTATAGCAAGCGTGATTTTGCCGAAGGTGGCATTGATGTGGATTTTGTACAAGATAACGAATCCCGCTCCCGCAAGGGGGTCCTTCGCGGTCTCCATTTTCAGAAGCAGAATCCGCAGGGCAAGCTTGTCCGCGTGATTGAAGGCGAAGTCTATGACGTCGCTGTGGACCTCCGCAAGAACAGCAAGACTTTTGGCAAGTGGGTGGGTGTCACGCTCTCTGCCGAAAACAAGAAGCAGTTCTACATTCCCGAAGGCTTTGCCCACGGTTTTGTGGTGCTTTCCGAAACGGCTTCGTTCGTTTACAAGTGCACGCGTTTTTATGCACCTGGCGATGAAGGTGGCCTGATGTGGAACGATCCGGAAATTGGTATCAAGTGGCCGGTCGGCGAGGGCTTTGAACCGCTCCTTTCCGAAAAGGATACCAAAAATCCGCTTTTGAAAGATCTTGGCTTTGCTTTTGATTTATAAACCAAAAAGCCTACGAAAAACTTTTCTAAATTATACCGCATGAAAAATATTCTTGTCGTTTGTACTGGGAACATTTGCCGCAGCCCGACAGGGGAGTACCTCCTTAAAAAGGAACTCGGGCCCGATTTTAATGTGATGAGTGCAGGTCTCGGCGCTTTGGTCGATAATCCTGCTCACGAAATATCGCAGAAAATCGCCTTGCAGCATGGTATCGATATGAGTGCCCACAGGGCTCGTCAGATCAATTTGGACATTCTCAAATGGGCTGACTTGATTTTAGTGATGGAAAATGGCCATAAAAGGGAGCTTTTGCACAAATATCCTTGGTTGGAAGGTAAAGTGTTCCGCTATGGAGAATCGCACCAGGTCGATATTCCTGACCCTTACAGAAGGCCCGAAAATGCTTTTATTTTGGCGTGGAACTTTATTTCCAAGCTGACTCCGTATTGGGTCGAAAAGATTAGGCAAAGTGAAGCCGCAAAATAATTCTAAAAAGGTAACATATGAATAAAATTGGTATTGCGCTTTGTGGGGTTGCTGCTGCCATCTTGAATGGCTGCTTTGCCGCTCCTCAGATGCGAATGGACATTTCTTCGGATTCCACGACTTTTAACGGAATCACGTACAAGTTGCATTCTATCGAAAAGGGTGACATGGGCGAACCGGTTCAGGTGCCTGTTAACCCGACTATTGGCAATGTGGCTGACTTGATGGTGGATACCCTTCCTGAACTGGAATACAGGATTGGACCTCTGGATATGGTCCAGGTGGTTGTCTGGGAACATCCGGAATTGACTTCTCCGATGGGGCAGTACCAGTCCGCTGGCCAGAAGGTGACGACCGACGGTAAGCTTTTCTATCCGTATGCCGGTGAACTTCAGGTTGCTGGTCTTACCGCTCAGGAACTCCGCCTCGAAATTACCAAGCGCCTCTCGGACAAGATCCTTAACGATCCGCAGGTGGATGTCCGCGTAACGGGTTACCACAGCCGCAAGGCTTTTGTGTCCGGTGCCGTGAATAAGCCGGGCTACGTGACGTTTGACGAAAACCCGATGACGATCCCTGACGTGATTGCTGAAGTGGGTGGTTTCGTAGAAAGTGCTGATCCGTCGTTCGTGCAGCTCCGCCGTGGCGACAAGGTCTACAACATCGATTATCTCCGCGCTTTCAACGATAATGTTGCTATCGACCGCATCCTCGTGAAGCCGGGTGACCAGCTGTTTGTCCCGTTAAGATCCGATACCGAAAGAGACAGGAAGGTCTATGTTCTTGGTGAAGTCGGAAGGCAGGGCGTTGTTCGTATGAATTACAACCTGTCGTTGGCCGAAGCGATTTCTGCTTCTGGTGGCTTGCAGGTGATGTATGCTTCGCCGAAGGATATTTATGTTATCAGAAATACTTCTGACGCGAAGGTCGATATTTATCAGTTGGATGCGAAGAACGCCATGGCTCTTGCTTTGGCGGACCGCTTCGAGCTGAACCCGCGCGATATTGTATATGTGGATGCTTCTGGTATTGCAACGTGGAACCGCCTTATCAACTTGATTACGCCGACAATGAACTTTGTTAAGCAGAGTGTTGATATGGGTTACTACTTCCAGCAAATTCATAATAACGGTTGGAAGTAATCTATCTTAGGTTAAAATAATGATTAACTTGATTTTGTGTGGTGGTAGCGGCACTCGCCTTTGGCCGATTAGCCGTTCCCTAATGCCGAAACAGTTCGCCCGTCTTTTTGACGGTGCGTCCTTGTTCCAGCGCACGGTAAAAACCAATTCTCGCATTTGCAGTGCCCAGTACATTGTCAGCAATGCAGAACAGTATTTTTTGGCCAAGGACCAGCTTGAAGAAGTCCATGCAAACAATGCTCGCTTCCTCCTGGAATCTGTGGGCCGCAATACTGCTCCGGCAATCGCGCTCGCTTGCCTTGGCCTGAACCCGGACGATATCGTCCTCGTTTCTCCGTCGGACCACGTGATTCGCAAGGCTGACGCTTACGAAGAATGCTTGCACAAGGCAGAAAAGTTTGCAGAACAAGGCTATCTTGTGACGTTCGGTATTACGCCGACGGGCCCGGAAACCGGTTACGGCTATATCGAAGCGAACGGCGATGATGTCAAGCGTTTTGTCGAAAAGCCGGATTTGGAA
This sequence comes from Fibrobacter succinogenes, assembly GCA_902779055.1. Classification (GTDB taxonomy): domain Bacteria; phylum Fibrobacterota; class Fibrobacteria; order Fibrobacterales; family Fibrobacteraceae; genus Fibrobacter; species Fibrobacter succinogenes_K. Next base: position 1,478 of record CACZAD010000011.1, on the reverse strand, counting down.
ACGGCCAAGAAGTATGTTGCTTCTGGAAGATTCTTCTGGAACAGCGGCATCTTCTGCTTCAAGGCTTCGACGTTCCTCAGCGAACTTGAAGTGTTCTCTCCGGATATTTTGAATGCCGCAAAGATCGCTTATGCCAACGCCAAGAAGGAAAACAGGGAATCCCTGGTTCGCGTCGATCATGACGACATGATGAACATCCCGTCGAATTCCATCGACTATGCCGTGATGGAAAAGTCTTCCAAGGTGAAGGTCGTTCCGAGTGATATCGGTTGGTCTGACCTTGGCGCTTTCGATTCCCTTTATGGCGAATACGAACACGACGAAGCTGGCAACAACGTGAATGCAAAGCACTTGGCCATTGGTTCCAAGAACTCCCTCGTTCTTGGCGGCCAGCGCCAGATTTGCACGATCGATCTCGACAATATGCTTATCGTGGATACGCCGGATGCACTTTTGGTGGCTCCGCTTGCTAGCAGCCAGAAGGTCAAGAAGGTGGTTGACGAACTCAAGGCTCGCGGCTCTGACTTGCCGACTGTTCCGCAGACGGTCAACCGTCCGTGGGGCACGTACTCCGTGCTTGAATCGACGGATCGCTACAAGATGAAGCGCATTGTTGTCCGTCCGGGCGAACGCCTCTCGTTGCAGAAGCATTTGCATCGTTCGGAACACTGGGTCGTTGTGAGCGGTACGGCTACTTGCACTGTTGGCGACAAGGTGTTCTACGTGCGTCCGAACGAATCGACTTACATTCCGTCGGGCACGGTTCATCGCTTGCAGAACGAAGGTAAGCTCCCGCTCGTGATTGTTGAAGTCCAGGTCGGCGAATACACCGGCGAGGACGACATCATCCGCATGCAGGACGACTACAGCCGTTCTTAAGAGAGTAGACAGTAGGAAGTAGACAGTTAGAAGTCTGAAAAATGGCGGGCTTTTTGCCCGCTATTTTTTTTGCGTTGTCATCCCGGCTTCTTAATGTCACCCCGGCCCCTGTGCCGGGTGCCGTAATGGGGGAGAAACGGAACATCCCTGCGTTGTCATCCCGGCCTCTGTGCCGGGATCGCCTTTTACAAAAAAACGAACCTCAACGGTTCGCTTTTTTAATCTTTCGTCTTTGGGACAAGCCCCAAATGCTTGGCTCGGAAATGCCAATGCTCGCATTGGCGCTTCTCTCGCCTTACGCATTTGTCGTCTGAAGCCGCGAAGCGGCGTTCTTTCGTCTAATCTAGAACTGGCTCAGGAATCTCTGATCGTTAGCGGTCAGGAGGCCAATTTCCGGAATCTCGTGACGGAGCATGGCGATACGGTCAAGACCGAAACCGAAAGCAAAGCCAGTGAACTTTTCAGCATCGATGCCGCAGTTCTTGAACACGTTCGGGTCCACAGAGCCGCAACCACCGATTTCCATCCAGCCCGTGCCCTTGCAACGACGGCAGCCCTTGCCACCGCAGAACACGCAGCTCACGTCCATTTCTGCGGAC
>CACZAD010000010.1 GCA_902779055.1 Fibrobacter succinogenes | reverse complement strand
GGTGAACGAAATCCAGGCAGTGTATCGCCTGCAAGGTGTGGCTATTGCAGATAAGCACATCGAATGTATCGTTCGTCAGATGATGCGCAAGGTCCGCATCACGGATTCGGGTGAATCAGAATTCTTGCCAGGCGAAGAAATTTCCAAGACCCGTCTCCGTACCGAAAACGAACGTCTGCGCGCTCTCGGTAAGGCTGAAGCTAAGTATCAATCGATGCTCCTTGGTATCACAAAGGCTTCCCTTGCAACGGACAGCTTCATTTCTGCTGCATCGTTCCAGGAATCCCAAAAAATTCTGACAATCGCCTCCATCGAAGGCAAGGTCGATCCACTTAAGGGCATTAAGGAAAATATGATTGTGGGCAGGCTTATCCCGTGCGGTACAGGAGCCCGACACTTGCGAGATGTCCAAGTGACCGACACCGATGCCAAAGAACTAGAAGAACGCTATCGTCCACGATACGTGTTCGACGAAAGTCTCTCTTTCGATTCGGAAGCTCCATTAAACAACGAATCCGATTCCCCTGACGAGGAAGAATCGGATTCCGAAGCTTGACAAGAATCATTCGGAGTCAAGAACTCCGAAGTCCAAAACTACTCCCCGATTCTCACGATCGGGCTGTTCGTCTCGATACCGTTCACATGGCGGTCGAGCCAGTCGAGCAACAAGGCGTCGCGTTCAGCCTGCGGAAGCGCAAACTTTTCGCGGCCCTGCTTCTGCATGAACACGTCGAGGTAAGTCATCAAAACGCCACCGGCCACAGAAACGTTCATCGATTCGGTGATGCCATACTGCGGAAGCTTGAATTCATAATCGGCATGGGCAAGCGTATCGGGATGGTTCCCGTGGAATTCGCTGCCCAGGTAAAAAGCCATCGGCTGGCTCAAATCGAGGTCGAGCACGGAATTCGTGGTGTTCGTGCTGGCCACTGCAATCTTGTAGCCCTTTTCGCGGAGCTTTTCCATACAAAGCATACGCTTCTTGTACAGATAAAGGCTCATCCACTTGTAGGATCCCTTCAAGATGGACTTGTTCACGCTATAGGCATTGTCTTCTTCGATGATATGGACATCCTGGAGGCCAAAGACTTCTGCGGTACGGATGACGGCCGAAATGTTGTGCGGATCGAACAGGTCTTCGAGCACCATGCAGAAATGCCTTGTACGGCGGTTGACGACAGAGGTCAACAACTCACGGCGTCTTTCAGTGACACGTGCAAGCAGCGATTCCAAATCCTTCGATTCACTCATTTTTTAATCCTTTATTTTTAAACATTCACGAATTACTTGGAGGGAGGCATTGAAAGTTCCCTCTGTTGTTTTTCCTTGCGCAAGGCATCTCCGAGCGTCCAGGGAGCGCCAGCAACTACACTGTCAAATTCAGCGATATGGCGTGCATTTTCGGGGGTCTGCAACTTTTTGCTTTTGGCGATGGGGCGACGGTTACCGCCATAGTACATGCCAGCAGCCTTCTTGATGTCGTTCACGACATCGTCAATTTTCGAATTCACGACGCTCTTGAACACGCGCAACTGCATGATGGAATTGAGCACGGAATTTCCGGGAAACACAAATGCCGTCAGCTTGTACTTAAGCTTCCTCGGAGCGACCAAGTCCATATCCAGGTAGGCGACAGCAGTTCCCTTCAAGGACCACTTTAAAATCTGCGCATAGCCGTACCCAAAGAACATATTACGAAGCACGGACTTTTGGCCAACGCTATCCTGCAAGGCCCAGTAAAAGTCACCAGAAAGTCCGTTGCCGTTGCTTCCCGAAAAATAGCGGCGATCGAGACTATTGTATTCCAGCGTGTATTCCGTTTCGAGATAGGCGTTGATAAGATCCGCCGTAAACGGCATGTTGTCGAACAGGAACCTGATTTCGCTGACTTCGAGCGGGAGCGTACCTTCGCTCGAATAAACGGCCCTGTACTGGCGTCCCAGACGCATGAACACGTCCACCATCATATTCGCCTTCACGTCCGTCGAAAAGCCACGTTTGACAATTTCCTTGTAAGGGCCGCAAAATTCTTTGTCGTATTCGACCTTCGGCCACGGCTTCATTTCTTTTTCCGTACAGGCTTCGTACTTCATATCGAGGCACTTGTACATCCCGGAACAGAACGAGCGCATATCATCATCGCTGTTCTTCGTCTTTTTAAGGAGTAGCTTACGGGGAACATCCGACGTAGAAATGGTCTTTGTCGCAAAGGACAAGGACGAACCCAAAATCAAGACGAGGACAAAAATCCACATCGATAACGAAAGATTCAACCGGATGTTACGCATAAGTCCTCGCCTCCTCAAGATTACCTGAATTCAAGACTATCCAGCGGGATCACCGTAAAAGGCTTCAGCGAATCGAACATGGCGACAGGACCGACAATCGAGATGGTCATCTTCTGCTTGTCGAAGTACTTCGCAATCATCGCCTTGACCTGTTCTGCGGTCACCGCATTGACTTCCTTAACATAATCTAAATAATGATCATCCGATTTGCCAACCATTTCTCCTCTTGCAAAAATGGAGGCGGTCGATGCAGGAGAATCGAACAGGCTCGGCAAGCTCTCGATCAGGGACTTCTTTGCCTGGGTGAGTTCGTCATCCGTGGGGCCATCCTTTGCAAGCCTTTCAATTTCTTCAAAGACGAGCTTCAAGGCAAAGTCCACCGTTTCGACCTTCGTCTGGAGGGCGATCGTCGTCATAGCGGTGTCGCGATAGTCGTTGCCGACCGTGCTGTAGACGCTATAGGCAAGGCCTTCGTCACTGCGAACGCGGTTCATGAGTCTGGAGCTGAAGCTTCCGCCACCCAGAATAAAGCTAGCCACGGCCGTCGGGTAATAATCCGGATGCGGACGCTTCACGAACGGCTGATTCATCGAAATGTTCGCCTGAGTGATATCCTTGTCGACCACATAGACACCGGGCTTGCGGGCAAAAGCAAGCGGTGCAGGGGCAGCCTTTTCGGCCGCCTGCGGAGCGACATTCCATTCGCTAAAGAACTTCTTGAGCATCACGACTGCGGAATCCTTCTGGACATCGCCCGAAAGTGCAAAGACAATGCGCTTCGAAGAGAACACGCCCTTGGCAAGACGCTTCACGTCGGCGGCGGTCACGGCCTTGTATTCTGCGGAATTGGCATCCCAGAGACGCGGGTTCGGCAGGTAGTTCACCTTGCTCTTAAGCTCGGCCAGCACCTTGGACGGCGTTTCATGACGGCGTTCGTAAGACGTCACAAAATTGGCCTTCATGATTTCGAGCTGTTCCTTGTCGAACGACGGAGCCGTAAGCACGTTCTTTGCAAGTTCGAGCATCGCTGGGAAGTCCTTCGAAAGGCAGTCGATGTTGAATGCCGACGAGAATGCGCCAACGCTTGTCGAAATCGAGGCACTTACGAATTCCAGGGAGTCTTCAAGGGCATGGGGCGAAATTCCGCCACCCGAGCCGCGACGGAACATCGGTCCGACCATTTCAGAAGCAGCCACATCCTTAAGCGAAGGCGGCAAATAGTTTTCTTCGAAATAAACCGTAAAATCCACGAGCGGGAGTGAGCTGTCGCTTACGATGTAACCCGTAATGCCATCAGCAATCTGCACACGGAAATCCTTAGGATGCGGAGCGACATACTTGTACTCCGGGAAATCGATTTTGCTGTAGTGTTCGGGCAAGCTTTCCGACCCATCCGAAACTTCCTGGGAATAAATGTCCCCGCTTTGCGAATTCCGGTAAAAAGCACCATTTCTAGGCATCATGTGGCAGGCCGTCAAAACCGCCAAAAAACCAACTGGAATCAAAAACTTAGTATTCATCTACTAGAAAATAGTAAACTAAAATAGGAACATTCCAACATGGAGCATCCATTTTAAGTTTTTTTAATCCACCTCCCGGATTAGGACATATATTAATACTTGAGCCTTCCTAGTGGCCACAACACGCGTAGCAAGTCAAACCTCCGACTTCCGCACAGTTCTCCAGTCGAGACACAACACCACCAGGAAGGCTTCTTCAATCCCTCCTATGAAATGACCCGACGCACGCGCGCCGGGCCTTTTCTTTTGCAAAAAAATGCCCGCAATGAATGCGGGCTAGACATACCTAAAGACGATTGACCAACAACTAGCTGAATCTTCCGTTGAGCTGTTTGCGGCGGCGGCCGCGTTCCGAAATAAGCGCCTCGATGAGGAACAGCAAGGCGGCAAGGCCGAGGAATACCTGGTAGCGGTCCTGGTAATTTTCCATGCGGTCGCTGCTCTGGTCCTTCTTTTCGAGCGTCGCAATCTCGGTCAGAACCTTCTGCAACTGGAACTCGCCCGGGCTGGCATAGAAATAGCGGGCGCCCGTCACGTTCGCGATTTCCTGGAGCGTTCCTTCTTCCAGGCGGGTCGTCACGATATTCCCTTGCATATCCTTCTTGTAAACGCTCCCGCCCTTGCGGTCTTTCAACGGTATAGGCACGCCTTCCCTGGAACCAATGCCGATCGTGTAAATCTTGATGCCCATCTCGGCAGCTTCCTTCGCGGCATTGACGGCAGCGGCTTCAAGTTCTTCGCCATCGCTCATCAGCACCATCACGGAATGCTGGCTTGCACCACCGGAGTTTTTGAACAAAGTCATACCCTTGCGGATGGCGTTTTCGAGGTTCGTGCCCGGCATGAGCCAACCCGGATTAAGTTCACGCAGCACCATCTGCACCGTGCCATAATCCAGCGTCAACGGGACCATCACCTGCGCTTCGCCACTGAACGCCACCAGGCCTACACGGTCACCCGTGAGCGACTCAAGGAACGCCGAAATCTCGTGACGGCTACGAACCAGTCGGTTCGGCTTCACGTCTTCGGCAAGCATCGAAAGCGAAACGTCCTGCAACAGGACCAAATCCTGCCCGCGGCGTTCGATATGTTCCATTTTACGGCCCCACTGCGGACGGGCAAGCGCCACGAACAGAAACGCAATCGCAAGGAGGAGCAGCAGCACCTTCGTCAAGCGCCTCCACGGAGAGACGCTCGTCGAGAGCTTTGGCAACATAGAAAGCGAGACAAAACGGGCCGCAAGCTTTTTACGTCGATGATACGCATAAACAAAAAGAAGTGCAAAAAGCGGGAGTGTAAAAAGCCCCCACAAAAAGTTCGGTTCAGCAAATCTCATTATCTACTCCGATAAATCCGCCATATTTTATATTGGGCAAAAAGAATATACAAAAATTGGAGTTTCTAAAAGCTATATTATCCCGGGGGTTTTGCGAGAAAATGTCATATATAGGTCTAATCGAAATCAATATTATTTGCATTGTAGTGTTGCTCATTACACTACTGCAATTCCGTGAAAGCGTCCTCAGGCACTTGGAAGAACGCATCCTCGGTTTTACCATCATCGACACCATCATCTACATCGTGTTCAACACGGTGACCAAGATGCTTTACTCGATCTACCAGGAAAACGCCCTATATTCGAACAACGCAAAGATCGGTGTCATCTACTCGCTCATTTACGCATTAAGCCTGATTTCATCGCTACTTCTCGCCCAGCTCTGGTTCTCGTTCATCTTTTTGCGCATCCGCAAAAGCATTTACACCTACAAGCACCTGTTCCCGCTCTTTTCGACGCCAAGCATCATCGGCATCCTGATCTGCATTGGCGTTGCCATCTACGGGTTCACGAACGATTGCCACGCGACGACGCTCCAGTTCAGGAGACTCCTGCCCTTCCTCATCACGCTGAACTTCATCTACATCATCGCGACGATGATCATCGGCATCCAGCACGCCATCTCGCAAAAGAACTCCTCGAACCGCAAAGAAGCGTTCTACCTGTCGTTCATCGCCTTCCTCCCGAGCTTTGTCTGCATCATCCAGTACTTCATTCCCGAGATTCCGATTCTTGACCCGATCTTTGCACTCACGCTCCTGCATGTTTACGTGACCCTCCTCAAGTACCGAATCACGTCGGATCCGCTCACGGGAGTCAACAACAAGATTCGCCTCATCGACTACCTGCAATACATTTCGCAGCACCAGGACGCCAGCAAGCGCCTATTCCTGCTCGTGATGGAAGTAGACTATTTCAAGGAAATCATCCGCAAGTTCGGCTATGAAATGTCGGACCGCGTGGTGGCTGACCTAGCATCATTCTTCAAGCGCCAGTGCAGGGAACAGCAGGCGTTCCTCGCCAGGACCGGCGAAAGCCAGTTCGCGATCGTGATGGAACGAGACGAGGTTTCTGAAATCGAATCGTTCTGCCAAAAGCTCGTCCGTGAATGCGAACGCGACAGCATGCAGGCCGACATGAATTCCTGGAAGATTTCGTTCAATGTCCACTTTGCCGAAATCTCGAACATTTCGTCAAGCAACATTTCGAAGATTTTCGCCGAAGCAAAGAAGAACTGCTACAAGCCCGAAACGCCGGCACCTAGGGAGTAGGCAGTAGACAGTAGGAAGTAGACAGTGGTTAGTGATTAGTGGTTGGTAGCTGGTGGTTCGCGTTGAACCTATAAAAAAAAGCGCCCGCAAAGGAGCGCCATAGCATAACCAAATCGCGAAACAATCACGGGATTCTCACGAATCTGGTATTTGCGAGGATGAGTTCCAGCAAAATGAGGAGTGCGCCGATCAACAGCCACGGGTAGAACTTTTCGGCGTAGCGGGCATAAGCGATTGTCTCGATTTCCGTCTTTTCGAGTTCATCGATTTCAGAGTAAATCTTTTCGAGTTCAGCCTTGTTCTCGGCACGGTAAAAACGGCCACCCGTCTTTGCGGCAACGGATTTAAGCACGCTTTCGTCAATGCCTTCTTCGGGCTCGATTTCGCGTTCGCCCCAAGAGATTTCACCCGTCCACGGATTCTGCTGGAACGAAAGGATCTTGCCGGACTTTTTGCCGACACCAACAGTGTAGACCTTGACGCCCAAGGACTTCGCCACTTCGGCAGCACGCATCGGAGGCACGACGCTCGCATTGTCACGGCCATCGGTCAAAAGCACCACCACACGGGACTTCGCATCAGAAAGCTTGAGGCGGGCAAGGGCGTTCATAAGGCCATCGCCAATGGCCGTCCTGTTGTTCACGACGGAATCGCGAGCAAGGTCGTCAGTCGCCTTCAAGATTTCGAGCAGGGAGCCGTAATCGAGAGTAAGCGGGCACTGCGTAAACGAGCGAGAACCAAATGCCGAAAGCCCGATGCGATCGCTATGGCGCTTCTTGATAAAATCGGCAATCACGTCCTGGGCGTATCCGAGGCGGCTGTACTTCCAGTATTCGCCTTTTTTCAAGATGCGTTCGGCATTCATCACGCCAAGCTTTGCCTGTTCCGTGCGGGTAAGCATATCGAGCGTGCCCATGGAACCGGAAACGTCGAGCGCCAGCATAATGTCGACGCCATCGGTCGAGGTGTATTCGACTTCCATCGCATTCTGCGGACGGGCAAGCGCCACCACAAAGCAAGTGAGAGCTGCCAGGCGAAGCGCCGGGACGATATGTCTAAACTTTACACGACGGCTCGGGACCGCCTTTTTGGCAAGCGCAAGCGCCGGAAACTTGATGGTACTCTTGCGACGCTGCTGACGGTAAACATAAAGGGCTATCAACAGCGGTACAAACAACAACAGCCAAAAGGCTTCGGGATTTTGAAAATGAAGAGATCCAATATCCATTTCAGCTCCAAAATAACGAAAAATTCAAATTCTACAGGCAAGAATATACAAATAAGACAGTTAAAAAACTGCGAATCGCCCGTTATAAATTCAAATTTTGCAGCCGGGGGAAAGGCTACAGCACAAGCAGAAGTCCGTCGACACCGAGGACGGCAAGGCAAGAGACCGCGGCAACCGTCACGAGTCCACCACCCAAAAGCGAAGCCACAACGGCAGCGACAAGCGCACAGGCGCCCGTAATGCGACTATCGGTCGCAAAGAAAATTGCAGGCACAGTCATGGCACTCAGCACCGTGTACGGCACGTAAGCCAAGAACGAACTCCAGAAGACGCTCTTGAGCTTTTTACGGAGCAAGATGAACGGAACCGCACGCAAGAATAGCGTCACGCCAGCCATGACAAACAAGTAAATCACATAAGTACGTGCATCGATATTCACTTGGCGCCTCCTTCGTCATCTTCGAGTTTCATGGGGAAAAACGCCGCCGCCAAAAGCGAGGCCACGAGCGCACAAATGATAATCGCAAAACCCACGGAAACGCAGCTCAGCGCAGGAACAAACTTGAATGCGCAACTGAGGGCAACCGCAATCGCGACCGCAAAAATCGTCGGCTTGTGAACCTTCATCTGCGGGACGACAATCGCTACAAACATGCCGTAAAGAGCGACGCCAAGGGCATTCGTCACCATCGCCGGGAGAATTTCGCCACAAATGGCGCCAACGGCCGTTCCAGAAGACCAGCCGATGTAAGGGAGCGTCATAAGACCCAAGAAATAAATCGGAGTCACGCTCTTTTGCGCCATCGAAACGGCAAAGATTTCATCGGTAATGCCAGTCGCCAGGAGCAGGCGCTTGACCGTCCCAAAGTCCGGCGAAACCTTCTGCGACAACGAAATTGCCATCAGCGAATAGCGGAGGTTGATAAAGAACGTCGCAAGCGCCATCTCGATAAACGTGCCTGCCGCATCCGTCATGATCTGGAGACCGGCAAACTGCCCTGCCGAGGTCAGGTTCGTCATGGAAATAAGCGTCACGAGCGGCCACGACAAGAAATTCGAGCCCGCAATACCGAACGAAAACGAGACTGCAAAATAGCCCAGTCCTATCGGAAGTCCGTCTTTTACACCCTGTGTATAACTCATGCGCGCAAAGATAGCAAATTTAGGGCGTTTGGGGCATATTTTATGCAAATATTTAAATATACGCAAATTACATAGCCAAGCAAAAGGCGATCCCGGAACGGAGTCCGGGATGACAGGCTAGTAGCCATCCTCGACCGTCAGGGAGGGGATCCATTCGAATCGTGTAAGGCGATCCCGTCCCCATCCGCGGATCATGACCACATATCGCAAAATCAAGCATACTTGATTTTATGATCGAGCCGAAATTGCTGACGCGAAGCGTCAACCGCAAGTGGTCAAAGAGAACGGAGTCCGGGATGACATTAAAAAAAAATCCCGGAACAAGTCCGGGATGACATCGCACGGCGGGAGAGCCCGCGCATTTCAATTACTTGACGATTTCGGCGTCCTTGACGTTCTTGCCCTTGAGCTTGGAAGAAGTCTTCGGAGCGTTAACCGGCGGGAACTTGCTGTAAATGTACTTGTACTGAGCAATGCTCCAGATGTTACCAATAATCCAGTAAAGAACGAGACCGGACGGCATCACGGCACTGAAGAGGAGCATCATGGCTGGCATCATCCACACCATCATCTTCTGCTGAGCCGGATCCATACCAGCGTTGGCGCCCATCGTCACCTTCGTCTGGAAGTAGGTGGTGGCCACCATGAGCCACGGGAGGATGGCAAGGCCAGACGGCATGATGATAGGAATGCTGATTCCGCTCCAGACAACGTCACTGCGGCTAAGGTCCGAAATCCAGAGGAATGCCGGCATACCGCGAAGTTCAATAGCGCGGCCAAGCACAAAGAAGAGGCCCATAAAAATCGGCATCTGGATGAGCATCGGGAGGCAGCCACCGGTGCAGCTAGCAAGCGGGTTGATGTTGTTCTTGCTGTAGAGTTCCATCATCGCGGCCTGCTTCTTCTGCGGGTCAGTACGATACTTGAGGTTGATTTCGTCGAGCTGCGGCTTGAGAGCGGCCATGCCACGAGTAGACTTGATCTGCTTTACCGTGAACGGCGTCGTAATGCCACGGACGATGAGCGTCACGAGGATGATAGCCACACCGTAGTTCGGGATGATGCTGTAGAACATGTTGAGGAGCTTGAGGAGCATCTTGCAAATCCAGACGAACCAGACGTCAGCACCGCACCAGCGCCAGCCACTCACGATGATCTTTTCGTAGTCCTTGTCGAGAGAGGCGATAGCGTCCCAGTTGAGCGGAAGAACCATCAAGTCGTAATTGAGAGCAGCCGTGCCGTGGAAATCGTCGGCAATGGTAAGCTTGTACGTACCCGGATCGACTTCGTTACCTTCGACCTTCATCGGCTTTGTCTTGAGCGTTGCCGGAACAGCTTCGTCAAACTGGACGGTCATGGCAACATACTTGCGACGGAGGCCCGCCCAAATGACCTTGCCTTCGATAGAATTGAAGGTCGTCGTTTCACGCGGCATTTCGCGTTCGACAGAATAAGTGCTGTTGAAGACGACTTCGCTGAAGTAGTAAGCGCTGCCGCCACCGATTCCCATGAAGCCCTTGGTCTTCGGGATTTCTTCGGTTTCTCTGAGGCCGCCGTTCCAAACGAGTTCGTAAGCACTCGGCTGGAAACCGACAAACTTGTTTTCTTGACGGACGCCCTGGCCATCCTTGGTAAAGCCGTAGGAGCGGATCACCTGGTTGCCGTTTGCGTCCTGGAACACGAACTGAACCTTGGCACTGTCGGTCACGACAATCTTTTCGGGAACGCTTCCGAGTTCGAACATCGCTTCGCTGAGGTCGGCGTTGTCGAGCTTAAGGTCAAACGCACCGAGCGTCGTGTCCTGGATGAGTTCCGGGAAGTTGCCAGCGGAATCCGGCAAAGCCTTCACGATGACACTCTTCACCTTGCCGCCCTTGTTCGTGAGCGTCATGATGAACTTATCCGTTTCGACCGTCACGGAGCGTTCCTTGATTTCGGCAGGAGCCTTCACTTCGGCAGGTGCGGAAGCAGCGCTATCTGCGGCGACAGCACCACCAAGAACCGGAGCAGCCTTGATTTCGGGGGCCTTTGCCGGAAGCACGAGCTTGCTTGCAGAATCCGTAGAAACCTGCTTTTCGGCAGTTGCCTTGGCCTTAGCGGCACGAGCGGCAGCCTGCGCATCGGCATTTGCGGAATTGACAGCCATCCACCAAATCACGATGACCGCGATAAGAATGGAACCAATGATTGTATTCTTGTTCATTTTTTATCCTTAGGGGGCGGAACCGGGTCATAGCCGCCCTTGCAGAAGGGGTTGCATCTTAAGACTCTAAAAACCGCAAGATAGAAACCTTTGATGGGTCCGTGGACGCGCAGGGCTTCAATTGCGTAATTTGAACACGTAGGCTGAAAGCGGCATACCCCATGGAAAAAATAGGGGTGAACCAGTTGGTATAGACGGATGGGGGCAACAAGAGCCACCACTAGGGCATTTTTAACCTTCTGCCACATCCGTTTGCTTGTCCCATTCCATCTTGTGGAATATCTTAAGGGCGGATTCGCGGAAACGTTCAGAGGACATTTCCTTGGAATTGTCGCTCACGATGATCATCGCCCAGACGGGCTTTTTGATATTCGGGACAATACCATAAAACAGTGGTCGCAGGATCCTACGACACTTGTTGCGATACACGGCATTTCCGTTCTTCTTCTTGGCTAAGAAGCAGAAACGACAAAAACCGTCCGGAGCTTCAATCCATCGCATACTAAAAGCAGGTGCGCGGAGAAACTTCCCTTGGACGGCTACTTGCCGGTAAGCGGGCTGATTGGGCAGCCGATAAGAACGCAGAGTGGCTATAAGCCAGCCCCGACTTACTTCTTATAGATTTCGTCGCTAACGGTGAGGACGACCCCAACGGTCTTCCATACGGGCCATAAAACCGTGCTTGTTAACGCGCTTACGATTGTGAGGCTGGAATGTTCTTTTCATGATAAAACCTTTCTATAAAAACAGAATTTTTTGAGACTCAAATTTAGTAAAAAGTCGGTATTTATCAAGGGGTTACACCGACTCTAAAGAGTAAAATTTCGCCTCAAACGGGACTCAAACAGAAAGCGTTCAACGAAAGCACAGTGTATTCACAAGATGTAAACAGATATTTTTTTAGTAGGACAAATGCGTAAGCCGAGCGTCGCGGCCAAGTTTACTTGGACATGACCGAGGCCAGCATTTAACACTTGAACGAAGTGAAAGTGCAAGTAGACAGTAGGCAGTGGTTAGTGGTTAGTTGTCATTCCCGCCGGTGAGCGGGAATCTCCATACCACAAGAAAGGCGATCCCGGCACAAGGCCGGGATGACAGAGCAGGAATGGAGGCCGGGATGACAAGGTAGGAAAGGTGATCCCGGCACAAGGCCGGGATGACAGAGCAGGAAATGAGTCCGGTACGACAGCATAGGAAAGGTGATCCCGGCACAAGGCCGGGATGACAGCGCAAATCCTTTTTATATCTTTACATTGTAGAATAGAAGGATTTTATGGAACTCACTCCGCTTGACATCAGAAACCAGACTTTCCACAAAAAAAGCTTCAAGGGTTACGACCCGGAAGAAGTCAAAGCGTTTTTAGAAACGACCGCCACGGCATTCGAGAACATGTTCCGTGACCGCACGAACCTGACCGAACGTCTGAAGGTCGCCGAAGAACGTGTGAACTACTACCGCCAAATCGAAAAGACGATCCAGGACGCCGTAGTCACTATGCAGCGCACGATTAACGAGGTCAAGGCTTCCGCCGAAAAAGAAGCCGAGATCATCATCGCCGAGGCCAAGGCCCGCGCCATGCGCGAAGTCGAAAGCATCAAGCGCGAAAGCGAAAACTTGCGCACCGAAATCGAGCAGCTCCGCCAGCTCCGCACAAATTACTTCATCCGTTGCAGGGCCCTCATCCATAGCCAGGACGAACTCCTCGCCGCCATGGAAAACGACCAGCAGGCCAGAGCGGAATTCGAAGCCCCGATCCCGCAGAACGGCGGAAACGCCCTCACCTAAGGTCACATGAGAATCAATATCAAGGTACACGCGCGAAGCAAGCGCGAAAGCGTGACTGCGCTCCCTGACGGGAGCTACAAGGTCGAAGTCAAAGCGCCGCCGGTCGACGGTGCCGCGAACGAAGCCATCTGCGAACTAATCGCGGAACACTTCCACGTCCACAAGCGCGACGTCTCCGTAGTGATGGGTTCGACAAATAACAAGAAAGTCATCGAGATCCAGGGCATCTAAAGCAGTCTTCGAGGGGAAAACGAACCGCCAGGCATTCGTCGAGCAAATTGATCATGAAGTTTTCGATTCAATCAAAAATCTTAATCTTGTCGCTATCAAGCACACTCATCGGTACACTGACTATCGGTATCCTGAGTATGATGTTCATCAGCAAGATTACGCAACGGGCATCGACGGAACACATAAAGACTCTCGCGAAAGAAGAGACATCCAAATTCAACAAGATATTCGAGGATCACGAAAAGTACACGCACACGCTGGCAGCCGAAGTCTACTCGATGATCCAGAAGGATCCGACTTTTTTCGCCAACAAACAAAGCCTGGAAAAAAACACCGAAGCCATCAAAACGTACATCACCTCTAGCGCACACGCTCTCTCCGACGCCAAAAGCGTATATGTTCGATTCAGCCCGGAGATTGCAGGACCCAATGCGGGAGCGTTCTACGTCAAGGAAGATTTTCAGGACAGCTCGTTTACACAAACGGATCCTACGAACATCACTCGTTTCAGTCCAAACGACGTCGAACATGTCGGCTGGTACTATATGCCCATCCAGGTCGGGAAGCCGACTTGGCTTTTGCCGTACCTCAACAAGAACATCAACTCCTACATCATCTCTTACGTCGAGCCGATGTTTCTTAAGCAAAAAGAGATTGGTGTGGTCGGCGTCGACATCGACTTTGAAACGATTACCAAACACATTGCTAAAATTCGTTTGTTACAAACCGGCTACGCCTACCTTGAGGATAACGAAGGTTACATCGCCTACCACCCCACGCTCACGAACGGCCTTTCATTCAAAGTAAGCGACGACTTGATCAAAATCAGTGAACCACTCAGCAACGGGATGTCATTTGTCTGCATCGTACCGTATTCCGAAATCAACGCCCAAAGGAATATGCTCCTCTTGCAGAGTGTCATCTTCATCTTGGTTCTTTTAGCCTTGACGACAACGCTCTCCATCATCTTCTCGAAGAGCATCACGAGACCGCTCAAGGAACTCACCGAAGAAGCAAAGAAAATGATCACCGGCAATATGAATGCGGAATTCAACATTCAGCAGAACGACGAAATTGGCGACCTCGCCAAAAGTTTTTCGGCGGCGAAGTTCCATATCAACCAATACATGAAGCAGATGCAAGGGCTAGCGTTCCGCGACTCGCTCACGGGAGTCCGCAACAAGATGGCCTATGACAGCTACCTGAACGAATTTGAAGAAAAGATCCAGAACGACGAGATCAGTTCTTACGGCATCATCGTTCTAGACACAAACAACTTAAAAGAAATCAACGACACCTACGGTCACGAGAACGGCAACGAATACCTGATCAATTCATGTAAACTCATTTGCCAAATTTTCGTCCATAGCCCAATCTTTAGAATTGGTGGCGACGAATTCATCGTCATCCTTACCGGAAACGATTTAAAGAACCACCGAGAACTTTTAAACTCGTTCCAGAAGGGAATCAGTTCTACGAGGAACGCGGCGTTCCCGTGGAAACAGATTTCGATAGCTTACGGCATCGCCATCGCCGACAACGCCAAAGGTACCACTATTGCCGAGACCTTCAACAAGGCGGACAATAATATGTACAAGAACAAGCGTGCTATGAAAAATGCGGAGCTCGAGAGGCAAAAAGCCGCCAAAGCTCCGCAAGCCGAAACAAAAACAGAAATCATTCAGGACAAGAAAATCTTTTAGGTCTTGTTCCGATATTCCTTGGGCGAAAGCCCCGTAAATTCCTTAAACGCCTGCGCAAACTTGCTGGAATTGGCATAGCCGACGCGCCCAGCTACATCCGCAATGCTGATTTTTCCTTCTTGCAGAAGTTGCGTGGCAACCTTCATACGGTGCGTCTTGACGTAGGAATAAATGGAATCGCCGTAAGCAAGTTTGAAATACTTCTTCATTTGCGTAGGGCTCATCTCGATCTGCTTGGAAAGCTGTTCAAGCGTCAGATGTTCTTCGGTATTTTCGCGCAAGATTTCGCGGAGCAGTTCCATTTTGCCCTTGTACGCCTTTGGAATCAGGGCCGCGGTTTCGTATTTGGCTTCGGAATCGAGGCGGCTCAGGAATAGAATGAGTTCGAGAACCTTGATCTTGAAATACGGCAAGCGGATGTTCTTGGGGAGCCTGTAAAGTTCAGAAAAGATGTGGCTCACGTGTTCGCTCGACGGGAGCTTTAACGGAAGCGTGAGTGGCTGGATTTTTTCGATAAGGGCGGCAAAGTCAACGCCCACCGCCTTGAACATATTCATGAGTTCGCATTGACAGCGTTCCATCGAAAACACGACGGCAATGCCGTGATAGCAATGCACCGGGAATTGGAACGTCTTGCTGGCCGGCATGCAGTCCAGCAAAAGCAGGCCATTCTCTTCCATCGAGCGCGGACAAGAGTTCGAATCAAACCATTCCGAGCTACCGTTATGGCAATGCAGAACGATCAGGCTCTTGCCTTGATTTTCAAAGTTGAAGGTGAATTCTTTTAAATGGAAGTTGCTATAAAAAACTTGAAGGCCCGGCAACACATTATACGTTAGAAGGTGTCCCGTGCCCGTTTTATTTTGCAGCATGTAATGCGAAAAGAAATCGGTATTCTGAATCAATATCAGATTTCTATCAGGAACTGGCTTCAGCATGACTCTCACCCATAGAAGATTTAGACTAGACCAAGTATTTTAGTTCAAACCAATTTTATTAGATTAACCTAACTTAGTCTAGCCTAAATTTAGGCAATTTTCGGGCGAGCGTCAAGCAGTTTATCTAGAAGAAATACTTACCTTTTACCCACATTTGGGTATTTTTCTTATAAGTTTTGAACGTTCCTCGCCGACCACCGAGTAAGTCACCGCCTAAAGAGAGCGTAATTTGGTCACTCAGCAGGTAATCGGCCGCCGGGCGCACGTAAAAACCGACATTGTCGACATCGAACATCCCGTAAACGGAAAGTTTAAGTGTATTGTTCAGGAGTTCCTTGGAAATTCGAGCCGTAATCATGGACGTGTTCTGTTCCGTTCCAAGCACGCTCTGGTAATCCATAATGACTTTATGCATATACTGAGCCATTACAGTCCAGTTGTCGCCAGCATACCAGTCAATACCAATCAAGGCATTGAAGGAACTTCTGTGCCAATAATCTATGGAATTTTTCAGGGCAATAGGCTCACCGAAATACGC
This sequence comes from Fibrobacter succinogenes, assembly GCA_902779055.1. Classification (GTDB taxonomy): domain Bacteria; phylum Fibrobacterota; class Fibrobacteria; order Fibrobacterales; family Fibrobacteraceae; genus Fibrobacter; species Fibrobacter succinogenes_K. Next base: position 49,814 of record CACZAD010000010.1, on the reverse strand, counting down.
CGCCACTTCGCCACGAATCACAATTTCGCCCGCCGGGATAGAGACATCACCACCGACAACATTCATCGGCTCGTAAACGCCCTTGATCACGGCAGATTTCGCTTCAGGATCGTAACCGGCAACCGTTATCGGCGACTTGTTGAAGGTGCGTAGCGCGGTAAGCGAGAAGTCGAGATTTTCGAGGAAGAATCGCAAGCGTCCACCCACTTCGCTGTTCTTGAGACGCTTTTCGGGAGTACCGCTCAAGTCCATACTCGTATTGGGCGGTAGCGGCATCGTCCAAGGATTATCCACGCCCGAAGGCATCACAAAATATTCCGGAACCGGAACAAAGACGACTTCGGCGGAGAAACTTTCGCCCGGATACTTGAGGTTTATCGCATTCACGGGAACGCGGATATCGTCGTAATCGTTCGCCATAAATTCCGTGTAGTCCATTGGCGAAATCAAGTCCGTCAGGCGGAGCCCATCGGCGACACCCCACGTGACAATTTGACGCCCCGCCTTGACTTCGAGGTATTTGCCGGCGTAGTCGAAATACGCTTCGCGAAGGAACGCTCCCGACTGATCCTTGATGAGGCTATTGTATGCAAGGTTCATACTCGAATATAGCGAAGCCTCGCCGTAATCGGCACGCATTTCAAGACGGAGGCGCGTTCTCGAAGACATAATCTTGTGCGGATACTCCGCCTGCAACGCGTGATACGAATCCACAAAGCCGTTCAGTTGCAGCGAAAGTTCGTCCTGAGCGTGTGCGGACAAGGCGAACGCTGCGGAGAACAACGCGAAAACCGTTTTTTTAAACATTTTTCCTCCTTAATGGGAGATGCCCTCCCGGAACGGAGTCCGGGATGACAAAGAGGCGGGCATGACAATCATACATTCATTGGATCCCACCCCTACTAATTACAACCCTCTTTCCAACTTGTTCACCGTGAAGATCTTGGAATCGAGCTGGATGTTGTATTTCGGATCGAGGAAGAGGAGTTCCGTGGAGTGTCCCGTCTGCACATTCTTCATTTCCATCTTGCCAACAGTCCAGAAACCATCAACCTTCTTGATGTCCGAAGAAACCATCTGGCGATGGAGCTTGCCAAGCTTGTCGTAGAATTCAACCTTGGCGACGACATCGCAATCCTTGCGGATCCAGACGAGTTTCTTGGAGAAGATCTCGCCTTCCTTCTTGGGAGTCGATTCGACGACGTAGTAATCGAAACCATCTGCAGATTCTTCGCGCAAGAGCTTGTGCGTATCTTCATCGACATTGCGCTTGCCGATATCATCGTATGTGAAGTCGGAGCCCATGAAGTAATCGGTCTTGGAGCTCTTTCCGCTGATGCGGCGAGTCTTCTTCAAAGCCGGGAGATAGAGCCACTTGTCGTCTTCCTTGTTGACGTCATCGTAGTTCACGGTCAAGAAACCCGTACCCTTCACATCGTTGGGATACTGGAAGAACATGATGGTCTTGGTATCTTCGCCCACATCCATCGCGTAAGAAGTAATCTTACGGACGCGAGTGTTACCGCTCTTGTTCACGAGCTTCATTTCCATCGAAGAAGAACGCGTATCGCCATCCGGACGATCCTTGACCTTGATCATGATGTCACGGGCATTCGTCTGAGCCATGGACATTGTACTGAGAGCGACAACGAGCGTCGCAGCAATTTTTGAAATTTTCATAAGATCCTCCTATTTTCCGAAAATTTTAAACTTCTTGATTAAAAGCGGTGTCACGAACAGGTCGGCAAGTAAAGCCGAGACAAGGCCCACAAACACCACAAAGCCAAAGTTGAACATCTGCGTGGCCTGCGAAGTCGTAAAGCCCGCAAACGTCGCCACCATGATAATCGTTGTCATTACAAGAGCCGGGCCTGCGGCGCGGAACACCTTGAGAATGGAATCGGTGTAATCCTTGCAACGGTCAAATTCCACATGACCGTGGTTGATGAAGTGGATCGTATCGTCCACAGAAAGACCGATGATCATCGGGATAAGCGTTGCCGTCATCATATCGAGCGGGATGTTGCTGAAGCCGAGATAGCCACCCACGAAAATACCCGGAGCGATATTCGGGATCATGCCGATGAGACCCGTACGGACGCTGCCGAAGACAATCATCAAGAGTACCGCCACAATCACGACAGAAATGAGGAAGGACGTCATCTGGCCCACTTCCAAGTACTGCTGCATTGCAGTAAACTGCGGCAAGTTACCCACAGCCGTCACCTTCGCATTCGGGTAAAGTTCGCGAGCGAAGTTCTGCAAATCCTCGATTTCCTTCTGGAGTTCATTGGAGTTGTAGCTAGAGATTTCGACCATCAAGCGGAGTTTCTTGTAATCGTAATCCATCCAGTAGCTTGCTTCGGAACCACCGGCATTTTCGTACAAGAGCAAGAGCTGTGCCACCTGTTCCTCTGTTTCCGGGACAGCGTACATATCCTGGCGATTTTCATTCAAGGTGCGATCCAAGTCCTTCAAGATGTCGAGAATGGAAGTGGAACGCTTTGTCAGCGGATACTTTTGGGCGTGATCCTGCAATTGTTCCAACTTCTTGAGATTATCGACTTCCTTAGCCTTGTCATTTTCGCCAAAGTCAATCACCAAGTCGTAAGAGTAGAAGCTACCGATTTCAGATTCGGCAACGTAGAGCATCTTGTTCACGTATTCGACCTTGCGGCCCATCGTGCGTTCCACGTCAAAGGCGGGCTCCATCTTGGTAACGCCATAAATCGAAATGGCGGTAATCACAGCAAAAATTATGGCAATCGGCTTTCCGTGTGTAAGAACAAACTGGCCGAGAGAATTGAGGATGAGGCCCATACGCGTATCACCCTTCTCGAGCACCTTGGCGTTAGGCTTTTTGTCCTTGCCAAAGCTCAAAAGAATCGGCGAAATCGTAAGAGCCACAAGGAGAATGAAGCCAACAGCGATAGAAGAGAGAATGCCCACGGAGCGGATAGGCTTGAGCATCACCGACAAGAACGACAGAAGTGCCACAATCGTTGTGAGGCCCGAGAACAGCACCGACCAGCCGGTTTCTTTCATGGCATAAAGCACAGATTCCTTGCGCTTGCCCGTGAGCATCATATTCTTGCGGAAGAAAGAATGGATATGGATGTTATACGCAATGGAGACGGCAAACGCCAAGATGACAGGCACCATGATGTTGGTCGCATCCATATAAAGTCCGAGATAGCCCACCAAGCCAAAAGTCATGATGACGCCAGCGAACGTGGTGATCAACGGCGAAATAATTCCGCGAAGCGAACGCGTCACAAGGAACATCACGATGATGGAGCAAAGAACCGTAATGATGAAGATGCGGCTCATTTCTTCGCCAATGTACTTGAGCTTCTGATGGCTCAAGTAAGGCATACCCGTCGCAAGAGGGTGCAGCGGAGCGTACTTTTCCTTGGCGATAATTTCAGAAGTTTCGCGGCCTGTCTTCATGTCCGGAGCTTCGGCTTTAACGCCCTTCGCTTCGCCTTCAGCTTTCCACACAGAATCTTCCGGGAACGGACGGAGCTTCACGTTAATAAAGGCCTGCTTGCGATCTTTAGAGATGAGCTTTTTTGCAAGCTCCGGCTTTGCGGCGAGGCGCTTTTCAATTTCGGCAAGGCCCGCTGCATCTGTCGGGATTTCTTCCGGCACGATCTGCACGATTTCCATGCCTTCGTCCGTGCCGAGCATGTATTCCAAATCGACAATCGATGTTGCCTTACCGTCAGAATACGAGAGGCTATCGCGCAACTCGTTCGAAAGCTCGCGCAAGAGCTTCAAGTTTTCCGGAGTCAAGACGGACTGTTCCGTTTCGACCATCACACCCACGAAATAGTCGTTGCCGAACGTTTCCTTGAACTTGTCCGTTTCGACAAGCATCGGGTCGCCTTCGATAAAGTAGCTGTCCCATGAGGCTTCGACGTAGATTTTTTTCATACCCACGATAGAAATCGCAAGCAAGGCAATAAACGAAACAAGAAGCAAGGCCCTGTGCGAAATCAGGAACCTTGCGAAGTTTTCAAATTTTTCGTTCACCTTTTCGATATTTATTCGAATCCGTGACATCTTCTCACTCCTTTTTTAATTCATTGACGAATTGTATATTGTAAATCTTTTCCATTTGGAGAACGTCCAGCACTTCGGCGACTTTTTCATAAGGAGTCTTCTTGTCGATTTTCAAGGCGACCGGAGCCTTCTTGTTCTGCACCGCGGCACTTTTAGTTTTCAAGAATTCAATTGTCGCAAGTTCACCGTTCACGGCAATTTCCGTTTCGGAAAGTTCAATAAAGAATCCTTCGGAAACTTCTTGCTTGACTTCGCTCGAAGTTTCAGGCAAGAGAAGTTTGAGGACAGACTTGTCCTGCTTAAAGACTGATGTCACCAGGAAGAAAACAAGCAACAAAAAGACACAGTCAATAAGCGGTGTCATGTCCAATGAAATGCGATGACGTCTTTTAGCCATTTTAAGCCCTTTCCGACCTTCTGGCGTCGCGTTCTTGCAAAGTCTTGCCCAAGTGCAGAAGCACCTGGTTTTCGACTTCGTCCTGTTCCTGCTCCATACGGGCATTCAGGTAGTTAAAGGCAAGCACGTGCGGGATAGCGACCACAAGTCCAAGGACCGTTGTCACGAGAGCAAACTTGATGCCCGTCGCAAAAGCGGATGGATCATCAAGACCCGAGGCCGCTATCACCGTGAATGCGTTGAAGATGCCGACGACAGTACCCAAGAGGCCAAGCATCGGAGAAATCGATGCAATGTTCTCGACCGTCGTGAGGCCCTTCGTGAGTGGAGAAAAAGCAAGACCGATTTCAGTGCGGATGCTTTCGGTAATAATGTGATGGTCCGTATTGCAGGTTACAACACGATGAATCACCTTGTCCGTCAAACGCGGCTGAACCGTTCTATTGAAGATAATGAGCGAAATTACCTTCCAGATGATAATGGCATAGCCAATAAAGTTCATAGCCACCAGTATGTAGCCGATGTAACCGCCCTGCTTTATAAATTCAAGAATAAAATTCATTACGACCTCCCTGCATTAAGTTTGTACTGGATAGGAATTTCGATTCTCCAGCGTTCTTTTTCTAAAAGTTTTGGAATGGGTTGAAATTTTTCCATCTTTGCGACGGCTTCCAAGGCGCTATTGTCCAGCGACGAATAACGGCTCGATTCCGAGACTTCGATCTGCTCAATCTTGCCATCAGCAAGGATGGTGAACCTCACACGTACTGTGCCCTCCTGCTTCAGGCGTTTAGCCGTGGCAGGATAATCCTTGATCTGTTCCAACTGTTTTTTGAGCGAGCGCAAGTATGTGCGGGTCACCATTTTCACTGAATCGGCCGAAGGTTTAGGCGACTCCTTGACCACAGGGGGGAGAGGAGGCGCTTCGACGACAGGTTCTGCAACAGCGACTGGGGCTGTTTCTGTTACCGGTTCCGGAATTGGCTCCGGTTCAGGAGGCTGTTCTTCGACCGGTTTTTCGACCACCTTCGGGATAATTTTAGCACGGACGACTTTTTTCACGACCGGCGGCGCTTCTGGCGGAGGAGGAGGCGCTATGTAGACTTTTTCGGCGTGAATGACAGGAGAATCCGGGCGATGCACCGGGATTTCCTTCTTTTGGAATAGCGGATTCAGCAGGGTTGCAACATGGATAAGGATTGCAACAGCAAGCCCGATATAAAAGGCCTTGTTGAAGGACAGTGCTGAATAGATCCGTTTGCGAGTCATTTTTCCATCACTTTTACATTCACATTAGGACGTGCAAAAATAAATTCAAGGGGGTATTCTTTTCTACTCTAAAAGGTTCCAAAGTAATCCGATTAGACACGGATAACATTTTTGCAAGAAATGGCATTTTTAAGCGAATTTCGCCAATAATCCAAAGAGAATCCATCAAATCCAATCCGTCTTTTTTAGCATAAAATTCATCAAAACACAAAAACATTGTTCTAAATTTTGTTAGCCCAATCTATCTTTTTTAGGAACACCTTAAACATGGCTATAGATAAATCCAAAAACAATCCCATGAAATTACTCTGGCAATACGCCGGATGCAAAAAGTTTCAGCTTATTACAGCATCGTTTTATGCAGTTTTAGGGGTATTTTGCGGAATCGTTCCCTATTTCTGCGTTGCCAAAATGCTTTCCGCATTCTATTACAAGACCGTGACGCAAGATGACATCCTGATTTACGGCCTTATCACCATTGCCACATACGCCCTAAAAGTTTACCTATCGACCATCTCAACCATGAAGTCGCACGAAGCCGCCTTTTCGATTTTAAGGACGTTACGTACGAACATCACAAAGAAAATGGAACACATCCCCATGGGCGTGATGCTGGATAAGGCTTCCGGTTCGTACAAGATGCTTGTCGTAGATACGGTCGAACGCATCGAAAAGCCCTTTGCACACATAGTGCCAGAAATGACAGCCAACATCGTGACCCCTTTAACAATCATTGTCGTTTTGTTTGTAATGGACTGGCGTATGGCTCTCGGAGCAGTCGCGACAATCCCAATCGGATTCTTGATCACCATGGGTCAGATGATCGGTTACAAGGAAAAGTCCTCTCGTTACTTTAAGGCAAACGCCGATATGAACGACGCCATCGTGGAATACGTGAACGGAATCGAAGTCATCAAGGCTTTCAACCAGAGCGCCTCTTCTTTTGGAAAGTTCACCAACGCCTGCAAATACTACCGCGACACGACTCTTGAATGGTGGCGCAGCTGCTGGTTTTTCTCGGCCGCAGGGTTGAGCACGCTTTCTTCGACATTGCTTGTTACACTTCCGCTGGGCGCTTACTTGTTTATGAACGGAAAGATCGAATTCGCGACATTCCTTACGTGCGCTGTACTCAGCATGGGCATTTCGGGACCAATTCTTGCCTCGATGACCTATGCCGAATCCTTTGCCTCGGTATTCCAGGCATTTGCGCAAATAGATGATTTTCTCAACGAAAAAGACCAAATCCGTCCCGAAAAAAATGTGCAATTCAACGGTTCTTCTTTCGAATTCAAGAATGTGACTTTCGGTTACAAAGAAAAGAACGTCTTGAACAACATTTCGTTCAAGACTGCAGAAAAAGGCGTTACCGCAATTGTCGGGCATTCTGGAAGCGGAAAATCCACCATCGCAAAATTGATGGCCGGGTTCTGGGATGTGGGCAAAGGCGATATTCTGCTTGGAGGCGTGAGCTTGTCGAAGATTCCGTTCAAGCAGCAAATGCAAAAAATCAGCTACGTAGCACAAGACAACTACCTGTTCAACACGTCCATTCTGGAAAATATCCGTATGGGACGTCCTGAAGCAAGTGACGAAGAGGTATACGAAGCCGCAAAGGCTGCCGGCTGCCACGAATTCATCAGCGCACTCGAAAACGGTTACAACACCAAAGCAGGTGACGCAGGCAACAGACTTTCTGGTGGCGAACGCCAGCGCATCACGATTGCGCGCGCAATACTCAAAAACGCAGACGTCATCATCTTGGACGAAGCGACCGCTTATGCGGATCCGGAAAACGAAGCCGAAATTCAAAAGGCCCTTTCGAGACTCATTCACGACAAGGTGCTGATCGTCATCGCCCACAGACTTTCGACCATTAAGAATGCCGAGAAGATTCTGGTCATCGAGAACGGCGAACTCGCTGATAGCGGTACGCACGACGAACTGATGAAAAAATGCGATTTGTACAAATCCATGTGGGAACGCCACATTGCAAGTTCCGACTCCAAGGAGGTGGCATAATGCTCAAGACACTGAAAAGAATCATCAAGCTTTCTGGCCAGTACAAGAAGCGCGTTTACTGGGGACTCGTCTTTAGCATTCTGAATACCGTTTTTAACTGCTGTTCCGTACTTGCCATTCTCTGGGTCTTGAAGAACATCGACAAGCTCACGATGGAAATCGTCTGGCAGACGGTCGGTATTTTGGCCATCGGGCTTTTCGGCAAAATTCTTCTCCGATTCCTGACCAACATCTTCATGACTGCCGCAGGATACAACATCTTCACGGACAAGAGACTTGAACTTGGCGACAAGCTGAAACACGCCCCCATGGGTTACTTTTCAAAGAAGACTTTGGGACGCATCAACAACACCATCACGACTAATATGGCCACTCTTGAAAACTTCACGATGATGGCGGTCGACAATGTGGTGGGCGGCATTTTGCAGGGCCTCGGCATTTCGATTTTCCTGATGGTTTTCGAATGGAAAATCGGCGTCATCGCGATTCTTGGCATTTTACTTTCGACGTTTTCGCTTTCAATGATCCAAAAGAAGTCTGGATCGTTATCGCTCGCGCGTTACAACGCAGTCGAAAGCGTCACGAACAATGTCATCGAATACATCCGCGGCATCGCCGTGATACGTTCCTTCGGTCGCGGGAACGCCTCCAAGCTCGATGAGACCTTCGACGAATTCGAAAAGACCAGCATCGATATGGAAAAAGAGGTTCTTGTTCCGCACGGATATTTCAGAGCGACGCTCGAAATATTTAGCGGCATTATCATTATGGCTTCTGCATGGATGACGTACAACGGCACTATGGAATTTTCCTACGGAATGATGTTCCTTGTTTCGGGATTCATCATTTACGGTCAAATGGAACTCCTCGCCAATGGCGCATTCATCATGGAACAGATTGAAACCGCCATGGACCAGATGGACGAGACTTACAATGTGCCCAAACTGACAGGGACACAATCCGTAAGCAAGGATAACACCAATATCGAAATCAAGAACGTCACGTTCGGCTATGATTCACGAGTCATCCTGGATAAAGTCAGCGCTAAAATTCCGGCAAAATCCAAATGCGCGATTGTCGGATATTCAGGTAGCGGCAAAACGACATTGTGCAACCTGATTGTCCGCTTTTGGGATGTTCAATCCGGAGCAATCACTTTTGGTGGCAAGGATATCAGAAGTTACGCTCCTGACGAATTGCTTTCGCACTTTTCCATGGTCTTCCAGAACGTATTCCTGTTCAACGATACGGTAGAAAACAACATCAAGTTCGGTTGCCCGAATGCATCGCACGAACAAATCGTAGAAGTCGCCAAGCGCGCCCGTTGCCACGAGTTCATCGAAGCCTTGCCAAACGGATACAATACGATCATCGGCGAAAACGGCAGCAGCCTTTCTGGTGGCGAAAAGCAGCGCATTTCGATTGCACGAGCCTTATTGAAGGATGCCCCTGTCGTCATTCTCGACGAAGCGACTTCTTCAGTAGACCCCGAAAACGAATGTGAACTGATGGCGGCGATTGCAGAACTCACAAAGGGCAAGACCGTGATTTCCATCGCACATCGTTTGAACACCGTCAAGAACGCCGACCAAATCCTTGTGATTGATCACGGGCATATCGTACAATGCGGAACGCACAAAGAACTCTGCAATGTCGATGGCGTTTATAAAAAATTCTTGGATATAAGGCAATCTTCGGCAGGCTGGAGCATTACCTAAAAAAAAGGAAAACAGCAAAAATGGAAAAAACTCTCGAGGAACGTTGGTTCCCCTTTACCACCTATTGTCTTGACGATACGGAACACAAAAAAATTTTCTGTTTTCACCACGCCGGTGGTAGCGCCAGCGTTTACCGCAAATGGACCCTTGAAAAGAAGGGTATAAATTTCATTTGCGTCGAATTGCCGGGCAAGGGCACCCGTCGCCGCGAACCCTTCGTCGGGGATTTCAAAAAGTTGCTGGAACCGCTTTGCCAAAGCATCATCAAGGTCACTCAGGGCAAGCCATTCATTCTATTCGGTCACAGCATGGGTGCAGCCATGGCATTCTACGTCGCCGACTATTTGCAAAGCAAGTACAACGTACGCCCCGAAAAGCTGATTGCGGCAGGCCGCCAAGCCCCGCAAGACGAAGACCCAAGCGAATTCAAGACCTATATGGGTGACGACGCCCTCATCCGCGAACTGAAAAAGTACAACGCCACCCCCAAGGAAATTCTAGAGAACAAGGAATTGCTCCAGTTCATCCTCCCGGAAGTACGCAAAGACTACACGCTGAACGAAAGCCTGATTTACCACGGCGAACGCATTGATGCACCCATTTACATCAACTGCGGCACCAACGACATCGGTGCCACCTCGGCAATCATGCAACGCTGGCAATCCGTCACGACAAAAGAATTCAAGGAAAAGGAATTCGAAGGAGACCACTTCTTTGTCCTGAATTCCGAACTCTACCCCGAATACCTCGCCCACGCAGGTTAAATCCATGTTCACAAAAAATCCAGAATGTATCCATTCCGCAGTTTTTGCAAAGGCCGCAGAAACTCCAAATGCAACCGCACTCGTTTCACGCAATTCCGACGGTTCTTACAATTCCAGAACATACAGCGAACTTTCGGAAAACGCATTGAGGATAGCCTCGTCGCTTAAAGCGGCTGGCATCAAAGCCAAAGATCTTGTTGCGATCGTCCTTCCGAAGGGTATGAACCAGGTTTACTCCACGCTCGGCATACAGGCTGTTGGTGCCGCCTACGTTCCCGTCGGAATTCATCAACCGCTCGAAAGAATGCACAAGATTTTCGATGCCGCAAAGATTTCTGGAATCATCACGGATGCAGCCCACGCCGCAACCATCCGCAACGAAAATCCGTCGTGGAAAATCATCGAAGTCGAAAAAGCCATGCAAGCTCCGCCGATGAACATCGACGAAATCGTCGAAGACGCTTCAAGCCTCGCCTACATCATCTTCACTTCCGGTACGACAGGCGTCCCCAAGGGCGTGATGATTTCTCATCGCGGCGCGAGCAACACCATCCGCGACATCAACGAACGCTTTAATGTCTCGGCAAACGATGCCTGCATAGCGATTTCGGAATTGGACTTTGACCTTTCCGTTTACGATGTATTCGGAATGCTATCCACCGGCGGGAAGGTCATTGTCCTCTCCGAAGAAACAAAGAAAGAAGCAAACATCTGGAAGCAGATTGCAAGCGACCAGAACGTGACCTTGTGGAATTCAGTCCCAGCCCTTTTTGAAATGTTCACGATCGTCGCTGGTGATAAAGCAAATGCGATTCCCTTAAGAACAGTCATGCTGTCGGGCGACTGGATTCCGCTCCCGTTATTCGGCACAACAAAAAAGCTCTGGCCGAATTGCAGATTCATCTCCTTGGGTGGAGCGACAGAAGTGTCCATTTGGTCCGTCTGGTACGAAGTCAACGAATTGAATCCAGAATGGAAGTCCATTCCTTACGGAAAGGCGCTCAAGAACCAAAAAATTAAAGTCATGGACGAAAGCGGCAAAGAATGCGCCGTCGGAGACGCCGGAGAACTTTGGATCGGAGGCACAGGCGTTGCCGAAGGCTACCTGAATCAGCCGGATTTGACCCAAGAACGCTTCCCGATTGAAAACGGAGAACGCTGGTACAGAACAGGCGACAAAGTCCGTATAACTCCCGATGGCAATTCCGAATTCCTGGGGCGTCTGGATACGCAGATCAAGCTTGGCGGATTCCGCATTGAACTCGGTGAGATCGAAAACGTCATCAAGAAAAAAACAAACATCGTAAATGCCGCCGCCGTAGTCGTCGAAAACGGAGCCAAAAAGGAAATTGTCGCCGCCATCATTCCTGCCCTCAGCAAGGAAAAAATTGCAAAATACGATTACAAGTACATCGAGACATACACCGATGAAACGCAGCAAGACCGCACCAACGCCGTCGCCGCGTTAATCCACACGATTCGTTCGAATTTCAAGACCATTCCGGAAAAGTCAAAAAACGCATTTGCCATGTGGCAAAATTGGCTTTTCAAGAACGGCTTTGAACAGATCCGCCCAGCGGTAACATCGGATTTTTCGAAAAAGCTGAACAGTGAAGAAAATGTCAAACTGTTGCAGAACGTGCTTACCGGAAAAGAGCCCGATACGGCCCTTTTAGAGAATACGTTTTTCGCTCCCGAAAAGCTGCTTGGCGAAAGCATTCCGTTCAAGTCATTCATCAACAAAGTCGTTTCTTACGCCGCTTCTGCCGAAGCAAAGAAAATCGCCTTCTTGAACGCACGATCCGGCCTTAGCGCACGAGAATTCCTGAAGTCCTACGAAAAGAACGGAATGGAAATCACGTTGTTCGACGAATCGATGGGCATGCTTGATTCCGCACGAGAATCTCTGCGCGAATGGAAAGATTGCTTAAAGTTCAAGCAGCTCGATTTGAATGCGAGCGTTCAAGATTTGAATTCGTTCGACCTCGTCATTGATGCAGGATTCTTGCACACATACAACAATCCCGCCAACGCCTTGGCATTTGCCTACCTGATTCTCAAAAAAGGCGGCAAGTTCATGGCCTTGGATTTTGAAAATTTTGACCCGGTCGCCATCGTCAGCTCTGCAGTACTGGAAAACGGCTTTGCAAATTACACGCGATTACGCCGTTTCACATCGCTTTTATCCGATGAAGAATGGGAATCCATTTTCAAGGAACTCCCCTTCGATACGATTTCGCTCGAAAACAATTCGCACTTTGTACAGACCATCACCGCACAAAAGGCAAACGACGCAAAAGAAATTCTCGGCAGCGAATTTGAAGACTACTTGAAAACAAACCTTGTTCCGTATATGATTCCATCAAGAACCGAAGTCTTCGTCAAATTCCCGCTGACCCCAAACGCTAAGGTCGATCGCAAGGCCATTACCGCATACTTGAAAAAGACCGCTGCAGGTTCCGATATCAATGAAAACTACGAAGGACGCGAAGCTGATATCGCCGAAATCTGGAAATCCCTGCTTTCACTTGAAAAAATAGACCGTTACGCCAATTTCTTTGAAATCGGTGGCGACAGCCTCCTTGCAACACGGTTCCTTGAAAAACTGCACACGCAATACGGTGTCGAATTATCGCTCCGTGAAATTTTCGAAAACGCAGAACTGAACAACCTCGCAAAAGTTTTCGAAGAACGCCTCAATAGCCTGGGCGATATCGAGGAGGGTGAAATATGATCGGGATTCTTGGAGCCTACGGCGCTGTCGGCATTTGGGCCACCCGCTACATCCGAAAGAATTCTGACGCCCGCCTTCGCATTGGCGGACGCAACATCGAAAATGTTCCTAGCGAACTCCGCACGGAATGGAGCGACGCCGAATGGACAAAAGTCGATGTGTCAAGCAAGGAAAGCGTCGATAAGTTCATAAACGGTTGCGAAATCATTCTTGACTGCGCAAAACTCACGGAAGCTCAAACCGTCATGATGGACGAAATCGCCGAGGCGAAACACACACCCGTTTTGCACCTTGGCATTGCAGGATTCAAAAGAAAGGAATCCGGAGTATCCATCCTTTATGGCGCAGGCTGCATTCCAGGACTATCCGGTCTCATTCCGCAATACCTTGCAAAAAAATTCGACCATATCCATTCCTTGGAATTTTACTACGGTGGACTCGGAGCCTTTTCGTACACGGCTGCAAACGATTTTATCGACAGCCTCCACAACAGCAATAACCGCACCATGGTCTATTGGAAAAATGGCGAAATTCTTCCGTTTACACCTTCGTCGAATGATCTTTCCGAAGACTTGAAAAGCGTCATTCCCATCAACAAGATGTTTCCATTTTTCGATGGAGAAGCGGAAGCCGTCACACGTAAACTGAACATTGACGAAGCACGCTTCCATATGTGCCTCAGCGGGCAACGAACCATTGAAATTATGAACTCTGCCAGGCATCAGTACAAGCAAAATCCTGACGAGACGATCAAAAAGCTTTGTACAGCAAGCAAGCTCGACACCTTCGGCACCAAAGAAAGCACCTTCTACCTATGCGTCATGGAAGGCGTCAAGGGCAACGCTCCGGCAAAATTCAAGTTCATCATTCACGGACTTGGACCATCGCCGATGACAGGCGTCAGCGCAGGTGCAGCCACGCTCTGCCTAGCCCAAGAAAAGAAATCTTGCGGAACCATCTTGCTTGGCGAAAGCGATTTGGACGCCCCCGTCATCGAATCACTCATTGCAAACGAGCCAGATTTTTCATACGAAATCAAGGATATGCTGACAACAGAAATCGAGGGAGAAATTTAACGAAATGAAGAAAAGAGTCATTGTCTGCGGAAGTACATTCGGACAGTTTTACATCAACGCGCTTCAACAACTTTTAAGTGACGATTTTGAATTAGTCGGTCTCTACGGCAAGGGAAGCGAACGCTCAAAAAAATGCACCGAGACCTACGGCATTCCGCTTTTCACGGAATTCGAACAGATTCCAGAAGTCGATTTCGCATGCGTCGTCATTAGTTCAGGAACTGTCGGTGGCATCGGCACGGAACTCGCCTGCAAGTTTATGGAAAAGAAAATCCACGTTCTGCAAGAGCAGCCAATCCATCCGCGCGACCTCACAGAAACATATCGCGTCGCCAAGAAGAATGGCGTCTATTTCAAGACCTGCGATCTTTATCCAAAGCTCCCCGAAGTGGCACGATTCATCCGCGTAGCTCAGGAACTGAACAAGCACGAAAAGCCGCTTTACATCAAGGCCGCCTTCGGTCCGCAAGTTTCCTTCCCGGCAATCGACATTCTCTCCCGCATTCTTCCATCGATTTACAATTTAAAAGTTGAACACATCACGGAATGCGTCGGTCCCTTCGACATTCTCACTGGAAAACTTGGCGATACGCCCATCACCATCGAATACAACAACCAGGTGAACACGGACGACCGCGACAACCACGCTCATCTTCTGCACAACTTCGCCATCGTTTACGAAACGGGTCGCCTGATTCTCGAAGACACCTTCGGCCCCGTACTTTGGAAGCCGCGTATGTACGTTCCCAAGTATTTGTACAATCCCGAAAAGCGAAATGAGATTCCGCCTTATCTAAAGGAACTGACGATGGAAACCTTGGGAAATTACAAGGCCAAGGATTTTATGCACGTCCTTTTTGATGACTGGAAACAGGGCATCGCAGACAACATTGTTGAATTTTCAAAGATGATCGATCAAAAAGCAAGACTTGCCCCATTGGCGCAGCGCGAACTTCTGTGTTCACAGAAATGGTCCGAAATCACCAACATTTTCGGGTTTGCAAAACTGATTCACCCAGAAGGCAACAGCGAATACATTCCATCGGCAGAGATCCACAAATACAGCGAAGAGGTTTAAGATGAACATTATTAAGGAACTGGTCAACCGTTTTGAAGCAAACGGAATTCACTTGTGGACTGAAAATGGAAAAATCAAGTACAAGGCTTCCAAAGAAGCGATGACGCCAGCCGTACTCGCAGAACTCAAGGCCAACAAAGAAGCCCTGATACAGTACTTGAGCGAAAAGAGCGACGATAGAGATGTCGCCATCGTCATTGACCGTACAAACCGTTTTGAGCCATTCCCACTCACCGACGTACAATCCGCCTATTTGCTCGGACGCAGCAAGACCTTCGAATACGGCGGTGTCGCCTGCCACGTTTATCTCGAAATCCGCTACGCAGAACTCGAAGCGCAAAAAGTTCGCGACATCTGGAATGCGATTACGCGCAAATACGATATGCTCCATGCTGTCATCAACGAAAGCGGCTATCAGCAGGTGATGAAGGATGTTCCTGAATTGGATATTCCGGAATGGGACTTGGTGAAGCACCCCGAAAAAGCAGACGCATTCGAAAAATTCCGCAAGGAGATGGGGAACCGCGCCTACACCGTTGGGAAATGGCCGATGTTCGGACTTGCCGTAAGCCGCAACAACGAAAGCGCCATTCTTCATTTTTCGATTGAATTCCAGCTCGCCGACTGGACAAGCATCTGGAAACTCGTTGCTGAATTTGAAGCCGCCTATTTTGACGGAATCGCCATTACCGGCGAAGAAGAACTTTCCTTCCGCGATTACCTGATTGCTGAAAAAAAGCTCAAGGCAACCGCCCAGTACGAAAAAGAAAAGAAATATTGGATGGACCGCATCGAAAACCTGCCCGATGCTCCGGAACTGCCGAAGCTTTCGGCAACAGAAGCCAAGGATGCTTTCGGCCGCAAGTTCTTGAGAATCCCAGCTGACGTCTGGAACCGTATGAAGACCCGTGCCAAGCAATACGGGCTCACGCCGACCGTACCGATACTTTCGTGCTACGCCGATGTACTTGCCAAATGGAGCCGCAATAAGCGTTTCTGCATCAATATGACGGTCTTGAACAGGCTCCCGCTCCATGAAAAAGTCATGGACATCGTCGGCGATTTCACATCGCTCAGCCTGCTTGAAGTCGATTGTTCCGCAAAAGAAAACTTCTTGGCACGCACCCGCAAAATAAACGGTCAGCTTTTTGCGGACTTGGACAACCGCCTTTTCAGCGGCGTCGAAGTTATGCGAGAAATCTCCAGACAGAGCAAAAAAACAGGGCTTTCGATGCCGATTGTTTACACCAGTGCGATTGGCCTCGCCGATTCGGGGGCACCGTTGCGCGGAGACTTTGTCGGGGGCATTTCCCAGACGCCACAAACCTTCATTGACTGTCAGGTGATGGACGGAGTGTTCGGACTGCAAGTCAACTGGGACTATCGCGAAGGCGTATTCCCGGAAGGCGTTCTCGATTCGATGTTCGAAGCTTTTGAAAATCGACTGCTCGCCCTCGCTGACGAAAACGCCGATTGGGAAGATGTTGCAGAAATCGCCCTCCCTGCCCGTGACGCCGCAGAGCGCAAGGCCGCAAACGACACGCGAAAAGACTGGAACGTGCGAATGCAGCAAGACGACTTTATCGAAAGCGTCAAGCGCACTCCGAAAAAAATCGCCATTGACGACGGCCATATCAAATTCACATTCGAAGAACTCGACGCCCGCGCCAAAGTTTTAGCCGACCAGCTGATCACAAACGGCGTAAAGCCACAGGATTGCGTTCCCGTCTTGATGGAAAAATCAGCCTGGCAAGTCGTTTCCGTTTTCGGCGTTCTGTATGCCGGAGCCATTTACGTGCCGATTGCCGCCGCCAAAGCCAAGGGCCGTGCCGAAAAGATTGTCAAGAAAACCGGAGCAAAAGTAGCCATCGGTATTTCCAGCGATGAAGCCCTTCTCGAAAGTGAAATCACGACCATCAACGTCGATGAACTCAAAGCCAACGTTTTTGCAGTCGACTGTTCCAGATTCCCGAAGCGTACCCCCGATGATATCGCCTACATCATCTACACAAGCGGAAGTACTGGTGAGCCCAAGGGAGTCGTGATCACTCACAAAGGCGCGATGAATACCATCGACGATATGAACGACCGTTTTGGCGTTACCGCAGACGACGCCGTTCTTGGACTTTCGCAGTTGAACTTTGACCTTTCCGTATACGACCTCTTTGGCGTACTCGCCTGTGGCGGCACCCTCGTTTATCCGACCGCAGAAGATTATATGAACCCCGAAGTTTGGGAAGCGCTCCTTCACAAGCATCACATTACCGTATGGAACACCGTCCCTGCCTTGATGAAAATGCTCCTGAACTTTGTCGAAAGCAAAAATACGGCAGAGCCGCTCCCGCTCCGCGAAGTATTCCTTTCTGGCGACTGGATCCCAGTAGATATGCCTGAAAGAATCCGCAAGGTTGCACCCGGCGTCGACGTGATTTGCCTTGGCGGAGCCACAGAAGCTTCCATCTGGTCCAACTACCACCGTTACGATCCAAACGACGGTCTCAAAATTTTGCCTTACGGCCGCCCGCTTGCAAATCAGACGATGCACATTCTCGATAGCAACTTGCGGCCGTGCCCAACAATGGTCGCAGGGCAAATTGCACTCGGCGGAGACGGTGTTGCACTCGGTTACTACTTGGATGCAGAACGTACAGCAGCACAGTTCGTCACACTTCCGAAAACGGATGAGCAAGTTTACTTGACCGGCGATATGGGCCGCTATCTCCCCGGTGGTGAAATTGAATTTCTCGGCCGCGAAGACACGCAGGTAAAAATCCGCGGTCACCGCATTGAACTGGGCGAAATCGAGAACGTCTTGAAAGACTTCCCCGCCATCAAGGAAGCCGTTGCCGTCGTAAGCGAAGACAAGCGCGAAATCTATTCTGCAATCGTCGCCGAAAACGCAACCGCTAGCGAAATCAGCGCAGGCAAGCAACAATTCGTCAACCGCGAAATCGCCGTCGAAAAGTTCTTACAAGACCGCATCGGCGAAATCGACATGAAGCAAGTCGAAGACGGTTACAAGGCCGAAGAAAGAGCCAGTGCATGCACCATCTTGTTCGAACTTCAAAAAGCAGGTGTTTTCCAAAAGGATAAAACCTACACCATCGATGAAATCAAGGCCCCGGTCATTGCAAAGTACCATTGGCTTGTCACGCAATGGCTCGGCTATCTGCTTGCAGAAAAGTTCATCGAACAGCAGGGCGAAACATTCGTTTGCCATATTGACGTCTCTGAAACCGAAAAAGAGAACCTTTGGAAGAAGGCTTACGAAGTCTGGAACGGGGAATACATTTCAAAAGACTTCCTCGAATATGTCAAGCTCAACGGAGACAACCTCGCCGACATTGTGCAAGGCAAGGTGGATCCGGGAAAATTCCTCTACCCCGAGGAAGGTGATAAATACCGCTATGTCGATTCGCTTTACGTCAATAATAAAATTATGCGTATCGCCTACAACACCTTGGCGGAATACCTCAAAAAAATCCTGGATGAAAATCCAAACCGCACAATCCGCATTTTGGAAGTCGGCGCAGGAACAGGCTCTGCAACGCGCTACCTTTTACCCACATTGAAGGGACACAAATTCGAATACTACTTCACCGATTATCTGAAGCACTTCTTCCCGACCGCAGCAGAAATGTTCAAGGATTACCCGGAGCTTGTATTCAAGCAGCTGGACTTGAATGAAGATTTCCACAAGCAGGGATTGAAATCGAATTCGTTCGACATTGTCTTTGGCGGTTACGTGATGGACAATGCGATTGATTTCGACAAGACCTTATCGCAGATCGAAGACGTTCTCGTTCCTGGCGGACATTTTATGTTCCTTGAATCTTACGAGCTTTCGGCTTGGATCACCATCACGCAGGCTCTTTTGATGGATGTTCCGTCTGACAATCTGGAACGCCAGAAGCAGATTTTCGAGCAGCTCAAAATGCCCAGAGACAAATGGATCGAAAAACTTCTGCACAGCGAGAAGAACGTCAACCTGAGTTCCTTCCCCGCCAATGATAGTGCGCTGGATCTTTTGCACGTACTGTTCTTTGTCAAGCAGGTCAAGAGCGATAAACAAATCATTGATAACGAAAAACTCAAGGAACATCTTGACAAGTACCTGTTGCATTATATGCACCCGGGATACATTCAGGAATTCAATGCGTTGCCACTTTCTGCAAACGGTAAAATCGACCGCAAGAACATCCTCAAGTTCTTTGAAGAATCCAAAGCCAAGGCGGGCGCGCTGAACCTCTCGCAAGTCGAAGAAGCACTCGTCAGCAGCTTACCGATTGAAAAAGCTTGCGCATTCTTGGGAAGCAACAAGGACAACCTTATCGTCGCCGTGGAACCGCGTAAAAAGAAAAAAACGCGCATCCAAACCGCAGAAGACGTTTTCGCACAGACCGCAGCACAAGTCAGCGAAGAAGTCGACAGACGATTGGCCGATAGCGACTGGGAAAAAATCGAGACAAGTTCAAATGCGCAAGAAGATGCCGCAGCAGACTCCATTCTTCTTGGACTTTTGCAAACAGGCATTCTCGTATTCGGAAAAGATTTCACCAAGCAAGAGCTAGAACAGGCCTTGCCTGAAAAGTACCGGTTCCACGCCCAGGAATGGATCAACGTTCTCGAAAACAACGGCAAGATTGCCGCACATCAAAACGGCTACAGGATTCTAGAAGAAACTTCTCGCGAAAAGAATGAAAAGAAATGGGAAGAAGCCATTCAAAAGCTCGATAGCCATATCGCAAATCCGGAATACCTCCGGTATCTTAAAGATAACGGAACACACTTTGATAAAATATTGAAAGGCTCCGTCGATCCCGAAGAGTTCGTTTACAAGAACTACACCGGCGACAAGGAAAAGAGCGCGCTCGACAACTGGGCCGACATCATTCAGGCCCAGAACACCAACAAGAGCATCAACAAGTACCTTGTTGCTTTCTTGGAAAAGACCATAACAATGGATTCCAAGAAAACCTGGAGGATCCTTGAATTGGGCGCTGGCACAGGCGTGATCACCAAGCAAGTTTTTGACCATCTCAAAAAAACAGGAATTCCATTCGTCTACAACTTCACGGATAAATTCACACAATTCTTTGCAACGGCATCGGAATACACTCATAAAGATCCGGCTATGGTATTTACCCAGTTGGACTTCAATGAGGATTTCACAAGCCAGGGCATTGCAGAAAACAGCGTCGACATCGTTCTGTGTGGTGGCGTGATGGCAAACTCCATCGATTTGAACTACACGCTGGAACAGATCCAAAAAGTCCTGGTTCCTGGCGGATACCTCTATATCGGCGAACCCGAAGCCAATATGGCATCCGTATCCGTCTCGCAAGCTCTGATGATGGACGAGCCCACCGACAAGATCCGAGAAAAAAATATGTTCTTGTCTAAAGAGGAATGGATTCATCTTATTTGCAGCAAGGATAGTCTCAACAACATCGCCACGTTCCCGCAAGACGACACCAAGGCCAAAATGTTGGGCGGCCATCTTTACGTCAAGCAAATGAAATATGACAAGGACGAAGTTTCAGAATCTTCTGTAAAGTTGATCCTGAACGACATCTGCCCCGAAAAGAACACGTCCATCCATATTCTCGACAAGTTGCCCATTGGAGCCAACGGCACCGTCGACCAAAACGCACTCAAACACTATGCAGACGCATTTGAATCATCACAGGGTAAAGACAAGTCCATCGAAAACCGGCTTATCGAAATTGCCATCAAGGCACTGAATATCGATTCTATCGGCAAAGATGACAACTTCTATGACTTCGGCGCAGATTCCTTGCTTATGGCGCAAATGGCAACGACCATCCGCAATGAACTCGCTTCGGATAAAACCTTCGACGCCATTCTAAAGCAGATGCTTGATTTTCCGACGGTTACAGAAGTCGCTCGATTCCTCAAAAATGAAATCGAAGAAGAATCTGGCAATTCTAGCGAATTCATCCAGCTTAAGCGTCATGGCAATTTCAAGGATGACTGTGCAAGAGTCCTGCTCCCGACCGTTCTTTGGAATGATGAAATGTTCCACGAAATAATCCCGCTTATGGAAAAGCAGGACGAAGGCGAAATCTTCACGTTCAAGCTATCGAATCCACAGCACTTCTTTGAAATCAGCGATTCTGAAGTCGCAAGCGTCTTGGCTAAGGAATTCGCAGACAAAATCGTAGAATCCGGCGTCAAGAAGGTACAGATTGTCGGTTACAGCTTCAATGGCAAACTTTCGCTGGAACTCGCCGAACGTCTCGAAAGTACCGGAATCGAAATTGCAGATCTCGCCATCATCGAAGGTGCTCGTTTGCCGTTCGAAATCAAGCAGACCAATATGAAGGACTTTTTCTTCGCCACCTTGATCGGTATCGATCCCGAAAAGGTCGGATTCAAATTCGAAGACATCACCGCCTTAGTCGTCCGGTACTTTGAAGAAACAAAAAAGAAAATCCTTGACGAAAACGATTTTGAAAAGGTCATTGTGCAATCGCCCAATGCAGAAGCCATCCGCAAATTCAACGCGATGTCTAAAAGCGAACGTTTTGCAAAGATCAAGGAATGCTCTGGCGACCTCGGAAACAATATGACCGACGAATCATTCGATAGAATCAAGAAAACATTCGATCAGAATTTCAACGTCATGGTCAATTACAATCCGACTCCGTACTTTGGCGATTTACGCTATTTCAAGGCGGACAATAGCAATAGTATTTTCAAGAACGCCGACAAGATGCTGTTCCAAAAATGGGATGACCTTTGCATTGGCGAAATCAAATACGAGCAGCTCAAGGGCGATCATTTTACGGCATTCACGTCGAGAGAATTCGCAACGGAACTCGTCGAAAAACTGTCCCTGAAAAATCTGCAGGAGAGCCACTAATGAATTCGTCAACAGCAAAAGAACTGATCGAAAGCTTTGCTCAGCGTGGCGTAACGCTTTGGCTGGAAGAT
This sequence comes from Fibrobacter succinogenes, assembly GCA_902779055.1. GTDB lineage: Bacteria > Fibrobacterota > Fibrobacteria > Fibrobacterales > Fibrobacteraceae > Fibrobacter > Fibrobacter succinogenes_K. The sequence goes on along the minus strand of CACZAD010000010.1, from coordinate 27,734 downwards.
GGCAAGCTCAAATTTCGCTCCACAAGCGGCGCACTTTCTATCGAAGACAAGGAATGCTTAAAGGCAAACAAGGCCGAAATCATCGCGCATCTCGAAAAATTAGCCGCAGAAGAAGAAAACTCCTTCCCGCTTTCGCCGATTCAAAAATCATACCTCGTCGGGCGCGATCCCGTTTACGATTTAGGCGGAATCAACACGCATTACTATCTGGAAGTCGAACTTGATGAAACGCTTGATGTAACGCGGCTGCAAAACGCTTGGAACGAGGTCATCGCCCACGACGATGCGCTTCGCCTTGTGATTTCGGCCAAGGGGACACAACGCGTCCTCGAAACGGCACCCACCTACACCATCGAAGTTGCCGAATTGAAATCCGTCGAAGAGCGTCTCGAAAAACGCAAGGAATGGAGCCATCACATTTATCCATTGAACCAGTGGCCATTTTTTACGATGCGAGTTTCCCGTGTGCCTGGCACAAAGGATGTTCTGCATTTCGATTTCGACTGCATGATTATGGATGCCTGGAGCGCAAAAATTGCTCTTTCGCAGATGTTCAAGCTTTACCGCAACGAAACCGTACAATGGATCGACTACACATTCAAGGATTATTGCAAGGACTTGATTGTATTTGAAAAGCAGCAGGATTACTCGCAGGCCGAAGCGTTCTGGAAGTCAAAAGCAAATGAACTCGTCTGCGAACCGGACTTGCCATACGCAAAACCACTTTCGGAAATTCATAATCATCGCTTTTCGCGAATTTCCGGGGAATTGGCTGTCGACGAGTACACGGCACTCCAGCAAAAATGCCGCGAATACCGCACGACACCGGCCGCCGTTATCAGCACCGTTTATCTCAAGGCACTCCTTGGCTTCAGCAAATGCGATTCGCTCACCATCAACTCCACACTATTCAACCGTTTGCCGTTGCACAAGGACATCAATTCGGTTGTCGGGGACTTCACCAACATTGCATTCATCACACTTTCAAAAAAATGCAAGAGCTTTCTGGAATGCGTGCAGTCCGTGCAAAAAGATATGTGGCAGCTTGTACGATTCCACACATACGACGGTACAAAAATCCTCAAGTTCAAGGAAGGACTTTCGCCCACACATGCTCAGATGCCCATCGTCATCACATGCGTACTTGAAAACGGACAAAAGTCCAGCAGCGAATTGCCTAAAGGGCTGCACCAGATTTACGCATTGAGCAAGACTCCTCAAGTCGTATTGGATTACCAGGTCACCAATTTTGACGGAAGGCTTTCCATCAACTGGGATTACGCAGAACCCGCTTTTGTACCGGAAATGCTAAAACTGATGTTCAATACAAACTTGAATCTGCTCAAACGATTACTCACCGAAAAATGGGACGAGGTTTTGTAAGTGCTATACATTTTCACAGAAACAGAGACTTTTACAGAATGCGACTTGGCAGGGCTATGGCCGCTACTGAGTGAACAACGTGCAAAACGTGTTGATAAGTATCGTTATTTCAAAGACCGCAAGCTTTCCGCATTGGCTTACATTCTTTTGCGGTACGCCCTGATCGAAGAATACGGCATTGATGAAAAGGTTGAATTTGAATTCGGTCCATACGGAAAGCCGTTCATCAAAGGCATGCCAGAATTGCAATTCAGTTTATCACACACTGCAGGCGGCATCGCTTGCGCACTCGCTAATTTCCCTGTCGGCGTGGACATTGCCGATGTTGACGAACGCAATTTAGACTGCGTCTCAAGTGCTATGAACATTTTTGAACAGCAAGCCATCAGCCGTTCCAACGACAAGGCTCGCACTTTTGCACGTCTATGGTCGATGAAGGAAAGCTTCCTCAAGTACGTGGGCACTGGAATTGATGAAAAGATTTCATACATCAATTTTTCAGGATACCACGGAGATTCATTCGACTACAAATCGGGAAAGATGCAAGTCATCAACGGCGAAAAAACAGTAGTCAGCGTTTTTGGCTCAGAACCGTTACACGTCAAACACCTCACCAAAATTGACCTCTTTGATTTTTTAATAGGAGAACCACAAAATGGAAAATTTGCCTTCGCTTAACCAGAAATTGAAGGAATACCTCGAATGCGATTCTCGCATCATCTTAATGAAAAATGGTATCGCCACTAACTTTTCAAAAACAGAACTCAAGACCCGTATTCTCTGCGCACGACATACCTTCGAAAAGGCCGGGCTAAAGCAAGGCGATATGGTCATTTTCCAAATTAACGGAGCTTCTAAAAAAGCTTTTATGGGAAATTTCTTTGCGCTATTGAGCATGGGAATCGCCCCTGTATTCTTGACAGCGGCACGCAGCAAAGATCACGTGACCCGTTTAATCCGCGTTGCAAGCGACAACCCCAATGCAGCCATCATCGCCGACACAGAAACAGCCGAATTCATCAAGTTCTTCTGGAAGGCATGCGACAACAAACGTTTAATCATCGTTCCCGAAGAAATCACACAAATTCCGCAGGATTTGCCAAACAAGATCGATTACGTCGATGTCGATCCGAAGGCTCTCGCACTTGTACTTTATTCATCGGGAAGCACATCGGACCCCAAGGGCGTCATAATGACTAACGAAAGGTTCCTCCTGATGCTCAAGAATTTGAACATAGCGCTCAAAACAAGTTCCAAGGACACGTGGCTACAGTGGCTTCCGCTAGAACACGCCTTCGGAATTGTCACCCTCATCACGATTCCGATGTACTACAAGACAGGCGCAGTCCACATGGATGCCGCAGAATTCATCCAGAATCCAAAATCCTGGTTCGATGCCGTCAGCAAGACCCGCGCCACAAAGACATCAGCCCCGAATTTCGCCTACCCTCTCCTTTTGAAGGCGCTGGACGGCAGTGAAAAATGGGATCTATCCTGCATCGACTTCATCTTGAACGGTGGCGAGCCACTCTCCAAAAAAGTCTTTAACGATTTCGTCAAAAAGATGGGCGAATTCGGAATGCACGAACACGCCATCGTTCCGCTTTACGGCCTTACCGAAGCATTGGGCGCCGTGACATTCAACATGGATCACGAATACCCCGAACTCGACATAAACAAGGTCACGTCAGGTATTGATTTTGATATGAAGGGGCTCCGGGAAAACGCAAAGGACATCGTGTGCCAGGGACGCCCGATTCCCGGAATGCAGATCCGCATCTGCGACGATGAAAACCGTGTTCTCTCCGACAACACCGTAGGAAGCATCCAGGTGTTCAGCGACTACATCTGCACCGGCTACCTGAACAAGGATTCTTCGGATATGTTTGTTGACGGTTGGCTCGACACAGGCGATCTCGGCTTTTTGAGCAACGGCCTTCTGTACGTCGTGGGTCGCAAAAAGGATATGTTCTTCATTCACGGCAAGAACATTTACTTGCGTGATATCGAACAAGTCGTCACCTCCAAATTCGGCTACCGCTGCGCCGCCTGCGGCGTAAACGATTCCGCCGCTTCTACAAATTACATCTACCTCTTCGTTGAATATGGCGAACCCGAAAAAGTGAATACCCGTTCCCTCAAGGATTTCGTCTTCTCGGAAATGGGTTTTGGCCTCAAAGAAGTCATCCCGCTCAAATCGCTGGTGCTTACGGGAACCGGGAAAATAGCCAAGGAAAAGCTGTACGCCGCCTACAAAGAAGGTAAAATCTAAGGAGATTCCATGTCGCAATTTTCGCAAAAAGAAATTCTCGAAATTGTCAATCAAATTTTAAAGCAGAACGTCCAAACAGATACATCCCTCTACGAAGTTTTCGAAGACTCCATCCAAATGTTCCGATTCCTGGGAGAAGTCAAGAACAAGCTCAGCATAGAATTCGGGATGCTCGATTTGGTCAAGGCGGAGACCATCGGCGACCTGGTCGACAAGATTCAGGAAAAGCTCGGCAAAGGTGCCGAAGTCGAAAAAAAAATCCCCTTAACACCAATGCAGCAGTCTTACAGACTTGGGAGAGAGCAAAACTTTCACGGGTCTGTAAACTCCACGCACATCTATTTTGAAGTGGAACATTCTTTGGACATCGACAAGGCCGAAGAATGCTTCCGCACGCTGATCAAGAAACACGAAGCCCTTCGTGCATTCGTTGAAGACGAAAACCAGTGCATTCTTGCCGAAGACATTTGCAAGAATTTTAAGATCGAACGCACCTGCGTTTCCGAATGCGACCTCAAGAATATCCTTGACGAAAAACGTTTGCAGGCACAAACACAAATGCGTGATCTCGGCAAGTGGCCTCTCTTTGAAATTACAAACATCTCTACCGAAAAGCGTAACATCGCCACCGTCGATTTGGAGCTTATGTTTATAGACGGGCTGAGCGCCCAGGGGCTCGCATCGGAATTCCTGATGCTTTATCATGAAGGCAAACTTCCAGAATTCGATTTTGAATCGAACCCGGATTATGTGGAATGGATCAAATCGCGCAAGGACAACGCCAAGCACGATAGCGATGCAGAATTTTGGCACAAGCTCGAAGCAGACATTCCCGCCGCCCCCAAGCTCCCCGTTACAGCGTCGCGTAATAACGAAGCCAACATCTGCAAGCGCAAGCAAAAGGTATTCAGCAAGGACGCTCTCCGCAATATGGAAATCATCGCCCGTAAAAACGGCGTCACCTCCAGCGTAGTCCTATTCTATCTTTACCTCAAGACACTTGCACGATTCAGCGAAAGTGAGAAATTTTCCGTCAACATCACGATGCTCAACCGCCCCTACGGCGTAGAGGGAATGAACTACATCATCGGCGATTACACGAGCAATGTCATCTTTGACTTCGATAGCGCACAGATCGCTCATTTGCCACTCCGCGAATCATTGCAGTCCATTCGAGACCGGATGTACGAACGAATCGACCATAGCGCCTACGAAGGCGTCGAAGTCATCCGTGACCTCATCCGTCAAAAGCAAATCGACAACGAAAATCCCATGCCAATCGTTTTCACGAGCATGCTTTTCGGAAGGCTCCCCGAAGCCAAAGATTTGCAAGTTTCGTACGTCCAGTCGCAAACATCACAAGTCAGCATCGACAATCAGATTTGCAAAACACACGATGGTTCTTTGATGATTTGTTGGGACTATCTCGAAAAGATATTTACCCCAAACACCATCGACGAAATGTTCAGCTACTACAGCGAAAGCATCGAAGCGTTTTCGAAGACTGGCGAATGCACCGTGCAGGCTCCGCATTTCGAAGAAAGAGTCATCGCCTACAACTCGACTCAAAAAGAATTCGACATCAAGCACCCCATTGCCCATCTGCAAGAATCCTTCAAAAAGTTCCCTGGCCGCATTGCGCTCAAGAACGGCGTCATGACCACAATGACATACGGCGAACTCGAAGATTCCGTGCGCAAAGCGATGTACATGCTCAAAACGCAGGGCGTCACTTGCAACGATTCAATAGCCGTTCTTTCGCAAAAGAATTTTTCGACAGTCATCGCCATCCTTGCCGTGATGGGCGTAGGAGCCACATACATCCCCGTTGACGACAAATGGCCCGAAGACCGCAAGGAATATATTGTCAAGAATTCCAACTGCAAGTTGCTCGTCAATCCGCAAAAACTCGTAGAAGCTCCGACTCGCGAACGCGCCGACTTTGAGCCAAATCAAAATCTCGACGCAACAGCATACGTCATCTACACCTCCGGCAGTACCGGCGTCCCCAAAGGAGTTTCGATTTCTTATGCGGCTATGATGAATACGATTCTCGACATCAACGAGCGCATGGGAGTCAACGAAAGCGCATCCATTCTCGGGCTTTCTTCGTACTGTTTCGACCTCTCCGTCTACGACCTTTTCGGTTCCCTGATTGCGGGCGCAGAACTCGACATCGCAAAGGACATCCGCGAAACCGACGAAATCAAGCGATTCGTAGATTCATCCAAGAACATCCTGTGGAATTCTGTGCCGGCCGGCATGGAACTATTCATCGACAGCCTCGACGAAACCTACGTCAACCATGAATTGAAAAACGTCCTCATGAGCGGCGACTGGATTCCTGTTTCGCTCCCTGCACGGATCCACAAGCATTTCCCCGATGCAAAAATCTACAGCCTGGGCGGCGCAACAGAAGCTTCCATCTGGTCGATCTATTTCCCGATCGTTCACGTCGAACCTAGCTGGCAAAGCATTCCTTACGGTTACCCGCTTGCAAACCAGACGATTTACGTCCTGAACGAATCTCTTGAAATATGCCCGCCCGAAATTCAAGGCGAAATCTACATCGGCGGCATAGGCGTTGCGCAAGGCTACGCCAACAGCGAAGAAAAGACAAAAGCAGCATTTATCGACCATCCTCGATTTGGCCGAATTTACAAGACCGGAGACTTCGGGAAATTTTCGTCAAACGGATACGTCGTATTCCTCGGTCGCAAGGACAACCAGGTCAAAGTCGGCGGTTACCGCATCGAGCTTGGCGAAATCGAACAACGAATGAATTCGCTGGAACAGGTTGACGCCTCCATCGTCCTTTTGGATCCGAGCAAGCATATCGTCGCCTTCTATACCGGAATGCCAACAGACAAGGAAGTTTTCAAAAAGGAACTTTCTCAGTTCTTGCCCACCTATATGGTGCCGCACCGGTTCGTCCACCTGGACAAAATGCCACTTTCTTCAAACGGAAAGCTCGACCGCAAATCGCTTTTGCAAACGCTTTCCGCAAGCACCACCGAAAGTGTCGAGGTAAAATCTCCCGTCGTTCTCACCGAAACACAATCAGCCATCATCGACATTTGGAAATCCGTCCTCGACCTTAAAGAAATCGACTGCAATTTAGACTTCTTTGAACTCGGTGGCGATTCCATCAAGGCGCAACGCATCGCCCAGCGCATTGATCAAAAATTTGGCATCCGCATTCCTTTCGTTTCCGTATTGAATACCCAAAATGCAAAGGAATTTGCAGAATCCGTCGAAGATAAAATCGTCTCCAAGAACGAAACCGACGAGACGCAAAATGCAGACACGGGCGTTTCGGGCAAGGGTGCAGAATTCCCGATGACAGGCGTTCAGCTCGCCTATCTGAACGGACGCAACGACCATTTTGAACTCGGCAAATACAATGCCCACTATTATTTCGAAATTGATTCGCAATACTCCATTGCAGATATCGAGAACGCCATCCGGAAAGTCGTCAAAAAGCACGACGCCTTCAGGGCCATATTCCTTCCGAACGGCACGCAAAAAGTCCTGACCGAAGTTCCCGATTACAAAATCGAAGTTGTCCACTGCACCGCCGCAGAGCGCGAAAACGAGGCACTAAAAATCCGCAACGAACTGTCACATCACATCTACAAGCATGACCAATGGCCGCTCTTTACATTCAAGGCCATCGATTACGGTGACACGAACCGCATTGTCTTTGTGAGTTTCGATTTGATGGTCTGCGATGGCGACAGCATGCAAATTTTTTTCTCGGATCTGGGGCGCATTTTACGCAAGCAGCCTTTCGAAGAACGCATTGGCTATTCTTACGAACGCTACATCCGAGACCTGTCGCACAGCCGTGATGAAAAGCGTTACGAAGAAGACAAAGCCTATTGGATGGAGCGCTTGCCACAATTCCCTGAGTACCCGCACGTTCCTTTGGCACAGAAGGTTTCGAATTGTACCGAGTACACCATCACGCGAAAGCAAGATGTCATTTGCAAAAAGACTTGGTCCAAGTTCAAGGAAGTCGCCAAGGCACACCGCATTTCGCCATCGTCGCTCCTCTGCACAATCTACGCCAAGGTTCTTTCTCGTTGGAGCAACCAGCGCGACATGGTGCTGAACCTGACGGCATTCGAACGCAAGCCGTTCCACAAGGATGTCGAAAAGATCATCGGCGACTTTACCAAGCTCTTACCGCTTGCACTTTCGATGAACAAAGACAATTTGTGGAAGCAGGCCGCCGACGTGCAGAATCGCATCGTCGATGGTCTTGACCACTTGTCTTATGACGGCACCGAAATTATGCGCGAATTGGCAAAATCCAAGAATCAATTCGGCAAGGCCATTTTGCCAGTGGTATTCACATGCGTCTTGTTTGACGCTCCCGAAAACTATTACGAAGTTCTCGGCAAATTACGCTACTCCATTTCGCAGACTCCGCAAATTTTCATCGACAACCAAATCGCCGAAATGGGCAAAAAGCTCTACGTGACATGGGATGTCGTCAAGGAAATTTTCGACCCGGCAATTATCGACCAGATGTTCCACGACTTTGTCGAGAACATCCGCTATATCGCCAATGGCGAACACGAAACCTGTTTCCCGGAAATCAACCTGGTTTGGGAACGTTACAATCCCGAAGTCAAGCCCGCACCAAAACAGACTTTGCACGGGCTCGTCAATAGCGCTATGCAATCATTTAAGGATCACATAGCCGTTGTCGGGAAGGAATCTTCGCTCACATACGCCGAACTCGATAGCCTCTCCAACCGCATTGCAAATCACCTGCAAGAGAAAGGCGTCATCCGTGGCGATCGCATCGCTGTACTCGGCGAACGCATCCCCGAAACAATCGCAAGCATTCTCGGCATTCTCAAGGCGGGAGCCGTTTATGTTCCGGTCGATGTTTCGTATCCAAAGGAACGCGTAGACTTCATCATGCAAGACGGCAACTGCAAATGTCTCTTGAAAAAGTCATACCTCGAATCCAACAGAATCCAGAACTGCAGCGACAAGCCGCACCCCATAACGAACACCCCTGAAGACGAAGCCTACATCATCTACACTTCGGGCAGCACCGGAAAACCCAAGGGCGTCATTATGCAACACGGAGCAACGGCGAACACCATCATCGACGTCAATGAGCGCCTGTCCATAAACGGAAACGACACGCTCATCGGCATTTCATCGATCTGTTTCGACCTCTCTGTCTACGACATTTTCGGAGCGCTCAGTAGAGGCGCGAAGCTCGCATTGGTCAGTGACGCCCGCAATATGAGTGAAGTCTGCCAAATTCTCACCACGCAAAACGTGACCGTTTGGAATTCCGTTCCTGTCCTTTTCGACATGGCGATGAAGCATCGCATTTCTGCAAACGATTCCAGCAAGCTTTCGCTCCACAAGGTTCTCCTTTCTGGCGACCGCATCCCGCTCGACATCTGCACGACCGCAAAGAACGCAGGTTGCACAGCAGACCTCATCAGCCTCGGAGGCGCAACCGAAGCGGCCATCTGGTCCATCATCTACCCGTTTAGCGAAGTGCGTCCGGAATGGGATTGTGTGCCTTATGGCTACCCGATGAAGAACCAGACATTCTATGTTCTCGATGAAGATTTGAAGCTTTGCCCGCCAGAAGTTCAAGGCGACCTCTACATCGGCGGCATCGGTCTTGCGAAGGGCTACAACAACGATCCCGAAAAAACAAACAAGGCATTCATCAAGCATCCACAACTCGGCCGCATCTACCGCACCGGAGATTTGGGCAAGCTCAAGACTGAAGGCTTTATCGAATTCCTCGGACGATCTGACACCCAAATCAAGCTCAACGGTTTCCGCATCGAGCTAGGAGAAATCGAAGCCGCGATTATGCATACAGGGCTCGTCACACGCGCCGTCGCAGCACTCAAGGACGTTCCGGGCAGCGGCAAGCAGATTATCGCTTATGTTCTCGGCGCAAACATCAAAAACGCTGAAAGCACCATCAAGGCGGAAATTTCCAAGACGCTCACTGGCTATATGGTTCCATCGCGAGTCATCACGATGGATTCATTCCCGCTTTCCGCAAACGGCAAGGTCGACAAAAAGCAGCTCCCGATTCCAGAAGCCCCTATTGCAGCGGCCACACAGAATGCAACCAACGCAACAGCAAACGAGAACATCACGGACGAAGAAAAAGCAATGCTTGAAATTTGGCAGAGCGTTTTTGAAAATCCGGGCATCTCTTTGAATGACGACTTCTACTCCATCGGAGGAGATTCCATCACCTTGATGAAACTCGTCGACAAGATTGCGCTGGATCTCAAGAAAACCGTGAGCATCGACCAGATCCTTCAAGCCAAGAACATCAAGGAGTTCATAGACATTATCCACTAACATCCTCTCCTGAGAAAAAACAGCGTCGGACATCCGTCCGGCGCTTCTTTTTTTACACTTGTCCAGCTTTTACCTAAAAAAAAATATGGCGCACCGCTTGAATCAACAATTGGCACGCCATACTTGTCTTTCTTCTATGGGAGTCTGGATTTATAGAAGAGGTGTAGGAGTCTAATTTTTTGAACTACGCCATTAGTCCTGAACCGGAACGATATAGTAAGCCGTTCCCGTAGTCACGTCCATTTCCTTCTTGACCTTGCCAGAAGCAATGTCATAACGGTAGATGGCACCGCCCTTCTTGTCAGCATGGCCAAGCACAGCGCTCTTGCCATCAGCATCCAAATGGATAGACGGAGCAAACCACGGAATCGTCGGGCTCAAATCAAGTTTCTTGATAGTCTTCTTGTAAAGGTTAATGACAACGAATTCCCATTCGTAGTTATTGTAGTTAGTGCGGTCTTCAAAGCTACCAAAGAAGCCGAGGAATTCGCCATTGCCCAAATAGGCACCGCCAGACATCAAGTAATTACTGTTGGTCTTCTTGCCATTGTATTCAGCATCATTCAAATGGAACACCCAATCCTTGTCAAATTCGGTTTCGCCCTTCTTGATGCGGACAAAGCCTTCCTTCTGGCCTTCGGCAACACCGAGAGATGCGTCAGAATAGAAGTAAATGTCACCGTTTTCATCAACAAATGCACCCGTATTGTTCATATCGTCAAGATAGCCGACTGCAGCGGTCAAATCTTCATTAATGATTTTTTCAACCTTGTCAGTCTTAACGTCGATAACAGCAACAGAGCCTCGCGGGCCGACAATCATCGCATTCGGATCAACAAGCTGTAGCAAGGCAACGTACATCTTGCCATCGCGAATGACCGCAGAACACGGAACCGTAGTCATGGCACCTTCTTCCAAATAGCTGGAAAGATCGATGTTTGCAGTCGTCTTGAGTGTTTTCGGGTCAAGAGCCGTAATGCCATCACCAAAAGAATGTTCGACATACATCTTATTCTTATCGACAATCTTCATCACGATAGCGTTCGTGCCCGTAAACTTGGCCGTAGCAACAGGCTTGTCAGCCATCTTGCCGTCCTTGACTTCGTAACGGGAAAGCGTGCTGTTCATGGCGTTATCTGTTGCAAGAATGTAAACAGAGCCATCAAAGTAAGCGACAGAACCCGAGTTCGGAGCTTCAACAAAGTTCTTGACAACCTTGGACTGGTCTGCAGAAAGCGTAGTGACGCCAACAAACTGAGATGCATCCATCATAAAGGAAATGACATACTTCTGTTCTTCCTTAACAGAAGAAGAACTCTTTTCTTCTTTCTTCGAAGAAGAAGAGCTGGACTTCGCAGAAGAACTGCTGACCTTTGCAGAGGAAGAAGAGCTCTTGTTTTCCTTTTTGACAGAAGAAGAACTCTTTGCGGTCTTTTCTACAGACGAAGAGCTTTTCGGTTCATCAGCCGGGGCATTGGAACCAGAATCATCGCCGCAACCAGTAAGCATCAAGCCGAGTGCAGCCGTAAGGATAAGGGACTTGTAGGATTTCATTGTTTTTTCCTTTTTTATTTGTTAAAACTTCGTCTTGCCATACCCGCGAAAGCGGGCATCTCCTTTAAAGCGAAAACTTTATCTTAGTCGCAAATGCGCGCCCCGGTTTCGACTCTCCATACTTGTCATAGACAAGTTCATCCGTAAAATTCCTGACATCAATGCTCCACGAAAGCTTATTGGCCATAATGGAATATTCAACACCTATATCTTGAGAGAACGAACTGGGAATTGTACGGTCCTGTTTCGCTGAAACTTTCCAGCTATAGTAATAGTCATCCGTGTAATTCGCGAACCAGTAAAGCTTGAAAAAGTCATCGCGGAAGAACAAGTCTCCAATATGGAATTCCGCGCCAAAATTCATATAGAATGTCGGTGTATTCGGAACAGTCAATCCTTTAGCAATGCCATAAGACATATCCGTTTCGCGGCTTTCGGCATCTTGTTTTGTCAAGTTAAAAGAAAGTGCGATATATTCATTCACATCAACGGACACGTCAACTTCAAAACCAGTAGTTTTCGTACCCACGCTGTTGTAGTACGGACGCGGAATCGACGCATAATTGTTCCAATAAATGCGGTCATCCATCAGCAAGTAGAACCAATTAAAATCTAAATGCAGACGTAACAACAACGGGATCCTGTCCAAATCGAGTTCTGCGCCAGCCGTAAAGTTATCCGAAAATTCAGGTTTCAAATTTGGAGCGCACTGCACATACATTCCATCACCAAAAATTTCTTCACGGGTCGGGAAACGCAAACTATGCTGGTAACCGCCCTTCACTGCAAACTGAGGAATAATCTGTATTCGTAAATTTTCACTAAAACCAAAATCCTTATTGCTTACATCATCTTCCGTAAGCTGCTGGATTCGGTTTTCGCCATCATCCTCTGCCGCTATGGAATAGTAGTAACCCTTTATTCCAATAACATTCTGGATCAGCTTATCAAAGAAATTATTTTCAAGCGAAAGCCCCGTCACCAAAGAATGGCTATAACCAGGGAAGCCCGCCTTGTTCACCTTCACACCTGCTTTTGCCAACTTATCCTTGGGATCTTGCGATTCATAGCGATAAAGTCCGCTCCACGAAAGTTTATGTTCTTTAAAAAACTCATAGTCGACATTCCAGGGCAAGGTAAACGTATAATTTTTACGTTCCAAAAGTGCCGCACTACCCATAGAAATTTCGCCAGACATCATTTTGGACTTACGGAAATTTTCCTTGTCCCAGCCAAAGTAATACACATAGCTCGTATCAACAATACGGTCCTTGCTGTAATTAAAATTGACAGACAACCCGGCAGAAAGCCCCTTCACAAACAAATCCGTCTTTTCAAGTCCTAAAGAAACCCCGTATCCCCAAGCATCGGCAAAAGCATCCTCAACACGATGCGCCGTCGACTGGATTTCCTTATTCATTCCGCCAAAACTTGCACCCAACGAAATCCGATCAAACCAGAAACGGTTCATGTTGACAAAAGGTGCAATGCTATAGCTATAATAGCGATCATGTTCACGCGTCACCGTCGTATCCATATACGGCGTGGTAAATTCATAATCGTTATCGGAATAGTTGTAGTAAGCCGAAAGGCCCGTTTCTACAGAGCGGTTTTTCGAGGAATCCGTAACCCAGACATACTTGGCATCAAGCGAAGCCTTATGGGTATTGAAGCTACCAAAAGAATATGACCCACCAATAGAACTTTCCGGCAAATTATGCGTCACGATGTTGATGACACCGCCCATGCCATCCGTCGCAAAACGTTCAGGTACATAGCTTTTATAAACTTCGATGCGATCAATTTTATCTATCGGTATATCATTTACAGACAAGTCACCATTGCCATTATTGACCGGAACCCCATCGACAAGGACTTTCACGTTCTTGCCTTCCATCCCACGGATATTAATTTTACTTTCACCCCCAAGGCCACCCGATTGGCGAATCTTCACGCCACTAGAACGATTGGTCGCCTCGGCAACCGTCGCACTGGAGCCCTGCAATTCCTTTGTATCCAAGACCTTGACCGATTCCGCCTTCGTCTTTGTATCTACCGGTGCAGATTCTGCTTCAGATTCATCTTCCACAGACAATCCATCAAGAACCGTAACATCAGAGGGTTTTGCAACACTTTCAGAATTCGAAGCAGTCGGTGCAGGATCCTCATTCACTGCCGCAGGCTCATCAAAAAATGAGTCGTCATAGCTTGTGACTTCTTCAGTCTGCGCAAAAGCGCAAAGCGAAGAAAGAGCGACAGAAGCAAGAACCTTATTCATCTTTATCCACCCGTTTACTTTTCAATTCCAATCAAAAATTGACGAGTAAAGATAAATTCAAAGTCACGCATTCATCTACTCTAAGCAGTTTCAAAACAATCCGATTAGACAAGGTTAACTTTCCAAATAAAAAAAGTATGGCGCACCGTTCGGCACGCCACACCCTCTTCTATGGTAGTCTGGGTTTTCGAAGAAGTCCTAAAGCACCCACAACGCAATGTGGTAAACTATAAACGCCAAACCAAGCGAAATGGCAAAGTAGTAACCCGCAATTGCGGCAGTCCATTTTGCAGAGCGCGTTTCGCGATACGTCGTTCCCATCGTAAGCACGCAAGGCACATTGAACATCGACGCAAAAATAAACGCCAACGCCTCAGGGAGCGACACTGCGGCACGCATCATTTCACCAAGATTTGCCCCAGCCTCATTACGAGCAATCAACGAGAACGCATCGGTAGAACTCGAGAACACAACACTCATCACGCCAAGCGAAGCTTCCTTGCTAAAGACACCGCCCAGGTACGAAATAAACAGCTGCCAGCGCATACCAAAAATTTGCGTAAACGGCTCTATAAAATTTCCGATACGGTAAAGAAGGCTATGTGCCACAAGGCCATCCCTTGAATAGGACAATATCCAGAAAACAAGGGAGATCAGCCAAATAACGAAAATCGCCTTCTTGAACACTTCCCATACGTTGCGGCACACCGTCTTCAGCAAAATTTTCCAATGCGGCTTGTGATACGGCGGAAGTTCCATAATCATTCCAACGCGTTCATCAACAGGGACAAGCTTGCGGCCAAAAAGCCTAGACGAGACCCAGAACGAAGCAAAAATCATCGCCACATAAATCAAGCCAAACAGCGGAGCCGCCGAGCCAAAGAAAACAGACGCCAAGAAGAGTACCACGGAAACCTTGGCACCGCACGGAATCGACCACAAAAGCACCATCGCAAACAGGCGCTGCCCACGAGTATCGAGGACGCGCGTACCGCAGACAGCGCCGCCTGTGCAAGCGAGCCCCGAAACCAAGGGCATAAAAGCTTTTCCGTGGAGCCCCAAGCATGAAAGCCAGGAATCGAACACATACGAAGATCTCGCCAAGTATCCCGTATCTTCCATCAAACCAAAAGTCACGAGAATCGCAAAGACAAAGCCCATCATGGCGACAGTCACGGCAAGCCCGCTCACAATGACGCTATTCACGAACGACGATACAGCAGGCCACAAGCCAAGCGATTCACAGGCACGAACCACAAGCGGTTCCACAACGCCCTGAAGCCCAAAGCAGCTCGCAATAATCGGAACTGCAATCATCATGCTTACTGCAAGCGTAATCACCAAAATGAAGAAAGCGACAAACTTTCCCCAGATGCGGTGCGTCGCAATCTTGTCAAACCGCGAAAGCTTTACGGTTTTCGCGGCAGCCGAAGCGACTTCGCGAAGCGTTTCCGAAATAAAGCGGTACTTCGCCTCGCCCGTAATCAGCCCACCGTTCGGTCCTTCATCATCAAGGACATTCCGGATTTTGCGCCAAAGTTCCGGGCTTACAGCAGCTTCAACTTCTGCATAGACCAGCGTATCATTTTCCAAAAGCTTCGAAACAATCCAGAACTTTTCACGTTTGCCAAAGTTCAAGTCTTCGATCAACTTTTCAAGAACCACGACCGGCGAAGATTCGCGACCCTCCGAAGCACTTGCCAAAGCCAATTCGCGGATCTTTTCCGACGAAATTTCCGAAGGCTTTTCAATCGCATTTTTCAAAGTTTCAAAAAAGACCGGATAGCCGTCCAGATCCGATGCAGTAAAGCCGAGTACCGGAATGTTCAATAGCTTTCCGATTTTCTGGACATCAATCTTTTTGCCCTTTTGCTCGGCAACATCCATCATGTTGAGGACAAGCATCACGGGGCGCTCAATCCCCGCAAAATCGGCAAGCATATAGAGGCTGCGTTCCAACTGCGAAGCATCAACGATAATGCAGACGATATCGGCATTACCGTGTTCCACAAAATTTCGAGTCACAACTTCTTCGGCAGAATTCGCCGTAAGCCCATAGCTACCCGGCAAATCGACAACACGATAAAGCTCTTCGCCATGCGAAAAAAAGCCTTCTGCCCGTTCCACCGTTTTTCCGGGCCAGTTTCCCACATGCTGATGGGAGCCCGTCAAAGCATTAAACAGCGTTGATTTACCAGAATTCGGCTGGCCAAGCAAAGCTATCGTTTTCATGCCATCTCCACATCAATCTGAGCGCATTCCTTGCGGTTAATCGCAATCATTGTATCGTGCGAATACACAAGAACCGGAGAACGCCCATCATTTTGCAGCACCAAGAACGGACTGCTCGGCGGGAGCCCCATCGAAACCACGCGAGAAATGAATCGGGAATCCCCGTTAATCTTTTGAATCAAGCCCTTTTGATTTTCCTGTAATTCAGACAAACACATTCTTTCAAACTCCTTCTATTTAAAACTGTAGCGAATCTTTGTAGCAAAACTTCTACCCGGTTTACTTTCACCAAACTTATCGAACGATTCGCCATCCATCAGGTTATCAACTTCAAAGCTCCAGCCAAACTTATTGTCCCACAGGGAATATTCAACGCCAATATCCTGCGTGAACGAGGCTTTAATTTTACGGCTCTGGCGGGAGCTAATTTTCCAGCCGTAATAAAATTCATCCGTATAATTTGCGGACCACCAGACTTTCAAAAAGTCTTCCTTGCTGAACAAATCGCCAATATGGAATTCCGCGAGATAATTCATAAAGAACCGCGGGATGTTCGGAACAATCGCATTCTTGGGGACGCCCTGCTTTGCCGTATATTTCATATTGCGCAAGTCCTGGAAAGTCCAGTTCGTTCCAAGCATAATCCATTCATTCGCATCCAGTTTTACGTCACCTTCGTAACCCCAGCTACGGATCGGATTCATATTAAAGTAAGGCGTCGACATCTGAGCCGAACTCATATAATGGATTCGATTCTTGTAGTACGAATAAAACACGTCGCCATCAAAGCGGAGCCTTGTCACAAGCGGCAATTCCTGCAAGTCTACAGAAATTCCAAAGTTGAAATTATCAGCCTGTTCAGGCTTGAGGCTTGTCGCCGCACTCACGCGAATGCCATCGCCAAAGAGTTCTTCAGGAGTCGGCAAGCGCACGGCATGCTGATACGAAGCCTTCATCGAAAGAGGCTTTGCGACCTTGAACATCAAGCTTTCATCATAACTAAAATCATGATAATCGTTCGATTCTACCGCAGGTTCAATCAGAAGACTCGTCGGCATATTCGAAATTTCAGCCTTCATATAATGGAACTTGAAACCGAGAAGATTCTGGAAGCGCGAATCAAAGAAATTATCTTCAAGAGAAAGTCCCGTCGTCACCGAGAAAACTTCTCCCGGGAGCCCCGCCGTATTAAACTGAGCTTTTTCAGAACCGTAATCGTCTTCAGGATTTTCCTTGTGGTACCTAATAAGCGTATTCCAGTAAATCTTTTGATCCTTAATAAACTGGTAATCAAAATTCAGCAAGTTATTGAAATCGTACACCTGCACAGTGCGCAATCTCGGGAGTCCCATGGACACGAGTTCGCCCACATTCTTTTGCGCCGTATCGCAGCTGAACCAGTTACGGCAATGGACTCGGCTCGTATCGGTAATTTTATTTTCGGCAAAGCCAAACGAAAAATAGTCACCGAAATTCAAGTTTTTCGCAAAGAAGTTCTTCTTATCAAGCCCGAGCGAAGCTCCAAAATTATAGCCTTCGGCCCTAGATTCTACAATGCGATTTTCAATTCCTTGGATCTGCTTGTCAAAAGCGCCAAAGCTTGCACCTAGCGAAATCTGGTCAAACCAGGCGTTCATCAAGTTCGCAAAAGTCTGAACATTGTAAGATGTGTAATGGTCGTGATCGCGAACAACACTCGTATCCTCGCCCGTAGAACTCTTCATGTACGGCGAAGTAAATTCATAATTGTTATCGGAATGGTTAAAGTAGCCGGACACGCCAATTTCAAGGCTTGCTGCACCCGCAATGCTATCAATCAAATGGCTTGCGGCAACGGAAGCTTTGTGCGTATTGAAGCTCGAAAAACTGTAAGAGGCGTCAACCGAATTTGCATTGCGTTTCTTAGTCACAATGTTAATGGCACCGCCCGCGCCATCAGTCGCAAAACGTGCCGGAATGTAGCCCTTATAGACTTCAATATCAGCAATCTGGTCGATGGGAATATCGTCAATTCCCAAATTTCCCTGCGTTTCGACAGGAACACCGTTGACAAGCACCTTGATGTTCTTGCCTTCCATGCCGCGAATATTGATCTTGCCTTCGCTGCCCATTCCGCCGGACTTGCGCACTTTCACGCCAGATGCAGAATTGATCGCCTTGGAAACAGTCTTGCTCGTATTTTGCAATTCAGCGGCATCAATGGTGGAAACCGTTTCGACCTGTTTTGCAATGGCGGCCTGTTCCGCCTCGGATTCCGTCTCGACCGAAAGCAAATCCAGCTTCGTCACATCTTCGGAACTTGCGGAAGCACCCGCAGCAGAACTTTCTGCGACCGGTTCATCAAAATCTTCAAACGAAGTTACTTCGTCATCCTGCGCATAAGCAGAAATAGCGGCAAACGCCGCAAAAGCAATAGCAAACTTACGAATATTCATCTTCAATAAAACCCAGAACTACTTTTTACAATGTCTCCCCGGACTTGTTCCGGGGCCACCTACCCCATACTGTCACCCCGGACTTGTTCCGGGGTCACCTTTTATCAAAGCATCATTACTTCAGCGGCACAATCCACATCGGGATCTGTTCAGCCTTAGCAATCTTCTTAGCCTTATCCGTCTTCGGATCATAGCGGAAGTATGCATTGCCGTCTTCTTCAGTAGAGACTGCAAAGATCACCTTGCCATCATCTTCAACATACTTGCCGTAGCTAGCCCAGCTCGAAGAATAACCAATCGGCAAAGCCTTGATCTTCTTGTTGGCAAGATCAACCTGCACCGGCTTGCAAGTGTTATTGTGGTAGCTATCCATATCTGTCCAAGTTTGCTGCAAATCCACCATCACGTTCAAGAAGGCATAGACATAGCCATCTTCCGACGGGTACGTTGCCGGAGAGAGATACTTGAAGTTGCCCTTTTCCGTAAGGTTCTTGATGCCAACTTCTTCGCTGACCTTCCAGATATACTTTGTGTCGAACTTGGTTTCGCCCACCTTGATACGGAGGAAGCCATCAACTTGGCCCGGAGCGTAGCCCCAAGAAGCGTTACTGTAGCAGTAAATGTAACCGTCAAGCACAACGAAGGACTGATTCTGGGAGTCATCCAAGGAACCCACAGCAGCAATGCGGTCATCCTTCGCAACATCAATTACTTTATCCTTATTGACATCGATGATAGCGACCTGGGCTTCATTACCCGTAGCATAATCGTTCACGTTCTGCAAGAGACCTACATAGAGGCGACCGTCAACAATCACGCCAGTTCCCGGGCTCACCACGAGAGCGTCCTTATCCTTGTACTTGGAAAGGTCTATGGCGCCCGTCTTCTTCATGGTTTTCGGGTTGATGATAATCAAGGAATCGAGCATGCCGCCCAAATAAGCCTTTTCCTCGTTGACAAAATAAATATGATTAGCCCAAGTCCCAGCAAGCGTAAGCTTTGCCGTTACCTTACCAAGCTTATTGTTTTCAGCCAAGCTGTAGCGGGAAATGGAACCAACATCCAAATCGGCAATGAACAAAGAATTATCATAATAGACAACGCCTGCACGCGTACCGACTTCGACAAAGTCCTTGCCCAAATCATCCGTATGTTCCAAAGACATCGTGCCGATAAACATCGTTTCACCAGTCGAAATGGAAGTTGCAAATTCGCGTTTGTAATCATCCGAATCAGAGCTTGCGTTGTTCGAAGAATCGCTACCGCATGCTGCAAAAAGGCTCGCAGCAAAAGTAACTGCAATAAGTTTTTTGTTCATTCATGACTCCTAGGTTTATACACCTTTTCAAGTTTCGCCCGCATTTTAGAAATCCCAAAAGACCGCCTCAACTCCAAATGGACTCGGAATAATCCGAAATGTTAGTTTTAACTAATTAAGTCTTTAAAACAAATCATTAAAAAATTAAAATTGGGGCGAAAAACAAACAGAAGGTAACTATGAGTGTTTTCAAAAGATTAACACCTTACATGCAATCGCGAAAAGCATTATATCCGTTTGCACTTATATTTTCATCGCTGAGTTCCATCGCAGGGATCGCTCCCTTTATATATGTATGGCTCATCGTCCGTGAATTATTCGCTGACACAGGCAATATTTCATACGATATGGTCAAGCATTACGCATTGATGGCCGTCATTTTCTCAGCCGCGAGCGTCGTGCTTTACTTTTCCGCCCTCATCTGCTCACACTTGGTTGCCTTCCGCATCGAAGGCAACATTCGCAGAATCACTATGAAGAAGTTGCTCAAGCTCCCGCTTGGCTTCTTCGACAAGAACCCCACCGGCCGCATCCGTAAAATCATTGACGACAACGCCGCCGTCACGCACACCTTCATGGCGCACGAACTCCCGGATTTGGCAGGAACCATCGTTGTTCCCATCGCCTCGCTCGTGTTGATGTTCATTTTCGATTGGCGTCTTGGCATCGCCTCCCTCGTCCCGATAGCCTACGCCATCACCACGCTCGGCACCAAGATGAACAAGAGCAAGGACTTTATGCAAAAGTACATGAAGTCTCTCGAAGACATGAACACTGAAGCGGTCGAATATGTGCGCGGCATCCCCGTCGTGAAGGTTTTCCAGCAAACCATTTACTCCTTCAAGAACTTCTATAAAACAATTGATGATTACCACCAAATGGTCACTGCATATTCCAGCAGCTGGAAATTCATTATGTGCTCTTACACGACGCTCATCAACGGCGTCGCCCTCATTCTCGTTCCCACAACATTCCTCATCGCAACGAGTTCCGGCAACATCGCCGCAACAATCGTCGACTTGATGCTCTATGTACTCGTAACCCCAGTATTTTCGCAGTGCGTCATGCGCAGTATGTACTTGAGCCAGGCCGTAAACCAGGCAAAACTCGCTATCGGTAGCATTGAATCGTTGACAGATTACCCGGAACTTGCTACACCGACAAACCCGCAAGAAGTCAAGCACTTCGATATTGAATTCAAGAACGTCCACTTCACTTACCCCGGCACAGAAAACGAAGTTCTCCACGACATATCCTTTAAAATAAAGGAAGGCGAAACAGTCGCTCTCGTCGGTGCCTCCGGCGGTGGCAAGAGCACCATTGCAAAGCTCGTCCCGAGATTCTTTGACGCCAACGAAGGCGAAATTTTAGTCGGCGGCACGCCCATCAAGGAAATACCCCAAGAAAACCTCATGAAAAACACATCCTTCGTTTTCCAGAATACTCGACTGTTCAAGAAGAGTATTTTGGAGAACGTCTGCTATGGAACTTCATGTGCGTCCATCGAAAGCGTCAACAAGGCTCTCGACAGCGCCCAATGCCGAGAAATCATCGACCGCCTGCCAGATGGTTTGAATACGGTCATCGGAAGCAAGGGCACATACCTCTCCGGTGGCGAGCAGCAGCGAATCGTCCTTGCCCGCGCCATCCTCAAGAACGCCCCGATCGTTGTCCTTGACGAAGCCACTGCATTTGCAGACCCCGAAAACGAAAGCCTCATCCAGCAAGCATTGCAGATACTTTCAAAGGGCAAGACAGTCTTGATGATTGCACACAGGCTCACAAGCATCGTGAATGCCGACCAGATTCTCGTCGTACAAGGCGGCTGCATCGTGGAACGCGGCACACACAAAGAACTCGTCGAAAAGGGCGGCATATTCGCCAAGATGTGGCAAGATTATCAGCAGTCCGTCAGCTGGACTATCGGAGGCAAGAATGTATAACTGGATTAAAAATCGTTTTGTCCTCTCTGATGAAGGTACAAAAACATTTATCAAAGGCGTATTTTGGACAACGTGGCATTACCTTTCGTTAATGCTTCCGCTTTCGTTCGTATTCCTGTTCCTCAAGGAATTCATGGCGAAATTGCAGAATCCGTCGGCAGAACCGCACAGTTTCTGGGTTTACATTGCAATCGCCGTCGTCATTTACCTCGTTATGTACTTCATCTATGCGCTCTCTTACGACAGCACATACGAATCCGTCTATTCGGAATGCAAAAAGCGTCGCATCACACTCGCCGAAAAGTTGCGCAAGCTCCCGCTCGCCTTCTTTGGCAAAAAGGATCTTTCCGACTTGACTTCGACCATCATGAATGACGTGAACGCTCTTGAAATGATTTTCTCACACGCCGTTCCTGAAATTTTCGCCGTCGCCGCAATGCTCATTATCTGCGCCGTCGCACTCATCATATACAATCCGTTGATGGCAGCAGCACTTTTGTGGGTAGCACCATTTGCAGGACTACTCATTTATCTGTCCCGCAAATTCCAGTTCAAAAACTTCAAGCACACCTACAATGCGGCCCGCGTCATTACCGAAGACATTCAGGAAAGCCTTGAAAACATTCAAGAAATCAAGTCTTACTGCGAAGAAGAAAGCGTCTGTAAAGCATTGGACGATCACTCCAAATTCTATGAACATTCCCAGATTAAAGGCGAATTCATGTCTGGTGTCATCCTGAACGGCGCACAAATTTTCCTGAAACTCGGCCTTGCTTCCGTTCTCATTTTCGGTTCTATCCTCCTTGCACAAGACAAATTAAGCGTATTTGATTACCTAGTGTACATCGTCTGTGCATCGACGATTTACAGCCCCATTTATCTCGTTCTAAACAACATAACGGAACTATTCTTCTTGGATGTTCGTCTCAAGCGATTCAAGGAAATGGACGATATGGAAGTCCAGCGCGGTTCCACAAGGTTCGAACCCGCCGATTATGACATCGAATTCAAGAACGTCGATTTCTACTACAACGAAGAAAAACAAGTTTTGAAGAAGGCTTCGTTCACCGCCAAGCAAGGCGAAATCACCGCACTCGTGGGCCCCTCTGGCAGCGGAAAGACAACAGCCGCAAAGCTCGCCGCCCGCTTCTGGGACATTCAGGGTGGTACCATCACGCTCGGCGGCCAGGACATTTCAAGAATCGATCCCGAAACGCTCCTCAAGAATTTCTCCATCGTCTTCCAGGATGTCGTGCTGTTCAACACCTCCATCCGCGACAACATCCGCATCGGTAAACGCGATGCCACCGACGAAGAAATCCTGCGAGCCGCAAAACTCGCCAACTGCGATGACTTTGTACAAAAGCTCCCGCAAGGTTACGACACCGTCATCGGTGAAAACGGCGACACGCTCTCCGGCGGCGAACGCCAGCGAATCTCCATCGCCCGAGCCATCCTCAAGGACGCTCCCATCGTGCTCCTTGACGAAGCCACCGCAAGCCTCGACGTCGAAAACGAATCCAAGATTCAGCAAAGCATTTCGGAACTCGTGCAGAACAAGACCGTCATCATCATCGCCCACCGCATGCGCACCATCGCAAATGCAGACAAGGTCGTGGTTCTGCAAAACGGTCAAGTCGTCGAAACCGGCTCCCCTGCAGAACTCAAAGCAAAGGGCGGTCTCTTCGGCAAAATGCTCAAGCTCCAAGAAGTGAACTAGATTTCATTCTACAACCACCTACTAAATTGCCCCGGAGAAATCTCCGGGGTAATTTTATTTTTAACAAATCCTTGTCATTCCCGCCACCGAGCGGGAATCTCCATATGTCAAAGAACAAGCCGAAAACATCCTGGAAACTCTCGGTATCCGATTCCAGTGCCATCAACATGTTCTATAAGCAGATTATTTTGCAACAGGGTATTCCCTTCGATGTAAAGTTACCCAAGGCTCCTGAAAACGCCGCTAAATGGTCAAAAGAACGCCTCGATACGGAACTTGAGAAAGGCTACAACGATATGTTGAAAGGTCGCACCCGCCCTGCAACAATGATTCTTTCCGATGTCAAGAAGAATCACAAGATATGAATTTACAGAAGCAAAATAGTCTTCATTTCCTGCATTCCACGTAAGCTAAATCAATCCGCCCTTTAATAACGCAATCCTTCGTTATCATCCAGCCATTCGCTCTCAAGAAAGACTTGTATTCGTCTTCCGTCCATTCGTGCGCAAAGCGGACACCGACAAGACTCAAAAGCTTTTGCCACAAGTTTCTTTTACCGTCTGCAGGGAATATAAAGTTCGGTGCTATCAGCACGCCGTCATCTTTCAAAACACGGCGGATTTCCGCAAGTGCCTTCGAAGGCTCCGGGATAATGTGGAGCGCATTCGCAATCACAACCACATCAAAAGACTTGTCCACGAACCGTAACGAAGTCGCATCAGCCACTTCAAAACGCACATTCTCAGGATTCTTAGCCTTGCGAGCCGTCTCGATCATCTTCGGAGCAAAATCCGTCGCCACCACGTGATTCGCAAGCGGCGCAATATGCCGCGCAATCATCCCCGGACCCGTAGCCAGTTCAAGCACGTCCTTGCCCCGCGCGATTTCCCCAATCCGCTCATACATAAAATCATAAATGTTCTTCTGCGAGCGCATCGCGATTTCATAAACCGGCGCAAAGAAATCCCAAATATTCTTACCCATCATTTTCTCCTAAAAAACGCACTCCCCTCATGACAAGGAAAGTGCGCTAACCGATTAAAACAAAATCTAGTTATTAAAAATTCTGCGCAACGACAATATGCTTCCGCAAAATGGCTTCATCCAAGAATTCAAACATCGTGCGGTAAGCGTTATCGCGAACATCCTTGCGCGAAAGGAACAAGTCGTGCATACCATCCGTAATCGTCACGGTCGTGACATCACTCCCCAACTTCGGAGCCCACTTTTCAAGGAGATTCACATCCAGCATACAGTCGCACCGCATATAGTCGTCATCCCACTTGACGGTGTTCACGGTGCAGCCGCTACGCATCATGAGAACCGGAGCCTTGATCTGCATTCCCGCGTGGATCCACTTGATGCCGCGTTCCGTCGCACGGAGGTAACCAAAGTACTGCTGCGGCCATTCATCGCTCTTCAACTCACGATTGAATTCCCACTCGCCCTTTTCGCTCTTCAAAAGAGAAATGTTGTACTTCGGAGCTTCCTGCGCAGGGGCCGCCATATCCGGGAAAAGGAGCGCAATATCCGAGAACACCGGGAAAGCTACGTTGCGGACAAACCAGCTATTTTTATAATCCAGGAACGGACTGTTCAAAACGAGTGCCGCAAAGTCTTCGCTATTGCGTTCATTCAGGTAATTCGGCGTAATCAGCCCACCCTGCGAATGGCCGAGAATGACAAACGGCAATTTCGCCTCCGAGCCATTCGTTGCAATCTTCTTGCTGAGCGCTACAGCAGCATCCAGCTCTGCATAGTATTCCTTGACGCTGCGCATATCCGAACGCGGCTCACCTTCGCTATACGAACGACCATTGTAATGTAAGTCTATCGCAAAGAACGCAAAACCTGCAGAATCCGATTTTTCCGCAAGTTCTTCCTGGAAGAAGTAGTCATTGTATCCATGCACGTACAAGATAATTCCACGCGGATTCGTCTCGTGAGTTACCGCACGCGGAGAACTTCCGTAAGGATACTCAATCAACGTTGCATGGAAATCTTTATCATACGGTTTTACATCAATCGGATAAACCTGATAAGGTTCGCCAAGTTCCGGATCCACAGCTTTCTGCGGCAAAGCGTTATCAATGATAGTCTGCAATGCGGCAGCCGAGAGTTGCATACTGTAAGCCTCGTCCCGTTTCTTTTCCTTGCAGGCGGCAAGGCATGCATTTGCAGAAGTCGTAAAAAGCAATACGGCAGAAACCGCGACAACAAAAGACTTTATCTTATTCATACGTCTACGATACAAAAACGCAATCGTTTACGCTACTCCAATTAGACCTTCAAAACTCCAGCGCGTTTTTTGAAATCGTCAAATTTTAATACTATCTTTTTTTGTATGAGTCAACCCATTTTACCCATTGTTCAAGGTCTTGCCATCCCGTTTTTAGGGACAGTTCTCGGCGCAGCTTGCGTATTCTTTATCCGCGGGCAGATGAAGGAAAACCTCAAGCGCGGTCTCCTCGCATTTGCGGCCGGAGTTATGGTGGCAGCATCCGTCTGGAGCCTGCTCCTCCCGGCAATCAGCGCAAGCGAACATTTGGGAAAATTATCATTTGCACCCGCCGCAGTTGGGTTTTGGGCTGGTATTTTATTCTTATATATTTTGGATAAAATCACACCGCATTTGCACTTGGGCAGCCAAACACCCGAAGGCCCTAGAGCAAAACTCAAACGTACTACGATGCTCACGCTCGCCGTGACGCTCCACAACTTGCCCGAAGGTATGGCCGTCGGCATCGTTTTCGCAGGTTGGCTTTCCGGAAATGTAGCCATCACGCTCTCGGCAGCATTCGCACTTTCCATCGGTATCGCCATCCAGAACTTTCCCGAAGGTGCCGTCGTTTCGCTCCCGCTAAAAGCCGAAGGTGCAACTCGCAAAAAAGCATTCGCACTCGGAGCGCTCTCCGGAGCCGTCGAACCGATCGGCGCATTGATTACCTTGATTGCCGCCGAAATTCTTTCGCCGTTTATGCCCTACCTACTCTCGTTTGCGGCAGGCGCAATGATTTACGTGGTCGTCGAAGAAATGCTCCCCGAAGTGAGCGAAGGCGACCACTTTGACGCAGGCACAATTCTCTTCGCCGTCGGCTTCACGCTTATGATGGCACTCGACAGCGCGCTGTAATCACTACAGTTCAATATAGTGCGGAATGATATCTTCGTAGTTTCCGTCCTTGAGCAGGAATCCCTTGGGGATTACGCCTAGCTGCGTAAATCCGAGCTTCTTGTAGAGTTTGAGTGCAGACGTATTTGTCGCGACAACCGCATTGAACTGCAAAATCCTGAAGCCGATTTCCTTTGCCTTCGCGAGGCAATCCTTCACAACAAATTCGCCGATGTGCTGACCGCGCTTGTTTTTCTTGACCGCATAGCTCGCATTCGAAATATGCCCGCAGCGCCCGACATTGTTCGGGTGGAGAATGTACAGCCCCACAACCTCGCCGGAGTCCGTATCAACAGCGATTCCCGTGAACAATAGTCCTCTAATCTTTTCTATTCCCCCAGCACGTGCCGGAGCGTATCGACTATTCCCCCAGCACGTGCCGGAGCGTGTCGAGGAAAAGTTCGCCCGCCCGCGTGAACTGCTGGCCCCGCCGCCAAATGATGTACATGTTGGTGGTGAGTTCGGGCATGAGCGGCCTGAAGCACAAACGCGAACTGCGGCTCGTATCCACCAGGCCGTCGAAAGTGAGCAGGTAGCCCGTGCCCTCTTTGGCAAGCACCGAACCGTTGTACGAAAGATCCAGCCCCACGATTACGTTCAGCTTCGAAATATCGTCGCCGAACCACTTCGGCAAATCCGCCACCATCGCCTGGCGCGACGCCATCAGCGGCTTGTCGAGCAAGTCCTTCGGCTCGATGAAATCCCGCTTGGCCAAAGGGTCGTCGCGACGCATCACCACGCCCCAGCGGTCCACCGAACGCACCGCAAGGCAGTTGTACTTTTCCAAATCAACGTTGTCTACAACCACCGCGAAATCAAAAATGCCCTTGTCCAGCTTTTCCAAGGCGCGCTCGCTGTCGCCCGAATATAAGTTGTACTTAATCTTCGGATAGTCGTCCCGGAGAATCGCGATGCACTTCGAAAGAAAATTCACGTTCCGCGATTCCGCGCAGGCAATGGCGATTTCACCCACCACCTCGTCTTCCTTCAGCGACTTGAAATCCTGCACCGTCCTGTCCGCCATCGAAAGGATATCCTCCGCACGCTCCCGCAAGAGTTCC
>CACZAD010000009.1:11897-77335 GCA_902779055.1 Fibrobacter succinogenes | reverse complement strand
GATCAAGAAGCTCATCATCACGAGCGACTCTTGGGAATACCGCAGAAACTTCTTCGGCTTTGTCCTTTACAGATGGGTCGGATTTGACATTGTCTATGACGGCAAGAATAAGGACGGCAAGAAGGCTACTATGTACAAGTCTGGCTTTATTGCAAAGCAGATGAGCAATGGCAGCGGCTTTGATAAGAAATTGATCATGACGGGTTCTCCGGTTTCTTGGAACCGCGAAGTTCTCGACTGGAAGTAATCTCTGGTCGCCTCTAAAAGGTTTGAAAGGACGCCCTCTGGGCGCCCTTTTTCTATCTTTGGGATCGTGATTCAAATTCAGAATGTATCTAAGTCTTTTGGCATGCAGGTCCTTTTGGACGGCGCTAGCATGCTTGTGGCCGACCATGAACGCGTCGGTCTTGTTGGTCGCAACGGTTGCGGCAAATCGACCCTTTTCAAGATGATTCTCGGGCAGGAATGTCTTGATGGCGGTAACATCGACATCCCGAAGGGCTATACGATTGGCTATTTGCAACAGCACATCAAGTTCACGCACCCGACAGTTCACGAAGAAGCGTGCAGCGTGCTCAAGGTGAATGAGGACGGCTGGCTCGAAGAACACAAGGTCGAGGCGATTCTCTTTGGTCTTGGCTTTGATGAAGAGAGCATGCAGAAAGATCCGATGCTTTTGTCGGGCGGTTTCCAGATCCGTTTGAATTTGGCGAAGGTCTTGGCGTCGGAACCGGACATGCTTTTGCTGGACGAACCGACGAACTACTTGGACATTGTTTCCATGCGCTGGCTCAGCCGCTTTTTGCGCATGTGGAAGGGCGAAGTGCTCTTGATTACGCATGACCACCACTTTATGGACGAAGTCTGCACGCACACGGTGGGGATTCATCGCCACAAGATGCGCAAGGTCAAGGGTACGGTCGAAAAGCTCCGCGAGACGATTGCCGAAGAAGAAGAAGTGGCAATGCGCACGCAAGAAAACGAGCAGCGCAAAAAGGAACAGCTCGAGCGTGTCATCGAACGTTTCCGCTACAAGGCGGCAAAGGCGGCGATGGTGCAGTCAAAGATCAAGGCTGCGGCAAAGCTTGCAACGGGCGAACGCCTCACGCACGAACGCAACCTGGATTTCAATTTCAAGAATGCGGAATTTCCGGGCAAGCGCATGCTCCAGATTCACGGGCTCTCTTTTGCGTACAAGAACGAAAACGGCTACGGTCCGGAGTTGATTTCGGACCTCGAGTTGGAAGTGTTCAAGGGCGACCGCATTGCAATTATCGGTCCGAACGGTCGCGGTAAAACGACGCTCCTGAACTTGATTGCGAAAGAATTTGAACCGACCCAGGGTACAATCAATTACAACCCGAACCTCAAGATAAATTACTTTGGACAGACGAACATCAACCGTCTGAATCTTGAAAATACGGTCGAAGAAGAAATTGCAAGTGCGATTGCAGATGTGTCGCAGAAGAGCCGTGCGCGTAGCCTTGCTGGCGTGATGATGTTCAGCGGTGACACTGCCATGAAGAAGGTCAAGGTGCTTTCGGGTGGTGAACGCAGCCGTGTGCTGTTAGGCAAGATTTTGGCGAACGAAAGCAACATGCTTTTGCTTGACGAACCGACGAACCACTTGGACATGGAAAGCATCGAGAGCTTGATTGATGCGCTTGAAGATTACGATGGTACCGCACTTGTCGTGACGCATGACGAAGAACTGTTGCACGCTTTTGCGACGCGCCTCATCGTCTTCGACGGTGGTAAGTGCCGTATCTTCGAAGGCACTTACGCGGACTTCCTTGAAAAGGTTGGCTGGGCTTCTGAAAAGAAGCCGGGCGGCGCGAACTCCGCAAACATCAAGGTCTCGAATATCGACGTCACGGATGACAAGCCCGTGAGTTCGACGCCGCGCACCAAGGAAGACCGCAGGGCGCGAGCAGACTATATTGCCGAACGCAGTAAGGTCATCAAGCCGCTCGAAAAAGAGA
Source organism: Fibrobacter succinogenes (assembly GCA_902779055.1). Taxonomy (GTDB): domain Bacteria; phylum Fibrobacterota; class Fibrobacteria; order Fibrobacterales; family Fibrobacteraceae; genus Fibrobacter; species Fibrobacter succinogenes_K. Next base: position 75,353 of record CACZAD010000009.1, on the reverse strand, counting down.
CCGCTCGCCTTGAAGCTGAAATTGCGAAGGCCGAAGCCATTGGCGGCGAACTTGAAGCAAAACTTGTGGCTGCCTCGGAATCTGGCGACGGCAATGCGATTACGTCCATTGCAAAAGATATGGACGAAAACAAGAAGCTGACCGAAGAACTTTACGCCGCTTGGGAAAAGGCAAGTGCCGAACTCGAAGCTGCAAAAGATAAGTATAAGCTAGACTAGCTTTTATGAAAAGGTGACCCCGTCCCCATACGCGGATCATGACCACGTAAGAGCTAAAGCTCTAAGTGGTCAAAGAGAACAAGTCCGGGGTGACATCGCGGCCGGGGTGACAGTCCGCGGGTATGACAAGTTTATTCCACGCGTTTGCGGGGTTTGAGCGTTATCCCGTTGCTACGGTAATATTGAATGTCCGTGAGCACTTGCCCCACCCAGTAATGCTTTTGCGGGTCTTTGCGCCAGTTCTCGAATCTATTGCGGTGTTCTGCATCGGGGTAGAATTGCGCAACGGCGTCGGCGAGCGTGGGCGATGTCGCGAGAACTTTTTTGAGGCGGCGGGCGCCTATGTCAATTTGTTCTAAACCTTTGCCTGTATCGAGCGCGAGTAATCCAGACGTATTGTTTTTGCCCTGATAGTTCATCTGGAATCCCGATGTGTGGTGGATGAGGGACATGAGGATTGCCGGATCCGTGCGCTCGCGGAGGCATGCTTCGAGAACGGGCAGGTTGCAAAGATGTTCGTTGTCCCAGGGCTTTCCTGTATAGGTGATGATGAGTGTGTGGTCAGTGCCGTCGGAGACGATGACGGATTCATAGCGTATGCCGAGATCGCTTTGCAGAGCCTTGATGAGCCGGATTCCTCTATTCTTGAATTTCTTGTAACCGATCATCTTGATCCGTAGTGTGTCCTTGATGGATTCGAGAATCGGGGTCGTGGGACGTGTCACGATGAGGTTGTAGTTGTTCAGGAATGTGGGGATGATGTAGGCGAGTTCGGGAGCGGCGCTGTCGAGGTCACAATTCATGTCGATGATGAGCTTGCCTTGGTCGCAGAGCTTTTGAATTGCGGATGTGGTGTACTTCTGGTATTCTCGCAGCTCGTCGATCGGAACGGGTTTTTCTTCGGCCGGGTGCGTGGCGTATGCGACCGCAATGGAGGCTATTCCAAGAATCCAGGCGAGGATCGTCAGCTTTAATTTTGTGCTTCTCCAGAGAATGCGAGTAACAGCACGGCCCTTTTGGGTCATGCTGATGCAGCAGAGCCACAGTATAGTGATGATTGCCCAGAGGAGAATTAAATTCACGCCACCAATATAGGCAAATATTGCGGCTCTTGCGGTTTCTTCTGTGGAATAATGTTAGTTTTCCGTGCTTGCGGCGGGCTTCGGCGCTTGCGGGGGCTGCGGCTTTGCGACTAAGTTCGGTGTTTTGGGAAGGCTCGAGAACTTGGCGATGATTTCGCTTGCCTTCTTGATGGTCTTGATGGTGTTTGCCGTATTGTCGAACTGGTTCTTGATGGCTGTCTGCACATCGTTGAACATCTGCGTAAAGCAGAACAGGTCATCCTTGGATTCGTTAAAGAGCTTGTATGTATTGCGGAGGGCCACGAGGTTTGCCGTTTCGCGTTCCAGCGATGTCTTGATTTCTTCGTTCAGCTCTTCGCGCTGGGCTTTTTTCATCTCGATGATTTCGGGAGCGTTTTCTCTCAGGATGTAAGTCGGGAGCGTTCCGTATTCTTCGAATTTTGCGGGAGTGGAACCATTGGACTGGTTCACTGAACTGCGGAGGCCACTGTTGCGGACCTGCGAATCGACCAGAATGGAACAGTTGGATGTGCCGTGGTAATTGCAGATGACGCGCTTTTCGATTTGGCGGAGTTCATTGTACGGATGGAAGTCGGTCTCGGTTTCGATGTACTTGAGCGGGGCGTAAAGGGGCGCCGATTCGCCTGCGATTGTGATGCGGTAGGACAGGCACTTTTCGCCATTGAACGATTTTGTTTCGTACAAGTTGTTCGAACTGCGGACGAGATGGTTCACTCGCATGTACAGGTCATCGGCGTTGTAGGGCTTTTCGAGGAGGCTTGGCGTGTTCTTGTACAGCTGCGTCATGAGGATTTCGCGGTAGCTGTCAGAAATGGCGGTGTTGGAGGCGCTGCGTCCCCAGATCGAGGTGCCGAGGAAGAACGTGTCGATGAGCTTGGTTTCGGAACGTCCGTTGAGGAAGGCTATGGCCTTGACCATGTTGGAAAGGGCGAGCCACTTGCGGATCGGTACGTAAATGCAGTTGTTGACGCAGGTCTCCGCGACTTTTCCGATGACGGCGAGCGTGTTCGGCGAAAGCGTGACTTTGCTGATTTCCTTGATCCACTGTGCCTGTTCTTCGGCGCTGATGGCAATGGATGGCGGAACGGAGACGTTGCTGTCGTTACTGTGGATCTGGAGAAGGGTGCAGAGGGCTTCTGGCGAGATGTTCTCGGGCAACATGATGGTGAGCGTGATCTGGTCGCTCACTTCGGATCGGCTCAATGCGGATTCCGGCTTTTGGTCACCCGAGATGATGATGGAATTCTTTTCGTGATCGTGAATGACGATTTGCAGGTTGTTCTTGCTCAGTTCGTCGCCAGGCGTGAAGTTGTCAAAGATGATCAGGTTGAAATCGTTGATGTTGTCCGGGAGCTGTCTTTGCTTTTTGCCGAGCTTCAGGATCTTGGCATCTTTGAAGGCGCTTGCAATTCTACGGATGAAGAGGGAGCTTCCGCAGCCGGGACGGCCATAAAGGTAAAACGGTTCCTGGATGAGGGCCGTGAGGAATCCGAGCTGCACATAGTATTCCCTTTCGGGAATGTTCTGGGTGATAATCTTGAGAAGTTCTGCAAAACGTTCACGCAAATTCATAGTTTTTTCTCCCTAAATCTTGTCCATAAAGATATAATAAAAAAAGAGAAAGGGCAAAAAAGCTACGGTTTTTAGCCGTAGCTTTCCATTTTTATTCAGCATCCTTGATGCAGCGAATTGGGTTTGTTGCTGTTTTAGTTGAATAACAGATGTCGGAATTCATTGTTGTAAGTGTGAAACAGAGAGTTCTGGCACTGAACTTTTGGTCATCTTCTGATGAACCCCAATAATATACAGCATCTTTTTCGCTAATTGGTGTTGCGTTGAATCCATATAAATCATAGCCATTGCCGTTTCTTGGCCAGCCTTCAAGTCCTTTCAGGTTCTGTCCTGAGAGAACGTTGCCTCCTGTTGCTTCCTGAAGCTTTAGAAAATCGTCTTTGTTTGGGAGGCGGTACCCGTCTGGGCAAATCCCTTTGGCGAATGTCTTGGGATTACATGTAAGGCGATAACCACATCCGGCGCCGTCATTAGAATAAATTTCGGCTGAATCCATAGCTGCCGACCATGTGTATAATCTGCCAAAGGTATTGCAATATTCCGGATCGTCCGTTGGGCAAGAGCTTTCGGCAGATCCCTCGTGATACTCGAGTCTCATATTTTCAACCATCCATGTCTGGTCCCCAATTTCTACGGTCTTGTAAACATTGCCGTCTCTGGAATCTTCAAGTGTACCATAGACTATTTCATGATCGGGCTTGGGAATGTTGTTTTTATCTTCGTAGTTCATTAAGCAACGGATGGAATATGCGTAATCCTCCGTAACCATTCTGATGTAATATTGTTGTGTATGGTCAAAAAGAATGGCGTTGGCATCTTCTTTGTCAGAAGTCCAGAAATAGGCAATCTCTTTTTCGGTTGTGAATTCAGCTTTTGTTGTTCGCGTTCCTGCGGCCAACATAGAGAACTCAAAATCGTCGGTTCCTTCGGATCCGTCCCAACCTTGTTTTGCCTTTAGCTTTTGGGTGTTGTAACCGCCAATATAATAGAACAATTCATTCCATTCTGCTCGATTGGGCAAGTGCCACCCTTCTGGGCACATTCCTCGGACGACTTCAGCAGGCTTGCAATTTGATTTTGATTTTAGGCCGCATAGCCTAGAGTCGTTTGAAAACGCTCCTACCGAGTCCATGGCGGCGCTCCAAGTGTAAAGTCGTCCGTACTTTGTACAGTAGGCGGTATCGTTTTGGTAGCAGAAACTTCTTGCCGACTTGAAGTAGTATGCGTAATTCAGGTTTTCTGCCATCCATACGCGATTGTTGATGGTTGTAGTTCTATAAATATGTCCGTCACGACCGTCCGTCAATGTCTTTTTGATGGGGTCATAGACTGTTGGGCGAGGGAGTTCGCTAGAGCTAGAAACAATGCTTGAAGAGCTGCTACTGGATGATGACGAGCTCATAGAACTGCTTGATTCCGAGTTAGAAGAAAGAATGCTGGAGCTGGACTGTTCTGTTATGGAAGAGCTTGATTGATTTTTGGAAGAGGAGCTGGATTGTTTTGTTATCGAAGAACTTGATTGATCTTTAGAAGATGAACTGGATTGAACTTTGTTCGAAGAACTCGATATTTCATCCGATGAACTGGATGATTCCTCGATGAAGTCACTTTCTATGCAACGGACAGAGAGTCTAAAATTTTTTGGATAGTCTTCATAGAATACGTAATCGCTTACGCCGTCGAATCTCCAGTTGAAGGCGTTTTTACTGTCTAGCTCTGTAGCGGACCAGAACAATGCCCTATAGCCTTTCTTTTGTCGCTCGTCGAGAGCGTCGCGGTAACCCATTGGGGATGCTTCAAAGCCATATTTGTCTTTTCCGTTTTTGCCTGTTTCCCAGCCCGAAGTGGATTTCAACTGGAGGCCAGCTTTTTCTACGCCGCCGACTTCTTCAAATAGAGTTTTCCATTCGTCGTCATTGGGGAGATGCCAGCCTTCGGGACATGCCTTTTTTGCTTCTTCCCAGGTGTAGAAATATTTTTCAAAATAAAGGTTTTCGGCCATCCAAGTTTGATCGCCGATGGTCACCTTCTTGTATTCCCGGTTGTCGCGGGAATCGGTAAACGATTCAAGTGGTTCGTGTTCGTTGTTGTTCTCTACGGACGTCGTAGATTCGGAACATGCGATAAAGGAGGCTGCTAAACCAAGTGAAAGTATGGGTAAAATTTGTTTCATCTTTTTATTTCTTTAGGCAACGAACGGATTGGAAGGCCGAATGATTGGTGAATATATCTGTTTTTAAGTTGTCATTTATAAATGAAAGTACAGCGTCCCCACAGAAAAATTCATCTAGGAATGATGATGTCCAGTATTTGGCAGTTCCGTTAATACTGATTTCTTTTGTATCGGGATTGCATGATCCAGACGGTGTGATGTTGAGGCCGTACACATCATTCCCTTGAATCGAATTGTATATCAAGGATTCGGTGTTGCATATAGTTTCGAGGATGCCCCATGGAGCAGTCCAAGAAATTTGATTGATCAATGTTTTCCAATTGCTTTGGCTTGGTAATACCCAACCGTCAGGACAGGCTTTTATTGCGGCTCTCCAAGTATAATAACAGCCTACGAGTGCGAGAGTGTCAGGATCTTGAGGACAAAAGACGTCGACAGTATCTGCGGCATCCCTAGGAATCTCGTATCTTAAGTTTTCAGCCATCCAAGTTTGATGGCCGATGGTGACGGTCTTGTATTCTTGTCCGTCACGGGAATCTGTTATGGTCCCGTGGATGACTTTGGCGGGGTCGTACTTGTAATTGGAGCTGTTTGAAGTAACGCTTGAACTGCTTTGGATGCTTGAGCTGCTGATTGCGCTTGAACTGCTCCTGATGCTAGAGCTGCTGATTGCGCTTGAACTGCTCCTGATGCTAGAGCTGCTGATTGCGCTTGAACTGCTCCTGACACTAGAGCTGCTTTGAGCACTGGAGCTACTCTTGGCGCTAGAACTACTAGAGCGCATGGAACTGTAGTAGAAAGTCTTGCTGCCTTTGATGCATCGAACAGAAAATGCGTTGTTGCGATTGCCTGCGTCGCGGATGACGAGCTTGTTGTCGGCATTAAGGCTCCAGTAAAGAACGTCGGAGTAATCGTACCGAGTTGCGGACCAGAACGAGGCGTAGGAACCCTGTTCCTCATAATTTTTGGAAGTATTGCGGAAGCCTGCAGCGAGTGCTGTAAAGCTGTAAGCGTCGGAACCGTTGCCGTCGCTATTCCACGTGGATTTTGCCTTGAGTTTGCGACCGGCGTAATCGACTCCGCCCGTGGAGTTGATTAAGGTTTTCCAGTCTTCGTGATCGGGAAGGTGCCAGCCCGAAGGACAGATGTTGCGGGCCATATCTTCGGACCAGGTGTACAGTCTGCCGTACTTGTTGCAGTTGCTGTCTTTGTCTTTATAGCAATAGCTACTTGCGTCTGTGTCGCTGTAATTGTACTTGAGGTTTTCTGCCATCCAAGTTTGTTCACCGATGGTGACAATTCTATATGTCTCGCCATCACGGTTATCGGTGATCGAGCCCGTTTCGACTTCCAAGGGGTTTATGGTAATGCCATCTCCTGGATCTGAAACGCTTGAACTAGATGAATCACATGCAAAAAATGTGCTTGCCGAAATAACGGCAAACATCCCATTAAACCAAAATCTGCCGATAGTACTTTTGTTCATAAAGAATAAAATACAAAAAAAGAAATGGATAAATTACTCTTTACAAAAAATGAAGAACAAAGTTTTGCTCAAAAATTTACGGCTAGAGCAATTTTTTTAGGACGTTGTCGGAGACGGTTATTTTTTGTATAGCGGTGTGGAGCTTCGGATGGGCGAGGAGCGATTGCGGTAAACGGCAAGCGTCTTTTTGCGAAATGACAATGTCTTTGTCTTGCGCAAGTTCCGCTTGGACGACTTGCGTAAAATGCTTGTCGTGGTCAGGGCGGACAATGCTTTTTACGACTGTAACTCCGAACGTGCGAATGTCTTCGATGAATCGTTGTGGATTGCCGAGCCCGCAGATGGCTGTTGCAGTAAGCGGTGTGCCGGGTGTAAAGTTTGTGATGGACTCGATGGAAAAATGGATGTCTGGCGAATTGACGCAATGTCCGTTGTTGTTGCCGACGCAATCAAGATGGATGATCGTGCTTTCGTCGTGATCCTGCTTTAGGCTGCGGAACGGGCCTGCGGGCCAGAGATTTGTCCACGATGTCGGGGGCTCGTGCCAGTCCAGGCAAATGTAGCGGACGCTTGTAAAACGGGAGTCTTCGAACCCGTCGTCACAGAGGATAATGTCGAATTTGTCCTGAATTTCTTTGGCGGTTGCGTAGCGGTTCTTTGTCGCGATAACCTTTATGTTTTCCGCGCCCTGCGTGAAACTTTTTTGCAATAAAATAAATTCATCCCATGCGGCGCTGTGGCAAAGAACGGCTACCTTTTTACCCTGTTCTAAAAATGGGTTTGTAAGCCAAAGCGTAAATGGAGTCTTGCCGGCGCCGCCTGCTAGGTAACTCCCGACAATTACAATGGGAACGCGAAGCGGAGGTTGCGGTCGCAAGAAAAGTCTGTGGTGCAGCTTGTACCCGATTCTATAGAATGCGGCTAAGGCCAGGCGGAGAGGCTTTGCTGTACGTAAGGAGACCCCGTCCCGGAATAAATCCGGGATGACAGTCCGGGGTGACAAGTTGATGCCACGCATGGCTGTTTACAAGCAGTTGCGTTTCTGTTGCAAGTACAGGTCGGCAAGGACGAGTGCTGCCATGCTTTCGACAATCACCGGAGCGCGGACTGCGACGCACGGGTCGTGGCGGCCTCTTGCGGCGAGTTCGCCGTTCTCGTGACCTCGACCGGCGGTCTTTTGCAACTGCGAAATCGTGGCGGTCGGCTTGAACGCCATACGGCAGTAAATCGGTTCGCCGTTCGAAATGCCACCGAGGCTTCCGCCGGCGTTGTTCGTGCGGGTACGGTAGGCGTTCCCGTCAAAATAGATTTCGTCGTTGTGTTCGCTGCCGTGCATACGTGCTGCGGAAAAACCGCTTCCGATTTCAAAGCCCTTGCAGGCCGGGATCGAAAGCATTGCCTGGGCGAGAAGGGCGTCGAGCCTGTCGAACACCGGTTCGCCGAGTGCTGCGGGCACGTTTTTCACGAGGAGGGAGACGGTTCCGCCGATGCTATCGCCGTTGGACTTCGCTTCGAGGATGGCGGCTTCCATCTTTTCGCTGGCGCCTTTGTCGGGGCAGCGGACGGGAGAGACTTCGATCTGGTCAAGCGTGAGGGTGTCCAGGTCGGTGGCGGGGCAATCGACTTCGCCGACGGAAGCGACCCATGACAGAAATTCCGTGCCAGCGACAGTCTTGAGGAATGCCTTTGCGACGGCGCCTGCGGCGACGCGACCGATCGTTTCGCGGGCAGAGCTTCTGCCACCGCCACGGTAATCGCGGAAACCGTACTTGAGGTCGTAGCAGAGGTCTGCGTGTCCCGGTCTGTACCATTTGGCGATTTCGGAATAGTCGTTGCTATGCTGGTCTTCGTTGAAGACGACGAACGAAATGGGCGTTCCGGTCGTTTTTCCTTCGAAAACCCCGGAAAGGATCTTCACCTGGTCTTTTTCATTACGGGCGGTCGTGAGCTTGCCCTGGCCAGGGCGCCTGCGGTTCAGTTCCGCCTGAATCATTTCTTCGTTGATGGGGAGGCCGGCGGGGCATCCGTCGAGGACGGCTCCGACGGCAGGACCATGGGATTCACCCCATGTTGTGACCGAGAAAATCTTTCCAAAAGTGCTTGACATGTGACCAAATATAGATACTGGTCTAAAAAAACTTTTTTTTATGAAAAATTTTTGCTTACTTGGAAAAAGTTTACTATCTTTTACAATATCTAGAGGAGTCGATTGTGTCCAAGTTCGGAATCGTCATAACTTTTTTGATTCTTGTGTTTACGCTTCATGCGCAAGCACAGTCTCAGAATAATTTTGCCGGTATCCCGTTTGGTTCTTCCCGCGAGACCGTCATTGAAGAAATGATGAAGAAAGGCTACGAACCTTATGGTCAGAGCGGTGTCGGTGAACGTGTCGTCATTCCTGTGTTCATGTTTGGCGAACTGCCGGTCCAGGTTGACTTCATTTTCAACAAAAACGACAAATTCTACGCATTTGAGATCCGTACAGGCCGTGTGGAACGTGCCCGCTTGAGCAAGACTTTCGAAGCCGTTGCCTATATGTCGGATCAGTTTTCGCTCAAGTATGGCAAGCCGTCTGGCGCTCCTGCCATTGGCGAAACCTCCTATTTGAAGGAAAATGTCCACAACTTCTACCAGGAATGGTTCTCGGTGAAGGCTCTGAACGCCTATACGGCCGTCGTGCAGAAGGGGGCCCGCTATTACGCCGTCGGTTCCGTGACGCACCGCCAGCTTGCAGTCGAAGCCGAAAAACAGCGTCCGCGTGAAAAGGCTTCCGAAGCTCCGGTCTTTTAATCCGTAAAAATCTGTAAATATCTATAAATGTTAATCGGCCTGCGAAGGGCCGTTTTTTTTATGCAAAAAATTCTGCTGAAGTACTTGACAATGTTTGAAATAATTATATATTTGTAATTGTTACAAACATTAACGCGGTTCCAGAATAAAGACGGAACCAGAAACACCTTCCGCATACGGAAAAGGAGATATCATGAAAGTCTGGGTTTGCAAAGTTTGTGGTTATGTTCATATGGGTCCTGAAGCGCCGGAAGAATGTCCGCAGTGCCATGCTCCGAAGAGCAAGTTCTTTGAAAAGGTCGATGCACCTGCTGCTGGCAAGATTGTCTGGGCCGACGAACACAAGGTGGGAGTAGCCCAGGGGCTCGATGCCGAAGTCGTGCAGGGTCTCCGCGAGAACTTTGCGGGTGAATGTACCGAAGTGGGTATGTACCTTGCGATGAGCCGTCAGGCTGACCGCGAAGGATTCCCGGAAGTGGCCGAAGCTTACAAGCGTATCGCTTTCGAAGAAGCCGAACACGCAGCCAAGTTTGCCGAACTTTTGGGTGAAGTGGTTTATGCCGATACCAAGAAGAACTTGGAACTCCGCGTGGCCGCCGAAGCTGGCGCAACCGAAGGCAAGCTCGCTCTCGCGAAGCGCGCAAAGGAACTGGGCTACGACGCCATCCATGACACTGTTCACGAGATGTGCAAGGACGAGGCTCGTCACGGATCTGCATTCCAAGGATTGCTTGGACGTTATTTCAAGTAATTGGTTGGGTGGTGGATGGGCGGCTCTCGATTTTGAGGGTCGCCTTTTTTTAAATTTTTAACGAGGATGCGATTATGCAAGAAACTGCGAACTTACTCAAGGAACACGGCATTAGGCCTTCTTTGCAGAGGGTCTGCGTTTACCGCTATCTGCGTAGTGTCAAGACGCATCCGACTGTCGATGAAATCTATACGGCGCTTTTGCCGGAATACCCGTCCCTCTCGAGGACGACCATTTACAATACCCTTGAACTTTTGCTGTCGAACCATCTCGCGATTTCGCTGGACTTTGGTGACGGGTTCCTGAGGTATGACGCGGATTGCTCTCCGCATTGCCACTTCAAGTGCAAGGATTGCGGCAAGGTGTTCGACGTGTTTGTCGCACCGCCGGACTGTACAAAAATAGTCCCCGCCGGCTTTACCTTGATGGGGACTTCTCTTTATATGTTCGGCCGTTGTGCTGAATGCACGGCCAAGAAGAACGCTGGATGCGTAGAAAAGAGCGCAGACTAGTTAAGCTTTCAGTTTATCGAGCGCTTCGTTCGGTCCGATGATGAACAGCACGTCGTCTTCTTGCAGGACGACGTCTGCGATGTTACCGATCTTGGGCGCCATTTCTTGCGGGTCACGGATGGCGATGACCTGCACTCCGTATTTATGCGTAAGCGAAAGAGCCTTCAACGTCTTGCCGACAAAGTTTTGCGGGCAGACGATCTCGACGATGGAGTAGCCTTCCATGAACGGGAGGTAGTCGACCAGGTTCGGGCGGTTGAGACGTTCGGCGAGGCTTATGGCGGCATCACGTTCCGGGTGGAAAATGTCCGTGACGCCGAGCTTTTCGAGGATGCTCGTGTGTTCGGCGCTGCTCGACTTCGCGATGATGTGCTTGACTCCGAGTTCTTTGAGGTTCAGGATGGTGAGGAGGGATGCTTCCAGGTTGCTGCCGATGCAGACGATGACGCTATCCGCCTTGGTTAAAGACGGGATGGAGGCAAGTTGTTTTTTGCGGGTCGCGTCGGCAACGACGGCTTGCGACACCATGCTGGCGATGTCCTGGACTTTTTCGGGATGCGAGTCGATGACCATGATGTCGTGGCCAAGCGACGTCAAGTGACGGGCAAGGTAGTTTGCCGAATTTCCAAGACCGATGATAACAAATTGTCTAGAAGCCATAGTTTAAATATAGTATTTAGCCGACCATGATGTCTTCTTCGGCGTAATAGGCGGTATCCTGGAGCTTTCCTGCGACGGCAGAAATCAGGAACAAGGGACCCATCCTGCCGATGAACATGACCATGCAGATGACGATCTTTCCGACCGTGGAAAGTTCTTCGGTGAGTCCCATCGAGAGTCCGCACGTGGCGTAGGCGCTCACGACTTCAAAAAGGATCTTGAGGAACGGGGTGCCGCTTTCGGGGTAGCTCGTGCCTGGCGGGATTTCGGTGCAGAGAAGTATCAGCGTTGCGGTTGCGATGATGACGATGGCCGCAACGAAAATTCGAATCGCCTTGTCGATGGTGTTGTTCGGGATGGTGCGTCCGAGAATCTGGGTCTTTTCCCTGCCGAGGAGCCTGTTGAAGGCGAGGAGGCCGATGACCGCGGCAGTCGTGATCTTGATGCCGCCTCCACAGCTACCGGGGTTTGCACCGATGAACATGATGATGATGAAGAAGAATAGCGAGGCTTGCGTGAGGTCGGGGATGTTGATGGAGTTGAGGCCTGCCGTGCGGCTCGTGAACGTCATGAACAGGACGGACTGCGCGTTTTCGCCGAAGGTGTGGCCGCTGAGGAGGTTGCTGTGTTCGGTGAACGCAAAGACTAAGGTGCTGATGGCGATGACGATGAAGGTGCCGATGGTTGCTATGCGGGTGTGCAGGGAGATGCGACGGATGGCCTTGTACTTGAAGTCGAAGATGTAGCGCAGTTCCGCGATGGCCAAAAAGCCGAATCCGCCTGCGAGAACGAGGATGCAGGTCGTGATGTTGATGACGGGGTTATACTGGAAACTTACAAGGGAGTCGGGGAATAGCGTGAAGCCCACGCCGCAGAACGAACTGACGGCCTGGAACAGTGAACAGAAGATGCGGTCGTAGAGTTCCATCGAGCTGAACTGCGTAAAATAGGCGATGCCGCCGATCAGTTCAAGCACGAACGTAAAGGGGATGACGGCCTTGAGGATGCGCCCCGCGTCGATGTTTCCTTCTTGTGTGAATTCGGATAAAAAGACGGATTGGTGGCTGAAGCCCGGATGCATCCCGGCAAGGAGGATGAGCGTCGTGGACGCGGTCATGATGCCGAGCCCGCCCAGCTGCATGAGGATGACTAAAAACCAGAGTCCGGTGTGCGTGAACGTGGAGGGGATGTCGACAATCGAGAGGCCGGTAACGCAGACGGCGGACATCGCCGTGAAGAATGCTTCGATGAAGCTTACTGGACGGACGCTTGCCTGGGGCAGGCTGAGTAGCGCAGTACCGATAGCGATAAGCAGAAGATACGCAAGCACCACCAGCATGATGGGGTTGGACTGCGTCTTTGTTTTGAACACGTTCTCGGAGAGCGAGTCCGCGAACATCTGGTACTTGGAACGTAACATAAGAATGAATTTAGTAAAGTTGGTGTGGCGCCTTATCCGTAAAAGAATAAAAGGCCCTGCTTGCGCAGGACCTTTCATGTTTTGTTTAGGAGGAACTCTTTGCGTTATTCCTGAACGCAGCGGATGCTGAAGCGCTTTGCCTTTTGGTCGACCTGGAAGAACAATCTGTCTTCGCCTTCCTTGTCCTTGACGTATTCGGGAGATTTCTCCACGATGATGAGGGCGCCGCTTGTACCGCCGTTTTCGTCGAACTTCTTGTCGCCGGATTCCGGAGTGCCGGATGTCCAGTGGAAGCCCATGTCACCCATGAAGTTGCAGTCGCCGTCCTTGCAGCGTCCGCTATAGCTCCAGGGCATGGATTCGTTACTGAGAGCCTCTTGGGCTTCGTCACGGGTCGGAAGTCTCCAGCCGCTCGGGCAGGCCTTCTGGGCGGAGTTGAATGTATAAAGTCTGCCGTTCGTGGCGCAGTTCGATTCCTGTTCGTTGTAGCATTCGCTGGTGGCGCCTGCGTAATTGAGGTCCTGGGCCATCCAGAGCTTGGAACCGATTTGGATGAGCTGATAGGCGTTGTTGTCGCGGGTGTCGGTCAAGGTCATACCGTTAACGACAGGCGGCTTGTTTTCCGGAGCGTCGATGGTGATGCCGCCACCGTTCGAGGAAGAGGTTGCGGTAGCCTTGGACGAAGAAGAAGGCGGCTGGATCGTCTTTTCGCAGTCATCAGTCCAGCAGAAGACCTCTTTGTCCGCCTTGTAGGGGTAATCGATTTGCGAGTCGGAGGGAACCGTGATGATCTTGATGACCGTGTCCCTTTTGACAGACGAGGAGCTCAAGCCCGGAGGAACCGGCTGTTCGGAACTGGACGAAAGTACGACTGGAGCAATGGAAGATGACGATGCTTCGGCTATTGGAGGTGCAGCCGGACTCGGAGCATCATCGCCGGAGCAACCGACGAAAAGGGTAATTAAACCCGTAAAACCGAGAGAAAGGATTTTTTTCTTCATGATTACCAAATATAGTTTACAAAAATGCATTGCTCTAGCAAAAACTTTTTTACTATCTTTGGAATCACTATGAGCAATGTTGAAATTTTCGACACCACCTTCGCCATGACGATCCTCGTGATCATGGCCCTCTGCATTCCCACAATCCTTTTGATCGCCAACTGGGTGCTCCACCCGGGCAAGATCAAGCAGACCATCATCAAGGGTTCTGCCTACGAATGTGGCCTGGCTCACGTTTCCGGTACGGCAAATGAACGCTACCCGGTCAAGTATTATATGGTGGCTATGCTCTTCTTGGTGTTCGACCTCGAAGTTGCCTTTATCTATCCCTGGACGATCCAGTTCCTCGCCGGCGGCTGGGAACTCCTGTTCATCCTCCTCGGCTTCCTTCTCATTCTTGAATCGGGTTACATCTACCTCTTGAAGAAGGGCGTCCTGGACTGGAATAGCGTTAAGGACTAATCCTTAAACTGTTGATTATTCTATCTCAAAAAGGCGGATGCAGACTTTCGGGTTTGCGTCCGCTTTTTTTTAGACGAAAGAGGACTGATGGGTCAGTTGTGATTTCACTAACCACTGTCTACTTCCTACTGTCTACTGATTTAAAATGCGTCGCGGACGTACATGGTCATGCCGACGTACTTGAAGTCGACCCATGAAAGTTCGGCGCGGGCGTACAGGTTTTCCTTTTTGTTGAGGGCGAACCTCGCACCAAAGCCCAGGCTCCTGTGCCACTTGTTGCGCATGAGGTCGCTGAAGTAATCACCGGTCTTTCCGCCTTCGAAGAAGATGTCCCCGCCGAAGCGCCAGAACAGCTTTCTGCGGAATTCCATCTGCAGGAATATGGCCTGGTTTCCGTAGAAATAGTTCTTCTCGACGCCGCGGAACCGCTTGAGGCCGTCCGACCCCGCTAGTTTGTCAAAAGGTGCGTTCCCGTCTACGCGCTGCCAGAGAAAACCGACGGCCATGGATGTGTTCCAGATAAATTCAGAATAACCACGGAGGTCCAGTTCCTGGTGGGTGTAGCTGAAGTCGCTAAGGGGCGTGTTGAAGAAGTAATGCCCCCACTGGACCAGGTAGCCATGTCGGGCCCAGTTGGTGTTGTCACGTGTGTCGAGCGACAGGTGGTAACCGAACCCGTTTCGCCAACCGTCAGTATTTGTCGGCTTTTCGATATCCCCGTTGTATGGCTGGAAATCGATTTTCGTGTGGTTCAGTTCGAGATAAATTCCGTATTTAAAGCCGGGGAGCCACTGCAGTGAACCGAAATTTGTCAGGACAAGTGCCGTAAAGTAGAACGACTTGCGGTCGAACTTGCGGAAGTCATCGTAGTCGGGGTCGTTGCCTGCCCCGAAGTAGTTGCCGACCCAGTCTTCGTAATGGAGGTCGACCTTGCTCGAAATCCGGTCGTTCAGAAAGTAGAACTTCGGGGAGATGGATCCCGTGAACTGGTTTCGGGAGGTGCCGTAAAAGGAGAGGTCCAGCTCATGGACGTTTCCGCCCGGGATGTCCGGCCTGAAGAACAGGATGGCCATGGCGCCGAACTGGTATTGGGTTTCTTCGGTGTAACCGACGATAGGGACTGCCGAAATGCGCTGGAAATCGTCTTTTGTCGAGTCCGCAGGTGCTTCGGCCCCTGCGATGACGGGCGTAAAAAGGGCAGTTAAGGTCAGTAACTTTTTTGTCAAGAAACGCATTGCGACCAAATTTAAATAATTTCTATTTTTTCTCAAGGAAAAAAGCAGGTTCTCATATGCCCATATTGTCTGTACAAAATATTCTGCTCCGGTTTGGCGGCCCCCCTCTTTTGGACGGAGTCTCGTTCGATGTCGAGGCCGGCGACCGCATTTGCCTTGTCGGTAGAAACGGCGAAGGCAAGAGTACGCTTTTGAAGGTCTTGACAGGCGAAATGGAAGCCAATTCTGGCGAAATTATCAAGAAAACGGGACTCAAGGTCGCCCGTATGATCCAGGAGATTCCGGCTAGCATCGACGGGACTGTCCGTGACATTGTCATGGGGCATGTCCCCGTGGTGAGCGGTGGCGCCGTGATTTCGAAGAAGATACAAGACGATGGCGCCCACAATGCGACCGCCGAGGCCATTCTCGGAAAGACGGGAATCGATGCCGATGCTCGTTATGACAGCTTGAGCGGTGGCCAGAAGCGTCGTGTGCTTTTTGCGCGTGCTGTTGCTGAGGATCCGGACCTGCTTTTGCTGGACGAACCGACGAACCATCTGGATATTCCTGCAATCCAGTGGCTGGAAGGGATTGTTTCGCGCCTGAATTGCGCCGTGATGTTCGTGAGCCATGACCGTGCATTTGTCCGCCGCACGGCGACCCGCATTTTTGAACTGGACCGTGGCCGAGTCCGCTGCTGGGACTTCCCGTACGACAAGTTTGTGCAGTTCAGGGACCAGGCGCTTGCTGAAGAAGAAAAGGCGAACGCTCTTTTTGACAAGAAGCTTGCCGAAGAAGAGGTCTGGATCCGCAAGGGCATCCAGGCCCGCCGTACCCGTAACGAGGGCCGCGTCCGCGCTTTGATCAAGATGCGTGAAGAACGTGCCGCCCGCCGCACCCGCACGGGCAATGTGAATATGCAGATCACGGAAGCCGACCGCTCCGGGCGTCTTGTGGCACGCCTTACGGACGTTAGCTATTCTTATGACGGAAGCCCGCTGATCAGCCACCTCACGACTGAAGTTTCCCGTGGCGACCGCATTGGCATTGTGGGCCCGAACGGCTCCGGCAAAACGACGCTGCTCCGCCTGATTCTTGGCGAACTCCAGCCGGAATCGGGTGATGTGCGCCTCGGAAGCAATCTCCATATTGCCTATTTTGACCAGATGCGCACCCGCCTTCGCGAAGACAAGTCGCTTGTCGAGAACATCGGTGATGGTCAGGCGTATATTACCCTGAACGGCGTCAAGCGTCACGTGTTAAGTTATTTGCAAGACTTCCTCTTCTCTGCCGATCGTGCCCGCGGCCCCATCAGTGCGCTTAGCGGCGGTGAACGCAACCGACTTTTGCTCGCGTGCCTCTTTAGCCACCCGAGCAACGTGTTGGTGCTTGACGAACCGACGAACGACCTGGACATGGAAACGCTCGACCTCTTGGCCGAACTTTTGGCCGACTACAACGGCACCGTCCTGACTGTCAGTCATGACCGTGCCTTCCTCGATTCCGTGGCGACCGGCATCCTTGCCATCGAAGAGAACGGGAACGTGTTCGAGGCCGTCGGCGGTTACTCTGATTACGAGGCGAACAAGAAGTTCCGTGACAAGGAAGCCGCCAATGCTGCCCGCATTGCCGCCGAGAAGGAAGCCGAAAAGCAGGCCCGCTCAAATCCGGTGGCCGCGACCCCCGCGCCCGTGAAAAAGAAAAAGCGCAGCTACAATGAGGAACGCGAATACGCCGCCCTGCCCGAAAAGATCGAGAAGCTCGAAACGGAAATTGCCGACTGGCAGCTGGAACTTTCGAAGCCCGAGGTCTATACCAACGCGCCTCTGATTGTCGAATTGCAAAAAAAGATATCCGATGGCGAAGCCGAACTCGAAAAACTCTACGAACGCTTTGAAATATTGGACAATTTAGGCTGATTTTTTTTTAACTCCGTGTGACATAAGTCCAATTCTATTATAGATTTACTATGATGGATTTTAGGTGTTTGGATCTTAGGTGTCAAAAGAGGAGTTTTTTATGAGATCGCTATCATTGTCAATTGCGATGATTTTAGCCGGCGCAGTATCGGGTATCGCCGGCACAAGTGTTTGGAGTTATGACAAGCCCAAGGGCAACGATATGCAGCCTGCAAGATGGGGCGATGTCTATTACCAGCCGAAAGAAGATGGTGCTACCGGTGAACTCACTACCACAACTGAAGGGTATCAGCAGTTTACCACGAAATTGGTCATTGAAGGCAGTTCGTACAGTGCCGCGGGTTTCTCGTTGGTGTGGAAACAGAATGGCACCGTAGATCTTTCGAGCTATCCGGGGCTTTGCCTCACGTACAAGGCTGACCGTCCCTTCCGTGTGGACTTCAAGCAGACCAGCGTGACGGACTATAACTATTACGGTATCATTCTTGATGCCCAGACCGATTTCGTGTCGAAGTTCATCGACTTCCAGAGCCTTGCCCAGGAAGGTGGCTGGGGTACGGAAGTCCCGCTGGACTTGACCCAGCAGGAAGCGATCCAGATCAACTACAAGGAAGGCATTGCCGCAAACCTCGATGCAAGCGATGCTGACAGAACCAAGAACGTCATTACGGTTTCTGCTGTTTCTCTCGGCGAGTGCGAATCCTCCGTTGTCGTGGATGATGGCCTCAAGGTCCTTGAACCCTATGACAAGGCCCAGAAAGTGACCATCAAGGAATCCGACACCTTGAAGATCGACCTCAAGAAAGTGTTTTCTGCCAAGGAAACGGATGATGTCATCTTGACGACGACGATGACCAAGTCTGTTTTGAAGCAGGTCTCTCCTACGGGTGACGTGACCTTGAATGATGTCGTGGCCTATGTCCCGACGGGTATTGACAAGGATACGACCCTCACGCTCATCTTTATTGCCTTGAAGGGAACGGAATCGGCAATTGTTCAGCTCGAAGTTTCCATTACGGATGAAGCTGACGGTCCGGTCGGCCCGACCTGCCCGGGAGATCCCGAATGCCCGGACGATCCTCCTGCAGAAAACCATCCGACGGTTGCACTTCCGCCTTATGATACCGAAGTTCCTTTGATCGAAATGCTTGAAACGGATACGATGAAAATCGCTCTTGGCGATTTGTTCGCGGACGAAGACAATGACAGGCTCCTCTTTGTTGTCGACATGTCTGTTCCGTTGATGAAGACCTTGACGTCTTTGGACAAGGCCACCCTCAAGGATACGGTCGCTATCGTTCCGACGGGAATCAAGAAGGATACGTCCTTGATTATCGCAGTCTATGCGACGGATGGAAAGTCCGATGTCGTGACGGTGCAGTATATCATCAAGATTACGAATGTCGACCTGAATAGGCCGCCAGTCGCGGTTGACACTGCATACACCGTAAACGAAGACCAGGAACTTGTTGTTTCCATTACTAATGGTCTCAGGGCTCTGGGCTCCGATCCGGATGGCGACGACTTTATTGCCGTTCCTATCGATTCCACGAAGCACGGTGCGCTGTCGCAGTTCTCGCAGTTCGGTTCGTTTGTGTATAAGCCCGAAGCGAACTTCCATGGCGATGACACCCTCACCTACGTGCTTGTGGAAACGGCTAACCACACTATGATGAGTAGCAAGGGTACGGTTGTGATCCATGTGCTTCCGGTCAACGACGCTCCGACATTTGCCATTGCCGATAGCACGTTCCTGAAGGATACCCTGATGCTCGACGTGGACTTTGACGAAGATACGGTCAAGCAGATCAAGATTCCGACAAAGTCTATTGTCTTTAGCGACCTCGAAGTCACGGAAGGAACGCAGAAGTTTACTTATGGTGCCAAGGGAACCAAGATCGTTGCTGCTGTCGATAGCGTCAACGCCTCTTATTACTACATCTCCCTCAAGCCTGTCGCCAAGGCAAGCGGCGTGGCGACCATCTTCTTCTATGCGACGGATGGTGTGGATTCTGCCGGTGTGACGATTGGCGTGAAGCTTGTCTCCCCGAAGGACTTGGCCCAGGCCGAAGCTGACGAATATACGACGTTTAACGATAGCATCCTCACGGTGAGCGCGAAGGAAGGCGTTCTTGCGAACGACAAGTATCCTGAAGGTGTTACCAAGGGTATGGAAGCAGAACTTGCCCAGAAGCCGGCTCACGGAACGCTTGTGCTGAACAAGGACGGTAGCTTCAAGTACACGCCGGTGGAAGGCTACGAAGGTATTGATTACTTTGGTTACTATGCAGTCGTGAATGGAACGAAGTCCAAGGCTGCACGAGTGACTATCGTGATTGACAAGCGCAATTTGCTCCCGACTGTTGTCGTGAAGTCTTCGACGCTCGATACGACCGTTACCGAAGATTTCGCTACTTCGAGAGCCTTGAAGTACCCGAAGTCCGTGGTGGCTTCCTGGTTCAAGGATCCTGAAGGCGACACGCTTTCTTACTCTGCAAAGAGCAAGGATGGCAAGCTCAAGGTCGAAATCACTGACAAGGGAACGCTCGAAATCAACTCTGTTGAAGATTCTACGGGCAAGGCTTACGTGATCGTGACGGCTACGGACAAGAAGTCCGGCTCCAAGAGCTTTGAATTCTGCGTGACGATCACGCCGGTGAACGACAAGCCCAAGCTGTTGCGTTCTTCTGACACGATGTATGTTGCCAACTCTGGCTGGAAGGTCCAGTGGAAGCTCGATACGCTTGTGACGGATGTCGATGGTGACGAAATCACGTTCACGCCGAACGAAACCAGTGCCCTTACAAAGTATATGACCATCTCGCTGAAGGGTTCTGTCCTTACCGTGACGGCCATTGACGGCCTCAAGTACAAGGACGGCCAAAAGTTCGCTCTTGGCGTCAAGGCTTCGGATCCGGGCAAGTTGAATGTGACCGTTCCTTTGTACATCATCGTCGGCGAAAAGCCGCAGGGTCTGATGCCGCAGAAGACGCAGCCGAAGGCTTCTTGGCAGAATGCCGTGATGGCAAAGCGCGGAAGCGTTTCGATCATGAACCTGCAAGGTCGCAAGATCTGGAGCGCAAAGCTTCCGGTGAACCCGGCTGAAGTGCAGAACGCCTCTGCCCAGGTTCAGGGTCGCAAGCTCCTCCGTGTGAATAACCAGACCTGGACGATCAAATAGTAGGCTGTAGACGGTAATAAAGAAAGGCTCCGCAATCGCGGAGCCTTCTTTATTACAAGTGTTGTTCAGCAGATAGGCCCGAAGGGCCCCTGTCTACTTCTTACTTCCTACTTGACAAGAGCTTCAGTGTCGAGGGCGATGAGCAGTTCTTCGTTTGTTGCAACGACGATAGCCTTCGGCGTACCATCCTTCGTGATGAGGTGGTTGGATTCCTTGCCGCTCTTGAGGTTGCGTTCTTCGTCGACCTGGTAGCCGAGGAGCTTCAGGTTGTCGAGAGCCTGCTTGCGGACGTAGAAACTGTTTTCGCCGATGCCGCCCGTGAAGACGATGGCGTCAATGCGCGGGAGAGCCATGGCGAGGCCGCCGATTTCGCGGGTGAGGCGGTAGCAGAAGACATCGAGGGCGATTTGTGCCTGCTTGTTGCCTTCGCTTGCAGCCTGCGTGAGCGTACGCATGTCGTTCGAAAGACCAGAGAGGCCGAGCAAACCGGATTCCTTGTTCACAAGGTGATCGAGCTTGTCGATGGTGCCGTATTCTTCACCGTACTTCTTGGCGATGTAGAAGAGGATGGCCGGGTCGAGGCTACCGGAGCGGGTGCCCATGATGAGGCCTTCGAGCGGAGTGAAGCCCATCGTGGTGTCGACGCATTCACCGTTCAAGATGGCAGAGCAGCTGGAGCCGTTGCCGAGGTGTGCCGTGATGAGGCAGGTTTCTTCGGGCTTGGTGCCGAGAACCTTGCAAGCTTCGGCAGTCACAAAGCGGTGGCTTGTGCCGTGTGCGCCGTAACGGCGGATGCCGTCCTTTTCGTAGAACTTGTACGGGATACCGTAGAGGTAAGCCTTCTGCGGCATGGTCTGGTGGAATGCCGTATCGAACACGGCGACCTGCGGGAGACCCGGGAAGAACTTGGTAGCGCATTCCATGCCGGTAGCGTGTGCCGGTTCGTGGAGCGGAGCAAAGAGCGTGATGCTGCGGATGTAGTCGATGACTTCCTGAGAGACCTTTTCGCTCTTGATGTACTTACCGCCATGCACGACGCGATGGCCGATAGCTTCGATCGTGGAGGTGAGCTTCTGGGCGTCGAGGAACTTCTTGACCTGATCGACGGCTTCGGCATGCGTGGGACAGTCGAAGTTGAAATCGATGTTGCCTTCGGGGCCCTTGGCCTTGGTGTGACCGTTCACGCCGATGTTTTCAACGAGGCCACTTGCGATGGACTGCTTGGTCTGAGTATCGATGACGGCGAACTTCACGGAAGAGCTGCCGCAGTTAAGAACGAGTACGCGCATAGTGTATCCTTATAAAAAATTATACCACCTAAATAATAGTATTTTGCCGCCTGGCTGGCATAATGCGACCGTTGAAAAAAGTGTAGGCTTGTTTAATCTCTGGTGCATGTCCGCTTTTGATCGGTGCGCATTTTATGCTTGATGTTAACTGTTTTTTTTGTTGCTTTGTCGGGTCGTTTAACGCTCGTTGCTTTGACAGCTTATGTAGAAATGCTAAATTCTTGTCCATGTTTGATAAGATTTCAGATTTTGATAAACGCGTGACGGAATATTGGACGAACCGCCATTTTTCGCCAAAGGTAGAACGCGGATTGCGTTTTTTCGTGCGTTTAGGTGATGGATATATCTGGGCCTTGTTCATTTTGTTCTTGATTTATATGGTGGGGTGGGACTGCTTTCTTCCGATTCTGTGGCAGGCCCTTGTTTCGCTTGCGATGAGCCTTGTGATTTACTGGGTCGTGAAGCTGAATGTCAAGCGCCCGCGCCCGTTTGCCGCCAATCCGACGATTCAGGCCGAAGTGCCCCCTCTTGACAAGTACAGTTTTCCGTCGGGACATACGATGAACAATCTGGCGGTGGCAAGCACGGTGTTCTTTTGCGTGCCGCAGTACGGATGGATCATGATGCTGTTGCCGCTCACGTGGGGACTTTTGCGCGTGTATTTTGGAGTGCATTGGTTCTCGGATATCGTATGTGGATTTTTCTTTGGCATCCTGAGCTTTGCGCTTGGGCACGCTCTGTGGATTCCGCTTTCCGCTGCAATCGGCGCTTGATTTGTCATTCCTGCCTCCGAGCCGCTGAGGATGGGGTGAAAGCCCAATCTCCTTTACTAACCTATGACTAACGACTTTGTACAACTTTCCGACTTTTTTGCCCAGGCTGACTGGAACTCCAAAATTTACCTGCTTTTGCGCCACGCAGAACGCAACCACATCACTCCGGCCGATAAGGATTACGGGGCCCATGTCGGGCTTACGGATCGTGGGCGCCGCCAGGCGGTAGCGCTTGGGAAAATGATTCCGGCGTTTGGCGATGCGGTGTACTTTTCGAGTCCGGTTGGACGATGCGTGGAAACGGCGAAGTGCATTGGTGAAGGCCGCAAGCTTGCGGGCTTTGTTGATAACTCGATTGTCGGGGGCGCCTCCGATGCCGTAGTCGGGACTAATACGAAGGTTGTGCCGATTGATGAACTCGGGGATTTCTTTGTTGGCGACAAGGCTGCTTACGAACGCGCCTTGGACGAGGGCTTTTACGAGAACATTTGCAAGTGGCTCGATGATGGCGAACACGCGGCGTTCTTGCCGTTGCACAAGCGTGCCGAACAGATGCGCGAGATGATGTTTTCGAGATCGTCTTCGCGGTTCAATATTTTTGTGACGCACGACGCCTGGATTGTGCCTTGCCTTTCGCATTTTTGCGGACTTAAGTTTGAACCGAAATGCTGGATGAACTTTTTGACGGGGCTTGCCTTTGAACTCCCTGAAAAAGGCGACGTGAAGGTCACTCCCATCACTGCTATGGAAACGGGCTGGCTGCATTTTTAGGTTCTTTTCTGCCTAAAAATTATACATTAACGGTATGATGCAGTCGAATTGTTATCGCCGTATTTTTGTACTGGGTTCTGGATTCAGCAAGTCCTTTTCGCCGCAGATGCCTACGCTCCGCGACCTGAACGAGCTGATCCCTTTTGGCATTCCCGATGAATTTCCGCACTTGCGCGATTACTGCAAACGGTTTGTCGAACTTTGCAATGGCGACGATGAGTATTTGGGGATCGAACCTCTGGCGACGTCGATTCTTTCGGCGCAGATTTTTCCGGGCGAACGTGAACGCCTTTACCACGCATCGCTGCGTTTTGAACTGTTGCGCTTTATCGCAAGCGTCATCCGTAGCGATAACGTCCTTGACGAATCTTCGGCCAAAATCCTTAAGCAGTTCCTGAAAACGTGCGAAAACAATCCTTCGGAAGGCTCGCGCGATACGCTCTTGCTTTCGTTCAATTACGATACGCTGATTGAATCGGTGATTGCTACTGACAAGGAACTTTGCGAAACGGTGTCGGTCGATTATGGCGTCAAAATTGAGCCGGCAGACCGTTCGGCCAAACGCGGAAAAAGACTCCGCACGATTGACCTTATCAAGCTGCATGGTTCGCTCAACTGGTTCCCGGTCAAGGGCGCAAGTGACGAACTCGACTTGAAGAATGTTTGCGAGGTGGAACCGCAGGACCGTAGCTTCCCGATCTACTGCGAAGATACTCCGGTGTATATCCCGATGGCACATGCCAAGGAATCGTTCTTGCGCGGAAGCCTTTTCAACTTGCTTTGGTCCAAGGCCGATTACTACCTGAAAAATGCCGAGGAAATTTACTTTATCGGTTACGGGTTTCCAAAGACGGATATCAACAATCTGGAGTTCCTGTTGCGCCACCGCGACCGCTTCAAGAAGGTCGTTGTGCTAGATAGCAAGGGCTGGCTCGATGTGCAGCGCTTGCAAAAGCTACTCGGAAACGACCTTGTCGAATGTTGCGACGCCAAGGAATTCTTGGAAAAACTGAAGTAGCGGTTTAGACGAAACTTATCTATTTCAGCAGCATCGATTTCTCGTAGACTTTGCCATTGACGTTTAATACGCCAAAGTATTTTCCACGTGCAAGATTTTCTGCATCAAATATTTCGTAATGCAAACCTGCCGCACGACGCCCAAGGTTTTGTGTTTCCACAATGCGGCCTTGTATGTCAAGCAGCGAGAACTTCACAATTGCAGCGGATGGAATTTCAAAGCGGATTTCAATTTTTCCATTTTTTATTAAAGATTCAAATGAGTGTTTGCCTGCAATGGTACGGCTCTGTGCGACTGCAACCCTTCCGTCATTAGGATCATCATCTAAACTGCTTTCCTTAATTTTCTTGGCGATGAATTCATCGTTAAAAGTGGGGTAGAACTTTCCTTCATCAAATTTCCAGACATTTTCATCCCACCCTACAAAAGAAGATTTCATCATCATCTCGGCAGTGGTAAGGCCTTCGCCTCCATTACTTGTTTTCATTCCCGACAGTTCTGAATCCCAATACGAATTGTCACAAGTGCAGTCACTACCAACACCAATTAACCCTCCCCAATACTCACCATTATATCTTCTTAGCATGGTATTCGCTGCATAGCTTGTCGAAACATTCCCTTCAGATATTTTTATCAAAGAATCTTCTGCTATCAAGTATTGTCCCGCGATGTATCCTACAAGTCCACCAACCGTTTTTTCGCCGATGATATCAGTTTGTGCATATGAATTTTCTATAAGGCCGGTATTCGACCCTGCAATTCCGCCGATAACACGTTCGCCCTCGATTTTCCCGATGGCGTAAGAGTATTCTATCCGTCCTCCATTATCTCCTGCAATTCCGCCTATTTCCATATGCAATCTATATGAATCCATATACGCTTCAGATGGCGATACATCAAACCAGAAACTAGGCGATTTCTTCAAGTCCATAGACGAAGCACAAATGGAAATAAGCCCCGTGGAATAGCCGGCTATGCCTCCAACATATTCGACTTCAGAGGTGAGGGGGATAATTGACCCTTTAGTTTGTCCGTTGATTATGTTTCCCTTGTTGTTGCCAACGATTCCGCCGATTCGTCTTTCCCGCGCTTGAATATTTACGTCGACAGTTGCGTTGATTATTTCCGCTTCCGAAACTCCGGCGATGCCGCCGACATCGTTTGTTCCTTCTATATCCCCCTGGTAAGAGACTCCGTACAAGACTGCATTAACAGCATCGGTATTCGTATATGTTCCCGCAATGCCTCCAACGTGGTCATTTCCTTGAATTTTCCCGTTTGTGACGTGGACATTCTGTATGCGTCCATTCAAGAATCCGGCGACGCTAGCACAGTTTCCAGAATCGCTAACAACCTCTATGTTATCGAAATTCAAGTTGACAACGGAACCATTCAATCTTGCAATAAACGCTAAATGTGAATCTGAAAGATAACGAATGTACAAGCCACTGATGGTATGATTTTTTCCGTCAATATTCCCCGTGAAATCTGTATTACCCTCAGCATCTCGATTCATACCAATAGGTGCAAAGCCAAAACAACTATAGTGGTCGCAATTCTCTTGTTGAGAAAGTGAGGCATCGATATCCGCAGCCAAAACGTAACTAGATGAATAGAGGTAATTCCCTTGACCGATAGCCTTGAGGTCTTCGTAATCGTCTATCTGGAACGGATTTTGGGCGGATCCATCGCCTTTCATAATCGCGTTTGCGGCGTTAGCCTGAATCGCAAGCATCCCGAGCATCGCAAAGAAAGCAAATATCATATTCATATTTCCTCCTTAATCTACTTTATAAAAAGTTAGAAAAAACATCGTGCCGATAAAATAGACACGATGTTGCAGTACAAATGAAGTGGCTGTTTTTAAAATTCCGGGTCTTTGAAATGCCCGTAAAGTTCGCGACCGTCGAATACCCAGACGACGGCTTTCTTGTTTTTCAGGAATGAGGACTTGTTGCGGAACATTTGTGGACCGATGTTGCCACCGCCGACTTTGCTGATGGAGTATGTCTCGACGCTAGTGGCCATCGCGATGTAGTCACCGATGGTGGCGGCATACGATTTGCCCTGTCCAACGTTGCTGTCGCCGATGACGATGATCGGGGCTTTCTTTGTTCCGCGGTACTTGTAGCCGTCGGGGCTTACGACTTTCTGCTCTTTTATTTTGTAGTGGATTTCGGAGTCGTGCAGAAGCGTGTAGAGGTTTCCGGTTCCCTCGACGACGGTATCCCTAAGAATGTAGCGCCTGCGGTTCATCCCGTACAGTAAAGGCGCAATGGAGTCGGCCACTATGTTGGCGAGTACGAGTCTTGCAGGTCCTGTGCAATGGCTTTCGTACGGATCGAACATGGGCGTTTCTCTTCCCAAGGTGCTATTGAGCATCTTGATTTTGTCGAATGCGTCGATGACGGTCACGTTGTGCTTGCGGAGTTTTTCCACCCATTTTTTGTACTGGGGGAGGTTTATCCCTTTTTTAGCCTTGTCGGAATAATGATCGGCGGTGACCAGGAACTTGTCCGGCACGGGAACGACAAAGAGCTTGATGCCCCTGCTTTCGAGGGAGTCCTTGAAGGCGATGATTTGCGGGGTGTTGTCGGTCCAGCGCTTTACGGCGTTCAGCAGGCTTTCTTGCAGGTACAGCCATCCGCTTTTGCCTTCGACGACGCAGGTGACTTCTTCGGTGGTGCTGCCGCATTTTTTGAGGTCGCGGACCATCTGCTTTTGAAGCTCGGATGCGGAGACGGCTTGTGCAGGCCACAAAGTGCATAAAGCGAAAAGCGCCACGAGGGCGCTTTTCAAATGCTTTATCTGTCGCGTCGCGTTGAACATTACTTGATCAACGATTCTCCGGATTCCACGCTCTGGTAGATGAGGGTGTTGATGGTCATCGGACCGACGCCGCCCGGAACCGGGGTGTATGCGGATGCGACTTCTTCGAGACCCTTTTCGATATCGCCGACGCCACCCGGATGGTAACCAGCGTCCACGACGACTGCGCCCGGCTTGATCCAGGACTTCTTGATGAATTCCGGCTTGCCGACTGCCCCCACGAGGATGTCGGCCTGCTTCACGAATTCCGGAAGGTTTTCTGTCTTGCTGTGGCAAATGGTGACAGTGCAGTTGGCGTTGAGGAGCATCATGGCCATCGGCTTTCCGAGGATGGCGCTGCGGCCAACGACCACGGCGTGCTTCCCTGCGAGAGGAATGTTATAGGCCTTGAGGAGACGCATGATGCCGGCCGGCGTTGCGCAGCCGTAGGCTTTTTCGCCCATGGACATACGGCCAAAGCCGAGGCAGGTCACGCCGTCCACGTCCTTGCGGGCGTCGATAGCTTCGAAAGCGGCGCGTTCGTCGATGTGGCGCGGAACCGGGTGCTGCAGGAGGATGCCGTGCACGTTCGGGTTTTCGTTGAGTTCCTGAATCTTATTGAGGAGTTCCTGCGTCGTGGTGTTCTTGTCCATCACCACGCGGATGCTTTCCATACCCACGCGGGCGCAGGCGTTGCCCTTCATCTTGACGTAAGTGGCGCTAGCCGGATCGTCGCCCACGAGGATCGTTGCAAGAATCGGGGTCTTGCCGGTCTTTTCCTTGAGGGTTGCCACGCGGGCGCTGAGTTCTTCTTCGGTAGTCTTGGCAAGGGCCTTGCCGTCTAAAATGAGTGCTGCCATAAAATCTCCATTTTTTGCAAATTTAAAAAAAATTAGGCTGAACGCTATAGGGAAATTTTTTATTAGAGGAAAAGTACGTTATGCGGGAGGGGCGGCGAAGGGGCTAAAAAAAAGCCCGCGGATGGCGGGCGAACGGCTAAAAAAAGGAGATGCCTGCTCGGTGGCAGGCATGACAAAGCAAAAAAGGCGTATTTCTTTAAAAAAAGCAATGCCCGCTGGGTGGCGGGCATGACAGACTTAAAGGATGTTTTCGAGGAACGAGGGAATGATGATGCTTACGATTGCCCACGGGTAGGAAAGGGCGCCCTTCAGCCAACCGGTGGAGTAAGCGGGTTCGGCTTTTTGGAGCGCAAGCTGATTCCTGAAGCCCGTCGAGCTAGATTCCGTGATGACCTTGGCAAGGGAATCTTTAACGCTATTGACGGATTCTTCGAACTGTTTTTTGTGTACAGTCGCGGAATCTATATAACACTTAAAGCTGTTTTTCATTGGGATTAATTTCCTTTGCGCACAAAAGTAGTAAAAAAGTAAGTTCCTTTAAAGGGTATGTGTGTATTTTTGTTTACTTTTTGAGTAAAATAGCGATGTTCGTCACATTTTTATGAGTTTTTTCGCTATAAAAAGGTATTTTTAAAGGACAATTTTTGCCTGGGAGCGTTATTATGAACTTTTTTCGCCATTTGCCTGTTTATTTCGTTGGTTGTGCCCTTGTCGCATGCGGTGGGGGTAAACCCGCGCCTGCTGTCGAGCCCGTGACCGCTCCAGCTCCCGCTACCGAGGTAAAAAACGCTCCTGTAGAAGCTCCGGACCTGAGCCCCCTTCCCGAACCGGCTCCCGCCACCGAGCAATCGGTGTTTTTGGACAATGCGGTCGACCGTTACAGCTATGCGCTGGGTCTTGACTTTGGCCGTGCCGTCGCCAACATCAATGTCCCGGTCAGGCTCGAAGTCCTGATTAGCGCCATGCATGATGTCATCGATTCCAGCCGTGAGGTGTTGCTGACGGATTCGGCTTCCGAAGTCGCGCTTCAGGATTTGCTTGCCCAGATGCAGAAGCAGAAAGAAATTGACGATGCCGCTGCGGCCCGCAAGTCCCTTGCCGACCAGGTGGCGTTTTTGTCCAAGAACATCCAGGAACCGAATGTGAAGGTCACGACGAAGGGCGTGCAGTATGTCGTACTCAAGGAAGGTACGGGCATCAAGCCGAGATCGTCGGACAAGGTCCAGGTGCATTACGTGGGCACGCTCCTTGACGGAACCGAATTTGACAACAGCGTCAAGCGTGGCGCACCGATGGAATTTCCGGTGACGGCCGTGATCGAAGGCTGGCAGGACTTGCTTTTGGAGATGAATGTCGGCGAGAAGGTGAAGGCGTGGATCCCGAGCGAGCTTGCCTATGGCGAAGCGGGCGCACCTCCCAGCATCCCGTCGAATTCGCTTTTGGTGTTCGAAGTGGAACTGTTGCAGGTCTATGCCGATGTCCCTGCGGGCTCGACGGTCGTTCCGGCAAAGGGTTCTGTCGCACAGCCCAAATAAAAAACCTTATTTGATGTTCAAATCGCGAAGGGCTTTCTGTCCTTCGCTTTTTCTGTTGCTACTTTTTATGGCATGAGTAACGCAGCGTCCGATTTTTATTCTCAGCACTTCGAAGTTGCCGGATTCATCCGGGAAGTGTTTGGCTATATGGATAGGTTCAAGGGGCAGCTTTTCGTCTTGAAGATTGACGATAGCCTGATGGACCATCCGATGTTCCCCGTGCTGATGCGGGACATTGCCCTCTTGCACAAGGCGGGCATCCGCATTATCATTGTGCCGGGAACGCGAAACAGCATCGACGCGCAGTTGAAGGCCTGGGACCTCGAAACCGAATTCTATAACGGTGTCCGACTCACGAGCGAAGAGGCTCTGCCCCTTGTGGAGCAGGCATCCTTGGGCGTTGCCCAGCGCATCATGAGCCATCTCACGGCGAGCGGCCTTAGCGGCATTCAGGGCAACTGGATTCTGGCCCGCAGCATGGGCGTCATTAACGGTGTCGATTATATGCGCACCGGCCGTATCGAACGCATCCAGCGCGACCTCCTGGAACAGCTGATGAACGAAAAATTCGTGCCGATCATTCCGCCGATTGGCTGGAACAAGATTGGACACGCCTACAACATTTCGAGTACGGAATTGGCGACGGAACTTTGCAAGTACCTCAAGGTCGGAAAGCTCTTCTTTATCGGAAGCGAAAGCGGTATCAAGCTTGAAGGCCTTGTGACGGGCAAGAACACGAAGTACCTGGAACCGACCGACAACGGCCTGATTTCGGCTATGGATGTGGACCAGGCCAAGGAACTTCTGGAACTCAATTCGGACGTGCTCGACTTTGCGCAGATGGATTACCTGCTGAACGCCATTAACGCTTGCGAGGCCGGCGCGAACCGTGTGCACTTGCTGAGCGGTGAATTCCAGGGCAGCGTGCTGCAAGAAGTATTCTCGGCCCGCGGTGACGGAACGATGGTGTACGCGAACCAGTATTCATGCATCCGTCCGGCAACGATCGAAGATATCCCGGATATCTTGCGCATCATGCAGGACTACATCGCGAAGGGCTACCTGGTGCCGCGTACGCAGGACTCCATTTCCGAAAAGCTTGCCGACTACGTGGTGTACAGCATCGATAACAGCATTCACGGTTGCGGCGCTCTCCACGCGTTCGAAAACAACATGGCCGAAGTGGCGGGTATTGCCGTCGGTGCGAACTACCGCAAGTCGGGCATTGGCGAAGCGATTGTGCGCCACCTGATTTCACTTGGCAAGATGAAGGGCTACAAGTCGCTGTTCTTGCTCACGACGCAGGCGCTCGACTGGTTCTACCAGCTTGGATTTATCGACGGTACCGTTGAAGAACTGCCACCTTCCAAGCGTGACCACTACAATCAGAAGCGCAAGTCCAGAATCTTGATGTATCCGCTGGACAAGTAGCACTTTGGTTGTTGCCTGTGGCGCAATCCGCGTGGGCGAATCTTTTGCCATTCCGGTCTTTGGCTGGAATGGCATTTTTTTTAGTCTGTTCAAAGTGATGTTTGTATATTTATAAGAACCTGGGAGAAAAGATTATGGGAAAATTGAATTTTGCTCTGGTGCTTGTTTTGGCGTTCTTGACTTCGTGTTCTGTTGGTGATGGTGAAATTGTCAAGCGCTACGATGAAAACGATCGCGAATTTTCGCCGGCATCATTGGCTGGAAATTTCCTTTACATTAAGACTATGAAACCCGAAGAGGTCAGAATTGTTGCTTTGGACGATAAGCTCAATCCTCTGGATTCTTTTGTTGTGCCTCTGGAACACAGTTATACGTCCTATGATTTCATAACGAAATCTTATGACTATGAATACCCGTATGCAAAGATTGTGGTCGTGTTCCCGCAAGAGAAAAAGGGGAAAATGGAGCTTGCGCAGTATACACGCTTTACCACTTATATGGATAATATCAAACTGCATTTTTATGGTGCGCTTGCGGCCGGTCGTATCAAGACTTTGGTGCAAGAAGAGAATTTCAAGTTTGACGATGCCGTGGATTCGGCATACCGTGAGCTGGAAAATGTCCTGGGGACGACCTTGAATTTCAGTTATGGTTATCTGGTCGACGTTCTCCCTTATTTAATTTGCCGCCATGAAGTTTCGGACAGTGTGTTCTATCATGATTTCAAGGAATTCCGCGATAGCTTTGCCAAGAACGGCAAGGTGGACCGTTCTTTCATGGTGCGTGCTGCCGATACCTGGCTTTCGTTTTTTGATGCTTCGTCGGGGAGTGGCTATAAAGGTCTTTACGAAAGCGCGTCCAGGGATACTGCGATTGGCATGAAAACGATTGACATCAATTTTATCCAGAGGGCTTACGGACTGGATGCGTTGAAGAAATCGGAAAAGCGGATAGAAATCGACGACAAGTCCAGTCAGTTCCACGGAAGAACGCTGGTGGAGGACTTTCACTATAACCAATCGGTTGAGGGAAGCTGGCGCTTCCAAACCCTGTTTGAAGATACCGTTGGTGCCTGCTTGTATGATGGCGGCCTTTATGTGGAACATGACGGGAAGGATTATGTCTGCCGCCGTGGGGCTCATAAATGGATGCAGGAAACCAACCGTGATACGTTGCTGTTGTACAAGTACGGGACTTGCTCAAAGAATGATGCCAGCGGCAAGGTGGGTTTTGTCAACGACACGATGTTTGTTTGCGATGTCCAAAATTCCAAGGGTGAATGGAAGGTGGTCCGGGATCTTTATGAAGGGGACTCCCTGAATGCTGAATCCTTGAACGTGCTTGCTACCGAGCGCTATGGCAAATGCGAGGAGCCACTCCACTTCGGTGGTGAGGCAAAGCTGATGGACAGCATATATGTGCAGTGTTCCAACTACAAATGGATGCCGATAGATTCCCTGACGTACTATATGGGGGTGTGCCCAGGCGACAATTTTGGAAAGGCCAAGAAAATGCCGGATGGCAACTACTATGAATGTGGTCTTGAAGGTTGGAGCCTCTCGACGATCCCGAAAGTGATGGGCTTTGTGTGCGATGACCGTGCGGACTCGACCTATAAGAAATATGATGGCAAGTATTTTTATTGCGTTGATGAAACGTGGGAAGAAGTTCCCGAAGAAGACGTTATTTTGCCGGTGGTGAAGGGCGACGTCTGTGACGAGAACAACTTGGCTGAAATGAAAAGGTATGGCGATAAATACTTTGTCTGCCGAGGCCGGGTGAGCAACACTCCGCATCGTTCGACTCACTGGAGCGTTGCGACGATCCAGGAAAAGGTGCTTTTCGATTATGATTTCGCCTATAGCACGGTAGCCTGTAAGAATGGCCGGAAAGGAACGAATATCTGGTGGAATCCCGAGGCCGAGGCTTTGTATGGCTGCTACGAGGAATCGATTGTGATGATAAAGGTGGCCTCGGTGGATGATGAGGCGCAACAGCTGTTCGCCGGTGGCTCTTTCACGGACAATGTCACGTACGAGGTGACTGTAGATGGCTATGAATACGGCTTTAATAAGTTTCACTGGAGCGATTTGGCCAAATATGGCTGGGATAGGTACGTGATTATGGAATACAGCTACAAAAAGAAAGTGGATTAATTTGTAACTTGTCCAATATAAGGAAATGATTTTATGAATACTCTCGAAGCTGTCAAGACCCGTCGCAGCACTCGCAAGTTCAAGTCGCAGGCTGTGGAACTCGAAAAGTTACAGACCATCGTTGATGCGGGCCGCTTTGGACCGACCGGCGGAAACTGCCAGACGAATCACTTTTTTGTGATTTCGGATGCATCCGTGATTGCAAAGCTCAAGGAACTGGTGCAGGCCGCATTTGCAAAGATGGAACTTCGCGACGACCTCTACAAGAGTCTCAAGAATTCCATCACGCTCTCGCGAAAAGGGAACTATTCGTTCTGCTATACCGCTCCGGTGCTGATTGTTGTTGCGAATCAAAAGGAATATGGCAACAACATGGCCGATGTCGCCTGCGCTGTCGAGAACATGATGCTTGCGGCAAACGAACTGGATCTTGGCAGCTGCTACATCAATCAGCTCAAGTGGCTGAACGAAGAGCCTACGCTTTTGGAATACCTCCGTTCGCTTGGCCTCAAGGAAGGTGAACGTGTCTATGCGTCTGTCGCGATTGGATATGCCGATACTGAATCGGGACTCCCGAACCGCACGGAATCTCCCCGCGTAGGCAACGAAGTCGTGTTTGTTTAAAGAGGATGTTTAGAGGAGGGTGCATGACCAGGAACGTGTTTGAACGGCTTATATCGCTGTTGGCAATTGCCTGTTGTGTAGTGCTTTTTGCCTGTGGCTCTGAATCCGGACCTTCGACGGCTCCCGAGAATGATGGCAAGGCCGGGGTGGATGACGGTAAGGACTCCGAATCTGAAAAAAGTGCCGAGATCAGCCTTGCGTTGAAAGGCCGCTTTTTGCTGGCAGATTCGCTGGTGCCGGTGAATTTGAAGGTCACGGTTCTTGATGAAAATCTTGATTCGGTTTCTGCCGTGAAATCCACTGTTGTCAAGAAGTCGGACGGCTCCTATGCTTATGAGTCCGACAAGGCGAAGTATCCTTTTGGTTATGCCAGGCTTGCCTACACCTGTGTGCTTTCGAATTCTAGCTACAAGATGGAATTCGTCCAGTATGTCGACTTGAACGAAGATCCTGGCCCGCTTCTGAACATTTTCGAGGCGCTGGAAAGTGAACGTGTCAAAAAGCTGGTCCAAAAGGAAAAGCTCAACTTGAAACGCGCCAAGCAGAAGGCCCTGCTTGAAATATACCGTGTGCTGGATTGTGAGTCCAGGGCGGAATATCTGTCGACCCCGTTGCAAGATTTGTGGTGGTTGCCTTACATCTATGGCAAGTACGAGGTCTCGACTTCGGGAAAGGATTTCTACAAGGCATTCGAAAAGTTGCGTTCTGCAGTTGGTGGCAGTGATACGTGGCGCAACTTTGTGAACGAAAACGAAATCGTCGATTCGCTTTATTCTCGGTTCAAGAACGGAAAGGGCCCGTGGGTCAATGAAATGTCGGTCTTTACGGAAGACTATTACCCTTATGCGAAAATGTGGGCCGACTATTATGGGCTTAAGACGTGCCTGGTCTCGACCCGTGGGGATACGGCGAGAATCGCCAATAAAAAAAGCGCGTTCAACAAGGAATTGCTGGTTTGCGATTCCTGTATGGTAAAAAAGAACGGCTGCTGGAGGCCTTTGAATGACCGGGAAATCCGTCTGGGGCTTTGCCTGAAGGATTCGACGGTCGTGGACGATGGACTGGTCTACAAGTGCAATGCTGCGGTGATGCAGTGGGAAAACGTGCCGATGCTGGAAGCCGTGAAATTCTTGCATGGAGAATGTACAAAGGACATGCTGGGCGAAGTCGTCACCTACGATAAGTCCGAAGCGACTTGCTTGTGTTCCAACGAAAAGAATTGCGGCTGGAAAGAGGGTGTTCCCGACGAAAGTATCGGAAAGTACACGCCGGTGGATGCGCTTGTCAAGAAGAGTGCCGGTGAGTGTACCGAAAAGCGTGAAAAAGAATGCGTTGCCGTGAGCGACTCGTTCTACATTTGCAAATCGGGCTTTTGGGAAAAGACCGACAAGGTGGTTTATACGTGGGGTGTTTGCGAGTCATCCCGAAAAGGTGAACTCGTCTATGAAAAGGGCTTGGGCGCCTTCAAGTGCGGTTATGAATTGTCGGGTACAGGTGCGTGGACTTGGCTTTCGGCTCCCCTGCCGGAATATCACAAGGACGTCTGTGAAGAGAATAACAAGGACGAGATAAAGACGTATGACGGTCTTTACTACGTGTGTAACGGTAAAAACTGGCGCGCTGCCGCCGATAGCGAATTGGTGGCGCCGGTGTTGCAAGGTTTCTTTTGCGATGCATCGAACGAAGACGAAGTGAAGGAAATTGACGATGCATTCTATGTCTGCAGGAGTTTCAAGTGGACTGAGATGGATCCTTACGAAGTTCAGGTCTACAAGGCGAGAGTGAGGCTCGACGTTCCTGAAGACTATTGCAAGTCCGGTATCGAGAATACGACGCTTTTCTGGGACGAGACCAACCAGGCGTTGTACGGATGTGCCGAAACATCAGCGAACCATAAAAAAATTCGTTGGATGCAGTTTAATTATCGTGGAGAATCATCTAATCGTTTCATCGCTGGAGAAAATAAGGTAGAGGGAATCCTGAGCAACTGGAAGAATGTTGCAGGGGGAAAGTTTACAAGTGACGGTATGTACGAAGTCGAGTTTGATGGTGTCCGGTATATTTTTAGATCGGGCGTTTTTCGCAGTAATGACGATGATTACGGGAACTTGTATGAATCAGTTGTCGTTGTGGATAGAAAACGCTATGAATGGCAGCTTGTAAATGGGAAAAATACGGTTCGCATGCCGGTTGGGGAAAAACATACGACCTTGGAATCCATAGAAAACAAGAGCGGGAGTTTTACCGGTTTTTACGAAAAATGGATGGAACAGGTTGTCGAATCGAGTACTTGCCCTAACACTATACACGAGTCGATTCCTTGCGCAAAGCAGACGATGTCCGGTCTTGACGAAGTCGATGTTCTAAGGTATGGGGAAAACTCCTTTACGACTTTGGAACAGGCCCGCTTGCAAGTCCCGCCTGGATTCCATATTCCCGATGTGTCGGAATGGGAAACGATAATTCCGAAATCGTCGGCGCTGGAAAGCTCCATTGAAATTAGCCAATACGAAGATGCGCAAATGTGGAAAGGAATCCGTACACGATATAATTTGTTCTGGACGTCTGATGAAAAGGATAAGGATACACAGTATTGCTTTGAATATATTCGTGAAGTGGAACGACGTGGCACGAACGACTTTTACTATGACGAAAGGTTCGTAGTCGCAAGTCGCGTCGTGGAATGCCCTAAGGATCTTTATCCGATGGTCCAGGCACTGTATGTTGCTGATGGGGACAAGTCGCAACCTTGACGGTTTTTGCTATCTTTGCGTTGTACTGTTGGGCTTGTCCCAGACTTGTCGATTAACCATAAACCACTGACGCATGATGGACTTTAAAAAAATGGAAGACGGCTTCCGGATGATTCTGGAAGGCATGGGTGAAGACCCGAATCGCGAAGGCCTTATCGATACGCCAAAGCGTGTCGCTAAGATGTATGCTGAACTCATGACGAGTCTTTCGGGCGAAACCCGCGCCGAAGATATCCTGAAGACTCGCTTCCATGAAAAGTACGATGAAATGATCATCGTGCCGGATATCCAGTTTGCAAGCATGTGCGAACACCACTTCTTGCCGTTTACGGGCAAGGCCCACGTGGCTTACATCCCGGGCGATTGCGTGGTCGGACTTTCGAAGATCCCGCGCGTGGTGGAATATTACGCCCGTCTCCCGCAGATCCAGGAACGCATGACGCGACAGATTGCGGAACTCATCCAGAAGGTTTTGCAGCCGAAGGGTGTTGCCGTGGTGCTTGAAGCTTCCCATATGTGCATGACGATGCGCGGCGTTAAAAAGCCGGGGGCCATGATGGTCACGACGCAGCTCCTTGGCCGTTTCAAGACGGACGAAAAGACCCGCGCCGAATTTATGTCCCGCATTTATGCTCCGCGGTAGTTTTTGCGATTGATATAAAAAAGAAAATCCGGCAGGCGCCGGATTTTTTTTTGCATTATGAAAGTCTCTATTTTGTGATGTACATCCAGATTCTTTTGTTTTTCTCTAAGGCGTGTTCAAAGAACAGGATGTCGTTTCCGGTCTTTTTCAGGAAGTTCTTTTCTGTTGTGATTTGCTTGCTCGTAAATCCTCTAGACGTCATGAAGCTTTCTATTTCGTCCCAGGATACTCCTGCCTGAGTCTGGTAATTTGAAAGCGTGTTCTGGTAGAGGTAATCTCTTACGGAACTGACTTCGTTGTAATTGGGGATGAGCGTATTTTGGATTCTGTCCATTGCGGTGTTGAACGTTTCTTCTGAAATGGCACCTGTTTCAAGGCTATAGGTTTCTTCGCTGCTCGAAACGGAATCGTCGCAACCGGAGAGTACGCATAAGAACAGCGCAAGGATGAAAAATAAAGAGAAAATTTTTTTCATAATGTATTTCGTTTTGGGGTGTTTTCAGTAAATATAAATTCTCTAAGGGTGGCTTTTTTCTTCATGGAGTGATCCTATGGACTTTTTGTCCATAAAAGGAAGTTTACAGTTGTATACAGGACCCTTTTTTGGGGGTATCTTATTAATGGATGGGACGAAGTTGGGTTTTGAAAAATGAGGAGTACAAAGAATGAAATCTAAAATCGTTAAATCTATGGTGTTGGCGAGTGCGCTCGTCTTCATGAACTGCGGCGAAGACACGGTCTCGTCTGCTTTGGCTAATTACGGCGCACTTTCGTCCAGCTCGGGCGAAGCTGTTCAGCCGGGTGATGAAGGTTCTTCTAGCTCGGTGGGTGAATTTGCTCAGGAACAGCAGGGTTCTGCAGCCGAAGTTTCGTCCAGTTCGACGGACGCTGTTCAGAATGGCTCGGCAATCGCTTCCAGCAGCGACGAAAGCTGCTTGGCTTCAAGCCTGCCCGATGCTTGCGGCCCGGGAACGAATCCGCTTCCGACTTCGAGCAGCGATGCTGCAGTAGCTTCTAGCGCCGACGCTCAGAGTGCAACTTCCAGTGCCAATATTCAAGATCCGGCATCCAGCTCCAGCGTGGCCGAAAAGACGGCCAGCTCTTCGAGCGAAAAGAAGGTCGAATCTTCTTCCAGCGAAAAAAAAGTGGAATCTAGCTCCAGTGCCGAAGCCCCGAAGGGCATTTTCCTTGCTAGTGGCAAGGAAGAAGAAAAGGACCAGATGCAGGTGGAATACAAGACCCGCACCGGCTGGGATGGCGGT
Organism: Fibrobacter succinogenes; assembly: GCA_902779055.1. Taxonomy (GTDB): domain Bacteria; phylum Fibrobacterota; class Fibrobacteria; order Fibrobacterales; family Fibrobacteraceae; genus Fibrobacter; species Fibrobacter succinogenes_K. Next base: position 36,965 of record CACZAD010000009.1, on the reverse strand, counting down.
GGAATCCTCTCGTATCCGAAGCAACTTTCTTCGACTCAAAAGCATGGCGTCGTGGTCTGGGGACCGGGTGGCGGTACTGAACCGGGCGCTTACGAAGGCATGATCCGTCGCTTGGCTTCTCACGGTTTTGTGGTGATTGCGCTCAAGGAATCTCCGGGTGATGCTTCGCAGGCCATCAAGGCTCTTGACTGGATGGATCAGCAGAACAAGGATTCCAATAGCCCGCTTTATGGCAAGCTCGACATGAATACGGTCGGTTGCTCCGGTCACTCGATGGGCGGTCTTGAATCTGAACAGGCTGTCATCAAGGATAAGCGCGTGCTGACGGCGTTCCTCAACAACAGTGGTGACTGGAATGGTGCTGGCGCCAACAAGGTCGCGACGGACAGGTCGATCGCTATCCTCTTTGGCGAAGTCGGCATGGAAAAGGACAATGCCAAGAACGATTACAACAACGCTGGCGTGAAGGCTCCGGCTTGCCTTATCGAAATGACGGGTGGTCCGAGAAATAGCGAAGGCGGTTACGGTCACGGTTCCGGTTCCTGGGACGGTATGGCTGCAACGGTTGCCTGGATGCGTTGGCACCTCGGTGGCGAAACCGAGCGTAAGGCGGACTTTGTGGGTTCTACTGGCAAGTACATCGATGGCTCCATCATCGGTAAGCAGGGCAAGTGGAAAACCCAGTGTAAGAATTTCTAAAAACATCCACACTCCAACAACTAAGCGTCTCGATCAAATAGGTCGAGATGCTTTTTTCTTGTGTCTGCGGGTGGTCTTGTATGAATATTTAATGTTTAAGATAAATTAACTTTTTGGACTTTTTGTCTACGAGACTTTGTCTGAAACGTGAAAAATCCTGATTTTTTTTAGGTAATTTCTAAACAGGTTATGGTAAAATAGGAGAACAATATGAAATCTAAACTCTTAACTACGATGGTGTTGGCTAGCTCGCTGGCCTTCCTGAATTGCGGTGACGAATCCCCGGTTTCGCCGGATTCTATCAGCAATTATTTGTCTAGCTCCAGTGGCGCTGTTGAACAGGGCTCTGGTGAAGAAACTCCGCTCAGCTCGGCTGAAGAAGTTGTTCCGGGTAGTGAATCTAGCCAGCAGGGTGAAACTGTTGCTGCATCATCCAGTTCGACGGATGCCGTTCCGAATGAATCGACGGCTGCTTCTAGCAGCTCTGTGGTAACGGAACCGGCATCTTCTGCTGATGTGACTCCGGCTTCTAGCGCCGGTGAAAATCCGGCAGTGAGCTCTTCGAGCGAAGTGGCAAAAACGGAATCCAGCTCCAGCGAAGAAGCGAAGCCGGCAAGTTCTTCGAGCGAAGCTAAGGCCGAAGGCGGAATCTTCCTTGCCGAAGGCACGGACGAGACGAAGGACCAGTTGAAGGTCAAGTACATTGAACGCACCGGTCACGATGGCGGTGGAATCCTTGCTTATCCGGAACAGCTTTCTAACGACCAGAAGCACGCTGTTGTCGTGTGGGGTCCGGGTGGCGGCACGGAACCGGGTGCATACGGTGGTATTATCCGTCGTCTCGCTTCTCACGGCTTTGTCGTGATAGCACTCCGTGAATCTCCGGGTAACGCTACTCAGGCAATTCCGGCCCTCAACTGGCTCGAAAAGAAGAACAAGGATCCGAACGATGCTCTGTACCAGAAGCTTGATATGACGAAGGTCGGTTGCTCCGGTCACTCCATGGGCGGTCTTGAATCTGAACAAGCCCTCATCAAGGACGATCGCGTGATTACCGCTATGCTCAACAACAGTGGTGACCTCGGACATACGGCTATGTCTCAGGTTTCTACAAGCAAGACTATCGGTATTGTTTATGGCGAAGGCGGCATGGAACGCCCGAACGCCGAAGCTGACTATAACAACCAGGGCGTCAAGGCTCCGGCATGCCTCATCAAGATGACGGGCGGTCAGGGCAATGAATGCCAGCAGGGCGAATGCGGCTGGGGCCATGGTTCTGGTCCGTGGGGCGGCATGGCTGCAACGGTTGCATGGATGCGTTGGCACCTCGGTGGCGAAGACAACCGCAAGGCTGATTTCGTTGGCTCTAGTGGCAAGTACATCAATGGCCCGATTGTTGGCGAACGCGGCAATTGGAAGGGCCAGTGCAAGAACTTCTAATCTCTTAAACACTCCAAACACCAAGCGCCTCGATCTGTATGGTCGAGGTGTTTGTTTTTTTTTATAATTATTCACGAAAACACACTAACCACTGGTTTTTGAATTATGAACGCAGCAATTCTTACCAATGAATTTCCGCCAGAAATTTATGGCGGTGCAGGTATCCACGTCAAATTCCTCAGCCAAGAACTTTCGAAGCTTTGCCACATCGAAGCTCGTTGCTTTGGCCCGCAGAACGAAGATGCCGACAACATCCGTGCGATTGGCTTTAGCCAGAAGCTCGACCACAATCCGGCTGACGAACGCTTCAAGAAGATTTTGAAGCCGCTCGACATTAATTTGCAGTGGATGTCTTCGCTCAAGGACATTGATGTTATTCATTGCCATACTTGGTATAGCCATTTTGGTGGCGTTGTTGCAAGTCGCCTTTTGCAGTGCCCGCTTATCCTTACGACGCACTCGCTCGAACCGCACCGTCCGTGGAAGGCCGAACAGCTTGGCGACGGTGGCTACAACATGAGCTGCTGGATTGAACGTACCGCTTACGAAGCCGCCGATGGCGTGATTGCTGTGAGCGAAGGCATGAAGCGCGATGTGATGAAGCTTTATGGCGTGCCGGCTGACCGCGTGAAGGTTATCTACAATGGTATCGATCCGGATTTTTACAAGCCGACCTTCGACGAAGAAATCTTGAAGAAGTGGGGCGTAGATCCGAAGCGTCCGTTCGTGCTTTTTGTTGGCCGTATCACGCGCCAGAAGGGCATTAGCCAGCTCATTCAGGCTATCCCGCAAATCGACAAGAACGCCCAGGTGGTGCTCTGTGCCGGTGCGCCTGATACGCAGGAACTTGCTGACGAATGCAAGCGCTTGATTGAAGAAGTCCAGAAGACGCGCGATGGCGTCGTTTGGATTCAGGATGCCGTGCCGCATACGGAACTTCGCGTGCTCTACAGCCATGCGACCGTGTTTGCAACACCGTCTCTTTACGAACCGTTCGGCATCATCAATCTCGAAGCCATGAGCTGCGGAACGCCGGTTGTGGGCTCTGCTGTCGGTGGCATCCCGGAAATCATCGTCGATGGCGAAACGGGCTTCCTCGTGCCGCTCAAGCCGGTGTCCGAAACAATCTTTGAACCGGCCGATCCGAAGGCTTTCCAGACGGACTTTGCGAACAAGCTTAACAAGGTTCTCGAAAATCCGGAACTCGCCAAGAAGATGGGCGAAGTCAGCCGCAAGCGCGCCATTGACGTGTTCAGCTGGAAGGCTATCGCCAAGCAGACGTTCGACTTCTATCAGGAATGCATCGAACGCTACAAGCGCGAAGGCAAGAGAGTCTAATGCTGTCATGACGGCTTGTCACCCCGGACTCTGTTCCGGGACGGCATCGCCTTCTAGTAAAGCGAAAAAAGGTGGCCTCAAGCCACCTTTTTTCGTTGATATTTCTTTGGATTCTGTCGCTACGCTCCAGGATGACTATTCCTAACCACTAATCACTGTCTACTGTCTACTATCTTCTTCACGATTGCGTCGGTCGTCAAGAGTTCCGGCAGTACGATTTGCCTAGATTCGTCGCCTGCGGGGTAGATGGCGTAGGCGGGCACGCCAGACTTGCCCATGCTTTGCAGCAGCGTGTTCACGTCTGCGGTTTCGCGGGTCCAGTCGGCTTTGACGAGAGCCACGTTCAGCTGTTCCATGGTGCGTCTAAAGTCTTCTCTGTTGAGTACCGCGGCTTCGTTTGCCTTGCAGGTGAGGCACCAGTCCGCAGTCACATCGATAAAGACGGTGCGTTTTGATTTTGCAAAATTTTCGATCAGTTCCGGCGTGTAGCGGTACCATCCGTCGCTAGTGACGCTCTGGGCGGCCCTGGCTTCAAAAATGGCATTGACTCTGGCTTCATATTGCGGGGAGGCAAATGCAAACCAGAATGCAGAAAGAAGGACGATGGAGGCGCCTGCTACGGATACTTCGCGGATGAATGCGACTCCCGGAGGGGCGATTTTGCCGAGCAGAATGCTGCAAACGGCGCTTGCGACCGCGATGGCGGCAAACAGCGCAACGCCAAATTTACCTGCCTGTTCGTTGACAATCCACAAAAGCCATACGACCGTGCAGAGCAAGAGAACGCCCATGACTTTTTGGAGCTTGACCATCCATGCGCCCGGTTTCGGGAATACCTTCAAGACTTTCGGGAATGCGCTTACGAGGAGGTAGGGGAGCGCAAGTCCTAAGCCTGCTGCGGTAAAGAACAAGAAAAGCACTGGCGTAGTCGTCGTGAACGCAAATCCCATGGCGGTTCCAAGGAACGGTGCCGAACAGGGCGTACTCAACAGTACAAGGAGGGCGCCTGTAAAGAATGCGCCTGCAAAACCTTGCTTGCGGCTTGTAAAGTCCATTCGCGTCGTGGCGCTTCCGGGAATCCAGACTTCAAAAACGCCAAAGAAGCTCATGGCGAATGCGGTCAATATGACGACCATGAATGCGATGAATCCGGCGCTCTGGAATTGCATGCCCCAGCCTGCGTTTCCGCCGCCCGCCTTGATGATGGCGACAATGCCTGCGAGAACCCAGAAGCTTGTGAGGATGCCGGCCGTCGTTGCGATGCCTAAAGTGAGGAGGCGCTTGCGGCTTTCGCCCGCCTGCTTGATGAGGCTAAAAAGCTTTAACGAAAGTACCGGCAAGACGCATGGCATCAAGTTCAGGATCATGCCGCCGAGCAGTGCCGACAAAAGCAAAATCAGAGTGCCTGCGGAACTCCCTTCGTCAAAGTTTTCGCCAGTAGTTTTAGCCGGGCCTTGGGCGCTGTTGTCATTTTTTTTTACGGCCGGGAGCGATTGCGAACCGCTTTTCTTGTTGAATCCCAGGGCTCCAACTCCGAACGTGACTTGCGAAGGGGCGAGGCAGATGGAATTGTCACAGGCCTGGTAGTGGAATGTCGCCTGTGTCGTGAGACTGTCGTAATCCGCTTCGACGCTTTCGATGGGGAGCGTGATCTGGAAATGTCCCTTGAACACGAGATTCTCGAGGTCGAGCGCTTCGCTGTATTCCTTGATGGGGGCGGGCCACTTGGGTTCTCCGAAGTGGATGCCGTTTGCCGAAATTTCAATCGAGGACGGCTTCAAAAATTCATCTGCCGCGACATTGGCGTTGACGTGCCAGTTGTCTGGAATGGTGATGTCCACCGTGACGCTGGAGCCTTTGTCAAGCGCACCTGCAGAATAACGCAGGCTTGCGTCGGGTGGCGGCATATTGTTCATGTTGAATTCTTGTGAATAAACTGCCGCGGCTGCAAACAATAATATGCAAAATGAAGCTTTTTGCAAGCGGTTGTTTGCAAAATTTTCAAAAACTTTAAATTTGTCCAAAATATTCATAAATTAAGTCTCATAAAAAGAAGTAGAAAATATACGAAATAAAATATTTATGTCATGTACTGGTTCCCTTTATGACCGTTCCCCTGATTGGGTTGGATCTGTCTGGAAAAAATATTCCTACAGAATATACAAATTGTGCCTTCAAAAGTGTAGAACGAAAGACGAAGCGGACGACTTGTTTCAGGAGGTGGCGCTGCGTTTTTGCCAAAAGGCGAATGCGCTGAATAATCACGGATACATTTTGCCGTGGCTCCGGACGGTACTTTTGAATTGCCATTGCAGTGACTACCGTAAAAAGAAACGGTGCGTGGAAATTCCGCTCTCTTACCTATGCGAACCGATGGCGAGTTATGATGGCGATGACGAGAACACCTACGTGGTTCCTGATGAACATATTTGTATGGAGGCTGTCATGAACGAGTTCTCGTTTTTATTGCAGGAGCTGACGCCACTTGACAGGATGATTGTGGAACTCTCGGTTGTCGGAGGGCTGCACGTTCGCGACTTGAGCCGTTTGATTGGATTGTCCAAGTGCAGCATTGTGACCCGGCGTATGGAAGCCTATCAAAAAATGCGAGAGAAAATGATGGTCCAGAAGGAACAAATCAAACTGATCACAGGACGGGAGGCCACATTACGTGAAATAATTGAGCTCGCAGGTTGAAAAAAAATCTGTAAGTTCGTAATTTTAGAATGTGAAATCATTGCAAAATCTTATCTGTATCCTGGCTGTAGTTTCAACCGCATTCGCTGCGGATGAATGGCTGAACTATTCGAATCCTTTCCCGATCAACCAGGCCATTAACTTTGGCGAAGGCTTTTTGATGGCGACCGATGGCGGGGTCCGTTACAGGGCGAATGATGCCGATGACATGTACACGACATCGACTGGCCTTGGCGACCAGTCCGTCAGTGCCGTGGTGCCTTATGGTTCCGATGTTTATGCCGTATGCGAAAATGGCGTCATCTCCAAGATTGAACCCGGTAAGCCTTGGGAACAGGTTAGCCGCTCCTATGCCGGTAGCAGCCTTCATTTGAAGCCTGGTATGGCGCGTGTCGCTGGCACGACTATGGTTCTTGCGTTTGAAGACCGCATCGCGTTTTTTAGCCTGGAAAACAAGACGTCCATTCTGACGATCGAAAAGATCCGTGACAAAAGTCTCGCTTCCGGGATCGGTGCTATGGAGATTCAGGGCGATTCTCTTTTTGTCGCTCTTGGAAAGAACCTCTATGTACGAAAGATGGATTGGGACAATCTGGAATCCGATGTGCGTTTGAATGATCCGGAATCCTGGTCTGTTTTCAAAGATGGCTACAACGAGAATGGCATTAAATCCATTGCCTGGAAGGACGATAAGATCAAGACGTTCTCGACGGAAGGTACACGAATCTGGGATGATGACGGTGAAACGTCTGTTTCCCTTGATACGTTCTCTGTCATGTCGTCCAGCGCTCCGTTGGTAAAGATCCGCGGAAAGGCTTTCAAGGATTCCGCTCTTTACGAACGGGATTCCGTTACCCGCAAGGTGGGTGATTCGCTTGTCGTCGAACGTTATTATTACCGCACCCGGTTCCAGTGGGTGAGGCTTCTCTCCTCGAAAAGGGCGATTCTGGCCGGCTCCAACGATATCCTTTATTATGACGGGAAAAAGTTCTCCAACTTGACGGGGTATGCCACGTTCCCGATCCGTAGCGTCTATGAACTCCGTGCCCTCCCGACTGGCGGTGTGATAGCCGCATCCGAGAACGGATATTTTTCGCGGTTTGATGGTCGCAGCTGGAGCGATCCGGTTCCTGCGTTGTACGGCTTGGGAAACAATAGCGATGCCCGTGCGCATAATATGAAAGTCCTGTCCGTGAACTCCAAGAAAAATGTGTTCTACCACGTTTGGGGCTTTGGGTACATGCTGTACACGGATTGGGGCGAAAGTCTGGACTACAAGCTTTTGGCAAACGATGGGCATTGTATGAGCAGCTACCTCGATAGCCAGCCCTATGTGATTACGATTTCGACGACGCCTGCTCCCGATGGAAATGGCTTTTTGACTACTTCGGCTTCGAACAAGGGCGGATACAGCCTGGTGTATGTGGACCTCGATGGCAATGTCTCTTGTGCGGATTCGATAGGATATGCCCCCATTGGAGGGCCGATGCTTGCCAGCATTGATGAAAATTCTGGCGATTGGGTCGTTTATATCGGAACCCGCGATGGCCCTACGCTTACTGCGGAAGGCGGTTTGGATGTGGTGAGCTTCCCGCCTCCGAAATCGACGGGTGGCGAACTTTCTAGCAAGATTACCAAGAACTCCGTCAAGCATTATTACGGAATCTCTTCGACTCCGCTGGACATGGTTTATGAACCGAAGTCCGAATACATCTGGTTGGTGACGGAATCTTCGCTGGCCTACTGGAACAAGGAACAGGATTCTCTGAGAAGTCCGCTTTCGACCAACGGCCTTACGTCTGCTAGCTTCTCGAGCATCGATGCCGACCGCCGTGGAAACCTTTGGGTGGGGACTGCCTCGCAGGGCGCCTACCGCTTGACTCCGCGTGAAACTTCGCCGGATACATTGTCTGTACTGCACATCACGACCCGCCAGGGCCTCCTGAGCGATAGGATCCAGGATGTTGCTGTCGATTCGACGGCGGGACTTGTCTGGTTTGCTCATGAAAACGGTGTCTCGGGCTACTACAGGAACGACCTGCGCGGTACCGAGGGCAATATGACTGACGACGCCCGTGCAGAATTCAAGGTCTATCCGAACCCGTTCCGTCCGAGCCGTCACCCGTACGTGTTCTTTGACAACATCTCGGCGGAAGCCGTGATCAACATCTACAATAGGGGTGGCAAGCTTGTCATGTCTTTGCGTGGTGACCGTGTTGCTGGCGGAAAGACCGAATGGGACGGCCGACTGGACGACGGAAGCCTCGTGGCTCCGGGCGTGTACCAGTATGTTGTCCGTAGCGGCTCCAAGGTTCGAAAGGGCAAGCTCCTGATTATCCACTAATTGTTGACGAGGGACTGTTATGAATAAATTTATTTTGGCCTCTTTTGCGGTTGCGCTCTTATTGGTCGGCTGTGCCGGTGAACGCCAGGGCCTCGTGTGCGAAGAAATCGAGTACCGTCTGAATACGATGTCTTATTCTCCGGACCAGCGTGCCTATATGGAGAACGAACTGAATACCTGCCGCGCCGAAGAAGCCAAGAAGAAGAATGAATCGGGTCAGTCCAAGTCCAGCATTTACGAACGTTATGCGAATACGGAAACTTCGCCGCAGGTGGATTCCTCGAAGGTCGAAATCCCAGTTTCCACGTTGCTGAAGGATTCGTCGGACGAAAAGACGACCAGCATTTATGACCGTTACAAGTCTGTGAATGCGGACTCTTCTGCCGGAGTACAGCAGTAATGCCGATGATCAGTACACTTGCCGGTGGGGCGTTCGAACCGGATCTTCCCAAGCGCCTGCTTGCGATTGCAGGTGAAATCCGCGAAGCGGGTGGCCGTGCGTTTTTGGTCGGTGGCTGGGTGCGCGATGCGTTGCTTGGCAAGGATTGCCGCGATTACGATGTCGAAGTCTATGACATTGCGCAGGATGAACTTGTTCCGATTTTAAAGAAGTATGGCCGCACGAATCTCGTGGGCAAGGCCTTTGGTGTCATCCATTTGGCGATGAAGGGGCTTTCGCTTGACTTTTCGTTCCCGCGTACCGAAAGCAAGGTGGGCTACGGACACCGCGGTTTCGTGGTGCATACCGATGAAAAGCTTTCGTTCAAGGAAGCCGCCCTCCGCCGTGACTTTACCATCAATGCGATGGGGATGGAACTGCCGGAACTTACGCTTTGCGATCCGTATGGCGGAATTGATGACTTGAAGAAGGGACTTCTCCGTCATGTGGGCCCTGCCTTTGTCGAAGACTCGTTGCGCATTTTGCGTGGCGTGCAGTTTGCGAGCCGTTTTGCGCTCACGCTTGCGCCCGAGACGGTGGAACTCTGCAAGACGCTTTCGCTTGCCGACCTTTCTATCGAAAGGCTTTTTGAAGAATTCAAAAAGTGGCTCTTGAAGCCCGGCAAGCCGTCGCTTGGATTGCGTGCGTTTTTGGACATCCGCCTCAATGCGTTCTTTCCGGAAGTGTTTCCGTTGCATAAGTCGTGGGATGCCCTGGGCGAAATGCTCGACAATATGGAAACTGTCCGCCGGACGCTTGAGTCCGAAGGCAAGCCGCTTTCTGATGCGCAGGCGATGGAATTTGCCTTTGCCGCATTCCTCAGCGGAAATCCCGAGACTTCGCTCAAGTTCCTGGAACGCATCACTAACGAAACGCATTTGTTGAAAATTGTCCCGCAGCTTGTGCAGGCGTATAACGAAATCCAGTTCGCGGTCGTGAACGACGCTCCAACGCTTCGTCGATTGGCGGTAAAGCTGGACGGCCTTAAGCTATTGTGCCTGCTGGTGAAGTGTACACCGCGCGAGTTCTACGCTTCGGCCGGCGATATGAACTTCCCCGAGAATTTGTGGCAGGCCGCTGCTGACCTCGATTTGCTTGAAAGTGCGCCCCAGCCGTATCTCACGGGCAAGATGCTTATGGATATGGGCGTCAAGCCGGGAAAGCAGATGGGCGAGATTATCAAGAAAAGTTTTGAACTTCAGCTCGACGGCAAAATAGCTTGTACGGGCGACGCCATCGCCTGGGCAAAAGAACATTTAGTTTAAGTCGTCATCCTGACGCCAACGAATCCGCGCGCTGTTCTTTCATACAGCGCGCTTTTCGCGTCATTTACTTCCATCTGAACAGTCCGGTGATTCCTGCGGGGACGCAGAACACGATCATCGGAATCTGGATCAGTTCGACCGGCAAGAACGCAAACATACGGCGCTTGGAATGCAGCTTCCACGATGCGATCGAGAGGAACACGAAGTCCACGACGAACTTCGGCAAGATGCTGAACACGCACCATTGCCACGGACAGTCCAAAAATGCGACGCACCACGGACTTACGAACATCCAGATGTAGTATGTGTAAATAAGCGTGAGCAAAAGGATGTAGGCCTTGCTCTCGTAATTGGTGCCGTTGCTGCTCCAGCGGGCGCGCTGGTTAAAGAGCTGCTTCCACGTATGCACCGGAGCCGTTTCGATGACGGCGTCCTTGTCGAGGTTGTAGCAGACTTTTGTGCCCGGGATCTTCATCATCTTGTGGATGAGCATGTCATCGTCGCCGCTCGAAAGGTTCACGAGGTCGCCGAATCCGCCCACTTTAAAGAACAGGTCCTTCTTGTAGGCAAGGCATGCGGCACTTGCGACAATCGGGTGCCCGAGGCTAAAACCGGCGGCTTCCATTGCCGTGTAGCCGAGTGTTTCGAGCTTTTGGTAAAGATGCGGCATGGAACGTGTGCCGTTGTTCTGCTTGGGTCCCTGCACAATGCAGATGCCGTCGACAAATCGGCCCGCCATGGCGGTGATCCAGCTCTTGCGCGGGATGCAGTCGGCGTCCATCGTCAAAAGCACTTCGTTTTTTGCAATCTTGAAGGCGCTTTCGAGGGCGCGCTTCTTGGGACTTGCGATTTGCGGTAAGTCTTGCGGGAGGCTCAAGACGCGGAATCGCGGATGCGTGGCGGCGAACCTTTCGAGAATCTCGAGCGTGCGGTCGGTGGAGCGGTCGTTGACACAGATGACTTCCCATTCGCCGACGTAATCCTGTTCGGCAAGCGCCTCGAGCGTACGTTCTGCAAATTCCTCTTCGTTACGCATCGGCACGACGACCGAGACGCTCGGGGTTGCCTTTTTCCCTTTGTAGCGATGCGTCTTTAACAGTCCTATGATGAAGAATAGGAACAGGAATGCGTAAAGTGCGGTAAGACCTGCGATAATGTAATCGCCCATGTGCCGAAATTTAGCAAAATACTATTTTTCCGCTCATGATTCACCCATCCGCCTACATTCATTCTGGAGCTAAAGTCCACGATTCTGCTGTTATCGGTCCTTGGTGCGTTATTGACGAAGGGGCGGAAATCGGTGAAAATGTCGTGCTGGAGTCCCGTGTGCGAGTTTACGGCGGCGTGAATATCGGGGCGAACACGCACGTTTATGACGGTGCGATTCTTGGGGCGCCTCCGCAGGACCTCAAGTATGCGGGCGAGCCGACACGCCTTGAAATTGGCGAAAACTGCATTATCCGCGAATACACGACGCTTAATCGCGGTACCGTCCAGGGGGGAGGCTGTACCCGCCTGGGAACCCGCGTCTTGATCATGGCCTATGCTCACGTGGGGCACGATAGCCAGGTTGGGGAGGGTGCCGTCATAGCGAACGGGTGCCAGCTCGGTGGCCATGTGCGTATCGGAAAATTTGCAACCATTGGTGGCACGACCGCCGTGCAGCAGCGTAACCAGGTGGGCGCCTATGCTTTTGTCGGAGGGACGCTCAAGGTTGATTATGACGTTCCGCCGTGCAGCCGCGCCTTTGGCAATCCGCTGCGCTTTGCGTCTCTCAACCTCCATGCGCTCCGCCTTCATGCAAGCGAGTTCCCGCCGGAACGCATCGCCTTCTTTGAACGTGCTTTCCGCGAACTTTACCGCAGCCACCGCCCGATTGCCGAAGTCATCGAAGAATTGAAAAAAGGCCCGGAACCTCTGTTCCAAGCCTTCTTTGATGAACACTGGTCGGGGACGCTTGTCCGCCCGTAATTTTTTCGGACGGCCCTGTCCTTTTATTTTATAAGCGCGTCGGGGAATCCCGGGAACCATGCTTCTGCATCGACGTCGTAGGCGTCAAATCCGCCCGTCTTGCCGAATCCCCAGTAATGGAACGAGATGCCGTTTGCGATGGCTGCCTGAGCCGTCTTCATGGCCCATTCTGCCTTGCCTTCGTTGCTCGGACCTTCTTTTCCGCAGGTGTATTGACCCGCATCGCCACCGGCGACACCGAATTCGCCCATGTTCAGAGGAACATGGTCTACGCCGTTGATGTCGGGGTACAGCCGCAATGCCTGCTGGTTGTAGTATTTCATGCTGTCCGGTGCGACGATGACCTTTGCTGCATCGCCACGGCAGTCGTAACCGTGACCCTGATGGGTATAGGTGTAGGGCTGGTAGAAGTGTCCGCTAAAGATGATGTTGCCGTCAGCCGGTAAATGCAGCGAGGGAAGGTCGCCGAATTTTGCCATATGGTATGATTCGAACATAATGGTCTTGCCGGGGGCTGCTGCGCGGATGACTGTGTAGGCGTCGTTCATCAGCTGATCCACGATGGTATCGTAGGGGATGCTGGGCTCGTTCAAGATTTCAAGAACGACCATATTGTCGGGGAAGGCGTTCAAGGTCGATGCGACGTGGTTCCACATGCCAAGGAAGTGGGTCTTTTCTTCTTGGAACTTTGCTGCGTTGTAGAGGCACTTTTCTTGTTTCTGGGTTTCGTAATTCCATCGGCTGCCGCCGCCGCCGGCGCAGTTCAGGTCATTGTAATGATGGAAGTTCACGACGACGGCGAGTCCGTTGGCGATGGCGAGATTGATGTCTTCAATGACGCCCTGCAAACGGTTGGCGTTCACGGTGTGCGTGGTCTTGTCGGCATCCTGGTCCCAGCGGACCGGAATGCGGACGGAGTTGAAACCTGCGGCCTTGATGATGGCGAAGTCCTTGTCGCGGATGGGGTTTCCCCAGCCGTTATCGTCGGAACCTTCGGATTCCCAGGCGTTGCCCAGGTTGATGCCTCGGCCGAGGAGGGCGTTCATGGTCCTTCCTGCGGTGTAGTCGACAGGGATGATTTGCCGCGTGTTGCTGGGTTGGTCGCTGCCCTTGTATTCGGGCAGGGCGGCCGTTCCGTTATCGCAAGCCCAGAAGGCGCATCCGATTGCGATCGCAGTAAGTGTAAAAAGGTGTTTCATCATAGTGACCCCCAAAACAAAAAGTTTTGTACTCAAAGTATCTGTTCTCAAAATCTATATCAAAAAAGAAAAATAAAAAAATGCGTAATAGAATTGTGTGTTTACGCTTGAGTCCATTGTGACTGATGTCATTTGTCTTAATTTGTAAACAAAACTAAACGTTAGCTGCTGAAAAAAAACTGTATACGCTTGAGTCCAGTGTTTACACGGCTTGGCAAGCGGTATTTCGTTGATGGATCACGTTTTGCAAAGCCTTTTTTGCAAAGAGAGAATTCGACTTTCTCAAAAAACAAGCTATATTGTAGGTGATCCGAATTTGGAGAATTGTACCTATTATGAATGGAAACTTAAAAAAAGCCATTTGGAAGTCCGCTCTAGCGGCGATGCTTCTTGCTTCATCTTCTTTTGCTGGCTACGGTTTTAGCGATTACCGCGACCGCGACCAGTCTCACTTTGTCATGAAGGAACCCAAGCCGTTCCGTCCTGATAAGGAAGTTGTCACCGTTGTCATGCGCGAGGCCATTCCTCGTGGTGGTGGTTACACCTACCAGTATCCGCGTGAAAACCCCGAACCGGTACTCACGGATAAGTATGCCATGGAAGGTGCGCTCTCCATGGAAATCGAACTTATCGCAAGCGACTACTCCGGTGTGGCAATCTGTATTGCAGGTTCCGTGGACTTGACTCCTTATCTCGAAGAAGGCGTTCTCGAATTTTGGCTCAAGGGTGCCCAGGGTGGCGAAAACGCCCTGTTCGTGCTCGTTGACGACGGCGTGAAGAGCAACGGCGAATCCCTCCAGGTGAAGCTCCGCTCCAAGAGCCTTGGTGAAATTACGACTGAATGGAAGCACTTCAGCATTCCTCTGAAGCTCTTCGGCAATACCGGTGTTTACTGGGATGCGAAGAACACGCGCGAAGTGATGCTCCCGTTCGCATGGTCCAACTTCAAGGGTTTCCGTCTTGAAGTCCGTAAGGACGAAAACGAATCCTTCAAGGTTTGGATCGACGATATCGTGATCAAGAAGCACGGCAAGCCGTACGAAGGCCCGGCTCATTATCCGTTCCGCAACGAGATTTAAGAGGATTTTATGCGCAAATCAGTTTCTTCCCTTTTATTAGCGTCTAGCCTCGGTGCTGCATGGGCTCTCCCTCCGCAGTTGCAGCTTGATTCCCTCCACGCTTCGTTGGATACCCTTTCCGGTAACATGGAATCTACGCTCCTCGGCAAGGACGATCTGCCACTGGCAGTCTCCGGTTACATGGCTTTCCGTTTGAAGAATTTCCACTATTCCGAAGAAAGCCCCTGGGTTCAGAGCGATAAGGCTCGCACAGCCGTCGACGCCGTCTTGAACGTGAACGTTGTCGCTATGCCGAACTCCTACATTACGTTGTTCACTAACTTGTCTTTCCCGTTCGACTTGAGCGGTACTTATGCCAACAAGTACGCTAAGAATCCGACTGAAGCTCCGGGCAACTACAACGAACGCGCTCTCTACGACCACTCTACCGACTACTATTCTTCGACGATCAACGAAGAATTGAACGTCGGCGTTGATATCCGTGCCGGTGTCTTCGGCGCCTACATCACTGCCGGTGGCGTTATCTGGGCAAACGCTTCCCCGCTTACCATGTGGGAACGTGAAACCAACCCGCGTTTCGTATGGCAGTACGAACTTTTCGAAGACGAAAAGACTGTTTCTACCTACTATAAGGAAAAGGCATTCAAGCCGGTCAAGGAAGGTGGTCGTGCATTCTGGACGAACCGTTCCTTCGGTGGCGTGTTTGCTAACGTCTATCAGCTCCCGTACGACTTCAAGGCCCAGTTCCTTGTGTCCCAGCCGGCAGATGCCGATATGGGTACTCGTGATGGTCTTCGCATGTACGGTGGTCAGCCGGGCGAACTCGAAATGATGGGTAGCTACGATTTCCGTGGTACTGTCCTTCATGGCCGTATCGCCAAGGAAAAGATTGCTGACAATCTTACCGTCGGCTTGAACTACATGGGCGTGACCTATGATGAAGGCATCATCGACGAAGAAGAATTCCGTAGCCAGTGGGTCAACAACGGCATGAGCCCGACCCTCCTCAACACTCACGTGATTACCGCCGACGTCAAGGGCAACGTTACCCCGAAGCTCTACTTGATGGCCGATGCAGGCGTGAGCATCACGGATTCCACGGTCTTCTACCAGTCCGAAGCTGTGAGCAACTTCAATCCTGATGACAAGCAGTCGGGTTACTCCAGAAATGCAAAGAGATCCAGCACGGCTGATCCGAAGATCGGTATTTATGTGAAGGCCCAGAGCAAGTATGTCGAAGGTTGGCCGATGACTGCTGAACTCGTGTACTTCCAGCCGGGTTTCTACTCTCCGTACTCCCTTTCTAACCCGTCCCGTTTCCCGGGCTGGCGTAAGGACGAAACCTACCTCAATGCAGGCGCCCTCCGCTACTCCCCGAACATGGCCGGTATCAACTTCAAGTTGGAACCGAGCTTCAACCGCGGTTACTTTGACTTCCAGTATGCCCAGCATCGTCAGATCGATCCGGGTCAGGACGTGATCGCTTTCAACTACCGTTTGAACGGCCGCAATATGTGGGAAAGCTCCAACTCCTGGACCAAGCACAAGCCGCTCTTCGTGGCTGACTCCGGTAACGCTGCCGAAGACGCCCGCTACATTGCTCGTGCCGGTGTGCAGAGGGATGCAGGTGAAGGCGTGAAGATGGACCGTCAGCGCGGTGGTCTTTATGGTGGTACCTGGGAACTGTGGGAATCCTTCGCTGCTTACGACAACGGTGCCCAGGTGGCAAAGCAGGAAGTTCCGACCCATGCCAAGTGGTCTACCTACTTGTCCTTCATGGGTGGCTACGACATCAGCCACTGGCTGCATACTGACCGCAACATCATGATGACGGCTTTCGTCGCCCTCTCCGGTGTTTCGACCTCGTTTGCTCCGATCGCTGTTTCCGAAAAGCAGTCCAACATGCTTATGATGAGCTTCTATGGCCAGTTTGAACCGACTGTCGCCGTGACCCCGACCTTCCACATGGTGGGTATCCTCGGTCTCGAAACCTTCAGATCCGAAAAGGCTTACAGAGCAGTTTCTGTGACCAATTCTACCGGTAAATGGCAGAAGGCCAATCCGACTTACACTTACGAAGTCAGCCCCTTCTATTACGAAAAGTGCCCGATCAACTATAAGGACTTTGCCATCGGCTTGGGCTTTGACTGGGACTTCTCTGACCGCGTAGGCCTCCACTTCCGTTACAAGTTCATGACGCACTCTGACGAACTCGTTCCTGAAAATGATTGGCATTCCCATTACATCGCTGCTGAAACCAAGGCATGGTTCTAAGGGAGGTTGCTAAAAATGAATATGAAAATGAAAAGAATTTTATTCGCCCTTCTTACTGCTTCGGTAGCCTCTTCGGCTTCTGCAATTGCGGATAACCAAAAGGCATTGCAAGCAAAGGCCGATAGCGCCAATGCCAAGCGTGGTGTTGAAATTACTGGTAGCATTCGTGCTGTTGCCCAGCGTTCTAGCT
Organism: Fibrobacter succinogenes; assembly: GCA_902779055.1. Lineage (GTDB taxonomy): Bacteria > Fibrobacterota > Fibrobacteria > Fibrobacterales > Fibrobacteraceae > Fibrobacter > Fibrobacter succinogenes_K. Next base: position 20,030 of record CACZAD010000009.1, on the reverse strand, counting down.
TCGATACGGATCAGGATCCGTCGAGCCTTAACACGATGCAGGACGTCGAACGTAACGAATTCGTGACTGCCGACCTGAACTTCGGCTTCCGTCCGTACGAAAATGTCCGCGCCAACGTGATGATGCGCCTCGGTGGCGGCATGCAGGAATACTTCGCTGCCGCAGCTAAGACTCTCGAAGCCAAGTGGCTCAACGTCGAAGGCAATATCGGCAATTACCTCTACTGGGTTGTCGGTGACTTCCGCGAACAGATCTCTCCGCTGACGATTTTCAATCCCGGTGTCGACATCATGTACGAACCGACGATTTTCGCTCGCAAGCGCCACATGGCCGAAAAGGAACAGCTCCTCGAAGGCAACAAGCGTAACCTTCAGGGTGCTAGCATCCAGTTCCGCAAGGAAATCAATCCTTCGATCGGTGAACTCCGTGCCGAAGCCTTGTTTGCCCGCGTGAACCGCGTTTCTGTCCTTGACTTTAGCGGTGCCGAAGGCAACATCCTTCCGAACGATACCGAAATTGACGGTTTCTCGCTCGCTTCCAATACGGATAAGTTTGTCGCTGCCGGTAACTTCGAACTCCTTCCGCTCCAGAAGAATGTTTACGTCGGCTTGACTCCGATGTTCATCTTCGACAACGAAAAGACGAAGACCTATATCTACCGCCACGAAGACCCGTCCTCCTACGTTCCGGGTGCTGAATATGTCCGTCAGCTCGTGAATCCGTACGAAGATTCTCCGCAGCAGACGCTCGTCTTTAGCGGTCGCGTCGGTGCCGATGTGTCTGGAATCCTCAACAACAAGAACCTCATTCTTGACCTCGTTGCAGAATATGCAATGTCCATGGACAAGGTCAAGACTGCTAATTCTGCGCCGGATCCTACGACTGGCGAAATGGTTCCTGCCGGATACCTCGAAGAAAACGTGAACGGTTCTGCCTTGCTCGCTACCTTGAATGCTGGCTACAAGGTTGAATCCTGGAATGCGGCTTTGGCCTTGGACTTCATTCGCAACGACGAAAAGTGGTTCAACAATCTGGCCCAGTCCCCGAGCTTCTTTGCTCAGCGAATCCTCAACTCCGATAAGGACGGTAACACGGTCAAGTATGGCGTGAACTCTCCGCTCTACTCCACCTTCGACGCTCTCTACAACTACTCTCCGAAGTTTGCAGCATCGGAACGTTCTCTTGGTACCGATGACGTCAAGATCAGAGACGGTCAGAGCCAGAGCTACAATGCCGGTCTTTACAACAAGAACTCTTGGGGTTCCAACGTCTACTCCCGCGCCCAGCTGGCCCTCTTGAGCCAGATGACGGACGATGCACTTCAGCTCGCTTTGCCGAACGGTCTTGCTACTCCGAACCGCATGGGTGTCCGCGCCAACATCAAGGGCGACTGGGAACAGAAGGTCGAAGCCCAGATCCTTTTCGACATGTTCAACCAGGTGAAGGTCGCAAATCCTGAATTTGACAAGGTCTCCTACATGGAATACGGTGCAGGCCTCAAGTTCGATATCGCGAAGTTCATTGGTGCAAGTTACAACAAGACTGCTGAAATCGCCGGTTCTTACAAGCATTCCGAAGGCAAGACGACGCTTCTTCCTGGCTCTGTTGCGACAACGACGCTTGGAATTACCGAAGGAAAGGTTTCTAGCGACTTTATCAACGTTGGTCTTTCTGCCCAGTTCTTGCCGCGTCTCGGCATCACGGCTGGCTTCCAGATGATCAATTCCGACTACGGTTCTTTGCTCGGTAGCGTTCTCGGAACCAATGCTTCCGTCGGTCGAGACGTTCCTCTCATGAAGAGCAAGCAGATGCAGTGGATGGTCGGCTTTGACTATGTGGTTGGCGACAACGCATGGCTTGCCATCAACTACGGCATGGTCAATGTCAAGAACGACTACAATACGAACGCTCTCGAAGGAACGACTCGCAACTTGCCGGACTACTTCAGCTCTAAGTTAGGTGACGGCGCCTTGGGTGTCTACAAGCATGAATTTAGTCAGTCTATCTTTGAAGCTTCCATTAATGTGGAATTTTAATGGGAGGTAACTAGAATGAATTTCAATATGAACATGCGCAAATTTTTACTGACCTCCGCTGTAGCCCTTTCGGCAGTGTCTGCATTTGCTGCAGACAACAATGCTGAAGTTGTTACACAACAGAAGTCCTTGCTCGAAAAGTTGGATTCTCTCAACGCCGCCGTGTTGGGACTCAAGATCAACGGTTCGGCAAAGGCTGGTGGTCTTGTTTCTATCGGCAATTCCGACCAGTATTCCAGCGAATCTCCGACTCAGGAAAACCAGGCATTCACGGACGTGAACCTGCGCTTGTCCGCTCGTCCGAGTTCCGAGACCATGATTGATGTCCAGTTGCGCTTGCACAAGGATTGGCAGAGTGCCTACGACGAGAACAACAACCCGGTTATCGGTCACTGGTTCTCTTACGATGGTACCATCCTGAACAAGCATGTGGACTTCAACTTGGGTTATATGCGTGTCGGTTATACGCCGCTCACCATTTTCACTCCGCAGACCGAAATCCTCCAGGAACCGGAAATCTTTGCGGAAAAGCGTCGCGAAGCTCTCGAAAAGCGCAACTTGGATACGACCAGCCGCCGCTTGCTGCACGGTCTTAACGTCGTTTACAATAGCGGAAGCCTTGGCGTCGTCGATAACGTTACTGCCCAGCTCACGGGTGCCCGCCTTCGCAATACTGCAAAGAAGGTGGACCAGGTGTTCTTCGACTTCGACTTCTCCGACCGCTACCTCCTTGGTGCTCGTGTTGGAGCCGATGCCTATGGGGCACACCTCGGCGTGAACTTTGTCAACGTGTTTGACCGCAAGCTCACTCGTCGTTCTAAGCAGATCTTCGATACGGATACGGTCTATTACGAAACGAACAGAGTGATTTCTGTCGATGCTGCCTTCGATTCCAAGAAGGTTCTCCCGACTCTTCCGGTGTCCTTCGGCCTCGATGGCGAATTCGCCATGTCGAAGTGGAGCGTCAATCGTGACTACGTGGTCACAAAGACCAAGTACGGATACGAACTTGCTCAGGCTGTTCTGAAGGGCAACAAGGTTGTCTATGCAAGAGAAAGCAATGTCAAGTATCAGGATATTACGAACGAAGAATATCGTGATGAAGACGGCAAGAGCCTCTTTGCAAACCTCTTTGTCAAGGGCGATATCGCTAACGTCGACTTCAAGGTGAGCGCCGGTTACCTCCAGACGGATTCCACCTTCTGGTCCGAACTCGCTTCTTCGCCGGTTTACCAGGGCGGTGCAACCATCCTGAATGCCAACGCTATGTATGGCAATTCGGTTGACAGCCTGATCATGTCTGTCTTCGGTTCTTCGAGCCTCGAAAACCTCTACTTCAATGTCTACAACTCCACGACATTGCAGGCCACGAACTTGATGACCACGAACCGCACGAACGCACTCTCCAGCTATGGTGATGCCGAAAGCGAATACCTCTTTACCCGCTTGAACAACAACTACAAGAATGGTCACTTCTACCGTAACGGTTACACGGCGACCATCTCCAAGAAGCTCGAACTGGATCCGCTTATCGCTCTTGATCCGTCCGTGGGTCTTGCATTGCCGTACGGCGTTGCCACTCCGGACCGCAAGGGTATCACGGCTAAGGCCGACGCTAACTGGGACGACAAGGTGTTCTTCAATGCTCGCTTCAATATGTTGACTCAGACCTACGCTCCGTCTTTGGGCGGCCTTGTTCCTTACGAAGAAAACAAGTTCACTGAATTCGGTGTCGGACTCGGTGTTGATATTGGCGCACTTACCAATATTGACCGCACGGTTCTCGTCCAGACTTCCTTCTCCTCCAGCAAGGAATCGGCTTACCTGAAGCGTTCTGCTACCCGCTTTATCGCTGGTCTTACGGCTGATTTCTGGGGTCCGTTCTCCTTCCTCGCTGGTTTCCAGGTGTTCGAAAAGAAGTTTGACAACGGTGTCACTTTGGATCAGGTCCAGGCCGTCGTGAACAAGTCTACGGAAAGCCTGGTCATGGCCGGTGTTCGTGTTAAGCTCGCTTCGTTGTCTTACCTGTCTGTTCAGTACGGTATGCTTTCCAACGAATTGAACTACATGTTTGCTGGTGTCGAAAACAAGCTTTCCATCAACAAGAACGTCGTTGCCGCCGATGTCACGGTCAATTTCTAAGAGGTGCTGAAAATGAAAAAACTTTACCAGTACACAATGATTCTCTTGGCAGGCGTCTTGGGCGCTTGCTCCTCGATGAGTGTTAGTGACCCCTATTCGGATTCGTTCCCGGCTGATTTCGACGTAAACGTCTATATGGCCCTGCATCCGGAATTGCGCATTCTTCAGGTCAAGGACTATGTCAGTAATCAAAATGCGGCAACAGAAGCTGCATGGGCACAGCAGGGCTTAGATGCCGCAACGCTCAAGGCTAATGATGAAGCTGCATTCAAGACTAACACGACTGCCCTTGCTTCCATTTACGCTAACCCGTATCTGGGTGGCTACAATGCTGCCGGTTGGGAAACGGATCAGGCGGATTCGACAGTTCTTGCGGATCTTCTTGCGTTCAACTTTATCGGAACGACGGAAGACCTTACTGAATTGCAGAACATCCCTGTCAATGAATTCTTGATCTCCCAGCAGTACATCATGTTTGGTCAGTCTCATGGTTGGGCTTACCGTCTGTGCACGGATGCCGAAGCTGCTGATCTGGTTAATCATCCGGATCGCAAGACGCTCAAGATTGATTCTTTGCAGAGAGCTTCTGCTACGGCAGAAAAGGCTGCCGATGCCATGAAATTTGTTGCCGATACAAATCTTTACTGCCGTGACGCAGCTGGCGCTGACCGCGTGATTCAATAGGATGAGGTATTCAAATGAACTTTAAAGTTATTACATTGGCTCTCGCTATGGGCTGCGCTTCTATGGCCCAGGCAGCTGCTGACAAGGTGATTGGCTTCTATCCTTATTGGAGTCAGTATTCCCAGTTCTACGCAAAGGACATCCGTTACAACTTCGTGACCGACATTCACTATATGTCTGTCGCTCCGAGTGCAGACGGTTCCGTTGCCTTGGCTGATGAATACGATGCCGACAACTTCAAGAATCTTGTGAACCTTTCCAAGGAAAACGGTGTCAAGATTATCGTGTCTGTTGGCGGTATGGAAGCTGAATCGAACCTGAAGGCAATCGCTTCTTCTGACGAAACCCTCTCCACCTTCGTTTCGAACGTCAAGGACTGGGTCGCATCGAACGGTGTCGATGGTGTCGAACTCGACTGGCAGAACCTCACGTCGGATGATTCCGAAGATTACGCCAAGATGCTGAACGCCTTGGTCGACGGTCTTTCGGGCTCCACGGTGACGGCCGTGATTTACCCGGCTGGCGGTATGGATGCCTACAAGGCCGAAGCCTTGAACCGCGCCGCTTACGTGGACGTGTTCATGACCGACCTCATGACCGAAAGCGAAAGCAGCCTCGTTCCGAATCAGAGCGCAAACTCTGTGCAGGAAACGCTTGACGCTGTCGCTTCTGCCGGTGTGAACAAGGATCTCCTTGCTCCGGTGGTGTTCTTGTACGGCAAGTCCTTTGCCGGTGCAAAGGGCCTTGGCACGGCTCATCAGGGCGTGGGCAGCGGTAACGAAGGTTACCTCCCGTACGCAGAACTCATGAACCGTTTTGACACGCCGGACTACACGGTGACTTTCGATGAAGCTTCCAAGTCCGAAGTGGCTGTGAGCGAAACCGAATCCATTGTGTTCATGGGCATTCCGTCCGTGAAGGCTGTGGCTCAGCACGTCAAGAGCGAAGGCATGGCCGGCGTCGCCGTCTATGACCTTTCCCAGGACCACTACGAACCGATCGTTTCTCTCCTTGTGACGGTTGGTCTCGAACTCCGTCCGGGCGTCAACTACAAGAACGCAAAGAAGTAATCTTCGTAGAAGACAAGGTTTAAGAGTCCCCGCAGTTTAGCTGCGGGGCTTTTTTTGTACGCTTGTCACCCCGCACTTGTTGCGCAAGCGCAAAGCCCTTCGGCTCAGCTATGCCAAAGAATAAATTCTTTGCCGCAGCGTTCGCCTCGTATGCCTTTCCGGGGTCACCTTACACAGCCCTAACCACTGTCTACTGTCTACTACACCCTCCCACTACACTTAATACACTTGTTACCTACGGTAAACATTAATATGCCCATCCTGAGTACGTTTTGATAAAATTAAAGGTATCTTTAAGGAAAATGAGGTTTTGTATGCGTAAACAACTAATTGCTGCGTTTGCCCTTGCTGTTCCGTCTTTTGCTATCCCGTTGGCGAACCAGCTTGGTTTTGCTCCGGAATCCGAAAAGACGATTGTGATTCCCGGTAATGATGCCAATCCGCTCGAAGTTCGCGACATGGCGGGCAATGTGGTGCTTACGCTCGAAGCCCCGATGGTCTATGACTGGGAGTACAGTGGCGAAGAAGTCCAGACGTACGACATTTCGTCAATCAAGAAGCCCGGTACGTACCGCCTTTACAGGGATGGCTACATCGGCAATCCGGTGGTCATCGGCGAGAACGTTTACGTGGACCTGACGAAGGCCGCCATCAAGTGGTTCTACTTCCAGCGTGCCGGTATGGCTCTCGAAACGCAGTATGCCGGCAAGTGGGCCCGCGCCGCAGGTCATATCGACGACAAGGTGATTGTTTACGGTACGGATTTGCCGACGGCAACGACGGTCGCCAAGAAACAGGGCAAGGCCGCTCCCAAGACTGCCGAAGCGAAAATTATCAAGTCGCAGCGTGGCTGGTACGATGCCGGTGACTACGGCAAGTACATTGTGAACTCGGGCATTACCGTGTTTACGCTTTTGGAACTTTACGAACACTTCCCGGCTTTTGCGGATACGCTCCAATGGAACATCCCGCGCGAATTCCCGAAGATGCCGGAACTTCTGGAAGAAATCCGCTGGAACCTCGACTGGATGCTTTCGATGCAGGACAAGGACGGTGGCGTTTATCACAAGCTCACCTCCCTCAAGTTCGGCTCCAGCACGATGCCCGAAATTGATGGCGCCTTGCGTTATGCGATTGAAAAAAGCTTGACTGCAACGCTTGATTTTGCTGCCGTGATGGCCCAGGCTTCCCGCGTGTATGCCAAGTTCGACAAGGATTTTGCAAACAAGATGCTCAAGGCTTCCGAAGTCGCTTACTATTGGGCAAAACGCCATCCGAAGGCTCTGTACAAGCAGCCGTCCGATGTCGAAACGGGTGACTACACTTATGGCGACGAAAACGGTAAGGACGAATTCGCCTTTGCTGCCGCCGAACTTTACCGCTCCACGAAGAAGGCCGATTATCTCAAGGACTTGAAACAGTACAAGTTCCGTCCGGATGGCGCCTGGTGGGGTGACGTGAACATGCTCGCTGTTTACCGTGTGGCGATGGACTCGACGGAATTTGGCGCCAAGCTCGGCAGCGATGCCCGTAAGGCTTTGCTCAAGGTGGCCAACGAACTCCGTGCCATTGGCGATACGAGCGCTTATAGGCTCCCGGCTGTTCCGTCTAGCTGGAACTGGGGTAGTAACAGTGCCATGGCCAATAACGGCATTGTGCTTTTGCACGCCTACTATGTCACGGGCGACAAGAGCTACCTGGATGGTGCCCAGCAGTGCTTGGACTACTTGCTTGGCAAGAACCCGTTGGAAATTTCCTATGTCACGGGATTTGGCTTTAGAAGCCCGCGTTTCCCGCACCATCGCGTAAGCGAATCTGACTTTGTCGATGATCCGGTGCCGGGCATGCTCGTGGGCGGTCCGCACTTGGGCAAGCAGGACATCAACCTTGACGGCAAGGAACTCTGGAAGTGCCCGAACTACGCTACTGCCGAAAAGCCGGCTCTTGCCTACATTGACAACCGTTGCAGCTATGCGACGAACGAAGTGGCCATCAACTGGAACGCTCCGCTCGCTTACCTCGCTGGCGCCTTGCAGGCCATTTACAGCGGCCACGCCAACGCACTTGTGAAGTAATTCTTCGTTTAGTCATTCACACTTTTGATGTCATCCCGGACTCCGTTCTCTTTGACCACTTGCGGTTGACGCTTCGCGTCAGCAATTTCGGCTCGATCATAAAATCAAGTATGCTTGATTTTGCGA
>CACZAD010000009.1:0-11847 GCA_902779055.1 Fibrobacter succinogenes | reverse complement strand
CCGGATTTGTACAAGTACAAAGCCCTTCGGCTCAGCTATGAAAATGCAAGCAATTTCGCAGCGTTCGCCTTGATTGCTTTTATTCCGGGGTCGCCTTTTGACGAAGACGTGGTGCGTCCGTTATTCGTCGAACGTTACTTCTACGACTCCGCGGACAGAATTGAAGCAGTAAATTTTTTCGGCGTTCTTCAAGTCTTCTGGGTACAGGATCCTTTCCTTGATTTTCCCGTCGCGGAGGAGCTTCTGGCGCGTCACTCCGTTTAAAAGCCCACATTCGACAGGCGGCGTGTAAATGGTTCCGTTCAGCTGCACGCCGATGTTCGTGAATGTGCCTTCCGTGAGTTCGCCTTTCTCGTTCACGCAGATTTCGTCGAAGACTTCTTTAGGGAACGGAAGGCGGATGCTTGTTTTGTGGTACAGGAATGGGTTTGCGGAATTGACTTTGTGCGCAATGCGGACTTTCGGATTCTGCTTGGGTGCTGGGATTGCTCTTGTCGTGACTTCGAAATGCCCGTCTTTGAACAGTTCGATTCTGTTGACGATGCTCGGGTCGAATTTGATTTTTTCGAGGTCGCTGTTCCAGGTGAAACCGAGCGCCTTTGCGGAATTCTTGAGTCTTGCAATGTGCATTTCGAAATCGGTAATGCCGGTTTCGATGAGTGAAAAGTCGGTCTCCAAAAATTTCGCCTTGGTGAGAGTTTCGTTCCATTCGTCTTCGGCGGTGGAGCTCCATGTGATGGCGCTGCCGGCGTCGTAGCGGTAGTCCGTTTCGCCGTTTTTCTTTTGCAGAATCCTGATGGGTACGGAGAAAATCATCTCGTCACCGTGAATGTACCCGATGGCGCCGCAGTACACTTCTCGCGAGAATGGTTCTGCGTTCTCGATGACTTCCATCGTCGAAATCTTGGGTGCACCGGTAATGGAACCGCACGGATAAATGGCCTGGATGATGTCGTAAAGAGTCGTGGTGTCCTTGAGTTCCGATGAAATTTCGGACGTCATCTGGAAAAGTGTTTTATGTTGTTCGACTTCGAAAAGTTTGTCGGCCTTGACGGTTCCCGGTTTTGAAATTCGGCCGAGGTCATTGCGCAACAAGTCGACAATCATAATGTTTTCGGTGCGGTTCTTCAAGTCGTTGTACAGGAACTCTTTCAGCGCTGCGTCTTCTTCGTCCGTTTTGCCTCTCTTGACGGTACCCTTCATGGGCTTGGTCAGAATCTTGTTCCCTTTCTTGACAAAGAACAGTTCAGGCGAAAACGAGAGAATCGTCTCGTACTTGTTTTGTAAAAAGGCGTTGTAGGGCGTCTTTTGATTTTGCAAAAGGTAATGGTACAGTTCGATTTCGCTGGCGTTCGTTTTTAACGTTGAGGGGTAGGTGTAGTTGACTTCGTATGTAATGCCGTTCTTGATCTGCTCTTTGATGTAGTCGACTTTTTTGGCGTAATGTTCTTTAGAAATGAGCGGCTTGACTATGGTCCCGATTTTAGTTTCGGGAACATTGTGCTCGAATGGTGTAAAGGATTCAAAAGCTTCGAAATACACGAGCGGCAAGGAACAGGCTTTTTTGAGGTCGTATCTTATGTAGCCTACGAGATAAAGCCCTCTGTCCTTTAGCGTTTCAATTTTGTCCAATGCAGGTTTTACGTCTTTGGGCTCGAAGATTTCGATGGTTTCGACAGGATTGTTAAATACTTTATTTGCGTATATCAACATGATCGCTTAGCTCTGTTCCTAAAAACGGCGCAAATATAATTTTTATGGAGTTAGTGCTACGGCGTGGTGGTCATCTGCAAATGGATAAATGTACAAATGCCACTAAAAACTTATATATTATGGGTATGTGTTTTTTGGCTTTTAGATTTCGTGTATTGAAGGGGTTGGTGTTGTTTGGTCTGGTGGTTGCGTTTTTGCAGTCTCCTCTTTGGGCGGCGGGGCTTGTCAAGCAGAATATTGATACGACCGATGCCATGACGACTCTTGCAAATTACGACCGTGGATTTTATACGCCGCAGGTTCTGCACCTTAAGCCTTCGGGCGGCAAGCCGATTGAAAAACCGTATAGCAAGCTTTTGCATTTGCGTGCCGAGATTTCGGAGTTTAGTAGCAATGCGTGGCTCGGAATCGATACGACTGGTGGCAAAAAAGATACGACGCGTGGCGTGAGCCAGGACTTGACCGAAGATGCCTTGAACGTTTTGCAAAAGACTTTTGATAACATCCGTGACTTTGGCGGTCACGTGATAGTCCGCATTTGTTATGACCCGTGGTACAACGGCCGTAGTAATGTGACGCCGGATCACAAGTGGGTGCTGCAACATGTAAAACAGCTCGCGCCTGTGCTTTCGAAGAATACCGATGTGATCGTTGCGCTCGAAATGGGGATGCACGGTGCCTACGGCGAAATGCACAGCGATACGAATATCACGTATGACCGTGTGTCCGAAGCCGTTAATTTGATGTTGCGGAACACTCCGCCGGAACTGAAAATCTTGACGCGTACGGGAAATTATTCCGCAAAGGTATTGGGCTTTGATGACTGGGGCAAGGACTTTTATATCGAAGGTGATACTTTCCAGGAAATCGCAAAGGCGAAAGGCGATACGATGTACCGCGTGGGAATGTTCAATGACGGTTACCTAGGGACGCAATACGATTACGGAACCTGGGGCGCCGATTGCAAGACGTCCATCTGCCGCGAAGAGGGTGTCGCGTGGCTTGAAAAGTACGGCATCAACACGCCTTACGGTGGCGAAGCCTTGACGACGGCGGCGGGCTATCAGGTCATCAATACTCCGGAGTTCCTTTCGTACGAAGGCTTTAGAACGCATACAAGTTATTTGAACATCCAGTGGAACAACAACTTGATTGATAGCTGGAAAAAGTCCCTGTTCACAAAGAAGGATTTCGATTACGACCCTGCAAAAGTCGATTCGCTAACGGGCTTCAAGTACATCAATGACCACTTGGGCTACCGCTTTGTGCTGCGCGAATCGTGGCTGAGCGATACTGTTGGCGCCGATGGCGTGTTCCGTGCAAAGCTCCGCATTCAGAACGTGGGCTTTGGAAACTTGACGCGAAAGATGAAGGCTTCGCTCTACGTTCATGGAATGGCAAATTTCGGTCTGCTGGACACGATCGCGGCATTCAATATCGATAAGCCGCTGGATTCCGTCGATTTTATGAAGGTTTATAGCCGTAAAATCGAAATCAAGGGGGCCGATACGGTGATGACCTTTGATGGAAATAACGAAATTGCTTTTGAAGTGGATCTAGGGACGTATGAAGATTGGGATGGTATTCGTTTGGATGCCTACTTGAAGATTTGTAGCGATACGAAACCTGATGACTGCATTCATTTTGCAAATGACGTTTCGCTTATGGAATCTGTGTATGGACCCGAAAATATTTACATCGGAAGTTTTGTTATGGATAGCCGTGTGAAGTCGTCTGCAATCCCGTATATGCGCCCGTCGGGAAGTGCGCAAAAGAAAAACGCCCCCTTTGTTCAGAGGGAGCGTCATAATGTGATTATCCGCGATGGCGAAAAACGCTACAAAGCGAATGGCGTGACTAGCCGTTGACCTTTGCGACGAATTCCTTGCAGACGGCTTCGGGATCGGGCTTGCCGAAGATGGCGCTTCCGACGACGAAGATGTTTGCGCCCGCTTCCTTGCAGGCGAGTATGTTGTCGAGCTTGACGCCACCATCGATCTGGATGTTGAGTTCCGGCTTGAGCTCGCGAAGTTCGCGGATCTTGTCGAGGCAATACGGAATGAGGCTCTGACCGCCGAAACCCGGGTTCACGGACATAATCAGCACCATGTCAACGATGTCAAGCACGTACTTGATGCTTTCAAGGGGTGTTGCCGGGTTGATAGCCACGGCGGGCTTTACGCCGAGTTCTGCAATCTGGTGCAAAAGACGGTCGAGGTGGTTCGTGGTTTCGGCATGCACGCTGATGATGCTTGCGCCGGCCTTTGCAAATTCGCCCACGTAGTTTTCAGGATTCTCGATCATCAGATGGCAATCGAGCGGGAGGTTCGTGCCCTTTTTGACGCAGGCGGAAATTCCCGGTCCAAAGCTGATGTTCGGAACAAAGTGTCCGTCCATGATGTCCAAATGAACGAGGCCTGCGCCTCCGTTTTCGATGGCCTTGAGGCCGTCGCCGAGAGAGAGGAAGTTTGCGTTCAAGACGCTAGGAGCGATGATTTGTTTAAGCATATCTCAAATATAGCAAAATAAATTTTTTTTTACTAAATTTTGGACACTAAGAAATAAGAGGAGATAATTATGTCCAAGAATTCTAAAACTGTCGTTGCAAAACCTGTTGCAAAGAAAGCTGCGGCAAAGGCTCTGAAGGCTCCTGCCAAGAAGGCCGAAGTCAAGGCTGCTGTAAAGGCTACTGCTAAGAAGGCTCTCCCGAAGGCCGCCGCAAAGGTCGAAAAGCCTGCAAAACCTGCAAAGGCTGTTGCCAAGGCCGAAGTGAAGACCGTCAAGGCTCCGGCAAAGAGTGCCGCTACCAAGGCTCCGGCCAAGAATACCGCCGAAAAGGCCGTGAAGGCTCCGAAGGTTGTTAAGGCCCCCAAGGCCGCCGCCCCGAAGAAGGTTCCTGTGGAATTCGTTGCGGATTGTCCGCTCGCTACGACCGTCTCCGTTGCCGGTTCCTTCAACAACTGGGCTGTCGATGCCGACATGCTCAAGAAGGACAAGAAGACGGGTCTTTGGGGCGCAAAGATTTCCCTCGTTCCTGGCGATTACGAATACAAGTTTGTTTGTGACGGCAAGAACTGGGATGCTGGTGACAACAAAATCAAGCACGTGTAATTGCACTAATTGAAAATCTCTTGAAATTGCGCCGGGCATAACGCTCGGCGTTTTTTCATTTTGTGTAAAATAGCAAGCTAGTGAAAAACGAAAATATTGTTATAATTCTAAATTCTAAGTTCTAAGTTCTAAGTTCTATTTTTCTAAATTTGCGCCGTATGAAATACTCCATCCCTGATTCAGTGCTTTTGAAAGCGGCCAGTGAATACGGCACCCCGCTTTGGATTTATGACCGTGCTACGATTGAACGTGCTGTAAAGGACGTGCAGGTTTTTGACACTGTGCGCTTTGCTCAGAAGGCATGCCCGAACCTTTCCGTGGTTTCGCTCATCCGCAAGCTTGGCTGCGTTGTCGATGCAGTCTCCGCTGGCGAAATTGTGCGCGCCCTCAAGGCCGGCTTCAAGGGTGGACAGCAGAAGGGCAAGGTTCCCGAAATCGTCTACACAGCAGATATCTTCGATCGTGACGCTCTCGAACTCGTGAAGAAGTACGATATCGCCGTGAACGTGGGCTCTCCGGACATGATCCAGCAACTTGCTGATTTCGGCGTGAAGTCTGAACTCACGATCCGCGTGAATCCGGGCTTTGGCCACGGTCACTCCCGCAAGACGAACACCGGTGGCGACCTTTCCAAGCACGGCATTTGGCACGAACAGATCAAGGACTGCATCAAGCTCGCCCAGAGCAACGGAATGTGGATTACCGGTCTTCATATGCACATCGGTTCCGGCACGGACTTCGAACACTTGGCGCAGGTTTGCGACGCCATGGTCGATGCTAGCCGTCGTCTCGGTTCTCACCTCCGCACGATCAGCGCTGGCGGAGGCCTCCCGATTCCGTATCACGAAGAAGAAAAGGGCAACCGCATTGACGTGAAGGCTTACTACGATCTGTGGGACAACGCCCGCAAGCGCATTCAGCAGAGCATCGGTCACGATGTCCACCTCGAAGTGGAACCGGGCCGTTACCTCGTTGCCGAAAGTGGCTACCTCGTTGCTGAAATCCGCGCCGTCAAAAAGCAGGGCAATAACTTGTTCTACTTGCTCGACGCTGGCTTTACCGATCTCGTTCGTCCGAGCTTCTACGGTAGCTACCACGCCATTTCTGTGATTGCCCGTGACGGCCGTGAACTCAACGAAACGGTTGATGCCGTTGTCGCAGGCCCGCTTTGCGAATCCGGTGACGTGTTCACGCAGGAAGAAGGCGGCTTTGTCGTGACACGCAAGCTTCCGAAGGCTCAGGTGGGCGACCTCCTGGTTCTGCATGATGCCGGTGCTTACGGTGCCGCCATGAGCAGCAACTACAACAGCCGTCGCTATGCTGCCGAAACGATGTACACGAATGGCGAAATCAAGCTTATCCGTGAACGCCAGACGTTCGAACAGTTGCTGCAAAACGACAGGATTATTGAACTGTAAGCTTCGCTTTCTCAATTTCGACGCTTTATATGGTTACCCCGCACGTTGTTGCGGGGTTGCTTTTTTTTATAAGTTATTTTTCTATTTTGTTGTTCGTGTTATGGATAAGTTGTTTGGACTATTTAAAAGGAGGCTTGGAATGAATAAGTTGGTGCTTTTTATAGTGGGGCTTGCTGCACTTTATGCAAATGCGGTGATCATTCCGCAGACCCCGAAAAAAGATGCTGACGGCTGTTACCGGATTACTTCTGCAGAAGAACTTTTTGGCTTTGCCGACGAGGTCAATGCGGGGCGTACTGATTCCGTTGCCTGCGCCTACCTTGATGATGATATCACCATCAACAAAAATGTCCTTGATTTTACCGAGTTCTCCAAGGCCCTTGCAAACCGCGAGATTCTCGAACCAATACTCCCTGCGCCGGAATGCATCAAGAAAGGCGGATCATCCTGCAAGTTCACCAAATGGACTCCTATCGGAAGCGCTTTTAGCGATAAGGGCTATGCGTACGAAGGAACCTTTGACGGTCGAGGCCATACGATTCGCGGCCTGGTTGTCTACGCTCCGGAACGCGACAGCGTGGGCTTTTTTGGCAATGTGTACTGGGGCCGAATTCAAAATTTGAACATAGAAGATTCGTATATCCAGGGTAAACTCGCTGTTGGCGGTATCGTTGGCGGCCTTAGTGGCTGGATGTACAACTGCAGCTTTTCTGGCGTAGTTGCGGGTGAACGTGCCGTTGGTGGACTTGGCGGAACGGGAGGATCTTATCTTCTGGATCATAATCTGGGCTATGTCAAGGGCTCATATGGGGTTGGCGGTGTTGTCGGCTCGTCGTCAACAGGACGTGTCGCCTATTCTTCTAACAAGGGCTCGGTTTATGGTGAGCAAAGAGTCGGTGGTGTTGCCGGTTATAGCGAAGACATGGTGCATAGTTACAATGTTGGCTTTGTGTATGGTAGTAAAGACGTTGCGGGGCTGGTCGGTGCTGTTTTTACGTCCGATGACACCCTGATGAATAGTTATTCCATAGGTCCTGTATATTGCACTAGCTGTAGATCTAAACTTGGGGATCCGGATTATGGCGGTATTACGTTCTATCATGACGACAGATACTCGATGCGTCTTCAGTATGCTTTGAAGGATTCCTCGTACTGTGGCTCCTGTGCTGAACGTGTGGATTCTGTGGCCGTTGTCGATGGCACTCTGGTAAAGCTTCTGAACCGGTATCCCTTTGTCAGTGTCTGGAAACAGGGCGAGTCCTATCCTGTTTTTAACGAAGATGTCATTGCCGAAATCAAGGACGGAATGTTCCAGATCAAGACGGAATCGCAGCTGGACTGGTATTGGGAATTCAGGGGGTTCTATCCGCATAAGGGAGCCATTCTTCTGAATGACCTTACGTATAACGAAAATGTCTTGAGGTCCGAATGCGTACAGAATAAGGAACGTTGTGATTTCCATGTATGGAGGGAAGCGACCTCGAACTTTACTGAAATCTTTGATGGCAACGGCCATTCCATTTCGGGATTGTATGGGAACCGATCCCACAGTAACGGAATGTTCTATTACATTGGTAGTAAAGCCGATGTTAAAAATTTTGTTTTGGAAGATTCTTTTTTTGGCGACAGTGCGAATAAGGTTGTCTATGATACCTATTATCATGAAGCTCATGAAGTCTCCGGCGAAAGGTTCCTGGACAAGGTCAGTTACCATCATCAGGATTCTATTCAATACGAGTATAATGACGGCCTTTGGTTTGACGGTAAAAGGCTTCGGTTCAACAAAAGAAAGTATTGCTATTACCGTGATTCCAGTAATTGCTATCCGGATGATAATATCACGTTCCATGTCAAATATCCGAAATGGATGTGGACTAGCGAATATAACTGGATCCAGATGCCGTATCAAACCGAGCCTAATCCGTATTCGCGTTTTTATGAGAACTCAAACAGGTCAGCGGGAAGGGTGACTATGGATAGCCTTGGCTATATAGCTTATAAGTATGCCTCCTGGCCTACGGATACAAATGGGTATATAGAAGTGGGCATGGACGCCGAGTCCTATAGGACGTGGGAGGATAAAAAGCCTGATGAATTCTGTCTGACGTATACTTCCGATCATGACTTGCAACTGTCGTTGTTGCATTGCAGAATTTCTGTACCTAAGTCGAGTAAACCAAAGACCGTGAATATAAAGTTGTCGGAAATGAAGCAGTATGAACCATTTGGTAGTAATGAATCTGTTAGCTGTGATTCCATGCTTTATAAGGCATCGCCGAGATTTTATTTTGGGCACAGGGATGCCACCAAGAAGATCGAAGGTGTGACTCGCATCTTTGAACTCGGTCCTAAAGGTGCTTGTAAAGGCGATGTGAAGATTTCTGAAAAGGAACCGGATTTCTGTTATCATGTCGATCCCAAGGAAAGGAACTTCTGCAAGGAGCCGGTAAAGGAATCTGAACTCGGCATTGCGCCCAAGCCTGTACGTGTGAATTTTGATGTTGTACACGTCGGGAAGGCTCTCTACTTTAGTGGATTCTCTTCGGAGGCGACGTACAGGATCATGGACGTCAAGGGCGGCGTCGTGAAGTCTGGTCGTGTACAGCCTGCGGTTGGCATTGCGGGGCTCAAGACGGGTGCTTATGCAGTACTTGTGCGGGATGGCTCGAGAAGTCTTGTGAAGAAGATTCTGCTCCGATAGCGAAGCATATGGCCCATAGCTAATTTTCTATCTTTGGCCTCGGAAAAACTATGGGCAACTTACGTGCAATTCTCATGCCTATTGCGATTGTCGCGGGCATTTTGATTCCTCAGGCGCATTTCCTTGCGCCACTCCTGCCGATGACCATCGGCCTTATGATGTTCCTTACGTTTGTGACGAAGATTCCGCCGCAGACGCACGGTTACACGTTCAAGATCGAGGCTCGCGCCTTTGTCGTGAGCTTGCTGTTGATCGCGTTCCTCTGGGGAATTGTCGAACTCTTCCACCTGCCGCGCGAAGTTCTTTTGGGCGGTGCGATCATTGCGCTTTGCCCTCCTGCAAACGCGGCTCCGGCGATGGCGAAAATGCTTGGCGGCAGTGCCTCCCTCGCACTTAAGATTTTTCTTAGCGGGAACCTGATTGCGTGCTTCAGCATTCCGCTTGTTTTTGGCTACCTGACGGGAACGGATGCAAACCTTTCCGAAATCGCCTGGAAGATTTTCAACACGATCCAGCCGATTATCAGCATTCCGCTTGCGTTTGCGTTTGGGCTTCGAAATTTTTACCCGGAGCTTGCTGACCGTGCCGCCAAATACCAGAAGTACACGATGTTCGTCTGGACGTTCTCCGTGTTCATCATCTTGGCGAAGGCTAGCTACGACATCCGCGAAATGGGATTTGCCGATCTCTGGAACAGCGGAAAGCTTCCGCTGATGGCTGCCGTTTCTCTGGTGCTTTGCATTGTGCAGTTCTACCTTGGCTGGGTGTGTGAACGTGGCCGCCGTCCTATCGAAGGCTCGCAGAGCATGGGGCAAAAGAACACGACGCTCGTGATTTGGGTCTCCAGCCTTTATGCAGGCCCTGTCGTGGCGCTCGCTCCTACGTGCTATGTCGTATGGCAGAACCTTGTCTTGAGCTATATGACGGCAAAAATCAAGCCCAAGAAAACGGAATAGTATTATTTCCCCATTTCTCTTGCCTTTTGTATAAATATCAGTCTATATTTATACTATGGTTTTGGAGAAAATTATATCGTTTTTGATTCTGGTTGTCGCCGTCCTTTTTGCGACATTCTTTGTTCGAGACTGGTACGTTTATTTCCAGTGCGGGGCGGTGGAATCGTGTCTGAATGTGGCAAGTGACTACCAGCACATTGCCAAGTTCTTTGTTCCGGTCATTGCGGCTGTTATTGCGTTCCTTATCGGTAGAAATTCCATTTGCGCAAGGGACCGTCGCTTGTTGCAGGCCTCGTTTCTCATGATCGTCATTGCGGACTTCTGCTTCAAGATTCTGCACAACTACACGATGCCGGTCGAAAACCGCGGGGACTACATTTCGATTGGCGTGATATTCTTTATGCTCGCGCAGTCGCTACTGATTGTCCGTCATACGCGCACGAGCGACACGGATACGTCGTTTCCGTGGATTTTCTGTTTCCCGTTTGCGGTGACGTTTGCGATGGGCGTGCTGATGCTCATGGGCATATACGATTCGCTGATGTTCTTTGCCGCCATTTCTTACGGACCGTTTTTACTTTGTTCTTTGTATGCGGCGTGGCGGACTGTCAAGAAGGGCTATTTCCCAAAAAAGAATGCGCTCAAGATAAAGTACGGAATGATTTGCTTTACGTGCTGTGACCTTTTGACGGGGCTTTCGCTTTTGGTGGGCGAGGACTATTCGCTTTGTGAGGCCGTTTCGACCGTTTCCAATAACCTGATTTGGTGCTTCTACACGCCTGCGCTTATACTCCTTGCATTGAGCGGTTATCGCCATAATGACTAGATCAAGCGGATTGACGCGTATTCCTAAAATTCTATTATTGCCTCAAACAAGAGGCATCTTATGATTATTGATTTGAAAGGCATGGAAACGACCGTACTCCCCAACTTTAAGGGTGGCGAAAAGGAATACAAGGCCAAGATGTATTTTGATGGAACGACGCGCATTATGCACGGTACGCTCGAACAGGGAGCTTCCATCGGATACCACAAGCACGAAACGAACAGCGAAATTATGTTCTTTGTCTCGGGGAAGGGCAAGGTTCTTTTTGATGACGGTGTCGAATATGTCGAAGCCGGGCAATGCCATTTCTGCCCGAAGGGTCATTCCCATAGCTTGATTAACGAAGGTCCGGAAGATCTCGTCTTTTATGCGACGGTTCCGGAACTTGGATAAGATTTTATTGAAGGAGTAAATATGTCTAAACTGATGCGTTCTATTTCTGGTATCCGCGGAATTGTTGGCGATACCCTTACCCCGCAGATTTTGCAGAGCCACGTGCGTGCTTTCCTCGAAATCACGAAGGCTAAGCGTGTGGTGATCGGTCGCGATAGCCGCCCCACGGGTGATGCCATCGTGCAGTTCGTCGCTGGCATCTGCCGCCTTTCTGGCGTGGATGTGGTGGATGTGGGCCTTTCGACGACTCCGTCCGTAGAACTCTTGACGACGCACTTCAAGGCTGATGCAGGCATCATCATTACCGCAAGCCATAACCCGCTCGAATGGAACGCTCTCAAGTTCCTCAACAACAAGGGACTCTTCCTCGGTCCGGATGACGTGAAGCAGCTCTTTGCTCTCGCTGATGCAAACCAGTTCAGCTATCCAGATTACCGCATGATGGGCAAGTACGAAGTTGCTCCGGATGCCGACGGTATCCACATTGACGGTACGCTCAAGATTCCGTTCGTAGATGTCGAAGCCATCAAGGCCAAGCATTTCAAGGTCGCTGTCGATGCCGTGAACGGTGCCGGTAGCTTTATTGTGCCGCGCCTTTTGGAACAGCTCGGTTGCGAAGTTGTCCGCGTTCATTGCAGCCCGGATGGCACGTTCCCGCGCGGTGCAGAACCGATTCCTGAAAATCTCGGTGACTTGCGCAAGGCTGTCAAGGATAACGGCTGCGCTGTC
>CACZAD010000008.1 GCA_902779055.1 Fibrobacter succinogenes | reverse complement strand
GCCAGCGAAGAAGAATGGTTCGACGACTGGGACAAAGTCAAAATCGACCAAGCGCACTTCAATGACGTTTTCGGCAGCGATGACGGCTATATGGTGATGGTCCGTGCTAACAATGTTTTTGCGCCCGAAGTTTTAAGCGCCATCGACCGACTTTCAAAACGCCTCGAAAATGAAGTCCCTTACGCTGACCGCGTCGTTTCACTCACGCATAACTTATCCATCCCCATCGCGAACGATGAAGGATTCGAAGTCATCGACCCATTCGAAAGCGGCATCCCGACAGATTCAGCACAACTCGCCGCCAAGAAATCGCTCATCATGAGCCGCGAATCGCTGGTAAACAACATCGTCTCTGACGACGCCAAAGAAACATGGGTTATTCTCTCGTTAAAATCGTACGAAGGCGGCGTTGATTTCGGTAAAGACAGCATTGCTCCATTCGCTCGCAACGTCATCCTCTCCGAAGAATTCCAAAGCGACAAATTCCAGTTCTTGCCGACCGGTATGAGCTACACCGAAATGGAAGAAAACGAAGTCATCTCACGTGAATGCGCTATGCGCATCATCTTTGGCTTTGCCGTCATGCTTGTTTGCCTCATTTTATTCGTGCGCTCTTTGCGCGGAGTCATCGTCCCCGCCATTGCAACTGTCGGAGGAATCGCATCCGTACTCGGTGTAAACGCATGGCTCGGTATCGTCGGCGACGAAAGCATGGTCGCGCTCCCCATTCTTTTGGGTATGGCACTTTCGGTCGGCTATTCCATCCATTACATCAATTCGTTCCGCATGCATTTTAGACGCACAGGCAACCGCCGCGAATCTGTGATAAACGCCGTCGAAGAAACCGGCTGGCCGATTCTCTTTACTGTCATCACCACCGTCGCCTCGCTGATTTCGTTCCTGTTCGCAGGCATCCGCCCCATCCGCTGGATTGGAGGCATTTCGGCAGGCATCGTCTTCATGGTCTATCTGTACGTCATCATCTTGATTCCGATTCTTATGAGCTTCGGCAAAAACGCAAAGCCCGATCCGACAGAAGTGAAAGCGGCTGGCGCCACCAAGGCAGACATTCTCTTTGAATTCTTCGGACGCAAAGTTTGCAGGCACAGCGGAATCGTCGCCGCAATTTCAGCAGCCATAATGCTGGTGCAAATTCCAGGCATGATGAACATTGACGTGAACATGGACTACACAAAAACAATGGGCGAAAAAATCCCGTTCGTCACAAGACTGATGGACATGCTCAGCGGAAAGCTCGGAAGCCTTTACGATTTCAACGTGATGGTTGAATTCAACGACGGCGATGCACTCAAAGATCCCGCCAACATGAAACGGATCGAAGCGCTAGAGCAAAAGCTCGGCACGCTCCAGCTCACAAAAATTTCAGGCGACAAGCCCCGCGTGCAATCCGTAACGCGGCTCGTGAAAGAGCTCACGCAACTGCTGTTCCTCTACGAAATTTCAGATGCCGACGCGCTCTTTGAACGCATGGACGAAGATTACAAAACGACATTTATCCACATAGAACTTTCCGGATACGACGCCAAGAAAATCGTAGAAGATCTCGATTCTGCAAAATCGTACGCCACGCAAATTTTCCCGGACGCCAAAACTCCAATCGTCGGTGAAGTCGTAAACTACGCCGAAATGAACGGCAAGCTCGTAAATGGACTGTTGCGTTCGTTCGGAGGCTCTTTCGTGATTATCGCCATCATGATGATTCTCGCATTCGGAAGCATCAAGGCAGGCCTCATCGGCATGATTCCAAACGTCGCGCCCGTACTTTTAATCGGTGGTGTCATGGGCTATTCGGGAATGCCGCTTGACATGATAACAATGATTGTGATGCCGATGATTTTGGGCATCGCCGTTGACGACACCATCCACATGAACAACCACATCAAATACGGTTACGAACGCACGGGCAGTTACAAAAAAGCGCTGTTACTCTCTTACCGCGAAATCGGAAAGACGATGGGCATGACGACATTCATTCTCTGCGCGATGTTCTTCGTGTTCATCTTTAGCCCCATGGGCGCATTGCACAACGTCGGATTACTCTCTATCATCGGCCTTGCCGCCGCCCTCGTCGCCGACTACACGCTCACCACCGCCCTCGTGTACGTCACCAAGCCGTATGGGAGAGAAAAGCGGAAACGCTAATTCACTTTCAGTTTCGTCATGCTTTTTGCGCAAATGCCCATAGTCGATACGTTGTGCAAGAATGCAGACGTCGTCGGAGAAAGCAAACCAAAGAATCCGCCTACAAGCAAACTTGTATTGAACGTGATGATAAAGCGGTAGTTCTTCATGATGCGTTCCATCAGCTTTTGGCTCAAGAGACGCAGTTCCACGAGGTCTTCGAGATTCTCGCGGCGGAGCGTCACATCAGCTGTTTCGCGGGCAATGTCCGAAGCATCGCTCATCGCGACAGAGACATTCGCTGCAGCAAGAGCAGGAGCATCATTGATGCCGTCACCCACCATAATCACACGCTTGCCTTCGGCCTTCATGCGTTCCACATAATGGTGCTTGTCTTCTGGCAAGACCTGCGCGAAGAACGTATCAATTCCCAAATGTTCCGCAACGCGTTCTGCCGCATTCAAGCTATCGCCCGTCAGCATCACTACATTCTTAATGCCACTTTCACGCAGCCCGCGAATGGCATCCGCAGCTTCTTCACGCGGAGGGTCGCCAATGCAAATGGCACCCGCCAACTCTCCGCCAATGCCGAGGTAAATCACGGACGCAGCACCCGCCTGTTCGTCAATAACCGCTTGGTTTGCTTCGGAAACATTGACCTTTTCATCTTCAATGACAAAGTGCTTGCTTCCGATGACCACGCGCTTGCCCTTGAGCGAAGTTGCGATACCGTGCGCCACGATGTACTGCACATCGGCATGTTCTTCGGCGTGATTGATATTGCGTTCCATTGCAGCCTTGACAATCGCACGAGCCATGCTATGCGGGAAATGTTCCTCGATGCACGCCGCAATTTTCAAGATTCGCTTTTCGGAATATTCGCCGAACGGGATAATCTTTTCGAGACGCGGTTCCGCCTTCGTGAGCGTTCCCGTCTTGTCAAACACAATCGTATCGGCAAGAGCAAGTTCTTCCAGGTACTTGCCGCCCTTCACCGTCATGTCCATATCCGCCGCTTCACGTAGCGCAGAAATCACGGAAATCGGCGTCGAGAGCTTTATCGCGCAAGAGTAATCCACCATCAAGATGGAAACCGCACGCGAAATATTCTGCGTCAACAAGAGCGTAAGCCCAAAGCCGAGGAAGCTAAACGGCACGATGCTATCGGCCAAATGTTCCGCACGGCTCTGCACGCTTGCCTTCAGGTCTTCGCTACGGTCGATCAGTTCCACGATTTTCTGGATTTTCGTATTGCTGTTGACCGCATGGACCTTCACGAGAATGGCACCTTCTTCAAGAACGGTGCCGGCAAAAACGATTCTGCCAGCAGTCTTCATCACCGCCTTGGATTCACCCGTCATCGTCGATTCGTTCACAAAGGCTTCGCCTTCAATCACGCGACCATCGACAGGAATCATACTACCGGAGCGGATGCGGACCAAGTCATCGACCTGGACGTCCTTCATATCCACCAATGTATCCACGCCGTCTTTCACGACCCAGACCTTATCGACCTTGACGGCGAGGCTACCCGTCAAAGCCGTGCGCGTACGCGCCTTGGTATAATCTTCCAGCAAGCCCGACACGCCCAAAAGGAACATGACCGTGCCTGCGGACTCATAATTTTTCTGGAGCAGGCTTGCACCAATCGCAGCCCCATCCAAAACATCGACGGTGAGCTTTCCGCTCATGAGTGTCGAAATTCCGCGAGCCACATAGCGCAACCCGCGAACCACCGTAATTGCCGTGCGAATCGGAAGCGGTAAGAACCAGCGCATCAAATAGCGCCTTGCAATCATTCCCGTGAGGCTTGCCTTAAAGCCATCATCCAATGCTTGCAACTGGTATTCCGTTTCACCATCGCATTCAGGCAATTCTTTGGGGTTGAGCGCACTTACAAAATCAAGAATCTGCTTACGGCTCGTCTCGAAATCGCCCGCCTTGGCGGAATATTCAAAAAGGAGGCCGCCATTGACGCTACGCACCACAACACTTTTAACGCAAGGCTCATTCAAGCAAGCCTTGTGAATGCGCGCTTCATATTCACGTTCAAAAGCGTACGCCCCAGCACGCAAGCGAAGGCGACCCGGCTTATCGTAAACGATTCTGAATTTCATTTTTTAGTGAGTGGTCCTACTTATCAATCCCAGCTTCTGCCTTGGCATCATTGCAGATATCGTTGGCTTCGTCCTTCATATCCTGGAAGGCAGCCTTGGCGTCTGCAGTGAACTTCATGCCATGGGCAAGTCCGCTCACAGCGAGTTCGCGAGTCTTTTTAGCCTTGAGGACCTTCTTTGCGACAGCAGATCCGACAGCACCGGCAACAACGAGCCAGAATTTTTCGTTTTTGAACACAGACATATGTTTCTCCTTATTAAAGAAAAATCAGCGGAGCAACCGCCCGCTTTTAAAAATTAGATACTCTCCCTTCCAATGGCTAATTACTAATAAATTAAATATACAATTCGTGCAACCCCGCACAGCAGTTGAGTTTCACGAGATTGACGCTAACATTGTTAGTGAATTTCTAACAATGTTAGACTCTCTAATTTTGTTAGAGAGTCTAACATTTTATGGATCATCGAAACTCAACAACTACGAAAGAGCAAGAACCTTGCCGAGTTCACGGCATTTTGCCTTGCCATCATCATCCGGAGCATTTTCAATGGCAAGCGGATCGTCAGCAAGCACAAGGCCCGCATTTGTAGCATCTTCTTTCCACGGATTCATCCATTCGCCGCCACCCCAGCCATAAGAGCCGAAAAGCACCACCTTTTTGCCAGAAATAAGCGTCTTCAGCCGATCATAAAGCGGCTGGAATTCGCTATCTTCAAGTTCTTCGGCACCCATCGCCGGGCAGCCCAAAGCAAACTTGTCATATCCACTGGCGCTATCGACATTGAAAGCAGAAGTATTAAACACGCTCACTTCAGCACCAGCTTCGCGAGCACCCTCGGCAACTTCGTTCGCCATTACTTCGGTATTTCCCGTTCCTGTCCAATAAATAACAGCAATCTTATTCATTTTCTGTTCCTTTTTGTTTTTTCGGTTAATTAACTTGCCACGGTCAATTCTTCCAAAGAATCGCCCTGTTCAAAACGTTCATTAAAAATTTTATGGCATTTTTTGTATACTTCAAAGATGTGTATGGAATTCGGCACGTCGTTATACACCTTCCAGCATCCAATCATCTTGTAATTCTTGCCGCCATACGCAATAAAATCTTTCACATCCTGTAACGGATACCCCAAAAAGACACCCACTTCATGAGGGAAGCAAACAGAGCGGGCCATACGCATCTGGAAAAAATTCAACAAGGATTCCGCATCGAATTGCGCATAGCCAAAGCCCTTCAAAAAATCCCTGACTTCACAACAATTTCCCAAATTATGTAAAGCGCTATTCCGGTAAACGTAAATGAAATAACGACCTCGCCTCTCCGCAACAACTCGCGCCATGACACCCTTCGGATTCAGCATCTGATTCCAGCGCGCCAAAATTTTGCAAAGCACAATGCCATCAGCAAAGTCAAGGCAAAAAAGATTGCCCAGTTTAATCCCGGCAAGAGTCGGAGCGCAATGACGCACCAAACGGAAATCAAGATTTTCAGTCATAAGCAACCTTGCAGTCCACCAATAAAATCAAAAAATCCCACCTACGAATTTTCGCCGCAGGCGGGATAACCTAATCCAGCATATATGAGGTAACGAAATCTATACGCTAGCTGAGGTTCTATGGCAAATTTTCTTTATCCTTATTTTAGAAATCTACAGACGCGAATGCTACTCCAAATAGACCCGCAACACTCCAAAAATTAGACAAGTCTAACATAAGAAAATCCCGCCAACGTTTTTCGTGGCGGGATTTAGTCCTATGGCAAAAATTAAATGCGTTTCTTAGAAGCCGAAGACGGTTTCGAGACCGAATCTGAGTCCAGTATCACCGGCATCATCACCAATAGCAATGTCGACCATTGCAAAGCCCGTGATTTCAAGACCTTCAACAGGCGTTGCGTATGCACGGAGACCGACATCGAGCGTAGACACATCATCGTCCTTGTCTACAGAGCGAGTGTGGTATTCGATCGGGAGACCCAATGCAAACGGTTCTGCAATACGGATACTCGGTTCTGCGTAAGCAAAGAAGTATTCCGGAATTTCTTCACCGTGAACGGTCGGTTCCTTTTCGTCAAAGTAGGCGTAGAACACGGAACCCTTGACGCTTACAGAGCCCAATTCCAAGGACGGTTCAGCAAGGAAGGCGTGCGTTGCCTTCGGAGCCTTTTCGCCAAGAGCGTCAATGTGTGCACCGTAAACGAAGTGGAATGTAAATGCATCGATCTTCAAGTTGGCATCGAGACCGGCATGCAATTCGTTATGCTTTGCTTCCTGATAGGACTTGTAATCCACAAACGGACGGAACACATGGTCGCCAAGGCCCAGTTCGTAAGCGAGGTGGAGGTCGTAAGCATAGCCGGCGCATTCATCATCTTCGCAAACCGTGTTGTCGTTTTCGCCACGGCCAAAACCAAGGCCAAACACAAGGCCGTTATAGTCGATTTCGAAACCGCGGATATCGTGTTCTGCCATGCCGGCTGCGTTATCTGCAGGATCGTCATAATCGTAATAGTTGAGGAAAGCGCCTTCCGAGAAGGTCAGGTCGCCAAATTTCACGGCGAACTTATCGTTATGCGTGTACTGGACAAAAGCTCCATTGTAAACGGCACCCGGATCCGTCGTCGGGCCATCAGCTTCGAGCTGTACGGATGCAGACCACTTATCATTAAATTTCACATCTACGTTCAAGTCAAAGGTCGATGCGTAGCTGTGGCTCTTAAAATCTTCATTGATGACATCGCCTGTGTAAGCGTCAAATTCAACTTCACCGGAGAACTTGACTTCCGGACCACCAGCAGCCGGGGCGGCGTCTTCAGCAAAAGCCGGTACAGCAAGAATAGATGCTGCAGCAAGGCCAAACAACAGATTAGAATTTAAACGAGTCTTCATTTTGTCTCTCCTATGACGGTTTTTATTGTTTTTGTAACACCCCGTCTGGACTTTTACATTTTGTGTTACAAAATCCTAGGCTTTTCGCCTTTTTTCTACACGCTTATAGCAAAGAGCGTGCCAAGTTTCTTTCAGTTCAATCCATTCCTGTTCTTCATTCGATTCAATCATCTTTTAGCCTCATCTATCTTTATTAGTTTAGTCTAAGTTAAGGGATTTAATTAAGGGCCGAAGGCTTTTGGACCATCGGCCCTTAATGTTTCTTGACTCAAATGAAACTGGATCTAGATTTTAATCTTCAAATCGACCTTTCTTGTTCGCACTCATACCGAAGAGCTTGAGGAAGGCAAATGTCGCCACAAGCACCACAATCGAGCACACAATCCAGAACTTGTCGCCGCCCACCGGAATCTGGTAGAGGAGTATCGACACCGCCCAGGCAAGCACCGTCTGGACCACAGCCATCAACACACCAAGGCCAAGGCCGATTTCGCGAACGACCACGCCCATTGCAGCAAGGCAAGGCACGTAGAGCAAGATAAAGATCAAGAACGCAAACACCTGCCAGTTAAATCCGTCCACCGGGTTTCCATCCTTGTCCGGGTTGTGGAAGTAAGAACGGAGGTTGGCATAGATGTCAGCAGTTTCACTCAAGTCGCCTTCTTCGAGAGCGCCGATTTCGTCTTCGCTCAGCGTGAGGCCTGCAGCAGCGAGCTTTGCAAACACCTCTTCGCGAGCCTTGTCGGCACCTTCATCTTCACTGAAGGTCTCGATAGAAGCGTATTCTTCGCAAGTAATTGCCTTCGCATCAAGAATCTTGTCGAGTGTGACTTTCTTGAGTTCTGCGGCATTCTGCGCTTCGAGTTCACCAGAAGTTCCGAGAATGTCCGTGAGAGAGCCGAAGACTTCACTCAAGTTTTCAGGAATCGTGCCGAGAGCTTCCTTGAATGCACCGAGAATATCCGGAGCACCACCTTCTTCCTCTTCTTCAGCAGGGCATTCGTCCACGCCAGCGATGAGGACCTTTTCGGTTGGTGAGCTTGCCGAACCATCAGCGGGCGCTTCGGCAGATTCAGCAGCCTGTTCAGCAGCAGCACTGTCAGCAACAACTGCACTATCAGCGACTGCGGAATCAGCAACGGCAACCTTTGCGGAATCCACTACAGAGCTATCGGCAACCACCGTTTCCACAGGCTTCTCCGGAGCCGCAGTTGCGGCTTCGGGAGCCTTCGGAGTCTCGGCTTCAGCAGCAGCATCGCCAGGACCCACCATGGAGTACAAGGAGTTCATCGTTCCAATCACAGCTTCCTTAGCAAGGAGGCCGGTGAACAAAGACACAGAAGCAGGCCAGTTGTTCGATTCGACGCCGAACGGTTCAAAGATCGGAGTAATCGCCTTGCCGATCGAAGAAAGCAGGCTGTTTTCGGAATCGCCATTGCCAGCCGTAAATTCAGTTTCGGTCGAGACCTTGGATTCATCAATCACGACACCTTCGGGGAGCGGGACTTCCTTTTCGTCCTGCACCATGGCGTAGCCTTCTTCGCTCTTCACGATTTCGGTCTTTTCGCCATTGATTTCGGTATAGAGCTTGTCCACAAAGCCAAAGCTGTTGAGGAAGCCGAGTATTGCAACTGCAATCGTAATCACCTTACCGGCACGGATAATGTAGTCGCGGAGACGGAGCCAGGAGTGGATCATCAGCGACTTGAATTTCGGCAAGTGGTACGGCGGAAGTTCCATCACAAAGTTGCTAGCTTCGCCAACGAACAGGGAGCGACGGAGGATCAAGCCGTAAACGATTGCGAACAGGACACCAGCAAGGTAAAGTGCAAACACCACGGTTCCTGCCTGAGCGCCAAAGAATGCAGCCGCAAACAGCGCATACACCGGGAGGCGAGCGCCGCAGCTCATGAACGGCACGAGGAAAATCGTGAGGAAGCGTTCTCGCTTGGATTCAAGCACGCGAGAGCCCATGATGCCCGGCACGCCGCAACCGAAACCGACCATCATCGGCACGAATGCACGACCCGGGAGTCCGAGGAATCTCATGAAGCGGTCAGCGACAAAAGCGGCACGAGCCATGTAACCCGAGTCTTCCAAGAACGAAAGGCAGAGGAACATGAAGAAGATGACCGGGATGAACGTCGACACCGTCTGGATACCGGCACCGATACCGTCGGCAAGAATTGCAGAAACAAAGCCCGGTGCATGGAGCACATCCGTAAGCAAGTAACCCAGGCCATCCACAAAAATGGCGCCAAACAAAACATCAAAGAAATCAATAAACGCAGAACCGATCGTGACGGCCACCCAAAACACCAGGTACATCACCAAGAGGAAAATCGGGAGAGACGCCCAGCGGTTCAAAAGCACAGAATCGAGCTTATCCGACCAGGTTTTCTTGGAACGGTTCGAAAGAATCGTCTTGCTTGCAATATCGTGAGCCAAGCTGTAGCGAGCATCTGCCATCGCAAATTCGCTTTCTTCGTCCAACATCTTGGTCACTTCGTCCTTGTTAATCTGGACCTTGGCTTCTGCAAACTTGTCTGCATAGCTCTTTTCGTTGCCCAAGTACATGAGCGAAACCCAGCGGGCATCGGCATCCAAAAGCTTTGCAACCAGTTCAACCTTCGGTTCCAAATACTTGACAGCAGCTTCAACCTTCTCGCCGTAATCAATCGCCTTGGGCGTCATCTTCTTGCCCGCAACAACATGCGCCATTTCGCTGATGAAGTTCGTGATGCTTCTTTCGTTCACGGCAGAAAGCGGAATCACCGGCACACCGAAACGTTCAGCGAGGATATCCAAATCCAAATGCAAGCCGCGCTTTTCCGCGATGTCGATCATGTTCGCCGCAATCACCATCGGGATCTGCATGTCGACAAGCTGAGAGGTCAAGAACAAGTTACGTTCGATATTCGAAGCATCAATGATATTGATGATAAGGTCGGCTTCGCGAGTGAGCAAGTAATCGACAGCGGCGCGTTCATCTTCGGCATTGGCAAAAATTGCATAAGTACCCGGCAAGTCCACCACGCGGATATGCTGGTTACCGAGTTCAAAAAAGCCTTCCTTCTTTTCGACAGTCACACCCGGCCAGTTACCAACACTCTGGCGAGCACCTGTAAGAGCATTAAAAAGAGCCGTTTTACCGCAGTTCGGGTTACCGGCAATTGCAATAGTAAAAAGCTTCGGAGCCATTAGACCCTCTTAAGTTTAAGAACGTTCGCTTCTTGCTTGCGAAGCGAGAGACGGTACGACAAAACACTGACTTCAATCGGATCACCGAGGGGAGCCACCTGCAAAACTTCAAGTGTCACGCCACGGACAAGTCCCATAGAAAGCAACTTAGACTTGTAGCGGGCATCGCCCTCGTTATAACCAACGATTTCCACCTTATCGCCTTTTTTGAGGTCGGAAAACTTTGGTTCAAGATTCCATTTTTTTGTAGAGGACTTGCCTCCACAACCGCAATTACAACCCATTTTATTTTCCTTTTTTTGCCTTTAATGCATTCGCCTTTTTCGCAACGACGCCTTCATTCCCCTTTTTCATGAAGTCTTCGATTGTCGAAAGGGTTTCAGCCGAAAGAATATGTTCCATGCTGCAGGCGTCCTTGTCCGCAATAGCTTCGGAAACGCCGAGACGGATTAAAAAGCCCTTCAAAAGAATATGGCGGTTCAGCACATCGGCAGCCGCCTTACGCCCTTCTTCGGTGAGTTCCACACCGCTATAGGGTTCCTGAGTCACAAGGCCCAGCTTTTTAAGTTCAAGAATCGCTTTTGCCACAGAAGGCATCTTCACAGAAAGGGCGGCGGCAATATCCTTGACACGGGCAATCCCGTTTGCCAAGCGAAGCATGTGCACCATTTCCAGATAGTCTTCGAGGCTCTGGCTGAGCTTTACGTGATTGTTTTCCATATTTGATGATCCTTTAAACGTTAACGTCGCCTAATTTTATTAGACAAGTCTAAAATTAGTAAGCCGAGGCTAATTAGTCAAGGCTAAACTTTCAGCATACTAAAAAAATATGTTAAAAAGGGCATAGGTCATGGACTGTGTCTATAGCGAGCTTCCCGGCATTCCCCTGTCATGCCTGCCTCCTTTGTCATCCCGGACTCCGTTCCGGGAAGGCATCTCCATCCTTTTCGTAAATCCTTATCTTTTACATATATATGGAGAATTTGACCATTAATGAGGAAATTTGAGCAACCCCTTATGCACACGCGGTCTTTGCAAAAATTTTGCCATTTTCTAGATTTCAGGTATGAACTTTCTTGAGCAGAAAATCCTTGCCGATGGTGTCGTCAAGCCCGGCAACGTTCTTAAGGTTGACAGTTTCCTGAACCATCAAATTGATATTCGCCTGATGCAAAAAATCGGCGAAGAATTCAAGCGTCGTTTTGCCGACGTGCAATTCAACAAGGTTCTCACCATCGAAGCAAGCGGCATCGCCATCGCGGCATTCATCGCCTACCTGAACGATGTTCCGGTCGTATTCGCCAAGAAAGGCCAGACCGTCAACAGCACCGACGACAAGTACGTGGCAAAGGCCTACTCCTTCACGCACAAAAAGTTCAACGACATTTTCGTTTCGCGTCCGTACCTCAAGCCGACCGACAAGATTCTCATCGTTGACGACTTCCTCGCCGATGGCGAAGCCAGCAAGGCGCTCATCGACCTCGTCAAGCAAGCAGGCGCCGAACTCGTCGGTGTCGGCATCGCCATCGAAAAGGGCATGCAGCCCGGAGGAGCAAAGCTCCGCGCCGCAGGCGTACGCCTCGAATCCATCGCCATCGTCGACAGCATGGACCCCGAAACCGGATTCATCAAGTTCCGCGAACAGTAATCGAGGCTAATATGAAGACTTCGGACAACATTTACCAGCTTGACGGACGCGTACCGCTTTTGCAGGCCATTCCCTTCGGCTTGCAGCACGTACTCGCCATGTTCGTGAGCAACATCACCCCCATCATCATCCTTGCAAATGTCGTCGGGATCGAAAAAGGCCTCACCGCCTCGCTCATCCAGAACTGTATGATCATCGCAAGCATCGGCACGCTCATCCAGCTCTACCCCGTCTGGAAAATCGGATCGCGCCTTCCCATCGTGATGGGCATCAGCTTCACGTTCCTCTCCGTTTCCATTGCCATCGGTACCACGCAAGGTATGGGAGCGCTCATGGGGGCCGTCATCGTGGGCGGCATCGTCGAAGGCCTGCTCGGCCTCTGCGCCAAATACTGGCTCAAGCTCATCCCGCACATTGTCGCCGCCACCGTCGTAACCTCCATCGGATTCTCGCTTTTGCCGATTGGCGCAAACTCTTTCGCCGGCGGCCAAGGCGCCGCGGACTTCGGTTCCGCCCAGAACTGGATTGTCGGAAGCATCACGCTCCTCACCTGCCTGCTCACTCAGATTTTTGCGAAGGGATTCTTGCGTTCGCTCTCCGTCCTGGTCGGCCTCATCGTCGGTTACATTCTCTCGCTCTGCATGGGTATGGTCGACTTCTCCGGACTTTCGAATTGCAGCATCATCGCACTCCCGAAGATTCTCCCGTTCACTCCGGAATTCCACCTCGGCGCCATTCTCTCCGTTGTCGCAATTTACCTGGTCTCCGCTACAGAAACTGTCGGCGATTCCAGTGCGCTTTGCAGCGGCGCCCTCAAGCGTCAGATCCACAAGGCCGAAATGGGCGGCGCCATCAGCTGCGACGGCTTTGTCAGCACCATCTCCGGCATCTTCGGCTGCACGCCGATCACGTCCTTTAGCCAGAACGTCGGGCTTGCTTCGCTCTCCGGCGTCGTGAACCGCTTTGCCATTGCGACAAGCGCGGGCATCATGATTCTCGGTGGCATCTTCCCGCCTATCGGTACGCTCCTCACAACCATCCCGCAGGCCGTTCTCGGCGGCTGCACCATTATGATGTTCGGTTCCATCCTCTTCGCAGGCTTCAGTATGATCGCCAAGAGCGGATTCTCGCAGCGCAACATGATCATCGTCAGCATGTCGCTCAGCGTGGGCCTCGGCTTCACCTCGGCCTCCAAGATGTTCCAGATTTTCCCGCAAACCATCCAGACCATCTTCGCCGAAAACTGCGTCGCCGTCGTGTTCATCCTCGCCGTCGCATTGAACCTGCTCCTGCCCAAGGATAAAGAAGAAAAAGCCGCAGAAGCGAAATAACCATTGAATGAGCTTCAATCAAAAGCCCAGCCAACCGGCTGGGCATTTTTGTTTAGCAAATCATTTTTCAGCAAAACTGATCCCATACGATTTCGGAATCATGATTTCCCGGTAAACGTTCATCAAGTAGTCATCCGTCATTCCAGAAACGTAATCGGCAACAACACGCGGCAGCGAATTCGCTTCCTTGTATTTTCCGTTCATCTTTTCGTACCAGTGAACGATTCCCGTCGCCTTTTTCTCGCCACTCTCAAGTTCCTTGAGGCACACATCAAAAACTGCACGGAACATATTCTTGATTTTTTCGTCCTGTGTCGACTTTTTGGGGTTCGTGTAAATATTCTTGAAATTCCACCTTTTCAGCTGGTCAAGTGCATTAAAGACATCCGGCGAAAAGCTCAGCGAATCCTTATCCATGCTGTTGTTGACAAGGTCCATAATGAGCGTATTGACGATTTTCTCATTATCGTCACCAAGCACTTCCGTAATTTCTTTTGGAATATCATCCCGCTTGATCAGTTTCAAGATAATGGCATCTTCGATGTCGCGGCCCACATACGCAATCACGTCCGAAATTCTCATGACGCAACCTTCCAACGTCATCGGGACCATATCCTTAGACTTGAACGTGCCTTCCAGACTCTTCGTGTATTCGTCCAGCAATCTATCCGGAGTCTTGCTGCGATCGCAGCGGTATTCATTTTTCAGGATTTCGCCGT
Source organism: Fibrobacter succinogenes (assembly GCA_902779055.1). Classification (GTDB taxonomy): domain Bacteria; phylum Fibrobacterota; class Fibrobacteria; order Fibrobacterales; family Fibrobacteraceae; genus Fibrobacter; species Fibrobacter succinogenes_K. The sequence continues at coordinate 122,068 of CACZAD010000008.1, read as the reverse complement.
TGTGACAGATGACGCCATCAAGAACCTGAGCCGTGAGGTTCAGCCCATTTCCATACACTTCAAGCTCGTGAAACAGCCTAAAGCTCTGGAGATTGTGTTCAAAAATTCCTTCGCCACGTTCCTGCAAAATTCCCGAAATAATCCGTTCGCCATCATGACCAAAAGGCGTATGGCCCACGTCATGCCCCAGCGAAATCGCTTCTATCAAGTCCTCATTCAGGTTCAAGAAGCGTCCGATGGTCCTTGCGATTTTAGAAACAAGCTGCACATGCAACACGCGATGCGTAATGTGGTCATTTTCAACAAGATAAAAGACCTGCGTCTTGTCGATATAGCGGCTGTAGCAGTATGAATTGACAATCTTGTCTGAATCGTGCGAAAAACTCAGGAAATCATCATCCGGCTGTTTCTGGAAGCGAATGGCACCCGAAGACTTGCAAGCGTAACTGGCAAGAGCATTTTCCTTTTCTTTCAGGCGAGCCTCAACCCGCTCCTTTACAGCAGCGTTCCATTCCATAAAGCAAATTCTATCTATACTTCAATTCCGGATGCGCGGCATAGAAAGCATTCTTGTCGGCATACATACGTTCATCAGCGATTCGCATCGCCCGGCAAATATTTTGTTCGCCATAGCAGACGCCAATCGACAGGCGAACGTCTTTCGACATTCCCGACAGCAAGCGGATTCGTGCAATACGGCGCTGGAGGTCGTCTTCGGCAATATCCGAAACAATGACCATAAACTCATCACCACCGGCACGGTAAACATGTCCATCGTGGAACACTCCTTGAATAATCGACGCCGCAGAACGGAGCATCATATCCCCTGCGCTGTGACCATTCTCGTCATTCGTACGCTTCAAGCCGTTCAAGTCCGCAAAGACGACCGCCTTGGGCATCGGTTCCTGTTCTTCGACAATGCGGTCAACGTGGTTGTTCATCTCGTTGCGGTTCATAACACCCGTCAGCGAGTCCATCTTGCCCATGACTTCCAGCTTGTTCATGAGCTTAAAGCTTGCAATTTCCGAAGCAATAAAGAACGTCGTGACCTCGAGAGTTTCCTTGATCTTTATCACGTTCTCGACATCGAAATTGATAACCCACATATAGCCAAGCAAATCTCTGCCATGGCGCAACGGGAACAGCACAATGCTCTTCACGCGTGCGTAGTCAAGCGTCGCCGCCCAAACAGAATTCTGTTCACGCAGCTTTTCCATATCCTTTTCGTCCTTGACAATGACGCAGGTGCTACCGGCAAGAGTCTGTGGCCACGTAGCCGTAATCGCATAGAACCCTTCCACATGCTTTTTCATCGTAGACAAATAGGTTCCCTTGCGGAGAGATTCTGCAAAAACAGAACAAGTATACTTTTCAGAATCAGTCAACAAGATGCAGCACTGGTCCGATCCGCACATTTGACGGATATCCTCGACCACTTCCTGGAACGTCTGCTGAATATCGTCCGAGCCGCGCAACTTGATGCAAGTGTTCAAAACAGCCGAAGCGGTTTCTGCCGAGAGATCCGCCATCGCAGAAGAATCGGCCTTCGGTTCCACGTCGTAACAATAAATGCAGTAGCCGACACCCTCGCGATCCGAATCCAGCGGAAGGAGGAACATGTTCAGCCAGAGGCCCATCATATAAAGGTCAACGTATGCATGAAGCGGCTTGCCAAGGCTCACGCAGCGGAAGCAGTGGTCTTCAAAATTCGGATTTTTGGGGAAGCAGGCCTCGTACGGACAGTCCGGCACAAACTGCTGGTGCCGCGACGCCATATCTTCACAGTGAGCCTGGTTGCCGGCGACAACGCGAATATTCCCATAAGTACCATCCGGATGTAGTTCGACAGAAATTACACACGCCTTCGACTTATAGTGCGATAACAGCTGATCAAAATCCATATACTTCCCCTAACTTTTTTAAATGCCTAAGTACTTATAATATACTATAAAAACGGCTAGAATCTACGCCCGACTCCGAGGTAAACCGCACCTCGCTGACCTTCGCCAAGAATTCCCAAAGTCACAGGGTAGTCTTCTCCTAGTTCCACCCCAAAAATTGTCCAATGGAGCATAGGAACGGCACCCCTGCTATTGAACATGACGCCCGCATCGAGTTCCATGAACGGGTTGATGAAGCCCTTCTTTCCTCTGAAATTAAGCTTAAATCTCGGCATCACCGTATAAAGCCGGACATCCTTAAACGGCATGGCGAAGTTGAACATCAAGCCCGTTTCGAGCATTTTGCCAAGCCTATAACCATAATCGATACTAACACTCCCGAACATATATATAGGGTCCGGGTCTCCACCGTAAAAGGCACTCAGGAACCAAGTCATCGCACTAGCGAGATCGCTAATGGTCAAAATACCATAACTGACCGACACGCTGTGCGGCTTTTCAACAACAGACGAAGAATCTTGAGGCGTGGCATGCGTAAAAGTTGCAAAAACCAATACAAGAGCGCACATCAAGGTCTTTATTTTCATACTCGTCCTCCTTTAACAAAACGGGTACAGACAAGAAAATAATAAAAAAACAAAGTAAAAAAGAAAACGCCCCGCATAAAGCGGAGCATTTCCTAAAAAACAATCTCTCGATTACTTTTTCTTGGCATTTCTGGGAGAGATGGCGCGAACAAGCTTCTTGACCTGCTTTTCGACATCCACCGGAGCCTGCTTGGAAAGGTTCAAATTGCCAGCGTTATCAAGCATAAAGTGCAAGAACAGGGCCTCGCAGGCTTCTTCGCTGCCTTCTGCGGCATTGATGTTCTGATCGTAATTTTCGAAATCAAAGAGATCCTTGGTTTCGCCTTCTTCGTATTCCTTCTGGTAGGTTTCAAACGCCAACTTGCAATCTTCTTCGCTATCAGCGTAAAGGAATTCGTGATGGAGCTTGCACGAGTAGTCCTTGTAGGTAAGGTTGTAATCGATAGACGTTTCGTCATTCGAGAGATACGTCAGCTTCATCGGACCATAAGAAATATCATTGCAGCCTACAACAACATCGTTTGCAGAGGCGGCTTCTGCGATTTCACTGAAGGTTTCGGCCATTTCGCCAAAATCCTTGAGTACGCATTCCGAGGTCGGATAGATCATTTCGGTATACTTGTTCGGCGTCGTCAAGGAGAAGCCTATGACAAGCGGCATTTGCAAAGAGCTGGTGAGGAAGTAATCGCCCATCGGGAAAGCGGATTCGACTCTGTAATCAAAGGTTTCTGCGCCTTCGCCATCGCCGAGGTCAACACTGACAGTCCCATTTGCATTTTGAACCAAGGAACCCGTCTGGGAAACTTTTTTCCAGACAGCCTTGTTTGCTTCGGAGGTGCAGGAGCCCTTCGTAACGGTCCATGCAGAACCCGAGAATTCGTACTCGCCCATATCCGTAACAATGTACTTTGTCGGATAATTCTTGACCGGAGTCGTAACGGTGCTAGAAGAAGATTCGCCAGATACAGCCTCGACGCTGGAACTGGAATTCGAAATGACATCTTCGGGGCCGGTGGTGCTAGTGCTTGTACATGCTGTAACAGCAAGAGCAGCGGCAGGGAGGACTGCTAGGATTTTATTCATATTCACCTCTTAAATAAATTTCTTAAGATAAATGTACAATTTTTTTATGCGTTATACCACAAAAAATCCCCATAAACCTGAAAATTTATGGGGAGTCTTTATGACCAAACTTATTTAACTACAAACAACACATTTTTACTTTGTGACGCAAGCTTGTCTATGCGACACTCGCCTTACCAGTCTTTGGCCGGGCGGGCTTGGCCGCGGGCAGGTTTCCAGGGCTTGCGTTCGCCATTCTGCTCGTCAAAATCCTTGAGGAGCTGGGCGGCTTCTTCGGGAGTCAGTTCTCCAGGAGCAAGCGGCTGTTCCTGTTCTTGGTCGGAGCCTTCGCTATCGCTGGAACCCGCTTCGGGCTGTTGCGGTTGTTCACCGGCACCGCCATTGCTGTCGGAACTTTGCTGCTGGTTGTCGCTAGACTTGCCCTGATCACCCTGGTTCTGCTGATCCTGATTCTGGTCATTCTGAGCGCTAGAAGAACTCTGGCCTCCATTCTGGTCCTGATTCTGTTGATCCTGATTTTGCTGGTCTTTATTCTGATCTTGGTTCTGCTTGTCCTGATCCTGGTTCTGATCCTGATTATTTTGATCTTGGTTATTCTGGTCGTTCTTGGGATCGTTCTTCTTGTTTTCGTTCTTCTGTTCGTCCTTAGCCTCGTGAATGCGGTCAAGGAGCATTTGCAACTTTTGGTCGTTCGGATAGTATTGCAGGCCTTCGTTACAGGTAATTTCGGCCGTGGGCAAACGGTTTTCAATGTACTGGAACGCCGCATCGCCATAGTAAGCCGAAGCCGACTTCGGAGCCGCGAAAGCAGCCGAAACGAGGAAGAGAACAGCCACCAGCACGAGAGAGGAGATTCCCGCTCGGCGGCGGGAATGACAAGACGTAATAAACATTAGATCACCTCCAGGTCGTTATCGGTGTTGCTGGCGTCAATCTTAGCCTTGGGCTTGCGACCCGCCTTGATTTCAATGACGTCATCAATGCGCTGAACGTGCCCGCTCAGCTGACCGGCGGTTTCATCTTCGGCAATCAAGTTTTCAAGCATCGACTTCGCTTCGGGATACTTGCCATCCTTGCAGAGCTGCATAGCACGAGCAAGAACTTCCTTCGCCTTTTCGGAAAGCGGCGGTTGCTTCTGGTCGTTCTGATCTTGATTCTGGTCCTTGTTCTCTTTCTGCTTGTCGAGTTCTTCCTTGAGCTTGCGCTGGACAATTTCAACGTTCTTCTTGGCGTTTTCAAAATCGTTATCGATGTCAATGGCCTTTTTCAGGTAAGCGACAGATTCACGCCAGGCCGCAATGCGGGCACTCGGTTCTTGAGCTTTCTCGCCCATGCGGAAATGGGCGTTCGCCAAGTTGTAGGCCGCCTTGGACGAAAGATTTTTGTCGGGCATGCGCACGGCACTTTCAAGTTCCTTCTTGGCCTCTTCGTAATTACCGAGCTTGTACTGACACGTACCAATGTTGTAGAACAATAGCGGATTGGCGGGTTCTGCCTCACGGGCTTCCATATACTTTTTCAAAGCCCCTTCATAATCGCCAGAGGCAAACAGCTTGTTTCCGTCATTAATGGGGCGCGCCCAAAGCGCAGCCGTCAAAAAGCACATCAAAAAAACTAAAAATCGCATCTAGACCCTTCGGCGTTCCTTCTTTCTGCCCGGAATTACACGAACCCAGGCAAAAATTTCCATACAGCGAGAATATACAAAAAAGCCAGGCACAAGACAAACCACCTCCACAAAGAGCCCCTTAACAACTACTCCCCATCCGAATTTCAATCCATTTTTTAACTAACTTTGCAAAACAAATAACTTTATCTAAAAAAAAGAAGGAGGGAATTCATGGCAGCAAAAGCTAAAGAGCATCAGATTGAGCTTATAAGGATTATCGCATGCTTTTTGGTCATCATGGCGCACAGCCAAATCGTGGTCATGAACGGGATCAATATGGACTACGGCCGACTTGCCATTTCAACCGCAATCGCCGACGACGTCCCCCTCTTTTTACTCGTCACCGGCTTTTTGTTCTTTGGCAGAGTCAAGTCCAGCGAAGACATCGCTCCGACGTTCTCATACAAGATAAAGTCCTTCTTCACGAACATCTACATCCCGACAATCCTCTATATATTAATCAGCATCTTTTTCCGTCATTACAACAGCACCGCCACCTCCCTTGCCAATGCCGACTGGAATTACCTAGTGCGGTTCATTTTCAGGCTTGCGCCAGGCGATCATCTCTGGTACATCTGCACCTACATGTCGTTCGTCTTTTTCTTCCCGATGTTCGCTTTTGTTTGCCAAGACACTCCCGAAAAGAACAAGCTACGCCGCACGCTGCTCCTCATTTCCTTAACAGCCTCCGTCATCGCCGACATCCAGTATTTCTTCAGGTGGTTAATGCTGGACATAGACAGATTCCTTTGGGGATACTGCACCATTCTCCTCATTCTAGGCTACGAGCTTTCGCTTTTCATAAAAAAGTGGAACGGTAGCAAGTTCAAGCTTGCCCTGTACGGCATCGCGATTTACCTGATCGGATTTTCCATCAAGTTCGGATTGCAGATTTACATGTTCCACGCATATAACGAAATCAACAACCGATTCAGATGGTTGCAATGCACGCCCTGCTTCGTCACCGCCATCGGGCTCTTCATTCTCGTGTACGCCATCGGCACGGCCGTCCGCAAAGAAAGCGTCGGCTCCCGGCTCATCAACTTTTTCGGATCCTGCACATTCGCCATTTACCTGTTCCACTTTCTAGTGATCATACAGACCGGTTCCTGGCGACAGGTGCTTTTTACAAAATTCAGCGGCTGCAATTCTTTTGCGACTGTCGTTGGATACTATGCCATCTACGCTACAGCCGTGTTCTTCACGACATTCGTCATCGCCTACATTTTCAAGCTTTTCACGGACAATACCGTCAAGCGTCTGCTAGGTCCCAAGCCTAATAGCCAACGATAAAATTCCCGAAATTCTTGATATCAAAACCGCGATTTTGCAGGGCCCTAAAATAGTGGCCCTTATTTTCCATCAGGTAAACGGCACTTGCACGGTCCTGTTCCATCGCATCCGTAAAGGAATACTTGTCAAAGGAATGGACATACAGGAATGCGCTCGGAAAATTCGTGTACTTGACCGTCGAAAGGTAAGAATCCAAATCGACAGCGCCCAAGAACAGTACTTTCGGATAACTGATGTTCGCATCGACAACGACCTTACGGTCCTTCGCCTCTCGATTCACGAACTCCATAGCGCTTTCGATGCCTTCGCCAAAATGGTTCCCGATGATGTTGCGGTAAGTCGAGAAATATTCCTTTTCAAATCCGACAAAGCAGAGCAAGTAGGCCACCACCGGGATTGCAATAGTCCTTGGATGGATGTAGTCGAACAGAAGGACCATACCATGGGCGGCAACCACAATGAGCGGCAAAAAGAGCAGGTTCACGCGGTTAACATTGACGTTGATCAGCGCACCCACGGCAAACCCCGCCATAAGCCACACCAGCACAAAAAAGTGCAAGCCGATCTTGCGGGCTTTCACGTCACGAGCAGCCCTAACAATGAACTCGATTAGTCCCACAAAGAAAAATCCCAACGTCACCGGATAGAACAGGCCAAAATCCTTCATCGAATTCCACGGCAAACCATCGCTCTGGTTTTTCAGGATGTTCCACAAGTTCATAAGATTCTGGGGAATCTGGCTGAACGAGATTTCGCTATCGCGGAAGTAGACGAGCTTTGGAATGCTCAGGAACGGCAAGCGGATTTCGGGAATCATGCCCTTGTTCACGAGGAGGAACAGCAGCAGCGGGCACGCAAGCGCCACCAGGATTCCAAGCGCAATAAACGTGTAACGGTTCGGAGTCATGGACTTGCACCACACCGCATACGCCACGCAGAACAGGACAATGAACGGCACGACCGACCACACCGTCGCATAGGCGTAAAGCGAAAGTCCAAAGCACAGCGACGAGAGCAAAAGGAACTTCGGCTTATCCATCCCCTTAGCAAAGAAGAGCATACCGAACAAGACAAATCCCGGCGCCAGATTCGATTCCAAAGCCCAGCGCGAAAGCATGATGTGCCACGGGGCAATCGCGACAAGAAGCATCGCCAAAAGCGCATAGCGTTCATCCGAAAAATGGCGAACCAGCCTATGCGTCGCGACAATCGACAAAAGCCCCACCAGGAGCATCGGGATTCGAATCGCCCAAACCTTGACGCCAAAAAGCGCAACAAACGGAACCATCAAATACGATTCCAGCGCATTCATGCCGGAGCCCCACGCCGTCAGATAAACCGGCAGGCGGTAGCCAAAGGAATCCCTCGCGGACTGCGACAAGGTGTAAGCGTTGTAACCCGCAAAAGCTTCGTCCTGGTTCAGGCCATCGGGAACTTCACCGAACATGATGACGCGCGCAAAAAGGCCAAGCGCAAAGATCGCCCAGAACAAAGCGACCTGCACCGGATTCTTTTTGCAGTATGCAACGCAACTCTGCCCCAAAGTTCTAAGACGCTGAACCACTGACGTCATAGTCACTTCTTCTTCGTAAGGATAAGGTTCAGCCAATCCGCATGGTCATACGCATTGTCACCGTTGGCATCCATTTCAAGATTGATGGACTCGCGACCGGACACGTTGACCTTGCCCCAAACAGGAGCTTGGTTTCCGCGGATGACATCGCTAGACCAGAGGACTTCATCAGAAGAAGTAATGCGGAACTTGACGGAACCGCCACCCGAAACTTCGTCATCGACGCCAACCATAAATTCCAGCGTTTCAGCATCGGCAGGCAACCTGAAGAGAATCTTAGATGCGGCATGAGAACCAATACCGTTATCGAATGAGCGGCCCTTGACGGCAAGCTTTTTACCATCGACGCTCCTGTTGATTCGCGGTTTGCCATATTCCTGCGTGTACGCTTCGATCGGCAAGTTCGTCAGGTACATTTGATTCGGGAGGAGCTGGACCGCAATCGGTCTGGAGTTCCTGATTTCGCAGCCAAGATTCGCCGCAAGAATCACAGACAAAAGCACATACGGCGCCACACGCGGAATGCGGACGTTCTGGATTGCGCCACCCAGGCAAGGGAAGAATTTCGGGAAGAGCGAATGGATGATCGCAAACACAAAAGCAAGGACTGCAGCGCACGAAATCCAGGGCCAAAGATTGGCACCCGACAAGCCGTTGACCACTTCGATGTTCGTTGCACAGAGGGCGGTAATGACGACGGCCCAGAACCAGGACTTTTTCAAGTCCAGGGCCATCCAGACGCAAGCAAACGGAACGGCGTAGGCAAGGTAACGTTCATGCATTCCCGGCAAAAGCACGAAGAACGCGAACGCACTCAGCGTTGCTAGTTCAAAAGTCCTGCGCAGGCTCTTTGCAAAAAGCGAACACTTCAAGATGTAAACGGACACGATGACAAAGAGAATCTTTCCGACCCACGAAGGCGAAAGGAGGAGCCCGACTCCGTCTGCCAATAATCCAAAGAACGGCGTAGCGTCACGGCTCAAGTTACCCACGGTGAGCATCCAGAGGTTCGCCGCATTGTAAGTGGCAAACGGATACTGGCTTGTGGTATTGACGTAGGCGTGCGAAAGCATTCTGCCCAGGTTTCCCGAAACGATGAACGGCAAAAACACGAGCAGGATAGCAACAATCATTGCCGGGAACCCGCGCCACGAAATCTTGTACTGACGGATAAAGATTCCTCCAAACACAGGCAGCAAAAGGATCATCTGGAACTTCGCCAATACGGCAAGTGCAAAGAACATGGCGGCATACTTCATCTTGTGCTTGAAGTTTACGCAGTAAAGGGCCGCAATGCCAAAAATGCAAGGGAACAAATCGACCTGTCCCCAAACAGGACCATCGAGCAAAAGCGCCGGGTTGAGAGCGACAAAGGCCATCACGAGATTCGCCATTACCGGCTGCATACGGGACTTTGCCACAAAACGGCTGACAACATCGACCAGGCCCAAATGCACAAAGAACACCGGCCACAGGCAAATGAACTTCAGCATGAACGTCCTATCCACGGGAATATCCGTCAAGACGTAAATCTTGGACACGACCCAGAGCCAAAAAACGTAAAGCGGCGGGTAGTTTCCATCAAACTTTTCAAAACCACCGTTAGCCAGTTTTTTAACCCAGTCTACCCAATAGTTCTGATCGCCACCAAAGGCATTCGCTTCTGTGCAGAAAAGGTTTGCCAAAAGACAGAGGGCGCCCCAGATTAAGAACAGACGGGTTTTATTATCCCAACGTTCCAGCAATGTCATATAGTTCTTGATTTTATTGATAAGATTTTTCATATCCTTCCATGTACTCTTTAACACAACGTAAAGATAACAAAATCATATTTTAACAATAACGGAGCGCCACGACATCAAGCGAAAAACGTTGTCACGAGTTTGATCATATCCTTATGATCTTTTGCAGACATCATTTCGCGGATGCTGTGCATACTGAGCATCGGTTCGCCAATGTCCACCGTTGGGATGCCGAGATTTGCAGAAACCGTCGGGCCTACGGTCGAACCACAGGGCATATCGTTACGCGTGATGAACACCTGAAGCGGAATGTCGGCCTGTTCGCAAAGCAAGCGGAGGTTTGCAGAACTCATCAAGTCGCTTGCATAGCGCTTTTGAGAATTTGTCTTTAGCACAATGCCCTTGCCCAGCAGCGGGGCGTGATTCGGTTCGTGCTTTTCGGTGTGGTTCGGATGTTCGGCGTGCGCCATGTCAATTGATAAAGCAATGGACTCCGCTAGGTATGAGGTATGGGGTCGCTCGCAAGCTCGCTTTGAGGTTTGGGGCATTCTTGCAAATACTTCATCCAGCACGCTCTGCAGGAAGTTGCCGGCGGCACCTTCACGCGTCGTGGAGCCGACTTCTTCGTTGTTGAGGAAGCAAGCCACAAAACAATCGTTCTCAGCCGACTTAGCCCCCACAATTGCTTCTGCAATGGCGTGGCAGCTGCTCAGGTTGTCGAGCCTGCCCGAATAAATCCATTCGTCGTTAAACCCGCCACGATTCGCAGGCTGGGCGTCAAAAAGCTGTACATCGAAATCGATCAAACGGGCACCTTCGGGGAGTTCCTTTTCGAGCGCCGACACGAACAAGTTCTTGCCAGTTTCAGGAGCGCTGCTCCAGAGGGCGTTAAAATCTATTTGCGGATTGAGCTTAAGCCCATCCTGGTTCACATTACGATTCAAGTGAACCGCCAACTGCGGAATCCTGAAAAGCTTTTTGCCGCGAATGAGTTTCGTCTTGAGAGTCTTTGAATCAGACGCATCCACATAGGCCAGCGCACCCGCATAACCCAAGTCGCGATCGAGCCAGCTCGTATATAACGGCGAACCGTACACCTCCGTGTGGAGCGTACACACACCCGCATTCATGCCATCCGGATTCGGCGAAATCTTGAGCGTCGGGAAATCCGTATGGGCAAGCGCAATCCTGAACCGCGACTGTGCGCTAAAATTCTTCGGAGTGCGGAAGGCGATAATCGAAGCCCCACGGCACACGAAATAGGCCTTCTGCGAAGCAAGTGCCTCTCCAGAACCCAAATCGACAAAGGATTTTTCTTTAAAATACGACTTGAGGCAATCCACCGTATGGTATGGGGTCACGGCGGTATTCAAAAATTCAAAAAAATCCATATTTCCTCGAAAAAAATCAATTATTTTCAATTTGACAATATAATCTATTTATATTTCTCGAAAACAATGGCATTTCAAAGGATTAAACAAATCAACTGGATGGAAATGTCCGGCCTCCTGGTCGGCATATTGAGTTCTGTTGCCATCATGATTTTTGCGCTGGCGCTCTACCACCATCTCAACGACCGAATCATCCAGGCCAACGAGTACAAGCTCTACAGTACATTCGAAAAGGCGCTAGGCCTTAAGAAGGGCACCCGAGTACAGATCAGCGGTGTAGACGTCGGACAGATCACCGAAACAAAGATCCACCCCAACGGCACGGGCGTCCGTATGGAATTTTCCATCGAGCAGAAGTACCAGGACCTGATCACCGACAGCGCCATTGTCTACGCCATCCGCGACCAGAACATGATTTCGGCGCGCGTCATCAACATCGACATTTCGAGAGGCAAAGGAAGCAAGGTGCTTCAAAACGGTGACACCCTTCGAGCTGGCAAGGCTCAAGACATCGAAACCGTCCTCGAAAAAGCAGACCAGATTTTGGGCCGTGTAAACAACCTCATCGACGCAGCCGACACGCTTATCGCCATGGCACTCGACACAGGAACGACCATGGGCGCATTGTTCGGCTCCCGCACACTTTACGACAACCTAAACCGACAGTTGTACCGTCTTGACGAAATCACATACGTCGGCAAGAACGTACTGAAAAAGACTTCGGTTTTGCTTGATACAATGAAGACTAGCGTTCCGACACTGATTAGCCGCGCCAACGAAGTCACGGACAACGTAGGCAACCTGCTCGAAGACTTCAAGCCTCTCCCGGGCCAGGTCACGTCGCTCCTCAACTCCATGGATTCGACAGTCGACCGTGTAGACAACCTTGTCAATGACTTTGGTACGGTCACAGTCGGGCTGCAAGACTTCATGAACACGACGGAATCGACGCTGCAAAGCGCAGACGACCTGATGTCCGGCATTTCCAAGATGTGGCTCTTCCGCAGCAACATTCCTAAGCACGATTCTGTACCCTTTGTCGTGGAGACGCTATGGTAATGCGAAACGCAATCAAGCTTGCCCTTTGCTTTGCCCTGAGCGGGGTTGCCACGTCTTTTGCCTCGGAATCGGGGCTGCTCGCCGCACGCGCACAAAAGTCTTTTAAGGCAGGAAAGTTTTCCAAAGGATATTCGCAACTGGAACGCGCCCTCGTCGCAAGCCGCAAGGAAGCCGACCGGAATGCCGAAAGCCGTATCTTTATCGCCATGGGCCAGATCCGCACTATGAGCCTCGACTTCGAAATGGCTGATTCGCTATTGAACTATGTCAAAAGTGACTGGCTGGACGTCTCAACGCGCATTATGCTCGTCAAGGCCAAAGTGGGCCTGAAGAACGCCAAGGAAAAATATAGCGAAGCCGTTTCGCTCTGCGAAAGCGTCAACGAAGACGAACTCGACAAGCTCGATGACCAGCTGCAAGGAACGCTTTATTCGGAATGCGCAATCGCATACGCCGGCGTCCGTAACGAAAAGCAGGCCAAGAAGGCCCTCAAGATGGTCGACAAGCGCATCGACGACGACACGGGAATTTACTACTGGACAGAGGCTCGCATGGCAGAATTATGGAACCAGAGCGACGCCGATAAAATCTACAGCAAGGCCGAAGCAAAGTCGGTCGAAGCCAACACGCCCTACACAACGGCAAACATCCTTTACCACCGCGCAAAGGTTCTCAGCAAAACAGATCCCGCCAAATCCAAGGAACTGTTCAACCGCTGCAAAACAGCGTTCGAGCTGATGGGACTTGAGAAAAACTCCGCACGCTGCGGGAAATAATTCACGTCATCCAAAAGCACAGTCATCCTCGACCATCAGGGAGAGGATCCATTATTTTTAATTACGAGATTTGACTGAACCCTTCGTCAGGGCGACGACGATGCAGTAGAATCCGCAACGGGTTCCTCGACTTTTTTCATGGCGAGGAGTTCGCGGTAAACGATAGCAGGATGGATTCGCCCTTCAGTCATGCCATCGACAAGAGTCTTGACCTTCTGGTAATTTTCATCCTTATCGTAATCGGCAATCAAGCCCTTGTAACCGAGGAGCTTGAGAATCTTTGTATAAAAGCTTGCACGGAATTTCTTGAAACGCGGTTGCATCACGTCGTTCAGGATCGTTTCAAGCGCAGTCTCGGTCTGCATGGAGTCGAGTTCAAAGCTGCGGTAAATCGTGCGGATGTGATCCGGGATCGTAGAATCCGGACTATCGAAATACTTGCGCATCACGTTGGCGGCTTCGGTCCTGTTGGGGTATGGGCCACGAGCAAGGCGCAGTGCGTAGTAAAGAGAAAGGCGCCAGTACTCGGGATAAACGCGAGTCGCACGGCGCAACACGGAAAAATCAGAAGTGTCGGGAGCGTCAATCGGAGTCACGCCACCGACAAAATAATAGGGAGTGTAGAACAGCGAATCCAGGCTCGTCGAAAGTTCGGCGACATGGCCCAGATACGCATATTCCTTACCCGTGAGGTAGCTTTCGCCAAGTTCGGTAAGGCCCTTGATCCAAAAGAGCCCAGCGACCGATGCATCGTGCCCTGCAGCCACATAGCGAACAGACGAAGCCTTCGGCAAGAAGGATTCGTCAAAGTTCGTGCCCGGCAGCGGCTTCGCGTAATGGAACGCCACTGCGATGATGGCAATCGAAAAGATTATGGCAGCAAGGAAACGCATCTAACCGCTTAAACCTGGCAGGCCTCGGCGAGCTTTTCGAGGGCGTCTACGCAGTCGTTTGCATAGTTGGCCGGCGTATCGTTACGCTGCCATGCAAAGTTCAGGCCACTGCTCGAGTTGAGCACGTGGAACTTGCGCTTGCCGCCACCGTTCTGGATAGCCTGAAGAACCGTCTTGGCATCACCGCCCTGACCACCCGGAACACCCGGAATGGACACGCCCGGAATGAGGAACGGAATTTCGTACTTCTTTTCCTGGGACATGTAGCGCGTGATGTTTTCGAGTTCGCCCGGATTGGTAGCACCGACAACAGCACCGAGGTAGCCCTTGCCAGCGTCCCATTCCACAATCTTGTCAGCAACGGAGTAGAATGCTTCTGCGGCGTCGCGGACCTTCAGATCCTGGAAGTCGTGGGCACCCTTGTTGCTCGTGCGGAGGAGCACGTAGGCACCGTTCTCGCTATTTTCGCGAATGAAAGGACCGACGGAATCGGCACCCATCCACGGAGAGACGGTCACGACGTCTGCACGGTAAACATCGTAAGCGGCGTTTGCATAGGCGGCACTGGACTTACCAATGTCACCGCGCTTTGCATCCAAGATAACTGGGATGCCTGCGCTTCTGTAATCGGCAATGAGCTGCTGCAGAACGAGCATCGCCTGCACGCTCACGCATTCGTAATAAGCGCTGTTCGGCTTTACGACGGCGGGCTGCACGTTACGCTTGAGGCAGCATTCCAAAATGTCGGAATAGAAGCGCTTGATGCGGTCTTCGGGAGTGCCTTCGAGCGGAATGAGCTTGAGCACAGGATCCATGCCCATGCACACCGGGTTGCCGCACTTTGCAATACGCTGTTCAAGGCGATCGTAAAAGCACGTCATTACTTCAATTCCTCCTGAATCTGGGCGGCTTCGTAAGAGAGAATGCCGTGTGCAACCGCCACGTTCAGAGATTCAAGTTCGCTGCTCATCGGGATCTTCACCGTTTCGTCGGCAAGTTCGATGAAGTACGGGTTCGTGCCGGCACCTTCGTTACCCACGAGGAATGCCATCTTGCGGAGCTTGTGCGGAGCGATTTCGCGGAGGGACTGCTTAGCGTGCAAATCCGTAGCGATGATTGTGTAACCCTTGCTACGCAAGAAGTTGATCTGGTCCACGAGATCCACGTCAAATTCAAACGGAACACGGAGGAACGTGCCCGAGGAACCACGGACAACCTTCGGGTTGAACGGGCTCACGGTACCGCGGCCAAGAATCATGCCCGAGGAATTGAAACCGAGGCTCGTGCGGAAGAGCGTACCGAGGTTACCCGGATCCTGCACGGCGTCCACAAGCGTAAGCACGCTGCGGCTCGTTTCGTAGACAGGCTTCTTGCTTGCGATGTTGCAGTAGGCAATGATGCCCTGAGTCGTGATCGTAGAAGAAAGACGCTTCATCTGTTCTTCGGTAAGCACGTGCAACATGATTTCAGCTTCGTTGATGGCTTCGAGAAGTTCTGCATTTTCGAACCCTTCAACCATGTAAACGGAGATGACGATTTCGCGGTGGTGCTTCACGAGTTCTTCGACAACGTGAACGCCTTCGCCAAGGAAACGGCCTTCGCGTTCGCGACCCTTTTCGGTCGTGCAAGCGATAAGCTTCTTGAACCAAGGCGGATTGGAAGCGGCTTCGTCCACCGTTTCAATCTGGGCGGCGCGTGCTTCGAGTGCGGCTTCGTCCAAGTTTTCGTCAATCGGATCCTTCTGTTCCGGACGCTGGCGGTAGACAGGGGCGTTCACGGCACCGTCACGGCGCGGGCCACGGTCACGGCCAAACGGCTTGTCGCCAAAGCGGCGCGGACGACGGTCGCGGTCAAAGCGGCCACCGCCACGGCGTTCGTCACGGTTGAACGGACGGTCTTCGCGGTTTTCATCGCGGTCGCGATCAAAACGACGTTCGCCACGGTCAAAGCGGCGGTCACCGCGATCACGGTCGAAACGGCGTTCGCCACGGCCAAAGGGCTTGTCGCCAAAGGAACCACGATCGTCGTCGTTACGGCGAGGGCGGCGTTCAGGAGCTTCGCTAACTCCAAATTTACGGTCAAGCGTCATTCTTACAGTGCGCTTCGGTTTGTTTTCTTCTTCACTCATATTTTTTCCATCAACTGTTTGGCGACGGATTCCCCGTCAATTTCTAAGATCTTGTAGAGAGCTTTGATTTCTCCCTGTTCAACGAACCTGTCCGGAAGACCAAACCGGAACAGCTTCTTGTCCGTGTAGCCGAGATCGGACAACAATTCCGCAATAGCTGAACCATAGCCACCCACAAGCGTGTTGTCTTCCAAGGTCACAATGACATTGTGGCTGTCGAACAACGAACGGTAGCATTCCTGGTCGAGCGGCTTAATAAAACGGGCATCCACAAGCGTCGGGTTGTATCCGTTTTCACGAAGCACGGAGGCTGTTTTCTTGAGTTCATTTGTCATGAAGCCGGCGCCCAGAAGGAGTATGCCGGAGCCCTTCTCAAGAATCTTGGGGCTTTTATGATCGAACGGACCTTCCGAAGGCTTGAGCTCAGCTTCAAGCGCAGTGCCTCTCGGATAGCGGATCGCCACAACGCCTTCCATATCGATTGCGGCAATCATCATATCGCGCAATTCGTTTTCGTTGGAAGGAGCCATGACAGTCATTCCAGGAACCGTTCTCAAGAACGACAAATCGAAAGCACCGTGGTGCGTCGGACCGTCAGCGCCAACAAGGCCGGCACGGTCAAGCACAAGCACCACATGCAAGTTCTGCAAAGCAATGTCGTGGATAATCTGGTCGTATGCGCGCTGCATAAACGACGAGTAAATAGCGACTACAGGAACAATGCCTTCGCAGGCAAGACCCGCGGCAAACGTCACGGCATGCTCTTCGGCAATGCCCACGTCAATCACGCGTTCCGGGAGTTCCTTCATCACGATATCCATGCCGCAGCCCGTAGGCATGGCAGCCGTGATACCCATGATACGCTTGTCCTTTTTGGCAAGTTCCAAAAGCGTATTGCCGAACACGCTCGTGAGAGACGGGTTCGGATTGCCCGGAGCAAGCGGGAGTCCGCTTTCAGGGTCAAACGCGCTGCAACCGTGATACTTCGTCGGATTCTTTTCGGCAGCCGAAAAACCGCGTCCCTTTTCGGTCAGCACGTGAACAAGGCACGGACCCTGCTGGTGCTTGACACGTTCAAGGATCATCACGAGTTCGTTAATGTCATGACCATCAATCGGACCAAAGTAGCGGATGCCCAAGTCTTCAAAGAAGCGACCAGGCTTCACGGCGTTCTTCGCCGCATTCTCGACCTGCAAGAAGAGGTCGCGGAAGCGAGAACCCAGGATGCCCGGCAGACGATTCATCAGGCGATCCAGGTCGGTACGCATCTTGTTGTAAACCGGGTCCGAAATCACGCGGTTCAGGTACTTGCTAAAACCGCCAATGTTCGGTGCGATACTCATCTTGTTATCGTTCAAGATGATGGTCATGTTCTGCTTGGAGGCGCCAACGTTATTGATAGCCTCGTAAGCCATACCGCCCGTCATGGAGCCATCTCCAATGACGGCGACCACGTTGTTGTTGCGGTTGAAACGGTCACGAGCGACAGCAAAGCCAAGAGCCGCAGAAATAGACGTCGTGGCGTGTCCCGCTCCAAAGCAGTCGTAAACGCTTTCCTTCCTCTTCAGGAATCCGGAAATTCCGCCCTGCTGGCGCAAGGTATCAAAGCGGTCGTAACGGCCGGTCAATAACTTGTGCACGTACGCCTGGTGCCCCACGTCCCAGATGATCTTGTCATCGGGTGCGTTGAACACGTAGTGAAGCGCAAGAGTCAGTTCAACAACGCCAAGGCTCGACGCCAAATGACCACCGTGCTTGGACACCTGGCCGATAATGGTCTCGCGGACCTGCGTTGCCAGGTGGTAAAGCTCGTCGATGGAGCAGTGCTTCAAGTCCTGAGGCGACTTTACGTCTTTCAGTTCCATTTATTTTACTCGGGTAATGATGTATGCCGCAATAGAACGGAGGATAGAGGTATCACACTTGAGGCCGTCCAATGCCTTGATGGATTCCTCATAGAGTTCCCTAGCGCGTTCTCTAGACTTCTCAAGTCCCACGATAGACGGGTAAGTGGCCTTGCCCTTTTCGATATCAGAACCGGCGTCCTTGCCCAGTTCTTCGGTCGTAGAGACAATGTCCAAAATATCGTCCACAATCTGGAAGGCAAGCCCGATGGAGCGGCCGTAGTTGCGAACGATTTCCATATCCTTTTCGCTTGCATCGGCAAGCATTGCACCCACCAAAAGCGAAGCTTCGATGAGAGCTGCGGTCTTGTGGTAGTGAATGTAATCGACAATTTCGAGATCGACCGTCTTGCCTTCGCATTCGATATCGGTCATTTCGCCACCGATCATACCGTACGTGCCGAGCAGGTGTGCGAGGACTTCGATAGCCTTGGCGTTACCGGTCTTGCCCATCATCTCAAAAGCGTGGATGCAGAGGGCGTCGCCAGCCATCACGGCAGTCGATTCGCCAAACTTCTTGTGGCTCGTGAGCTTGCCACGGCGGTAGTCGTCGTTATCGACGCACGGAAGGTCGTCGTGGATAAGGCTGAACGTGTGGAGCATTTCGAGAGCGCTCGTCGCAAGCCAGATCTTGTCACCCTTGCCGCCAAACATATCGAACGCGGCCTTGGCAAGGCCCGGACGCAAGCGCTTGCCGCCTGCGAACATGGAGTAGCGCATAGCCTCGTGCAAACGGCACGGACGGTCCTTTACAGGGGGGAGATGTTCATCAAACTTTGCCTCGGCATCCTTAGCGATGCGGGCAAGATATTCCTGAGCAATTTTTGCTTCTGATTCAATAGACTGCATGTATACAAAGATACTTAATTCAGACCTATCTTAAAAGGGCTTTACCACTAAAACTAGAGTTTTAAATCTTTAATTTAAGAAGTTTAGCATGCGGGAGGGGCCCCAGCTCGGAGTTGCGAAGGCCGCACGGGCCCCTCCCTGCACCCTCCCCATCCTTGGCCGACGCTTTTTTCTCTAAACGACGCCCCTAAACACTACAAAAAGAAAACAAACCTGCTTATTGCCAAGCAAGTTTTCTTTTTAGTTTGCTCGTAAAAACAGATTAATTTTCTATTAGTATTAAAAACTTAAATCTTAGAAAAGTGCGCCGTAAAGCTCTATATCGTCCAGATAGAATTCCGTTCCGTTACGGACGAAGAAGTGCAGCTGGCGGACATCGTCCTTGAGCGTATTCCAGGCGATATAGCAGTTTTCCACATCCTGAGCCGTATAGCACAGGTCATCGTATTTCACGACGTAACGCGTCCATTTCTGCGAATTCAGGTCCTTCCATCCCGAGGCGGCCTTGAGCGAGAGCCCCGCCACTTCGGATTCACGTGTCCAGTTTTCAAGGGAAACTCGGATCTGGCCCGAACCCTTGGCATAGAACGAAATAGAATCGAGCATGGAGAGGTTCCAGCCTTCGTCGCGGAGGTACATACCCGTCACAACCCAAGCGTAAGTATTGTTCGTACCGACCAAGCTGTACTTGCCGTGGAACACTTTAGACTTGCGATCCTTATCATCTTCAAAGGCTTTAGAAATCACCTTGGAACCGATGGAATCCACGCTAAAATACCAGCTTGCGGTATCCGTTTCAAAGTCCTGAATTATGACGGACGGATAATCGAAATCGACATCGCCTTCCGAGGGCACGATTTTCTTAGTTACATACAAACTATCTTTTTCATCAATGACGTAGATTTCAAGGGAGTCGTTCGACGGGAGCAACGGGAGCGAGAACACGCCTTCTTCGTTCGTCTTCGTCACCACGTCCAGGCCATAGACGCCCACCCAGGCAAAGCTATCGCCCGCATGGAGGGTCACACGGCTCATGTAGTTCGACGTTTCCTGGAGTTCAACCGTATCGAGCGCCGCAATCTGCTTTGCAGAAAGCACCTTGGAATACGAAAGCCCCGACTGCATCACCGTCAGGCGGTAATCGCCAGACTTGAGGGAATCAATCGCAAACAGACCGTCCTGGTCGGCGTAAACATCGGCATCGACAACGACGTTGCTCACACGCAGGGATTCCACGCGGGCATCGGCCTTGCGGATCGCGAGAGATGCATACGGAACCGCCTTGCCGTCAGCAACAGCGACAAACGTGACCTTTCCTTCGTTCGGATCCGGTTTTTCCGGCTGGAGGTCAATCATTTCGGTCTTGTTCGGTTCCAGTTTCACGGACAAGTTATCGTAGACCGTGTTGTCGTCACCGCGCAAGAAGTACACATCCAACGAATCGTTCGACGGCAACTGCGAGAGCATGAAGCGGCCGACAGAGTCCGAGCGCACAAGCACATCCATGCCACGCACGCCCACCCATACGAAGTTACACTTTTTAGGAACATCGGCAAAGCCACGGAGAGAGGCGGTCGGTTCAAGATTGATGGAGCCGATGCTCGTATCGCCCTTCGTCGTGTAAAGTCCGGTGTAAGCAGATCCGCCATGCACAATCGTCAGGCGGTACTCGCCATCCGGAGCCTCGAACGAGAAGCGACCAAGAGAATCCGCATAGAATCCAGAATTCACAAGCTCGTTTGTCGCACTGTCAACAGACGACGTGTAATCGACACTACGTACGGCAATTCTTGCATATGACGCCACAGAGCCATTGCCCAAGTAGGCAATGCCGTTCGTCGTCTCGCTACCGGGACCTCCGGCAACCTTATCCGAGCAGTTCCAAAGCAAGAAAGCTGAAAGTAAACAGGCTAGCCGTTTCATTTTCCCTTCTCCTGCAACTTCTTGGTAAACGCAAGCGGGAACAGCTGAACGTTCAGCTGGAACACCGTATCGTCACCCGTCCCGTCCTGCGACAAGCGGAGCAAGTCCGAACGGAACTCCTTAATTTTTTCGCGGATGAGCTGGATATCGTTCATGTTGAACGTCATCGTCACGGTACTGATGTCGCGCAGAGGAGGCGCATGGCGCTCAAGCGATTCACCCGCAAGGCGAATCGTCTCTTTCTGGAACGTCCGAACAGCTTCGGATCTCCAGTTGCCACCGGTGCTCACAAACGTGTCGTTCACCTTCCAGTACCCATCCTTGTTTTCAGAGATCATGTTCAGGTCGTGCAAAAGCTTGACGGCATCCTTAGCCTGTTCCACCGTGATGGCGGGTGTGCAGCATTCCGCAAGACCCCCATAATCATCTTTAAAATTACAAATACCGATAACAGAACGGATAGCGTTGTAGTACCAATGACGGTAAAATTCGAGTTCTTTTTTGGCCAGGCGCTTCAGGGGAATTCCCTTGAGGGCCTGCATCTTTTCGTAATGGTTGAGCGCTTCCTGGTCGCTCTTGGCACGACCAAAGTAAACAAGTTCCGTCCAGTATGCCGCTTCCTTTTCGTCAAGTTCGAAGAACTCCGCCATAGGCTTGATGAAGTTTACGGCCAGGTGGATCTTGCCCTGGGAAATGCGCAGGAGGTTTCCCGGATCCGCGCCGAGCTTCATCGCCATGTATCGCCAGGATATAACAGTCTTGCGCTTTTTAAAATCTTCAAAAGCGTCTCTAATCCATTCGCGATAATCAGTGTATTCAAAAATCGGCTTCACAGAAAATCCTCACATCAAACGGCACCGGACACTGTCAAAAAGACAACTTCCCTATCCTCATCCAAACAAGACAGTACGGGCGGTTTGAACCACCATAAAGATATCTTTATATGGCTCAATAGGTTAGGGCACAGAACTATCGTTCGTTGTGAAATTTTACAACAGAAGCCGAACCGACACCACAGGTCGCCTGCCACGAACATTCCGTCAAATCGGCAAATCGATCGTCGCTACAGCGGCCATCAAAGGAAATGGCGCCCTTTTCGTCAACTCGGTAGCTGACCTCGTAAGAGATTTCGACAAGCTGGGACTTGGTCACCACCGGGTCTCGCATAACCTTCGATGTGATTTCTATCACACAGCCGTCCTTCCGTTCGGCATTTTCGGCGGCTTCGTCAAATGCATTCCAGTGCAACTGGATTTGCTTGAAGTCATCCACTTCGGGGTGCTTCGAGCAAGAGACAACCAGGAGAGCAGCAACACCAAGAGCGAAAGCAAGCAAAATGCGATTCATCTCAAGAACCCTTAATGATTGCGCCTGAACGTCGCCACGGTCACGCGGTTACGTCCGCCTTCCTTCGAGGTGTACAGAGCCTTGTCGGCACGGGCAATAAGCGACTTCGGATCTTCGCCCGGAACCATTTCGGTCACGCCGAAGGAGCAGGTCACCTGCTGCTGGCTAATGAGGGCCGTCGATTCGATTGCCTTGCGGAGCTTTTCGGCCAAGAAGGCTGCATTCTGGATGCTCGTTTCGTCACTCAGGATAACGAATTCTTCACCGCCCCAACGCACGAGGGAATCGGTATTGCGGATCATGCTCTGCACGAGCTTTGCAAGATTCACGAGGACTTCGTCACCGACGAGGTGGCCGTAGGTATCGTTGACTTCCTTGAAGTGGTCAATGTCGAAAATCATAAACGACACAGGATTGCCGGTGCGGCTGAGCTTTTCCTGTTCGCGGAGAAGCACCCCACTGAAGCCGGCACGGTTGAGGCAGCCGGTAAGCGGGTCTTCCTTGCTGGAGCGTTCATATTCGCTCTTCTCGATTTCGAGGGCGCGGAGGTTCTTCTTGAGTTCTTCCTGCTTCTTCTTGTTGGCAGCGCGTTCACGACTGTAGTCAAAGAATCTGATGATCAGGATGATAAGGAAGGTGACGAACCAGAGAGCGACCAGAGTGGTCACGAGGTCCACCTGCGAAATCTTTTTGCCCTTGAAGCGCAGCCCCTTGATTTCCATGCCGCCATAGCCCAGCGGAGCGTTCGTTCCGGTCTGGATTTCGATAAGCGGAATGTTCGAGAGATCGACACGGGCCTTGTGGACGTTGATTTCGTTCTGGGACACCCACCAGCCAGCCACGCGGAATTCCTGCGGGACAAACACGGCCGGATACGGTTCCTTCATCGGAGTAAATTCGATTTCGTTAAACTTGAGCGAAGTTTCGTCGTTCTTGCGGTAGAGAACGCTGTCGTAACCGCGCATATACAAGCGGACGGAACCTTCGTTGCGCGGCTTGAGCCACACAAAGATACTGTCGAACTTGGAAAGGTCACGGCCAGCCGTCTTGCCGTCACCGAGATAAATCTTGATACCCACATACGGGTAAGCGTAGCCTTCACGGAGTTCGTACTCGACAAGCACCGAGCTGTCGGTACGCACCATCGCAATGGCCGAAGTGCCTCCGTCAATGGAGTCCGCACTCGCGACCACATAAGGATACTCGCCGAGGTTGATGTCGTAAATGTCGTCCAGGAAATGCCTATAGGCAAACATGGCTATGACGGTAACCATCAAAAGCACAATGATCAGGAAATTCATCCTGAAAAGGGTATAGACCTTTCGCATAACCTTTGTCGACATAATCACTTATTCCAATAATACAACAGCTGATTTAAATATACTAAAAAGGTCTTTTGATATCCTAAATTATCTCGAAAGCCATCGTCCAAGCCGAGCTATTATGGGTCTCAAGGTGCTTGCAAGCTCCTCCTGGGAGTGCGTATCGGGGTGTCCGTGCAGGCCGACATTCGACGTAAAGACGTGTTTGTAGTCGAGGTCGTTGAATCCGGCAGCGACTTGCTCGTCGTAAATGGCCTTTATGGTCGGGCCGAGGTCGTCATTGGGCCAGACTTTCGTCGAAACGAGCAGGAACTTTACGCCCGGATGGGCCTTGCGGAGCTTTGTAAGAAAATTAAAATATGCTTTTTTGAATTTTTCTTTATCCGCATACGGAGGATTGCCCTGGAAATCGTTAATTCCGACAAAAAGCACGATGACTTGCGGGTGGAAATCTTCGAAATTCCAGCGTTCGGGTTTGGCATATTCGGTCACGGAGCCCATAACCGTGTAATCGTAGAGGCGTTCAAGCGTCCAATCCGGAACGATGTTGTCGTAATTGCGCACAAGTCCGCGACCGCTGAAAGCATTCACCTGATAGTCGGCATTGAAACCGCTTGCAAGGAGGTAGGCATAGCTCTTGGAAGCGTTCGTCTTGTCGAATTCGGGAGCATCCTCGGCAGAAGAGCCTTCGCATCCGTAGCCGACGGTAAAGGAATCCCCGATGAACTCGATGCGACGCTTAGACTTTTGGGGAGCATCGCCGAACTCGCCCTGGACGGAAATGCCGTAGAACTTGATTTCGGGAACACCGCTTTCGCTAATCTTGATGAAGCGGTACTTGTGGAATGAGCCGTCATCCTGGACCTTGGTCGTGTGCTGTTCTTTCGAGCGGACTTCGAACTGGTCGATTTGCTTGCCGTCGCGATCGAGACGCCAGCGGGAGTGGCCTTCGAGCGTCACCGTAACAGCGGAGGCCTTGGCGTTGAACGTGATGGAAGCGGCAGGCGCACTGGCGCGGCTTACGCCGTTATCATGGGCCCAGCGGCCATTAAACAGAAGATTTTCCATAGAAGAGGATGCTCCGAAAGAGAACGCGGCGAGGGCGTTCACAAGGATTAGGATGCGAACAAGTTTCATTGAGGGAATGATAGCAAATAAAAAGGCGATGCCGTCCCGGATTTATTCCGGGATGACAAAAAGGAGACCCCGCAACCCCGGAACTCGTCCGGGGCAGGCTCAGTGCGGGGTGACATTAAGTCCGAGCTTACGCTTGCGGGGCGGCAGCCTTCTTGCTGAGGACCTTGATTTCCTGGATGAAGGAGAGGTCCAGCGAGAAACGTTCTTCCTTGCCGCTTTCCTGGATTTCGACCATCGAAGGAGACTTAGCGAGGTGGAGCGCATGCACGTAGAACATCTTTTCTTCGAGCTTTGCGTTTCGCTTGGTCTTGTCCATGATCTTTGCGGCAAGCGGGGTACCGACCGTCTTGGCATAGCGAAGCACCTTCACGAGATCGAACGTGCTGAGCTTCTGGTAAATGCTACCGTACTTGGTCGAGTCCATCGTCGCCTGGGCAGAAGCTTCGTCGGCTTCGTCCTTCAGCTCGTAATCGATCTTCTTGGATTCGGGCCATGCAATCGTGAACTCGGCACGCCATTCGTCGGTCGATGCCGGCGTACGGTTTTCCGTCGATTCACCTGCGTACGGGAAGAATCCGTAGTTCTCGAGAATTTCGAACGCACGGGCTTCCTTTTCGGGATTAAGGATGAACCCATAACCCGGAATGTATTCTTCGGTGCATTCGGTGAACTGCGGGAAGCGGGAAAGTTCGCTCAGCACTTCGGCGCTTTCGACCTTCAGGAGTCGAGCCGTGCGGACCTTGGCTCCGTAGAACGAAGCGTTCCATTCGGCAAGAGTCGATGCCACGTTCTCGGGCGGCTTGATCCAGTTGCGGAGATTTTCCACTTCGGATTCGGGGAAGCCACACTTGAGGCCCGCCACATAAGTTTCCTTTTCGAGCGTGAAGCAGAGGAACGTTTCGTCGTTCTTGACCTTCGCAAGGCAAGCGAGGGAGTAAAGCACGCGAGGAGCCATACCCGTCGAAACGACCAAGTCAAAGTTCGGGAGCGCCGTGAGGTTCGCTTCGGGAATCGAAGCGAAGGACGTTTCAAGCCAATCCTTGCCCGACTGGCTAAGCACAACAGCGGTAATCTTGCCCTGAGCCATGCGGAAATCGACAAGGCCCAAGATCCAGAGTTCGCAAAGCGGACGCGGCAAGAATTCCCAAGGCTGCACCTTGCTCTTTTCCTGGATGCGGAAAGACGGATCCATCACCCAGAAGAGGAGAGCGGCATCCGTTGCCGAGAGGCCATCGCCCAGGCAGCGCAAAAGACGGGCACACAGGTCGCGATCGCCGTGGAAGCGTTCCTTGATCCACCAGGTAATCACTTCTTGATGGAGACGGAAACCGTTCTTGTGAATAAAGTCAATCGCAGAAGCGGACGGGAGCAAGAACGAATTCTCGCGTTCGAGCCAGCCGTTCTGAACGAGGAAGCTGAAGATGAGCGAAATTTCGCTTTCGCTCGTCTTTTCGGAAACACGGTTTGCCGACGTGAACATTTCCGCGCAGATTTGGCGGCCACGACGGTGGAGCGTTCCGTTGGTGTTGATGCGGAGCTGCTTCTTCTTGGCATTCGCAAGCACAATGCAAATGTGCCAGTCCAAAAGGTTCTGGTAAGAAATCAGCGGAGAAGTCGTGTCGATTTCGCCTTCCGGTGCAATTTCGAAGCAGTCGATAAAGTCGCTAAAGCCCGTATAAATCGGAGTTCCGCCCACAAAAGAGCGCCACAAGATGTATTCGCGGCACATCGTGAGGAGGAACGTCTGGAGTTCGCGGCTCTTACCTACAGGAACAGTCAGACGGAGTTCGTTAAAGGCAAGTCCACGGGATCCGCTATGATAAATCAAGTTCAGGCAGCGGCGCTGCCACATTTCCATCTTGGAAAACAAGCCCGCAACACGTTCCTTGTCGGAATAGTGAGACAAAGTTTCGGACTGGATGAGAGCATTGTTTAAAAGGCCCTTTTTGCCGAACGCCTTTGCGTGGGCGTTGCGAAGCAGGGGCTTCGACATACCATCAAAAAAAGAACTTAAATCAAACATTATCCACCTTAAAACAGGAAGCCAAATATAATAAAAAATGGCCCATTAGTTAAGGGGCTACACACGTGAACAGGTATGGGCAGTAGGAAGTAGGCGGTAGGAAGTAGGAAGTAAAAAGGGGTTTGTTGGGGGAAGGCTGTCATCCTCGACCGCTAGGGAGGGGATCCAGTGAAGGCATGGGCTATGAGACCGGGCTTCGCCCTTTGGGATCGCTACGCTTTGGGGTATGGGGAAATGCAATCCTAGGAAAAAAGCACCAAATCATCGACGCTCTTCGTAATAGCTTGATTGGCCACTACCACTAGCTCTGATATCTATATATCCCTTTACAGGAGGCTTTTGTGGTTCGGGTTGAGCTTTAGGAACAAAAATACTATTCTGATTAGGCTTATCATAAATTCTTTTAAGATTATCACCTAATTCAAAAATAAACTTACCATTTTCCTTTCTAAAAACCAATCCCGTCCTTGGATTCCAAACAGACGAAGAAAACATCTGAGAATCCCGCCAACGGCTCCATTAGCCCCCAATAGGTCTAGTGCGATAAGAATTTCCTTCAATCCAAGCTAAACCTTTCAATTCAATGCCATTTAATCTATCAGCCTGACTATAAACATTTATCTGAGTATAATTCAACATACAATGATCTATTTCATATTCAACATCATTAGCCCTATATTCAGGTTGGAAAAAGTAGCATCTCCCCTTTTTTTGCATCAACACGAATTTTTCCGTAATAAACACGGCTCAAAGCTTCAGCCAATGTTTGACCTTTAGAATCTTTTATCTGCAAAAAAATGGTTTAAATTGAAACTCATAAGCCATAGTTTCAACACCAAAACACAAAATCAAGATTGCAATAACTTTCACAATTAAAAGTCTATACATAACATTTCCATTCCCATAATACCTTAATATATCATTTTTATTTAAATAAAGGAGATGCCGCAACAAGTGCGGCATGACAATGCAAAGGGAATGTGTAAGGTGCCCCCGGCACAGAGGCCGGGGTGACAGACCGGGTGACAATGTCGCAAGATTTACTTCACGAAGCGGAGGATGTCTTCGGCGGAATTCGCGATGCGGTTCTTGAAGTTCCAGATGCGGGCGAAGGTCTTGCCGTAGCGTTCGAGGACAACGCGATTGTCCAGGATGAGGACCTTGCCAGAATCGGAATCGTTGCGCAAGAGGCGACCCACGCCCTGACGGAGTTCGATGTAAGCTTCGGGGATAAAATAATCCTTGAAGAAGTTCTTGTTTGCAGCCTTCATCTCGTTCGTGAGGCCGGCGACAAGCGGGTCGCTCGGGTTCGGGAACGGAAGCTTCGTAATGACGAGCAACTTGAGTGCATCACCCGGGAAGTCCACGCCTTCCCAGAGGCTCTGGCAACCAAGGAGGCAAGCGCCACGTTCCTTGCGGAACATCGCCACGAGACCGTCCAAGGATCCGTCGACATGCTGACAGAGCAAAAGCTTGTTGCGTTCGGCAAATGCCGGAGCAAGGGCAGCCTGGGCGCTCATCATCGTCGCGACACTCGTAAACAGCACCATCGTATTTTCTTCGATGGTCGGGAGTACCTTCAAGAGCGTTTCGTTCAACGCTTCGCCATATTCCGGAGTCGAGGGCTTCGGCAGATACTTGGCAATCATCACGGAGCGGCGATCGTTCACGTCGGAAGGTTCCGTGTAAATGCGGACAAACGGCTGCTTGACGCGGAGCGTATCCATGCCCATCTTTTGCAGATAGTACGTGAGGTCGGCCTGCACAGAAAGCGTTGCCGACGTAAACGTTGCAGACTTGATCCACGGATAGAACTTTTCTTTCCAGACGCTTTCGGAATGGAGCGGGAGCGCATGCAGCTTGATGGTATGCGGATTGAACGGTTCTTCCATGTAGAACACCCAATCGCTACGACCGGCCTTCGTCACAAATTCAAAGTCAGAAATAAAGTGACCGATTTCCGTCATGCGTCCTTCGAGGTCGCTCACGACGCCCTTGAGCTTTTCGGCTCCCGCAGCCGCGGCGACAATCTTGTCGGCCAAGGCGCGTGCATTGGCGTACTGTTCAAGGAACGTTGCCGGGTCGGCCTCGTATTCTGCCAAGATGCTCTTGACATACGTGAATCCGCCACGTCCATTCTTCTGCTTGGCAAGCTTCTTGCCGATCTTCATGAAGAAGCGGTGCAGAGCCTTTTCGGCTTCGCCCAGAGCTTCGGAGAGTTTGTCACAGAGTTCATGGAGTTCCGGCTGATCTGCCGGAATGCGGCTTGCGATTTCGGCAATGAGGCCATCGCCGCCAACCTTGGAAGGTTCAAGCGTCTTCGCGATGTTTCTGAATCCAAAGAACGAGATGGAGCGTCCAAACACCTGGTTACTGATTTCGGGCAGGCGGTGCGCTTCGTCAAAGACGACATGTTCGTAAGCCGGGAGCAGCGCAAAGTCGAGCTGCAAATCCGAAAGGAAAAGCGAATGGTTCACAAGCACCATGTTCGCATTCATGGCCTTGCGCTTCGCGATGAGAGCCGGGCAGTTTTCGTGATGCGAGTGGTTTTCGCCGCTGCAGCAAGAGGCGCTGCACGAAAGCTTGGACCAAAGCACACGATTGCGGCTCTGGCTAAAGGAATTGCATTCGTTGATGTCGCCCGTTTCGGTCGTGAGTACCCACGGAATGAGCGCCATGAAGGAATCGCGTTCTTCGGCGGAGAGGAGCGTCTGCGGATGCATCAGCAGTTCTTCGAACTTGCGAAGGCAAAGGTAGTTGTCGCGGCCCTTCAAAATCGCCGGACGGAGTTCGCCATTGTAAATCTTTGCAATCTGCGGAATCGCCTCTTTCCAGAGCTGTTCCTGCAAGGTGCGCGTTGCGGTACTGATAAGCACGCGTTCGCCCGTGATGGCCTTGTTCGCAGCGGTAATGAGGTAAGACAGAGTCTTGCCGGAACCAGTCGGAGCTTCGAGTACGCAGAGGCCGCCCTTGTACATATTGCGTTCCATGACCGAAGCAAAATCCTGCTGGTTGTGACGCGGCTTGTAGTCATCGACGACAAACGAAATGAATCCGCCTTCCTTGAAGAATTCACTCACGCGCGGAGCCCTGGACTTGGGCAAAGCTTCCAAGGCAGGAGCTTCAGGCAACTTGTACTTCGGCGGGGCGAGCGTCTCGACTTTCGAAGTGAAAAGTGTTTCGTAACCGGAGCCCTTGGCCACCTTGGAAAGGGCATCGTAAATCCACGGATCCATCGTAGAAATCTTTTCGAGAGCCTTCACGAACAAACGTCCGCAAGCATCGGCATCGGGCAATGCGCGGTGGGCGCGGCTACGTTCAATGCCGAGTTCAGCAACTAGCGTATCGAGGCGATGGTTCGGAACATCCTGGAATGCAATGCGCGAAAGCGTGAGCGAATCCCAGAACACGTGCGTGTCATAGGAAATGCCGACCTTGGAGAATGTCTGCTTCAGGAACTTGGAATCGAAGAGGGCGTTGTGCGCCACAATCGGGAGATCCCCAATGAACGAGCAGATCTGCCCTGCGACCGTTGCAAAGTCCGGAGCGGCATCGAGATCAGCCTTGCTAATCCCGGTCAGCGTTTCGATAAACGGTCGTAGTTCTGCAGTAGAGGGCTTCACCAAGAAATCGAGATTGTCTTTCGGTTCGCCATTTTCAAAACGGACAAGCGCAGCTTCGATGATTTCGTCTTTCTCGAAATCAAGACCTGTCGTTTCTAAGTCAAGCGCCACAAATGCAGGGATTTTATCCATCTTCTTTTCCATCCTTTTAACGCAGTGCCGGCAACTTCGGCAACAGTTTTTCTAAATCATTCGCACCACTATTGATCTTCAGTGTATCAAGCGAGGCACGCCAGGCAGAGCCAAAACGGAAGGGATGCATCGACCCGCCATCGGGCAAGTCAATTCTCCTTTCAGCAAAATAGTAATCGATAATGTATCCACCCTCGATAAGGTCGCTAAAGGCAAACAAACCGTGAGCAGAACATTCAGCATATTCAAACTTGCCCGTTTCTACGGACTTGAGGCGCACCACATCGCCGGTTTTTCCACCCGGGATTCGGCCCGCAAGCGAAGCCAGCTTGAGCTTGGAAACGGATTCAAACGTCAACTTCGATTCGTACTTTGTCTGGATTACCGTATCACGGACACCGTTACTGTCGGCCTTGGCCAAGGTCGTATCGCGGTACCCACGCAACAGACTGAACTTGGAATCGGTTTCCCAGGGTTTTCCACGATGCACCACAAAGCGGACAGGGTCCATCTGCTTGACTTCGACCTGGACGGTATCCTTACCCTCGACAACAAAGAACAAGTCCTTCAAGGAATCCACAACGGGCTTGTTGTAAACGACGACCAGCGAATCCTTCGGGAACGCATTCTTGGCCTTGCCCCAAATGGACGCAGTCTGAATTTTCGGCGGGAAAGTATCCGAAGGCATTTCCTTCCATTCGATCTCCGCAAAATTTCTGGCCGTATCTAGAGCGCGGTTCAGCGAATCCTTCGCGATGTTGCATGCAAACTTGTACAAAACTTCGTCTTTCGGCTTCGGATCAAAATAGAAACGCGGAGAGCCCGAGGTTCCAAGATAGACAAGGCTCGGATAAAGCGTGTCGCCATCGGACGAAGTGAGGCGGCAGTTGGAAGTTCTCGCAAAGACGGAATCGAAATACACGTGGCGCGTAAAAGTAGCTTCGAGGACATTGGCAAACTGCTGAGAAACATTATCAAGTTCCACCGGCGTCGTATCCTGATCAGCAAGCGGAATCCACAGCGTATCCTTGGTCGATTCATCCAAGTTCAAGTCCGAAATCCAGACGCCCGCAAGTTCCGACGAAGGTTCGATTTTGTGGTTGCCGTTGCCATCGACAAACGCGACGACGCGGTAACGGCCAGCCTTGATACCCGTAAACGTAAAGTTTCCGATGCTGTCAGCAAGCGTCAAGTAAAGCGGTTCTTCCTTGGCAAGCAGCGGGAGCGAATCCAGCACGTGCGTCACCGTATCGCGATACTTTTCGAGGTAACGCTTCGATTCTCGTTCCGGTCCCATCAGATACAGACCGATGCTCGGGTACGCCTTCTTCTTGACGAGCGAATCCGAGACCATCACATGGCCAGAGATCGTAAGCGAGTCAATGGTGGCGCCGGTCGAGAAAACCACCTGGAAGGGCTTTGCAAGAGCATTCCCGTGCAAGTCCTTGATGCCGCCCGCAAACGTGACCGTGTAAGTCGTTCCGGTATCGAGTACCGCGCGGGAGTACACTTCGAGAGTCTTGCCATGAACTTCGGTTTTCAGCTTCTTTTCGATCGGAGGCGAAATGGTAACGGCACCACGCGGAACCGAGGCATTGATCCATTCATCAAATTCAAGTTTTACATAAAGTTCGTTCGGATGGTTCGCAGTATTCGGCGCCGGGTACATAGCGGCTACGCGCGGCGGGAGCTTGTCTTCGGGACCGCCGGACGGAGCGACCTGCGTCGCACAGGCGACGAGGAACACGCTAAGCGCAAACCAATATGCAAACTTCGAAAGTTTCATGCCTACTCAATAAAGTCGATAACTTTTCCTATGCGGGTGTAACGGATTCTGAACGGGATGCGCCACCAGGTGAGCGGATTTCCGAGAGAGAACTTCTGGTCATCGTTTTCGAACGAGAAGTAGATGA
The DNA here is from genome assembly GCA_902779055.1 of Fibrobacter succinogenes. GTDB lineage: Bacteria > Fibrobacterota > Fibrobacteria > Fibrobacterales > Fibrobacteraceae > Fibrobacter > Fibrobacter succinogenes_K. Next base: position 89,800 of record CACZAD010000008.1, on the reverse strand, counting down.
CAAAAGCCTTCGCGCGAATGTTGCGGAGCGAGACCACGCCCCAGTAGCGGGAGTCGGCCGAGTTATCGCGGTTATCGCCCATCATGAAGAATTGCGGGTACTTCACCACGTAGCGGTCAATCTTTTCGGAACCCAGGTACAGATTGCGCTGGATTTCAAAATGGTTCTTTTCAGGAGCCACAGCAAGAGAATCATCCGTTTCCGGAGCAGAAGCCTGCACCATGTTCAAGCGGTTCACGTTTCCTTCGAGATCCTGGAGAATGGAACCTTCGAACGACGTGTAGCTCACCGGGCGAGTCAAGCCACGGTTCAAGTCCGGGTCGTGCGGGTCGATCATCGGCAAGAATCCGATCTTCGCCAGTTCCCTGAAGTAATTGAACGGCATGGAGCCGGACAACGTATCACCAAGCGTCAGACGCTGCTGGATGACGGACTGGTTCCTGGAAAGCATCGCATTCAGCACAAGCCCACGATCGTTCTCGACCGGGAACCTGAAATCGTTGAAAACATAATTGTTGCTTTCGCGACCGTTGCGCAAAAGCGAAAGTTCCAAACGCACGGAAGAATCCGGATTTTCCTGGGCCACGAGCGAACGCAACCACCAGAGCTTGATCATCGGAAGCGAATCCACGTAAAGCGTATCGCCCACAGACGGAACGACAAATGCTTCGACTTCGTCCCTCGGCGAAGATGTGCGGACGCTAGCCGTCCACTTGCCGAATGCGGGGAGCGAATCCTGACGCTTGCCGTTCAGGAAAAGCTTGCCGCCGTGTACAGCGACCGTATCGCCACTGACAGCCACGCAACGCTTGATGTAATCCTTCGGACCATCGGCGTAATGCACCAAGTGCGGCTGACCATTTTCGGGAGCGTGATCCCAGTAGTAGTTGCCAAGCATGAGCGCATTGAACAAGTGCGTGTAGCGCTTGGGATTGTTATCGGGATATTCCGGTTCACCCGGATAGCGGAAGATGACAACATCTCCGTGCTTCGGTTCGGCATAGCCAGGGAACTTCTGGTTCGAAAACGGAATCGGAGATCCGTAGGTAAACTTGAGGCCCAGCAAAAAGTCTCCCGTCTTGAGGGAATCTTCCATGGAGCCGCTCGGAATCTGGAACGCCTGGATCACATACTGGATAACAATCAGCGCAAGTATAACCGGTACAATCACTTCGCGCGTAAAAGACTTCAAGAACTTCTTCATCGATTTTTTTTGAGGTGTCTGTTCCATTAAAACTCCCAATTACAGGCTCTTCACGGTTTTCACAAAGTTGCGGCTCACGGTAATCTGCGTCCTGTTCTTGTCGCGCAGCACAACACACAAGTGGCCGCTATCCGTCTTGCGGATTTCCGAGATGTAGTCAATGGCGACCAGGTGCGCACGATGGACTCGGACGAACTGTTGCGGGTCAAGGCGTTTTTCCAGTTCCACAAGTGTGAGGTCGATCACATACTGCGAGGTCGTAGTATAGGCGGTCGTGTACTTTTCCTCGCTCTGGAAGCGAATCACCTCGTCCATGTTCACAAGCAGAATGCGATCCGGAAGCTTCACCTGCAAGCGCTGCATATAAAGCGAACGGGTACACATCATTTCCTTGAACTTGTCCCACGAGAAATCAGCCGGTACGCCAAGTCCACTTTCATGCGGCATGCGCTTGCGCAGCTTTGCCATTGTCGACTGCAGGCGTTCCGGATCAATCGGCTTCAAAAGGTAATCGACGACATTTTCTTCGTAGGCACGGAGGGCAAAGTTGTCGTAAGCCGTCGTAAATACAATCAGCGGGATGTCATCTTCGTTCAGCGACTTGAGAACTTCAAACGCGTCCATGTCGGGCATCTGAATATCCAAGAAAACGACATCAGGATCGAGTTCGTGGATTTTCTGGATGGTCTGCGTCCCGGAAGACGCTTCGCCCAAGATTTCAATTTCTCCCGAATACGCTTCGAGCAATGAACGCATTCGTACGCGGGCAAGTGGTTCGTCATCAGCAATCAGTGCAGTAAACATATTCTCCCGCTATCACTTAATCTTTTTATAGAAACGGACCAGCACGGACTTCATGCCATCCGCATCACGATAAACTTCGCCAAGTGTCATGTAGGCAAGGTTTCCGACCCTGTCACGCTTGAATGCCCAATGAATCGAGTTGTCGGAAAGGTTCACTTTCACAATGCTATCGGCAAACGTGAACGTCCCTCGCAAAGTATCGACCTTAAGAGAGTCCTTCATCACGGATTCGACCACCTGGGCGGTTCCATCCTTGAGCAAGTCCATATCCAGCACGCGCTGTTTGCAATCGTCGCACGGCATTCTTCCCGAATAAAAGCCAAAAACATCCGTCGGAATTTCCACCGGCGGCAATTCAGGAAGCGGCTCCGGCTTTTCTTCGGAACATCCCACAAAAAAGCCGCAAAGCAATGCGGCTAACACATAGACACACTTCATACTAAAAATCTAAAAAATTTCAAACAAGGCAACGGAACAGGATTCTAAAATCCCGTTGAATAGACCAATCTAAAGCCAAGAGTAGCCTTGGAAGTTACCGGGTCTAGCTTTTCGCGTTCCTTGGGAGCAATATCGCTTACCTTGTCCGACCAGCCACCACCACGGACAACGCGGTAGTCGCCATCGCTAGGGCCGCTGTAATTGTCGCTTTTCTTCTTAGGATAAACGTCATACCAGTCATTGACCCATTCGGCAACGTTTCCCGCCATATCGTATAAGCCAAAGGCGTTAGGCAGTTTTTTCGCCACTTCGTCAGGACCGGTACTTTGTCCATAATAAGCGTACTTGGAAGCCACATCGGTATCCCAATAGTACGTCGTAGTCGTCCCCCCGTGCGCAGCGATTTCCCATTCGTTCTCGGTCGGGAGTCGCACGGAAGCAACGGAATAATCAATCTTCAAGCCCACCAGCGCCGAATCACTCGTGATGGACTTGTATACATAGGCGGTATCGAGACCGGCAAGCTTTGAATAAGCATTGCAGAAAAGCGCTGCATAGAACCAGTTCACATTAGAAACGGCTCTTTTACCGCCTTCCTTGTGCTGTTTCGGGAGGTTGCCCATGACAGACTCGTATATTTCCTGAGTCACTTCGGTCGTCGCAATCGAGAACGAATTCACGCCAAAAGCAGAGACGCCACGCGTGATAGTCGATGACGGGATCTTGACCCAGTCAAACTTGCCCAAAACGACAGGATCCACATCGGAACGCTGTGAACTCGAGGAGTTCTTGGAACCCGGTTTAGCAGATCCGCCCCCATCGTCGGTATAGACGGGCTTTCCTTCGATGGGATCGCCAGTTGCCGTACAGGCCGCAAGTGCAAACGGCAGGCCGAGCAATAAAAGTTTCAGGTTCCACATAACGACTCCCCGGTTCCACCTTAACGGACGACACCGATACGGTAGAGTTTCTGCTTGGTCTTGCCGCTTTCGAACTTGACCTTGAGACGGGCCGTATAGACATCACTGCCGAGGTTACGCAAATCGAGGTTTTCCTGGTTCTTGCCGGCAACGCCATCAGCGATGTCCTTCTTATAGACGCACAAGCCCGTGATGTCGTAAATTTCAAGCTTGATGGACTTTGGCTTTGCGCCCAGTTCCATACGCACCTTCGCTTCGCCGCCGCGAACCGGGTTCGGGTAAATGAAGAAGTCCGTGATTTCGTCCTTCGCCTTTGCCGCATTGACATCGGAAAGCTTGGATGCATCGAAGAATCCGGTACGTTCATTGCCCGCAGCAGGGAGAGCCCACGCCGCAGCAGCCGACTCGGCGCCATTGGCGGCCTTGTTCAGACGGAACGCCGTCACGGAATTTCTATGGAACGCATAAAGTTCCGGTCCCTTGGATTTCTTGACGCCATCCGTCACATAGATACTCATCGGAACGGCCTGCTGCAAGGAATCCGTCATTTCGTAACTGCCGGCCGCCATCGGGAATCCATCAGACAAACGCTTGCCCTTGCCCGTGTAAGCGTACACCAGACCATCGCTACTCGGCACGAGAATTTCAGGAATCTTGTCGCCCGTCACGTCAACAAGAATCGGATCGCTATGGAATCCGGCTACAGGCGAGCCACGACTAATCGTCACCGGGAATCCGTCCACAGGGATGCCAAAGCGGTCGAGTGCGTAAACGAGGTTATCGCCAAGGAACACGATTTCCGGGTAACCGTCGCCGTTGATGTCGCCAAGAGCGAAGCCTGACGTTTCGTCCTTGAGGCCGCTCGTGCCACGGGAACCGCGCTTGTATTCACGGGTCCAGATTTCGTCCATTCCATCCAGAAGATTCGCGCGGACATGTCCACGGCTGCCGACGAAAACCGGTTCAAGCTTTCCGTCCCTATCCAAGTCCGTGCAAGCGACCTTGAAACGTTCACCTTCGTGCAACGACTTGCCAACGACGGCTATGGACTTCGGAGATTTTCCGGTCTGTTCCTTTATGTTCGTCGAGAGCCAGCGTCCATCTTCGCCAACAACAACAAGGTTATCTTCCGATTCGTCCTTGCTCTTGCACACGGCCATATCCTGCGGTCTAAACCCACTGTACAAATCAAAACTTCCACCACGGCCAAACACGCCGTCCTTGCTTTCACGGGCATACACGAGCTTGGAATCCGTCGCAAACCAGACGAGTCCGTTATAGACCACCGGGCCTGCCATCGCCTTGCCAGAAACCTTCACCGTATCCATCTGCGGGATTCCCGAAGAGAACTTTGTGCGGACCAAGGCGTTCTCATGCAGGCTGAACACGTCCTTGCCATCGCTTGCGATCCCGACGAGCGGTCCATAGCTCGGACCCAAGCGGTACAAGGAGACATTCTGCTCGGCGCCATCACGGGAGAGCGTCTTCTGCTTCACCACCGTGTCGGCAACAAAAAGCGTATCGCCCATAGCGCTAAATGCCTGGAGCGTTCCGTCTTCGGCACCCACGACTATGATTTTTTCGCCATCGTTTTCGGGATCTTCCACGAACACCGCGCCACGCACGGCATTAGCAAGCCCGACATTACGCGGGAATTTGCTACCCTCGATGCTGCCGTCATCGACGCTGATCGTCACGCGGATGACCTGAGCCGCAAAGTTCATGACGCTATCACCCATAAACGCATTCGACGTCTTTTCACGGCGGGCGTCCTTAGGCACTTCGACATCGATCTTGATGCCCGTGTAACCGCCAGAAGTCGTTGCCGTGTTGGCATAACCCGTCGGCGATATGGTCGTCACCGTATCAAACTTCTTGGACTTTGCATAGCGCAAGTGCGGGAGCAAGTCCGTACCGCTACCGTAATCGTAAGCATCCTCGCCAAGCGCATTCTTGAACGTCTTGCCGATGCTAAGGATTTCGTCGGCTTCAACAAGCGAAAGGCCAAACTGGTGGTCCCTAAAATCGTCGCCACCCCAAAGGTTCGCATAACCGTAACGCAGCGATTCACGCAAGTACCACTCGTTCACTTTCCATACCGCAATGCCGCTTGCCGGGAGACCCGCATCATAAGAATCAAGGCCGACCACGAGTCCCTTGCCCTTGTTCTTGTTGCGTTCGCACTTGCCCTTGTTGCAGGTGCTGTCTTCAAACACGATGTTCACGCTATCAACGGGAACCTTTTTCTTGGTAATGTAAACGTTGTCATTAGGTTCATCAAGAATCACTTCGACCGTACCGTCCTTGTTCCAGGAACGCTGGCGGTTTTCGATCAACAGGTATTCGCTTGCACTCAGCGGAACCTTCACAATTTCGGTACCCAGGCCCGTACCGGCGGCCGCAATGTCCACCGTCACCGGATGACCCGCCGTGGGGCGCACTTCCTTGACCTTGGACCAGCCCATGTAGGCGCGTTCCCAAGCCGCAGGCAGCACAGGGAAGAACCCGTTACCGGCGCTATAACCCGCAAAGTCCATCACATCGAAATAGCCCAGGCGAGAAATGCCCTTCACACCGTCATACGTGTTGGGCATTCCCAGTTCACGCGCAATCTGGTTCACCACGAAACCGTTGATGCCCCAGTTGAGACCATCCTGCGAAGCCGTTTCGCTCACCACCATGATAGTCCTGAGCGTATCGATAGCAGAACCCTTCAATACAAGTCCATTGCTAACGGAATCGTCAGAAATCACGACTTCCGGAAGCGAATCGGGCTGCAAGTAGACCCACGCATCCCTCGAAACATAGCTGTCCCAGAAATCGCCCGGCGTATTTGCGCCCTTCGTTCCCATGCCGCCACCATCCACGAGACGGTTCGCACCGGCATGAGCGATCATGAACACACGCTTGGCATTCGATGATTCCGGAAGCGGAGCCTTAAACGGAGAATCCTTGGAGTCATGGGCCTTCATCACGGCGTCATAGATAAAACGCATATAATCGTGGGAGCAGGCAGAATCGTACTGGGCCGTCTTTTCGCCCTTCATCTTCTGGGTGCGATTGTATTCGATGATCTGCTTGTCAAGTTCATAGGCCGATCCGCTCTTGGGGTATACGGTCACCTTGACGAAAAGTTCGCCACCGCTTGCGACACGGAAATACTCATTCGCAAATTCCAGATGCTTTTTCCAGTAAGGAATACTCCCGCGCTTTCCGACCGGGTCGAGATTGAAGCTCGACGTATCGGAATCGAACGTGCCCATACCCGTCGTGAGAGAATTGTCCGGAGACTCTTTTTTAAACTGCACGCGCAGAACATACACGTCCAACGTATCCACGGCATGCGCCAAAGAGAGCAGGCCAAAAACCAATGCAAAGATCGTAGCATTCAACTTCATGATTATAATTTATAAAAGTCGGCAGAAAGAAGTAGGAAGCCGCCCCCGGACAGAACCGGTTTTCATAAAAAAAACACCGCCCAACGGCGGTGATGTCCTTTACATTCTGTGGTAGCTTCTCGGGATATTCAGGCGCCACGTTCCCGTGCCAAAGGGCTTTTTGTGCTGGACCTTTTTTACGCGAATATCGAGGAACAGCACTCCATCACGAATAAAGGAAATCTTGGACGGAGTCTTGACCCCCTCAAATTCCTTGAACTCCTGGATAGCGAGGATCTCGTTCTTGCCGTCGCGCCCTAGCGTTTCGAGCCATGCGATGTCACCATCCTTTTCACCATACGTGTAATGACGGCCGGCCCCATCGCGGATTTCGTGAACCTTGAATCCGAGCGTGTCGCGCGAGGAGATTTCTTCAAATTTTTCCGGCAGCACCTTGCCCTCGAACAGCCCTGCGACCTGATGGATGTGGACCAGCGGAAGCGATGTATCGTATACGAGCCCCACCATATAGCCGGCGCCCTTCATGTACATCTTTTCGGTCGGGAACACCATCTGCCAACCATCTTCTAGCCACAGGAGCGAGGCAACGCCAATGCCAAGCGCCCCCGTCAATTCCATACGGTAACGCTTGTTCGGCACAGAAAACAGCACGGCGTCCAGGTCTTGCGACTTGCCGTCTTCGGAATGAATGGTAATCGAGAACTTGGCCTTCAGGCTATCGGCAGGGGCTTCTGCCGTAGCGGTCACGGGAGCTGTAGACTGCTTGCCGCCAGCACAACCCGTCATAAAAAAAGACAACAACAGCAGTAAGAAGAATCCCTGCATAAAGGTCCCGCATTTCGCCATATTCCATGACATGGGAACCTACTTCTTTTTACCAAAGAACTTGAGAACGGCCGGATGCTTGGGATTCAGCTTCCGTAACACCTTGTAAGACTTCTTGGCTTCGTTCTTAAGGCCGAGCGCTTCCTGGATGGCACCCATATGTTCCCAGAACACGTCGTCACGGTTCATCTTACTGTGGTCAATCAGCTGCATCACCTGGAGGGCTTCTTCAAAGCGACCCATACGGTACAATCCCCAGGCCTTGGAATCGAGATAGGCATCCTTCGCTTCGCCATTCTGTTCAAGCACAAGTGCTTCGAGGACGAGCTTGTAGCCTTTTTCGACTTCGGCAGGAGTGCGGTTCAGCTCGATCATCGAGTAACCGTAATAGTTAAGCGTCGAGGCCATTTCATGCGGAGAGAACCCGCTCTGCTTTATCAGGAATTCGAACTGGCGGAAAGATTCATCATAGCGCTTGAGGCGTTCCAGGTTCATCGCCATCGAGAGACGCACTCTCATATACGTGGTGTCCTTGGCAAAGAACTTTTCGAGCATCGTTTCCGCCTTTTCGCGGTTCGCGACAGCACGGGCCTTCTTCGCGGAATCAGCACGTCCATCCTTTTCGATGTCAAGAGCCTCGCCAATAAGCGCCCTGGAATAAATGTCCAATACCTGCAAGTACTTGATCTGCGCTTCGTTTTTCAGCTGGGCGAGATTCGAGGAATCCACTACACCGGGGAGTGGTTTCCACGTTTCCCAGAACTGCATCAGAGAATCCAGCAGGGGGAACGCCATTTCGTACTTGTCGGCCAAGGCGTACACGGACGCCAGCAGCATTCTCGTATCGCCCTTCGACACGGAATCGGACTTTTCGGCATACCTGATTGCCTCAGCGTAATTCTTTTCGCTGGCAAAGATGTTCACGAGCCCGAGGTAACCACGGTTCGCATACTTCGGCTGGCCCTGGAGCTTGCCCACGGATTCGAGAAGGTGGACCTTGGCACTGTCGTTTTGCCCCACATCGTATTCGTACTGGCCGATAAAGCACAGTACCGCAGGAGTCCTCACGCCATCGTTGTAATACTTTTTACGGGCAAAGGCGTATGCACTGTCGCCACTCATATACGGGAGCGTCATGATGACCATTTCTTCGTCTTCGTTCTTTGCGCTAGAGAGCGTATCGACGACAGCAATAGCCTCCTTGTAGCGCTTCATCGCAACAAGACCGCGGACCATCTGCAAAAGCATCTGCTTGTCGCCAGTCGCTTCGTGAGCCTTGCCAAAAAGATCGACCACCGCCGAATCGCGTCCCAGATCCAGGAGGAGCGAAAGCTGGCGCTGGAACAAGGTCGAAATGTAATTGACCTTCGGCAAGAGCAAGTCGTAAATGCGGACCAGTTCCTTTTCGTCGCGCATCGCTTCGAGGAACAAGCTGTAATCATAAAGGAGCCCCATGTCCTGGTAGCGCGAGGAGTCAAGGCCCATCACAAAATACTTGCGGCAAGAATCGACCTCGCCCGTCTTGACGTAAAGACGAGCCAGCAGGGCATACTGCGAAGCACTGCGCTTGCCCTTGAGGTTCACAGCCTTTTTCGCTTCGACCAATGCGAGGGAATCTTCACCGGACATAGCCAATCGTTCAGCCACGCCGAATGCCAAGTAACGGCTCGTCGGGTCGGCCTTGTAAGCCTGCTTCCAGAAAAAATCTGCCTGACGGGCATCACCACGCAGTTCCATATTTTTTGCAAGAATGTAAAACTCGTGAGCTGCATCCAGGTCCACTTCGACCTTGGGAGCCGCCGTCTGGGATTCGACGACCTGCTTGATCAAGGCGGAATCTGCGGCCGTCAGCGTCTTGGAATTTACATCACTCTTTTTTGCAGGTGCAGAGCTACAGGCGCACAAAGTCGCCATAGCCAAAGAAAGCACCCATGTAAAAAAGACTTGACGCATCAAAACACCTTAATCAGCAATAATAAAATCGACCCTGGCACCCGGCTTCAGGTAATCACCGAACTTCGGAGAGGTTTCAATGACAGAACCGGGACGGGCACCGTCTTCGCTCTTCTGGCGCTTGATGCGGCCCACCTTGAATCCGAGCCTGTCCATTCGCGGATAAACTTCATCCATGAGAATGCCGCTGAAATCCGGGAGCAGAACGCGGCCCGTCGTCATGCCGGCAGAAATCACGACCTTCACCGTATCACCCACGCGAACCGTATCGCCCGCCATCGGGATCGTGCGGATCACGACGCCACGCGGGATGCTCTGGTGAGCGCCCTTGACGACTTCACCCTGCACAAGACCTGCGCGAGAAAGCGAAATGTCAGCCTGGTTCTGGCTCTTGCCACGCAGATCCGGAATGATGACCTTGCGAAGCCCGAGGCTCTTGGTGAGCTTGACCGTGCGGCCAATCTTTGCAGTACGTCCGGCTTTGGGCATCTGCACAAGCACCATACCTGCCGGCACCTGCGAACTGTAGCGACCTTCGGTCACCCATTCGAACTTGAAACCTGCGGAAGTCAAAGCCGATTCGGCAGCCTCCTGCGAAAGGCCTTCCAAGCTCGGGACAACACCCGTCTTTGCAAAAGCACCGGAGAAAGCAGGCATCAAAAGCTTGTCGACCATAAAGACAAGCACGATGACAACAACTACCCAAATGACAAAAGCCTTGAAAATGGAGGTCTGTCTAACCTTGTTCCAAATCGACTTTATTTTATTCATAACAAACTTTACCAGTGTTAACCTTTGGTGGCTTTTTCCTGAAGCACATCTTCGTCAAAGATGACGATATCCTTGCCGGTCATCGCAATGGCGTTCGTCTTTACCAACAAGGAGCAGATACGACTCACCGTTTCACGCGTCGTGCCCGACATATCGGCAAGTTGCTGCTGCGTCGGACGATTGTGAATAACAGTCACCATGTTTCCGTTATCTGTACGGATGCGCATACCGCGTTCTTGCATCAAGTTGAGAAGCGTCCCTGCCACGCGTCCAGAAACAGACATCGTAGAGAGCGAACCGATTTGCTTGTTTGCCTTGCGGAGCCTCTTGCAAAGTTCGCTCATAAGGCCCATCGCAATTTCAGGAGACTTGCGGATAAGGCTAAGGAAGGAATCACGATGAATGATAAGCAACGTTGCATCAGTCGTCGTGCGGACGGAGGCAGACCGGGGTTCGCCGTCAATCAGCGACATTTCCCCGAAAAAGTCTCCACGTTCAAGGAACGACAAAATGGTTTCGCGTCCATCGGCACCAGTCATGTAGACCTGCACGGACCCCACGGCAATGAGGTACAGAGCCTGTACCGAGTCATCACCTTCAAGGACCACCGTTTCATCACGATTGAAGTTCTTGACGATTACCAAGTTAGCAATCATCCCCAACTGTTCTTCGTTGAGTTCCGAGAACAGTTCAACACCTTTCAGCAAATCAACAGTGGATGCGTCCATTCTATCTTCCCCTTTTTTCTTATTTAGTCGAGATCAACGATGATGCTCTGATCGCGCTTGGCACCGATAGAGATCATACCGATCTTCACGCCAACAAGTTCTGCCATGCGTTCGAGGTACTTGCGAGCGTTAGCCGGCAATTCTTCGAGCTTGCGGCACTTGGTGGTATCGCACTTCCAGCCCGGCATTTCTTCGTAAACCGGCACGCAACGTCCGACCTTGGAAAGCTGGTTCGGGAAGTTCTCGATCTTTTCGCCGTCGCATTCGTAGTGAGTGCAGATCTTGATCGTGTCGAACGTATCGAGGACGTCGAGCTTGGTGATGGCGAGGTGGGTAAGACCGTTCACCACGGCAGCCTTGCGGACCACCGGAGCGTCAAACCAACCGCAACGGCGGTTACGACCGGTCGTTGCACCGTATTCGTTACCGATCTTACGGAGCGTGTCGCCCGTTTCGTCCAAAAGTTCGGTCGGGAACGGACCGTTACCCACGCGGGTCGTGTAAGCCTTGACGACACCGACAACCTGGTCGATAGCCGTGGGGCCAATGCCTGCGCCGCAGCTTGCGTAACCGGCAACAGTGTTGCTGGAGGTCACAAACGGGTAGGTACCCTGGTCGACGTCGAGGATAGTGCCCTGGGCACCTTCGAACACGAGGCGCTTGCCTTCCTTGACGGCCTTGTAAAGCATTTCGCTCACGTCGGCAACGAACGGCTTGATCTTCTGGCCGAGTTCGAGGTAGTCCTTGATGACCACTTCCGGATCGATTTCCGGAACATCGTACATCACCTTGAATTCTTCGTTGTGGACCTTGGCCATGGCTTCGACACGCGGACGGAGTTCGCGTTCGTCCATGAGGTCACCCACGCGCACGCCAATGCGGTTCACCTTGTCGCTATAGCACGGACCGATACCGCGACCCGTGGTACCGATAGCGGCCTTGCCGGCCTTCTTTTCCTTGGCCTTGTCCAAAGTGGAGTGGTACGGAAGCACGACGTGTGCGTTGTTAGCGATGAACAGACGACCTTCCGGGTTGATGCCCTTCGTGTGGAGGTCTGCAATTTCGTTCAATGTCTGGATCGGATCGAGCACGACGCCGTTACCGATGACGCAAATCTTGTCCGGGTGCATAATGCCCGAGGGAATAAGGTGGAAGACGAACTTCTTGTCGCCCACTTCCACGGTATGTCCGGCGTTAGCGCCGCCCTGGAAACGCACGATGATATCTGCATCGAGCGTTAAGAAATCAACAACCTTGGCTTTTCCTTCGTCGCCCCACTGGGAGCCGATAACAACACGATTTGCCATAATTCCTTCGTTTTAATTCTTAAACAATCGAAACGGTTGCCCCAAGGTACTTCCCTGGAGCCCTTTTTCGCCATAAAGATAGTAAGTATGTTTTTTAGGAAAAAAGAGCTTCGCTATAAAAACGCAAAAAAAGGTCTATTATGCGGGAGGGGCCCCAGCTCGGAGTTGACGCCTACGGCGTCCGTCGCTGCGGTTCGGTCATGCCGGTCTGCAAGCAGCCCGTCGCGACACTCACCTTGCAGACTTTTGCGAAGGTATTCCTTGGCCGACGCTTAGAGTCTTACTACTTTTTACATATGCCCGAAGAAATTACATCGCAGATCAAAAGACTCGCGCCGCTTATCGAAGAGGATTCGGATGTTTTCCGCGAACTCACCACGTTCTTTGGCAAGGACGCCAAGATCGAGATGCACCGTGACGACCTTTCGAAGTTCCTTCAGGACAACCGTACGTTCGAGGTCGTTCGCGTGAACGGCAAAAGCTACAAGGACTGCGTTTACAAGCTCGTGGACAACTACCCCGAAATGATGGAGAGCATCGGCATGCTGCGCTACTACAGGGCGCCAGCAGGGTACATCAAGTGGGAAGAAATCGAGGCCGCCGAAATCGCGATGGGCAACGAACTCACGATGAACGCCTACGGGTGGGCGCCAGACGCCTGGACCGTCTTTGAGTCGGACGGGAGCGAGCATAGCCTCGTGGCCATCGTGGCGCTAGATTCGCTGCTGTAGCGGCGAAGCCGCAGTGATTAGTGGTTAGTGGTTAGGACTGTGTAAGGTGATCCCGGAACGGAGTCCGGGATGACAGCGCTAGTGCTGAATGAACTTGAAGAAGGCGACGCCGGGGATTTTGCGGGTTTCGAGGTAATCGGCGAGCGGGACTTCAACGACCTGCTTCTTTTGCGATGAAGCGTGGCGCAGGACGGGCTTTTGCCCCGGTGCATAAATCACGAAACCCGTATGCGTATAGTCAATGTTATCGGAACTTCCGACAATGCCTAAGCCAAGAACCTTCAAGCTTCCGTGATAAACTTTTTTCGCATCCGCAATCGCCTTGCTCAATGGAACATAATTGATCTTGAGCGGAATATCCTTTCCCGTGTACTTCACGTGATGATTCTTGAAGAACTCGGTCTTGGGCATCGTGCGCGTCACCGAGACTTCGCCTTCCATCGGAATAATCTTCGCATACTTCCCTTCGCCAATCCAGTCGTTCAGCAGGTAATGCTTGCGGGTCAAAAAGCTAACCTTGCCGTTCTTGTAACGCAGGCGCTGCAGCTGCCTGTACAACGACTTTTCGCTTTTGGCCATCGCAAGGGCAGCAACGTGTTCCAGGTACGTCACGCAATCCACGGAGTCTAAATAAACTAACGGTTTATCTTCGACCGCGTCAAAATGGCCTTCGCCCATCGGGCCAAGCTTGTAAGGTGTTCCGATCAAGGCCTTCGAGAAATGGTCGAGGCGCTTGTTCAGCCCCGAGACGCCCTGGGCATCAAGCCACAGCGACTTCATCTGCAACAGGGACTTGTAATTGTTGTTCGTATAATTGATGAGGCGCAACCAAAGCGTGTCGAGAATGTCACGGCCACGCAAATCAGCAGCATCGCAATTTCCGTTGAGGTACATCGTCGCCACCAGCGTATCGCCATCCATCGTGTTGATGTAACCGACCAGGCCATGAACGCCAGCAATGTAGCCAGTCTTGAACCGGGTCAGCCAAGTCGCATCAAGATTCAGCATACGCTTTGCACCGGAACCCACGCCAGGACTTGCCAGACTGTTGATGTAATACTGTCCCTTCGGGTGGCGGGCCATCTTCGCAAGCAACCTTGCAACAGTAGAAGGTTTCACCTTGTTGTCTGGAGAAAGTCCGCTGCCATCAAACACTTCAAAGTCATCGGGATCAATACCCATGTCCGCAAGGAACATGCTCTCGACAACCCTACCGCCATCAACGCTACCGTCGCCCTTCACCATAGCACCGAGATTGCGCAACAGCGTTTCGGCATGGAAGTTCTGGCTGCGCTGATTGATTTCATCGAGAATGCTAAGGAGCGGAGCGGCCGATACGGCAAACTTTTTGAGTTCCGTCTTGGACTTGCCCGACTTGGATTCCTTAAAGACGATACCGCGATTCTTTAACGCATACAGGAACGCCGCCCTGAAATAACCGATCGGATTGCGGATCGGAAGCACCATACTTGCGGAATCGACATATTCGCCAATGGTTCCACCAAGCGTGATAATGGACGTTTCCGGATCGATGCTATAGACCCACTTTTTCTTTTTTCCGCTCGTCGTCTTTAATTTATTTACAACCTTGACATAACCCACATCCGGCTGAATCGACACCACAGCCGTGTCGCCGTGATAATAACCCGGCCAAAAACGGATCGTCACACAGTTATCGTTAAAACCAAGCGGCGCAATTTCGGCACCGTACCAGGAATCATAATAGTTCGAGCGCCAGTTTTCGGGCTTCCACGGCCCCTTGTAATAGCTCGTATCCAACTCGATATTGCCGACAATCGTATCGATACCCAGCGCACGGATGGAATCGGCCATATTGTTCAGAATATAGAACGGATCATCGTAATAGCGCGCCGAAATGTTCGGGTCACCTTCGCCACGAACCCTGAGCGTTCCCATAAGCGTTTTTTTCTTGATGTCGCCAAGCACCGTCACTTCGGTTTTCGGTTCGTAATCCAGCGGCAAATAATGGAGCGCAGCGGCCGTCGTCAAAGTCTTGAGCGTACTGGCCGGAGTAAAATATTCATCGCCATTCACGTTCCCGATTTCTTTACCCATCTTGAGAGAACGGAGCGCCATACCAAAATGGGCTCCCGGAACAATCGAATCCACATAGCTCTTGTACGGAGCCACATTGACGTGGGCAAACAACGGAGCGACAACGAACGGCACCAGGCACGACACGGCTTTAAACAAACGTTTCATGAGCGGGATTTACTTTTTCTTTCTTTTTCTATAGCGAATAACGATAAAGACACAAACCACCAAAAACCCAGCAACAACCACACCTAAAACCTTGAAGGATACAATCCGGTAAGTGAATTCATCGACGGTCGGCAACTCACCACGGCTTATGAATTCCGTAGAATTTTTCGGATAGACTTCCTGATATTCCTGCAAGAAGAAGTGCTGGATGCGGTGCAGGGTTTCCGGTTCATTCAACGTTTCGGAATGCCCGAGAATTTCGTTGATCTTGACGTGAGCATCATAGACGACCTTTGCCAGGAGAGCGCTGCGTCGTTTCAAGTTGCCCGTCTTGGCACAGAGATTGCCGATGCTGTTCGACATGCCGACCAGCACCTTTTCGACTTCACCCCATTCGGGGATGTTCGGGAAACTGCGGCAATGATCCAGGCTCGCCACAATCTTGGAATAACGCGCATCACGATTCCAGATATGCAGAATGCTCCTGTCCGCAGGCAAGAACCCGACCTGACGCGAGTAGGCATCGATATTATCGGCACGGAGCAAATAGACTAGCAAGCGTTCTGCAAGGGCGTACTTGGACGAATCAATCTTGTTGCAAAGCGCCAGGTGGCTCCCGCCCATGAACGAGGACTTTCCGTTCGGACCGGAGGGCAAGCTCAAGACCTTGATGCCATCCTTTGCAATCGACGAATTGGCAAGACCGCCCGACTTTTCAGGATAGTCCAGCTGCTTGATCAGTTCAGAAGTTCCGTAGTGGAACACACGTTCCGAGCGGACAAAGCCGTTCGCATTATCCGAAGAATTCTCGGACAAGCTGTAAGGCGCCATGTGCGGGTCGCCCATAATTTTAGCGTAGAGCGAAAGACCGACAAGCGTGTTCGAATCCAAAAGCGAACTGCGGTATCCGCTATCCGACGGCACAATAAAATCGCCACCATGGCTCCAGATAAACGGAGCCATGCTCTGCTGCCCGGCCCAATCGTCCTTGCCCGGAAGCGCAAACGGAGTCACCTTGACGCCAGCCGCCGTCACGAGGTCTGCGCTGGCAATCGTCCTCATCACGCCAAGGAACTGCGGATACGACTCGATGTCAGATTCATCAAACCCAAGCTGCTGCCACAAGCGCTCGTTCACAAAGAATCCGCGGACATCGATGAACCACGGAACTGCATAAAACTCGGGACGTCCGAAAATATGCGTGCTGCGAAGGCCTTCGTCCAAAAAGCGGGCCGAGTCAATTTCGGCCATCAGATAGTCGATTGGACGGACATGACCCGCCGCAGCAAAATGCGGAACCCATGTCGAACCCAGCTGGATCACGTCAGGCGCAAACGCATTCGAATCCGCCAACGTGCGAGAGATCCTGTCGAACGCCTCGTTCCACGTCAGCGAGGTCACCTTCACCGGCGTTCCCGTTTCGCGATAGAACTTTTTCGCAAGACGGTTCACCGCAATCTTGGAACCAAGACCATTGTCCATCACCCAGATAGAAAGCGTATCCGCCGCTACAGAATCTGCAGCAGCAAAACCAAGAACCAGGCCAGCAAGACACGCTATTTTCTTCAGGGATTTTATCATTGGGCAAGCCTTCCGAAGTCTTCGAAGAAGTGGGGATAAGTCTTGTTCACGCACGCAGGGTCGAGAATCTTCATCGGGACGCCGCCGAGCGAGACAAGGCTAAAGCACATCGCCATACGGTGGTCGTTGTAAGTTTCAATCGTCGCCGGCTGCAACAGTTCGGGCGGATCAATCGTAATCGTATCCATGTCGGCCACCACGTGGGCGCCCACCTTCTGGAGTTCCGCCGAGATCGCCGCAATGCGGTCCGTTTCCTTGACGCGCCAGCTGCCAATGCCACGGATCGTGGTCGTTCCCTTTGCAAAGAGGGCAAGCACGGAAACCGTCATCGCCGCATCCGGGATGTCGTTCAAATTCATGTCGAGGCCCTTGAGTTCGCAACCGCGGCCATCGCATTCGATCCAGTCCGGACCGATCGTGACTTTGGCGCCCATCTTTTCGAGAACCTTCGCAAAGCCGACATCGCCCTGATGGCTTTCGCTACCGACGCCGACCACGCGCACCTTGCCCTTGCCAATCGCGGCTGCGGCAAGCGGATAGCTGGCCGAGCTAGCATCGCCTTCGACAAAGAACGTTCCGGGAGACTTGTAGCAGCCCTGCGGAACGTAAAAGTCCGTAAGACCATCGTGGCGCACATCGATGCCAAAGCGCTTCATCACGTCGAGCGTGAGTTCGATGTACGGAGCCGAAATGAGTTCGCCGTCCACGTGGATGTGGAGCGGAGCCTTGCAGTACGGAGCGCAGATCAAAAGCGCCGTGAGGTACTGGCTCGAAATGTTACCACGGACGCTGACATCGCCGCCCTCCAGTCCATCAGCCTTGATGCGGACGGGCGGATAGCCATCGGATTCCAGATACTTGATGTCGGCACCGAGCGTGCGGAGCGCATCGACCAAGTCGCGGATCGGACGTTCGCTCATACGTTCTTCGCCGCGCAAAATGAACTTGCCCCAACCAAGCGTGAGGGCTGCCGTGAGAGAGCGCATTGCCGTTCCCGCATTTCCAAGGAACAGCTCGATAGAAGGGCTCGGGCCATCAAACGGCTTACCGTGACCTTCAACGACCGCATTGGTAAAATCGTCCGAAAAATCAATCTTGACGCCTAGCTGCTTCAGAGCCTCGCCCATATAACGGGTATCGTCGCTCTTGAGCAAGTTCTTGAGCGTCGTCGTCCCTTCGGCAAGTGCAGAGATCAAAAAAACTCGATTGGTGATACTCTTTGAGCCAGGCAAGCACAAAGACCCCTCGAAAGAATGATAAGCGGGAAGCTGAATAAAGCTAGGGCGAAATTGAAAATCGTTCATACAAGAAAAATTATACATTTTTATCAAACGTTGTCTTTTGGGGCGACCCGAAAGCGGAGCGAAAATCAAACAACCACGCGAGGAAACCATGGAACAGGAAGTCACGACCAAAAACTTTGAAGTTCGTTTCTCGGACTGCGACCACCATAGCCGACTCAAACTCTCGAACCTTTTCCTCTTTATGGAAGAAACGGCCATCGCCGACGCCGAGCAAAACGGCTTTGGCATCTGGAAAATGATGAAGGCGGGCTACACCACGGTCATCACGCGACTGAAGATCCGCATACTCCACCACCCCGTCTGGGGCGAGAAGCTCTCGATCTCGACGTGGGCAAAGGACATCATCAAGGACAAAGTCTGGCTCAAGGACTATTCCATTCTCGATGCGCAGGGCCATTCCATCGCGCAGGCAACGTCTTCATGGCTCCTGGTGAATATGAAAACCGGCAAGGCCGAGAACCCGGCCAACTCGCCATACCCGATTCCGCTCATTCCCGGAAAAAACGCGCTCCCCGAAATGATGGACATTCTGGACCCGCAATTGGAACCGAAGGTTATCGCACAAGAAACCGCTAAGTACAGTGACCTGGATATGAACAAGCACGTGAACCATTGCCGCTACGTGGAATGGGTGATGGACGCACTGGATCCGCAGGAAATCAAGACAAGACGCATCCGTTCAATACAAATAAACTACATTACGCAGATTCCGCTAGGCGGAAAAGTCAACATCGTGAGGTTCAAGAACACGAACCACCACGCCTACTTTTTCGGGATGAACGCCGACGATATGACGCAATGCCATTTCCAAGCTCGCATCGGCTTCGCGGATTAACGTTCCCCCGGCCCGTCATCCCGACCATCGGGAGGGATCCAGTCACAGTTCTACTTACTGTCACCCCGGCTACAATGCCGGGGTCGACTTACACAGTCTTCGCGAGAATCTCAGCCTCTACTTCAAACGCGCTCGGTTTGTCTTTGGGCGTCAGGCGCGGTCCCGTGCCATACAGATGGCGCATCATCTCGAACAGCGTGTATTCACGGTCAAAATAGCCGATATCGGAATTTGGACAGATCGTGACCGGCTCGCGGACGCGTGCCGGTTGCGAACCACGAGCGACCGCCACACATTCCGGCTGGTAATGGAGCGAAGGGTTCTTCTCGCGAAGTTCTTCGCGACCAGCATTTCCGAGGAACCTGCAGATACATTCGCGTTCTAGCGTTTCGCGACGGAGCGCATCGTACTTTTTGCGAATCTCGCTGCAGCTATCATAAGAAACAATGGACTTTCTCGTGCAAAGTTCTTCCTTTTCAAGCTTGTCGATTTCAGCCAGGCGCTGCATCACGTACTCGCGAGACGCCCTGCACACGGGATGGTCAAAACCCGGAACCTTTTGGCAAAGATAATGCTGACGGCACGGGAATCCGGGCTTCAGTTCCGAGGCTCCGGACTTTTCAGTTTCGGGCGCAAAGAACTCTTCAACTTTTTTACGGCAAAGTTCTGCCGCCGTCGAAGTCCGCAAATTCACAAACGGAATCCCGAGCGGAGAGGCATGGCTGACGTAAACATCTTTGGGCGCCGCGGCCGCAAGCATGCGGCGGGTGGCTTTGTCCATACTAGTCGCCTGCGGTACAAGCAAGAACGGAGTCCCGACGCCCACGCCATCAATCCCAAGCGACATCACCGTCTCGATGTCTTCGGGAGTACAAAGCCCACCCTGCGCGGTAATCCGCGCCGGCGCCGATGGAGGCACATTCCCCGTTTTTTCAATCATCCCGCGAGTCGTTTCAAAAAGTTCCCTGCGTTTTTCAACAAACTCACGCACGACATCGAGCAGCAACTTTCCGGATTCAAAGAACGCGTGGCCGCCGCAGTTCACGCCCGACTCTATGCGATATTCGTAGACCTCAAGACCCTTTTTCGCCAAGTAGCGCCCCTGCACAAGTGCAGAACGGTAATCTGAAACCTTCAGGATAATCTTCTTGGATGGCGCCTTGCCGCGAGTCCTGTAAAAATCCTTGCATTTTGCGATTTCTTCAAAGACGGCGAGGTTCACCCCTGCACTCAGCACTAGCGCACCCTTCACCTTGGAAGCCGCAAAACCACGGACCGCATCGAATGCAGCCTCGTCGTGATTCAACCCCACCATAATATTCGCCTGGATTTCGCCCGGCTGCATTTTTTCGGTGAGAGCCGCTTCTGCCGCAATCCGCGAAAGTCCCGTCTTTGCAAAGACGCCATCGTATTCCACACGGAGCCGTGAATCCAGCGGGAGCATCAAAAAGTAAAGGTCCTTGTCGCTACCGCCGTCAATACGTTCGGCGCAAAGCCGCGTGAACTTGCGTTCCACTTCGTCCGCCACAAAATCCAGATACGAACGGATTCGCCCAATGCGCGTCGTCTGCGGAGAGCCCAGATCAAGCCCGAGCCGTTCTGCATAAGCCATGCGGTATTCTTCAAGGAGGCCGTCGTCCACAAGGGAAATCACGGAGGTAATGCCCAAATGCGCCACGCGAATAGGCGTATCCGCCGTATAGCAAATCCCCATAACCGGTATGTGAATCTTATGAACCATAAACTCTCGAAAACCCCGCGAATACCCCAATGCAAGTTGGACTGCAATATATAAAAATAGTCGGAAGTAGGAAGTAGACAGTAGGAAGGAAATCAATCCCATTTCCCTAGGGCAAAACCACACCCATACTAGGTGAAAGTTCAAAGCGAAGCGTGCCTTGCAAATCCGTGCGGAAAAGATTCAGCGAATCACCCAGAACCAGATTCAGCTTACGAACAACAGATGGCGCCGGATGCCCATAGCCATTCCCCGCCCCTACGCTCACAAACGCATACTTCGGCGAAACCTGCGATACAAATGACAGCGTATTGCTCCCCGCCGATCCGTGATGCGCCACTTGCAAAAGTTCCGCCGAAAGCGTCGGATTCATTTCGAGTACGTGACGCTCCCCCGCCGAATCCAAGTCTCCCGTCAAAAGAACCCTAGCAGCTCCGTAGCGCATAAGCAGCACTACGCTCGCCGCATTTCCCTCCACACGCGCATAACCCGTAGGCCAAAGCACATCAAACTGCGGGCACTCCGAACAGGCACCACCCGACATTCCCGCCACAAGCCCTGCCGACTCGCCACGCCAAATCGTATCGACCGGGATCTTCAACCGGGATGCCACGCGCAAAACGCTGTCGTGGAAAAAACTGGACGCCCCGTCCGTCCCCACGAAAAGATGCCGCACAAAAACACCTCGCCCTGGCAACTCCATGAACCCCCCGATATGGTCACGATGAAAATGGCTCAGCACCACCCATTCAAGCGTATCCACCCCGCGCGCCAAGAGCGAGTCCACCACCCCGACCGAATCCGGTCCGAAATCATAAAGAGCGTAACGCCCATTCCATTTTAAAAGCACCGCAAGCCCCTGCCCCACGTCAAGCGCCGCAAGTTCCACCGGAGAATCCCCCTCCGGAGCCTCGGGCGCATACATGCAGCCACAAAGGCAGGCAAATATCACAACGAACAGGTCCCATAATTTCATAAGCATTCCCCTTTTTTAACGGTTTCTACTTATAAAACACGCTTTTAGGGCAAGATTGGACCATTTTTTTATTATCTTTACTACTAATTGAGGTCACTATGCAATTACCTAAGTACAAAAAGAAGAAACGCATCAAGCTCAAAGTCTGTCAGGAACCCGGTTGCGGCCGTGAATTCTGGGGACACCCGATTGCGAAGTATTGCGAACTGCACCGCGACATCAAGCAGCGCCAGAAGCAAAAGAAGGACATCGAGAACATCGAATCCAAAAACATCATCTTCCGTCACAACTATACGGAAGCTATGGATCTTGAATTCAAATGCTGCCTCGACGGTTGCGACAAAACCTTCACGATCCGCATTTTCCCGAAGCAGTACGTTTACCCGCGCTTCTGCATGGAACACAGAAACGACTTCAAGCGTGCAAACTTCCTCAGAATTATGCAGAAAAAATAACTTTTGCACCTAAAAACAAATTTTTTAGAAAAAAGTTGTTTTATATTTGGTCTCGCTACATGGTGGATGTAGCTCAATTGGTTAGAGTCCCAGATTGTGATTCTGGATGTTGCCGGTTCGAGTCCGGTCATCCACCCGAAAAAGACCTTGCTTTCGCAAGGTCTTTTTTCATTTACCCACGAACTTGAGCGCGAGCATGGTAATGTCGTCGAACTGCGGGGCGTCGCCCACAAACGCATCGATCCTGGACTTCACGAACGGGCAAATTCCTCTAATACCCCAATGAGAACCTTTAAGCA
The DNA here is from genome assembly GCA_902779055.1 of Fibrobacter succinogenes. Taxonomy (GTDB): domain Bacteria; phylum Fibrobacterota; class Fibrobacteria; order Fibrobacterales; family Fibrobacteraceae; genus Fibrobacter; species Fibrobacter succinogenes_K. Next base: position 67,310 of record CACZAD010000008.1, on the reverse strand, counting down.
AACATATATTTTTGAGGAGAATATCAACCCACGAGTTTAAGTCATGGGAGCTATATCACATAAAAAAGACCCGCAGGTTATTTTACCCACGGGTCTTTTGAATCGCCAAATATTTTTAACGCTATTTCACGTCCAGTTTTTGAATTCTATTTCCGACACGGAGGAGGTACGCCCCCGCCCGCATCACTTCAATCTTTCGAGAACCGTTTTCGATTGAACCCGCCGAAAGCATTCGCCCTTGCATGTCAAACAATGCAAACATCGAACCCGCCTGCGCGCCATCGATCTGGATATTTCGGCCAGCTACATTTACCGTCACATCAGCATCATACAATGCAGCGGCAAGAGAAACCGTACTCGAAGAGGATTTCTTCTTTTCACTGCTAGAACTGGATTTCGCATTCGATGAACTCGATTTTGCATTCGACGAACTCGACTTCGCCACAGAGCTACTGCTCTTAGCACTAGAGCTAGACTTCGCGACACTTGAACTGCTCTTGTCATTGTAAGAGCTGGACGAACTCGAAGCGATCTCGGAACTGGACGAGACACTGCAAGCTTCATCATATTTCCACTTGGGCCAGAATTTCTTATTGCCGTATACGCCCTTGCCAATTCCCTGAACAGGCTCGCCTTCAAGTTTTTCGTTATCAAACCAGCCTTCAAATTCATAGCAAGACCGTGACGGGATCGTCAAAGTAACGGAATCTTCCACGTTACGCTTTTCGGAAGTATTCGCAATTTCGACATCATCATCGACATAATAACGGACATCATAAACGCCCTTTCCAAAATGGACCGACAACGAATCCGTTTGCGTAACTTTGTCTATAACGTACACACCACGTTCATCAAACGGAGTGAAATAATAGCTAGACGACAGCCCGCATCCGGAATCGGGAACAACCTTCAAAGTAACCTTCGACCCATAAGTATAATACCCGGTGCCATCCACGTAGCCGCTACATCCGTCACTATCAGCAATCTTTACAATTATGGCAAATTTCTTTATCTCCAATTTTGCATACAATTCCAAATCACCCGTAACGGTGGAATCAATATACAATATGGAGTCTCCCAAAAATTCAGATTCTGTGAACCAGCCACGGAAACGGTGTCCTTCGCGGGCGACAGTCGGAAGCGGAGAGACTACACCTTCGGTATAATGATTGATGTACTGGTTCGAATCCCCCTCGAAAGTATGCAGCACAAGCTTCGATACTTTCTTGTCGGTCGTATAGCCATCCACCTTGGACGTAAATACCGGATACGGATCCACTCCGACCTTTTGTCCCCAGATATCACCCGTGAGGGAACCATTATCGTAATTGTGCAAGGCATAAGCGACAGAACCATCCGCAAACATCGTCGAATCAGCCGCATTTGCGGGGAAATCCGATTCTACAGTCCCAGGATAGAACACATTGTCAATATGGATTTCGTCAGAGAAATTGCAACCAATGACGCCACCTACACATCGAGGGACATTTCGGGCACTAACATCACCCAAATGGTAGGAATTCACAAGATGAATGTGCGAGCTTCTTTCGTTCACGCCGACAAAACCACCAACGGCAACTCCAGAAACAGATCCACCACCATAATAACCGGTAACGCTGCTAGCAACTTCGCCAACGTGATAAGAATTCTCTATACGAACATTTCCGCTCGCTCCACCGACAAAGCCACCAACATAGCTATTCGCATGAACATTGCATTCTGCATAGAATTGACTGATATAAACATCACCCGAACCAGCTATGCCCACAGCAGAACCAATACCGTTATTACTTGCCGAGATTTTATCCTTAACATAATTACCGACCAGGTGAACAACCGCATCATCATAAGTGGAGCCAATCAAACCACCAACATTATAGCTTCCCGAGACTCCGTATTCATAATAGAAGCCTTCGGGATCTTTCTCGGCATCACTGAATATCTTACGCGAATTCGTCAAGAACACCGTCGACGAACCAATCTCGCCCACAATGCCTCCGGTCCTAAATTCACCGCCAATCCTAGCATCTACTGTAATACTGTCCATAATGACATAAGAATCAGCAATATCACCTACGATGGCACCCGTATTCCAACCGCCATTAAAAATACCCCTATACACAGTCAAGTTCTTAATGACAACAGGCTTTTCAGCAGAACCACCAACAATAGAAGCGAACAGACCTAGCGGATTCGAATCTTTTTCGTAATACGTAGATTTTTCTCTTGCGACCATATGTTTGATGGTAAAACCATTCCCATCAAATGTTCCCGCAAAATTACGGATAGGAGTCCACATCAAATTAAGTGCATTCCAGTTTTCATCATATTCACCGAACACAATGTCCGCAACCAGCTTTCCGCAAGCCGCAGAATCCTTTTTCGCACCGACATTTCCGTTCACGACAGCCGCAAAGCCGAACAATTCACCAACAGAACCGATTTCGTAACAACCGGCATTCTGCTTGGGTAGCGGCCACCATTTTCCGTAGAACTTCTTGTCTCCGGAATCGGAGGGCGTAATTTCCACAATGGAGTATCCCAAGTAATCGGGATTGTCAAACCAGCCACCAAAGGCATAGCCCTTCTTTGGAGACGGATCTTGCAACTTCGCTCCCACACCCTTAGCATAGACCGTTATATACGAGGTTGCGTCTGCATCATAGGAAACCATTTCCACGGAAAAACGTCCTGCAGCCGAGTCGTTCACCCCGACAATTTTCTTGCTGAAGTTCGGGCTCAAATCGACACCGACATTCTGCCCCCAAATGGAACCGTCATAGTCATAATCATAACGCAATTTTACAGCGACCGTGCCATTCGCAAATTCTTCGGCAGATGCCGCTGTTCCACCAAAGTCCGATTTTAGTGTATCCAGATAATAGGAATTAATGATCGAGACCATATTCTTATTGTTTGCAGAGAAAACAAATCCAACTTTTTGATCATCCGCCAGACTATAGGAATTCTCAATTTTCACACTATCGTATGCATACCCCACAAGGCCCCTTGATGCCCCAACATTATAGACGTTCTGGAAAGCAATCTGTCCATAGGCCGCATAAATAAAATAGCCCAGGTTTCCAGAAAAGTGCCCAGCGTTATAGGAATTGGCAATAGACAAATATGCATCTTGACCGATCGTCGATACAAAATTGCCTTCTTCACCAAAATCCATTCCATTATGGATTGAATCCATCACGACATAAGAACCTTTCTCTATGCGTTGTATCAAGCTTGTTTCCAACTTTCCACCAGCAGTTTTCCATTCCACATTCTTTATGATGACGGGTTTATCTTTCGATCCTCCATTTATCGAAGATATAAATGACTTTTTCTCACCGCTATAACGAGATGCAACCCACGTGAGCGAAATAGAATGCCCACGACCATCCAAAGTGCCCGCAAAGTTTTCAAGAGCATTCCACTGTTCAAATTTGCTTGAATCCAGAACAACATCCGCCGTCAGAATTCCACAAGCCATCGAATCCTTTTCTACATCCTTGCCTCCGTTCACAATGGCCGAAAATCCCATCACTTCGTCAGCGGAATTGATTTTATAGCATTTACCATCATTCTTGGGCAGAGGCCACCACCTTGCGTAATAAGTAAGCTTCTCGCCCACATCCTGCCTGTAAATTCTATTGCCAATGGACTGCGAACTATCCAGAGACTCGAACCAACCGCCAAAAACATAACCCTTTCGAGGTTCCGGATCCGGCAAGAACAACGAACTATTGGCAACATAATATTGAGGATACCGAGTTTTATCTCCGCTATGCGAAACAATCTCCAACTTCGCAACCGCAGGAACCAAGCTCAGATTTCCAACAATGTCCCCGCTAAAGTTCGGTCCATCATCCACGCCAACATTCTGCCCCCATTCCAATCCTTCATAATCGCTACCGTTAAAGTAGTAATGCAACATCGCTGCAACAGTGCCATCTATGTAAGAACTTTTGGACGCACCAATGGAACGGCGATTGCAATAATCCATCGAATTTCCAATGTAGAACGAGTTTTCAATTACAATTTCAGGCCTATTTTCCTCACAAAAATCTACTATGGCCGAAGCCTCTCCATTACTCCACCTTGAGTTGTTGTAGGAATTGATGATCTTCGCGCTGTCAAGTACAGATCCGACAAGGCTTCGAGCACCTCCCGCATTATACACGTTCTTCAACGTCACCTTGCCATCCGCAGCGGCAACAAAACAGCCCAAAGGCATCGCGCGGGTTCTATTGCTGACATCCCCGGTATTATAAGAATACGTAATGTCCAGAGTAGAGAATTCTTCTGCCACGGCGACAAATGCCGAAGCATAGCCTTCCTTGGTCTCAAAATTCATCCCGTTATGTGCGTGGTCAATTTTAACATAAGAGCCTCTTTTTACGGTATAGATAAATGCAGCCCCTTTCGTCGCAGAAACAGTCGCATCTTCCCACCCGATGTTTTTGAAGACAACAGGATCATCCTTTGTTCCGCCGTCAACAGAAGATATGAACGAAGCAACGCCTCCGTAGCGGCTTGTGTCTATACCCAAATTTGAAATCGTATAGCCTTGTCCGTCCAAGGATCCTGCAAAATTCTCAATAGGTTCCCATGCGCCATATTTACTGGAATCCAAATCAACATCCGCAGTCAGCACGCCACAAGCAGCAGCGTTCTTCCGCATTCCGTAAGTTCCATTCACAACAGCAGCAAAGCCCTGCATTTCCTGAGCAGTTCCGATTTGATAGCAGCCATCAGCAATCTTAGGCAACACCGGCGAAAGTGAAGGAACCACGCTTGAACTTGAATTGGCTTCGCCAGAAGAACTGCTGACACCACTCGAGCTAGAATATTCGACAACGCCAACCAATTTTCCATGAAGCACCGGCAAAGGATCCGTGCCCACCTTCTGGCCCCACACACTTCCATCCAAATTCTTTGAATAAGTCAAAGCTATGCTATCATCCACAACATAATTATGAAGGCTCTGAGCAACAAATCCATTTTCGAACAGTTCCCTGGATACACTCTTTACGCCTTCCTCCGGAGTACAATTTCCAACATAGTAGACATTGTCCACCTTCGAATAAACCTTAGAATTAGAGGTTGGACATTCTGTACTTTCGTCAACGTAATAGGAGTTCAGCACCGTCGTTGTACGATAAGAAAGCGAGGAGCCAACGAGTTTTGCATTGCCCGTATTTACAGTCGGTTGCCCAATATTGTAGGAATTAACGATTGTCACAGAAAATTCATTTTGATCCACCAAACTTCCTGCAACAGTAAATGACCCTTCATTGAACGAATTCACAATAATGAGATTCCCGTTATTGGTTCCGACCAATCCAGGCCCACCATTCACAAAACCCTTATTGTACGAATTGGAAATGACAAGACGCCCACTATTTGAACCGACAAAGCCCCCAGTACCATAATACTTTTTACGCACCGTAGACGCATTAAAGCAACTATCAATAATCAAAGTAGCTTCATTGCGATCAACAAAGGCTCCAGAATAATTTCCAATAAAGTAAGAATTTATCAGGCCTAGATTTTTTATGACAAGAGTATCAGATTGAACACGGCCCGAAATAAAAGACCCTGCATACAGACCAGAAATCGTATGTCCCTGACCATCAAAAACCCCGCCTTCTCTAAAGCTTATGGCGTTCCACTTTCTGATATTTCCTTCCAAAAGCTGACCATCAGAATCAAACATCTCTTTATTGACAACAATGTCAGCCGTCAGTTTTGCACATTTTTTCCCGCTGACACTTTCGCTGAGCACTTCCCCAAAACCGTACAGTTCCCCTGAATTAGAAATCAGGTAACACCCTAGAGAGTCCTGAGGCGGGACAACAGCATCGCCCTCCCACATCGTATAGAGTTCAATGTCGCCATACACCTCTTTGCTTATCGACTTGACAACAGAATCGGGCTTATTTTTATTGACCCATCCCAAGAAAACATATCCAGGCTTTGAATATTCCGGCAGTTGCTTAACACCTTCACCATAAGTGTAGGCCATCATCGAGGAGTCCAAAGAGCAGCCATAACCCCCTTTACTGTAATTATAATAACTGGTCTGGCATAGGTTCAGTTTAAATTCATAGCTTCCAAAGGCAGCATTCAACTTAGGCCACCCATCTTCGGCGGGTTTACCTTGCCCCCAAATTTCGCCATCCTTATAGTTGTGCAACTGGATCGCCAGCACACCATTCCAAACCTCATTTTGCGTTACGGATTTTGCACCCAACTTCTTTGCACAGCCAAAAGATATAGGTTGTGTACAAAGGTAACCACAATCTCTTAATTTTTCCTTATAGAATGTATTCTTGAGAGATATGTGGCCATCGCACTGTCCCACAATCGGGTCACCCGTTTTCTCGTTCGGATCACAGGCACTATAAGAATTAGTAATGGAAAGCGAATCCTCGTTAGCACCAACAAAACAGCCGGAAGCAATACCCGGAACGCTTCCCCTGACATACGAATTCTTGATATCGACTATACCGCGATTCACCCCCACAAAGCCACCAACGTACACGCTACGGTCTCCCCCATCCAAGCCATTCGACACCGATGACGTAGATATGGAAATCTTGGCGTTTTTCTCGTTCAGCCCCACAAACCCCGCATAAAGAGAATCGGCAGAGACACGCCCTTCTTCCAAAGTCACATTCTTTGCATTGAGTTCAGCAGATTTTTCATTGACACCAAGAACCAAGCCCACATGGCTCACGCCAGAAGCATTACCCAAAGACAAGCCATCAATATCAATCGTTCCCGAATTGGAGCCAACGGCAGCCCCGACAAACTTCATTCCCTTGCCCAAATAGGCGGCGGATGATTTAAGCGAAAGAGAGCCCTCATTCCGGCCCACAATGCTAGCGACATGCTTCCGGCCTTTTACCTGCATCATAGAGGCAACATTATCCAACAGAAGATAACCGCCATTCTTTGCGACAACGCCCCCTACCGTATCCTGTCCATTCAATTCGGATTTACGGAAAGTCAGGTTTCGAACAATCACGGGCTTGCTCTCCGTACCGCCAACAACAGAAGCTACGAATCCCAAATTGTTCTGAGTAGAATCACCGACATTTTCAAGTCCACTAATAGTATGACCCTGACCGTCAAAAGTTCCCGAGAAATTTTTCAACGGAGTCCATTGCGTATGAGGCTCTATCGTCGCAGGGTCAACTTCAATTTCCTTGTAACCGGAAGCTTCGTAAACGGGCCTGACGCAAACATAAACCGAATCCTCTTTATCAGAGTCTTCATCCGTCACAACTTTATTGCCACAATAGTAAGTTGTGGTATCGTTGGCCAAAATGTCATTAGCAAGCTTACCGCAGGCGGAGCGTTCCGCAGCACGGCCCTCCTTGAGGGTGCCGTTTACAATCGCGGCAAAGCCGTAAAGTTCATCAGCCGTGGAAATGGAATAACATCCATCTTTCACAACGGGTGCAGTCGGGTTCACTTTTGCACCGACTATTGCACAGGATGCAAGAATGAATAAAACAACTTTTTTCATATATAAATTCCTCTTTTGTGCAATATGTTTACTTTTTAATCTTTTATGCAACGGACAAAATTTCCAGAATCCTTTATAGAAGAACTGATATCAGCAGTGCTTAAATAGAGATCCAGCATCATAGCGAAACGTTCATCCTCCGCATCTTCGGTTACACTCCAAAAATCCGCAAAACGTCGATCTTCCGTAAATGATTCATTATGGTACATAACCCCAACAGGATTCGCCGAAAAGCCATAATCATCGGAGCCATTCCAAGCGACTTCCTCGCCATACCATCCAATCTTTGATTTAAGGACTTTTCCCGCCATCATATCACCGCCAGCCATAGTAATCAAAATACGCCAATCCGTCGAATCCGGCAAACGAAAACCTTCGGGGCAAATTCCCTGGATCTGGCGATCAAGCCCGCAAGTCTTGCCATAACCGCAGTCCAGCGGATCCTTCGAATCATTCGCCAACTTCACCGAGTCTATCGCTGCAGCCCACGTGTAGAGACGCCCAGCCACCGCACAATTTTCGGACTTATCACCAAAGCACCAGCTACGTCCCAGAAGACTTGGCGTCTGGACACTGTCGGCATAGTTCAGGTTTTCCGCCATCCATACCTGATCGCCAATCGTAACAACCCTATAAACTTGACCATCACGATTATCGACAATGGAATCGTATCTGATTAGAGGATTAAAGTACTCCTCTTTAGGAATGCTCCAATCAATGAGAAATCCATTGTAGACGCTTGAGAAATATTCATAGTTTTCTGCAAAATCTTCCACGTACTTTTCAAACATCGGAACAGAATCTGCATAGCCCCAGCTTTCGACATTTTTGCGAATCATCGCAAGCTGATCTTCATTCTTGGCGGTCGACGCCCAACTTGCAATTTCCACCTTCACGCCATCATTCCATTTGCCGCTTTTGGCAAACGACGCACTGAACAGCTCCAAACGTTTTGCAAGTTCTTCGCTCCCAACACTTCCCACAGAATCGCTGGACACCTGCATCAACACGCTCACCGCAAGGAGCGCCGCGTTGCCTTCGCCGTTTTCAAAGATGTTCAAGTTCTCGAATTCATCAACATCATTTACAATATCAAACGACGCAAGCACTTCGCGTTCCGCCTGGGCTTTCGCTGCCGCAAAGTCCATCTTATCAACCGTCACAAGATACTTCACGCGTTCGTATTCCAGATGCGTGAGCAAGTTGACATTTACAGTTTTTCTATCGCTAAGGTCGGTCAGAGCCCTGAGCGTGAGCATTTCCGAAGATTCGTTTCCAGTCACTTCGTTAAGGAAATACCCCGCAACTTCGAACAACGCACAAGATGCCGAAAGGTTCACACCGTCAATGCCAAAGTCGCCCCTGCCACTCTTGACGGTTCCTTCGAAAATTTCGTGAGTCAGCTCCATCGTTTTGCAATCGACGCCCTGCACCGTCACACGGGAACCCGCGACAAACGGGCCCTTCTGCGAAACGCCAACCACATCCAAATCCTTGACGGCGTAGATGCCCGCATCATCCGAAGAACCGCCCGCGAGTCCAGATTCCGAACACGCGACAAGAATGCACGACACCAGCACAACGGAAAGAATACATCTCAAACCATTAACGTCCCATTTCATTTTTACCAACTCCACTCACTTTATTTTCTTCGCATTGGCCAATCCGTTCACTTATCGGGAACAACTGCAAATTCAAGCGGTACACGCGCTCCGTTTCGCTGCTTTCCGTGGCGATCGCAATAATGCGGCGACGGCATTCCAAAAGTTCCTTCTTGATCCGTTCGTAGGCATCCTGCGTCAGCCCCAATACAACTCCCGACATGGAGCGTTCCGCAAGCGGCAAGTCCAAAGCCTTCACGGCAAGCTCGCCCATCTGGCGCTGCAAATCCTTTGCGGCAATCGGCACGGCATCCACGGAGCCCATCGAAATGGACTTGTCCGTCTGCACATAATTCCCTTCCCGGTCTTTTTTCAGGAGATTTGCATCTTCCAAAAATTCAAGCGTTTCAACGACTTCTGCTGTTGAAATTTTCGGTTTACACGCACGGGCCAATTCGGCAGGCCTTGCACCAGGCATATGCGGGGCAAGCTCGCGGAGCAACGGATTTTTCCAGGACTTATAGTAATCAAATTCATCGCCACCGAGAACACGGATCTTATGCGCCCTCGCCAACGCACAGCGTTTTTCGAATGCCGCCATTTTGGCCTCGTCCCCTTTTGCATGGGCGTACGTCACCATCAGAACAAAATACGTCTTTTCGAATCCGGCAAGGCCCATCGCATTTGCGACAGAACTTGCGGCACTGATGCTAAGATTCTTTTTCCCTTCACAAACATACTTCAAAAAAACTGCCGACGCAAAACCGGCATTCTGGGCAAACTCACGCCAGGTAAAAGCGGAGTCGCGTTTGCGTTCATCATAGTAATCCTGAATGAACTTGCGATAATCTGTATATTCAACAATCGCCCTCATGATTACAAATATAGCTTTTCAATAATATTGGAATACAAAAATAGCCGTTTTTAGCTCAATTTTTACGTTTTTAGCCATTTTTAAACAAAATACACAAAAATTTAGAATACAAGTTGTATCCCTGGGATACAAAAAAAGACCCCGCCGTGAATAGCGAGGCCTCGGGATGATGAGAACGAAAAATTAATCCTTCACGCAGCGAACGCTTTGTCCATATTTTTTTGAATTTTGGTACAAATAGAACTTGGTGTAAATGTTGTTTATGTTCGAATACCGGGCATAACTCTCACTATATTCATTGGAACTCCAATAATAGACATCCGAGCCCACCTTTTCCCAGCTAGTCTCAGAAATTCGTCTTCCGGTCGGGAGCGCCGAGAATCCATAGGCATCTTGACCATTGTTGTCATCCGTTCCAGCATAATTCCATCCGGTCAGCGCCTTGAGCGAATCGCCAGACACGCCCGCGTTCCCCAAAGCGACACTCAACTTGCCCCATTCATCATTCGACGGCAAGTGCCATCCGTCAGGGCAAATTCCCTGAATCTGGCGATCAAGTCCGCAAGTTTTGCCATAACCACAATCCAGCGGTTCCTTCGAATCATTCGCCAAGGCAACAGAATCAATCGCCGCCGCCCAAGTGTAATAGCGACCACCCACATCGCAATATTTCGTGGTATCGTGGTAGCACCAACTATTCCCCTTCAAGCTCGGAGTCTTGACGCTATCATCATAGTTCAGGTTCTCCGCCATCCACACCTTTGAATAATCATGTTCCTTCACTTCAATCTTCACGACTTTATACACACGCTTGTCGCGGGAATCCACAATGGAATCGTACTTGATATTCGGATTCAGGCGCTTTTCCTTGGAAACATCCCAGCTCCATTCTGTAGAGGTTCCAGAACTACTTGATCTTACAACAGAACTGCTGCTAGACTTCGCTTCAACGACACTTGAACTTGATGAAGACTTTATCGCGGCAGTCGAAGCATCGCCCTTGATGCAACGCACGCTCTGTCCGTAAGTTTTCAAATTTTGGTACAAATAGAACTTGGTATAAATGTTGTTTATATTCGAATACCGGGCAAGATTCTCACCACTTTCGTTTGAGCTCCAATAATAAACATCCGAGCCCACCTTTTCCCAGCTAGTCTCAGAAATTCGTCTTCCGGTCGGGAGGGCAGAGAATCCATAGGCATCTTGACCATTGTTGTCAGCCGTTCCGGCATAGTCCCATCCGGTCAGTGCCTTAAGCGAATCACCAGCAACGCCTGCATTTCCTAAAGCCACGCTCAGCAAGCCCCATTCATGAATTGTCGGCAAATGCCAGCCATCAGGGCAAATTCCCTGGACACCACGATTGAGCCCGCAAATTCTGCCAAAGCCGCAATCCAGCGGATCCTTTGGATCATTTGCCAAAGCAACAGAGTCAATTGCGGCAGACCAGCTGTAATAACGGCCACCCACCTTGCAATTTTTCTCTTCACCATTATAGCACCAATTTCTGCCCTTCAAACTCGGCGTCTTCACGCTATCGGCATAGTTCAGGTTTTCCGCCATCCACACATGCGAATAGTCCTGATCCTTCACTTCAATTTTCACGACCTTATACACTTGCTTGTCGCGCGGGTCGATCATCGTGTCGTATTTGACATTCGGATTCAGGCGAGCGGACTGCGGCACATCCCAGCTCCAGCCTTCAGAGATTTTCTGAGTAGAATCCTTGGCATTCTTATCGGCATCCTTATTTATTTCGTCGACAACCTTTTCAAAGTCGGGGATTTCATCGGAGTCGCTCCATTTTTCAAGATTGTCGCGAATCGTTTCGTATTTGCCATCGGACTTTGCAGAATCCGCCCAATCGGCCATTTCCTTCTTCGTCTTTTCGTCGTCCCATTCGCCACTTTCCGTGATGGACGAGGCAAAGCCATCCAAACGTTCCGTGAGCTTTTTCGCATCCAAATCCGCTTGCAATGTTACGCTCGTCGCAAGGAGCGTCGCGTTTCCGTCGCCCTTTTCATAGATGTTCAACCCTTCGAATGATTCAAAACGATCCACCAAGCCCAACGCCGTGAGGATTTCCTTTTCGGCCTGCATTTTCGCATCGTCAAAGGACATCTTTTCCTTGGAGACAAGCTTCATCACGCGCTCGTATTCCAATTCCGTGAGCACGTTGATGTTCACGTGCTTGCGGTCCTTCAAATCCGTAATCGCATGGAGCGTCAACTTGTCCGAAGACTGTTCACCGGTAAATTCATTCATGTAATAACCGGACACAGCGAACAACGCGCAAGTCGCCGAGAGATTCACATCATCAACGCCAAAGTCGCCCTTGTTGCTCTTGACTTTGCCCGTAAATTCTTCATCCGTGAACTTCATCGTCTTGCAATCCACACCCTGCACCGTCACCACAGAACCCTTGACGAACGGGCCCTTTTGCGCCAAGCCAGCCACATTCAAGTCCTTGATGGCAAGCCCAGCATCTTCCGTGACGCCGCCCGCAACTTTATCATCCAGGCAAGCCGACAGCATCCCCGCCGAAGCAATCGCCACAAACAAAGTAATTGATTTACTTATGAATCCTTTCACTTTCCTTCTCCTTTTTTCAAACACTAGTCTTTTAGGCAGCGGACAGAATATCCAGCACCTTTGCCCACGATCACCACGGGGGATGAATTTTGGTCATCATATACGCGTAATACATACACCATCATAGTCGAACTTGGTTCTGTGCCAGTATAACATTCACTCGAGCTCCAAAAATCTACAGCAAGTCCCGAAAACAGATACTCCACATTTCCGCTTTCTTTATCATTAAGGCGACGCCCCACAGGGATTGCAGAAAAACCATAACTATCAGAACCCGTTTCATAAAGAGACCAGCCAATTCTAGAGCGAAGGTTCAGTTCCGCTATTTCTTTACCACCCACAGTAGCAACCAGCGTATCGAATTCCGCTTTCGAAGGCAGGTGCCAGCCATCCGGGCAAATTCCATGGACACTTTCAGTAAATGGACATTCCTTATTTTTACCGCAATCTCTCGGATTATCAGGATCCTTCGCAAGACCCACAGAATCAATCGCCGCCGCCCAAGTGTACAAGCGACCTCCAACATTACAGCGTTTCGGCTTATCACCGAAGCACCAGCTATTTCCCTTGAGACTCGGCGTTTTAACGCTATCAGCATAGTTCAGGTTCTGCGCCATCCAAGTCTGATTGCCAATTTTCACGGTCTTATAAACTTGCCCATCACGGGAATCCGTCAGTTCACCATAGTCAATGTCAGGATTCAGATAAGATTCTTTAGGGACAGTCCAGTCCAGGCGTCCATCATTGGCAACACAACGAACCGACATTCCATAAGCCTTGTCATCGCCGCTCAATTGCGGATCATCCTTGAGGCCATAGATGACATTGTAAGCATTTCTGTTAGACGAAGCGGTACCATTTTCCGCTTCCTCATTCTCCGTAGAGCTCCAAAAGCGTGCATATTCCCCAAAGTATCCATAAGCAGCACCCGCCTTGAATCCAGCCGGAGCAGCAGAAAAGCCATAATCATCGGAACCATTTGCATCGTTATTCCAGCCCGTTTTGGACTTGAGCAAACTCCCCGCCACGTTCCAGGCTTCGTTCCCTGCAATAGCCTCCCACATATCCACCCATTCGACCTTAGTCGGCAGATGCCAACCATCGGGGCAAACACCCTGCACAGGGCCTCTAAGCCCACAAGTTTTTCCAGCACCACAATCCTTGTCATCTGCCGCCAACTTCAAGGAATCTATTGCGGCCGCCCACGAGTAAAGGCGTCCCATCGTTGCACAATTTTCAGGCTTGTTCTGGTAGCACCAGCTGCGGCCTTTAAGGCTCGGCATATTAACGCTGTCGGCATAGTCCAAGTTTTCGGCCATCCAATATCGTCGATCTATGTATGCAACTTTGTAAACGCGTCCGTCACGGGGGTCGGTCATTTCGACGTATTCGACGTCAGGATTCAGGTAAGCGTTAACGAGACTGTCACTGGATCCCCTCCCTTCGGTCAAGGATGACGAAGAAGGGAGATTCCCGCTCGAGGCGGGAATGACAGAGCTAGAGTTCGCAATGACAGAGCTGCTGGACACCGGAACAAATTCACCATCTTCCTTGATGCAGCGGACAGAAAACTTGAAGTCCTTAGCAGCGTAGCTCCTCAAGCTCACGTCGACATCGTCATAGTCCAAGCTCATTATAGACGCACAGCTGTAACCTTTATCTGCAGCATTCCCGGTACCGCACTCCGTAGAGCCCCAGAAATGCGTATTGTAGCCCTCACCGTAATAGCCCTGCATACCGACGCCAACAGGCAGTGCCGAGAATCCGAATGCGTCAGTGCCGTTGCCACTTTCACCATCATCGTCATGCCAGCCACTCAAAGACTTCAGTTTAGCGCCGGCACCTTTTTCGCCACCCACGGCCTTGATTAAAGTCTCGAAATCATCTTCGCTAGGCAAATACCAGCCATCGGGGCAAATACCTCGAATATTCCCAGACGCCAGATTGCATTCGTTTCCGAGTCCGCACTCTTTCTCCGACTTGTCCACCGACGCAGCCCAAGTGTACAACCGGCCATACTTTTCGCAATATTCCGTACTATCATTGTAGCAATAACTGGTCGCCGCTTCATAGTTCAAATTTTGCGTCATCCAAACCTGCTCCCCAATCTTTATAGTCTTGTAAACTTGTCCGTCACGGGAGTCGGTCATTTCGCCGTAAGCAATGCCAGGATTCAGGTAAGTGTCTTTTATACTGCTATTGGATTCCCTCCCTTCGGTCGAGGATGACGAGGCGGGAATGACAGAGCTACGGTCATCCCATTTGCCATCTTTCGCGATGTCGGCAGCAATGTTTTCCAAGCGTTCAGCAAGTTCCGTAGCGTCCAAATCCGCCTGCAGTATCACGCTCACATCAAGGAGAGCAACATCGTCTTTACCGTTTTCAAAAATATCCAAATCTTCGAACGGAACAAAATCGCCTTTCACGTCAAACGCCGCAAGCACTTCCTTTTCGGCCTGCTTTTTGGCATCCGCAAAAGACTTCTTCTTTTCGGTGACGAGCTTCATCACGCGCTTGTATTCCAGTTCCGTGAACACGTTGATGTTCACAGATTCCCTGCCGCTCAAATCCGTCAGCGTATGGAGCGTAATCTCGCCCGTCGATTTTTTGCCGGTATTTTCATTGAGGTAATAGCCGGTCACTTCAAGCAGAGCGCAAGCAACAGACAAGTTCACATTTTCAACAACATATTCACCATCGTTGTTTTTCACGGAGCCTTCGAAAACTTCGTCCGTGAATTCCATCGTCTTGCAATTCACGCCCTGCACCGTCACGACAGAGCCCTTGACAAACGGTCCCTTTTGCGCAAGCCCCGCCACATCCAAGTTTGCGATAATTCCCGCATCTTCTGTAGTGCCGCCCGCCATCTTGTCGTCGGAACACGACGCCATCAACATAGCAAGAGCGAGCGCTAAGAACAAATCAAAAACTTTTACGACGGACTTCATCACCTTTCTCCTTTCTTTTTTCAACACCTTCACCCGAAACCGAGCGTGTCGATTCATCGCCAAGACGTTCGCTCAGCGGGAACAACTGCAAATTCAGGCGGTACACCTGATCCGTCTCATCGTCCTCACTGGCAATCGCCACAATGCGGCGGCGAAAATCCGCAATTTCCTTCCTGATTTTTTCGTAAGCACGGCGCGTAAGCCCCATGGTAAGCCCCGACATGTCACGTTCCGATAGCGGCAGGTCCAAAGCCTTCACCGCAAATTCCCCCATCTGACGTTGCATATCGCGGGCCGCCACAGGCGCTACATCGACCGACCCCATCGATAACGACTTGTCCGTCTGTTCGTAGTTTCCGCTCTTGTCCTTCTTCAAGAGCTTCGCGCGCACCAAAAAGTCAAGCGTCTCGGAAACCTCCGCCGCAGAAATCTGCGGCTTGCACTTACGAGCCATTTCAAGAGGCTTTGCACCCGGCATATGCGGAGCAATCTCGCGCAGCACCGGATTCTTCCACGACTTGAAATAATCGAATTCCTCGTTCCCGAGCACACGCACCTTGTGGGCATGCGCGAGCGCACAACGTTCTTCGAACGCGGCACGTCTCGCCTTGTCATCTTTGGCATGCGCATACGAAACCATCAAGACAAAGTACGTCTGCTCGAACCCGGCAAGTCCCATCGCCGCAGCAACGGACCCCGCCGACCCTACACTCAGATTCTTTTTGCCCTCGCAAACGTACTTCAAATACACAGCCGACGAAAATCCCGCATCACGGGCAAACTCGCGCCACGTAAAAGCCGAGCTTCGCTTGCGTTCATCGTAGTAGTCCTGGATGAACTTGCGGTAGTCTGTGTATTCTACGATCTCCTTCATGTGTACAAATATAGACATTTCCGCAGTTTTCAGAATACAAAAATGGCGTTTTTAGTCAAATTTTACCATATTTGCAGAAATAATGCAAATTTTAGAACTTTAGAACACAAAGATGTATTCCAGGAACACAGAAAAAGCCTCCGCCATTCCGGCGGAGGCAACATTTTTCTCCTAACAATTTGTTGGCACCAGCCTCATTACTAATCTCTGACGCAACGGACAAAGACGGCATCACCCCTTTTTTTCACATGAAAATAAAAACGACCACTACGATACACATCCAAGGCTTGACGCCGTTCTCCATACCGCTGTGATACCGCAACATCCCCAAGCCAATAAGAAGTCGAATCAACCCCTGACGCCAAAATGATGTTCCTTTCAGCTTCCGAGAAAAGCGGTTTTATGTCATTTTCAGAAGCATATTTTTTCAAATGTTCATAATCCTCAAATACAGGAATACGCCAGCCACTAGGGCATATACCAGCAGGGTTACCGTAATTGCTTTCTAAAAAAGTTCTCCATACTCCAGGATCTTTATAGAGATAACCATAATCCTCGCAGTTTCCGAGGAAGCATTCAAAATCCCCGTTGTCATACCTGAGATTTGACGTCATCCAATCCGTTCCATCTATATTCATATATTTATAGATATGGCCATCACGGTGATCCCACATCACAGATAATTCATTCTTATTAGCAACCCATCCGCTATCCTTGTCACAGATAAAATTCATGCCATAGAAAACACTAGTTTCATTCGCATTCTTCTTACGTTCACCCACATTCGAAGCATCGCATGTTCCAAGGCCATACTGGTCCGCCCAAAAACGATTCACATAAGGTTCAAACGCCGGGACATCGGCAATTTTCCAGGCTTCCATATTCTTGCGAATTTCCAGAAGTTCGCCCCATACACTCAATCCACAAGCATAATCCGCGATTTTCGTCTTGAGAAGGGCATCGTTCCAAACGCCATCACGGGCAAAATCATCGCCTAACGCAATCAAACGTTCCATAAATTCCGATTCACTTAAATTTCCCAACAAAAGGACATTTATCGCGAGCAGAGCCCTGCCCCCTTCGCTATCCTCAAAAATACTCAAGTTTTCGGCTTTTTCAGAAATAGACATATCAAAAAAGTTTGAGAAAATTTCCTGATCCGCCTTATTTTTGGCCTTTACGAAAGACATTTTCTTTTGATCCAGCAACACACGAACTCTCCCATATTCCAAATGGGTCAGCAAATTGACATTCACATGAGAACGGTTCGATAAATCCGCAAATGCCATCAAAGTTATCGTTCCACTCGATTTTTTCCCCGTCACCTCATTACGGAAATACCCATTGGCCACAAGCAGTCCATACGGAGAGTCCAGATTAACATTATCGACCGCGAACTCACCTTTATCATTCGTAATCTTTCCCTTAAAACTTTTTCCAGTCTGTTCCAAGGATTTCGCATCAAGTTCCTGAAGGGTTACCGTGGATCCCGTCAAAAAAGGACCTTTTTGCGAAACGCCATCAACGGTTCCGTCAAAATGCGTTCCTACTCCTGGAAACTCCATTGGATTTTCCGAAGAACATCCGCAAAACAAACAGAGAACAACAAACTGCACAAACAAAGTCATCTTTTTCATCTGATTATCCTCCTTTTTTAAAAGTTCCTTACGCAACGAACAGACCGACGACTATAATCACCTCCATCAACGAAAGCTCCATTCGAGCCGATATTCAAAAAGTAACGGGGTTCCGATTCTGAGGTCGACGTCCAAAATTCGCCAACATCGTGAACAGACTTATATTCTTCTGCAATGTTATTCGTATAATCCAAGCCATACGCCACCCTCGCAATACGACCGCCCTTCACTGCAGCAAAGCCATCTACAGATTGCAGGCCAACGGCCGCCATTTCACTTCCGCCGTACGCATCTATCAATGCCTGAGCTTCTTCGCGCGTCGGCAACCGATATCCATCCGGACACACACTCGAAGCTTCATATGCATAAAAGTACCCGCCATAAACAATACACTGTTTTTTTACCATTTTTTCCCTCTTTAAAGCCATATCAGAACCTGGATAATATCCACTTAAGGACTGCTGTTTTTCACATCCAACATTTCTAGGCGCCCAATAAACTCCAGCAACATTGAGATCGCCTGCATTTTCTCGATACGCAATCAAGCTCCAGCGGTGATTCGAGTTACACACGAACTCATCCAGATAAAACAAGCTATTTTCATTTATGTTAGGACGAACCTTATGAAAGTTTGCATCACTACACGGACCCAAACCATATTCGTTAGACCAAAAAAGGTTGATATACGTCTCAAACGGAGGGACAGACTCATTCCAGGATTCCAGATTTTTCCGAACTCTTTGCAGCACACTTAAATCAGAACCATTTGCAACTTCGGAATACACGGCCCAATCCGCAATTTCCGCTCTATCCGTTCCCGACCACATTCCGTTCTCGGCAAAAGAAAAAGCGACTTTAGACATCCGTTCCGAGAAATCCGCCTCCGACGAACTGTCTTGCAGCATCAGCACACTTACAGCAAGCAGCATCGCACCACCATTTTTTTCCGAAAAAATATCCATATCTTCTGGAACTGTATTTTCATTCATGAATCCAAAAGACGTAAAAAGTTCCTGTTCAGCTTGTTTTTTTGCGACTTCAACGGAAAGCCCATGTTTTTGAACAAGATTAAGAATTCGACCCGCTTCAAGATGTGTAAGCAAGTTCACGTTCACATGATTACGTTTTCTCAAATCCGTCAAGGCGTTTAATTGAATGATTCCATCAGAATTTTTTCCTGTAATTTCGTTTCGAAAATAGCCTTCAACTTCTAGCAACGCATATTGGGAAACAAGGCTTACATCCTTGATGGCGAAATCACCCTGATTGTTTTTTACAAAAGCTTTAAAGCTTTTCCCTGTTTGGACTAGGGTTTGTCCATCGAGTTCCTGGATCGTCACCGAAGATCCCGTCAAGAAGGGACCCTTCTGCGTAACACCTGCGATTTTACGATCCTTGATCGCAACGACGCCCGCATCACCCGAAGCGCCTCCCGCAACATCACCACCGGAACACGCCAAAAGCACTATTTCCAAAGCAAGCAAAAAGAGCAACATCCTTTTTTTCATACCCAGCCTCCCTATTTATCCTTTACGCAGCGAACAGAATAACGATTCAGTTTTTCTTTAAGCCACACTCCAGCATCTTTATCACGTAAATCAATCATCCAGGCTCCTTCGGCATATCCATCACCGTATTGTACCACATACGTGGTATCAGAACTTGTCCAAAATCCAGTATTACCAGAAGGCTTCACACTAAAATCATACGGATCATATTCTCCCCAATCCGTCCTGCTAGGGAGACGCCAACCTTCGGGACATACATTGTAAGCGGAATCAGAGCCTACAGCCTCAAGCCATGAATATCGGCAGCCATCATTATCGCACATCGAAGCATCCAGCACAGGTTCTCTATAGCGCAGGTTTTCCGCCAACCAATATTTGCCATCTATTTCAGTAAAACGGTACACTTCATCATCGCGCACATCTTTTATGTAGCTGTCCTCACTATACTATTTCTGTTCACGAGCATCCTGTTTTTTACCCGATTCTGGACCAACAACACAACGAACAGAAGCACCAGAAAAATAGTCAGTAATCTGTTTTATTTCAGCCCCTGCAGAATCAATCCATAAAACAAAATTTTCATAAGAATAAATATCCTTCGTCGAAATCCATATCGCGACACCCTTTTGTTCATATTCTTGTCTAAGGCCATTTTCATCATACCACCAAAAATCTATACTAAAGAGCCCGTCCTGCAGCGCATTGAAGCCATCCACCTTCATTAACGAATCAGCAACACTTTTCCCGGCACCACCATATTGCAACAACAAATTTTCAACTTCGTCATATCGAGGCAAACGAGATCCTACAGGGCAAATTTTCAATGCAGATTCATACTCACCTTTCCAAGGCTTTGAGCGATACTGCAAATTGCCAGTCATCCAAAAGGTATCCCCAAAGCGTTTCATCTTATACGTCTTTTCCTCTTGCAAATCAGCTATTCGAAACGTATCGGAGTTCGAAAGATCAGCGACACCCATCAAAATCCAATGCTTATGATAGTCTCCATCGCATTTAAACGTCATATCATAGAACTTGCTATATACATCTGTATTATTACGTATTTCACCCAAGTTCTCTTCACTACACTCACCAAGTCCATATTCTTTTACCCAAAAATCATATATATACACTTCCAAAGTAGAATCTGCATAATATTCCCTCTTCAAAGGGTCCACATTCCAAGACTCCACATTTTTCTTAATCTCGGTGATTAAGGGCCTAGTGGCACTATGACCTGCATCCCAATATTCCTTTTCTGTCAGGAACGCCCAATCCGCAACTTCACCCTTTTCCGGTCCACTCCAGATTCCGCTATCAGCAAATGCAATGGTCGCTTTCGCAAGAAGTTCAGAGAACTCGGCTTCAGCCCTCTCACCTTGCATTAGAACCGATATAGCAAGCAGTACCAAGCCATTTCCTTCTTCAAACAAATTCAATTCTTCACTACTTTCAATAACGCCTGTAAAGCCAAAGGACTCCAAGACTTCCCTTTCAGCCTGCTTTTTAGCTTCGGCAAATGTTTTTCCATCGCGTCGTATCAAAGTCAAAATACGGTCTACCGTCAAATGGGTCAGAATGTTCACATTCACATGGCTACGGTCCGACAAGTCCGTAAGAGCATTTAACGCAATCATTCCATCGGATTTTTCCCAAGTGACTTCATTCAGATAATAACCGTTCACTTCCAGCAAGGCATACGGCGACACAAGACTTACGCCACCAAGCACAAAATCGCCCTGATCGCTATTCACTCTCGTCCTAAAGCTTTTTCCAGTCTGGGCCAGAGTCTCGCCATCAAGTTCCTGGACAGTCAACGAAGAACCGGTCAAGAACGGGCCCTTCTGCGTCACACCCGCAATTTCACGATTCTTGATCACACAGTCCACTGTATCCCCCGAAACAACGCCGGCATCGCCCGAAGCGCCACCAGCAACGTTTTCGTTCGAGCAGCCCGCCATAAAAACAGTCGTAAGGGCAATCGACAATGCGTTTGCTAGACCGTTCCTAAATTTTTTATAAACATTCCATCTCATTTCTTCTTACCCGTATTTAAACCCGTTTATTTTTTATTCAACCATTCGCTCATCGGGAACAGCTGCACATTCAAGCGGTAAACCCGCTCCGTATCGTCTTCTTCCGTCGCAATCGCGACAACACGCCGGTAGAACTCCTCCACTTCCTTTTTTATCCGTTCGTAAGCACGTTCCGTAAGGCCAAGCGTATAGCCCGACATCACACGTTCAGAAATTGGCAAATCCAGTGACTGTATCGCAAACTCACCCATCTGGCGCTGCAAATCGCGGGCCGCCAAGGGAACGGCCTCCACAGGCGCCATCCTGATGGCCTTATCCGTTTGCTGGTAGTTTCCATTCTTGTCCTTTTTTAAAAGTTTCGCTTTTACCAAGAAGTCAAGCGTCTCGGAAACTTCCGTTGCAGAAATCTTTTGTTTGCAGGCACGCGCCATTTCGAGAGGCTTTGCGCCGGGCATATGCGGAGCCAATTCTCGAATCACAGAATTTTTCCACGATTTAAAATAATTGAACTCTTCATCCCCCAGAATACGCATCTTGTGGGCATTCGCAAGCGCACAGCGTTCCTCGAATGCGGCACGCTTCGTCTTGTCATCTTTTGCATGGGCGTACGAAACCATCAGGACAAAATAAGTCTGTTCAAAACCGGCAAGGTCCATAGCGCTTGCGACAGAACCCGCAGAACCGACACTCAGGTTTTTCTTACCCTCGCAAACATACTTCAAGTAGACATCCGACGCAAAGCCCGCCTTCTGTGCAAACATATGCCAAGAAAACGCCGAAGTGCGTTTGCGTTCGTCATAGTAATCCTGGATGTACTTGCGATAATCCGTATATTCAACGATTTCCTTCATAGGTACAAATATACCTTTTCTAGTACATTCAGGACATAAAATTGGCGTTTTTCGTAAAATTTTACCAATTTTTCAGTATTTTCAAAATTTTCAACATTTCAGAACATACCCTACATGTTCTGAGAACATAAAAAAGCCTCGCTAGTTTCCTAACGAGGTTTCATATCGAAAAATAAACTTTATACTAATCTCTTACGCAACGGACAAACGCTCTACCCGACTCTTTTAGAGATATATCCAAAGAACCGTCACTAAACACATCCAACGCAGAACGCCAATCACAAGTTCTTCGAGAAAGCGAAATAAAGGCACTCCAATAAGAAGTTGAGTCACCTCCTGCCGCAAAAACGGCATCCCGTTCCGCTTCCGAAAAAAGCTGCTTCTTTTCATCATCGGAAGCATCATAGAGCAAATGACGGAAATCATCCGATATTGGGACGCGCCAGCCACTGGGGCATATGCCAGCAGCAGGGTCGTCGGGATTATAGGCATAGTAATAACCTTCACTAAACTTTGTTGTGCCAGGATCTTTATAGAGATAACCATAATCCTCGCAATTTCCAAGCAAACATTCAAAATCCCCGTTGTCATACCTGAGATTTGAAACCATCCAGTCCGTTCCATCTATATTCATATATTTATACACATGGCCATCACGGGAATCCCTCATCACAGAACAGGAATCACAACCGCCATAAAATTCATTCTTATTCGCGACCCAGCCGCTATCCTTGTCACAGACAAAATTCATACCATAGAAAGCACTGGTTTCATTCGCATTCTTCTTGTGTTCGCCCACATTCGAAGCATCGCATTTTCCAAGACCATACTGGTCCGCCCAAAAACGATTCACATAAGGTTCAAACGCCGGGACATCGGCAATTTTCCAGGCTTCCATATTCTTGCGGATTTTCGCAAGCTCGCCCCACATACTCAACCCACAAGCATAATCCGCAATTTTCGCCTTGAGAAGGGTATCGTTCCAAACACCATCACAGGCAAAATCATCGCTTAACGCGACCAAGCGCTCCATAAATTCCGGTTCACTTAAATCGCCCAGCAAAAGGACATTTATCGCGAGCAAAGCCTTGTCCCCTTCGCTATTCCCAAAAATATTCAAGTTTTCAGCATTCTCTGAAGCGGACACCTCAAAAAAGTTTGAGAATATTTCTTGTTCCGCCGTGTTTTTGGCATCGGCAAAAGACATTTTCTTTTGTTCCAACAGCACACGAATTCTCTCATATTCCAAATGGGTCAACAAATTGATATTCACATGAGAACGGTTCGACAAATCAGCAATCGCCATCATGATGATCGTTCCACTCGATTTTTCTCCAGTCACTTCATTGCGAAAATACCCATTGGCCACGAGCAGTGCATACGGGGAGTTCAAATCAACATCATTGATCGCGAACTCTCCCTTATCGTTCATAATCATTCCCTTAAAACTTTTTCCAGTCTGTCCCAAAGAGCTTGCATCAAGCTCCTGAAGGGTCACCGTGGATCCCGTCAAAAAAGGACCTTTTTGCGAAACGCCATCAACAGTTCCATCAAAATGCGTCCCAACACCAGAAACATCCATTGGCTTTTCCGCAGAACAACCGCAAAGCAAACAGAGAACAACAAACGACACAAACAAAGTCATCTTTTTCATATCACCATCCTCCCTTTTTTATAAATCCCTTACGCAACGTACCGATATCTTCATAGACGCGTTGTTTTTAAGATTGACACTATCAATGGTAGCGCCATTCGCGTCTATCTTCAAATAATAGTGATCCGTCACATACACATTGAACGCTGAATCCAGCCATGTATTTGAGGTCGATGTCCAAAATCCGGTCATCGAATGAACATCCGAATATAAAGAACCTATCGAAATCGGATTCACATAACCACTCATCACGGCAGCAAAGCCATCTACCGACCGCAACCCCGCAGCGGCATTCTCAGCGCCACCATACGCATCTATCAGCGCCTGAGCTTCTTCCCGCGTCGGCAACCGATATCCATCCGGGCACACATCCATAGCTGCGGAGTAGTAACTCCCGAATATATCAGAAGCCGAGAAATACCCTCCATAAGCAAGGCATTGCTTGTCAATCACCAAAGCTTCTTCAGTATCATCATAGCCTCCAAAGGTCATATCATCTTGGCTTTCACAACCGACATTTCTGGGAGCCCAATAAACGCCAGCAACATTGATATCGCCTGCATTTTCTCGATACGCCATCAAGCTCCAGCGATGATTCGAGTTGCACACGAACTCATCAAGGTAAAACAAGCTGTTCTCGTTTATGTTGGAACGAACCTCATGAAAGTTTGCATCACTACACGCCCCCAACCCATATTCGTTAGTCCAAAAGAGGTTTATATACTCCTCAAACGGAGGGACAGACTCATTCCAGGATTCCAGATTTTCCCGAACTCTTTGCAGCACACTTAAACCGGAATCATTTGCAATTTCGGAGCGCATCGCCCAATCTGCAATTTTTGCGCGATCCGTCCCTGACCACGAACCATTCTCCGCAAAAGCGAAAGCGACCTTGGACATCCGTTCCGAAAAATCGGCGTCCGACGAACTGTCCTGCAGCATCAGCACACTCACAGCAAGCAACTTTGCGCCATCATTATTTTTTGAAAAGAGATCCATATCTTCTGGAGCAACATTTCCTTTCATAAAACCAAATGACGAAAAGAGTTCCTGTTCAGCCTGCTTTTTCGCAGCGGCAACAGAAAGTCCATGCTTTTGGACAAGATTAAGAATTCGGCCGGATTCAATATGGGTAAGCAAGTTCACATTCACACGGTCACGTTTTCTTAAGTCCGTCAAAGCGTTCAACAGAATCATTCCACCAGAATTTTGTCCTGTAACTTCGTTTCGAAAATAGCCTTCGACTTCGAGCATTGCGTATTGAGAAACAAGACTTACATCCTTGATGGAGAAATCACCCTGGTTGCTTTTTACAAAAGCTTTAAAGCTTTTCCCGGTCTGAACCAAGGTTTGTCCATCGAGTTCTTGAATAGTCACCGACGAACCCATCAAAAAGGGTCCTTTCTGCGTAACGCCAGCAATTTCACGATCATTGATCGCAACGACACCAGCATCATCCAAAGCACCATTCAAAACATCATCGGAACACGCCAGCAGAACCGTTCCTAAAGCAAGCAAAAACGGTAACATCAATTTTTTCATAATCAGTCTCCTATTCATCCTTTACGCAGCGAACAGCATATCGGTCCTGTTTTTCTTCGAGCCACACTCCAGCTTCTTTATCACGCAATGCAATCATCCAGGCGCCTTCGATATGTTTATCACTGTACTCTTCCACAAAAGCGGTATCAGAACTTGTCCAGAATCTAGACAAATCAAAATCTTTTGCACTAAAATCATACGGATCATTATCCTCCCGAAGGACATAGTCTCCCTGGTTCCAGTCTCTATAATCGCACAATCTGTATCCAATATGATAATCTTTCAAACCAGACCTTAATCCACCCAAGGAAAAATTCTCAACGTTTCCATTTGCCACAAACGTCAGCATTTCATCCCAATCAAGCCGGCTAGGGAGACGCCAACCTTCGGGGCACACATTATAAGTGGAATCAGGGCCTACAGCTTCAAGCCACGAATAAAAGCAACCATCATCACCGCACATCGAATCGTTCGGCACAGCCCCTTTATAGCGCAGGTTTTCCGCCAACCAATATTTGCCATCTATTTCAGTAAAACGGTACACTTCGTTATCACGTACATCTTTTATGTAACTGTCCGCACTATACTGTTTCTCTTCATGAACAACTGGCATATGTTCCGATTCAGATTCAACAACACAACGAACAGAAGCTTCACTAAGATAACTGGAAAATACTCTTATTTCAGCCCCAGCAGAATCAATCCATAAAGCAAAGGATTCACCAGAATAAATATCCTCTGTCGAAATCCATATGGCAACCCCCTTGCGTTCATACTGATACTGGGAACCATCTTCAGCCATCCAGTATTCATCCAAGAAAAATGAACTCGGAAACCCGTCCTGTAGCGCATTGAAGCCATCCACCGCCATCAACGAATCTGCCGCATTTTTTCCGGCACCACCATATTGCGATAACAAATTTTCGACTTCGTCATATCGCGGCAAACGAGTTCCTACAGGGCACGCCTCCAATGCGGATTTACGGTCATACAAATACACACCTTTTAAAGGCTTTGGGCCATACCGCAAATTGTCAGTCATCCAAACGACATTTCCAAAGCGTTTCGTCTTATACGTCTTTTCATCTCGTAAATCAAGGACTCCAACAGCACTGGAATCTGAGGGATTGGCAACACCCATCCAAATCCAGCGTTTGTGTACACCATCACATTCAAATTCCACATTATAGAACTTGCTATGTACATCTGTATTATTACGTATTTCACCCGAGTTCTTTTCACTGCACACCCCGAGCCCATATTCGTTTACCCAAAAATCATATATATATTTTTCCAGGGAGGAATCTTCGGAATCGCCACCTACCCAGGACATGACATTTTCCTTAATGACACTGAGTAAACCTTCCCTGTAATTTCCATGATTTTCCCAATATTCCTTTTCAGTCAAGAACGCCCAATCCGCAACTTCGGCTTTTTCCGGTCCGTTCCAGACTCCGCTATCCGCAAATGCAATGGCCGCTTTCGCAAGCAGTTCAGAGAACGAAGCTTCCGTTCTCTCGCCTTGCATCAGGATAGACACTGCAAGCAACACCGAGCCATTTTCATCTTCGAACAAATCCAGATCTTCGCTATTTCCAACATCCTTCATGATGGCAAAGGACTTCAGGACTTCCCTTTCGGCCTGCTTTTTGGCTTCTGCAAATGATTTTCCATCGCGACGGACCAAAGTCAAGATGCGGTCTGCCGTCAAATGCGTGAGAACGTTCACATTCACATGGCTACGGTCCGACAAGTCCGTAAGAGCATTCAGCACAACCATTCCATCGGTTTTTTTCCAAGTGACTTCATTCAGGTAATAACCGTTCACTTTAAGCAAGGCATACGGCGAAACCAGATTTACACCACCAAGAACAAAATCGCCCCGATCGCTTTTCACTCTCGTTATAAAGCTTTTTCCAGTCTGGGCCAGAGTTTCGCCATTGAGTTCCTGGACGGTCAACGAAGAACCAGTCAAGAACGGTCCCTTCTGCGTCACGCCCGCGATTTCACGATCCTTGATTGCGACAATGCCTTCGCTTTCTTCGCTCGTGCCGGCGGTATTGTTTTCAGCACACGCCCAAAGCAAAAGTCCAAAAGCAAGCGTTGCAAAATTTGATAAAAACTTCATCACCTTCATAAGCACACTCATGCGTTTACGTTAATCTTTTCCGTCAGCGGGAAAAACTGAAAGTTCAATCGGCAAATTTTTTCCGGATTTTTCTCGGCGGCGACCATCGACACAATGTGCTTGCGGAATGCCGCTATTTCATCAACAATCTTTGTATAGCTTTCTTCCGTCACGCCCATCGTGATCCCGCTAAAATGACGTTCCGAAATCGGAAGCTTGTCCAGAGCGTCCAGCGCAAATTCGCCCATCTGGCGCAACAACGAATGCACTGCCACGGCAACCACGTTCAAGCGCCCCGTCGAAAGCGATTGGCTCGTCTGGTGGTAATGGCCCCTGATATCACGTTTCAGGAGTCCGGACTTGACAAGAAAATGCAGACTTTCGCTCACATCCGCCGCAGAAATCGAAGGCCTGCAAACTTTTGCAATTTCGTTCGGCTTAGCCCCCGGCATCGCCACAGCCAACTCGCGGACAACTGAGTGTTTCCACGTTTCATAGAACGTGTACATTTCGCTGCCGAGAATTTTCACACGGCTGGCATCACCAAGCGCCTGCATTTCTTCAAAGCACTTTTTCTTTTCTTGATCCGACTTCGCATTTTCATAGCGGACCATCAAGACAAAATAATCAAACTCAAAACCCACCAGACCCATCGCAAGGGCAGTCTTTTTCGCACTTTCTTCACGCAAGCGCGTCTTTCCGTCACTCACAAGTTTCAAGTACGAACCCGAAGCAAAGCCGGCGTTCTTCGCAAATTCTCGCCACGTAAACGCAGAACAACGCTTGCGTTCCTGGTAATAGTCCAGGACGTACTCGCGATAGTTCTTGTATTCAATAACCGATTTCATCATAACATAAATTTACTTAATCGCATATAAGCGCACAAGGTTTTAAAAATATTTCGCGAAAACAAAAATGGCGTTTTTAAGCAAATTTAAGCACTTTTAAAATACAATTAAAAATTTTAGAAATCTAAAGAACAAAAACTAAATTCTATAAAACAAAAAAATCCCCCGGCTTAATGCCGAGGGAATTTAAAGGCGATGGAGATTCCCGCTTACTTCGACTGCGCTCAGCACAGGCTCCGGCGGGAATGACAATACTCGCGATTATCTTAGCTCAAGCGGCTGATCATATAACCAGCGCAAACTGCCGTACCAATCACGCCAGAGACGTTCGGGCCCATAGCGTGCATGAGGAGGAAGTTCTGCGGGTCATACTTGGCACCTTCAACCTGAGAAACACGGGCTGCCATCGGCACAGCGGAAACGCCTGCGGAACCGATAAGCGGGTTCACCGGGTTCTTCGGAGAGCACTTGTTCATGATCTTTGCGAGGAGCAAACCGCCGAAAGTGGAGAAGCCAAAGGCAACCACACCCATAGCGATGATCATGAGAGTCTGCGGCTTGAGGAAGATGTCAGCAGACATCGTGAGACCCACGGACGTGCCGAGGAAGATCGTCACAATGTTCATGAGTTCGTTCGAAGAAGTCTTCACGAGGCGATCGACGACACCAGCTTCCTTGAAGATGTTGCCCATCATAAGCATGATGATAAGGGCAGAAGCATCCGGCACGACGAGCACGCAAACGATCATCACCATCACGGCAAACACGATGCGTTCGGCCTTGGAAACCTGGCGGAGAGCCTTCATGCGAATCTTGCGTTCGGCGTCGTTCGTCATAGCGCGCATGATAGGCGGCTGGATGAGCGGCACGAGAGCCATATAGGTGTAAGCAGCAACGGCGATGGGGCCGATGAGGTGCTTAGCAAGCTTGTTCGCAGTGAAGATGGACGTCGGACCGTCAGCACCACCGATGATACCGATGGAAGCTGCTTCACCGAGCGTAAAGCCACCGAGAGCGACAGCTGCAAACATGGTCATGAACACGCCAAACTGTGCGCCACCACCAAGGATGAGCGTACGCGGATTAGCGATAAGCGGTCCAAAGTCCGTCATGGCACCCACGCCCAAGAAGATGATGGGCGGGAAGAGTTCCAGATGGATACCCTGGCTGATGTAGTAGTAGAGACCGCCAGTCGGGCTGAACATACCTTCGATGCTCCAGCCACCGTCGTAGAACGCGACGGACGGGATGTTCACCGCAAGTGCACCGATAGCAATCGGCAAGAGCAGAAGCGGTTCGTATTTTTTGACAATCGCAAGGAACATCAACACGAAGCTCACGATCCACATGATTACCATCGGAACGGTAATCTGCGCGAATCCTGTGCTCGAGGCGAAGTCCGCGACTGAGTTAATAATTCCACTCATTGACTTTTACCTCATTAGGCAATGGTCATCAAGACCTTGACGGAGATAGAGGTGACCTTGCCTGCGCACGGAGCGACGACCGGGTTTTCCATCTTGAGGGCTTCGATAACAGCCACTTCCTGGTTGGCAGCAACAGTGTCGCCAACAGCAACCTTGAGCTTGAACACAGAGCCAGCGAGCGGGCTCTTGACTTCGGTGCCACCAGCGACGGCCGGAGCGGCTGCCGGAGCAGCAGGAGCCGGTGCCGGAGCGGCAACCGGAGCAGCAGGAGCTGCAGCAACTGCGGAATCAAGAACTTCTACTTCGACGTCGTAGGTCTTGCCTTCGAAACTGATACGGACTGTTTTCTTCATTTTTATTTTTCCTGGCTTAAAAGCCTGTTAAGTTTTAAAAGTTGAGCCTTACTTGACGATCGTCCAAGCAGGGGAGTTAATGTTTCTGTAAGCGGTCACGCGGCAGGGCTGACCAAGAGCCTGCGTTGCAGCAGCGGTAGCAATCACGAGGAACTGTTCGTTTGTCAGTCCCGGATGTTCTTCGAGGGCGGCGACGGCGGCAATGCTGAGGAACGCCTGGAGCTGCTTGTTGGTGAATCCCGGATGGATGCTCTTTGCATTCGGATCCCAGTCGCAGTGTGCCGGAGTACGAACCGCAGGAGCCGGAGCGGCAGCAGCGGCAGCGGCCGGAGCAGCCTTCTTAGCAGGAGCCGGAGCCTTGACCTTGTCCAAGCCGAGCTTCTTCATGATAGCGCTCATGATAGTGCAGAGGACGAGGAGGCCAATGATCACAGACATCACGACGATGAGGCCTGTAGCCTGGAATTCGACGAGCTTGCCAAGTGTGAACTTCTGGACTTCACCATGGCACTTGCCACCTTCCATCTTGCCCTGGCAGTATTCGCTACCGAGCTTAGCCTTGGCAATCGGGAGAACGGCCGTACCGTTGGCATTTTCGACGGAATCGCGAATATCGCGGGCGCGAACGGACTGTTCGTATGTCTTATAAAGAATGGAATAGCCACCACCGTGAGTTTCCACAATCTGGAAAACAGTAGATTCATCCATCCACTTGAGCTGTTCCTTGATCGGAGCGGCAATGGAGTCCGGCATCAGAGCGATCTGCTCATCAAAACGGCCAACCTTTGCAGCCTGGGAAGCAGCAGGTTGAGCTACGATTTCAGACGCAAAGGCAGCGGAAACCGTCGTCATTGCGGCAAAGACCATAGCTTTCTTTAGTGTATCATTCATATCGGAATGCGTCCATGTTTAATTAAGTGAACTGTTTGATAAAAATCAACGCGCGTGAATATAGCAATTTTAGGGATTTTACATCGTCATCGTACCGGAAGAAAGACCCTTCACGGGCTCATAACGGAGGGTGCCGTCGATCCCCAGGATGATCGCCACGCCAGCGAGGTAATTGATCCACTGCTTCGTGTCGAAATAGCGGAGGTTCGCCTTGCCGTTCGTCGCAAAAGCCGTGAGCGGCACGACCATCATATCGTGGGAAATCCAGACTGCGACCTTGCTCACCTTTGCAAAGCGGGGCTTCACGATCTCGGTCATGAATTCTTCGCCACGGGACTCGAGCGGATAGTAGGCATCGCTATAGCTTCCTTTGTACGCATATTCCGAAGCCACGACCCATCCACCGCCATTAGAATTCTTGTAGCTTTCGAACTTCGAATCGTCCTTCACGAACCAGTCGCCATCCAGTTCCGGAATGGTATCGTTCCCCATTTCAGAAATCCCGGCACCCGTCGCAATGTTCTGGCAGGTCTCGTAACTACGCGTATAAGTCGAATTCGCAAAGTAGATGCTTTCGCCCTTGAGCTTTGCGCCCACCGACTGGGACTGGCTCTTGCCATTGTTCGTCAGGTGGCCATTCTTGCCCGTATCGTCCGTACGTTCGGCATGTCGCAAGATAAAGATGACCTTCTCGCCAGCGGCAAGGTTCTTGTAGACTTCTTCGACGTCGACAAATTCCTGGATATCATCCGAAGTCGCGGCGCGCCAGCTCTTTTTGCCCAGCTCGTAAACATAGAACTTGTCGGCGTTGATCTTTCCGCTCTTGATCTGCCCGTCATAATCGCCAGCGCCAAAGCCAACGGTATCCTTTTCGATATCGGTCGCCACGCGCCAGGACTTGGTCGTCTTATCGCAAATAAAACGGATCCTGGTGCCTTCGGGCTGTTCGTAGTACGAGACGAAATATTCGCTCTGGCTATTGCCCACATGCTTGACCTGTCCGGCATTCATCGTGCCGCAAGATTCAAAGCCGTGAGTCTTTGTCCAGAAATTGCGGACATGCTTTTCAAAGTCCGGCACGTCGCCGAGCTTCCAGCCTTCCATATTCTTGCGGATCTTTTCAAGACCGCCTTCTGAATCCAGCTTAAGCAATTTGTCTGCAAGCTTTGCCTTCGAGGCATTGTCGCCCCAGTTGCCATCGCCCTGGATGTCGGATGCCACAAAGTCCGCAAACGAGAGCATATCGCTCACCGAGCCAAAGCTCTGCATCATCACCGAAACCGCAAGGAGAGCCGCATCGTAATCATCGGAACCGAAAATGTTCAAGTCCTCTGCAGAGTGGTCACTGGACGAAGTCGTAGACGTCTGACCGCCACGATTCCAGCCCCACCCCGAAAAGCCGCCAGTGCTACCAGAACTGCCAAGGCTGATTCCGAACGACGAAAGCACATCGCTCAACGCACGGCCGCTCATGCTACCGATCGGCTGGTTGTTGCCCGCATCCTGCACAAGCTTGAGGACACGCGGAGCCGCCATATGCGTAAGCATATTCACGTTAAACGTATCGCGCTTGGACAAATCCACAACCGCATTCAGCGTGACAAGCGACGAAGAAAGTCCGCCCGTCAACTCGTCCTTGTAATAACCGCTGGCCTCGACCCTCACATACGGCGAAACAAGATTCACATTGTCAAATCCAAAAGTCCCGTCCGCAGAGGTAATGCAGGTTTCATGAGTCCTCTTGGAATCGGCAAGGCGCATCGCACTATCAAGTTCCACGAGCTTCACGGAAGCCCCGTAACGGAAAGGTCCCTTCTGAGCCACGCCGACAATCGAAATGCCTTCCTTGCGGAAATCTCCCGCATCATCGGATTCCGCATCAGCCGCCGAAGCGTTCAATTTCAGGACGCCGTCCTTGCATGTGACGGCAAAAAGTTCTTCGGCCCCCTTTTCCCACTTTCCAGAAATGCAGTAATAGAGCGCCTGTTCGCCAGAAACCATGAAGGCTTCGCCCTCGTTTGAGGCATTGCAGGCCGGCAACGACTTTGCATCAGAAACGGCAGTCGAATCGGGGACTTCAACAGAATCACGGACCTCGGGATCTTTACCCTTGTTCTCCAAGGAATCCTTCTGGTCACGATTGTCCTTTCCGTCCTTGGACGGATTATCTTTTGAGGGTTCGTCCTTCGAAGGGTTTTCCTTCGAATCAGAGCTTCCAATATCAGAAGACGCCTCGCATTCATCACCCTCGCACGGCAAAGAACCGTAGCGAACGGAATCGCAAGACGCCAAGAAGAAAACTGATAAAGCTAATATCCAAACCCGCATAAGGAGAATATTAGTAATTTTCCAGCCTTTTTTAGTTCGCAAAGCCCGAAGTCAAGCCACGAACAGCGACATATCGGCGGTTACCGGACTTGTCGATGATAATGGCGACACCGGCCAGGTAGTTGATCCACTTTCCGTTCGATTCGTACTTTTTCAGTTCGATGTTGAAATTCGAGCAATAGGCGACCAACGGAACCATCAACTTATCATGCGAGCTCAAAAGCACGAACTTTTCCGTCGGATACTTTTTCAAAAGCACATCTTCGATGAGTTCCACGGAACGTTCCGCAAGATCGTAATATGCTGCATCGGCACCCGTCGAGTAGGCACCCGTGTAGGCATACTTGGACGTCACTTCCCAGCCGCCACCGCATTCGTTCTTGGCCTTTTCAACGGCATCGGCATCCTTGACATACCAGTCATCATTCAGCTGCGGGATTGTATCACGGACATCGGATTGCTGGCCGCGACCCTTCGCAATGGATTCCACAGTCTGGTGCGCACGCAAAAATTCGGAGCCGCCCAATACAAAGTCTTCCTTGAACTTCGTGAGCCTTTTGCCAACGTCTTCGGACTGCTTTTTGCCGTTGCTAGTCAATGTGCCGCTCTTGCTCGTATCGTCACCACGTTCTGCATGGCGAAGCACAAAGATTACGCGTTCATCGTCCTTGATGCCTTCATAGACGTCCTGGATATCGACAAATTCGGTCGCCTTGGAATTAAGGACAAAATATTTATCCTTTTCAATGGCGGTCGCCTTACGCCAGGTCTTGGAAGTGCCATCGTAAACAAAGAAGTCACCCGAGAAAGCCCCCTGACGGACATCGCCGTCCTTAGCCAGCGGCACTTCGCCCATAAAGTCCTTCAGGCTATCCGGAATCGAGGCCCAGCTGAACTTTTCATTGCAAACAAAGCGCTCCTTCGAATGAGAAAGATCGTCGTACCTTGCCGCATAGTAAACGCTACCCTTGTTCCTCACAAAGAACACCTTGCCCACAGCATCTTCGTCGCAAGCAGGGAATCCAAGTTCTGCCAAGTAGAAGTTCCTCAGGTACATCTCAAAGCCGGGCACCTTGTCCATCTTCTTTCCGAGCGTTTTACGGATCGAAGCATAGCCATCCTCGAGATCCGTTCCAAGTGCCCAGTCCGCAACAGCAAGACGAGTCACGGAATCGTCCCATACACCATTCTTGGCAATATCGCCAACCAGGGACTTGAAGAACTTCTGGAAATCACCATCGGCACCGGCCTGCAGCAAAACGGACGCACCAAGGAGGGCCGTCGCTGTTTCACCGGCCTCAAAAACCTTGATCCTTTCTACTTCATCAAATCCGTCTGCATCGACGTGGAATACGTTCCACACGTCCTGAACCGCACGCTGCTTGGCTTCATCATACAGCATCTTCGCATTCACCAAAAGGTTCAGCGTACGTTCCGATTCGAGGGAGGTCAGCAAATTCAAGTTGAAAAGTTCACCGGAAGAAGCGTCAGCCAGAGTCCAGAGCTGGGTCGACTCCGCTTTTCCATCGACCACGTTTTCGAACTTTCCTTCAGCGGTGAAAAGCACATAGGGCTGTTGCAAATCAATCTTCTTGATTTCGTAGGAGCCATCCTTAGCAATGTCGCCCGCATACGAAGAACCCGTCCTCTTGAAATTCTCCGACGAATCCAGAAGCACCATCTTCACCTGTGCAGACTTGTCAAACGACTCCAGGGCAACAGAACCCGAAACGGTCCCGTCCACGAGCACATAGATAACATCCAGACCTTCGATGTCGACATCAGCCGAATCCGTCGAAGAAGACGAACCATCGACCTTACCGCTAGACGAAGATTTGTTTTGGGATTTTACGCTAGAAGAAGATTCCGCCTTTTCGCTAGAAAGCTTAGAATCCCCATCCGAAATGAGCTTTGCTTCAGATACGGAATCATCACCGCACGCCGCAAGGAGTGTTGCGAGCAAAAGAGAATAAGATAGACGAGAATATTTCCCCATAGAAAATCGCCCTCAAAAAAATTTTGCCACTTAAACACCCCATAACAAGATATATTTTTTATAACAAAATTTCAACAACTACTTCTTCGAGAAGCGGCATTTTCTGCGCAAATAAAAATGCAACTAACGCACTTGATGTCGTTAGTCGCATTACAAGGCATCTCGCCTATAGAATTACTTCATGCTTCCCGTTTCCAAGAATCGGGTATGCATCTCGAACGCACGGGAAAGTGCAAGCGGCAGGTGGATACCCTTTGCATGCTTGAGACCGAATTCCAGAACGTCCGTGAGTTCGTCGCGGTAATCGGGATGGGCGCAGTTCTTGATAATCAGGCGGGCGCGTTCTTCGACCGGCAAGCCACGCAAATCGGCAAGGCCCTGTTCCGTCACAAAAATCTGCGTATCGTGATCCGTATGGTCGACATGGCTCACGTAAGGCACAATGCTCGAAATCGCACCGCCCTTTGCCACAGACGGCGTCAAGAAAAATCCGAGAGCGCAGTTGCGGGCAAAATCGGCCGAGCCGCCAATGCCGTTCATCATCGCAGAACCGCAAACAAGCGAACTGTTCACATTGCCGAAAATGTCGACTTCAAGCGCCGTGTTCATCGAAATCACACCCAGACGACGAATCACATCGGGGCTGTTGCTCACTTCCTGCTGGCGGATGATGAAATGCTTTTTCCATT
This sequence comes from Fibrobacter succinogenes, assembly GCA_902779055.1. Lineage (GTDB taxonomy): Bacteria > Fibrobacterota > Fibrobacteria > Fibrobacterales > Fibrobacteraceae > Fibrobacter > Fibrobacter succinogenes_K. Next base: position 31,005 of record CACZAD010000008.1, on the reverse strand, counting down.
CCGCACTGTTTTCAACAAATTCTTTCTGTGCTTCCTTCGAAAGCGTCAAAGCCGTTCCGGATGCAACGCCGAGCTTTCCCTTCTTCAAGAGCGGCAGCACCGCTTCCTGTATGACTTCGGTGAAAAGGTCTATTTGGCCCAAGCGATCGTCATTCGCCATGGCACAAAGCACGGCATTTGCCACCTTGCCCACGCCACTCTGGTACGCAAGACCCTTCGGGAGCCTGCCATGGGATTCTTCAAAGCGGATAAAGTCCAGAATGCGTTCGCCGATGTTCTTCGAAATTTCGTCCGGTTCCACAAACGGAGTCACTTCGTCATAAGCTTCGTTTTCGACAATCGCAATGACCTTGTTCGGGTCGATGCGCACAAATTCTTCGCCAACGCGGTCGCCGGCGCTATAGATGGCAAGCGGCTTTGCGTGCGGCGGGAGTTCCGGGAGAGCGTTATCGTGCATGCCGATACAGCTATCGCCCAAGCGCGTATTCAATTCCAGAATAATGCGGTCCGCCATTTCCAAATAGCAGACGGAGTTTCCGCCCGAGGTCGTCAAGCAAACGCGACCGTCCGGCAGAATTGCAGAAACTTCAATGATTGCAACCGTCGGCGCAGGGACAGCACCAGTACGCACAAGGTAACCCATCTTGCCCAAGTGGGCGTCAATGTAGCGGATACTGCCGTCGTTAATCGCCTTACGCAAACTTGGGTTGGACTGGTAAGGCATACGCAGCGAAAGAGCCTTGGCACGTGCAAGCGCACCGTCACAGCTATCGCCCGTCGAGGCGCCAGCAAAAAGCGTAACCTTGAATTCTTGACCTTGTTCGTGAAGTTTTTCGGCCCGTGCGGCAATGGCTAACGGGACAGCCTTGGGGTATCCAGCCAAAGTAAATCCGGAAACACCCAAAACATCACCATTACGAATCATATCTGCAGCGCTATCAGCACTGCATTTTTTACTTGCAATCCAATTCATGCCGTAAAATTAGTATTTTAACGCCCGTGAAACACTTTATCAAATACAATATCATCGGCGTAATGAACACCTTGATTACGCTTGCCGCCGTCTGGATTCTCCATCAAGTCCTCGACTGGAACCTGGAACTCTCGAATTTCCTCGGTTTTGTCGCCGGAGGTCTCAACAGTTATCTTTGCAACCGCATCTGGAACTTCAAAAGTACAAACCAGAAGCGTACCGAAGTCGCACGATTCATCATCGTCTTCCTCTGCTCTTACGGGATTAACCTGCTTGTCTTGGAAGGTTCCGCCCATGTGCTTATGAACGCCTCCTGGTGCGAAGGATTTACCGCCTTCATCTCCAGATTCATGAAGCCGACCTACTTCGCAAACATCATCGCGAATGTCGTTTATGTGCTCGTCAGCTTTACGCTCTACAAGAAATGGGTGTTTAAAAAATAGGCAGTAGGACAAATGCGTAGGCCGAGCGTCGCGGCACTCGCCTTTTAAGGTTGTGACCGACGCTTTATTCTCTCGCCGCCATACGGCAATAATATCATTGATTAAAACACCCCACTATCATCAAAAAATCATTTTATAATGGTATAAAGGCGCACGGGTTTCCGTGCGCTTTTTTGTATTCAACAAATACAAAAAGGGCGTCCTTGCGGACGCCCCTTTTTAGTTCTCAATCAGATCCGAGAAGATTACTTTTCGAACGGAACGAGTTCAACGCGACGGTTGAGCTTGCGGCCCTTCTTCGTCTTGTTGTCTGCGATCGGCTTGTCAGAACCGTAACCGACTGCGCGGAGACGTTCGCTGTCAATGCCCTTCTTGATGAGGTACTTGACAACAGCCTGAGCACGCTGTTCGGAGATCTTCTTGTTCTTTTCTTCCTTACCGCTGTCGTCCGTATGGCCCTGGACTTCAAGGTTGACGGCCGGGAGCTTCTTCATCAACTTAGCGATGTTGTTCAAGGTCTTGTTGCTGCTTGCAGTGAGCTTAGCAGAACCGGTCTTGAACTGGATACCCTTCTTGAGCTTGTCGAGATCCTGGCTCTTGTTCGGGCAGCCGTTCTTGTCAACTGCTACGCCAACGAGAGTATTCGGGCACTTGTCGAGGTGATCGGCAACGCCGTCCTTGTCAGAGTCAACCGGGCAACCAACTTCGTCAACAGAGACACCTTCCGGAGTATTCGGGCACTTGTCGAGAGCGTCAACGATGCCATCCTTATCGGTATCCGGGCTGCAGCCTTCAGCGTTAACCGGGAGACCTGCCGGAGTGCTCGGGCACTTGTCGAGGTAGTCGGCAACACCGTCATTGTCGGAGTCAACCGGGCAGCCCTTAGCGTCAACAGCAACACCAGCCTGAGTATTAGCGCACTGGTCGAGGTAGTCAGCAACACCGTCGTTGTCGCTATCAAGCGGGCAACCAGCAGCGTCGATCGGAGCACCAGAAGCAGTGTTCGGGCACTTGTCGAGGTAGTCGGCAATGCCGTCCTTGTCAGAGTCAACCGGGCAGCCAGCAGCGTCAACAGCTACACCAGCCGGAGTTTCAGCGCACTGGTCAATGCCATCAGCAACACCGTCGTTGTCGGAGTCAACCGGGCAGCCAGCAGCGTCGATAACAGCGCCAGCCGGAGTTTCAGCGCACTGGTCGAGACCGTCGAATACGCCGTCATTGTCAGAGTCAATCGGGCAGCCGTTAGCATCGACAACAGCACCAGCCGGAGTGCCAGCGCACTGGTCGAGCTTATTGCTTACGCCATCCTTATCTTCGTCAGCACCGCGGACGTTACCGAAGCGCCAGACGAGGGCTGCGGTACCTGCGTAACGCGGGGTCGGGGTATAACCGTAAGAGATTTCCTGACCGTGCTTGTCAACGTAGTGCAACTGGTATGCTTCAGCTGCATGCATTTCGTCCTTGTACTTCCAAGTGAACTTGGAGAGAGCACGGATACCCACATCGAGACCGAGTGCGATGTCGATGTCTGCCGGGAGGTGGAAGCGAAGACCCGGAGTAAGAGTGAACGGGTCATAACCCGGATCACGCGGATATTCACCCTTTTCTACGCGGAATTCACCGTTGGCTTCAACGAAGATGTCCATCCAATCAGTCGGGAGGACGTTGATGCCACCGCCGTAGACCATCGTCATGGTACCGCGGCTAACCGGAGCCACGAGACCAATGTTGGTGTTGAAACGGAGCGGAGCGCCAACATTCTGGAGGTCGAGAGTGAAGATCACTTCGCCACCGAATGCAAAGCCGTTGAGAGTGTACGGATGAGTTCTGTTGCCATCAGCGTTCAAGTACCAAGCATGACGCGGACGAACACCCACGGACTTGTCGCCAGTGGGGAAGTAGAAATGAGCAGCGACAGCAGCGTTGAACACGCCGTCAGTCATTTCGTCGAACGGGAGCTTAGCCTTTGCCCAGAGTTCGAGGTCGCCACGGCTAGCCTTCCACAAGTCACCTTCCGGAATCTTGTGAGCGTTGGCATGGTCGTAGTAGAGCGGAAGAACGAGACCGAGGTCCAAGAAGTCCGTCACGCCAGCTGCAAAGTTGATGTTTGCAGTAAGGCTACCAGCGGATTCGTGGAACGAGTCCTTCTGACCGTTCTTGACAATCTGGCCACCACGGGAAAGTGCCCATGCGTCATAAGCAACCTGGCCACCGAAGCCGGCAGCAAAGCCACCCTGACCCAGGGTATTGGCGGTTTTCTGGTTAAGACCATCGGCTCCGCCCTGAAGGCCGGACTGCGCGAATGCGAAGCTACCAGCCAAGAGAGACATTGCGATTATTTTTTTCATCTATTCTCCTTGTTATTGGTTAATATTTTTTGTGATAGCCATAGTAGCCGTTGTAGCCACCATAGCCAGATCCCACATGACGTTCACACTTGTTGAAGACAAATGCCTTCGGCAAAGGAGTTTCCGTACTGCGGTCAAAAGTATTCAAGGCATCTTGGATGCTTTCAAGGGTGTGAGCTGCATGCTTTAAGACACACAACAGATAATCCGCATGCTTTTCGACAAGCAATGCGTCACTGCACTGGAATACTGGAGGAGTATCCAGAACAATCAAGTCATACTTATCCCTGAATGCATCAAGGAAAGCGCTAAATCTAGAACTATTCAAAAGGCTACCCGGATTCACGACACGGGCACCGGCCCCAAGAACATGGAAGGAGTCCGTCACCTTGACGACAAATTCGTCCGTATAGCTTTCTTTTTCAAGCATTTCGCACAGCCCTTCCTGGTCATGCTTGAAGAAGTGGCCACGACGGAGGTCCATATCGACAAGCAGGACCTTCTTGCCGGACATTGCAAAAGAAGCGGCGAGGTTCGTCGAGACAAAGGACTTACCGACACCCTGCACAAGGCCGGACACCATAAGAACCTTCTTGTCGTCTGCGAAAACAGAAAATTCAAGGGCCGTACGGAGGGCACGGATGCCTTCGGCAAACGGTTCATCCGGCTGCTCAGAAACAAAGGGCTTCGTCACATCATTGAGCGTCTTGCCGTCGAGCATCGGAAGCTTTCCGTACACGCCAATGCCAGTCGCCTGTTCCACTTCGCTACTGCTGGTAACGCCATTGGAAAGCATACGGCGGATATAGACAATCAGGCAGCCCAAGAGCAGGAACGCGACAACGACACCCGCAAAAACGATTTTGCGGTTCGGCTTGGCGGGCTTGATCGGTTCATAGGCCTGGTCAACAATGCGAACGTTACCGACTTCACCGGCCTGCACCACGCGGAGCTGCTGGATATTGTTCAACAGGTTCGTATAGAGCTTGTTGTTGACTTCGACTTCTTCCTGCAACGAAAGCACTTCTTGTTGCACGACCGGAAGGCTTGCGGCAGAACGCTGCTGCTTGGCAAGTTCGCGACGGAGCCTGGCCTGCTGTTCTTCAATCGTGCGCACGGTCGGATGTTCGGCACGGAACAAGCGGAGAGCTTCCTGCTTTTTCTGTTCCAGTTCAATAATGCGCTGCTGGAGCGTCACATCCTTTTCGAGATGCAAGCGGGTTTCGCCAGAAAGGTCGATCGTCCCCTTCGAATGGCGGAAAGTCGTGAGCTTCTGTTCAGCAGAATCGAGCTTGGCCTTGACGCCCGGAAGCTGTTCTTCCAGGAACATAAGCGTCTTCTTTGCTTCGGCACTGCGCATTTCGATGTTCTGCTTCAGGTATGTGTTTGCAATAGTGTTCAAAATAGCAGCAACACGGTCAGCATAACGGTGTTCAAGAGAAACCCTGATAATGCCGGAATTCTTGCCTTCTTCGGAAATGCTGAGATTCTTGAAGAGAGCTGCTGCAGCCACCTGCGGATGTGCAGCCGAGAGCAAGAAGGTCTGACCGACAGTCGCAGTCAAGGACTTGACGCAAATGACCAAAGTGTCACCGGCAAACGGCGTGCGGTAAGTTTCGCCAACGGAACCGGAAACGACAACCTCGCCCTCAAGTCCGAGCACTTCGTACTTACTGGAATCGGCTGTAACTCGTGCAATAAGCTTACCCTTGGCTTCTTCGAACGCACGCGGGATAACCAGCAATTCAAGATCCATACGGCCTTCACGCTGCATAAGGCGGTCGACCTTATCCAGAGGAACGGCAGAAAAACAAAGTCTTTCATCATTGACCACCTGATCCAAAACGACGCGGCTCTTGATGAGCTCCATTTCGGCGGCGGACGGAGTAGAAACATCCAGCAAAGCACCCATTTCACCAAGAGCGAGTCCCTGTTTGTTCCCCTTTACATTAACCTGAAGAAGAATATCGCTTTTAAAAGACGGACGAAGCCACTTGGAAACAAGAACGCCGCAGGAGATTCCCAAGATCAAGAAAATGAGCAAGAATTTCCACTTGCCTTTCAAATACACCAATATCTCAAGAATATCGATTTCGTCATCAGTCGACTTCGTCGAAGTATTCTGAGTCATTTTCTCATTCATCAAATAATCTCCAAGGACACTGAACGGACCACCTGCTGTAGTCCAATTCGGAATATAAAATAAAAAAAAATTTAATGTTTATGCTCGTAAACATCACATTCAAATGAAATTTGCCTGCTTTTAGAGGAAATTACTCCGTAAACACACAAATTTCAAGCACGTTTTTCGTAAACGCAACGCAATCAACAGGTTAGAGCATCTAAAGAGCAAGAAAAAAGGACTTTATGAAAAAAGATTCACCCATACTTTCTGTTCAAAATCTGCGCCGAGATTTCAAAATGGGCAACGAGATTGTGCATGCTCTTCGAGGCGTCAGTTTTGACATTCACAACGGGGAATTCGTAACCATTATGGGTACGAGCGGCTCCGGAAAATCGACCATGCTCAACATTCTAGGATGCATGGACCGACCGACTTCAGGACATTATATATTAGATGGTGAACATACCGAGACGCTCAAAAGAGACGCGCTCGCCAAGATCCGCAGCCAAAAGATCGGGTTCGTGTTCCAGAGCTACAACCTACTCAGCCGAACATCCGCCATCGAAAACGTCGAGCTTCCACTATTATATAATCCGGCAATTTCGGCAGCGGAACGCCACCACCGCGCCATCGAGGCCCTCAAGAGAGTCGGGCTCGAAAGCCGCATGAACCACCTGCCGAACCAGCTCTCGGGTGGCCAGCAGCAGCGCGTCGCCATCGCCCGCGCCCTCGTGAACGACCCCGTCATCATCCTCGCCGACGAAGCGACCGGAAACCTCGACACGCGCACGAGTTACGAAATCATGATGATCTTCCAGGAACTGAACCAGCAAGGGAAGACAATCGCATTCGTCACGCACGAACCGGACATCGCCACATTCTCGACACGCACCATCACCCTCAGGGACGGGCTCGTCAAGAAAGACGTCAAGAACTATTCCGTGCAAGACGCCAAGGCGGCCCTCGAAGCGCTTCCGCCACCCGAAACGTTCGAAGACGATGAAGAGGAGAAAGAGGAGGAACAAGCATGAGCGTATTCACCCTAATCAAGATTGCCATCCGCGCACTTTTCCGCAACCGCATGCGAACCTTCCTCTCGGTACTCGGCATCGTGATCGGTGTTGCCGCCGTCATCACCATGGTCGCTATGGGCGAAGGATCCAAGAAGTCCATCAAGGAACAGATGACCGCGATGGGCACGAACGCCATCACCATCATGCCGAACCAGAGCCGCCGCGGAGGCGTGCAGCTGGATGCAAGCAGCTCCACTGAAACCCTCGAAGAAGAAGACGTCATTGCTCTCCGCAACGAGGCGACCTACATCGACGCCGTATCCCCATTGATTTCCGTCGGCGGCCAGGCTATAGTCGGAAACAATAACTCCCCGACTTCGCTTTCCGGTGTATCGTCGGACTACCTCAAGATCCGCAACTACGAAATCGCCGACGGCGTGATGTTCGACGACGAGACCGACCGTATGGCCAAAGTCTGCGTCATCGGGCAGACTGTCGTCAAGAACCTGTTCCCGGACACAGACCCCATCGGAAAGACCATCCGCTACAAGAGCATTCCGCTAAAAGTCATCGGAACGCTCAAGGCGAAAGGTTCCGGCGACTTCGGTCAAGACCAGGACGACATCATCTTCACTCCGTACCAGACCGTGATGAAGCGCTTCGGCGCAACGACAAAGATCCGCCAGATTCTCGCGAACTCCATCGGCGAAGGCTATGCCGCAAAAGCAACCGACGAAATCATGACCATTCTCAAGGAACGCCGCAACTGGACTAAGCCCACGGATCCGTTCCGTGTCTTTACGCAAGAAGAAATGATCCAGATGGTCACAAGCACTTCTGACATGCTATCGCTCGTGCTGACCGCCATTGCAGGAATTAGTTTGTTAGTAGGTGGTATCGGCATTATGAACATCATGTACGTCTCCGTCACCGAACGCACCAAGGAGATCGGGCTACGTATGGCTATCGGCGCACGCGGTCGCGACATCCTCTTGCAGTTCCTCATCGAATCCATCCTCATCAGCCTCCTGGGCGGAGCGATTGGCATTGGCCTTGGCATCGCGGCATCCGAAATAGTCAAGAACGTGATGAACTGGCCGATGAGCATTTCTGTCACAAGTATCGTCGCAAGCTTTAGCGTGTGCTTTGCCACGGGCGTGTTCTTTGGATGGTACCCAGCACGCAAGGCAAGCCGTCTCGATCCGATCGAAGCTTTGAGATTCGAATAGCACCAGAACAAACTTTACCTTGGCAGCGAAGCCACACACAGTTCCCGCGAAAGCGGGAATTTTTTTATTATTAGACAATGTGAATAAGGAGGAAAAAATGATTCACAGCCAAAAGACTAGGCTACTAGCATCCTTCACAACATTGGGAGCAATTTCTGTTTCAGCCGCATTTGCAGCAACCACCCCTTACGACCTGATTCGACCGACATGGCCTTTGAGCTGGGATTCCAAGGTCTTCGAACAGTTCGATGCATCCATCACCAAGAAAACAGGGATGCTCCCGAAAGAAGCAACTCCCGCAAGTTTCAAGGCCGGCGAAATGATGCCCGACACATTGGACCAGGCATACTTCGACGCTATCAACACCAAGATTTCGCCGATCCGCGTAAACCAGGCCGGCTACCTCGAAAGCGACAACGAACGACAGTTCTACTTTGTCGGTTCAAACGCCAAGGAATTCGAAGTTGTTGACGCATACGGCAAATCGCTCAGCAAAAAAGTGACCGGCACTTTCACCAACAGCGGAACCAAAACAGAAAGCGACTGGACGATTATCGCTGGCTCAAGCGCAAACACGGCCGACCAAAAACGCTACATGGTGGAATTCACGGGACCGTCCGGCAATATCTTTGTGGGCCATATTCCACAAAGCGTCCCGACAAACAAGCGCCTGAGAATCAAGGTCGGCGATGAAATTTCTAGCACGTTCATTGTGAGCAACGATGTTTACACAATGGCCAAAGACGCTACGCTCAAGTTCTTTGGCATCCAGCGCAGCGGCAATTCGGAATCCTGGTTCCACGGTCCAAGCCACACGAAAGACGGCGGCGGCGCCATCGTGACAGAGGCAGAAGATGTTCGCGGACCATTCGACGAATCCCGTGCAGGGTCTCTTGCCGGCGGCTGGTATGACTGCGGTGACTACCTCAAGGAATCGCAGACGCAGGCTTTCGCCTTCATGGCACTTGCCGTGATGTCCGCCACCAATCCATCAAAGGATGTGGACCACTACGCCTACAACCAGGCCAACTTTGTCAGTACCGACGGCGTGCCCGACGTTCTGCGCGAAGCAAAGCACGGTGCAGACTTTTTCTTGAAAGCATATGATTTTGCCAAGGGCGTCATCGACGACATGCCCGTTTCCGTAGGCAATTTTGGCAGCGACCATGCTTTTTGGAGTCGCCCTGAAATCATGGATAATCACCCCACTGACAACTCTGCCACAGCAACAGACCGCGGAGGTCCTGCATCCAGAACAGTCCGTCTCGGAGAACTGGGATCTAACATCGCAGGCGAAATCGCAGCAGGTCTTGCCATCTTGGGCAAGGACTACGCCATCTACGACAAGGACTTCGCAGACAAATGCTTGACCGTCGCCGAAAAGATGTACGACTTTGCCAAGGCTCTAGCCCAAGGCAAAAGCTCCTACGACGGGGGCAAAAAGTTCAAGAACAACACGAAAGCCGCAGGATGGAGCACTCCTGCTTACAACGGCAATAACGAATTCTATGACGACATGGCACTCGCCTCGGTAGCACTCCTGTACGCCACCGGCAAAGAGAAATACGCCAACGACATGATCCGCACCAAGAATCTTGTAAGCGGCCAGGCATATGCCGATGAAGCAGGTTTCTTTGAAGGTGGATGGTTCGTCACGGACAGCAAGGGGTTCTTCAAGGACGTAAAGAACACCAGCTGGGCAAATTCATACTCCTACGCCCTGTACGCCTTGTACAAACTAATTCTTGCTGACGAGACCAAGGCCACAACCGAATACGGCCTTACCAAAGAAGAACGACTGAACGCCATTGAAGACTGTATCATCGATATGATCAGCAACTTGAACGACATGAGCGGAAACGGAAATGCCGCCATCGAGCTCCCGGTAACCAGCAACTGGAAATCCCGCACGTTCCAGTTCGATCCGATTTGGTACACGATGCACACGGACCAGACCTGGAACAACAACCGCTATCAAATGGGCAATATTTTTGAAGTGCTAGCCTACGCCGATGTCGCAGCCGACATCGAAAAGCAAGGCATTACCCTCCCTAAAGTGGGCACCCCGGACTGGAAAGCCAACGAAATGCGCCAGCTCGCCATCAACCAGCTGAACTACATGCTCGGCGTGAACCCTTGGGACATCTCCTTTGTATACGGCATTGGTGACAAGAATGACGCCCATCCCCACCACAGGGCATCAAACCCCGAAGGGCGAAGCACTACTGGCTTCAGCTATAAATACGTATGTCCTGTCGGAGGTCTTTTGGGAGGAATCTCTCCTGATCTAACAAACTCCTGGGTTCCCGAAAACATGAGCTGGCAAGACTACCACATCTCCGAAACCTGCCTTGACGCCTCTACCGTCCTTTTATCGGCTCTCACCCTCGTCAGCAATGGCGGCAACGACTACTTCGAAAAGAAATGCGACAATTGCAAGACCGAAGCCACTCCCGTTACAGACGGAGTATACGCAACAGCATACCATTACACATGGAAAGAGTCCGACGTCTTCAACATCCGCATTTTCAACGAAACCACGGAAAAGTTGGATAACCCCGTTGCACACATATACTTTGACGCAACCGAAGATGACGTAAAATCCTGCGGCATCGTGTTCAATGTTGATTTGTGCGAAAAACATGATATCGTAGGATACAACAAGCCGTGTTCTGACTTTAGCGAATTAAACAATTATCTCAAAGAAAACGGTCCGGAAAAAGTGGAAGATACCTACAACAAAGACAAGAAAACGTATACATGGGTCCAGACAATTCCTGTACAGACAATGGACTTCGGCAATTACATCAGACTGGACGTCATCGCCTCTTCGGGAATGAGCTCCGGAGGAAAGTGCGAATCACTGGACGAACCTGCCAAGATCAAGATTACCGACGGCTGGAGCTTCACGAGCCATACCGAAACCAAGGATGCCCCCGCATACGACGGCGCCCCCGACTGGGAAAAGGATGACGGAGACTTCCAGATGCCACCCAAGGATCCGTATATCGTCATTCGCAACAAGGACGAACTTCTGTGGGGTTACGGCCCGGCCAAGACCACAGATGACCGCGTAGGCTTCACAAGCGTTGCAAACGCAGGCAAGGCCCGTATGCTACTGAACGGAAACAGCCTCTTTGTTACAGCGAGTGCAAAGGGAACAAAAACCGTAAAGATCTTTGACCTTCTCGGAAACCAGCTGCTGGAACAAGCCTTCGACGGAGTCCGTACTGAGGTTTCCCTCTCAAAGATTCCGCATCGTGGAACCCTCATTGCAAAGGTGCTGTCAAACAACAAGCAACTCGCAATACAGTCCTTCAAGTTGAAGTAAACAATTTCGGCGGGCGCAAGCCCGCCTTTTTTTACATTACCAGCAAGAAACAGTCAATCAATTTTAATTGTCCCTAACGCAGCGGACATAAAGCAATTCTTCTTTAGACTCACCTACATCAGGATTACCGGAATTCGCTAAATGCCCCGTACCCCTAACTTCAACATAGTTTACACCGTCTTTTTCAGTTGACGCAACCGCTACCGCATATCGTTTTCTATTGGTTTCGTTTGCGGAATAGACTTCAGAAAATGTTGATGACCAATACAGAGATCCATTCGCAAGCTCATATTCGTTTGATTCAACAGAATATTTGGCCTTCGTTACATAATAGTAATGTCCTTCACCAGCCTTCGGCAACCGAATACCATAAAGGCCATCGCTCGTCAGCATATTTTGCCAATCCAGGCGACCAGGAACACGCCAACCTTTCGGACAAACCCCCTGAATGGGATTTACATTAAGACTTGTACACACCGTCGTAACGTTATACTTAGACCCATTTTTTCCACACACACTTTCAGGTTGACCAACAGCGGCTGCAAATGTATACAAACACCCTTCACTAGAACACGATTCAGAACTCGAACATCTTACTGAATATTTAAAGTCATCACCCGGATAATACTTCAAATTTTCAGTCATCCAAGTCGCAGAATAATTCATAGTGGGTGTTGCAATCTCAATCTTTTTGATTCCATAGAGAACCGGAGACAACGGCCATGTACCATCATTACCATAGCGATGGTCACAGAATTGTTTTTTCGGGATCGAAAGCAGTAAGCCCACCGTCAGTCTTTAAACAATATGATTTTGCGATATCCATCGTCGTCGATCCGCAAGATACCGTAATAAGGGCGGAATTATCTTAGTTCTTCTGCATCAAGGTCCTTTTGCTGAGCAAGTTCGTAAGCAGACAAGCCATTTACGCCATTTTTCACTTGAGTTGTTGTATCACCACAGCCCATAATGAACGCGCCACTGAAAAGAAATACGGAACCAATAGCCGCAGTACGGCCAGTTTTTCTCAATTTATTCATATTTTCCTCCTATTTAAGGACTTATTTAAATACACCAAAGACCGCCCCTAGTAACCGCCAAAGCTTGAACTTCTAGCAGTTTCAATTTTTTGGGAAGCAGTTATAGTTTTTTTAGCCTCTACCAACTAAATTCTTTTCATCAACTTCCTACCTCCTACGGCCTAGTTTTTCTATACTATCAATATGAATTTCCTTGAATTTTTACAACCGATGCCGGTCGTGGGCATTCTCCGCGACATTCCTCAGGGCGCCGAAGAAGCGTGCGTGAATGCGTCTGCAAAGTGCGGGCTCAAGGCGATTGAGGTCACGATGAACACCGCAGCAGCAACCGAAATTATCGCAAAGCTCAAGTCCATTGCAAAGCCGCTTGGAATCAAGGTCGGCGCAGGCACCGTCCGTCACGGGAGCGATGTGGAAAAGGCTATTTCTGCAGGTGCCGAATTCATCGTTACGCCAAATACACGTCACGAAGTCATCCGACTTTCGAATACAGCAGGCATCCCGATTATCCCGGGAGCCCTCACGCCGACCGAAGTGCAGAAAGCATACGACCTTGGCGCAACCGCCATCAAGATTTTCCCGGTGAACTGCGTGGGCGGTCCGGAATACATCAAGGCTCTGCGCGGTCCGTTCCGTGACATTCCGCTGATGGCATGCGGTGGCGTGAATGCCGAGAATGCAGCAAGCTACCTCAAGGCCAGCGCGAACTTGCTTTCGTTCGGCGGAAGCATCTTCAATGCAGAACTCATGAAGGCTGGCGACTGGGCAACCATCGAAGCGAGACTCCAGAAACTGCTGGACGCCGTGAAAGCAGCAATCGCGTAAAGAAAAGCACTAATTGAAAAAAGCCGCGCAATGCGGCTTCTTTTTTTGCGATAACAAAGGCGAAATTTTACGCTCTGCCTTCGCGCATTTTGCGCTTGCATTCGTACATTGACGAATCGGCGCTGCGCAGCATTTCGTCCATATCCTTGTAGTCTTCCGCAGAACTGGCGACACCGTAAGCAAACCCGACGGCCTGATCGACAATCGTCAACGACTTCACGGCATTCTGCATACGTTCTGCGCAAACGTACGAACCCTTCAAATCGGTATCCGGGCACAGCACCATAAATTCATCACCGCCCATACGGAACAACATATCCGATTCGCGGAGCAGCTTCTTTGTTGTCGTAACGACAGAACGGAGCAGCAAGTCGCCCGCCAAATGCCCATACTGGTCATTGACCTTTTTTAACCCGTTCAAGTCAAAATAAACGATCGAGAAATGCGTTCCGTAACGCTTGCTTTCGGAAAAATGTTCACGGAGGGAGCATATTGCATGCCTGCGGTTATAGCAACCGGTCAAATCATCCGTGAGAGAAATTTCGCGCAAGTTCCTCAGAGATCTCGACAAGCGCAAATGGACACCAATCCTTGCAAGCAAAATGCTAGACGCAGCAGACTTTTGTACAAAATCAGAGGCTCCCGACTGGAACCCTTGCGTCACGCTCGCCGCGTCTTCCCGATTGGTAAGGAAGATGATGGGCAGGTCGTCCAACGGATAATGCTTGCGGATTTGCAGGCAAACATCGTAGCCGTTCATCCCTGGCATATTGACATCCAGCAGCACAAGCGCAATGCGCTCCTTGCTAAGGCACTCTATCGCCTCGGCACCCGATTTGCATCCGATGACTTCGTATCCGACACCTGTCAGGACTTCAGTGTTCTGTCTTAATTCAGAAGCATCATCATCGACGATTAGAATTTTTTCTTCTATCATTCTCAACTCCGAATCCTCAACACCACACTCTAATTCCAAAAATAGATTACTGCAGGAACTCTATCGGAGGAGCCGACTCGACAAGCCCCATTTGGGCGGCCAATTTAAAGAATATGGCAAGGGACTCTTTCCGTTCGTCCGTAAAGCGGTAATCGAGAACGCTAAAATAATCTTCAACAATCGGGCGCGGCAGACTGACGGGGTACTTCGAAAGCCATACGTCCAGAGCCTTGGCCGGATCCCTGCGGAACTCCTGGATTCCTTTTTCAAGATGTTCCATATAGCATTCGAGCGTGGGCCTCAAGCCTGGCGAAAGGGCTTCCTTCGAAATAATCCAGGCGCCAAAGACAAACGGAAGTCCTTGCCATTCTTGCCAGAGCGTCCCCAGGTCATAGCTGTACGCAAAGCGGTGGCGTTCATTTTCTTCGAGAGCTAGGTTGCCAATCAATAGGCAGGCGTCGTCAGACTCTTCAGCGGCAAGCCCCGGCACATATTCGGGCGAAAGTCCATAGCGGTTTTCGAGGAGAATCCTCAACAAAGTAACAGACGTTTTACTTTGCGAAGTCATGCGGATGCGTTTATTCGAAAGCTCCTCGATTGGATATCGCGAGAACAGCTTGACCGAACGGACCTCGAAGGAACAGGACGTGCAAAGCGAAGGCGACAAGACAAAGGCACCCGGTTTTTGCGCAAAGGTGATCGAGGACGCCGGAGAAAGGTGGATGGAACCATCCTTAAGCCCCGCACAATGCACGCTCGGCGGCCCGTCAAAAAATTCGGTATCAAAAAAAACATTTTCGCGCCCTACGGAATTGAAGAAAAACGGCGCACAGACAAGAAAAGGGATTCGACCAACACGGAGAGGCATGTAAAAAAGTTAAATTTTTATGCGTGGAAGAATTGATGTCCACACGAAAAAAGAAACCGATTAATAAAAATTAATGGCTAAAGAATAATGGCTGTATTTCACGTGAAGAAGACCTCGCTCGGCGAAGACCAGACCAGTCTGGTATTCAAGGGCAAGATTGTAGAAGGCCCCATCAGCAAGGGTATGACCATTGAAATTCCTGTGACGCAGGAAGCTGTCGTCAAAATGAAAATTTACGACGTTGTCCAGTTCGACAAGCAGAAGGACGAAGACAAGAAGGTGGGCCTGGTTGTAGATTTTTATAACCTTCCCGATGATATGGAAGTCATCATGGACTTGAATATCGCCGACGAAGATTTGAACATCGTAAACGAATAACCTATTCATTCAACCGGTTGCCACGGCAGCCAAAGTATGGGACGGCACGCATGAAGAAAGAAAGATTGCGCGGAGTGAATTTGGGAGGATGGTTCAGTCAGGTTGACTGCATCGAAGAAAAGGATCCGGTCGGTTTTCCGGGAGTCGTCGGACACATCAAGACGTTCCTTGGGACAAGCGATTTCAAGCGCATCCACGATGCGGGGTTCAACCACGTCCGCTTGCCGGTGGACTACTTTAATTTATTTAAAGGCGACGAACTCAAGCCGGACGAAGAAATCTTTGCACTCCTGGACAAGGCTCTCAAGGACATCCAGGATGCAGACCTGGACGTGATTCTTGACTTGCACAAGTGCCCGGGTCACGACTTCCACCTCGCCAGCAACCACGAACAGGCTTTCTTTGCCGATGCGAACGCCCGCAAGGACACGCGCAAGATCTGGGCTTTCTTGGCCGAACGCTACAGCTCGATGCCGCGCGTGATGATGGAACTTTTGAATGAACCGGCCGCAAGCGATTCCAAGGTTTGGGATAAAGTCAAGGACGAAATCTTCTGGGAAATCCGCAAGCACGCCCCGAAGAACACCATCGTCGTAGGCGCCAACAAGTGGAACAGTGCCAGGGAATTCGAATTCCTGACGCCGCTCGATGACGACAACGCCATCTACAGCTTCCATACCTACACGCCGGTGACGTTCACGCACCAGGGTGCCGCCTGGATCGACGATCCGTTCTTCAAGATTGAACGCCCGTGGCCGGGTGACTACGCCGCTCCGCAAACCGGCGCTACGACCCGCCTTGACGTGGAATACGGCAGATGGGACAAGGACCGCTTGCAAGCGAGCATCCAGAACGCCCTCGATTTCCGCGCCAAGTACGACTTGCCGGTAAGCTGCAACGAGTTCGGCGTTTACGTACAAGTTCCCCGCAAGTATCAGCTTGCCTGGATGCGCGACTTCCTCGACATTCTCCGCGATGCCGACGTAGGTTATAGCTACTGGAACTACAAGAATCTCGACTTCGGCCTCGTTTCGAAGGGCGAATCGCTCCATAACAATCTGGAGCAGTACAACAACCCCGAACGCCTCGACTCCGAACTCATGAACATGATCGCGAAAGGGTAACGGCTTCTTCGTTGTGATTGGTAAACGCGCTGCATCCCCGTCATCCTGAGGGAGCTTCACGACCGAAAGGATCCAGTCAATTTCTGATTTTACAATGCCCGCCGCAAGCGGGCATTTTTTTACATCTCGATGAGAATTCCGGCTTGGAAATACCAGTAGCCTTCGCCGGAGTTGTTCAGGAACTGATAGCCACTCGAAACGATGATTGACGTGCGGTCACCATTCTTGATGTCGAGCCCGCCACCGGCACGCCAGAACATCTGATCGTCCTTGCCGAACATATAACCGAAATCGCCTGTGGCAACCGGCAACACCGTGCGGCCAATTGGGAGACGAACCCAGAGGCTTCCAGACACAGGAATATACCCGACATTGTCGAGTTCCTCATAACCCACGCCAAGTCCAGCAAAGACCATCTGGTCAATCGGGTACCACAAGTGACCATAGAAACTCATGTTGAAGTGTCCCATGCTGCTCACGCGATTGCAGATGCCACCCTGCGCATCCATCGTGAAGGCGTTCGCCGGAACGGCGACAAACGCAAGCGCGAAGAGTAATGTTATCAAAATCTTCTTCATATCTCGACACTCTAATATATAATTTCTATTCACTTACAAGATGGCGATCCCGGCACTGGGGCCGGGATGACACTGCGAAACAAGACTTGACTAGATCCTTCGACTCCGTTACACTTCGCTCAGGATGACGAGGCGTAATACGTATAAGGAGATTCCCGACCAAGTCGGGAATGACAATCTTAACTCCTCATTCCGAATTCCGCTCTCCTAATTGCCCATTACTCGTCGCTGCGGGCTTCGCGGGCCCAGCCGCCACTGCGTTCACGCTTGAATGCAAGGAAGAATCCCTTGAGCATGGCAAGATTCATCAGCAAGAAGTAATATGCACTCGGGAGTATTCGCGTCACCGCCACAATCAGGGCAAGCGTCATACATCCAAAAGACACCTGATAGAAAAGTCCCTTCGTCAAAAGAAGCGCATTCGCCACGTACAAAAGAATGATGATATGTGGAGAGAACCAGCGCACAATCTTATGCGAAAAGAACAAGTACGCCAACAGCGGACGGAACGGGTTCAACAGCGGCAAGTAAGAGAACAAGTAATTGAAGTTTGCACGGCCAATGCGAACTTTACGTCTGTATTCACCGCTCGATTCCTTCGAAGTCTGTTCCGTACCGATGGCACTGTCCACGAACGTGCAGTAATAACCTTTCTGCAAAATCTTCGTCGTCACAAAGAAGTCGTCCATGACGCTCTTCTTGACCGGAAGTTCCGTATAGAGTCCGTTACGGATAGCGTAAAGCGCACCGTTACCGCCAATCAAACGGTCCAGCACACCTTCGAACTTCTTGATTTCACTTTCCAGATCCCAGTACGAGCTTTCGCCTTTGCCCAAGACGCTTCCGCTCTTGTCCGAAAGAATCAGGTGACCGCAGACGCAACCGATTTTTTTATCCTGGAACGGGTTCACCAGCTTACGCACAACGTTCGGGAAGAACATCGTATTCGCATCGCAAAAGAGCAAGATGTCGTTCTTTGCAATTTTCTGCAAGCGGTTCAGCATGGCCGCCTTTCCCGCATTCTTCGGAGCCTTGACCAGCGTGATTCCCTGGTCGGCATAGCGTGCGACAATTTCAGCCGTCCTGTCCGCAGAACCGTCATCGCCAATGAGAACTTCGAGCTTTTCCTTGGGGTAATCGATCTCCAGGATGTTATGGATCTTGCGTTCGATCACGGCTTCTTCGTTGTAGGCCGAAATCAAAATGGACACCGTCGGGAGTTCGGCATTGCCTGCTTCCGGTTTCTTTTTGCGCTTGAAGATTTCACTCACAAAGGGGAGCGTCATCGGGAACAGCAAATAGCAATGGACAATCAAGAAAAGCATCACCCAAAAAACGATCTGGGCATAAAAGAGAACGTTTTCACTCATTTCGAAATCCACTCCTTCTCTTTTTCAAGAATCTGGTAGAGCAAATACTTCATTTCCTCTGCAGTATAGGAATCTTTAATCGTCAAGATCGAGAGCCCTTTCGGGGCAATCAGGACAAATGCCGGGAGCACGCTCAAATTCCACACGTCAAAGTAGCAGCGCTGCACCGTCTTGCGCTTGCCGTCACAGACAATCGTGTCTTGAGAATCCACGTCAAGCTTGACCGGGAAAAACCGGGTGTTCAAAAGCGAGGCTACCGTCGGATCCGAATAAGTGTTCGCATCCATGATGCGGCAGGGCACACACCAGTCCGCATAGAGATCGACGAATATAAGCTTGTCCGCACCCTTCGCCTTTTTCAGGGCTTCGGTATAGTCCATCCAGCGCACGAGCTTGGGCTTTGGCGGAGGAGCTGCGAAAGCGGACAAGGCAAGGCTCAACACAAGAGCGATCCACACAAACGGCTTCATCATTTTTTGCCCTTCTTTGCATCAACCTTGACGACCTTCGGAATACCAAGCAAGGAATCAATCCTGTCCGAAACAGCCTGCTGAAAAGCAATCCATCGAGTCTCGTCATCAAGGACCTTGTCGACTTCCTTGACAAACTGTTCGCGCGTATAGCCGTACTTGTTCATGATATCGCGACGGACTAGGCGGGACATGGGAGCTTCGCCCCCATAAAGAGACTCGGCGACACGCATTTCGACAAATGCAGCAACGAGCTTGTCATCCGGCTTCGAAGCCGAATCCGAACAAGCGCAAAACGCAGCCACAATTACAATAAACGCGAAAAGCCTCAAAAACTACTCCCTGTTTTCCAAGGCGTTTTCGAAAAGACCGTCCACGTAGTCACGCTTGTTGAATTCCACGAGCTGGTCTATGCGTTCGCCCATACCGACCCAACGGATTGGAATCTGCAAAGAACTTGCAATCGAAAGCACGGAGCCACCACGGGCAGTCCCATCGAGCTTTGTCACGACAAGACCGGTCAGCGGGAAGCTCTGGTTAAAGATCTTTGTCTGGTTGATGGTGTTCTGTCCGGTGTTACCGTCAATCACGAGCCACATATCGTGCGGCATCGCCGGATCCACCTTCTTGATGACACGGACAATCTTCTTGAGTTCTTCCATCAAGTAGTCTTTGTTGTGCAGACGACCGGCAGTATCGATCAACACCACGTCGCAGCCACGGGCGACTGCGGCATTGCAGGCGTCAAACGCAACAGCCGCCGGATCGGAACCTTCCTGATGCTTCACGAATTCGGCACCCGAACGTTCGGCCCAAGTTTCGAGCTGGTCAATCGCCGCAGCACGGAACGTATCGCAAGCCGCAATCATCACCTTCTTGCCTTCGTCCTTGAGGCGGGCGGCAAGCTTTCCGATGGTCGTCGTCTTGCCGGCACCATTCACGCCAATCACGAGAACCACATGCGGCTTGCCCTTGATTTCGAACGGAGGAGGATCCTTCAGGAGACGTTCCGCTTCGGAACGCATGATGTCAAGCACCTGCTCTGTCGTAAGCGACTTGCCCAAGGCATTTTCGCGGAGCGCGTCCGTCAAAAGGAATGCGGCCTCGACACCGACGTCGGCCTTGATGAGGTGTTCTTCAAGGTCCTCGAGCGTTTCGTCAGTAATTTTACCGGCACCGACAATGCCCTTCAACTCGCCAAGCAATGCATCGCGAGTCTTGGCAAGACCATTCTTGATTGCAGAAAATAAACCCATTAGACTAAACTCTCGACTTTATCTACGAGACCGTAAGCCTTGGCCTCTTCGGCAGACATGAAATTGTCGCGTTCCGTATCGCGGTCAATCTGTTCGATCGTGTGGTTGGACGTTTCGGCAAGAATCTTGCCCGTGATGCCACGGATGCGAAGCATTTCTTCGGCCTGGATCTGGATATCGCTTGCGGGAGCGACTATTTCGCCATGGATAAGCGGCTGGTGGATCATGATGCGAGCATTCGGCCATGCGGTGCGCTTGCCCTTTGCACCGGCCGTCAAAAGAACGGCGCCCATGGAGGCAGCCTGTCCGCAGCAAACAGTCACGACATCGCTCTGGATGGCATTCATACAGTCATAAATGGCAAGGCCGCTGCTGATGACGCCACCCGGGCTGTTGATGAAAAAGACAATGTCTTCGTGATTCAGGGAATCCAGGTACAAAAGCTGCTTGACAATACGTTCTGCGCTTTCGTCATCGACACCGCCCCACAAAAATATTCTGCGCTTGGAGGCAAGGAAGTCTTCTGCCTTCTTGAGCATGTCGGGGGTCTGCTTTTCTTTATTCTCGTTACAATCAGCCATAAGTAATCCTTTTGTTCTATTATAATGTAGAAAATTCGCAATTAACAGTAGGAAGCAGGAAGAATCGCCTGCCCAATATATATCGTACTAAACTCAAAAAATGTATCTTTGGCACATGAAAAACTCTCAAGGTCCCCATCTGGTCGGGCTTGTAGACCCCGATACGCTCACCGCCGCCGAAAGCGAAGAACTTCACCCGGCACGCATCGACTACAACAATTGCGACGTCCTCGAAATCCGTTACGACTTCTTTGACGAATCCCTCTGGCAAGGGCTTTCTGAACGCATCCGCAAAATCGCCCCCGATGCTATACAATTAGGCACTATCCGACTGGACCGAGACGGAGGCATCTTCGAAAACGCAAGAGCCATCGAGCGCCCTGCCCTGTGGAAGTCCATCCTCGAAGCAAGCGATCATCCCGACTGGATCGACCTCGAACGCGATTGCCTCCACGACTACGACGAGCTCCGCAAGCTCACCAAGCCCCTCGGCGTAAAGATCCTCATCTCCGAGCATAACTTCTCGCGCATCCCGAGCGACCTCGAACTCAAGAATTACCTCACCGACGTCAAGAAGGTCAAGGCCGACGGCATCAAGATTGCCGCCATGAGCAACTCCAAGGACGACTGCGCAAGGCTTTACAAGTTTGCCAAAAGGGCAAAAGGGTTCGAATTCATCGCCGCCTTCGGCATGGGCGAAACCGGAAAAATCAGCCGAATCTGGTCTTTGAAGGAAGGCGCAAACCTCACTTACGGGTCTATCGGGAAGGCGGCCGCCCCCGGCCAAATCGACGTCGGTCTCATGAAAAAAGCGATCGAAAAGCTAAAAACGACCGAAACAGAGCTAGAATTATCTTCTTTTTTAAACATATTTTAGATATAAATCTTTCAAAATGTCATTTTTTTTCTAAAATATTAGGTTGATTAGTACATCAAAAGGATACAACATGCGCCTATCTGAAAGATTTGTAGATAATTGCATTTTGATTAATTCTTCCAGTGAAACCAAGGAAGCCATTCTTAACGAATTGGTAGATACACTTTGCAGCGCCTACAAACTTGATCACCGCGACGAAATTTTCGAAGCCATCTGGAGCCGCGAACAAAGCCGTTCCACAGGCATCGGTTGTGGCCTCGCAGTCCCGCACGCAAAGATCGACTACGTTGACCGTATGTGCATGGTCGCAGCTACCATCGAAAAGGGCCTGGACTTCCAGTCCTTCGACGGCGAACCGGTGTACTTGCTCATCCTCATCGTGAGCCCGGGCAATACCGTAGGTCCGCACCTCAAGGCTCTCTCTTCCGTGAGCCGCCTCCTCGCTGACGGGAACGTCCGCAAGGATCTTATCGGTTCGAAGACTCCGGCCGAGTTCCTCTCGATCCTCCGCGCCGCCGAAGACAAGTACTTGTAACCCTTGACAACATTCAACGGCTTTTCTATATTTGCTCTCACCTCGGACGGTTAGCTCAGTTGGTTTAGAGCGCTGCTTTCACACGGCAGAGGTCACTGGTTCAAATCCAGTACCGTCCACTCGAAAGGCTTCCGCAAGGAAGCCTTTTTGTGTATGTACAAATTTTCTATCTTAAAATTCAAGCAACCAAAATATGTAGCTGGGGCATCTAAAAGGTATGAATTACAGAAAAGCAGTCGTTCTCGGTTTTCTTGCGTCAGCATCTCTTGTTTTTGCCGATGGTCCTTGGACCTTAGCCTCGTGCCTCAAGCAGGCCAAGGAAAAGAGCCTATCCCTGGAATCGGCAAGGCTCCGTGAACAGCAGGCTAGCGTCAGCATCGAACAGGCCAAGGTCGGGAACTACCCCACCCTTTCGGCCAGCATCGGCAACTCCCTTTACGATTCTCCGTTCCGCGACGGTCCGCAAGACCACTACCGCTTTAGCGTCGGCATTAGCGGTTCTTATACTTTGTGGGACGGCGGTTCCACAAGACTTTCCATCCGTGCAAGCGAACTCAACAAAGAAGCGAAGCACCTCTCGACCAAGGAAACGGAACGCACCGTACAGGAAAACGTCCTGAACGCCTACATGAACTTGCTCGCCGCCATCGAAAAGCTCCGCACCGCCGACAACTCTGTCGAACTCGCCAATGCGGAATACGAAAACTACAATACGTTGTTCGATGCGGGCTCCATCACAAAAAAAGACTTGACCCAGTCCCAGGCGAACGTCTTGCAGAAGCAGGCTTCGCAGCTGTCGGCGCAGTTGAGCGTCAACACCGCCAAGACCACCTTAAGACAACTTCTCGAACTCCCCGAAACCGAGAACTTCGAAGTGGCAGGCATCGAATCTGAAATCCAGACGCCCGACGCCCTGAGCCCCATCCCCTCGCTGGAAGAACTCCAAAAGACCGTGATGGACAAGCATCCCGGCCTGAAATCCGACAGCCTCTCCGTGCAGGTCGCCCAGAAGAACACTGAAATTGCAGGCAAGGGAAAGTCCATCAAGGTGACACTCGGCGCAAGCGCGAGCACCGGCCTCCAGGCCTGGGAATCCGACAAGTACGGCAGACAGCTCAAGGACGGCTATTCGCACAGCATTTCCCTGAACGTGAACATTCCGATCATTGACGGCGGCGCCACCGAAAACAAGGTCTTGCAGGCACAGATCAGCGAGACCGAAAGCATGGTATCCCTGAAGGAACAGGCCAAGTCCCTTGAAACCGCCATCGAAAAGCTTTATCTGAACGCCTTGAGCGCCGACATGCAGTGGAAGGCCGCAATCCTCCAGGTCGAAGCAGAAACGGAAGCCTTGCACGTCGCCGAAGAACAACGTAACGCAGGCGCCCTCACTTATACGGATTATCTCTCACAAAAGAACAGTCTCGAAAATGCTCAGGTGACGCTCACGAACGCAAAGTACACGAGCCTCCTCGCCCGCAACCTGCTAGACTTGTATCAAGGGAAGCTGGATTAAAAAAGAGACTGCGACGCAGCCGCTACACAAGCTTTTCAGCTTCGCCGTCGGCATACTTGCCGTAGAGAATCCCGACAATATCCTTCTTGGAGACCTTCTGTCCCGTTTCCTTGAGGCTTACACGGAGGCGATCCAGCATCGCCTTGTCGATTTCCTTCCAGTACTGGTTCGTCTCGTTAATCGTCCAGAGCTTGTCGTCACCACCGCTGATGGTCACGAGCTTTGCCTTGAAGAACGTCCCCAGCGCACGATTGATGATGCTGCTAGTCGTCCCGGCAATATTCTTTGCAACAATTTCCTGGACCAGGTCCTGCTTGCACATCGGCACAAACGACGTGATGTCGCAGGCTTCTGCATAAATCTTCTTGAGCATGTTGCGCGGGAACATGTCCCAGCCCTTACGCTTGAGCGCCTTGGCCAGAATCATCTGCGCATCTTCTTCGACGGCCACCTTCTGCTCCGCAAGCGCGACCGTATATGAACCGCCACCGACATCTGTCATCTGGACAAAGTCCGCCGACTTCACAAAATCCTTGAACGTCTTGAATCCAAGGCGTTTTTCGTTAAACGCGTTGTCCAGCCCCAGCATCTTGGGCTTGACGGCGGCAAGTGCAATCGGGCCATCTTCCTTTTGCAAAACCGTCCGGAGCATTTCCATAGAATCGATCTTTTCTGAAACGATCAGGCTGGAGCGGTCCTTTGCCACCGAGGAATCGTCATCACTTGCATCATCGTCTGCGGACGTGGCATCGTCGGTATAAATGTAGCGGGAGCACGAATTCTTGACACACTCGCTCAACGGGGACTTGGGACCAACGCCAATCACTTCCTTGCCCTGTTCGCGCAACTTGCGGAATAGCGGAGAAAAGTCGGAATCACCCGTGGCAAGCACAATCCACTGCACCTGGGAATCGAGCGCCACTTCCATCGTATCGACGGTCATCTTGATGTCGGTCGAATTCTTGCCGCTCACCGGATGGAACGTATGCACAAGTTCGAACCCATTCTCGTTCAGCACGGACTGCAACGAAATCAGTTCGCGAGAGGACCATTTGCCATAGGCCTTGCGCACGACAATCTGCCCAAGAGGGAGCAGTTCGTCCATCAACGACTGCACACCGTTATTTTTCACCCAGTTGGTGAGGTTTTCCGCGTCGATAAAAATTGCAATGTGGTTCATGGTAACATATATAGAATTTAAAGCAAAGAACCGTATGGATCTCCTCCCTAACGGTCGAGGATGACCGAGGTTACGACTACGGACCAAAAACTTACAAAAAACTGTTTTTCCGTCAAATTCTTGACAAAAAGTCCATAACAATATATTTACAATAGAGTCTATCTTCTATTTACTATAATAGATTATAGGTTGAGGTTAAGGTGGAGTCCAAAGAAAATATTTGGATTTCAAAAAGGAGTGTTCGATGAAAACGAAACATTTTTCGTTAGTGTCCGCAGTATGCGTTGCGGCCTTATGTACCACATCATTTGCCTATACGATTAGCGGAACCGTTTCCGACGATCAGGGCAAAGCCCTCAAGGACGTTTCGGTAAGCCTCCTCAAGGAAGGCAAGACCACAAAAACAGATGACCAGGGCAAGTTCACCATCCACGAAGACGAAGAAGAAGTGGGCCTCAACCCGAGCTTCAGAAGCTCCGTCGGGTACATAAACATCAACAACGGCATCCTTTCTTATTCGCAGAGCAGTTCCTCCCCTGTCCAGGTCAAGATTTTCAACTCCCTCGGCAACCAGGTTTTCAAGGCCTCCTTGCAGGGATCCGGCACGCTCGACCTGAGCAAGAAGGTCAGCGCACGTGGCACTTACTACGCACAGGTTTCTGTGGGCAGCGCCAAGCAGAGCATCAAGTTCACGTCGGAAGGGAGCTACAGCAGCACCCTCGGCGCACAGTCTGACGTAGCCCTCATGAAGGACGCCCAGAAAGGCGAAGCCATCCGCTTTGTCGCCGAAGACTACGACACGCTCACCATCGCGCTCAACACGCTTGACACGACTCTCAAGGTAAAGCTCACGAAGGTTTCTACCGAACAGACTTACGCATTCGGTTACGCCTTGAAGAACGCCCCGACCCCGAGTAAGGGCTGCGGCGTGAATTCGAAGCTCCAGTCGACCGGTCAGAACAGCAACGCCAAGAAGTACAACATGACAAGCGCTGGCCTGAACCGTGAATTCTGGGTCACGCTTCCGAAGAACTACGACAACACCAAGCCGTACAAGATTCTCTTCGCCATGCACTGTATGGGCTCTAACGCCGAAGACTTCACGAACCATTCTCCGGACGCCGACCATCCGTCTCCGTACTATGGCCAGCAGAATCTCGACAAGAACAACGAATTCATCTTTGTCGCTCCGCGCGGCGATACGGACGGAAGCCCCTGGCGCACCGGCGACAACAAGGACCATATCTTCTTTGATGAACTCCTCACCAAGCTCGAAGAAAACTACTGCATTGATACCTCTCGCGTATTCGTGACGGGCTTCAGCTTCGGTTCTATGGTGACAAACTCCTTGGCACAGGTATTCCAGCACCGCATCCGCGCTGTTGCCGTTTACGCCGTGGCTGACTGGAACATTTACATCCCGAAGAACGCCGGCAAGCCAATCGCATGGATGGACGTGCATGGCTCTCAGGACAACCTCTGCTCTTACAGCCGCGTCGATAGCTCTGTGGACCGCATCCTCGCCAACAACGGCCCGGACGGCACCGACGCTCGCGGCAAGGAAAAGGCAACGAAGTATAGCGGTGGCAACACTCACGTCTGCTACGACTTCAAGAGCGTAGACCCGCGCTTCCCGGTCAAGCTCTGCACCTGGGGCGGTGGCCACCAGTGGACCGCTTCGGACAACGGTCAGT
Organism: Fibrobacter succinogenes; assembly: GCA_902779055.1. Classification (GTDB taxonomy): domain Bacteria; phylum Fibrobacterota; class Fibrobacteria; order Fibrobacterales; family Fibrobacteraceae; genus Fibrobacter; species Fibrobacter succinogenes_K. The sequence continues at coordinate 4,314 of CACZAD010000008.1, read as the reverse complement.
GGCAGAACACCTGGGTTCCTGAAGAAGTCAACAAGTTCTTCGGCCAGTTCTAACAGCAAACGACATTCATAATTGACTACTCTCTACAAGAAAGGTCTCCCAACGCGGAGGCCTTTCTTTTTTGTAAAAATCATTTTATAGACAATTCGTCTATAATCAAAAAGCACGTCCGTGTAACATTGATCACATCTGTATTTAGATTAGTTTATAATGAGGAGTGTTTCTAGTTAGGAGTTTTGGTAAAAAGGAGTAGTATGATGAAATCACCCAAAATTTTCACGACAGCAAGTCTATGCGCATTCTGCGGACTGGCTTCGGCCTACAGCATCACAGGTTCCGTTTCGGATGAAGATGGCAAGGCCATCAAGGGCGCTTCGGTAAGCCTTCTCAAGGAAGGCAAAAGCACGACGACCGACGATAAAGGCAAATTCACCATCGAGGAAGAAGAAGTGGGCATCAAGTCCGCCTTCCGAAATGCGGTCGGCTACATCAGCGTGAACAACGGGATCCTTTCGTATTCACAGAGCAGCACCTCGCCCGTACAGGTCTCAATTTACAACTCTCTCGGCAATCAGGTTTTCAAGAGTTCCTTGCAGGGGACTGGCACGCTCGACCTGAGCAAGAAGGTCAGCGCACGTGGCACCTACTTCGCACAGGTTTCTGTAGGCAGCGCAAAACAGAACTTCAAGTTTACAACAGACGGCGGATTCAACAGCTCCTTCGGTTCACAAGACGCAAGCGCCCTCATGAAGGAAGCTGCCAAGGACGAAGCTCTCCGCTTTACATTTGACGGCTATGACACGCTCACCGTGCCGCTAGGAACGCTCGACACGACCGTCGACGTGAAGCTCAAGAAATCCGAACCTACATACAAGTTTGGCTACGCCTTGAAAAACACACCGACCCCGAGTAAGGGCTGCGGCACCAATTCCACATTGAAGAAAGTCAAGAGCGTCGAAAACGGCGACCAGTTCCAGATCAAGGTCGGTAGCGACACGCGCGACTACTTTATCACCTTGCCCAAGAACTACGACAACACGAAACCGCACAAGGTTCTCTTTGCACTCCACTGCTACGGTAGCCGCGGCGAAGACTTTGTGCATCACTCTGCAGACTACGACCATCCGACTCCGTACTATGGCCAGCAGGTTCTCGACAAGAACGGCGACTACATATTTGTTTCGCTTGACGCCATTGGCGGCCTCTGGACCAAGGGCCAGGGCGACCACGACTTCTTCGCCCAGACGCTCACGACTTTGAACGATAACTACTGCATCGATACCAGCCGCGTGTTCATTACGGGTTTCAGCTTTGGCGCCATGTTCAGCTACTCCTTGATGCAGGACATGCAGAGCCGCGTCCGTGCAGCAGCCACCTACGCTGTCGCTGACTATAACATTTGGCTCCCCGAAGGCAACAACATGAAGAACTTGCCGATTGCCTGGATGAACGTTCACGGCAAAAACGACGGCAGATGCGATTACAACCGCGCCAAAAATAGCGCCCTTCCGAGAATTCTCAAGCGTAACGGCAAGGCCGACGCCAACGGCGACTTCACCGATGCAAGCTCCGAAAAGCCCGAAGAAGTGAACGGCAACACCGGACACGTCTGCTACGACTTCAAGAACGTCGACGAACGCTTCCCGGTCAAGTGGTGCAGCTGGCCGGGTGACCACCAGTGGACAGCTCACGACACCGGTAACATGGGCGTCGGCTGGAACTGGGAACAAACTTGGGTTCCTGAAGAAGTCCACAAGTTCTTTGAGCAGTTCTAGAAATTCCTATACTCCTCTCTAAAATAAAGGGTCCGCCATTTGGCGAACCCTTTTTGTTGAAGCCTTGGGCCATTTTTTTTCGAATAAAAAAATGTTTACCACGTTCTTTTCGTTATTCTGGAAATTATATTGTCTGTATTGGCAGTCGAGAATTCGAAAGCCATTGGGGTTACGAGAAAGGAGCTATATCATGAAAAAAGTCTTTTTTTTCGTATTCCCTGTTGCTCTTATAGCAGCATTTTCCACAGCATCCGCTTATACGTTGAGCGGAACCGTTCAAAACGAAGCAGGCACTCCAATTTCAGGGGCAACCGTCCAGCTTCTTTTAAAAGGGAAATCGGCAACAACCGATTCCGACGGCAAGTTTACAATCGAACAAAAAACAGATACGATTGTGGGGCTACACGGTGGTAGCTTAACGCCGGGATATCTCAGCTATGCAAACGGCATTCTTCATTTTGCACAAAGTCTCAATACCCCCGTGCAAGTGTCTATTTTCGATATGGCAGGCAATCAGGTACTCCGCCAAACGCTCTATGGTACGGGACAGGTCGATTTGCGTCAGGGAGTCCTCGCAAAAGGTTCTTATGTCGCCCGCGTCCGGGTCGGCAATGCACAGCAGGCCATTCCGTTTACAACGGAAAGCTCGTTCAACCAATCTTATTCCGCTTCGCGAGGGGGCCTCCTCAAAGTCGAAGACGATTCCAAAGATACTTTGGTCGTAGCAGCAAAGGATTATGACACTCTCAAGGTGTTCCTCCCCAAGCTCGACACGACATTAACCCTGAATCTCAAAAAGTCAGGATCCGCAGTTCCCGGCGAACAAACGTACGCATTCGGCTACGCCATAGGCAACGCCCCAACACCGAGCAAGGGTTGCGGCAAAGACAACACGTTAAAGGACTACTTCAAATTCACGGGTGGCGGCATCGAACACGAGATTTACCTCACGATGCCCGAGAATTATGACAAGAATAAGCCCTACCGTCTTGTATTCGGCATGCATTATATGGGCGGTTCCGCCAAAAACGTGGCTACTAAGGAAGCTTATTACGGATTCCGCAACCAAAAGGGAGCCAAAGAAAACACCATCTTCGTGGCACCGCACGGATACACGGATGAAAACGGCAAAGAAAATCCATGGCGTTGCAACGACAACAAAGACCACCTTTTCTTCGATGAATTCCTCACCTACTTAAACGAGAACCTTTGCGTCGATACTTCGCGCGTGTTCTCCATCGGGTTCAGCTTTGGTGCAATGTTCTCTAACGCGCTTGCCCAGGATTTCCAGCACCGTTTGCGCGGCGTGGTGGTATTTGCGACAATGGACCAAGTGATTTATATGCCCAAGAACAAGGGTTTGCCCATCGCATGGATGGGAACGGTCGGCATGGAAGACAATCTGTGCACACCAAAGCTCGGACGTAGCGCCCGCGACAGAATCCTCAAGAACAACGGTAAAACCGATGATGACGGAAACTTCACCGACGCCAGAGGCGAACAGGCCGAAGAATACACTGGCAGCGGCAATCACGTGTGCTATGATTATAAGACCGTCGATCCGCGCTTCCCCGTGAAATGGTGTACGTTCAAGGGCGAGCATACATACACCCCCCGCGAAGACGGCAAGGTTTGGACAACAGAAACCGGCTGGGAATTTATTACACAGTTCTAGAAAACGCCCCCAAAAAAGGCGACCCCGTCCCGGCACAAGGCCGGGATGACAGTTGGGAACACTCTAAAAAAGGAGACCCCGGCACTGAGGCCGGGGTGACATTACTGCCTACTTCCTACTGTCTACTGCCTACTAAATGAGTTTTTCCACTTTAGAGCAGAGCGATTCAGCCTCTTCAGCAGTCGGAGCTTCGGCAATCACGCGGATCACAGGTTCCGTGTTGCTGGCGCGCACATGCACCCAGGACTTTTCGCTCCCGAGCCAGAGACCGTCGCGTTCGTCCGTCTTCCAGCCGGCAAATTCTGCCTTGACCTTCGGGAGAATGTCAGCAACCTTCTTGTCGCCGAGTTCGAACTTTTTCTTCGGCATCACGTAAGCCGGATTTTCAGCCACGAACTTTTCCGGACCGCCATTATGGTGGGCCATCCAGCTAAGCACGAGTGCTGCCGCCACGAGGCTATCGCGACCGTAATGGAGTGCCGGGAGAATCACACCGCCGTTACCTTCACCGCCGATGACGCAACCGTTTTCGATCATCTGGAGGCTAACGTTGATTTCACCGACCTTCGCGCGGCTGAATTCGCAACCGTACTTGGCGGCGACATCTTCGTTCATGCGGCTCGTGGAGAGGTTCACGCAAACGCTACCCTTCTTCTGGGCAAGCACTTCGTCTGTTGCAATCGCAAGCGTGTACTCTTCACCAATACTTTGTCCCAAGCCATCAACGAGAGCGCAGCGGTCTGCATCCGGATCCACGGCAAAGCCGACAGCGCAGCCGTTATCCTTGACAGCCTTGCGCAAGTCACCGAGATTTTCAGGAATCGGTTCTGCACCGCGCGGGAACGTGCCATCCGGGCTGCAATG